>NZ_JBDHNI010000003.1:0-412609 GCF_039615055.1 Microbacterium sp. X-17
AACGACGTGCCCCTCGATCGTGTTATGCGGTGGGTGGGGCGGGGGGCTGGTCGTCCGCGGGCGGCACCGGAGGCGCGGGCGGCGGGTCGGACGGGTGTGCGGGCGGCGCCCAGCCGGTGGGCGCGGCCTGGACGTCCTCCACGCCGCCGAGCAGGTTGCGCGCGCGGTTGACGAGGTCCGCGTCCACCAGCACCGAGTAGCTGGTCGCGATCACCTGCATCACCGACGTGTAGTCGCGGCGGCGCCGGTTGATCGCGTACGACACGATGCCGAACAGCATCCCGAACCCGGCGCCGATCAGCACGGCCGCGATCACGAACGCGTAGCTGACCGTCGGCGAGAAGATGAGCAGCAGCAGCCCGAAGAAGATGCCGAGCCACGCTCCGGAGGCCGCCCCGGCGAGCGCGACGCGCCCCCAGGTGAGCTTGCCGGTCACGCGCTCGACGCTCTTGAGGTCGCTGCCGACGATGGAGACCTTGTCCACGGGGAAGTCCGCGCGGGCCAGCACGTCGACCGCCTGCTGCGCGTCCACGTACGTCTCGTAGGTCGCCACGATCTCTCCCCGGGGCATGGTCGGGAAGAGCATCCGGTTGCGTCCGCCGAGCGGGCTGGGTGTGGTCATCCCGCCATTGTCCCATCCTCACCGTCCGCTCGGCTGGTAGGGCTTAAGTTATAAGACGTGAGCACCCGTATCTTCGTCGCCCGCTTGGCCGGCACCAGCGTGTTCGACCCGGTCGGCGACCGGGTCGGCAAGGTCCGCGACGTCCTGGTGGTGTACCGCAAGGACGATCCGCCCAGCGTGGTCGGCCTCATCGTGGAGATCCCGGGCAAGCGGCGCGTGTTCCTGTCGATCGGGCGCGTGACCAGCATCTCCAGCGGCCAGATCATCACCAACGGGCTCATCAACGTGCGCCGATTCGAGCAGCGCGGCGGGGAGGTCCGGGTCATCGCCGAGCTCCTCGGCCGCAAGGTCGTCTTCACCGACGGCACCGGCGAGGCGACGATCGAGGACGTCGCCATCCAGGAGTCCGCGACCGGCGAGTGGGCGGTGAGCCAGCTCTTCGTCCGGCGGCCCAAGTCCGGCGCGTCGCCGTTCGGCAAGGGCCAGACCACGTTCGCCGCCTGGAACGAGGTGCGGGAGAAGCAGGCCCGCGGCGAGGCGCAGTCCGCGGAGCAGCTCATCGCGGCGTACTCCGAGCTGAAGCCGGCCGACCTGGCGAACACGCTCCTCGACCTCCCGCAGCAGCGCATGCTCGAAGTCGCGGAGGAGCTCCCCGACGACCGGCTCGCCGACGTGCTGGAGGAGATGCCCGAGAGCGAGCAGGTGCAGATCCTCGCGAAGCTCGACGACGACCGGGCGGCCGACGTGCTCGACCAGATGCAGCCCGACGACGCCGCCGACCTCATCGCCCAGCTCTCCGACGAGCGCGGCGAGCACCTCCTGGAGCTCATGGAGCCCGAGGAGGCCGACGACGTGCGCATGCTGCTGAGCTACGCACCGGAGACCGCCGGCGGCCTGATGACGACCGAGCCGATCATCGTCTCGGCCGACGCCACGGTCGCCGAAGGCCTCGCCCTCATCCGCCGCCACGAGCTCGCCCCGGCGCTCGGGGCGGCCGTCTGTGTGACCCTGCCGCCGTACGAGGCGCCGACCGGGCGCTTCCTCGGCATCGTGCACTTCCAGCGGATGCTGCGCTACCCGCCGCACGTGCGCCTCGGCACCCTGCTCGACCCGAGCCTGGAGCCGGTCACCGCCGACACCTCCGCCGCCGAGGTGTCCCGCATCCTCGCCAGCTACAACCTCGTCTCCGTTCCCGTCGTGGACGAGAAGCACCGGCTCGTCGGGGTGGTGACCATCGACGATGTCCTCGACTACCTGCTCCCCGACGACTGGCGAAGTCAGGACGAGGACGAGCCCGTCAAGGCCCCGTCCGAGGAGACCGGCAGTATCCGCATCGTGAACGGAAGGAGGGGCGGAAATGGCACGAGTTAGGCAGGACACCAGCCTGGACGCCCCGAAGGGCCTCCGCACGTCGGTGATCCCCCGGCGCGACCCGCTGGAGCAGCGGGACACCTTCGGCCGGTTCACCGAGTGGATCGCGCGTGCGATGGGCACGCCGTGGTTCATTCTCGGGCTGACCGTCTTCGTCGCGGCCTGGATGCTGTGGAACACGCTGCTGCCGACCGCCTGGCGCTTCGACTCGGCGGCGCTCGGCTTCATCGCGCTGACGCTGGTGCTGTCGCTGCAGGCCTCGTACGCCGCACCGCTGATCCTGCTGGCGCAGAACCGGCAGGACGACCGCGACCGCGTGCAGATCGAGCAGGACCGGCAGCGAGCCGAGCGCAACCTGGCCGACACCGAGTACCTGGCGCGCGAGGTCGTGGCCCTGCGCCTGGCGGTCAGGGACATGGCGACGAAGGACTTCATCCGCGCCGAGCTGCGCGCCCTCCTGGAGGACCTGGACAAGGGCGAGCCGGCCGAGAACGGACGTGCGCGTGCCTGAGGCCGGTCCCTCCGGTCCGGGCGTCGCCGAGCTGATCGGGCGCGCCCTCTCCGGCGTGCTCGACCCGGAGATCCGCAAGCCCGTGACCGAGCTGGACATGATCGGCGGTGTGGAGGTCGACGCGGACGGCCATGCGACGGTGAGCGTGAAGCTGACCATCGTCGGCTGCCCGGCCGCCGACAAGATCGAGCGGGATGTCCGGGCCGCGACGGCGTCCGTGCCCGGCGTCAGCGGCGTGACCGTCGACGTCTCGGTGATGACGCCCGCCGAGCGCGCGGCGCTCACCGAGAAGCTGCGCGGCGGCCGCACGGCGCGCGCGCAGCAGTTCGGCCCCGACTCGCTGACCCGCGTCTACGCGGTGACCAGCGGCAAGGGCGGGGTGGGCAAGTCCACCGTCACCGCCAACCTCGCCGTGGCGCTCGCGGAGCGCGGCCTCCGGGTCGGCCTGGTGGACGCGGACGTGCACGGCTTCTCGATCCCCGGGCTGCTCGGCCTGACCGACGCCGAGGGGGTCGCGGTGCGGCCGACGCGCGTGGACGACATGATCCTGCCGCCGGTCGCCTACGGCGTGAAGGTCATCTCGATCGGGATGTTCGTGGACTCCTCGTCGGCCGCGGTCGCCTGGCGCGGGCCGATGCTGCACCGGACGATCCAGCAGTTCCTCGGCGATGTGTTCTTCGGCGACCTGGACGTGCTGCTCCTCGACCTCCCGCCCGGCACCGGCGATGTCGCGATCTCGGTCGGCCAGCTCCTGCCGCAGGCGGAGGTGCTCGTGATCACCACGCCGCAGCCGGCGGCGGCCGACGTCGCCGAGCGCAGCGGCGTCGTGGCGCGCCAGACCGGCCAGCGGATCGTGGGCGTCATCGAGAACATGGCCGGGCTCGCGCAGCCGGACGGCAGCGTGCTGGAGCTGTTCGGCTCCGGAGGCGGCGCCGAGGTCGCGCGGCGGCTCTCGGAGGGCCAGGACGAGCCGGTGCCGCTGCTCGCCAGCGTCCCGCTCAGCGTTCCGCTGCGCACGGGAGGCGACAACGGAGCGCCGATCGTGGTCACCGACCCGCAGGACCCGGCTGCGGCGGCGATCCGGGCGGTGGCGGCGAGCCTCGCCGTGCGCCCCCGCGACCTCCCCCGCCGCAAGCTCCCCCTCTCCACCCGCTAGCACCCGCCGAGTACGCGGATAATCTACGTACTCGGCGCTTTTCGGCTGAGAAATCGCGTACTCGGCGGTTGGTCAGGCGGGTTCGGCGAGGCGGGCTAGGAGCTCGATCAGGAGGCGCTCGGTGACGGGGCGCGGCAGCGCCTCGATCAGCGCCAGGAGGGGGGCCTGCTCGTCCGGGAGGCCGGGGGTCTCACCCGCGATCCCGACGGCGCGCAGGAGCCCCGCGGCCGTGTCGGAGTCGAGCGGCCGGTCGCCGAGCGGCGGGAGCGCCGACAGCGCGGCGGCGGCGTCCACGGGTGGCACGCCGCGCACGTCGTCCGCGGAGGCCCGCAGCGCGGCCTCCAGCTCGTCCACCCGGTCCCGGGTGACCGGGGTGATCGTCAGGTGCGTCGTGGGCGGCAGCCGCGTCCCGTCCGGTTGGGTCAGCCCCGGCTGGAGCTGGAGGTGCCAGCCGCGCGTGCGCGCCCGGTCGGCCCAGTGGTGCGGGTCGACCCTGCGGTCCTCCGGGACGGCGTCGTCGGTCGCGACCGCCAGCAGCGGCCCCGTCGGCTCCCCCACCACGCGCAGTCCCTCGATGTCGCCCACGATGTCGGCGAGCGTGCGCGTCGCCCGCAGGCACGCCTCCGCGAGCGATGCGAACCCGCGGGCTCCGAGCGCCTGGATGATCGCCCACGACGCCGCAAGCGCGCCCGCGGACTTGGAGCCGAGCAGCGTCGGGTTCACGACCGGGTAGCCCGGCCATCCCGTCGTCGCGAAGTACTGCAGCCGCTGCCGGTCGCGCCCGCGCTGCAGCAGGACGCTCGCGCCCTTCGGCGCATAGCCGAACTTGTGGAGGTCGGCCGACAGACTGGTGACCCCCGCCACGCGGAAGTCCCACGCGGGCAGCGCCGACCCGTCCGGCTCGCGCCAGAACGGCAGGATCCAGCCGCCGATGCAGGCGTCGACGTGGAGGTCCACACCGGCCTCGTCGCACGCCGCCGCGACCTCCTCGACCGGGTCGAGCGACCCGTAGGGGTACGACGGCGCGGAGACGACAGCGAGCGCGACGTCCGGCCCCAGCCGCTCGATCAGCCGCGCCGGGTCCAGCCGCCCGGTGTCCGCGTCCAGCGGCACCAGGTCGAGCTCCAGCCCGAAATACTCCGCCGCCTTGTGGAAGGCCGCGTGCACGGTCACCGGCGCGACGATGCGCGGCACGCCGGAGCCGCCGCGCGCCCGCCACGCCTCCCGCGCGGTCTTCACGGCCAGCAGGCAGGACTCGGTGCCGCCGGAGGTCACCGACCCGACCACGTCGTCACCGCCGTGCAGCAGCTCGCGTGCGAATCCGAGGACCTCGCGCTCCATGACCGCCACCGAGGTGAAGGTGGTCGGGTCGAGCCCGTTCACGGGCTGCACCATCCGCACCGCGGCGGCGGCCAGCTCGTCGAGCTCGGCGATCCCCGAGTCGTACACGTAGCTCAGCACGTGGCCGCCGTGCGTCGGCGCGTCCGCGGCACGCAGGGCGGCGAGCCGGCTCAGGATGGCGTTCCGGTCAAAGGAGACCATCGACGTCTCCCTTCCGCAGCCGGTAGCGCGCCAGCGGCGCGAGGCTCGCCGCGATGATCGCCGCGGGGATGAGGCTGAAGCTCAGCACGATCCCGACCACGGCCTCCGCGGGCTGCGTCGCGCCCCCAGCGGCGGCGTCCGAGGCCGAGCGGGCGATGTACCCGGTCAGCGCGAGCACGATGGTGAGGACGGTCGCGCCGAGCGCCATGCCCGTCGTCTCCCCCGCGGTCCACATCCCGCCGAACGTGCCGGCACGACCGGGACCGTTGCGCCGCGCGTCGTGCGAGATGACATCCGGCAGCATCGCCATCGGGAGGGACTGCATGCCCGCGTAGGCGGCGCCCGCGACCGCGACGGGCAGGTACACCCACGCTCCGGGGAACCAGACCAGCAGCACCATCGACAACGCCGCCGCCCCGAACAGCACGCTCGCCGCCCGGAATCCGCGCTCCTTGCCGATCCGCCGCGCCACCACGCCCCACAGCGGCGTCACGACCAGCGCAGGGCCGATCAGCGCGATGAAGAGGAAGGTCACGGCGTCCTCCGAGTGCAGCACCCAGGTCGCGACGTAGTTCGCGCCGGCGAGCATCATCCCGGTCGCCAGACCCTGCAGCAGGAACGTCAGCAGCAGCGCCCGGAACGGCTGACTGTCGCGCAGGGCGCCGATCCCGGCCGCGTAGTTCGTGCGCAGCGTCGTCAGCACGCCCTCCCGCGGCGGCAGGACCGCCGCGGGCAGCTGTCGCGGCGCGACGAACGCCGACACCAGCATGCCGCCGCCGATGACGACGCCCGCGACGAGCGCCATCAGGAAGTAGCCGGCGAAGTCGTTCCCGCCGCCGAGTGACCGCAGCGCCGGACCCCCGGCGCCGAACAGGAGGATCGCGAAGGTCAGCACCACCACGCGCCAGGTCAGCAGCCGGGTGCGCTCGTCGTAGCCGGAGGCCAGCTCGGCCGGGAGGGCGATGTACGGCACCTGGAACAGGCTGAACGCGGTCGCGGTCAGCAGGAACGCCACGAACACCCACACGGCCGCGGGGACGGCGCCGGTTCCCGACGGGACCGCGAAGGTGAGCAGGAAGAACACCGGCAGCGCCACCGCGCCCAGCAGCATCATCGGCCGCCGCGACCCGCGCGCGGCCAGCATCCGGTCGCTGCGCGCGCCGATCACCGGGTCGATGATCACGTCCCACACCTTGGCGACCGTGACGACGAGCCCGGCGGCGAGGGCGGCCACGCCCAGGCTGTCGGTCAGGTAGTAGACGAGGACCAGCCCGGGGAGCGTCGCGAAGCCTCCGGTGCCGAGCGAGCCGACGGCGTAACGGGCGACAATCGCCCGGGTCAGCGACTGCTGCGTTGCGATCATTCCCGCATCGTAGGGGATGCAGGGCTGTATCGGGGCGCGGCGCGTCAGCGACGCGCGCGCAATCCTGTACGAGCGCTCAGGTCGACTCGGGGTCGAACGGCGGCACCGTCCCGGGCGCGAGGCTCGCGCGCTGACTGTACGCCGACGGCGTCACCGGCTTGATCGCCGAGGGCGCGGGAGTGTCGTCCAGCAGCGCCTCGCGGATGATGCGGCGCGGGTCGTACTGACGCGGGTCGAGCTTCTTCCAGTCGACGTCGTCGAACTCCGGCCCCATCTCCTCTTTCATGCGGTCCTTGGCGCCGTCGGCGAAGTCGCGTACCGTGCGCACGAACTGCCGGAGCTTGCCCGCGTAGAGCGGAAGCCGTTCCGGCCCGATGAGGAACGCGGCGATCACAGCCACGATGAGTAGCTTCTCGAAGGTCAGGCCGAACACACATACAGAGTATCGCGCGCGGCTGCACGAATGCTGGATCGGCTGGGCCTATTCTGGACCGAGGCCACCGACGGGAGACACGTGTCTGACAAAGACTCCAACTGGAGATTCGCCGACGACGTCATCGTCGAGAGCGAGGTGATCGCCCGCGCCCGGCAGCAGTCCCTGGAGCTCGGCGTCGACCCGATCGCACCGAGCACGGGCGCGCAGGCGGCCGTCGTGGTCGCCGCGACGAAGGCGGAGAACATCGTCGAGATCGGCACCGGCGTCGGCGTGTCGGGGCTCTGGCTGCTGCACGGCGGCTCGGAGGCCCAGCTCACCAGCATCGACGTCGAGGTCGACCACCAGCAGCACGCGCGCACGTTCTTCACCGAGGCGGGCGTCGCGGCCAACCGCGTCCGGCTCATCACCGGGCACGCGCTCGACGTCCTCCCCCGGATGAACGAGAACTCCTACGACATCGTCTTCGTCGACGCCGACCCGCAGTCGGTGATCGAGTACGTCGAGCACGGCCTCCGGCTGGTGCGTCCGGGCGGGACCGTGCTGGTCGCCCGCGCGCTCTGGCGCGGCCGGGTCGCCGACCCCGCAGCGCGCGACCCGCTGTCGACCGGGTTCCGCACGCTCATCACCGAGACGGCGGCCTCCGGCGCCGTGATCAGCGCGCTGTCGCCGGCGGGCGACGGGCTGCTGCAGATCACCAAGCTGACCCCGTAAGCACTGCCCGGTAAACGAGGAAGGGGCCCCGATCGCTCGGGGCCCCTTCTCGGGTATCTCGTTCAGTCGGGTACGTCGTCAGGACGCGCTCACGACGCTCGCGAGAGCGTCGTGAAGCTCCTTGGCCTCCGCATCGTTGACGGAGACGACCAGACGTCCCCCACCTTCGAGCGGTACCCGCACGATGATGAGCCGTCCCTCCTTCACAGCCTCCATTGGCCCGTCCCCGGTCCTCGGCTTCATGGCCGCCATGCAGCTCCCCTTTCGTGGATGTCGTGTCCTATTATCCGTCATCCACGGCTGACGGGGGAAATCGCCGGTCTACCCCACGCGCAATGGGCCGCGGGCGACACGCCGCCACGGGCGCCGGATCACGGCGGCGACCAGTCGGCCCCGTCCACACCCCAGCAGATCGCGATCCAGCCGACCTGCAGCGCCACGAACAGCACGACCATCCCGGCCCGGTACACCCGGCTCCTCGGCATCGCGACGACGCCGAGCAGGGGGAACAGCGGCATCAGGAGGCGGAACGTGCTCGACTGCGGGAAGAACACCGCGAACAGGTAGAGCGAGTAGGCCGCGATCCAGAACCGGAGGTCGACGCCGAGCCGGCGCACCGCGGGCGAGAACAGCAGCACCGCGTAGACGGCGACGAGCAGCAGGAGCGCGATCACGCCGATCCAGCCGGGCACGCCCAGCATCACGCTCGCCCACCAGTTCGCGCCCTGGAACCACGGCGTGAACGGCACGAGGTGGGTGTAGCCGATGTAGGGCGCGCGCCAGGCGAGCTCGGTGTCGGTGTAGGCGGTCCACGATCCGGTGGCGACCGCGGCGATGGCCGGCCAGGCGATCCCGCCGATGGCGCTGAAGACGGCGAGCGACACGCTCAGCACGCGCTGCCGCACGGGGAATGGGTCCTCGCGCCGGTGCAGCCAACGGTGCACGACGTGGAGGCCGACCGCCAGCGCGAAGGCCAGCCCGCTCGGCCGCGTGAACGCCATCGCGAGCACCACGGGGAACAGCCAGCCGTACCTCCGCTCGACCAGGAGCAGCAGCGCGGCGGCGAGCAGCAGCAGGTAGAGCGACTCGGCGTAGGCGAGCTGGAACAGCGGGGAGACCGGCGAGAAGCAGAACAGCACCACCGCGAACATGCTCGTGGACGCGCCCAGGCCCACGCGCAGCATCAGGCGGTAGAACACCAGCGCGGCCCCGGCCGCGCACAGCACGGACACCAGCACCGCGGCGGGCGCCCACGGCAGCCGGGTGAGGAACATCACCGCGTCCACGACCCCGGGGTAGCCGGGGAGGAACGCCCAGGCGTTCTCGGTCACATGGAGGCCGTTCGACGGCAGCGACGCCGGGTAGCCGCTGACCGCGACGATGTTGTACCAGAAGCCGTCCCAGATCGTCGCGAAGGAGAAGTAGTCGGGGTGCGCGCCGGTCCACGGGTTCTTACCCTGGTTTGCCGCGAAGATCAGCAGGATGACGGTGGTGACGACCCGGCTGGCGAGGAAGACGCCGAGGACGCGCACCCACCAGCGCGACCACCAGGGTCCGCCCGGCGTCGGCGCCGCCTCCTGGGCCTCAGCGGGCGCCGGGACCGCTGAGCCAGGCACGGAGACCAGCCTCCACCGCGACGATCTGCTCGACGTCGACGCGCTCGTCGTCGGCGTGCGCCTTCAGCGGGTCGCCGGGGCCGTAGTTGACCGCGGGGATACCGAGCGCGCTGAACCGGGCGACGTCGGTCCAGCCGTACTTGGGCTTGGCGACGCCGCCGACCGCGGCGACGAACTCCTGCGCGAGCGGGGCGTCGAGTCCCGGGCGGGCGCCGTCGGCGCGGTCCACCACCGCGATCTCGTAGCCGTCGAACAGCTCGTGCATGTACGCGATGGCCTCCTCCGAGCTGCGGGAGGGGGCGAACCGGTAGTTGACGTGCACCATCGCCTCATCGGGGATGATGTTGCCCGCGACGCCGCCCGAGACGCCCACCGCGTTCAGGCCCTCGCGGTACACCAGGCCGTCGACCTCCACCTCGCGGGCGGAGTAGCCCGCCAGCAGGTCGAGGACCGGCGCGATCTTGTGGATGGCGTTCTCGCCGACCCAGCCGCGGGCCGAGTGCGCGCGCAGGCCGTACGCCCTGACCTCGACGCGGAGGTTGCCGTTGCAGCCGCCCTCCACGACGCCGTTGCTCGGCTCGCCCAGGATGGCGAAGTCCCCGACGAACAGGTCGGGACGGTTGCGTGCGAGGCGGCCGAGGCCGTTCAGCTCGGCGTTGACCTCCTCGTGGTCGTACCACATCCAGGTCACGTCGATCGCGGGGTCGGTGAGCTCGGCGGCGAGCTTGAGCTGCACCGCGACGCCGGCCTTCATGTCGACCGTGCCGCGGCCCCAGAGGTAGCGCACGCCGCCGTCCACCTCGAACCGGGTGGGGAGGTTGTCGTTGAGCGGCACGGTGTCGATGTGGCCGGCGATCAGCGCGCGGCGCTCGCGGCCCAGGTTCGTGCGCGCGACGACGGTGTCTCCGTCGCGGATGATCTCCAGGTGCGGCAGCGGTTCGAGCGCCTCCACGATCGCGTCGGCAAGCGTTCGCTCGTTCCCGGAGACCGACTCGATGTCGCAGATCTGCCGGGTGAGGTCGATGGACGTGGCGCTGAGGTCGAGAGGCACGCTACTAATCTAGGGGCATGCCTTCCGACTTTCCTGACGAGTCCGCCGCCCGTTCCGCCTGGGGGTACGGGCTGGCCACGATCGCCGGCGACGGCACGGTGCTCGACACCTGGTTCCCCGAGCCGCGCCTGGGCCGCCTCCCGGCTGGACGCGAGCGCTGGATCGCCCCCGCCGAGTTCGAGGAGCTCGCCGGCGAGGACGCGCGCCGCAACGTCCGCATCGACATCGTGACGGTGGAGATCGACGTCGACGCCGCCCCGGCCTCCACGCCGGACGCCTACCTGCGGCTGCACCTGCTGTCCCACCTGCTCGCTCGCCCCAACACGGTGAACCTCGACGGCATCTTCGCGCACCTGCCGATCGTCGCCTGGACCAACGCCGGGCCGGTCCTCCCGACCGACCTCGACCGCTTGCGGCCGGCGCTGCAGCGCGCGGGCATCCACGTGACCGGCATCGACAAGTTCCCGCGCCTGCTCGACTACGTGACGCCCGACCGGGTGCGCATCGCGGACGCCTCCCGTGTGCGGCTCGGCGCCCACCTCGCGCCCGGGACCACCGTCATGCACGAGGGCTTCGTCAACTTCAACGCGGGCACGCTCGGCTCCTCGATGGTGGAGGGCCGCATCTCGCAGGGCGTCGTGGTCGGCGACGGCTCCGACATCGGCGGCGGCGCCTCCATCATGGGCACCCTGTCCGGCGGCGGCACCCAGCGCGTCGCGATCGGCGAGCGCGCGCTGCTCGGCGCGAACTCCGGCATCGGCATCTCGATCGGCGACGACACCGTGGTGGAGGCCGGGCTTTACGTCACCGCAGGCACGAAGGTCGTCGTGGTCGACGGCCCCGTCACCGCGGACGGCCGCCCGCAGACCGTCAAGGCCGTCGAGCTCTCCGGCGTCCCCGGCCTGCTCTTCCGCCGCAACTCCCTCACCGGCGCCGTGGAGGTCCTCCGCCGCTCCGGCACCGGCGTCGAACTGAACCCCACCCTCCACGCCTGACCCCGCCTCCATCAATTCCGGACTTATGTACGCGACACGCCGTGTGTGCGCGTACACAAGTCCGGAAGAGATGGCTGCCTAGACGAGGGTGAGGACGGAGGCGGGGTCGGCCAGGATGCGACCGATGTCGGCGAGGAAGCGGGAGCCCTGCTCGCCGTCCACGATCCGGTGGTCGAACGTCAGCGCGAGCGTCAGCACGTCGCGCAGGGCGATCTCGCCGCGGTGCTCCCACGGCTGACGCCGCACGGCTCCGACGGCCAGGATCGCCGCCTCCCCCGGCGTCAGGATCGGCGTCCCCGCGTCGACGCCGAACACGCCCACGTTGGTGATCGTGATCGTGCCGCCGGTGAGCGCGGACGGCGGCGTCTTGCCCGAGCGGGCGGTCACCGCGAGCTCACGGATCGCGCCGGACAGCTCGGCCAGCGAGTGGCCGTCGGCGTCGCGGATGACCGGCACCAGCAGTCCGCGCGGGGTCGCCGCGGCGATGCCGAGGTTGATCGCGCGGGTCTGGACGATCTCCTGGGCGGCCTCGTCCCACTTGGAGTTGACCTCCGGCGTGCGCCGCGCCGCGAGGCACAGCGCCTTCGCGACGACGGCGAGGAGGCCGGGACGGGCGTCGGAGAGGTCCGGCCGGGCGCGCAGGCGCTCGATCAGCTCGCTGGTCGGCGTGACGTCGACCGTGAGGAACACCGTCGCCTGCGGAGCGCCGAACGCGCTGCGCACCATCGCCTCGGCGGTCGCCTTGCGGACGCCCTTGATCGGGATGCGGAGCTCGCCGGGTGCGGCCTCGGCGGTCGCCTGCGGCGCAGACGCGGGCTGCGTCGCGTAGGCGTCGAGGTCCGCGCGCGTCACCAGACCGCGGTCGCCGGTGCCGGTGACGGCGGCGAGGTCGATGCCGCGCTCGCGGGCCAGCTTGCGGACCGGCGGGGTCGCGCGCGGGCGCTCGCGCACCGCGGTGTCGAACGCGGGAGCGGCGGCCTGTGCCGGCGCCGCTGCGGCCGGCGCTGTGGCGACGGGCGCCGCCACCGGGGCCGCCGTCGCCACAGGCTGCGACGCCAGCCCCGGACGTGCACGCCGGGCGGGCCTCCCCTTGGCATCCGGACGAGCGCCGTAGCCGACGAGCACCGGCTCCCTCACCGGGGCGTCGCTCGACGCCGTCTCCTCGGCGGACTCGGACGCGGGTGCAGCAGGCGCCGCGGGCTCAGCGCCCGCCGTACCCTCCACCTCGAACGCCAGCAGCGGCTCCCCCACCGCCACCGTCACCCCGGGCTCGACGTACAGCCGGGACACCGTCCCCGCGTACGGGGCGGGCAGCTCGACCAGCGCCTTGGCGGTCTCCACCTCGGCGATGATCTGGTTGAGGTGCACGGTGTCGCCCACCGCGACGTGCCAGCTCACCAGCTCCGACTCGGTGAGTCCCTCGCCGAGGTCCGGGAGCGCGAACTCCTTGACCGCCATCAGTCCTCCACTCCGCTCAGCGAGTTCGGGCGGTCCATGACCCGGTCGATGCCGTCCAGGATGCGGTCGAGGTCGGGCAGGTGCGCCGCCTCCAGCTTGGCGGGCGGGTACGGGATGTCGTGGCCGGTGACGCGCACCGGCGCGTGCTCCAGGTGGTAGAAGCAGCGCTCCGTGATGGAGGCGGAGATCTCCGCGCCGAGGCCGCCGGACAGCGCAGCCTCGTGCGTGACGACCAGCCGCCCGGTCTTGCGGACCGACGCCGCGACGGTGTCGAGGTCGAGCGGCGACAGCGAGCGGAGGTCGATGACCTCCACCGAGACGCCCTCGTCCTCGGCCGCGAGGGCCGCATCCGCCGCCATCTGCACCAGGCCGCCGTAGGTCACCAGCGTGACGTCGCCGCCCTGGGTGAGCACGCGCGCGGTGCCCATCGGACGGGCGTCCTCCAGCGCGGCCTCCTCGTCCACCTCGCCCTTGGCGTGGTAGCGGCGCTTGGGCTCGAAGAACAGCACGGGGTCGTCGGAGGCGATCGCCTGGCGGATGAGCGTGTACGCGTCCTGCGGGGTCGACGGGCTGACGACCCGCAGGCCCGCGGCGTGCGCGAAGTAGGCCTCCGGCGAGTCGGAGTGGTGCTCCGCGGCGCCGATGCCGCCGGCGAAAGGGACGCGGATCGTGATCGGCATCCGGACGGCGCCCGCAGTGCGGTAGTGCATGCGCGCCACCTGGCTGACGATCTGGTCGAACGCCGGGTAGATGAAGCCGTCGAACTGGATCTCCACCACGGGACGCAGCCCGCGGTAGGCCATGCCGACGGCGGTGCCCAGGATGCCGGACTCGGCGAGCGGCGAGTCCATGACACGGCGCGGGCCGAACTCGGTCTGGAGGCCGTCCGTCACGCGGAACACGCCGCCGAGGGTGCCGATGTCCTCACCCATGAGCACGACGCGGTCGTCCTCGGCGAGGGAGCGGCGCAGGCCGGCGTTGATGGCCTTCGCCATGGTCAGTGCGGTCATCGGTCACCGCCCACGAACGTGCGCAGGTAGCGCGAGTAGTGGTCGCGCTCCCGGGCGAGGCCGGTGTGCGGCTCGGCGTACACGTTGTCGAACACGGTCATCGGGTCCGGGTCCTGCAGCGCGACGACGCCCTGGCGCATCTCGGCGGCGACGCGGTCGGCGTGCTCCTGGATGGCGGTCAGCCGCTCCGGGGTCAGCAGGCCCTCGGACGCGAGGTACGCCTCCACGCGCGCGATCGGGTCTTTGGAGCGCCACTCGTCCACCTCCGCGGGGTCGCGGTAGCGGCTCGGGTCGTCGGCGGTGGTGTGCGGGCCCATCCGGTAGGTGACGGCCTCGATGAAGGTCGGTCCGCCTCCGCTGCGGGCGCGGTCGAGGGCCGAACGGGTCACGGCCATGACCGCGAGGACGTCGTTGCCGTCGACGCGGACGCTCGGCACGCCGAAGCCCGGGGCGCGCTCGGCGATCGGGCGCTGCGCCTGGAGGCCGACCGGCTCGGAGATCGCGTACTGGTTGTTCTGGCAGAAGAAGATGACCGGCGCGGCGTAGGTCGCGGCGAAGATCAGCGCCTCGTTGACGTCGCCCTCGGAGGTCGCGCCGTCGCCGAAGTAGGCGACCGCCGCCGCGTCGGTGCCGTCGGCCTGGATGCCGATGGCGTAGCCGGTGGCGTGCAGCGTCTGGGCGCCGATGATGACCTGCGGGGTCGCCATGTTGATGTCGTAGGGGTTCCAGCCGGACTGGGTGGTGCCGCGCCACACGCGCAGCAGGTCGACGAGCCCGGCGCCGCGGCAGTAGGCCACGCCGTGCTCGCGGTAGCTGGAGAAGACGAAGTCGTCGCGGCGAAGGGAGCGGCCGGAGCCGATCTGGGAGGCCTCCTGGCCGAGCAGCGGAGGCCAGAGGCCCAGCTCGCCCTGACGCTGCAGGGCGGTCGCCTCGGAGTCGATGCGGCGGATGACGACCATGTCCTCGTAGAGGTCGAGGAGCTGCTCGGCGCCGATGTCGGAGACCCAGGCGTCGAAGCGGACGTCGCTGAGGCGCTCGCCCTCAGGAGTCAGCAGCCGGACCGTGTCGGCGCCGGCCGGAAGGTGGACGTCGTCCAGTCGGGTGTCGGGTTGATTGTCGATCGTCACGGTTCACGCAACCTTCACTCTCGCGTCCGGCCGCCCGCTTGTGGCAGGCATGACCGGCTTCCGGCCTCCTTGCCGGAATTACTCGAAAGGCTACGCTCCACGATCAGCGCGCACAACTGACGGCGTGTCGACCGTGCAGAGTGCACTGTCGCGGGTCGCGTCGAGATGCTAGCTTTCACACTATGCGCACGTTCGACAGCACCGACAGACGCATCCTCGTCGCCCTCGCCGACGACCCGCGATCGACCAACGTCTCCCTCGCCGACCGGCTCGGCCTGAGCCGCAACACGGTGCAGGCGCGGGTGGCCGAGCTGGAGCGGAACGGCGCCTTCCTGTCGTTCGAGCGGCGCATCTCGCCGACCGCCGCCGGCTACCCGTTGGCGGCGTTCGTGACCGTGCACGTGCAGCAGCAGAAGCTGGCCGCGATCGTGGAGCACCTGGCCGGCATCCCGGAGATCGTGCAGGCGCACGGCCTGTCCGGGCCGTCCGACCTGCTGCTGCGCGTCGTGTGCACGGACGCCGAGGACCTCTTCCGGATCACCGGCGCCATCCAGTCCACCGAGGGCGTCGAGCGCGCCGAGACCTCCCTCGACATGGGCGAGCTCATCCCCTACCGCCTCCGCCCCCTGCTCACCCGCGGCCCCTAAGCAACCGCCGAGTACGCGAATAGTCTGCGTACTCGGCGGTTTTCAGCGGATTATTCGCGTACTCGACGGTTTGCTGCGGGGCTGGGACGGCGAAGGCCGCGCCGACGGAGTCGGCGCGGCCGTCGGGCAGGGGGGGCGCTCCGCACTCGACGGGCGCCACGGCGCCCTCGGCGGGGGCCGCAGGGCCCTCGGAGGCGGCGTCGCGGCCCTGGGTGTCCGCGTCCTCTGCGAGCACCGGGGCGAGCGACAGCTTGCCGCGGTCGTCGATCTTGGTGATCTCCACCAGGATCTTCTGGCCGACGCCGAGGACGTCCTCGACGTTCTCGACGCGCTTGCCGCCGGCGAGCTTGCGCACCTCGGAGATGTGCAGCAGGCCGTCCTTGCCCGGGAGCAGCGAGATGAACGCGCCGAACGCGGCGATCTTGACGACGGTTCCGAGGAACTGCTCGCCGACCTCCGGGTTCGTCGGGTTCGCGATCGCGTTGACCTGGGCGCGGGCCGCCTCGGCCGACGGGCCGTCGGTGGCGCCGATGTAGACGGTGCCGTCCTCCTCGATGGAGATCTCGGCGCCGGTCTCGTCCTGGATCGCGTTGATCGTCTTGCCCTTCGGGCCGATCAGCTCGCCGATCTTGTCGACCGGGATCTGGACCGAGATCACGCGCGGCGCGGTCGGGGCCATCTCGTCCGGGGCGTCGATCGCGGCGTTCAGCACGCTGAGGATGGTCGTGCGAGCATCCTTGGCCTGCTTGAGGGCGCCCGCCAGCACCGACGACGGGATGCCGTCGAGCTTGGTGTCGAGCTGGATCGCGGTGACGAACTCGCTGGTTCCGGCGACCTTGAAGTCCATGTCGCCGAGCGCGTCCTCCGCGCCCAGGATGTCGGTGAGCGCCGCGTAGCGGGTCTCACCGTCGACGACGTCGGAGATCAGGCCCATCGCGATCCCGGCGACCGGGGCGCGCAGCGGCACACCGGCGTTCAGCAGAGACAGGGTGGACGCGCAGACCGAGCCCATCGAGGTCGAGCCGTTGGAGCTCAGCGCCTCGGAGACCTGACGGATCGCGTACGGGAACTCCTCGCGGGTCGGCAGCACCGGCACGAGCGCGCGCTCGGCCAGGAAGCCGTGCCCGATCTCGCGACGCTTCGGCGACCCGACGCGGCCGGTCTCACCGGTCGAGTAGGGCGGGAAGTTGTAGTGGTGCAGGTACCGCTTCTTGGTGACAGGCGACAGCGAGTCGATCTGCTGCTCCATCTTGAGCATGTTCAGCGTGGTGACGCCCAGGATCTGGGTCTCGCCGCGCTGGAAGATCGCCGAGCCGTGGACGCGCGGGATGACCTGCACCTCGGCGTCGAGCGGACGGATGTCGGTCAGGCCACGGCCGTCGATGCGGACGCCCTCGCGCAGCACACGGCCGCGCATGACCACCTTGGACACCGACTTGTACGCCGCGGAGAGCTGCGTGAGCACCTCCGCGTCGAGCACGCCGGCCTCCACCTTCTCGGTGAGGGCGACCTTGACGCGCTCCTTGAGGGCGTCGTCGGCGTTCTGGCGCTCGACCTTGTCGGCGATCTGGTACACGTTCACCAGCTCGTCGTAGGCGAGGCCCGCGACGTTGTCGTAGGTCTCCTGCGAGTAGGGCAGGAACACCGGGTAGTCGGCGATCGCCTTCGCGGACTGCGAGGCGAGCACCGTCTGCGCGGCGACCAGCTCGCGGATGAACGGCTTGGCTGCCTCCAGACCCTGGGCGACGACCTCCTCGCTCGGCTTGACGGCGCCGCCCTGGATGAGGTTCCAGCTGCCCTCGGTGGCCTCCGCCTCGACCATCATGATCGCGACGTCGCCCTCGGTGCCGTCCTCGTTGGTGAGGACGCGGCCGGCGACGACGAGGTCGAAGACGGCCTCCTCCAGCTGCGAGGCCTTCGGGAAGGCGATCCACTGGTCCTCGTGCTGGCCGTTGCCGGGGATGAGCGCGAGGCGCACACCGGCGATCGGGCCGGAGAACGGCAGACCGGAGATCTGGGTCGAGGCGCTGGCCGCGTTGATGGCCAGGGCGTCGTAGAACTCGTCCGGGGCGATGCTCAGGACGGTGATGACGATCTGGACCTCGTTGCGGAGGCCGTCGACGAACGACGGGCGCAGCGGGCGGTCGATCAGGCGGCAGACGAGGATCGCCTCGGTCGAGGGGCGGCCCTCACGGCGGAAGAACGAGCCGGGGATCTTGCCGGCGGCGTACGAGCGCTCCTCGACGTCGACGGTCAGCGGGAAGAAGTCGAAGTTGTCCTTCGGGTGCTTGCTTGCGCTCGTCGCGCTCAGCAGCATGGTCTCCTCGTCGAGGTAGGCGGCGACGGCGCCCTGCGCCTGCTGGGCGAGGCGTCCGGTCTCGAACCGGACGGTGCGGGTGCCGAAGCGTCCATTGTCGAGGACTGCTTCGGCGAACTTGATTTCGGGACCTTCCAAGAGGTCTTTCTCCTTTGTTTAACGTCGCAGCCCCGTCTGGGCGCGACTCCACAATGGAGCGAGCAGGCAGTTCGACACGTCTTTTCGTGTACGCGGCATCCCATGCGGATGCGTGGGCTGAGCCCGTCTGGCCATCAGTAGAAATACACGGTTACGTCGTGGCGACGCATCCGGATACCACCACCGAGGACCAGCTCCTGCCAGCCTGCTCCAGTGATCGGCATTCGGCCGACCAGCAGAATCCTATCAGTCGTGGTGCTGCGGAGGCCGGATTCGGCGGGATCGGAGCGCGAGCGTCGCCCGCGCGGCGTCGGCCAGCTCGGCGCCGTACGACGGCCCGTGCCCGGCGGCGTGCACGGCGAGCGGGTGGAGCTGGTGCAGCGGGACGCGCTCCCGCCACCCCGCGCGCAGCGGCCGGGCGGCGTCGTACCCGGCGAGGATGTCCTCCAGGTGCGGCGCGCCGAACAGCGCGAGCATGGCCAGGTCGGTCTCCCGGTGGCCGCCGTGCGCCGCGGGGTCGATGAGGACGGCGCCGCCCGGCGACCAGAGCACGTTGCCGGTCCAGAGGTCGCCGTGCAGGCGCGCGGGAGGCTCGCCGTCGTCGAAGTCGCCGGCCTCCACGCGGGCGAGGGCGGCCTCCACGACCTCCCGCTGCTGCGCGGTCAGGTTGCCGGCCGCCTCTGCCGGATCGAGGTAGGGCCGCACGCGGTCGCGGGCGTAGAAGCGGCCCCAGCTCGTCTCGTGCGCCACCGGGAGCGGGCGGCGGCCGATGAAGAGGGGGCCGTCCCAGCCGTCCGGCGGGGCGCCGAAGGCGGCGGCGCCGGCGGAGTGCGTCACGGCGAGGGCGGCGCCGAACGCGCGCGCGGCGGAGCGGTCGGGGCGGGTCTCGGCCACCTCCTCCAGCTCGATGCGCCCGGGCGACGCGCCGACCACCCGCACGACGCGGGCGCCGCCGTCGCTCTCGGCCTCGGCGAGCCAGCGGAGGCCGGCGGCCTCCGCCTCGAAGAACGCAGGCGGCGCGTCGGGGCGTTCCTTCACGATCGTGCGCACGGGGTCCACGGTACTCAGCCGCCCGCACCGCGTACGATGCTGCGCATGGACGACGCCGTCGACGGTCTGGAAGGCACCCGCCATCCCGGGCTGCGCCCCGTGGTGGACGCCTCCTGGCGTCGTGCCGAGCAAGCGCACCTCGACCCCGCCGTCGCCGCGCCGGTCGTCCTCGACGGCCCGGGGCTGGAGGACGCCAGGCGGTCGCATCCCATCGCCGCGGCCCTCCCGGTGATCCGGCAGCTCCTGGTGCGCGACGCCGAGCCGGACAGCCGCGTGGTCGTGGCCGTCGGCGACGCGCGCGGGAGGCTGCTCTGGGTGGAGGGCGACCCGGTGCTGCGCAGGCGCGCGGAGTCGATGCTGTTCGTCCCGGGGGCCGCGTGGGCGGAGGGCGACGTCGGCACCTCCGCGCCGGGCACGGCGCTCGCGATCGGCGGCGGCGTGCAGATCCGCGGGGCCGAGCATTTCGCCCAGGAGGTGAAGCCGTGGAGCTGCACCGCTGTGCCGGTGCGCGACCCGGAGTCCGGCGACATCATCGGCGTGATCGACGTGACGGGCGGCGACCAGGTGGCGGAGCCGCACGTGCTGCCGCTGCTGGAGGCGACGGCGGCCGCGGTGGAGCGGGAGCTGCTGATCGCGCGGCTACGGGACGCGCGGGCGCCAGGAGGCCCGCGCCGCGCGCGGCCGCGGCCGGCGATCGCCGCGCTGCGTGTGCTCGGTCGCGACACCGGGGAGCTCGCCGGCGCCGACGGCCGCGCCGGGACCCTGAGCGCGCGGCACAGCGAGCTGCTCACCCTGCTGGCCTGGCATCGCGAGGGGCTGTCCGCCGAGCGCCTGGCCGAACTGGTCTACGGCGACCCGGCCTCCACCGTCACCCTTCGCGCGGAGATCGTCCGGCTGCGGAAGGCGATCGCCGCGATCGCGCCGGAGCTCGGCCCGCTCGCCCGGCCGTACCGGCTGGCGGCGCCGCTGGAGACGGACCTCGGCGCCGTGCTCGACCTCCAGCGCCGCGGCGCGCACCGGGCGGCGATCGCGTCGTACGGCGGCGGGCCGCTGCCCGGCTCGGCCGCGCCCGGCATCGAGGAGCTGCGCGAGGATGTCATCGCCCGGCTGCGGGAGGCCCTGCTCGCGTCCGGCTCGGCCGACCTCCTGATCGCGTGGGGCGAGACCGAGCGCGGCTCCGCCGACGAGGACATCTGGCGTGCGGCGCTGCAGGCGCTGCCGCCGCACTCGCCGCGGCGCGCCCAGGTAGTCGCGCGGCTGCTCGCGCTGGAGTCCTGAGCGCGCAACCGGATGCAACCTCCCGCTGCGTAACCTCCCGGACCAGAGGCGTGCGATGGGCGCACGCGACAGTCAAGGGAGACTCGCATGACTCTGAGCCCGGAACAGACCGACGGCGTGGCGGAGGCCGCCACGACCGAGAAGCCGAGCGTCTACGCCCAGCCCGGAACCGCCGGCTCCGTCGTGAGCTACGCGACCCGCTACGACCACTTCATCGGCGGCCGGTACGTCGCCCCGGCGAGCGGTCAGTACTTCGATGACATCACCCCGGTCACCGGGAGGCCGTTCACCGAGATCGCGCGCGGCACCGCCGCGGACGTCGACCGCGCCGTCGACGCGGCGTGGGCGGCGTTCCCCGACTGGAGCAGGACGTCCGTCGCCGAGCGCGCGCTGCTCCTCACGCGCATCGCCGACCGCATGGAGGCCAACCTCGAACTGCTCGCCGTCGCCGAGACCTGGGAGAACGGCAAGCCGGTGCGCGAGACGCTCGCCGCCGACATCCCGCTCGCGATCGACCACTTCCGCTACTTCGCCGGCGCGATCCGGGCGCAGGAGGGCGGCATCAGCCAGCTCGACAACGACACGGTCGCGTACCACTTCCACGAGCCGCTCGGAGTCGTCGGGCAGATCATCCCGTGGAACTTCCCGATCCTGATGGCCACGTGGAAGCTCGCCCCGGCCCTCGCCGCGGGCAACTGCGTCGTGCTGAAGCCCGCTGAGCAGACGCCGGCCTCCATCCACGTCTGGCTGGACCTGATCCGCGACCTGCTGCCGGACGGCGTGCTCAACATCGTCAACGGCTTCGGCTTCGAGGCCGGGGCCCCGCTGGCGTCGCACCCGCGCATCCGCAAGGTCGCGTTCACCGGCGAGACGACCACGGGCCGACTCATCATGCAGTACGCCAGTGAGAACCTCATCCCGGTGACGCTGGAGCTCGGCGGCAAGAGCCCGAACATCTTCTTCGAGGACGTCGCGGCGCAGAAGGACTCCTTCTACGACAAGGCGCTGGAGGGCTTCTCGTTCTTCGCGCTCAACCAGGGCGAGGTGTGCACCTGCCCGTCGCGCGCGCTGGTGCAGAAGTCGATCTACGACGGCTTCGTGGCCGACGGCCTGGAGCGGGTGAAGCGCATCACCCAGGGCAACCCGCTCGACGTCTCCACGATGATCGGCGCGCAGGCCTCCAACGACCAGCTGGAGAAGATCCTCTCGTACATGGACATCGGCCGGCAGGAGGGCGCGAAGCTGCTGACCGGCGGCGAGCGCGCCGACCTCGGCGGAGACCTGGCGGGCGGCTTCTACGTGCAGCCGACGGTGTTCGAGGGCGTCAACTCGATGCGGATCTTCCAGGAGGAGATCTTCGGGCCGGTGCTCGCGCTGACCAGCTTCAGCGACTTCGACGACGCGATCGGCACCGCGAACGACACCCTGTACGGCCTCGGCGCGGGCGTCTGGAGCCGCGACGGCTCGCAGCTCTACCGGGCCGGTCGGGCTATCGAGGCCGGCCGGGTCTGGTCGAACACCTACCACCAGTACCCGGCGCACGCGGCGTTCGGCGGCTACAAGCAGTCGGGCATCGGCCGGGAGAACCACCGGATGATGCTGGATCACTACCAGCAGACCAAGAACCTGCTGGTGTCGTACGCCGACGGCCCGATGGGGTTCTTCTAGGCCGATGGAGACCGTCGCCTCACGCGTGGACGTCACGCCGGCCGCCGCTGCGATGCTGCGGCGGCTGGCGGCGAGCCACGGCCCGCTCATGTTCCACCAGTCCGGCGGCTGCTGCGACGGCTCGTCGCCGATGTGCTACCCGGTCGGCATGTTCCGGGTGGGCGCGTCGGACGTGCTGCTCGGCGCGCTGGAGGTCGACGGGATCGACCCGGTGCGCGTGTTCATGTCGGCATCCCAGTTCGAGTACTGGAAGTACACGCACCTCACGATCGACCTCGTGGACGGCCGCGGCAGCGGGTTCTCGGTGGAGGCGCCGGAAGGCAAACGCTTCCTGATCCGCTCGCGGATGCTCGACGAGGCGGAGCTGGCGGCGTTCGGGCTCGGCTGACGGCCCGTCACAGGCTGCGGGAGGGCGTCGCATCGGGGCGCGACCGGCGCCCTCCCGCGAACACCGCCACGATCCCGATCCCGATCAGCGTCCCGACCGTGTTGGCGAGCAGGTCGCGCGCATCGCTGACCCGCGCGGGCAGGAAGAGCTGCACGAACTCGATCGTCAGGGTCATCGCGACGCCGAGCGCGAACGCCAGCCACCACCGTCCGCGGCCCAGCCGCATCGCGAACAGGACGCCCACCGGCACGAAGAGCAGGACGTTCGCCGTGAACTCCACCACCTCGAAGTCGATCCAGGCGAGCAGGGTCGTGGAGGCGAAGGTTGCCAGCAGCCCCTCCAGCAGGGTATTGCGGTGTGGGTCGGCCGGGAACGGGTCGAGCGTGATCCACGCCACCACCAGGAGGTAGGCGGAGATGAGGATGAGCAGGACGCGGCGGAGCATCCTCCTATGCTTGCGCACATGAGCATCGCCTTCCGCATCCCGATGTCCGGGCGCTCGACCGATGAGGAGCATCGCGTCTCCAGTCCGCTCGAGCTGCTCTTCGATCTGACGTTCGTCGTCGCGGTCGCCCAGGTGTCCGCGCAGCTCGCGCACGCGGGCGAGCAGGGACACGCGCTGGCGAGCCTCGGCCCCTATCTGATGGTGTTCTTCGCCATCTGGTGGGCGTGGATGAACTTCACCTGGTTCGCCTCCGCGTACGACACCGACGACGTGCCCTACCGGCTGATGACGATGCTGCAGATGGGCGGCGTGCTGGTGCTCGCCGCGGGTGTGCCTGCCGCCTTCGACCGCCAGGAGTTCACCGCCATAATCATCGGCTACGTCATCATGCGGCTCGCCATGGTGGGCCAGTGGGTCCGCGCGGCGGTCGAGCATCCGGACGGGCGGGCGACCGCCACCCGGTACGCGATCGGGATCGCGGCGGTGCAGGTGCTCTGGGTCGCCTGGGGGTTCCTGCCGGTCGAGCTGAAGCTGTGGACCTTCCTGCTCGCCGCGCTGCTGGAGCTGCTGGTGCCGGTCTGGGCGGAGCGGCCCGGGATGACCTCCTGGCATCCGCACCACATCGCCGAGCGGTACGGGCTGTTCACGATCATCGTGCTCGGCGAGTCGGTGTCCGCCTCCGCGATCGGGGTGCAGAGCGCGCTCGCGGCGCACGGCGTCTCCCCCGCGCTGGTCGTCATCGCCGCGGCCGGGCTGGTGCTGCTCTTCGCGCTGTGGTGGCTGTACTTCTTGGAGCCCGCTGCGGAGGGCCTGGCTTCGAAGCGCGAGCGGTCGTTCTTCTGGGGCTACGGCCACTACTTCGTGTTCGCGTCGCTCGCGGCGCTCGGGGCCGGGCTGGAGGTCGCGGTGCAGCGCGGCGCCGCGCACGCGGAGGTGTCGGACACGGCGGTGGAGTACGCGATCGCGATCCCGGTGGCGGTGTTCCTGCTGATGCTCTACGTGCTGCACGCGCCGCTGGTGCCGGAGGTCGTCATCCGCCCACTGAAGACGGGCATCGCGATCCTGCTGGTGCTGCTTGCGCCGCTGGCGTCGCCGTGGATCGGGCTCACGGGCGTGGTGATCGTGGTCGCGATCGCGGCGGCCGGGCTGGTCGCGGCGACGCTCATCGACCGCACGCTGGCAGCGCGCCGCGCCTGAATCCGCGCCGCAGACGCGGAACGGGCCGCCACCCGGAGGTGACGGCCCGTTCGCAAGAAGATCGCGTTGTCGATCGACGCCTGACTTTATCGACGCAGACCGAGGCGCTCGATGAGCGCACGGTAGCGGTTGATGTCGATGTCCGACAGGTAGCCGAGCAGGCGGCGACGCTGACCGACCAGGAGGAGCAGGCCACGACGCGAGTGGTGGTCGTGCTTGTGCTCCTTCAGGTGCTCGGTGAGGTCCTTGATCCGCTTGGTCAGGATGGCGACCTGAACCTCGGGGGATCCGGTGTCACCGGGGTGGGTCGCGTACTCGTCGATGATCGCCTTCTTGGTCTCTGCATCCAGTGCCATAGAGGGGATCCCCTTTCTCTCGTTGCGCGGTGCCCGGGGCCGAATGCCTGGGCTCTCTTTCTCCGCGGCCGTTCAGACGGCAACCTGAAGAGTTTAGCAGACCGGGATGCGCGCGGAGTCCGCGCGAGCGGGGCCTCCCGGCCTCACCGCGCCTCCGGTTCGAGCAGCCCGAAACCGGCGCCCTGGGCGTCGGTGACGATCGCCCAGCGGCCGACGCCCGCGGCCGCAACCGGGGCCTCCAGGATGCTCCCGCCGAGCTCCGTCAGCCTCAGCACGGCGGCGTCCAGGTCGGCCACTCCGAAGTAGACGAGCCAGTGCGCCTGCACCCCTGCGACGGCGGTCGTCGCGCCCGCCACGTTCGCCGGTCCGACGTCGAGGAGGCCGTACGGCTCGTCGTTCACCCGCATCTCGCTGACCGCGACGCCGAGCACCTCCTCGTAGAACGGAAATGTGCTCTCGTAGTCGGGCGCGGCGAGCTCCAGCCAGTCGACGGCGCCCGGCTCGTCGCGCAGCCACGGGGAGTCCTGCTCGCGCTGCCAGAGTCCGTGCACGGCGCCGGCGGGGTCGGCGACGATGGCCATCCGCAGTCCGGGCATGAGCTCGCCCGGCGGGAGCAGGACCGCTCCCCCGGTCGCCGTCGCGGCGGCCGCGGACGCCTCGAGGTCCGCGACGGCGAAGTACACCGTCCAGACCGGGCGCTCCATCCCCGGCGGGAACGGGCCGATCGCGGCGACGGGCGTGTTGCGGAGCGAGGCGACCGCGTAGCCGCCGTGGGCGGGGTCGGCGTCGGGGACGTCCCACCCGAACAGCGAGCGGTAGAACGCGGCGGCGGCGGCCGGGTCGGCGGTCTGGAGGTCGGCCCAGACGGGCGTGCCGGACGGGTACTCGGTGACGATCGGCATGCCGCACAGGCTACTCGCGCGCCGGGTCAGGCGGGCAGCCCTCGCAGCACCTCGTCCAGCGCCTCCACCGCAACCGCCGCCGGCTCGTCGCCCTCGCCGCGCGACGCCCACCAGAGCAGCGCGGAGAAGTTCGCCGAGCTGATCGCGTCGGCGAGCACCTGCGCCCGCAGCGCCTCCGCAGACACCCCGAGCCGACGGGCGATGAACTCCGCGAGGAGGTCGCGGTTCGCGCCGAGCCGGGTCAGCCCGAACCCGATGAGCGCCGGGTCGGAGGCCATCAGCCGGAGGCGGAACCGGGTCGCCTCGACGCCCTCCGGGCCGAGGTCGAGCGACTCGGTGATGGCGCGCGCGATCACGTCGCGCGGGCGCTCGTCCGCCGGAGCCGCGTCCAGGACCGCGTGCATCCGGTCGACCACCGGCTCCAGGCCACCCCAGACCAGGTCGGGCTTCGACGGGAAGTAGCGGAACAGCGTCCGCCGCCCGATCCCGGCGAGCGCGGCGATGTCGTCCATCGTGGTCGTCTCGTAGCCGTGCTCGGCGAAGTGCCGGAGGGCCAGCAGCGCGACCCGGTCGGGGTCGACGTCGGCGGGCCGGCCGCGTTTACGCGGGACGGTTCCGGCTTCGAGCGAATTCATAGTCTCCATTATGGCACTCGGTGTTATAAATGCATCGACGCCCGAAATCGAGCGCCGACGATGTCATCGACTCAAGGAGTACAGCAGCATGAGCAGCAACGGAACCGGCCGCTTCGCCGGAAAGACCGCCATCGTGACCGGGGCGGGCTCCGGCATCGGCAAGGCGACCGCCCTCCGCCTCGCGTCCGAGGGCGCGCGCGTGGTCGGCAGCGACATCTCCGCCGAGCGCCTTGCGGCCCTGGTGGAGGAGAACCCCGGGCTGGACATCGTCACCGTCGCGGGTGACGTCTCCAGCGAGAAGACCATCGCCGCGGTCCTGGAGGCCGCGGGCGGGAAGGTCGACGCGCTCGCCAACATCGCCGGCATCATGGACGGCTTCCTCCCGGCGGCGGAGGTCGACGACGCGACCTGGGACCGCGTGTTCCTCGTCAACGTCACCGCGATCATGCGCCTCAGCCGCGCGGTCCTCCCGCTCATGGTGGCGGCCGGCAGCGGCTCGATCGTGAACGTGTCCTCGGAGGCCGGCCTGCGCGGCTCGGCGGCGGGCGCGGCCTACACGGCCTCCAAGCACGCCGTCATCGGCCTCACCAAGAGCACCAGCGTCTTCTACGCGCCGAACGGCGTCCGGACCAACGCGGTCGCACCGGGCGGCGTCATCACGAACGTGGACGGCACGTTCAAGTCGCAGCTGGCCGGCGAGCGCCTCGGCCCGATCATGCAGACCAACGTGCCGCCGGTGGCCCACCCCGAGCAGCTCGCGGCCGCGATCACGTGGCTGCTGAGCGACGACTCCGCCAACATCTCGGGCGTCGTGCTCGCCTCCGACGGCGGCTGGTCGGCGATCTGACCGGCCCCGCCTGACGCACCGAACGCCGAAGGGCACGTAAACGCCCCTAAAACAGCGTTTTAGGGGCACCTACGTGCCCTTCGAGCGTGGAGCGGAGGTCAGCTCACGCCGAGCAGGTCGATCACGAAGATCAGGGTCTTGCCCGACAGGGGGTGACCGCCGCCGGCGGGGCCGTAGGCGAGCGCCGGCGGGACGGTGAGCTTGCGACGGCCGCCGACCTTCATGCCGGGGATGCCGTCCTGCCAGCCCTTGATCAGGTTGTTGAGCGGGAAGTCGATGGACTGCCCGCGGCTCCACGAGGAGTCGAACTCCTCGCCCGACTCGTACTCGACGCCGAGGTAGTGCACGTCGACCTTGGAGCCGGGGGTCGCCTCCGGGCCGGAGCCCTCGACGATGTCCACGATCTCGAGGGTCGTGGGGGCCGGGCCCTCGGGAGCGTCGACCTCGGGCTTCTCATTGGTGTTCTCTGCCATGCACCCATCCAACCGGTGGAGGGCGTCCGCGTCAAAAGTCTTGCAATCCGGGCGAGCCTGGGGCAGGCTATAGCCATAACTCGACGACCCGGGAGCGTTGCAGGCATTGCCGCACCACCGGGCGTCGAGTCTTTTAACGCCTCTGTTCAGCCGAACACTTTGCCCGGGTTCAGGATGCCGAGCGGGTCGAAGACCGACTTGAGCTTCACCTGCAGCTCGTAGGAGTCCGGTCCCAGCTCCTCCGCCAGCCAGCGGCGCTTCAGCACGCCCACGCCGTGCTCGCCCGTGAGCGTGCCGCCGAGCGCGACCGCGGTGCGGAACAGCTCGCCCGCGGCCTCCCAGACCTCCGGGCCGACCTCGTCGCCCTCCGTGATGAAGTTCGGGTGAAGGTTGCCGTCGCCCGCGTGCGCGACAGTCGGGATGGCGATGCCGTGCCGCTCGCTGATCCGCTCGATCGCCGCGAACATCTCCGGCATCCGGGACCGCGGCACAGCGACGTCCTCGATCAGCACCGTCCCGCTCGCCGCGAGCGCGGGATGGAACGCCCGGCGGATCGCGAGCAGCCGCTCGCCCTCCCCGGCGTCGGCGGCGACGCGCACCGTGCCGCCGGTCTCCGCGATCAGGGTGCTCGCCAGCGCGGCGTCCGCGGCGGCGACGGGACCGTCGAACTGGACGAGGAGGTACGCCGCTCCTCCGGTCGCGCCCAGGGCCTCCCGGATGGCCTGCTCGCCGAGGTGGGCCGAGATGCGCTCCAGCGCCGGGCCGTCGAGCAGCTCCATGATCGCCGGGCGCAGGTGCGCGGCCGTCACCCGCGCGGCGGCGTCGGAGGCCGCGCGCACGTCCGCGAACAGCGCGCCGAGGGTCACCGGCTCGCCCTGCGGCACCGGGAGGACGCGGACCGTCGCGCCGACGATCACGCCGAGCGTGCCCTCCGAGCCGACCAGGAGCGATGTGAGGTCGTAGCCGGTGACGCCCTTGACGGTGCGGTGGCCGGTGCGGACGAAGCGGCCGTCGGCGAGCACGACGTCGAGGCCGAGCACTGCCTCCCGCGTCACGCCGTACTTGGCGCACAGCAGGCCGCCGGCGTTCGTCGCGATGTTCCCGCCGACCGTGGAGATCGCCTTGCTCGCCGGGTCGGGGGCGAAGAACAGCCCGAACGGCTCCAGCGCGGCGTTGAGGTCGCCGTTGACGACGCCGGGCTCGACGACCGCGAGCTGATCCTCCGTGGAGATCTCCAGGATGCGGTCCATGCGCGCCACGCTCAGCACGAGGGAGCCGGCGGTCGCGTTCGCGCCTCCCGCCAGTCCCGTGCCGGCGCCGCGCGGCACGACCGGCACCCGGAACTCGGAGGCCGCGCGCATCGTCGCCTGGACGTGCTCGACCGTGCGGGCGTTCACGATGGCGAGCGGGAGGCCGTCCGCCACCCAGCCGGAGTGGTCGCCGCGCGCGGCGTCCAGGTGGTCCGGGTCGATCGACAGCACGTCGTCCGCGTCCTCGCCGAGCGCCGCCGTGAGCCAGTCGATGACATCCATGACCGTCATGCTAGCGCCGGTCGCGCCCATGTCCGATTTCCGCTATCGGATGTCGGTGGCCCGTGGCACGCTGGGAGGCATGAGCAGCACCACGACGAAGGCGGGAGTCCACGACACGGCGGGCGACCGGCTCGCGGACCCGGTCTTCGCGCAGCGCTACCGGGCGATGAGCGCCAGGGACGCCCGCTTCGACGGCCAGTTCATCACCGGCGTCCACTCCACCGGCATCTACTGCCGGCCGAGCTGCCCCGCCGTGACGCCGAAGGCCGACAACGTGACCTTCTATCTGACCGCCGCCGCCGCGCACGAGGCCGGGCTGCGGGCGTGCAAGCGCTGCCTTCCCGACGCCGTGCCGGGCTCGCCCGAGTGGAACGTCCGCGACGACCTCGCTGCGCGCGCCATGCGCCTGATCGCGGACGGCACCGTCGAGCGGGAGGGCGTGCCCGGGCTCGCCCATCGCCTCGGCTACACGCCGCGGCACCTCGGCCGCGTGCTCACCGCCGAGCTGGGAGCCGGTCCGCTCGCGCTCGCCCGGGCGCACCGGGCGCAGACCGCGCGGCTGCTGCTGGCAGGCACGGACATGCCGGTCACCGATGTGGCGTTCGCCGCCGGCTTCTCCAGCGTGCGGCAGTTCAACGAGACGATGGCCGAGATCTACCACGTGACGCCGGGCGCGATCCGTGCGTCCGCGCGTCGCCGGCCCGGGATCGCGCACGGGCCGATGGTGGCCGGCGCGACGGCGGGCGCGTCGCTCACGCTGCGGCTCCCTGCGCGGGCGCCGTTCGACGGCGCGCGGGTGCTGGCGTTCCTGGGCGCGCGAGCCATCGAGGGCATGGAGGCCGCGGTGGCGGGGGCGGACGGCTCTGGCATCGCGCCCTCCTACAGCCGCGCCCTCCGCCTCCCGCACGGCCCCGCCGCCATCCGCCTCACCCTGGCGGGCGACGCCGACTCCCCCGCGATCGAGTGCGAGGCGAGCCTCGCCGACATGGCCGACCTCGCCCCGCTGGTGGCGCGGGTCCGGCGCCTCCTCGACCTGGACGCCGACGCGGAGGCGATCGACACCGCGCTCGCGGCCGACCCGGTGCTCGCGCCGTCCGTGGCCGCGGCGCCCGGGATTCGGGTCCCCGGAGCGGTCGATCCGGAGGAGATCCTGTTCCGCGCCCTGATCGGGCAGCAGGTGTCCGTGCCGGCCGCGCGCACCGCGCTCGCCCGCCTCACCGCTGCGCTCGGCGAGTCCGTGGCGATCGGCGGCTTCACGCGGCTGTTCCCGACCGCGGAGGCGATCGCGGAGCACGGCAGGGAGGTGCTGCGCGGCCCGGGCAAGCGCATCGACGCGATCGTGGGCGCGGCCGAGGCGCTGGCGGACGGCTCGCTCGCGATCGACGTCGGCGAGTCCCGTTCCGAGCTGGAGGCCCGGCTGGTCGCGCTCCCCGGCATCGGCCCGTGGACCGCCGGGTACGTCGCCCTGCGCGTGCTCGGCAGCCCGGACGTGCTGCTGACCGGCGACCTGGCGCTGCGGCAGGGGGCGGCACGGCTCGGCCTCCCGGCGGACCCGCGCGAGCTCGCCGCTCGCGGCGCGCTCTGGTCGCCGTGGCGCTCCTACGCCGGGATGCACCTCTGGGAGAGCGCGCACGAGGCGCAGCGGGAGGCGCGGGAGCAGAAGGGGGCGCAGCGGGCGACGCGGCCGAGTCGCAGCCCCGCGGGCACGCGCGAAGCGTAGGATCGCCCTCACGGGGCCACCGTGACGGCCCACCATTAATACGTGCATTTCGGTCGAGGAGGGAGCGCTCTCGTGCCCTCGATCACCGTCGTGATCCCCGCGCTCGACGACGCCGGGATGCTCGCCCGGTGCCTCTCCGACCTCGCCGCGCAACTGCGTCCGGCGGACGAGATCATCGTCGTGGACAACGGCAGCTCCGACGACACCGCTGCCGTCGCCCGCGCCGGCGGGGCGCGCGTGCTGGAGCAGCCCGTGCGCGGCATCTTCCCCGCGGCCTCCACCGGCTACGACGCCGCCACCACGGACATCGTCGCGCGCCTGGACGCCGACTCGCGGCCTCCCGTCGACTGGCTGCTGCACATCGATGCCGAGTTCGTGGACGATCCGGCGATCGGCGTGCTGACCGGCCCCGGCGTCTTCTACGACGGCAACACGTTCGTCGCGGGCCTCGGCCAGCTCCTCTACATCGGCGGCTACTTCTGGTCGATGGAGATCTGGCTCGGGCACCCGCCGATCTTCGGCTCCAACTTCGCGATGCGCCGGGAGGTCTGGCAGGAGGTCCGCGGGCGCGTGCACCGCGACCTGCGCGAGGTCCACGACGACCTGGACCTCGCCATCCACCTCGACCCCGGCGTGGTAGTGCGCTACGACGAGCGCCTGCTGGTCGGCATCTCGTCGCGGCCGTTCTCGACCTGGCGCGGCTTCGGGCGGCGCATCCGCTGGGCGTTCGGCACGCTGCGCATGCACCTGCCGGAGGAGACGCCGTGGCGGCGCAGGGCGGCGCGGCGGAGGTGGGAGGCCGAGCACACCGAGGAGGCTCCGGGCGCGATCGCCTGAGCGCCACGGCGGAGGCCCGGGTTCTGCGCGTTGTGGGCGTTCTCCGCGCCCGTCCCGGTTCGTGTCGGCGGGCTCCCGACCGATAGGTTGGACAGTGTGAGATTCTCGCACCTCAGCACCACCCCGGACTCGCACCCGCGCCTGGCGGCCGTCATCGGAGACGGCGCCCTCTTCCTCGACGAGCTCGTCGAGGGCGCGCCCCGCGACCTCCAAGACCTCATCGAGCGCGGCGACGCGAGCCTGGCGGAGGTGCGCGCCCTCGTGGACGAGGCCGTCGCCGCCGGCGCCCCGCTCGTCCCCGTGCACGAGCTGCGCCACGCCTCCGCCGTGCTGCGCCCGCCGCAGGTGATCGCGATCGGCGCCAACTACGCCGCGCACGCCTCCGAGCTGAAGCTGCGCAGCGAGAAGGCGGCCACCGTCTTCTCGCTCTGGCCGAACTCGCTCGCCGGCCACGGCGGCACCACGAGCTGGCCCGAGGACCTCACCACGCAGGTCGACTACGAGGCCGAGCTCGGCGTGATCATCGGCAAGCCCGCGCGCAACGTCTCGGTGCGCGACGCCCTCGACTACGTGTGGGGCTACACGGTGGTCAACGACATCACCGCGCGCGACCTCCAGTTCTCCGAGGCGCAGTGGTCGCGCTGCAAGTCGTTCGACGGCTTCACCCCCAATGGCCCGGTGGTCGTCACGGCCGACGAGGTCGCCGACCCGCAGGACCTCTGGCTCACCACGAACGTGGACGGCGCGATCCTGCAGGACGCCTCCACGGCGGACATGGTGCGCTCGGTCGCCGAGATCATCGAGTTCCTGTCGCGGTCGGCCACGATCCAGCCGGGCACGCTCATCTCCACCGGCAGCCCGGGCGGCGCCGGCTACTCGCGCACTCCCCCGGTGTTCCTGCGCGACCGCTCGACGGTCACGGTCTCCATCGGCGGGATCGGCTACCTGACGACGTACTGCCGCGTCACCTGAGGGCCGCGCCCAGGTATTACACGCATTGCAAGCATTAGTCGGCGCCGTCGGCTAGCGTGAGGGCATGTCGATCGGCGAGCGGCGGCCAGGAGTCTCGGGCGGGGACGACGAGGCGGCCCGCCTCGACGCGGTCCTGCCGGACATCGACTGGTCGGTCGCTCCCGTCGGCGCGACGTTCTCGACCTTCCGCGCGCCCAGCGGCGAGCTCGCCGTGGTGGCGCTCGGCGACCCCGCCGACCCGCGCGTCGTGCTCGTGCCCGGCGCCACCGGCTCCAAGGAGGACTTCTACCTCCTCGCGCCGATCCTCGTGGCGGCGGGCTACTACGTGCAGAGCTACGACCTGGCCGGCCAGTACGAGTCGGCGTCGGCCGGGCCTCCGGCGGGAGGCCACTACACCTACGACCTGCTGGTGGCCGACTTCGTGGCGTTCCTGCGCGACGGCGGCCCGGCGCACGTCCTCGGCTACTCGTTCGCCGGCATCCTCGCCGAGCTCGCGCTCGTGCGGCATCCGGAGCTGTTCCGCACGCTGACGCTGCTGACCTCGCCGCCGGAGCCGGGCCAGGCCTTCCGCGGTGTGCGCGTCATCGGCTGGCTGAGCTGGTTCCTGGGCGGCCGCCAGGGCGCCGGGCTGATGATCTGGGGCATCGTCACCAACAGGAACAAGGTCGGCCCGACGCGCCTGGCGTTCGTCCGCTCCCGGTTCGCGCTCACCCGGCGGTCGAGCGTTGACGACATCATCGGGCTGATGAAGCACGTGCCCGACGTGCGCGAGCGCATCGCCGCGATCGGCCTCCCGGTGCTGGTGGCGACGGGCGACCACGACCTGTGGCCGACCCACCTGCACGCCGCGAACGCGAAGGCGCTCGGCGCGCGGCTCGCCGTCTACCGCACTGGACACAGCCCGTGCGAGACGGCCCCCAACCAGCTCGGCCGCGACATGATCGCCCTCTTCCGCTCCGCCCACTGACGCCGAGGGGCACGTCGTTGTCACTTTCCGGGCTCGGAAGTGACAACGACGTGCCCCTCGGTGGATGGGTGGTGCTACTCGCGGGCCTTCTCGGCGGCCTCGATGGCCTCGGCCTCCACGATCGGGATGGAGGTGGTGATCGCCTCCAGGCCGCTCAGGCGGGCCGGGGACAGCAGGCGGGTGACCTCCTCGCGGCTCATCAGCTTGGCCTCCACCACCAGGTCGGCGACGTTGTGGCCGGTCAGCAGCGCGGACTTGGCGAGCGCGGCCGCGGCGGCGTAGCCGATGTGCGGGGTGAGGGCGGTGATGACGCCGACCGACGAGCCGACCATCGCGCCGAGGCGCTCCTCGTTGGCGGTGATGCCGTCGACGCAGTTGACGCGCAGCGTGTGGAAGGCCTGCGCCATCCAGGTGATGCTCTGCAGCAGCGAGTGCGCGATGACCGGCTCGAACGCGTTGAGCTGGAGCTGGCCGCCCTCCGCCGCCATGGTCACCGTGACGTCGGCGCCGGCCACGGAGAACGCGACCTGGTTGACGACCTCCGGGATGACCGGGTTGACCTTGCCGGGCATGATCGAGGACCCGGCCTGGCGCGGCGGGAGGTTGATCTCGCCGAGCCCGGCCTGCGGGCCCGACGACAGCAGGCGCAGGTCGTTGCAGATCTTCGACAGCTTGATGGCGCTGCGCTTGAGCGAGCCGGAGAACGACATGAAGGCGCCGGCGTCGGACGTCGACTCGATCAGGTCGGGCGCGGTCTCCAGGTTGAGGCCGGTGATCAGGTTGAGGTGCTTGACGGCCGCGGCCGCGTAGCCGGGGTCGGCGGTGATGCCGGTGCCGATGGCGGTCGCGCCCAGGTTGATCTCGGCGAGCAGCCACTTGGTCTCGGTGAGCCGGGCGTGGTCCTCGGTCAGGGTGGTGGCGAAACCGTGGAACTCCTGGCCGAGTGTCATCGGGACGGCGTCCTGCAGCTGCGTGCGGCCGACCTTCAGGATGTGGCGGAACTCCTTGCCCTTGTCGGCGAAGGAGTCGCGCAGCAGGGCGAGCTCGTCAAGCAGGTGGCCCAGCGCGAACGTGAGCGCGATCTTGATCGCGGTCGGGTACGTGTCGTTGGTGCTCTGGCTGCGGTTCACGTCGTCGATCGGGCTCATGTACGCGTAGTCGCCCTTGGGGCGGCCCTCGAGTTCGAGCGCGACGTTCGCGATGACCTCGTTCGCGTTCATGTTCGTGGACGTGCCCGCGCCACCCTGCATGACGCCGACGACGAACTGGTCGTGGTACTTGCCGTCGATGATGAGCTGGCAGGCCCGGTCGATGAGGTCGGCTTTGTGCTTCTCCAGCACGCCGATCTCCAGGTTGGCGCGCGCCGCGGCCTGCTTGACGGCGGCGAGGGCGACGATCAGGTCCGGGTAGACGGAGATGGGCCGCTTGGCGATCGGGAAGTTCTCGAGGGCTCGCGAGGTGTGGACGCCCCAGTAGGCGTCGGCCGGGATCTCCCGGCTGCCCAGCGAGTCGGTCTCGACGCGGGTCGGGCGCCCTTCGGCGCTCGGGGTGGGGACGTCGGAGACGTTCTCGGACGCGTCGACGACCGCGGTGTCGATGACGGGGATGGGGTGAGTCTTCGGTTCGTCCATCGTTGCTGTGGAATCCACGCTTGGCTCCATTGCCTCTCGTTGTGCGTTGGCTTTTCGGGGGTGCGCCGGCCGTTCGTGGCGCCCGGCACAGCCGAGCCTACCCCTGGTGACTGCGCGGGTGATGGACACATCGTCCGGTATCCCGGACACCGTTCGACAGCCTGTCGAGACGGCCTCCGCTCAGCCCAGTTTGCGCAGCAGTCCGCGCGCGAACCGGTCCTTGCCCTCGGAGTACGGCGGGTAGATGAGCTGCAGGGTGTCCGGCGTGAGCGCCTTCGACAGCACGGCCTTCTCGTGGCTGAAGGTCTCCAGCGACCGGCGGCCGTGGTACGCGCCGGAGCCGCTCTCCCCCACCCCGCCGAAGGGGAGGCCGCCGACGGCGAGGTGCGCGGCCGGCACGCCGAAGCCGACCGCTCCGGAGCTGGTCTCGGTGAGGATGCGCCGGCGCACGTCGCGCCGCTCGGTGAAGACGTAGAGGGCAAGCGGCTTGTCGCCGGAGCGGATGAACGCGATGGCGTCGTCCAGCCCATCGACGGCGACGATCGGCAGCACGGGGCCGAAGACCTCCTCGTCCATGACCGCGGAGTCGCGTGGCACGTCCACCAGCACGGTGGGGGCGAGGTAGCGGGAGGCCGCGTCCGACCCGCCGCCGACCGCCGCCGTCCCCGAGCCGAGCAGCCCGGTGAGCCGCTCGAAGTGGCGGTCGTCCACGATCCGGCCGTAGTCGGGACTGTCGGCCGGGTCGTCGCCGTAGAGCGAGCGCACGGCGTTCGCGAGCTCGGCGGCGAGCCGCTGGGAGACGGCTTTGGTGGCCAGGATGTAGTCGGGCGCGACGCAGGTCTGCCCCGCGTTCATGAACTTGCCCCAGGCGATCCGGCGCGCCGCAGCGGCCAGGTCGACGGAGTCGTCCACATAAACCGGGGACTTGCCGCCCAGCTCCAGCGTCACCGGGGTCAGGTGCTCGGCCGCCGCCGCGGCGACGATGCGGCCGACGCGGCCGTTGCCGGTGAAGAAGATGTGGTCCCAGCGCTGGGCGAGCAACTCGGTGGTCTCGGCGACCGCGCCCTCCACGACGGCCACGGCCGAGCGGTCGAGGTACTGCGGGATGAGCCGCGCCATCGCGGCCGAGGTGGCGGGCGCGAGCTCGCTCGGCTTCAGCACGACCGCGTCGCCCGCGGCCAGCGCGCCGACGAGCGGCGCCAGCAGCAGCTGCACCGGGTAGTTCCAGGGGGCGATCACGAGCACGACCCCGACCGGCTCCAGCACGACCCGGGCCTTCGCCGGCATCAGAGCGCCGGGGACCGCGACGCGACGGGGCCGCAGCCAGCGCCGGAGGTTGCGGCGCATGTGGTCGATCTCGCCGACGACGAAGCCGACCTCGGCGATCTGCGACTCGGTCGGGTTCTTAGCGAGATCCTCCAGCAGCGCGTCCTCGAACTCGGCCGCGCGCTCGGTGAGCATCCGGCGGAGGGCGTCGAGCTGGGCGAGCCGCCAGGAGAGCGGTTTGGTGCGGCCGCTGTCGAACGTGGCACGCAGGGTCGCGACGGTGTGCGGGATGCTGTCGCCGGCGACGCTGCCGGACGTGAGCGTGGACTCCGAGGTCATGCGCCCATCATCACACGCGCGGCCGGTACTCCAGGTCGAAGATCGCGTGCCCGAGTCGCTCGCCGCGCCGCTCGAACTTGGTCACCGGCCGGTCGTCGGGCCGAGGGATGAAGCCGCCGGCGCCGGCGACGTTCACCAGGGCGGGCTCGGCGTCCAGCACCTCGATCATGTGCTCGGCGTACGGCTCCCAGTCCGTCGCGAGGCGCAGCACGCCGGCCGGCTTCAGCGCGGCGACGATGAGTCGGACCACGTCGGGCTGGACGAGGCGCCGCCGGTGGTGCCGGGCCTTCGGCCACGGGTCGGGGAAGAAGATGAGCACCTCGTCCACGCTCGCGGCGCCGAGACCCTGCTCGAAGACCTCCACCGCGTCGTGCCGGACGACCCGGACGTTCGTCAGCCCCTGCTCGTGCGCGGCGGCGAGCACGCGGCCGACGCCGGCGCCGTGCACCTCCACGCCGAGGAAGTCCCTCTCGGGATGCCGCGCGGCCAGGGCGAGGAGGTTCTCGCCGTTGCCGAAGCCGATCTCGACCACGCGCGGCGCCGAGCGCCCGAAGATCGCGTCGAGGTCGAGCGGCGAGCCGTCGAACTCCACGCCGTAGACCGGCCAGAACTCGTCGATCGCCCGCCGCTGGGCCTCCGTCTTCCTGCCACGGATGACGAAGCTGTGCGGCCTGACGAGGGGGGACGGTTCCATCCCTCCATTCTCGCAGGCCGCACGGGCGGCAGAGGTCAGAGGTGCGCACCCACGACGTGCCACGGCAGGAACGCCAGCCCGAAGCCCACGCCGACCACCGCGATCAGCAGCCCGATCAGGATGCCCGCGAGCATGACCGCGTTGAGCACGATCCCCCAGATCGCGAAGGTGCGGCCCTGCGGTTCCCGGCTGAGCGCGAGCACGCCGAGCACGAGGCCGGCGATCGGGGCGAGGAAGGTCCAGCTGAAGACGATGGACGCGAGGCCGAGCGCGAAGCTCGTGACGCTGAGCGTGCGGGCCGGAGCGGCCGGGTACGGGTTCGGTGAGGTGCTGGTGGATGTCATGGATCCAGTCAAGCGAACCGCGCGGGCCGCGCACATCCGGGTAACCCCCGGTTGCGGTCAGGGGTTACCCGGGACGTGCGACTCAGCCGCTCAGTGCGGGAGCATCGCCTCGATCGGCCCGCGCGCGAAGTACACCAGGAAGCCGGCCGCGACGATCCAGAGCAGCGGGCTGATCTCGCGCGCCTTGCCCGACAGTGAGCGCACCAGCACCCAGGAGATGAAGCCGACGCCGATGCCGTTCGCGATCGAGTACGTCAGCGGCATCACGATGATCGTGAGGAACACCGGCAGCGTGCTGGAGAACTCGTGGAAGTCGATGTGCCGGATCTGCACCACCATCAGGGCGCCGACGATGACCAGCGCGGCCGCGGCGACCTCGCTCGGGACGACGCTCGTGAGCGGCGTAAAGAACATGGCCAGCAGGAACAGCACACCGGTGATGACGCTCGCGAAGCCGGTCTTCGCGCCCTCGCCGATGCCGGAGGCCGACTCCACGAACACCGTGTTGGACGACGCCGAGGTGCCACCGCCGACGACCGCGCCGACGCCCTCCACGATGAGCGCGGACTGCAGGCGCGGGAAGGTGCCGTCCTCGTTGGCGAGGCCGGCGCTGCGGGCGAGGCCCGTCATCGAGCCCATCGCGTCGAAGAAGTTCGTGAACACGAGAGTGAAGACGAGCATGATCGCCGCGAGGCCGCCGATGCGGGCGAACGAGCCGAACAGGTCGAACTGCCCGACGAGGCTGAGGTCCGGGACGGACACGAACGAGGTCGGCAGCTGCGGGACCGAGAGGTTCCAGCCGTCCGGGTTCTTCGCCGACGAGCCGAGGTGGAAGATCGCCTCGATGACGATCGCGACGACCGTCGCCGCGACGATGCCGATGAGCAGCGCGCCCTTCACCTTGCGGGCCATGAGCACGCCCATGATCACCAGCGCGACCAGGAACACCAGGGTGGGCAGGGTGGCGATGGACCCGGCCTCCCCGAGCTGCACGGGAGGCGAGGCCGCCTTGGTGCTCCGCACGAAGCCGCTGTCCACGAAGCCGATGAAGGCGATGAAGAGGCCGATGCCGACCGTGATCGCGGTCTTGAGCTGCGGCGGGACCGCGTTGAAGATCAGGCGGCGCAGGCCCGTGGCGGCGAGCAGCACGATGATCAGTCCGTTGATGACGACGAGGCCCATGGCCTCCTGCCAGGTGAGGACCTTGACGACGTTCACCGCGAGGAAAGAGTTGATGCCGAGGCCGGCCGCGAACGCGAACGGCAGCCTGGCGACCAGGCCGAACAGCACGGTCATCACGCCGGCGCTCAGGGCGGTGACGGCCCCGACCTGGTCGAAGCCCAGCGAGTGCCCCGCCACGTCCGGCGTCGAGCTCAGGATGATCGGGTTGAGGATGACGATGTACGCCATCGTCACGAAGGTCAGCAGGCCGCCGCGGATCTCCGTGGCCCACGTGGTGCCGCGTGACGTGATCTCGAAGAACCGGTCCAGGCGACCTGTGACGGTCGGCTTGGGCGTGGAAGTCGAAGCGGAAATGATGGTCTCCCGTAGTATCGGTGGGGTTTGGTTCGAGGCGCATTCGAAGCGATGTCACAGCGCCGTACCAGCCTAATTCCCCTCGCGACACGATAAGGACACGCATGGCTCTGCCCTGGAAGCTGCACGGCGACGGAAAGAAGGTCGGAGCACGGGAGGTCGTGCTCCCCGGCGAGCGGCTGACCTGGCCGCGGACGATCGGGCTCGGCGCCCAGCACGTCGTCGCGATGTTCGGCGCGACGTTCCTCGTGCCGCTGCTCACCGGCTTCCCGCCGAGCACCACGCTGCTGTTCTCGGGCGTCGGCACGATGCTGTTCCTGCTGATCACGCGCAACAAGCTGCCCAGCTACCTGGGCTCCTCGTTCGCGTTCATCGTGCCGATCGTCGCCGCGACGAAGGCGCACGGGATGCCGTCCGCCCTGTTCGGCATCGTCGTCACCGGCCTCCTGCTCGCCGTCGTCGGCCTGATCGTGGTGGGGACCGGCACCACGTGGATCGACGGCCTGATGCCGCCGATCGTCGCCGGTGCGATCGTGGCGCTGATCGGGTTCAACCTCGCGCCCGCCGCGAAGAACAACTTCATGCAGGCGCCCGTCACCGCACTGGTCACCCTGGCCGCCGTCATCCTCTGCACCGTGCTGTTCAAGGGGATGCTCGGGAGGCTCTCGATCTTCCTCGGCGTCGTCGTCGGCTACGTCTTCGCCGCGCTCGCCGGCCAGGTCGACTTCAGCAAGATCGACAAGGCGGCGTGGATCGGCCTCCCGCAGTTCACGTTCCCGGCGAACCCGTTCACCGACGCGGCGTCGACCTGGGGCATCCTGCCCGCGTTCCTCCCCGTCGTGCTCGTGCTGATCGCCGAGAACGTCGGCCACATCCGCGGTGTCGCGCAGCTGACCGACCCGGCGGTCAACACGCTCACCGGCCGCGCGCTGTTCGCGGACGGTCTGGCGACGACGATCGCCGGCTTCTTCGGCGGCTCCGGCACGACCACCTACGGCGAGAACATCGGCGTCATGGCCGCGACCCGCGTCTACTCCACTGCCGCGTACTGGGTCGCCGGCATCGTCGCGGTGCTGCTCGGCCTCTCCCCCAAGGTCGGCGCCGTCATCAACACCATCCCGGCCGGAGTCCTCGGCGGCGTGACGACCGCGCTGTACGGCCTCATCGGCGTGATCGGCGTGAAGATCTGGCTGGACAACAAGGTCGACTTCTCCAAGCCGGTCAACCAGTTCACGGCGGCGACCGCGCTCATCATCGGCATCGGCGACTTCACGCTCAACCTCGGCCAGCTCACGTTCAACGGGATCGCGCTCGGCGCCATCGCCGCGATCGTCGTGTACCACGTCATGAACTCGATCGCCCGCGTGCGCGGCACCGCGTAGCCGCGGCGGCCGCCGCGGGGGCGGCGCGTCGCATCTGGTATTGCACACTCTCTGTCATCTGTCCTAAGCTGCACAATGTCAGCGAGAGGAACCTGTGCAGAGCATCCACACCCCCGGCTACGACCGCTCCGGCGTCGAGTGCGGCATCGCGCACCTCGGCGTCGGAGGCTTCCACCGCTCCCACCAGGCCCTGGCGATCGACCGGCTGCTCGAACAGGGCCTCGCCCGCGACTGGGGCATCCTCGCCGTCGGCGTCCTCCCCTCCGACGCCGGGATGCGCGACGCATTGGGCGTCCGCGACGGCCGCTACACGCTGGTCGAGAAGCACGCCGACGGGCACTGGGACGCGAGGGACGTCGGCTCGATCCTGGAGTTCGTGCACGCGCCGGACGACCGGAGGGCGGCGATCGAGCGGCTCGCCGACCCGGCCATCCGCATCGTCTCGCTCACGATCACCGAGGGCGGCTACCCGGTCGACCGGGAAACCCGGGCGTTCGTGCCGGGGGCGCCCGCTCCGGCGTTCGACCTGATCGTCGCGGCGCTTCGCCGTCGCCGTGAGCTCGGCCGCGCGCCGTTCACCGTGCTCTCCTGCGACAACATCCAGGACAACGGCGCCGTCGCGCGCGCCGCCGTGACCGGCTTCGCCCGGCAGACCGATCCCGAGCTCGCCCACTGGATCGACGCCGAGGTCGCCTTCCCCTCCTCGATGGTCGACCGGATCACCCCGGCGACGACCGACGCCGACCGCGCCGGGATCGCGCGCCGCTTCGGAGCGGACGATCCCTGGCCGGTGGTCGCCGAGCCGTTCTTCCAGTGGGTGATCGAGGACGACTTCCCGCAGGGCCGGCCTCCCTGGGAACGCGCAGGCGCCCAGCTCGTGGCGGACGTCGAGCCGTACGAGCTCATGAAGCTCCGGCTGCTGAACGCGAGCCACCAGGGCCTCTGCTACTTCGGCCGGCTGCTCGGGTACGAGTTCGTGGCGGACGCCGCGCGCGACCCGGACATCGCCACGCTCCTGCGGCGTTACATGCGGGAGGAGGCGATGCCGACGCTGCGCCCCGTGCCCGGCGTCGACCTGGCGGCCTACACGGAGAGCCTGATCGAGCGGTTCGCGAACCCGGAGGTGGCCGACACGGTCGCCCGGCTCTGCGCGGACTCGTCCGACCGCATCCCCACCTGGCTGCTCCCCGTCGTGCGCGAGCGCCGCGCCACCGGAGCCCGCACTCCGCTCGCCGCCGCGATCGTCGCGAGCTGGGCGCGCTACGCCGAGGGCGTCGACGAGCACGGCCGGCCGATCGACGTCGTCGACCGCCGCCGGGAGGCCGTCCTCGCGTCGGCGCGCCGGCGCACCGACGAGGCGGCGTTCCTCCGCCAGCACGAACTCTTCGGCGACCTCGCCGACGACCCGGTCTTCACGGCCGACTACCTCGCCGCGCTCCGGAGGCTCCGCTCCGAGGGGGCGCGCGCGGCGCTCCGCGCACTCCGCTGACCGGAGCCGGCGCTCCGCCGGTCCCGGCACGAACACACCTCACCAACCGATCCCGAGGAGAACCATGTCCACATCACCGTCCCCGACCGAGCAGAGTGCCGCCGCTGCGCTGCCCGAGACCATGACGGCCGTCGTCGTCCACGGCCCGGAGGACTACCGGCTCGAGACCGTGCCGGTGCCGCAGCCCGGCGCCGGCGAGTTGCTGCTGCTCGTGGAGGCCGTCGGCGTGTGCGCCTCCGACCTCAAGTGCTACCACGGCGCCGCCAAGTTCTGGGGCGACGAGAACCGGCCGGCCTGGGCGCAGACCGGCCGCATCCCCGGGCACGAGTTCGTCGGCCGCGTCGTCGCGGGCGACCCGGCGGCTCTCGGCCGCCGCGGGTTGACGCTCGGCGACCGCGTCGCGTGCGAGCAGATCGTCCCGTGCGGCGACTGCCGCTACTGCGAGCGCGGCCAGTACTGGATGTGCGCCCCGCACGCCATGTTCGGCTTCAAGGAGTTCGACGGCGCGATGGCGGAGTACGCGCTCGTCCCGGCGCGGGCGCTGACGCATCCGGTGTCCTCCGCCCTCGCGCCGCAGCACGCGGCCTACGCCGAGCCGCTCTCCTGCGCCATGCACGCGGTCGAGCGCGCCGATGTGAAGTTCGGCGACGTGGTCGTGATCGCGGGTGCGGGCCCGATCGGCCTCGGCGCCATCGCGGGCGTCCGCCAGAAGAACCCGCTGAAGGTCATCGCGCTCGACATGAGCGACGACAAGCTGGAGCTCGCCCGGAAGTGCGGCGCGGACCTCACGATCAACATCACGACGGAGGACGCCGTCGCCCGCGTCAAGGAGCTCACCGACGGCTACGGCGCGGACGTCTACATCGAGGCGACCGGCCACCCCTCGGCGGTCGGCCAGGGTCTCAACCTCCTCCGCAAGCTCGGCACCTACGTCGAGTACTCGGTCTTCGGCTCCGACGTGACGGTGGACTGGTCGATCATCAGCGACGACAAGGAGCTCGACGTCCGCGGCGCCCACCTCGGTCCCGGCTGCTGGCCCGCCGCGATCAAGCTCCTGGAGTCCGGCGTGCTGCCGATGGACGAGATCTGCACGCACCAGTTCCCACTCGAGAAGTTCCAGAGCGCCCTCGACCTGGTCGGCGACACCGCGGGCGCGTCCATCAAGGTCACCATCCTGCCCTGAGGCAGCCGACCAGACGATCACCGGAGTTCCTGATGACCACCACAGCACCAGCCGCCCGCGAGACCTTCCTCGACCGGATCGGCATCCCGCATCCCCTGCGCTGGGGATTCCTCGGCGTCCTCGTCTTCATGACGGGCAACGGGGTCGAGTCCAACTTCCTCTCACCGCACATGACGCACGCGCTGGGCGAGGACAAGTTCGCCATCGTCGCGCAGATCATCGCCATGTACAGCCTGGCCGTCCTGATCGCGTCCTACCTGTCAGGCGCGCTCGCCGACCTGTGGGGCCCGCGGCGGGTGATGACGCTCGGCATGATCCTCTGGATCGTGTTCGAGGGCGCCTTCCTGTTCTCGCTCTCGGTCGAGAGCGTCCCGCTGCTGTTCGTCAGCTACTTCCTGCGCGGCTTCGGCTTCCCGTTCTTCGCGTTCGCGTTCCTGGTCTGGATCAACCAGATCGTGCCGAAGAAGCGCAACGGCACCGCGGTCGGCTGGTTCTACGTGATGTTCACCGGCGGCCTGCCCACCCTCGGCTCGCTGTTCGCGGTCTTCGCGATCCCGGCGTTCGGAGGCGGCGCGGGCGGTGAGACGTACACGATGGTCGCCTCGGCGGCGCTCGTGCTCGTCGGCTGGGCGATCGCGCACTTCGGCGTCCGTGAGCCGCACGGGAAGCGGCGTCTCGCTCCGGCGACCGACTCGGCCGCCCGCGTGCTGACCTCGGGGATCGTGCTCACCGCTCGCAACCCCAAGGTGCTGATGGGCTTCCTCATCCGCCTGATCAACACCGCGCCGGAGTTCGGGATGTTCATCGTGCTGCCCGCGGTCATGGCCGACCAGCTCGGCTGGGGGCAGAGTCGGTGGCTGATCATGACGGTGGTGATCTTCGCGGGCAACATCGCCTTCAACGCGGTGTTCGGCGCGATCGGCGACCGGATGGGCTGGGGCCGCACGGTCCGCTGGTTCGGCATCGTCGGCTCCTCCATCGGCCTCCTGCTGTGGTGGTACGTGCCGCACTGGGTGCCGGCCGGCAGCGACTGGGGCTTCGTCGTCGCGACGATCGCGGGCACCGTCTTCGGCATCATGCTCGCCGGCTTCGTCCCGATGGGAGCGATCATGCCGGCGCTCGCCCCGAAGCAGAAGGGCGCGGCGATGGCCATGTACACGACCGCGGCCGGTGGGGCGACCTTCCTCGGCAGCGGCGTGGTCGCCCTGGTGTTCCCGCTCGCGGGCGCGGTCGGCGTGGTGTGGGCGTTCGTCGCGCTGTACGCCTGCGCGTTCGTGATGATCGGCTTCCTGAAGGTGAATCAGCACGCCGAGGACGAGCCGACGGCCGAGCCGGAGCTGGAGAGCGTCCGATGACCCGCATCGCCGACGTCCCCGCGGACTTCGCGGAGGACCAGCTCGACGGCTTCGTCGCGCTCTACGGGGACCGGCTGCGCCGCGTCCCGGGCGGCGTGGTCGCCAGAGCCGCGGGCGAGCCGGCCGTCGCCGTCGTGGTCGGCGGCGGCTCCGGCCACTACCCGGCCTTCGCCGGGCTCGTGGGCCCGGGGTTCGCCACGGGCGCCGTCGTGGGCAACATTTTCACCTCGCCGTCCGCGGCGCATGTGTACTCCGTCGCGAAGGCCGCACACCGCGGCCGCGGCGTCGTGCTGACGTTCGGCAACTACGCGGGCGACGTGATGAACTTCGGGATCGCCGCCGACCGGTTGCGCGCGGAGGGCATCGACACCCGCATCGTGGTCGTGACCGACGACGTGGCGTCCGCTCCCGCCGAGGACGACCGCCGCGGGATCGCGGGCGACTTCACGGTGTTCAAGGCGCTCGGCGCCGCAGCGGCCGCCGGGCTCGACCTCGACGCCGTGGAGCGCGCGGGGCGGGCGGCCAACGCGGCGACGCGCACGCTCGGCGTCGCGTTCTCGGGCTGCACCATGCCCGGCGCGCGCGAGCCGCTCTTCCAGGTGGAGCCGGGCATGCTCGGCCTCGGCCTCGGCATCCACGGCGAGCCGGGAATCCGGGATGTCGCGATGCCCACCGCGACCGGCCTGGCGGAACTGCTCGTGGCCGGCGTGCTGGAGGCCGCCCCGCGCAGCGGCCCCGGGCGGGTCGCCGCGATCCTCAACGGCCTCGGCACGACCAAGTACGAGGAGCTGTTCCTGCTCTGGGCGCGTGTCCTCCCGCTGCTGGAGGCCGCCGGGATGGAGGTCGTGGAGCCCGAGGTCGGCGAGCTCGTCACGAGCCTCGACATGGGCGGCTGCTCGCTGACCCTGATGTGGCTGGACGACGAGCTGGAGGCGCTCTGGAGGGCGGACGCGTACGCCCCGGCGTACCGGAAGCAGGCCGCGCCGCTCGCGGCGACACGGGCGTCCGGCGCCGAGGCGGACGACGCGGTCGTGGACGAGGCGCAGGCGTTCGTCCCGCCGTCCCTCGCCGCGGCCGGCCTGGCGGCGCGCGTGGCCGAGGCGGCAGAGCTCGTGCGCGAGCTGCTGCGCGAACGGGAGGACGAGCTCGGCGCGATCGACGCGGTGGCCGGCGACGGCGACCACGGCCGCGGGATGCTGCGCGGCGCCGAGGCGGCCACGGCCGCGATCGACCGCGCGGTCGAGCGCGGCGCCGGAGCCGGCGCGGTGCTCGCCGCCGGCGGGCGTGCCTGGGCCGAGCTGGCCGGGGGCACCTCCGGCGTGCTCTGGGGCGCGGCGCTGGAGGCCGCCGGCGCGACGCTCGACGACACGGCGACCACGTTCGCCGACGACGGCGCCGGGACCGCCATCGCCGCCTTCACCGCGGCGATCCTCGACCTCGGGCGCGCGGAGCCGGGCGACAAGACGCTCGTGGACGCGCTGCTGCCGTTCCGCGATGCGCTGGCCGACCGGCTCGACGCGGGCGCGCCGCTGGCGGTCGCGTGGCGGGACGCGGCGCAGGATGCCTCTCGCGCGGCGGACGCGACCTCCGCGCTGCGCCCGAAGCGGGGCCGCGCGCGGCCGCTCGCCGACAAGTCGGTGGGCACGCCGGACGCCGGCGCGACCTCCCTCGCCCTGATCGTGACCGCGCTGGGCGCGCAGCTGGCGCGCGGCGACCTCCCGACCGACGACCACCAGACGAACCAGCACCGGACCGAAAGGACCACACCATGACCGCACTGCGCGTCGTGATCGGCAGCGATGACGCCGGCTTCACGCTCAAGGAGACCCTCCGCGACGACCTGGAGGCCCATCCGCTCGTCGCATCGCTCGTCGATGTCGGGGTGGACGCCGACGGCCACACCGCCTATCCGGCGGTCGCGGCGGCCGCCGCCGAGCTGGTCGCCTCGGGCGAGGTCGACCGCGCGCTGCTGGTGTGCGGCACCGGGCTCGGCGTCGCCATCGCGGCGAACAAGATCCCGGGCATCCGCGCCGTCACCGCCCACGACTCCTACTCGGTCGAGCGGGCGGTGCTCTCCAACGACGCCCAGGTGCTCTGCCTCGGGCAGCGGGTCATCGGCACGGAGCTGGCCCGTCGCCTCGTGAAGGAGTGGCTGACCTACCGGTTCGACACCTCCAGTCCCTCGGCGCGCAAGGTCGAGCTAATCGGGGAGCTGGAGCGATGAGCGGGGCGTTCGAGGGACGCGTCGCGATCGTCACCGGCGCGGCGAGCGGCATCGGTCTCGCCGTCGCCGGCTGGTTCGCCGAGCGCGGCGCCACAGTGGCGGGAGTCGACCGTGACGAGCGGGTCGCCGACGCGCTCGCGGGGCTGCCGGGATCGGGGCACCTGCCGGTCGTCGCCGACCTGACCGAGCCGGGAGCGGCGGAGGCCGCTGTCGCGCGCATCCAGGCGGAGGCCGGCGTCCCGCACATCCTGATCAACTCCGCCGGCATCGCCCGCCTCTCCCCCGCGCTCGCGACGACGGCCGCAGACTGGGACGGCACGCTCGCGGTCAACCTCACGGCGAGCTTCCGGATGGCGCAGGCCGTGGGCGCGCGGATGGTGCCGGCCGGCTTCGGCCGCATCGTCAACCTGGCGTCGCAGGCGAGCGTCGTGGGTCTGGACGAGCACGTCGCCTACTGCACGAGCAAGGCGGGACTGCTCGGGATGACCCGCGTGCTGTCGCTGGAGTGGGCGCCCCACGGCGTCACCGTCAACGCCGTCTCGCCGACCGTGGTGGAGACCCCGCTCGGCCGGGAGGCCTGGAAGGGACCGAAGGGCGACGAGCTGCGCGGGCGCATCCCGGCGCGTCGCTTCGCCCAGCCGGAGGAGGTGGCCGCGCTGATCGGCTACTTGGCCTCCGACGAGGCGGGGATGGTCACCGGCGAGAACATCCTGATCGACGGCGGCTACGCGTCCGTCTAGTGGAGGGCAGATGACCAGGGTGGTCGCCGTCGATACGGCGCAGCTGAGGAGTGGCGCGAAAGCGCTGAAGGGGGCCGTCACCGGTTCTCGGCCGTCGGCGGACGAGTCCGACGGGTTCGGCTCGGCGGTGGCCCGGGGTGCCGTGAGCCGGTTCGAGGGGTATTGGGTTCGCGGTCAGTCGACGGTTGACGAACTGGTCACCGGGTTGGCCGGCGCGCTCTCCCAGGCGGCCGATGCGTATCAGCGCCGGGACGCCGAGGACGCCGAGGCGTTGCGGAAAAACCGGGACGGCTTCTATGGGTTCTAGGTGGGCGGACTGGTCACCGGTCGGCTTCGAGACGGATCCAACGCCGGGCGATCCGAAGCTGGTGGAGGCGCTCGTCGTCCACCTCCGGAAATGGTCCGGCCGGCTGGAGGACCAGTCGACCGCGGCGCGGCAGGTGCTGGACACGAATCTGGGGGCGTCCTCGTGGTCGGGACTGACCGCGGAGGTGTTCTCCGACCGGCTGCGTGAGTTGACGGCCGGGGCGCTGAAGGCCGCCGAGCAGCACAATGAGGGCGCCGTGGCGGCGATCGCGTGGTCGATGGCGCTGGAGTACACGCAGCGCGAGGCGGATCGGGCGTTGCAGGACGCCGAGGACGCGCTGGCGGACCTGGAGACGGCGGAGGCGCTGGTGGTGACGCTGGGTGCCGAGCAGGCTGCGCTGTTGGCCGCGCTGCGTGCGCTGGAGGCGGCGTATAACTCGCGCGAGAAGCCGCCGCCCGGGTCGTCGGCTCCGGCCCATGTGGATGTGACGAGTGCACGGCGGCGGGAGCAGGACGCCAGCGAGAAGCTGGCGACGGCGCGGTTGACGATCCGAGACGCGCAGGAACGGCTGGACGACGCGAAGCGGCGGGCCGAGCGGGCGAAGCAGGAGTACGCCGCAGCCGAGAGGACGTTCGCCAAGAAGCTGGACGACGCGTTGCACGGCGCCCTGGCCCCGACGCCGCAGCCGGAGCTGAAGGCTTTCGCGTCGATCGTCGGCAAGCTGTCCGGCATCTCGGTCACGGCGAGCGTGAACGCGTCGCTGATGGACACGTTGAAGCGGTTGACGCCGGAGGAGCTGGCGGTGCTCGTGGCGGAGGACCCGGACCTGGTGCAGGAGTTCTGGAAGCATCCGCCATCGCCGGACACGGTCGCGAAATGGTGGGCGCGCCTCGGGGAGGCGGCGAAGGAGGCGTTCCAGGCGGCGGCGCCGGGGGTACTGGGGAACCTGGCGGGGTTGCCGTACGCGGTGAGGCACCGCTGCAATCTGGACGTCTATCTGAGGCTCAAGGACAGTCCGGGTCATACTCCGGAACAGCAGAAGATGCTTGATGCGCTCAAGGAGGTTCTCTCCGATCCGTTGGCGTCGTTGGTGTGTTTCAACCTGGACGCATCGGTGCCGATGGTGGCGGTCGGGTACGGGGATCTGGATACGGCGGACACGGTGACGTGGGCGGCACCTGGGATGAACTCCGACGCGGCGGACGGCGCCGAAAGCTGGTCTCGGGCCGCGCAAAACCTGTATCGCGAGCAAGGCAAACTCGACAAAGGTCGTTCGCACGCTGTGGTGGGCTGGCTGGGGTACGACACCCCGGACCTGGTGAGTGTGAACACTCCTGCGCTGGCCCAGGACGGATCATGGCGGTTCGCGAACGAGCTGGACGGGACGCACGCCACCCGGGCCGCTCACCCATCGGTGCCGTTCCCGTACGTGTCGGTGGTGGCGCACTCGTATGGCACGACGATGGCCGCGGACGCGTTGACGCACGTCAAGCACACGGTGGACTCCTTCACGATGCTCGGTTCGGCGGGCATCGACACCCAGGTGGTGTCCTCACTGTCCGACCTTCACGTGAAACACGCCGGCGGGCGGCCCTCGATCTTCACGACCGCGGCCGAGTTGGACTTCCTCGCGCCGTTCGGCTCGGCGATGGGCGGACGCGCGGAACCGAACCCCGAGACGCTCTCCAACCTCGGCACAGCGGTGGCAATGCCCCTCAAAGGAGTACTGAACCAGCCGCAATCGATGGGCGGCGCCCAGTCGTTCTCCTCCGAAGGCGCCGTGCTACCCAGCGGCGAAGTGCTGAAGCAGACCAAAGGCCACAGCACCGTGGGCGAGCACATCGACGGGTTGAACCCCCTTAACGGGATCGCACCGGAAGGGTACGGCTACCTCGACACGGGCACGGAGGCCTTGCGGAACACGGGCTTCACGACGATCGGTCAGTCCGGGAGCGTCGTCGGTGGGTTGAAGGCCACCCGATGAACCAAACGTCGGGTGTCGTTGCGGGGCGAAGAGTGAGAAAGTACGCTGCGGCGGCCGTCGCAGCGCTGACGGTATCGGTATTAGGAGGATGCATGTCTGTTCCCGCTCTGAGTGATCCTGCCCCGCAAAGCCCGGGCACCCCGCAGAAGACGATCGATGAACTCCTGACCCAATGGGCGGACCTCACCAACGCCGCCATCGCCGCCACCGGCGTCACCGACGGCTGGTTCCGCGGCCCGATCCAGAATGGGAGGCCCTGGGACCCGGCCGCGGAAGAAGTGAGCCTGCCGCCATGTGGGGCTGTCGGGTCGAAGCGCGCCCACCAGGTCGACAACATGGTGACGCACGATGCCTTCGAGTACGACCCGCACCCGATCGCGGACAAGCTCACCGCGTACTGGGAGAGCGAGGGGTTCACCGTTCTCCGGACGGTCGACTCGAAACTCTCCTCCGGCTGGATGGATATCGCGATCCGCGCCACACGGCCCGACGGGGTGTTCTACGGACTCACCGCGACCAGCGACCTTGTGGCCATCGACGTCTCCTCCGAGTGCTCCACCCATCCCTCCATCGACACCTGGGCTGAAAAGCGCGTCGAGGACAGATGGAAGTCTCTGCAGCCCACGCCGAGCGAGTCGTCGCCGTCCCCGGCCGCCGACGCCGTCACCGACGACGACCGGTTCTGGGGATTCTGATCCGTGCCCAGGCCCACAGCATCGACCGGAGATCGCGCGGCTTCGTGGGTCGAACGGTGAGAATTCGCGCGGCGGCGACCGTCGCGGCCGTGACGGTATCGGTACTAGGAGGGTGTATGTCTGTTCCCGCTCTGGGTGATCCTGCCCCGCAAAGCCCGGGCACCCCGCAGAAGACGATCGATGAACTCCTGACCCAATGGGCGGACCTCACAAACGCCGCCATCGCCGCCACCGGCGTCACCGACGGGTGGTTCCGCGGCGCGATCCTCGACAACAAACCCTGGGACCCGGCCGCGGAGGATGTAGCCCTGACGCTGTGTGGGACCGTCGGGTCGAAGGACGCTCACCAGGTCGACAACGAGGTGACGCATGATGCCTTCGAGCATGACCCGCACCCGATCGCGGACAAGCTCACCGCGTACTGGGAGAGCGAAGGGTTCACGGTATTGCGCACGGTCGATTGGAAGTCCCCACAAGGTGAGATGGATATCGCGATCCGCGCCACGCGATCCGACGGGGTGTTCTACGGACTCACCGCCACCAGCAAGATCGTGGCCATCGGTGCGGCGTCGGAGTGCTCCACCCATCCCTCCATCGACACCTGGGCCGAAAAGCGCGTCGAGGACAGATGGAAGTCTCTGCAGCCCACGCCGAGCGAGCCGTCGCCGTCCCCGGCCGCCGACGCGGCACCCGACGACGACCGGTTCTCGTGGATGTAGGTCACCCGTGGAAGTACGGGATGATCAGATACAGCCCGTACAGGACCGCCAGCGCGCACAACGCGAAGCACGCGTACGCGCCGGTCAGCGCCGCGCGCTTCCGTCCCTCGCTCACCGGGCTCTTGCGCTGGGCCTTCTCGGCCTTCCGCTGGGCCTTGGCCGCCTGCTCCGGGGTGATCACGGTGATGGCGTCGGTGAACTCCGCCGGCTCCACGAACAGTGCGCGGCCGGCCACCGCGAGGAGACGGGTGCCCAGGGAGTAGAAGCCGACGACCACGCACGCGCCGAGCAGCGACGCGACGAACACCGTGAGGAACTGGAGGACGGCGCTCATGCGGGGTTCCTTCCGGTGCGCTCGCGCTTGAGCGGCTTGACCTTCCGGATCTTCACGACCCGGCCGGACTCGGCGACGTCGCTCTGACCCTGGACCGGGACGGGCTCGACCGCGTTGGCGCTGGAGACCCGGTTGCGGCGCGAGCGCCAGAAGATGAACGTGATCACCAGGGCCGCCACGACCGTGTCGATCAGGATGCCGATCGGGCCGAGCAGGCCGACGAGGGCGGCGATGGCGCCGACGATTCCGGCCGCCGGGAGGGTCAGCACCCAGCCGACGGCGATCCGTCCGGCGGTGCCCCAGCGCACCGACGCGCCGCGGCGGCCGAGGCCGGAGCCGATCACGGAGCCGGAGGCGACCTGGGTCGTGGAGAGCGCGAAGCCGAGGTGGCTGGAGGCGAGGATGGTCGCGGCCGTGCTCGTCTCCGCGGCGAAGCCCTGCGCGGGCTTCACCTCGGTGAGGCCGCGGCCGAGCGTGCGGATGATGCGCCAGCCGCCGGAGTAGGTGCCGACCGCGATGGCGAGCGCGCACGCGACGACGACCCACAGCGGCGGGCCGCTCCCGGCCGGCAGCAGGTTGGCGGAGATCAGCAGCAGGGTGATGACGCCCATCGTCTTCTGCGCGTCGTTGGTTCCGTGCGACAGGGCCACGAGCGACGACGAGAAGATCTGGCCGTAGCGGAAGCCGCCGCGGCCGTCCGGACGGCCGTCGTAGCGGCGGGTGATCCAGTACGCGAGCTTGGTCGCCGCCCAGGCGACCACACCGGCGGTGAACGGAGCGATGACCGCGGGGAGAACGACCTTCTGCACGACCACCGGGAAGTTCACGGACGCGAACCCGGCGCCGACGATCGCCGCGCCGATCAGGCCGCCGAACAGGGCGTGGCTGGAGGACGACGGGAGGCCGTAGAGCCAGGTCACCATGTTCCAGACGATCGCGCCGACCAGTCCGGCGAAGATCAGCTCCGGCGAGATCAGGACGCCGCCGGAGCCCTCGTTGATGATGCCGCCCGAGATGGTCTTGGCGACCTCCGTCGAGAGGAACGCGCCGACGAGGTTCAGGACCGCGGCGAGCGCGACCGCCACCTTGGGCCGCATGGCGCCGGTCGCGATCGGCGTCGCCATCGCGTTCGCGGTGTCGTGGAACCCGTTGGTGAAATCGAAGAAGAGGGCCAGCGCGATGACCAGCACGATGATGAGGGTGAGATCCACCGGCTTCTTTCTCGTGTGTCGACGGACGGCCGGCGAGTTCACCGGACGTTCATGCGGAGTGCCTGGCGCCGTTCAGACACCGCTGACATGTTTTCACGGCCTTCTCGGGTGCGTCAAACCGTCAGAGCCGGTCGACCGCCGTCACGCGCACGACCGCGACGCCGGTGCGGGCGGAGTCCGCCAGCAGCACCTCCGCGGCGATCCCCCAGTCGTGGTCGCCCGCCGGGTCGGCGATGATCTGCCGCACCCGCCAGATGCCCTCCGCGGCGGCGGGCGTCTCGTCCACGACGATCATGGCCGCGGCCCGCGCCGACGCGTCGGTGAGGATCTCGTCGTGCTCGGCGTAGTAGGCCTCCAGCGCCTCGTCCCACTGCAGCTCGGTGAACGACGGGGTGGCGGCTTCGGCGAGCCCCGCCGCCTCGTTCTCGAGCGCGCCGAGCTCCTGGACCTTATCGAGTGCCGCGAGCTGCACGCGCCGGAACAGCTCGTTGCGCACCAGCACGAAGAACGCGCGGCGGTTGGTGGTGACGTTCCGCGGGGCAGGCGGGGCGAGCTCGCCGCTCTCGGCCGCGTGCCGAGCGGCGTCGGGGTGCACCAGCTCCTCCCACTCGTCCAGGAGGCTGGAGTCGACCTGGCGGACCAGCTCGCCCAGCCACTCCACGATGTCGCGCAGCTCCTCGGTGCGGAGGTCGAGCGGCACGGTCTGGTTCAGCGCGCGGTAGGCGTCGGAGAGGTAGCGCAGCACGACGCCCTCCGAGCGGGCGAGCTTGTAGAAGGCGATGAACTCACCGAAGGTCATCGCGCGCTCGTAGAGGTCGCGGACCACGGACTTGGGGCTGAGCTCGAAGTCGGCCACCCAGGGCTGGCTGGAGGCGTAGGTGACGAACGCCTCGTGCAGCAGCTCGTCGTGCGGCTTGGGGTGTGTGACGGTCTCCAGCGCCTCCATCCGCTCGTCGTACTCGATCCCCTCGGCCTTCATCGAGGCGACGGCCTCGCCGCGCGCCTGGAACTGCTGGGCGGAGAGCACCGGCCGCGGGTCGTCGAGGGTGGCCTCCACGACCGAGACGATGTCGAGGGCGTAGGTCGGCGACTCGGCGTCGAACAGCTCGAACGCGGCGAGCGCGAACGGCGACAGCGGTTGGTTGAGCGCGAAGTTGGGCTGGAGGTCGACGGTCAGGCGGATCTCGCCGTCCACGACCTCCACGACCCCGGCGGTGAGCAGCGAGCGGTAGAGGCCGAGCGCGCGACGGGCGAGCGCGAGCTGGCGCTTCCAGGGCTCGTGGTTGTCGAACACCAGGTCGCGGACGTGCCCGAAGACGTCGCCACCGCGCCCGATGACGTTGATGAGCATGGCGCTCGTGATCTGCATGGAGGACGTGAGCGTCTCCGGCTCGGCCTCTACCAGCTTGCGGAAGGACGGCTCGCCCCAGGAGACGAAGCCCTCCGGCGCCTTCTTCCGCACGATCTTGCGGCGCTTCTTGGGGTCGTCGCCGGCCTTCTCCAGGGCCTTCGCGTTCTCGCTCTCGTGCTCGGGGGCCTGCACGACGACGGTGCCCGCGGTGTCGTAGCCCGCGCGGCCGGCGCGGCCGGCGATCTGGTGGAACTCGCGGGCGTTCAGCTGGCGCATCCGGGTGCCGTCGAACTTGGTCAGCGCGGTCAGCAGCACGGTGCGGATCGGCACGTTGATGCCGACGCCGAGCGTGTCGGTGCCGCAGATCACCCGCAGCATCCCGCGCTGGGCGAGCTGCTCGACCAGCCGGCGGTACTTGGGCAGCATCCCGGCGTGGTGCACGCCGATGCCCTGGCGCAGCAGCCGGGACAGCGTCCGCCCGAAGGAGGTCGTGAACCGGAACTCCCCGATCAGCTCGGCGATGACGTCGCGCTGCTCGCGGGTGGCGATCTTGGCGCTGGAGAGCGCCTGGGCGCGCTCCAGGGCGGCGAGCTGCGAGAAGTGCACGATGTAGATCGGCGCCTGGCCGGTGTGCAGGAGGTCCTCGACCGTGTCGTGGATGGGCGTCAGCTCGTAGTAGTAGTGCAGCGGCACCGGGCGCTCGACGCCGGTGACCGACGCGGTATCCCGACCGGTGCGGCGGCTGAGGTCCGCGGCGAGCGCCGTCACGTCGCCGAGGGTGGCGGACATGAGCACGAACTGCGCCCGGTTCAGCAGCAGCAGCGGCACCTGCCAGGCCCAGCCGCGGTCCGGGTCGGCGTAGAAGTGGAACTCGTCCATGACGACCTGACCCACAGGCGTGTCCGCTCCCTGGCGCAGGGCGAGGTTGGCGAGGATCTCGGCGGTGCAGCAGATGATCGGCGCGTCGGCGTTGACCGCGGAGTCGCCGGTCATCATCCCGACGTTCTCGGCGCCGAAGATGTCGACGAGGGCGAAGAACTTCTCGGATACCAGCGCCTTGATCGGCGCGGTGTAGAAGCTGCGCTCGCCGCGGGCCAGTGCCGCGAAGTGCGCGCCGACGGCGACGAGCGACTTCCCGGTCCCGGTCGGTGTCGACAGGATGAGGTTCGAGCCGCCGACGATCTCGATCACCGACTCGTCCTGCGCCGGGTAGAGGCTGATGCCGGTCGACTCCGCCCAGGCGACGAACGCCTCGTAGACGGCGTCCTCGCTCACCGAGGAGGGGCCGGCCCAGCCGGGGAGGTCGTCGACGCGCAGGGAGGCCATAGGGTCCAAGCCTGTCACAGGCCGGGATGCTCGGCATATCCACCGGATCGCGCGCTTATCCTTCCGCTATGGGATCGCCTGTGTCTGCGGGGCCGGCCCGGCCCGAAGGGTCGGGGGCCGAGGGTTCGGGAGGTGCCGTGCCGTCGCGGTCCGCGGGGCCGGTGCGGGCCGCGTTCTGGCCCTCCGCGGCCGTCGGCGCCGCGAGCGTCGTGGCCGGGGTCGGCGCCGCCGAGCTGCTGAGCGCGTTCTTCGTGCAGGACGGCAGCCCCATCCTGGTCGTCGGCGCGCTCGTCATCGACCTCACCCCCGCCTGGCTGAAGAACGCCGTGATCGGTGTGTTCGGCACCGGTGACAAGGCTTTCCTCATCACCTCCCTCGCCGTCGCGCTGCTCATCGGGGGCGCGCTGGCGGGCTGGGTCGAGCTGCGGAGGCCTCCGCTGGGCCGCATCCTGATCGGGATCGGAGGGGCGCTCGGCGTGTTCGCCGCGGTCACGCGCGGGGGCTCCTCGATCGTCAACGTCGTGCCGTCGGCGCTCGCGGCGCTGATCGCGATCCTGATCCTGGGCTGGCTGGCCGACCTGCTGCGCGGCACCCGGCCGACCCGGATCGCTCCGGAGGGCGAGGTCAGCCGGCGGCACTTCGTCACCGCGACCGCGGCGACCGCCGCTGCCGGCATCGTGGCGACGATCGTGGGCCAGGCCATCGCGACCGGCTACCGCGCGGCCTCGGCCGCGCGGGCCGCCTTCCACCTCCCGAAGCCCGCCCTCACCGCCCCGCCGGTGCCGGCCGGTGCGTCGTTCGACATCGCGGGGCTGTCGCCGATCATCACGCCGAACGCCGACTTCTACCGCATCGACACCGCGCTGCAGATCCCCGGCATCGACCCGTCGGCGTGGCGGCTGCGGATCACCGGCATGGTCGAGAAGGAGGTCGAGCTGACGTTCGCCGAGCTCCTCGCCCTTCCGCTGGAGGAGTCCATCACCACGCTCACCTGCGTCTCCAACGAGGTCGGCGGCGACCTGATCAGCAACGCGACCTGGCTCGGCTACCCCATCCGGCACCTGCTCGCCCGGGCGAAGCCGTCCGCCGACGCAGACATGGTGCTCTCCCGCAGCCAGGACGGCTGGACCGCCGGGACGCCGCTGGAGGCGCTGACCGACGACCGCAACGCGATCCTGGCGGTCGGGATGAACGGCCGGCCGCTGCCGCTGGAGCACGGGTATCCGGTGCGGATGGTCGTCCCGGGGCTGTACGGCTACGTGTCCGCGACCAAGTGGGTGGTCGAGCTGAACGTCACCCGCTTCGACAAGGCGACCTCGTACTGGACCGACCGCGGCTGGTCGGAGCGCGGCCCGGTCAAGCTGGAGTCGCGCATCGATGTGCCGGCGGACGGGCACCAGGTGAAGGCGGGCACGGTCGCGGTCGCGGGCATCGCGTGGTCGCAGCACGTCGGCGTGAGCGCAGTGCAGGTGCAGGTCGACGGCGGCGCCTGGCAGGAGGCCACGCTCGCCGACGCCATCTCCGCGGACACCTGGCGGCAGTGGAAGTACGCCTGGGACGCGACGCCCGGCTCCCACACCATCAAGGTCCGCGCCACCGACGCGCACGGGACGGTGCAGACCTCGAAGCTGCAGGACGTCGTGCCGGACGGCGCGACCGGATTGCACACCATCGGCGTGACCGTGGTTGGCTAGCGCCATGCCCTCCCCCGATCGTCCCGCCCCGCTCGTCGCGCCCGGCCCTGCGCTGCCGCCGGAGCAGCGCGCGCGCTACGCCAGGACCGTCCAGCTCCCGGGCTTCGGGGAGGTCGCCCAACGCCGCCTCCGCGCCGCGCGCGTGCTGGTGGTCGGCGCCGGGGGCCTCGGCTCGGCGGTGCTGCCCCTGCTGGCGGGGGCCGGGTTCGGGACGATCGGGATCGTCGACGACGACAGCGTGGAGCTCAGCAACCTCCCGCGCCAGACCATCCACCGCGAGCGCGACCTCGGCCGGCAGAAGACCGCGTCGGCCGCCGACGCGATCCGCGCCATCGACGCCGGCATCGAGGTGCGGGTCTTCGCAGAGCGGCTCACCTCGGCGAACGCGCTCGGCATCCTCGACGGCTTCGACCTCGTGCTCGACGGCAGCGACAACTTCCCGACCAGGTACCTCGTGGACGACGCGGCGCTGCTGGCCGGCGTGCCTGTGGTGTGGGGCGCTGTGCACCGGTTCGGCGGCCAGGTCGGACTGAGCTGGACGGCGCACGGGCCGCACTACCGCGACCTGTTCCCCGTTCCGCCGGAGCCCGGCAGCGTGCCGAGCTGCGCGGAGGCGGGCGTGCTGCCCAGCGTGTGCGGCGTGATCGGGTCGCTGATGGTGAGCGAGGCGACCAAGGTCGTGACCGGGGAGGGCGACCTCCTGCTCGGGCGGGTGCTGGTGCACGACGGGCTGCGCGGGACGTTCCGCGAGCTGCCGTACGCGTCCGACCCTGCCGCCGAGCCGGTGACGGAACTGATCGACTACGAGCTGTTCTGCGGACTGGCGCCGGTGGAGGCTGCGCCCGCGGCGGCCACCACCGTCTCCCCCGCCGACCTGGCCGCGCGGCTGGCCGCCGGGCAGCCGCACATCCTCCTCGACGTGCGCGAGCCGTGGGAGGCCGACATCGCCGAGCTGCCCGGCTCGCTGCTGGTGCCCCTCGACGTCGTGGTGCGCGACGCGCAGGGCGTGGCCGAGCGGCTGGGCGACGACCCGCTCGTGATCATCTGCCACCTCGGCGTCCGGGCGGAGACCGCGCGGAGGCTGCTGGCGGCGGCCGGCGCCCCCGGCGTGGTCCTGGAGGGCGGCCTCGACGCCTGGTCCCGCCAGGTCGATCCGTCCCTCCCCCGCTACTAGGCGCAGCGGGGACGCGACATGCCGTGTCGCCGCGCGCGGAACGGCGTGTCGCGACCCCTCGTGCGCGGGGCCTCGCACGGCTGCGGGCCGCGCGGGATACTGAACCCATGACCCCACCGCGCAGCGTCGAGGAGCACGTCGAGCACGTCAACCGCCTGCTGGAGCCGCTGTCCGCGGAGCCGGACGTGGAGACCGTCCTGCTCGCCGACGCCGCCGGGCGGGTCGCCGCGACGGACGTGCGGTCGGAGGTCGACCTCCCGCTGTTCCGCAACTCGCAGATGGACGGGTACGCGGTGCGCGCCGCCGACGTCGCCCGCGTGCCGGTCGCGCTGGAGGTGACCGGGGACGTCCCGGCCGGCCACGAGGTGCCGCTGACGCTGACGCCCGGCACCGCCATCCGGATCATGACCGGCGCGCCCGTGCCCAGCGGCGCGGACGCGATCGTGCCGGTGGAGGACACCGAGCTCGTCCTCGGCCGGGACGACGACCTGGCCGGCGCGGTGGTCGAGATCCGGCGCTCCCGCAAGCACGGCGAGTTCGTGCGCGAGCGCGGCAGCGACCTGGAGCGCGGCGACGTGCTCGTCACGGCCGGCACCCGGCTGGCCGCGCGGCATCTGGCGGCGCTCGCGGCCGCGGGCGTCAGCTCGGTGGCGGTGCGGGCGCGGCTGCGCGTCGCCGTCCTCACCACCGGCTCGGAACTCGCGGCGCCAGGCCGGGGCGTGCGCTTCGGGCAGGTCTTCGACGCGAACGGCGTCGCCCTCGCCGCGCTGGTCGAGGAGTCCGGCGCGGTCGTGTCGCTGCGGGCGAGCAGCAGCGACGATCCGGCGGCCTTCGCGCGCGTGTTCGACGCCGCGGTCGCCGCCTCCGACTTGGTCGTGACCTCCGGCGGCATCTCGAAGGGCGCCTACGAAGTGGTGCGGGAGGTGCTGCTGCCGCGCGGAGCGGAGGTCACGACGGTGGCGATGCAGCCCGGCGGCCCGCAGGCGACGGCGGTGGTGGACGGCGTGCCGGTGCTGTGCTTCCCCGGCAACCCGGTGAGCACGCAGGTGTCGTTCGCGGTGTTCTTGCGCGGGCCGCTGCGCGACGCGGCCGGGCTGCCCGCGCTGCCGGTCCGGCGCGTGCGGCTGGCGGAGTCTGTGCGGTCGGTGCCGGGCAAGCGCCAGTTCCTGCGCGGACGGGTCGGCGCGGACGGCGTCGCCCCGGTGGCCGGTCCCAGCTCCCACCTCGTCGCGGCGATGGCCACCGCGGACGTGCTGATCGACCTGCCCGCGGAGGCGGAGGCGGTCGAGTCGGGCGCGGACGTGACAGTCTGGACCCTATGAGCGAGCTCACCCACCTGGACGCCGACGGTCGCGCCCGCATGGTCGACGTCGGCGCGAAACCGGAGACCGACCGGGACGCCGTCGCCCGCGGCCGGCTGGTGACGACGCCGGAGGTGGTCCGCCTCGTCGCCGCGGACGACCTCCCGAAGGCCGACGTGCTCGCGACCGCGCGCATCGCCGGGATCGCGGGAGGCAAGCGCACGAGCGACCTCATCCCGCTCTGCCACCCGCTGGCGCTGAACTCGCTGCGCGTCGACTTCGCGCTGGACGAGGCGGCGGGCTCGATCGCGATCGAGGCGGTCGCGCGCACGCACGGACGCACCGGCGTCGAGATGGAGGCGCTGACCGCGGTGGCCGTGGCGGGGCTGACGCTGCACGACATGGTGAAGGCCGTGGACCCGGCGGCGAGCCTGTCGGACGTGCGGCTGGTGGCGAAGAGCGGCGGGAAGCGCGGGGATTGGCGGCGGGAGGGCGAAGCGGACGCGATCACCTCGCAAGCCGCCGAGGCATCGGCCGCCGCCGTACCGGTCGCCGCCGGATCTACCCCTGTCACGCCGCTCGAGCGCACGGACGCCGCGGTCGTGCTCGTGGCCTCCACGCGCGCCGCCGCCGGCAAGGCGCCCGACACCACCGGCCCGGTCATCGCCTCCTGGCTCGAAGCCCGCCACCTCCACGCCGACGTACGGGTCGTCGCGGACGCCGACATCGCGGTCGCGCTGACCGCGGCCGTCGCCGAGCGCCCCGCTGTCGTCCTCACCACCGGCGGCACCGGAGTCGCCCCCGGCGACCGCACCCCGGAGGCCACCGCCGCCGTGCTCGACCGCGAGCTGCCGGGACTCGCGGACGCGTTGCGGGCCAGGGGCGCAGCCTCCACGCCGCTGGCCGCGCTGAGCCGCGGCCGGGCGGGCGTCGCCGGACGCACGCTGGTCGTGAATCTCCCCGGCTCCCGCGGCGGCGTCGCCGACGGGCTCGCCGTGCTGGACGACGTGCTGACGCACCTCCTCGACCAGCTCGGCGGCGACACCGACCGCGGCCACGACGGAGCGCGCCGATGACCGCCGTCTTCGCCGACGTCTCGGACCGGCCGCTCGACCCGACCACGCTGGACGAGTTCGTCTGGCGCCGCGAGGCCGGCGCCGTCGTGTCCTTCCAGGGCATCGTGCGCGACCACGACGGCGGCCGCTCCGTCGTCTCGCTCGACTACCGCGCGCATCCCGACGCCGCCGACTTCCTGCGGCGCTGCTGCGAGGAGGTCGCCGAGCGCACGGGGCTCCGGGTCGCGGCCGTGCACCGGGTGGGCTCACTGACCATCGGCGACCTCGCGCTCATCGCCGCGGTCGCGGCCCCGCACCGGGCGGAGGCGTTCGCGGCGTGCGCCGAGCTGGTGGAGCGGATCAAGGCCGAGGTGCCGATTTGGAAGCGCCAGCACTTCGGCGACGGCGCGTCGGAGTGGGTCGGACTCTGAGGCGCCGACTCCACCAGGGACTCGATTTCCACGCTCCTGCCGTTCTAGAGTGGCTTTCGTGCCGCAGATACGGGTAAGAGACGCAGCGAGCTTCCTCGGGGTGAGCGACGACACCGTTCGTCGCTGGATCGACGCCGGGGTGCTCTCCAGCGCCAAGGACGACGCCGGCCGCACGGTCGTGGACGGTCTGGAGCTGGCGCAGCTCGCCAAGCAGAACGCGGTGCTGCCCGCCGACCCGTCCGGCGTCGGCCGGTCGGCGCGCAACCGCTTCGTCGGGATCGTGACGGACATCGTCATGGACAAGGTCATGGCGCAAGTCGAGCTGCAGTGCGGCCCGCACCGCGTCGTCTCGCTGATCAGCAGCGAAGCCGTCCGCGAGCTCGGCCTGGAGCTGGGCTCCGTCGCCGTCGCGGTCGTCAAGGCCACCAACGTCATCGTGGAGACGGCAGGAACGGAATGAGGAGCCGCATGCGCACGAGGATCGCCGTCGCCGGGGCCGCGCTGGCGGCGGTGCTGCTCGCGGTCACGGGATGCTCCGCCGGCGCCGGGTCGGACTCCCCGACGCAGACGCCGACGAAGCACGCCGTCTCCGGCACCGTCACGGTCTTCGCCGCGGCCTCCCTCACCAAGACGTTCACCGAGCTCGGCACGGACTTCGAGAAGGCTAACCCGGGCAGCACCGTCAGCTTCAGTTTCGGCGGGTCGTCCGACCTGGTCACCCAGCTCACCGCGGGCGCCCCGGCGGACGTGTTCGCCTCCGCGGACCAGAAGAACATGGACAAGGCCGTCTCCGGCGGCGTCGTCTCCGGCGACCCCGTCGACTTCGCGACGAACGTGCTCGCGATCGCCGTGCCTCCCGGGAACCCGGCCCACGTCACGGGGTGGGCCGATCTCGCGAAGCCCGGCCGGAAGGTGGTCGTGTGCGCGCCGCAGGTCCCGTGCGGCGCGGCGACGGCGAAGGTGGAGGCCAACACGGGAGTCACGCTCACGCCGGTCAGCCAGGAGTCGTCGGTGACGGACGTGCTCGGCAAGGTGTCGTCCGGGGAGGCCGACGCCGGCGTCGTGTACGTGACCGACGTGAAGGGCGCGGGAAAGAGCGTCGACTCGGTGGCGTTCCCGGAGGCGAAGGACGTGGTCAACACGTACCCGATCGCCGCGGTCAAGCAGGGGCAGAACTTCACGGGGGGCGCGGCCTTCATCGCGTACGTGACCGGCCCGGAGGGCAGGAAGGTGCTCGAGGCCGCCGGCTTCGGGAAGCCGTGACGCGGCGGGCGGCCGTCGGCACGGGGATCGGCACGGGGATTCCCGGCTGGGTGCTCGTCGTCGCCGCCGTCGGCGCGCTGTTCGTCCTACTCCCGATCGTCGCGATGATCACGCGGGTGGACTGGACGCACTTCGTCGCGCTGATCACGTCGCCCTCCTCCGTGGACGCACTCCTCCTCAGCCTGCGCACCTCTCTCGCGGCCACGATCGGCTGCCTGGTGCTCGGCATCCCGATGGCGATCGTGCTGGCGCGGGTGCCGTTCCGCGGGCGCGCCCTGGTGCGCGCGATCGTGCTGCTGCCGCTCGTGCTGCCTCCGGTCGTCGGCGGGCTGGCCCTGCTCGCGCTGTACGGCCGGCGCGGGCTGCTGGACGGAGCGATCCCGATCGCGTTCTCGACGCCTGCAGTGGTGATCGCGCAGACGTTCGTGGCGCTGCCGTTCCTGGTGCTGAGCCTGGAGGGCGCGCTGCGGACCACGGGCCGGCGCTACGAGGCCGTCGCCGCCACCCTCGGCGCACGGCCGTCGAGCGTGCTGTTCCGGGTGACGCTGCCGCTCGTGCTCCCCGCGATCGTCTCGGGCTCGATCCTGTCGTTCGCGCGCGCGCTCGGCGAGTTCGGGGCGACGCTGACCTTCGCCGGGAGCCTGCAGGGGACGACGCGCACGCTGCCGCTGGAGATCTACCTGCAGCGGGAGACCGACCCCGACACCGCTGTCGCGCTGTCGCTGGTGCTGGTCGCGGTCGCCATCGCCGTCGTCGCCGTGGCGCACGGCGCGGGCGAGCCGCTGCGCCGGAGGCCGCGTCCGGGGCCCGAGGCGACCTCGTGAGCCTCGACTTCGCGGCCACGGTCGCCGTGCGCGACGTCGAGGTGGAGCTGCGCCTCGGCACGGGCGAGACGCTGGCGCTGCTCGGGCCGAACGGCGCGGGCAAGTCAACGGTGCTCGGGGTGCTGGCCGGCCTGATCCGGCCGGATGCGGGACGCGCGACGCTCGCGGACGAGACGCTGTTCGACCTCCCCGCGGCCTGGCTGCCTCCGCACCGCCGCGGGATCGCACTGCTCGCCCAGGACGCCCTGCTCTTCCCGCACCTGACCGTGCGCCGGAACGTCGAGTTCGCGTCGCGGTCGTCAGGCGCGTCCCGGCCGGAGGCGCGCGCGAAGGCGGACGAGTGGCTGGAGCGCACGGGCGTCCGTGCGCTGGCCGAGCGCCGGCCGGACGAGCTCTCCGGCGGCCAGGCGCAGCGCGTCGCCATCGCGCGGGCGCTGGCCGCCGAGCCCGACCTGATCCTGCTGGACGAGCCGCTCGCCTCCCTCGATGTGAGCGTGGCGGGCGAGCTCCGCGGGGTGCTGGCCGAGGTGCTCGCGGACCGCACCGCGGTCGTCGTGACGCACGACGCGCTCGACGCCTACCTGCTCGCGGATCGCGTCGCGGTCCTCGGCGGCGGCCGGGTGGTCGAGGAGGGCGCGGCGCGCGACGTGCTGACGCAGCCGCGGCATCCGTTCACCGCCGAGCTGACCGGTCTCAGCCTCCTCACGGGACGGCGGACGGCGACGGGCCTGCTGACCGACGACGGGCTGGCGCTCGACGGCACGCCGACGACGCCGATCGCCGAGGGCCGGTCGGTGACCGCGGTGGTGCGGCCCTCGACGGTCGCCGTGCGGGTCGGCGCGCCGATGGAGGGCGCGGCCGGCATCGGCGCGACCATCACCGCCCTGGAACCGCGCGACGACCTGGTGCGGGTCCGGACGGACAGGCTGACGGCGCTGGTCCCTGCCGCGGTCGTCGCGGAGCTCCGGCTCACCGCCGGCGCGCGCGTGACCCTGACGGTGCCGCCCGCCGAGGTCCGCATCTCCCCCGCCTGACCGCAGGATTCGGCACGAATGGCGTGTTCGGCGCTGCGATAACGCACATTCGGCACGAATCTCGTGCCGCGGGACCTACGAGCCGAGCTTCATCCCCGCGGTGGAGTAGCCGCTGTCGGGGTTCGCCGACGGCCGCGGCTCGCCGAACGCCGGGTTGGGCTTGCCCGGGAGGCTCTCCGGCGCGACCCGTGCCCGCGCCGCTCCGACGATCGCGACGACGCACGCCGCCAGCAGCACGACCCCCGCGACCACCAGCGCCAGGCCGAACACCGCCCCGCGGGTCAGCAGGACGACGCCGAACGGCAGTGTCAGCCAGGTCCCGATCGCGGTGAGCACGGCCGCGACCACGAGCGCGGCGAACCTCCCCTGCCGTCGCCGTACGGCCTCCAGGTCCCGCAGATGCACGCTCATGGTGTCCCCCTTCGCCGCAGCCCCGTTCGCTGAAGCTTAGCCGCCGAGATACAGCGAGGAGATCCCCAACACTAGGAAGGAGGATTTCCCACTCGCCTCGTTCGGAAGCGGCGAGGGATCCGCCGAGGGGCTGTGTGGACCTTGGATACGAACAGAAGCCCGATAAGTGGACTCGCAAAAACCCCTATCAGTACGCCGTAGAGCGTTTGCTGGTTGGAGCGCCCTTGGACGGCTACTTGATCCTCGAAAGCCCACATTGCACTGCGAAGAGTGACTGTTGGCTGCGCATATTCGTCAGCCTCACGATCACAGCCCTCAGTTCGAATCTCACCGAGTTGAAACTGGTACTCGCGATTAGTGAGACCTATGTAGTTCCAATTTCCAGGGTGTCGAACCCGATAGCAGCGCGCTCCCCGGACCTCACGCCCCGGCACCAGGGCCGTGACGGCCGGAGTGAGTATGTTGCGTGACGTTTGAGCTTCGAGAGGAAACGGTTCCTGGTCCAGCATCTTGGCCATTGCGCGGTAACCGTTCTCGGAGTCAAGTTCGGCTGCATATCGGCCGTCCGCCGGACGTCGACATTCAATACCGCTCAGAGCGTCAGTCGTTTCGTATGGAATGAATGCCCCACTGGCGTCGACCGTTCCGGCAGTCCCCTTGGAAGGGCGAAGCGTGACATCTGACGCATTGAACACTGCGACTCCGCGCCATCCGTCTGCCGCCCACGGCATCTTCGCTTCGATGGTCTTGTGCATTTCAGCGTCAATTTTCGAGGGTCGAAGCGACTGTCCGTAACGATAAAGCGGTGCGGACGCGTCGGATTTGTCTGAGATGCTGCTTTGCGTTGGGCTGCAGAACCAGGAACGCTCCGCCTCGGTTGAATCGAACAGCACGGCTACCCGCCACAACCCGGTTGCGTCACCAATTGTGCCGACCCGCACTGAGAACCAGTCTTGGCGGGGAGCCTCGACCTCATAGTCAATGCGTGCCTCGGTTACAGGCGCGCCGTCATACCGGTACAACACGACACCAAAACCCGAGCCGGCAGGCGGAGTCGGCTTGACCAGTGCGGGAGCAAACAGACTAACGGCGTCTAGAACCGTGAACACGACAATGCCCGCCACGCATATCGACCATCCGACCAAGGCGCGGCCGGTTAGATTGTTAGATCTTAATTTCACACCTAAATCTAACTTCACCTGCACGGGCGGTCCGCAGCTTAGCGGAGCGCCTGCCGCGGAATCAGCCGCCGGCGAAGGGGGGCAGCACGTCGACGCGCTCGCCGATCGCGGCGTCAGGGTCGCGCGACACGACGCCGTCGACCAGGAAGGACCCGTTGCGCAGCACCAGCCGCATGGCCTCCCCGTAACGCGCGTCCAACAGCTCGCGGAGGGCGCCGACGGTCGGCGTGTCGAGCGAGACCCGCTCCTCCTCGCGTCCCGCGGCCTCCTCGGCGGCCGCGAAGTAGCGCACGAGGACACTGCGCTCAGCCACCGATCGCCCCCATACTCCTCACCGGCGGCACGAAGCCCGCGGCGTCCATCCCGTGCCCGGACTGCTTGCCCCACATCGCGCCGCGCCACCAGCGGGCCAGCTCGGCGTCGTCCGCGCCGCCGCGCAGCAACCCGCGCAGGTCGGTCTCGTCGTCTCCGAACAGGCACGAGCGCACCGTGCCCTCGGCGGTGATCCTGGTGCGGTCGCAGGCCGAGCAGAACGAGCGGGTCACCGAGGCGATGATGCCGACCGTGGCGGGGCTGCCGTCGACCAGCCACTCCTCGGCGGGGGACGACGGGTCGTCCGGGCGGCCGGCCTCCACCAGGTCGAACCGGGTGCGGAGGACGGCGAGCAGCTCCTCGGCGGACACCATGTTGTCGCGCAGCCAGGTGTGGTCGGCGTCGAGCGGCATCTGCTCGATGAAGCGCAGCCGGCAGCTGTTCTCCAGCGCCCAGGCGAGGAGGTCGGGGGCGCCGGCGAGGGTCTGGCGCATCATCACGGCGTTCAGCTTGAGCGGCGTCAGCCCGGCGGCGTGCGCGGCGGCGATCCCGGCGAACACGGCGGGCAGCCGGTCGCGGCGGGTGAGCGCGGCGAAGTGCTCGCGGTCGACGGTGTCCAGCGAGATGTTCACCCGGGTCAGCCCGGCGGCGACCAGCTCGCGCACGCGGTGGTCGAGGCCGATGCCGTTGGTCGTGATGCTGAGGTCGATGCCGGGGGCCGCGGCGGCCGAGAGCCCGATGATCTCGGCGAGGTCGGCGCGCATCAGCGGCTCGCCTCCGGTGAAGCGCACCTCGCGGATGCCGAGGTCGCGCACGCCGATCCCCACCAGCCGGGCGATCTCCGCCGGGGTCAGCAGGTCCTCGCGCGGGATGGCGGGCAGGCCCTCCGCGGGCATGCAGTAGGTGCAGCGCAGCGAGCACTTCTCGGTCACCGAGACGCGCAGATCGCGGGCGACACGGCCGAACCGGTCGATGAGGCCGGGAACGCGCGGGCGACCGGCGAGGCTGGGCGCGGCAGCGCTCGGCTCATCCCGCAGCGACGCGCTGCGCGGGAGTCCGAGATTGACCGCGGCCATGACCTCACCCTAGACCGACCGGCCATAGACCGGCGCACCGTGACGGGAATAAGCTCCGCGCATGGGAATCATCTCGTCCGGCTTCCTCGGCCGGCGCAGAACCGAGGACCCGCGCCTCCCACCGGGGCAGTACGTCACGGAGGGCTTCCCCGTGCTGTCCGCCGGGCCGACCCCGCGCGTGGCGAAGGAGGACTGGGCGTTCACCATCACGACCGAGAAGGGCGTGGTGCACCGCTGGAGCTGGGACGAGTTCCTGGCCCTCCCGCAGGCCGACGTCGCCACCGACATCCACTGCGTCACGAGCTGGTCGAAGCTCGGGACGTCGTGGCGCGGCGTGGCGCTCGACACGCTGTTCGAGAAGGTCGACACAGACTACGAGTACACGATGGCGCACTCCTACGGCGGCTACACGACGAACGTGCCGCTGAAGGACCTCCTCGACGGCAAGGCCTGGGTGGCGCACACGTTCGACGGCGCCGACCTCCCGCCCGAGCACGGCGGCCCCGCGCGCCTGCTGGTGCCGCACCTGTACTTCTGGAAGAGCGCCAAGTGGGTCAGCGGGCTGGAGATGCTGCCGCAGGACCAGCCCGGCTTCTGGGAGCAGAACGGCTACAACCTGTACGGGGACCCCTGGAAGGAAGAGCGCTACTGGTGAGCACCGCGTGGCGGGTGGCGGAGGTCGTGGCCGCGCACGAGGAGACCGCGACGGCCCGCACGATCCGGCTGCGCATCCCGGGGCTGGCCGGGCACCTCGCCGGTCAGCACGTGGACGTGCGGCTGACCGCGCCGGACGGCTACCAGGCCGTGCGCTCGTACTCGATCGCGTCGGCCTCCGGCGCGGGCGGACTGGCGCCGGACGAGTTCGAGCTGACGGTGGAGGAGCTGCCCGACGGCGAGGTCTCGCCGTACCTCGTCCACGGCCTCGCGGTCGGCGACCAGCTGGAGGTGCGCGGTCCGGTCGGCGGCTGGTTCGTCTGGCGGGCGGGCGACGACGGGCCGGTGCAGCTGATCGCGGGAGGCTCCGGCGTCGTGCCGCTGATGTCGATGGCCCGCGCGCACGCGGCCGCGGCGAGCGCCGCACCCTTCCGGCTGCTCTACTCCGCCCGCACGCCGATGTCGGTCTACTACCGCGACGAGCTGATGGCGCTCGGCGAGGAGACCGCGCCGCTGCACGTCGATTACGTCTACACGCGCGAGGCGCCGGCCGGCTGGCCGGTCGCGGCGGGACGGCTGACGGCGGAGGGGCTCGGCGCGCTCGTCCTGCCCGCCGCGGACGCCCCGAGGTTCTACCTGTGCGGGTCCACCCCGTTCGTCGAGGCCGTCTCGGGCTGGCTGGTCGACGCCGGGCACGACCCCGACCGCATCCGCACCGAGCGCTACGGCGGGATCGGAGGCGCAGCGTGAGCGACATGGACTACCTGGACGGCAACGCCGCGGCAGGACTCCTCTCGGAGGTCTTCGCGGTCGACGTGACCGTGGCGCGCGGCAAGTGCGCGCACTGCGGGAACGTGTCGGTGATCGCGCAGGCGCACCTCTGGCCCGACGACCACGGGATGGTGCTGCGCTGCCGGATCTGCAGCGACGTCATCGCGATGGCCACCGAGCGCGACGGCAAGCTGTGCCTCGACCTGCGGGGGCTGGACTGGCTCGAACTGGAGGTGTAGCACCCTCAGCGGGCGGTCATCCGATCCCCAGTACAATCGTCCGGTGCCAGAATCACCTGCGAGCCTCGACCCCGACGACCTCGCGACCACACTCCGCGTCCTCGCGCAGCTCCACGAGCTCGACCAGGAGCACCCCGACTTCGTCTCGGTCCGCCGCGCGACCGCGCACATGTTCAAGGCCGTCAAGCAGGCCAGGCGGCGCGAGCTGCGGGAGGCCGAGCTCGCCGCCGACCGCGCCGTGATCGCGGCGACCGCCACCGGCGCGCCCGACCGCATCGACGACGAGACCCGCGGTCGCGACCTGACCTCCCCCACCACCGGTTCCGCGACGGCCGGCACGCTGATCAACTCGCAGGCCTGCTACATCTGCAAGCAGCACTACACCGAGGTGGACTGGTTCTACCACCAGCTCTGCCCGTCCTGCGCCGCCTTCAGCCACGCCAAGCGCACCGCGCGCACCGACCTGACCGGCAAGCGCGCGCTGCTCACCGGAGGCCGCGCCAAGATCGGCATGCACATCGCGCTGCGCCTGCTGCGCGACGGCGCCGACCTCACCATCACCACGCGCTTCCCGCGCGACGCGGTGCGCCGGTTCTCCCAGCTGCCCGACGCGAAGGACTGGCTGCACCGCCTCCGCGTCGTCGGCATCGACCTCCGCGACCCGGCCCAGGTGATCGGCCTCGCCGACTCCGTCGCCTCCCGCGGCCCGTTGCACGTGCTCATCAACAACGCCGCGCAGACCGTGCGCCGCTCCCCCGGCGCGTACTCGCTGCTGGCCGAGGCCGAGTCGCACCCGCTGCCCGACGGCCCGCTGCCCGAGCTGGAGACCTTCGGCCACACCGCCGACCCGCACCCGCAGGCGCTGGAGGCCTCCGTCGCCGCGCACCCGCTGCTGTCGTCGGCGAACGTCCACGGCACCGTCGCCGAGCTCGTCGGCGCCGCGGCCCTCACCGCGAACGACCTCGCCTCGGCCGCGATGGCCGCAGGCTCGTCGTCGCTGGAGCGTCACCACGACGGCACCGCGATCGACGCGGGCGGGCTGGTGCCCGACGTCCAGCGCGTGAACACCTGGACCAGGGCCGTCGGCGGCATCGACCCGCTGGAGCTGCTGGAGGTGCAGCTCTGCAACACGACGGCCCCGTTCATCCTGATCGACCGCCTCCGTCCGTCGCTCGCCGCCGCGGGCCGCTCGTACGTGGTGAACGTCTCGGCGATGGAGGGCGTCTTCGGCCGCCGCTACAAGGGCGCCGGTCACCCGCACACGAACATGGCGAAGGCCGCGCTCAACATGCTCACCCGCACGAGCTCGCTGGAGATGTTCGAGACGGACAACATCCTGATGACGAGCGTCGACACCGGCTGGATCACCGACGAGCGCCCGCATTACACCAAGGTCCGCCTCGCCGAGGAGGGCTTCCACGCCCCGCTCGACCTGGTCGACGGCGCCGCGCGGGTCTACGACCCGGTCGTGCGCGGCGAGGCCGGGGAGGACCTGCACGGAGTGTTCTTGAAGGACTACCGCCCCTCCGCCTGGTGACCTCACCGAAACGGCGGAAAGTCGGGCCTAGAGTGCCGAGACGGCGGATTATCCGCCGCCTCGTTCGCCTATTAGACTGACGCTCGCATTGAACGAAGGGCAGCCGATGTCGAGCACCATCCCGTCGCCCAAGGAGCCCGTCCCGATCCCCGGGCAGGCGCATCCCCTCGCTGCGGCGCCACACGGCGGCCGGTTCAAGCACTGGCTGCTGCGCGGCATGGTGGACGAGCGCGGCACCCAGCAGGGCCCGCACGGCCAGAACCCCGAGCGCACGCACTCGTGGTGGCAGGTCATGTGCCTCACCGGTGTCGACTACTTCTCCACGCTCGGCTACCAGCCCGCCATCGCAGCCCTGGCGGCCGGGCTGGTCTCGCCGTTCGCGACGCTCGTGCTCGTCGCCCTGACGCTGCTTGGCGCCCTCCCGGTCTACCGCCGGGTGGCGCGCGAGAGCTTCCGCGGCTCCGGCTCGATCGCGATGCTGGAGCGGTTCCTGCCCTGGTGGGCCGGCAAGCTGTTCGTCCTCGTGCTGCTCGGGTTCGCCGCGACGGACTTCATGATCACGATCACGCTGTCCGCGGCCGACGCGACCGCGCACGCGATCGAGAACCCGTTCGCGCCCTCCTGGTTCCACGGCAACAACGTCATCATCACGCTGGTGCTCCTGGCTCTGCTCGGCGCGGTCTTCCTCAAGGGCTTCCGGGAGGCCATCGGTATCGCCGTCGTGCTCGTCGGCGTGTACCTGGCGCTCAACGTCGTCGTGGTGACGACCTCCATCATCGAGGTGTTCCAGCACCCGACGGCCGTCACCGACTGGTGGGACGCCCTCTTCGTCTCGCACGGCAACCCCCTGCTCATCGTCGGCGTGGCGCTGCTGGTGTTCCCGAAGCTTGCGCTGGGCCTCTCCGGCTTCGAGACCGGCGTCGCCGTCATGCCGCAGATCAAGGGCAAGCCGGACGACGACCCGAACTACCCGACCGGCCGCATCCGCGGCGCCGGCCGCCTGCTCACGACGGCCGCGCTCATCATGAGCGCCTTCCTCATCACGTCGAGCTTCACGACCACGCTGCTGATCCCGCAGAAGGACTTCCAGGCCGGCGGCCCCGCCAACGGCCGCGCGCTGGCGTACCTGGCGCACGAGTACCTCGGCAACGCCTTCGGCACCGTCTACGACATCAGCACCATCCTCATCCTGTGGTTCGCGGGCGCCTCGGCGATGGCCGGCCTCCTCAACCTGGTGCCGCGCTACCTCCCCCGCTACGGGATGGCGCCGCAGTGGGCGCGCGCGGTGCGGCCGCTCGTGCTGGTGTTCACCGCGATCGCGTTCCTGATCACGGTGATCTTCGACGCGAACGTCGACGCGCAGGGCGGCGCGTACGCCACCGGCGTGCTGGTGCTGATCACCTCCGCGTCACTCGCGGTGAGCCTGTCCGCCTGGCGCAAGAAGCAGCCGAAGCGCACCGTCGTGTTCGCGATCATCACGGCGATCTTCGTCTACACGACCATCGACAACATCATCGAGCGCCCAGACGGCCTCCGCATCGCGACGCTGTTCATCATCGGCATCCTGATCGTGTCGATCGTGTCGCGCATCGGGCGGTCGTTCCAGGTGCGCGCGACGAGCGTCACCTTCGACGTGTCGGCGCTGGACTTCATCCTGGAGGACGCCGAGGAGGGCGAGATCCGGATCATCTCGCACGAGCCCGACGTGGACACCACGAAGGAATACGAGGAGAAGAACAAGGACGAGCGCCGCTTCAGCCACATCCCGCAGCGCTCGCGGACCATCTTCCTGGAAGTGATGAAGTCCGACTCCTCCGACTTCGAGGAGGACCTGGTCGTGCACGGCGTCGTCAAGTACGGCTACCGCGTGCTGCGGGTGAAGAGCGGCAACGTGCCGAACACCATCGCGGCCATCCTGCTGGAGATGCGCGACATCACCGGGGTGGTGCCGACCATCTACTTCGAGTGGACGGAAGGCAACCCGATCTCGAACATGTTCCGCTATCTCATCACCGGCGTGGGCGAGGTCGCCCCGGTGACCCGTGAGGTCTTGCGCGAGGCCGAGAAGGACGTCAAGCGGAGGCCGGCCGTCCACGTGGCCTGAGCGCGCCCTCTCTCCACTGCTGCGGCGCTGTGGCACCATGTGCGCATGGACACCCACGCGGTCTTCGAGGCGGTCGGGGTCGCCTTCGAATTCGCGGGCGTCGCCGCCCTCGCGGTCGGCTTCGTCGTGGCCCTCGTGATCGCGGTGGCGGTGTGGGCGCGCACACGCAGCGGGGCCGACGCCTTCCGCACGCTGCGGGAGGCCTTCGGCGGCGTCATCCTGCTCGGCCTCGAACTGCTGGTGGCCGCCGACCTCGTCAAGACCGTGACATCCAGCCCCACCCTCACCGACGCGGTGGTGCTCGGCATCATCGTGCTCATCCGCACCATCCTGAGCTTCTCGCTGCAGGTGGAGATCGACGGCGTCGCTCCCTGGCGCCGGGCGTTCGTCACCGGGCCGGAGGTGCTGGCGCACGCCGTCAAGAAGGCCGGCTCGCTGGGGACGCCGGACCAGCCGTAGGGCTCAGTCGCGCTCGGCGCGCGCCGCCCGCTCGGCGTTGCGCTGCTTTACGCGCGCGTTCTCGGCGTGGACCTGCGCCTGCGTGGCGCGCTCGGCGACCAGCCACTCCGGCTTCTGCTCCAGCAGCGCCTTGATCTCAGCGGTGGTGAGCGGCTCGGTGACGCCGGCGCGGGCCAGCCCCGAGTTGCTCACGCCGAGCTTGTGGGCGACGACGTCGCGCGGGTGCGGGCCGTCGGCACGGAGGGCGACCAGCCAGGCGGGCGGGTTCGCGGTCAGCTCGTCCAGCTCGGTGCGGCTGATCTCGCGGTCGCGGAACTCCTCCGGGGCCGCCGACAGCAGGATGCCGAGCTTCTTGGCCGCGGTGGCCGCCTTCATGGTCTGGGGCTTCATGCCTTCAAGGGTATCGTCCGCGGGCCATCCGGCCGGACGGTAGCCTGGCGTGCATGGCCTCCCGCTTCGCCCTCGCCTTCCCGCTCGGTGTCACGATCGGCAAGTGGACCCGCGCCTTCGCTGAGCGGCAGCCTGACGTGGAGCTGGTGGTGCGGCCGTCGGCGGACCCGCTGGCCGCGCTGGCGGCGGGCGAGGCCGACATGGCGTTCGCCCGCGACGCCCCGGCCGACGACGACCGGCACCTCATCCCGCTCTACACCGAGGACGTCGTGGTCGTGATGCACCACGAGCACCTGCTGACGCTGGAGGAGAAGCTGCACCTGGCCGACCTCGACGGCGAGCCGCGGGTCGGCGGGGAGCCGTCGGAGGCGTTCATGCGCAGCGTGGCCGAGGGCGACGGGATCGCCCTGCTGCCCGCCTCGGTGGCGAAGGCCCTGCGCCGCAAGGACGTCACCGCGATGCGGCTGGAGGACGGGCCGACCTCCCAGGTCGCCCTCACCTGGCCGCGGGAGGGGCAGCATCCCCTCGTGGACGAGTTCATCGGGATCGTGCGGGGACGCTCGGCGCACAGCTCGCGCAACCCGGAGGTGGCGGCGACGGAGGCCGAGCGCTCCGCCCGGGACGCCAAGGCCGCCAAGGCGGCGAAGATCGCCGCCACGCAGTCCGCACGCGCCGCCAAGCACGCCAAGCGCGCCGCCGCCGCCAAGCGCTCCACCGGAAAACGGCCGCGCCCCAAGCGCTGACCGCGCAGCTACCTGACAGGACACGCCGTCTCGCCGCCGCGCGAGACGGCGTGTCCTGTCAGATGGATGGGGTGCGGGGCAGAATGGGCGGATGACGGCGAGCATCGCGACGAGCATCGGCCGGACGGCGCAGAGCGTCGTGTACCGCGCGGGCGTGAGCGGGCGGCGGCCGGCCGTCCCGGTCGCGTTCCCCGAGCTGGAGCGTGCGGCGCGCCGGCGGATGTCGCGCGCGGCCTTCGCGTACATCGCGGGCTCCGCGGGGCTGGAGCGCACCGACCGGGCCGACACCGAGGCGTTCGCGCGGCGCCGGATCGTGCCGAGGGTGCTGCGGGACGTCTCGACACGGGACCTCTCGATCGAACTGTTCGGCCGCCGCCTGCCCACTCCCCTGCTGCTGGCGCCGATCGGCGTCCTGGAGCTCGCCCGCCGCGACGGGGACCTGGCCGCCGCGCGCGCCGCCGCCGCGCACGGCATCCCTGCGGTGCTGTCCACCCAGGCCTCGGCGCCGATGGAGGCCGTCGCAGCCGCGATGGAGGACGTCCGGCCGGGCGCCGCGCGCTGGTTCCAGCTCTACTGGAGCTCGTCGCGCGACCTGGTCGCAAGCCTGGTGGCGCGGGCGGAGGCGAGCGGCTGCGAGACGATCGTGGTCACCCTGGACACCCATGTGCTCGGCTGGCGCCCCCGGGACCTCGACCTCGGCTACCTCCCGTTCAGCCGCGGCCTCGGCATCGCCCAGTACACCAGCGACCCGGTCTTCCGCCGGCTGGTGCGCGAGCGGATGGCGGGTGCGGGCCCCCGCGAGCGCACCGCGATCACCCCGGCTGCGGTCGCCTCCTTCGCGAGCATCCTGCGCCACCATCCCGGCGACCTGCGCGAGAACCTGCGCTCCGGCGAGCCGCTCGCGGCGGTCGAGACGTTCCTCGACGTGTTCGCCGACCCGTCGCTCGGCTGGGACGACCTGGCGTTCCTGCGCGAGCACACCAGCCTCCCGATCGTCCTCAAGGGCATCCTGCACCCGGACGACGCCCGTCGTGCCGTCGACGCGGGCGTGGACGCCGTGCAGGTGTCCACGCACGGCGGCCGGCAGATCGACGGCGAGGTCGCGGCGCTCGACGCGCTGCCCGGCGTCGTGGACGCGGTCGCCGGCCGCCTCCCCGTGCTGTTCGACAGCGGGATCCGCGGCGGCGCGGACGCCGTGATCGCGCTCGCCCTCGGCGCCAGGGCCGTCGCGGTCGGGAGGCCGTACGCATACGCGCTCGCCCTGGCCGGCGAGCGCGGCGTGAGGGAGCTGCTCCGCAACCTCCTGGCCGAGCTCGACATCACGCTCGGACTCTCCGGCGTCGCCAAGGTCGCCGACCTCGACCGCTCCGTGCTGGCTACGCCACAGCCCCGTACCGGCTAGGCGACAGCCCGGGCGATGAGCGACAGCAGCGCCTGCGCGTAGGCGGACGCGGCGTCCTCCTCCTCGAAGAAGCGCTCCACGCCCTCCAGCTCCAGCGTGACCCGGTAGCCGTCGGCCGTGCGCGCCAGGTGGCGGAAGGAGCCGCCCAGCAGCTCCCGCAGCTGGTCCTCGCGCGGGATCCAGAGCGCGTCCTCGACGGCGAGCGAGTCCAGCGCCCACTCGGTGGTGCCGTTGAAGCCGAGGATGGTGCCGGTGTCGAAGTGGTGCGGCTCGATCGTCATCTCGCTCACGGTGAAGCGCTCGCCCGCCATCCCCGGCCGGTCGATGGCGAAGGTGTCCCCCGACTCCGGCTGCCAGCGCAGGCCGGCGGCGCGAAGCAGTCGCGCGGTGTCCTCGTCGATCATGGCCGCTCCTCTCGCCGTGACGGCTCACCCCCAGTTCGGGGGAACGGCCCGAGAATACGCCCCGGTCCCGGGGTCTCGTTCACCGTTCGTTCGATTGTCAGCCATAGATTGCTCGTATGGGAATCCCGCCGGCGCGCCGTGTTTGACGCACTGCTCTCGATCGACGTGCTCGGCGGCCCCGTCCCGATCCTGGTGTTCGCCGCCTCCGCTGCGCTGCTGGCCGCCCTGCTGGCGCGCCGTCCGTCGCTCGCGCTGCTGCGCCGCCTCGGCCTGGCCGGCGCGATCGGCCTCCTCGGCGCGGTGATCACCTGGCTCGTGTGCATCCGCTGGCTGAACCTGTTCGGCGAGTCCCTGGGCGCGGGCAACTACCTCTGGGTCGCAGCGCTGTTCTGCGGGGTGGCGCTCTGCGTGGCGAGCATCGGCCGCGCCCCGCGCTGGCGCACAGCCGTTGCCATCGTCGCCGTGCCCGCCTTCGTCCTCGCTGCGGCCTTGGGCATCAACCTCAACTACGGTCTCGACCGCACGGTCGGCAACGTCCTCGCGATCACGATCCCGAACCCGATCAAGTCCAAGCCGCTCGCCCACCAGAGCACGGCCTACGACGTCGCGCTCTGGAAGGACTGGAAGGCGCCGGCCGACATGCCGCTCAAGGGCAAGACCGGCACGGCGCACATCGCGGGGACGATCAGCGGGTTCCACGCCAGGGAGGCCGGCGTCTACCTGCCTCCCGCCGCCCTGGTGGCGCACCCGCCCGCGCTGCCGCTCGTCGTGATGATGATGGGCCAGCCCGGCAACCCGGACCCGGAGCCGATCGCCTCGGTGCTGAACGTGCTCGCCGCCCAGCATCACGGCCTCGCGCCCGTCGTCGTCGTGGCCGACCAGCTCGGCGCCGGGATGCCGGACACACTCTGCCTGGACACGCCGCGGTACGGCAACGTGGCGACCTACATCACGCGGGACGTGACCGACTGGGCGACCCGGCACCTCCCGATCACGCACGACCACCGGTTCTGGTCCATCGCCGGGTACTCGAACGGCGGCCTGTGCGGGCTGTCGTTCGGCATCGACCATCCCGAGCTGTTCTCGAACGTGCTCGACATCTCCGGCGAGGAGTTCCCCGGCGCCGAGCATCCCGCCGCCACGCTGAGCGAGGTCTTCCACGGCGACCAGGCCGCCTACGACCATGCGAAGCCGCTCAACCGGCTCGCGCCCGGGGCGTTCCCCGGCAACATGATCTTCACCGCCTGCCGCGACGATCCGGGCTACCACCGCGTGGCCGAGGTGGAACTGCGGGCCGCGCAGCGCGCCGGGGTGGCCAGCACGTTCATCGACCTCCCGACCGGAGGCCACGGCATGGGCGCGCTGATGGGCGGGCTGAACGGCGGCCTCCCCTTGCTGTTCGCCACGCTGGGGCTGCAGAAGCCGGGCTGAGGCCGCGCTCAGTCGGTGACGATCACGATCTTGCCGCGCACGTGGCCGGTCTCCAGCCGCCCGTACGCCTCGGCGGTGCGCTCGATCGGGAAGATCGAGTCGATCGGCAGGACCAGCTCGTTCTGCGCGAGGAGGTCGGCGAGCTCCGCCAGCTCGGCGTTGCCCGCCGTGCGTCCCCCGACGGTGCGCGCTCCGCGGGCCGCCGGGCCGAACGCGGCGATCGTGTTGATCCGCTCCGGAGGCACACCGAGCTCGATCGCGGCGTCGATGGTGTCCGGCCCGTGGTTGTCGAGGACCGCCGTCACGCGCTGCCCGTCGTCCAGGACCTCCCGCACCCGGTCGGCCAGACCGTCCCCGTACGCGACGGGGATGATGCCCAGCGTCTCCAGGAACTCGTGGTTCTCCTCGCTCGCCGTGCCGACGACCGTGGCGCCGCACCGGATCGCGAGCTGCGCTGCGAGCACCCCGACCCCGCCGGCCGCCGCGCTCACCAGCACGGTGTCGGCCTCGCCGAGGTCGAGGGAGGCCGCGGTCGCCATCGCCGTGCGCCCGACCACGCCGAGCGATCCGGCCACCTCGAAGGTGAGCGGGTCGGGCTTCTCGACGATCTGGCCGTCCTCGGCGACGACGACGAAGTCCGCGAGCGCGGCGAACGGAGCGGTGCCGAGCACGGCCTGGCCGAGCCCGAAGCGCACGGCGCCCTCACCACGCTCCTCCACGAAGCCGGCGAAGTCCTGGCCCATCCCGCTCGGCAGGGTCACGCCCATCCGGGCGGCCGCCTTCTCGCTGCGGTACGCCTTGTAGTCCATCGGGTTGAGGCCCGCGGCCATCACGCGCACCAGCACCTGTCCCGGCCCCGGCCACGGGCGCTCCCGCCCGACGAGGTGGAGGAAGTCGCGCGAGCCGAACTCCTCCAGCTGGACGAATCTGGGCACCGTCGGGCTCCTTCCGCTCATACGGTGGAGCCTAACCCCGCTCCTCGCGGGAAGGGAGGGGCGGTCAGCCGAAGAGCAGCTCCGCCTCCTCGTACCGCGCCGGCGGCACGGTCTTGAGGCCGCCGGTCGCGTCGGCGATCGACACGTTCACGACGTCGGTGCCGCGCAGCGACACCATCGAGCCCCAGCGGCCCTCGTAGGCCGCGTCGACCGCCGCCATGCCGAGCCGGGTCGCCAGCACGCGGTCGTAGGCGCTCGGGACGCCGCCGCGCTGCATGTGGCCGAGGACCGACGCACGCGACTCGATGCCGGTGCGCTCCTCGATCATCGGCGCCAGCATCTCCCCGATCCCGCCGAGGCGCGGACGGTTGAACGCGTCCAGGCCCTTGTGCGAGTGCGCCTCCTCCATCGTGTCGAGGTGGAAGCCCTCGGAGACGACGATCACCGGCGCGCGGCCGCGGTCGCGCACCGACTCGACCCACTCGCAGATCTGCTCGATGGACTTCGGCTGCTCCGGGATGAGGATGGCGTGCGCACCGCCCGCCATACCCGAGTGCAGGGCGATCCAGCCGACGTGGCGGCCCATGACCTCCACGACCATGCAGCGCTGGTGCGACTCGGCGGTGGTGCGGAGGCGGTCGATGGCCTCGGTCGCGATCTCCACCGCGGTGTCGAAGCCGAACGAGTAGTCGGTGGCGGCGAGGTCGTTGTCGATGGTCTTCGGCACGCCGACGATCTTGAGGCCGGCGTCGGTGAGCCGGCGGGCCGCGGTGAGCGTGCCCTCGCCGCCGATCGCGATGATCGCGTCGATGCCGTTCTCGTCCATCATCCGCTGGATGTTCTCCGGGCCGCCCTTGTCGCCCTCGAACGGGTTCGTGCGGCTGGAGCCGAGGATGGTCCCGCCCTGGCGCGAGAGGCCGCGGACGCTGTGCCGGTCGAGCGGCATGATGTCGCCCTCGACCACGCCGCGCCAGCCGTAGCGGAAGCCGGCGAACTCGGACCCGTACACGCGGTCGCCCTTGAGGACCGCGCCGCGGATGACCGCGTTCAGTCCGGGACAGTCGCCGCCACTGGTCAGGATGCCGATCTTCATGCTGCTCCGTTTCTTATTGCGCCCCTGAGCATCATGCCCGAGGTATACCGGAGCACCAAAATCCCGGCCGCCCGGGAGGCTCAGAGGCCGAGCGCGCGCTGGAGCTTGGACGAGCTCGCGGAGGGCCGAGCGCCCGCCGCCAGGAGCTCCGCCTCGATCCCGTCCAGGAGCGCGGTGCGGCGCTCGCGCGAGTCGGGCGCCCCGCTGAGCAGCTCGACCTCCCACTCCCGCCAGGCGTCGGTCGCGCCGGTCTGCAGGTTCTCGCCGCGGACGTGGTCGTCGCACAACTCGGCGAGCTCGAAGCCCGCCGCGTCCTTGAGGATGGTGGTGTCGCGCCGGTTGGTCACGCGGGCGACCGGGACCAGCACGCCGTCGCCGAGCTGCTCGCGGATCACCTCGCGCAGGTCCGCCGGCGGCTCCACGCCGTCGCCGAGCGGCCAGTGCAGCTCCGGCCGCCCCTCCTCGGTGGGCGGGAGCTTGACGTGCCAGCCCTCGTCGGAGCCGCCGCGCCGCGCGCGCACCGCGACGCGCTGCCGGGCGAGCCGCAGCTCGGCCGTGTCGTAGTAGGTCGCCACCAGTTCGGCGGTCTCGGGCTCGCTCTCGACGGCGATCGCCCCGATGCCGACGAGCTGGGGTGGGCGGAGGTCGCCGTCCACGTCGTACTTGCGCTCGATCTCGAGCTGGGTATGGTGCTGCGCCATGTCCCCTGTCTAGTCCACTTCGGCGCTGTCGCGAAATTGCAAGCAGTGCGCGGGCGCACTCGTTAAGCTCCCGGCATGGACACCGGCAGCATCGTCACCGCCCGCTTCGACGTCACCGGCTGGGACCCGGAGGAGCTGCCCGGCATCCCGGGCGACTGGCTGGGCGCGGTGGTGATGCGCAAGACGTACACGGAGGGCCTGGTCGGCGAGTCGGTCGCGCACTTCATCTCGTCCGGCACGGAGGAGGGCGGCCGCGGCTACCTCGCCGCGGAGCGGATCACCGGCACGCTGCCGGACGGCCGCTCCGGCTCGTTCACGGTCCATCACGGCGCGCTGCAGCACCCGGACGACCCGTCGGCGTTCGGCTACATCGTCCCCGGCACCGGGACGGACGACTTCGCGGACGTCAGCGGCCCGGCGCGCATCCGGCACGACGACCGCGGCGCCTACTTCGAGTTCGACCTGGGCTGAAGCGGGCGCTCGCGAACCACTCTCGTGCGGGGTCCGCCTGCGCGGTACCCTCGTGGCATGAGCGAGACGGACCGCAGCCGGGAGGACGACGACGACTTCCTCGAGGCGCAGGAGGGCGACTACGAGCCCAGCGACGTCATCCGCGACGAGGACGACCTCCCTGTGGACGACGACGAGGCCGACGACCGCATCCTGCCGGACGACGAGCGCCCGGTCCCGCTCGACCCGGACGACGCCGAGATCGCCTGACGCCGAGATCGCCTGACGCCGAGGGGCCCAGCGCCTACGCGTCGAGCGCGTCCTCCAGCAGGTGGATGAGGGCGTCCAGCTGCACCGAGTCGGCCGAGCCGAGCTCCACATCGCTGCCGTCCAGTGCGCGGGCCGCGAGGCCCTGCTTGGAGTCGATCAGCTCCGCGATCTTGGAGTCGATGGTCTGCGCGGCGATGATCCGCCACGCCGTGACCGGCTCGTCCTGGCCGATGCGGTGCACGCGGTCGATCGCCTGGGTCTGCTCCGCGGCCGTCCAGGACAGCTCGGCGAGCACGACGTTCGATGCGGCCTGGAGGTTGAGCCCGACGCCCGCCGCGGTGAGCGAGCAGACCGCGACCGCGACCTCCGGGTCGTTGTTGAAGGCGTCGATCTCCTTCTGCCTGGCGAGCGCGGACTGGTCGCCGCGGATGGAGATGGTCTTCAGGTCGCGGGCGGCGAAGGCCTCCTCCGCCGCGTCCATGACGTCGATGTGCTTGGCGAAGAAGACCACCTTGCCGACCGAGCGCGCGAGCTGCGCGGTGTAGTCCGAGGCCAGCCCGGCCTTCGCCTGGCCGATCTTGCGGACCATCGTGAAGACGTTGTCTCCGATCTTGGCCGACTTCGACTCCTCCAGCTCGGACTGCGCGACCAGGCGGATGAGGTGCTTCCTGTGCGCCTCGTCGTCGCCGTCGAACGAGTCGGGACGGCCAGCGGCGGCGGCGCGGTGGAAGCGCGCGACCAGCCGGGCGGCCAGCTCCTTCTCGGCCTGCATGATCGAGCGGCCGAGGTCGTCGTCCAGCTCCACCGGCAGGTCGACCACGCGGCGGCTCGGGAGGTCGGCGGCCACGTCCACCTTGCGGCGGCGGACGATGCCGAGGTCGATGACGGACTCGCGGGCGGCGGCGTAGAAGCCGAAGTCGGCCGGGGTGAGGCCGGTCTCCTCCAGGCTCTCCATGAGCTCGGCGGTCGGCTTGTTGCCGTCGATCCAGCCGAGGAACTGCCAGATCGCCTTGAAGTCGTCGATGTCGTTGATCAGCGGCGTACCGGTGAGCGCGATGAGCAGCGGGTCGGCCGCCTTCTCCCGGATCGCCTCGGCCAGGCCGAGCACGAGCCGCGAGCGCTGCGAGTGCAGGTTCTTGATGAAATGCGCCTCGTCGACGACCATGCCCTTGAAGCCGAGCGTGCCCAGCCAGGACAGGTGCCGGTCGAGCACCTCGTAGTTGACGATGACGACGTCGGCGAACGCGTCCAGGCCCTCGCCGTCGCCGTGGATGACGGTGGCGCGGCGGTGCGGCGTCCAGCGCTCGACTTCGCGCGCCCAGTTCATCTTGACGACGTTCGGCACGACGGCCAGCAGCGGGTAGGCGCCGGCGACGGAGGCGGCGAGGACGGACTGCGCCGTCTTGCCGAGACCGGGCTCGTCCGCGAGCAGGAACCGGCGGTGGCCCTGGCGCACGCTCTCGATGAAGCGCGACTGGTGGTGCATGAGCTCAAGGCCCTGCGGCGAGTAGCGGTCGATCTTCGGGGCGGGCGGGAGCTCCATGCTCGCGGCCTGGCCTCCCGCGCCGTACTCGAACGACTTGAACAGGGGGCCGAGCAGCTCCCACGAGTCGAGCCGGCGGCGCGGCGCGGGGGCGACGGCAGCACCCTTGCTGAAGTCGGGCGCGAGGAACGGGTTGGAGAGCTGTCGCGCCTTGACCGAGGCGGGAACGACCTGCTTCTGGGCGAGCTCCGGCGGGATGATGCTCTCGGGCGCGACCACGCGCTCGGTGGTGATGATGAGATCGTCCGGGCTGAGCTCGGTGCCGGACTCCAGCAGCCAGTCGCGCCGGATCTTCTGCGCCGTCGCGGTCGGCGGGGCGGCGCTCTCCAGCAAGGAGATGAGCGACGTGTCGCGGGCCGCGGTCTTCGCCAGGATCGTGGCGATGCCGTCCAGCCGCTTGAGCTGCTCGGCGCGCGCGGCGTCGCTCAACTCCGGATCGGCCTTGGCTCGGGCGCGCTCCTCGCGCATGAGGAACGCGATGACCTGGAATTTGGTGCGGTTCGTCGGGCCGAGCTTCTTGCCGTCCGCGGCCTTCGCCTCCACCTCGCGCACCTTGCGCGCGAGGACGGGGATGAGCCCGTCGTTGTTGGCGTGACGGTTGCGGCGCTGCTGCTGCTGCGGCCGCGACGAGGCGCGCTGCGACGCGCCTTGGCCCGACATGCGCTGTTGCGACGTGCGCTGACCCGAACGAGACATGGTCCTCCAGTGGAGGCGCCGCGCGCTGACAGAGGACGCGACGCCGTTATGGCGTGAGGGCCGGCGCGGCGGCGGGGAACGGAACCGAGTGGTCCGACCGAGCATCGCAGAACGCCGGGCGCACGGCGCAGGATGGCCGTGCAACCGTCATTTTACCGTATCGGGGCGGATCAGCGGCGTGTGTCGGCCGGAATCTTGATCAGGATGCCCGCGGCGACGAAGACGGCTGCCGCCGCGAGGCTCAGCAGCGGCAGCGCCGGGGTGAGCCCCGGCACCGGGAAGATCGGGTTCCAGAGCACGGCGATCGGGATAAGCCCGGCCAGCCACCACCGGCTCTTGGCCTGCCAGGAGAACACGCACAGGATGAGCGCCAGGATGCAGACCGCGTACTCCACGTAGGTGTACCAGTCCGCGAACGCGAGCCCGAAGAGCAGCACGAGCGCGCCGAGGATGCCAGGCGCCAGGGCGGCGCGGTTGTAGGCGGGCGGCTGCGGGGTGTATGGCACCGTCCAACTCTAGGCGACCGCGAAGGAGGCGACCGGCCGCCCCCCAGAACGGTCCGCGCCCCTGGGACGAGACCTCATCCCCGGGGCGCGGACGGCTGCTGGCGCAGGGTGTTCAGAGAGCGCCCCTGCGGAACAGGAACGCGCACGGCGGCGCGTCCGATCCCACACGGACGATGACGGCGGAATTGCGGGCCAGTGCGATGAACGGCTCGAGGTCGAGCCGGCTCATCGGGATGCGACGCAGTTCAGCGTCCGAAGCGATGCCGTTGACGGCGAAGGCGACGTCGGGGACCTCGTAGGGCTCTCCTGCGAGGTCGTGGAACACGATCGGCGACGGGTCTGCGGTGTCGAGCGGGAACACGCTGAGGATGGCCTCGGCGGCCGCTTCGGTGGTGACGTCCTCCCCCAGGTGGACGACGGGCGCGGTGAGTGCTTCTTCGGGATAGCCGCTGCCGACAAGGGTAAGCGTGTCGCCATCGTGCATGGCGTCGAGAGCGCTCAAGAGCGCACCGGACAGCAGCGGGCTGAGGTTCTTCAGCAAAGTCGGGCCTTTCCTGTAAAACGAATATTTCTCAACCCCTGTTGGGAGGATAGACCCGCCGGTATGTCCTCTCACACCCCCCTTTAGGGGGTGCACTTCCCGCTCCGCATACCTGGCCGGGGTATCCGGTTTCCGCGGTATCCTTGGTCCCGTGATCGCAGACATCAAGAAGAGGGCGCTGCACCGCACGCGCATCCTCGAGGGGCAGCTGCGCGGCCTCGAGAAGATGATAGAGAACGAGGACTACTGCGTCGACATCATCACCCAATCGCTCGCCATCCAGAAGTCCCTCGGCTCGCTCAACAAGCTGCTCGTCGAGAACCACCTGAAGACGCACATCTCCACGATGTTCGAGGAGGGCGGGGACCAGCGCGACGACGCCATCCTCGAACTCCTGAAGGTGTACGAGCTCTCGAACAACCGGGGCTGACGTGGCGGACCCCATCGAGATCGTCCGCGGCGACATCACCGACCAGGCCGTGGACGCCGTGGTCAACGCGGCCAACAGCTCCCTCCTCGGCGGCGGGGGCGTCGACGGCGCCATACACCGCCGCGGCGGCCCCGCCATCCTGGCCGCCTGCCGCGAGCTGCGCGCCACCACCCTGCCCGACGGCCTCCCGACCGGCCAGGCCGTCGCGACGACCGCGGGAGACCTCCCCGCGCAGTGGGTCATCCACACGGTCGGCCCGGTCTGGGCGCAGCGCGAGGACCGCACGCCGGAGTTGCAGAACGCCTACCGGTCGTCGCTGCGCGTCGCCCGCGAGCTCGGCGCCGCGACGGTCGCCTTCCCCGCCGTGTCCGCCGGGATCTACGGCTGGCCGATGGAGGACGCGGCGCGGATCGCGGTGAGCACCGTGCGCGCCGTGCTGTCGTCCGGCGTCGGCTCGGTCGAGCTGGTGCGCTTCGTGCTGTTCAACGACGACGCGCTGGCGGCGTTCCGCACGGCGGCCGGCGAGTGAGCGACGCCGCCCGCCTCGACGGCGACGCCGCCGTCGAGCGCTTCCGCACGCTCCTGCGCATCCCGACCATGTCCCGCAACGCGGTCGGGGAGACCGACTGGGCGGCGTTCGACGCGTTCGTGGCGGCGCTCCCGGAGCTGTACCCGCGCCTGCACGCGGTGCTCGATCGCGAGCAGCACGGCCACTCGCTGCTCTACCGCTGGCGCGGAGCGGGCGACGGCGCCCCCACCGTCCTGATGGCGCACTACGACGTCGTCCCCGCCACCGGCGAGGGCTGGGAGCACCCGCCGTTCGGGGCCGAGCTCACCGGATCGGGCGAGGACCGCGTGCTGTGGAGCCGCGGCACGCTGGACGACAAGGGAGCCCTCGTCGCCATCCTGGAGGCGGTGGAGTCGCTGGTCGCCGCCGGCCACACCCCCGCGGCGGACGTGTACCTCAGCTTCGGCCACGACGAGGAGACCGTCGGCTCCGGCGCGCAGGCCATCGTGGCATCCCTGGCCGAGCGCGGCGTGCGGCCGGCCCTGGTGTTGGACGAGGGCGGCGCCGTGGTCGAGGGCGTCTTCCCCGGCGTCACCAAGCCCATCGCCGTGGTCGGTGTCAGCGAGAAGGGCATCACGAGCGTGCGGCTGACGGTCGAGCAGCTCGGCGGCCACGCCTCCACCCCGCCGAAGCTGGCGGCGACCGTGCGGCTCGCGCGCGCGATCACCCGGCTGAACGCCAGGCCGTTCCCCGCCCGCCTCACGGAGACGAACCTCCGGATGGTGGAGACGCTCGGCGCCCACGCGACCGGCCCGCTGCGCGCGGTGTTCACGCGCGCCAGGCGGCTGAAGCCGGCCCTGGTCCCGGTGCTCGGCCGGCTGAGCGACGAGACGCGCGCGATGGTCCGCACGACGACCGCGGTCACGCAGCTCAGCGGCAGCCTCGCCGCGAACGCGCTGCCGGAGACCGCGACGGCGGTGCTCAACGTGCGCATCGCGGTGGGATCGAGCGTCGCCGAGACCGTCGCCCACCTCCGCCGCGCGATCCGCGACCCGCTCGTGCGCATCGAGACGATCGACCCGGCGGAGCCGTCCCCGGTCTCCCCCACGACCGGCCCGGAGTGGGACGCTGTGGCGGGGGCCGTCGCTGCCGTGCACCCGGACGCGGTGGTGACGCCGTACATCATGCTGGCCGCGAGCGACGGCCGCCACTTCACCGCGATCAGCGACGCGGTCTACCGCTTCACGCCGTTCGAGATGAACGCAGACGAGCGCGGGACGCTGCACGCGCGGAACGAGCGGATCCGTGTGGCGACGTGGCTGCGGGGGATCCGGTTCTATGAGGAGGTGCTGCGGGGGCGGTAGGCCGCCCCTACCCCGCCCCACCCAGGTCCGGCAACTGGATCGCCCGGCTGTTCGGCGGCAGCTGCCGCGCCCGCTCCAGCCCCGGCACCAGCTCCCCCAGCCACACCCGGTACCCCTCCGCGTTCAGGTGCAGGCGGTCGTCCGTGTACGCCGGGTTGAGCTCGCCGTCCTCCAGCGCCAGCGCCGGCCAGAGGTCGAGCCAGGCGGCGTGGACGGTGGGGGCGAACTGCCACAGGTGGCGGTTGATGTCGCGGATCTGGTCGGCGAACTCGTGGCCGCGCGGCATCACCGACTGCACCAGGATGCGCACCTCCGGCAGCTCCTTGCGGAGCGTGACCAGGATGGTCTCCACGTTGCGGACGACGTGCTCGACCGAGCGGCGCCAGGCCAGGTCGTTGGTCCCGATGAGGAGCGCGACGAGCGCGGGGCCGGCCTCCACCACGGCGTCCAGCCGGGCGACCACATCGTCGGAGGTGTCGCCCGCGACGCCGAGGTTGACGATCTCCTCGCCGGGCATCCAGGACTCCCAGTCGCCGCCCTGGGTCAGGCTGTCGCCGACCAGGACGAGAGTTCCGTGCCCAGATCCCCACCCGTCGCTCATCCTCCCATCCTCCCTCACAAGGAGGGAGGCGGGAAGGGCGCCTCAGGCGACTCTAAAGGAGCGACTTGGTATGCCAGACCGTCTTCGTCTCGGTGAAGAACGCGATGCGGTCGAGCGACGGGGCGGCGGCGTCCGGGCCGTTCTCCGGGGCCAGGACGCGCTTGAGCGTGTCGGCCGCGCCGATCTGCAGGTCCACCCACTCCAGCGCTCCGGCGCCGACCAGGTCGAGCGCGTTCACGTCGGCGTGGGAGGCCAGCCACGGGGCGATCTCCGCCGGCGAGCCGGTGAGGATGTTGACCACGCCGCCCGGCACGTCGCTCGTCGCGAGCACCTCGCTCAGGCTGATCGCCGAGAGCGGGAAGCGCTCCGAGGCGACCACGACGACCGTGTTGCCCGCGACCAGCGCGGGGGCGACGGCGCTGACGAAGCCGAGCAGGCTGGAGTCCTGCGGGGCCACGATCGCGACCACGCCAGTCGGCTCCGGCACCGAGATGTTGAAGTACGGGCCCGCGACCGGGTTGGCGTTGCCCGCCACCTGGGCGAACTTGTCGGCCCAGCCGGCGTACCAGACCCAGCGGTCGATCGCCTCGTCCACCTGCGCGCCGGCGACGGCGGCGGTGACGCCCTCGGCGTTCTGGATCTCGTCCACGAACTGCGCCCGGCGGCCCTCCATCAGCTCCGCGATGCGGTACAGCACCTGGCCGCGGTTGTACGCCGTGGCCCCGGCCCATCCGGACAGCGCGCCGCGCGCGGCCACGACCGCGTCACGGGCGTCCTTGCGGGAGGCCTTGGCGGCGTTCGCGAGGAACCCGCCCTTCGCGGAGACGACCTCGTAGGTGCGGCCCGACTCGGAGCGCGGGAACTTCCCGCCGATGTAGAGCTTGTAGGTCTTCGGCACGGCCAGGCGGCTCATTTCGTCGCTCCCTTGCGGGTCGTGGTGCGGGTGGAGGTGCGGGACGCGGTGACCGCGGGGCGAGCCGCCGGCAGCGAGCGCCCGGGCACCAGGTAGGCGCCGAGGCCATGCCTGCCGCCCTCGCGGCCGTAGCCGGACTCCTTGTAGCCGCCGAACGGGCTGGCCGGGTCGAACCGGTTGAAGGTGTTCGCCCAGATCACGCCGGCGCGGAGCTGGTCGGCGACGGCCAGGATGCGGCTGCCCTTGTCGGTCCAGATGCCGGCGGAGAGGCCGTACGGGGTGTTGTTCGCCTTGGCGATGGCCTCGGCCGGGGTGCGGAAGGTGAGCACCGACAGCACGGGCCCGAAGATCTCCTCGCGGGCGATCCGGTGGCTGGTCGACACGTTGTCGAAGATGGTCGGGGCGAACCAGAAGCCGTTCTCCGGGATGGCGCACTCGGCGGTCCAGCGGTCGGCGCCCTCGGCCTCCCCGATGTCGGAGAGCTCGCGGATGCGCTGCAGCTGCTCCGCGCTGTTGATCGCGCCGATGTCGGTGTTCTTGTCGAGCGGGTCGCCGAGGCGCAGCGTGGAGAGCCGGCGCTTCAGGCGGTCCACGACCTCGTCGTGCACGCTCTCCTGCACCAGCAGGCGGCTGCCGGCGCAGCAGACGTGACCCTGGTTGAAGAAGATGCCGTTGACGATGCCCTCGATGGCCTGGTCGATCGGCGCGTCGTCGAAGACGATGTTCGCGGCCTTGCCGCCGAGCTCCAGCGTGAGCTTCTTCTCGGTGCCGGCCACCGAGCGCGCGATCTCGCGGCCGACGGCGGTGGAGCCGGTGAAGGCCACCTTGTTGACGTCCGGGTGCGCGACCAGCTCGCGGCCGGTCTCGCCCGCGCCGGTGACGATGTTGACGACACCGGCGGGGAGGTCGGCCTGCTGCACGATCTCGGCGAACAGCAGCGCGGTCAGCGGCGTGGTCTCCGCAGGCTTGAGGACGACCGTGTTGCCGGCTGCGAGGGCCGGGGCGATCTTCCACGCCAGCATCAGCAGCGGGAAGTTCCACGGGATGACCTGGGCGGCGACGCCGAGGGCGCGGGGCGCGGGGCCGAGGCCGGCGTGCTCCAGCTTGTCGGCCCAGCCCGCGTAGTAGAAGAACCAGGCGGCGACCAGGGGCACGTCGACGTCGCGGCTCTCCTTGATCGGCTTGCCGTTGTCGAGGCTCTCGGCCACGGCCAGCTCGCGGGAGCGCTCCTGGATGAGGCGCGCGATGCGGAACAGGTACTTGCCGCGGTCGCTGCCGCTCATCTTCGACCAGACCCGGTCGTAGGCGCGGCGGGCGGCGGCGACGGCGCGGTCGACGTCGGCGGAGTCCGCGGTCGCGATGGTCGCGATGCGCTCCTCCGTCGCCGGGGAGATGGTCTGGAACGGCGTGCCGTGCCCGTCGACGAACTCGCCGTCGATGAAGAGCCCGTACTGGTCGCGCAGGTTGAGGATCGCGCGCGACTCGGGGGCCGGGGCGTACTCGAGGAAGCTCATGGTGTTGTCGTCCCGTCTCAGTCGATCGTCACGTAGTCGGCGCCGGAGTAGTGCCCGGTGCTCAGCTTCTGGCGCTGCAGCAGCACGTCGTTGAGGAGGCTGGAGGCGCCGAACCGGAACAGATGCGGCTGCAGCCAGCGCTCGCCCACGGTCTCCGCGACCGTGACGAGGTACTTGATGGCGTCCTTGGACGAGCGGATGCCGCCCGCCGGCTTCACGCCGATCTCCTCGCCGGTCAGCCGGTGCCAGTCGCGCACGACCTCCAGCATCAGCAGCGTCACCGGGAGGGTCGCCGCGGGCGACACCTTGCCGGTGGAGGTCTTGATGAAGTCCGCGCCGGCGAGGATGCTCAGCCAGGACGCGCGGCGCACGTTGTCGTAGGTGTTCAGCTCGCCGGTCTCCAGGATGACCTTGAGGTGGGCGAAGCTGCCGTCGTCGCGGCGGCAGGCCTCCTTGACGGCCACGATCTCGTCGAACACGAGGCCGTAGCGGCCGGAGAGGAACGCGCCGCGGTCGATGACCATGTCGATCTCGTCCGCGCCGGCCGCGACAGCGTCGGCGGTGTCGGCGAGCTTGACGGGCAGGGAGGCCCGGCCGCTCGGGAAGGCGGTGGCGACGGCGGCGACGTTGATGCCGCCGTGCTGGCCGGTCTCGCGGGCGACGCGTCCGGCGTGGGAGGCGCCCAGCGCCTCGACCGCGTACGGGACCATGTCGCCGTACACGCACACCGCGGCGGGCCGCGGGGCGGTCAGGTCGCTCGGGTCGGGCGTGAGAGCCTTGGCGACGAGCGAGCGCACCTTGCCGGGGGTGTCCGCGCCCTCCAGGGTGGTCAGGTCGATCAGCTCGATGATCTTGTCGAGCGCCCAGGCCTTGCTGGTGGTCTTGATGGAGCGGGTGCCGAGGCCGGCCGCGCGCTGCTCCAGTCCGACGGCGTCCACGCCGGGGATGCCGCCGAGGTAGCGCCGGAGCGAGCCCTCGGTGAGGTCGCCGCCCAGCACCTCGACGGCGCGGGCCGCCGGCGCGAGCGTGCGCACGGGCGGGGTCGTTTCGATGGTCATGACGTCTGCTTTCTCATGTTCGGCGCGCGGCCGAGGAGGTCGTTGGCGGTCGACTCGTCGGTGATCAGGGTGGTGCACAGCCCGCTGGCGACGACAGCGTGGGCGATGCCGTGCTTGGCCTCCCCCGCGATGACGGCGATGGAGGTGCCCGCGTTGCGGAGCTCGTCCAGGCTGAGGCCGAGGGTGCGGCCGTCGAGCTCGGGATCGGCGACCTGGCCCTCCTCGTTGATGAAGCGGCCGACGACGTCGCCCACCGCGCCCTTGGCGGCCAGCGCGAGCACATCCTCCGCGGAGAGGTAGCCGGAGTCGACGTGGACCGAGCTGGTGTCGACCACGCCCGCGCTGAACAGGTACGCGTTCGCGCTGCGCGCGAGCTCCAGCACGGACTGCACGGACCGGTCGGCCTCGATCGCGCGGCGGGTGGCCGCGTGCTCGAAGATCGCCGGGCTCGGCAGGAGGGTCGCGGTGCCCTGAGCCTTGCGGGCCATCACGACGGCGGTGTCGGCGGCGGCCGTGGCCTGCCGGGTGCTCGACACGCTGCCGTTGATCTGGACGGGGTTCACGCCGACCGCCCAGCCCGGGCGCAGCCGCGCGGCGACGGCGTGGAGGGTGCGGCCCCAGCTCACCCCGAGGGTGCGCGGGACCGGGCGCAGGGTCGTGAGGTAGTCGGCCGCGGCCTGCGCGACGCGGGCCTGCGAGTCGGAGTCGGACTCCGCTGCGGGCACGACGACCGCGTCCTCCAGCCCGTAGAAGCCGCACAGCTCGCGCTCCAGCGAGAACTTCCTGGCGCTCGGGTGCACGATCTCGATGCGCACGAAGCCGTGCTCGCGCGCCGCCACCAGGAGCCGGCCGACCTTCCAGCGGGAGACGTTGAGGGCGACGCCGATCTCGTCCTGGGTCTTCCCGGCTTCGTAGTACAGCTCTGCGGCTTTGACGGCGAGGATCTCGTCGGTATCGTTCAGGGCCACGCGTCCAGCATAGGTCGGTGTGCAACGGTTGCGCGTTCTCCGCTCAAATGAGCAGGCCCGGTTTCGTTTATCGTTGGGTCGTGTCTGCCACTCCCCTCGCACTCGCCGTCGACTTCGGCGGAACCAAGGTCGAAGCCGCCCTCGTGGATGCGGACGGCGTCCTCCTCCCCGGCTCCCGCCACCGCCTCCCGACCGGCCGCACGGCGACGATCGCCGACCTGGAGGCCTCGGTCGGCGGTGTCGTGCGCGACACGCTGGCCGCGCTCCCGCACGGCGCGACGGTCGTCGGCGTCGGCATCGGCTGCGCCGGCCCGATCGACCGCAGGCGCGGCCTCGTCTCGCCCCTGAACGTGCCCGACTGGCGCGACTACCCGCTCCGCGACTTCATCGGCTCGGTGGTGGCCTCCGCGGGCCTCGACGTGCCGGTGACGCTGGAGATGGACGGCGTCGCGATCACGATGGCGGAGCACTGGGTGGGCGCCGCGCAGGGCGTCGACAACGTGATGGGGATGGTCATCTCGACCGGGATCGGCGGCGGCCTCATCGTCGACGGCCGGGTCATCACCGGCCCGACCGGCAACGCCGGGCACATCGGGCACGTGGAGGTGGGCGACACCAGAGGCGAGGACACCTTCGGAGCGCCGTACGCGCTGGAGGCCATCGCCTCCGGCCCGCACACCGTCGCCTGGGCGCGCCGCCAGGGCTTCACCGGCGGCACGGGCGAGGAGCTGGCGGCAGCGTACGCCGCGGGCGACGAGGTCGCCGTCGCGGCGATCACCCGCACCGGCCGCGCCGTCGGCCACGCCATCGCCTCCGCGACCGCCTTGCTCGACCTGGAGCTGGTCGCGATCGGCGGCGGCTTCTCGCACTCCACCCCCGACCTGTTCACGCACATGCGCGAGGTGATCGAGGCGCACTACTTCCCGTTCGTGCGCAAGGTCCGCATCGTCCCGAGCGCCCTCTCCTCCGAGGGCCCCCTCATCGGCGCCGCCGCCCTCATCCACCGCAACGCGATGCTGCCAGCGAACCCCCGCGACTAGCGGTCTTCGAGGGGGACCGGGCGGGCGACGACGGCGCCGGCGGCCGCAGCGGCCAGCGCGGTCGCGGTGAGGACCACGAGCGGCACGGTCCAGCCGCCGGTGACCTGGTGGAGGATGCCGACCATCAGCGGCCCGAGCGCGCCGAGGGTGTAGCCGAGGCCCTGCGTGAAGCCGCTCAGCGCGACCGAGCCGGCGTGGGTGCGCGTGCGCACGTTGATCAGCACCAGGCTCAGCGGGAACAGCAGCGGGCCGAGGCCGGCGAACGCCACCCACAGCCAGGTCGCCGTCGCCGGGGCGAACACCAGTCCGGCGTAGCCCGCGACGAAGAACGCGACGCCGGCGTAGATCAGCAGCGACACGTTCCGCATCCGGGCGGCGAGCAGCGGGACCAGCAGGCCGGCCGGGATGCCCATGCCCGCGTAGATCGACAGCAGCGCGCCCGCCTCCGCCGGCGGCGTCCCCGCGACGTCGTGCACGAGCTGCGGCAGCCAGGCGAACATCGCGTACGCGTTGAGGCTCGACACCGCGAACACCACTGCCATCGCCCAGGCCAGCCCCGAGCGCCAGATCCGGCGGACCATCGAATGGTCGGACCCCTCGACCGCCACGTCGTGCGCGGGATGGGCCGGCCGGTGGGTGATCAGGATGCGCAGCCAGGGCACGATCGCCAGCACGCTGACCAGCGCCCACATCCCGACCGACACGTGCCAGCCGGCGGCGTCCGCGACCGGCACCGCGACCAGCGGCGGCAGCAGCGTGCTGACCGACATCACGGTCGCGTAGAGCGCCGTCACCAGGCCGATCCGGTCGGGGAAGTAGCGCTTCACCAGCGGGGGCAGCAGCACGTTGCCGACGCCCATCCCCGCGAAGGTGACCGCCGACCCGACGGCGAGCATGACGAACGAGCCGGCCGTCGCGCGCAGCAGGTGCCCGGCCAGCATCACGCCGAGCGCGATCAGCAGCACCGCCTCCAGCGACACCCGCCGGGTGAACGTCGGCGCGAGGAGCCCGAACAGCGCGAAGCAGACCGGCGGCAGCATCCCGAGCAGCCCGACCCCGACGCTCGACACCGGGAACTCGACCCGGATCTCCGCGAAGATCGGCGACAGCGCCGCGACCGCCGTGCGCAGGTTCGCCGCGACCAGCAGGATGCCGAGCAGCGCGACGGTCCGGCCGCGCCAGAGCGGGCGCGGCGCAGCGACCGACGGCGCGGTGTCCGGGGCGGCCTCGCTCACGCGCGCTCGGCCGTCAGGATGCGGCGGGCCTGCTCCACGTCGGCGGCGATCTGCGCGATCAGCGGCTCGATCCCGGCGTACGCGACCATACCGCGGATGCGCTCGGAGAACGCCACGTCGACCGTGTGCCCGTAGAGGTCGAGCTCGCGGTCGAGCACGTAGGCCTCCACCTGCTTCTGCGGCACGCCCTCGAAGGTCGGGTTGTTGCCGACCGAGATTGCGGCGGGATAGCGGGTGCCATCGTCGTCCGTCAGCCAGCCCGCGTAGACGCCGTCCGCCGGGATGAGGCCCTCCGACTCCGGCGACAGGTTCGCGGTCGGGAAGCCGAGCTCGCGCCCGCGGGCCGCTCCGTGCACGACGATCCCGCGCACCGTCGGGACGGTGCCGAGCAGCTCGGCGGCGTGACCGACGTCGCCGGCGGCCAGCAGTTCCCGGATCCAGGTGGAGGACACCCGGCGGCCGTGCTCGGGCCGCACGTCGTCGATCAGCTCGACGGTGAAGCCGTGGCGCTCCCCCAGCTCGCGCAGCAGCGTCACGTCGCCGGCCCCGCGCGCGCCGAACCGGAAGTCGCTGCCGACCAGCACGGCGGCGGCGTGCAGCCGGTCGACGAGGATGTGGCGGACGAACTCCTCGGGAGGCAGGTCCGCGAGCGCGCGGTCGAAGGCGACCATGAGCGTCGCGTCGATCCCGGTCTCGGCCAGCAGCTCCAGCTTCTGCCGGTTGCTCACCAGCGAGGCCGGACAAGTCTCCGGCGCGAGCACCTCCAGCGGGTTGCGGTCGAACGTGATGACCGCGGAGGTCAGCCCGCGCTCGGCGGCGACCGCGCGCAGCCGCTCGATCACCGCGCGGTGGCCGGTGTGCACCCCGTCGAACTTGCCGATGGTGACCGCGCTCGGCCCGAAGCCGTCCGGGATCTCCGCGACGGAGCCGAACACCCTCACGAACGCGCTCCGTCCAGCGGCTTGTGCTTCGACAGGTAGAGCAGGCCGAGGATCGGCAGGGTCAGCGGGATGAACAGGTAGCCCATGCCGTAGACGGACCACACGGTCGCGTCGCGCCCGAACGGGTCGATGTCGTGGAGGCCGAGCGTCGCCGGCGCGAACAGGCTGAGCGTCCCGATCACGAGCACGCCCACCAGCTCGAAGGTGATCGTGATCCACGCCACCCGGTACCAGACCCGTCCCGGCGCGACGAGCGCGATGGTCGCGACGATGTAGACGGCGGCCGACAGCGCGGACAGCGTGAACGCGACCGGCGCCTCGTGGAAGCGGTCGATGATCTGGAAGACGCTGCGGCCGGTCGCGGCCAGCGCCAGCACGCCGTAGACGAAGACGAGGACGCGGCCGACGCCGGTGATGCGGCGCTTCGGCGACTCGTCACCGCTCTGCTCACGGGCGGACATGGTGTGGTGGGACATCGCTAACGATTCTATTCGCGCGCGCGGAGCCGCTTACGCCCCCTGCACGAACCAGATCTGCCCCATCCGGTACACCATCACCGCGATCGCCAGGCAGACCCCGCCCAGGATGACGGTGCTCCACCGGTTGCGCTCGATCAGCGCCCAGAACCCGCCGGCGAGCGGCAGCAGCAGCGCAGAGATCAGGTAGATGTAGAACTCGGCGAGGCTGCCGGTCGGCGGGTTGCCGACCAGCGGGGCCACGATCGCCATCACGAACTGAACGATCAGCAGCAGCTCGACCAGTGCGACGGCGCCCATCGTGAGGTCGCCGGGGACTCGCCCGGCGAGCCCGAGCACCAGGCAGAGCACGCCGGCGATCACGGCGACGCCGACCTGCAGCGCCACGAACCATTCGATCATGCGGAGGCGATCTCGTCGGTCGGGAAGTTCACGAGGGTCCTGGCTTCCTTTCCGCGGAACTCGATGAGCCCCACGAGGTGGCCGCCGGGGGCGATGGCCGCGACGGGTCCGCCTCCCGGTCCCTCCCGATCGGCGATGTGGATGCGCCGGCCGTGCGTAAGGTCGATCGCCTGCTGCTCGGTCAGCTCGAGCGTCTCGAAGAGCTCCGAGACGGCTCGCGCGGCGGGGATGAGGGCCGTCGCGGGATCGAGCGTATCGAGTTCGCCGGCCTCCCGCACGTCGAACGGGCCGACCCGCGTGCGGCGCAGCGCCGTGAGGTGGCCGCCGACGCCGAGGCCCGCGCCGAGGTCGCGCGCGAGCGAGCGGATGTACGTGCCGGAGGAGCACACCACGCGCACATCGAGCTCGATCGCGACCGGCGCCGCGGGATCGGGCAGCCGCCGGGCCGCCAGCAGCTCGAACTCCGCGATGGTCACCGCGCGCGGCTGGAGGACGACCTCCTCGCCCGCCCGCACCCGCGCGTAGGCGCGCTTGCCGTCCACCTTGATCGCGCTCACCGAGCTCGGGATCTGCTCGATCTCGCCGGTGAGCGCCTGGATGCCGCGGGCGATCGCGTCGTCCTCGACCGCCGCGACGTCCGCCGGGTCGGCCTCCACGTCCACGTCGCCTTCCGCGTCGTCGGTCGTCGTGGTCGCGCCGAGCCGGATCGTCGCCAGGTACTCCTTGTCGGCGCCGACGATGTAGGTCAGCAGCCGCGTCGAGGAGTTGAGGCCCAGGATGAGCAGCCCCGTCGCCATCGGGTCGAGCGTGCCCGCGTGACCGACCTTGCGGGTGCCGGCCAGCCGGCGGACGCGCGCGACGACGTCGTGGCTCGTCCAGCCGCCCGGCTTGTCGACCAGGATCAGACCGCTGCCGCTCATGCGCTCTCGCCGGCGACGTCGAGGACCAGCTGCAGCTTGCTGCGGAAGGTGGACTCGATGATCTCGGTGGCGCAGACGTCCTTGCCGTACTCGGCGGGCAGCTTGAGCCCGAGCAGAGTGTTCAGCAGCATCCCCTCGGCGAGGAAGGTGCGCGCCTCGTCCGGCGAGAAGCCGACCTCGTCGCGGACCAGCTTGTAGATCGCGAGGAAGCCCTCACGGGCGCGCCCGCCGATGACGGCGTCGTTGCCCATCCCGAACGCCTGCATGAGCGAGAGCAGGATGCCGCGGTCCTCGATCAGGTTCACGTACGCCAGGCCGAGCCGGCGGCCGATCTCGTGGTGCTCGCCGCCCGCGCCGTCCTCCCCCACGGGCGAGCCGTCCGCGCGCCACTCGTCGATCGTGGACTGGAAGCTCGCCATCAGCTTGTCGAGGGCGCGCTGCAGGACCTCCACGAAGAGGTTCTCCTTGCTGCCGAACATCCGGACGACGTAGGGCTGGCTGATCCCGGCCGCCTTGGCGATCTGGTCCGTGGTCGCACCGAAGTAACCGCGCTCCCCGAACACGAGGCTCGCCGCGCCGAGGATCTGCTCGCGCCGCTCGGCCGAGGGGATCCGTTCACTGATCGCCGAAGTCATGCTTGACAGGTTATCAGTCGATTACTAAAGTGCGTTGTAATCATTCGATTACTAACAATCCAGGAAGGGACCATGACCTCATCCCGTCCCGGCGCAGCCCGCCGGATCCCCGTCTGGCTCGCGATCGTCGCGGCCTCCCTGCCGATGTTCATGGCGACCCTCGACAACCTGGTCGTCACCAGCGCCCTCCCCGTCATCGCCCGCGACCTGAGCGCCTCCATCGAGCAGCTGCAGTGGGTGGTCAACGCCTACACTCTCAGCTTCGCGACGCTCATGCTGATGGCCGTCGGGATGGGCGACCGGCTCGGCCGCCGCTCGGTGTTCCTCGGCGGCATCGTGGTCTTCACCCTCGCCAGCGCCGCCAGCGCGCTCGCGACCGAGCCGTGGATGCTGATCGCTGCGCGCGCCGTCCAGGGCGCGGGCGCCGCCGCACTATTGCCGCTCTCGCTCACCCTGCTCGCCGGCAGCGTCAGCAAGAAGCTGCGCCCGGCGGCGATCGGCATCTGGGGAGGCATCTCCGGCCTGGGCGTCGCCCTTGGCCCGCTGATCGGCGGCGCGGTCGTGCAGGGCTGGAACTGGCAGGCCATCTTCTGGCTGAACGTGCCGCTCGGCGTCATCGCCGTGCCGCTCGTGCTCCTGGCCCTCCCGAACAGCTTCGGCGACCGCGTGCGCGCGGACATCGTCGGCCTGCTGCTGGCCGCGCCCGGCGTGCTCGGACTCGTCTACGGCATCGTCCGCGGCAACGACGCGGGCTGGGACAGCGCCGAGGTGCTGTTCTCGTTGATCGCCGGCGGCGCGCTGCTGGTCGCGTTCGTGTTCCGGGAGACGCGGACCTCCGCTCCCCTGCTGCCGCTGCGGCTGTTCCGCGACCGCAGCTTCACCGTCGCGAATCTCGTCGGCGTGACCTTCAGCTTCGGGATCTTCGGAGCGATCTTCATCCTCATCCAGTTCCTCCAGGTGGTGCAGGGCCACACCCCGCTGGAGGCCGGCGTGATGACCATGCCGTGGACGCTGGCGCCGATGGTCGTCGCGCCCCTCACCGGGCTGGTGTCCGGCCGGACGGGAACGCGCCTCCCGATCGTCATCGGCCTGGTGTTCCTCGCCGGGGCGATGGCCTGGATCGCCGCGACACTGTCGGCGAGCCTGCCGTACTCGCAGATGTGGCCGCCGTTCCTGCTGGCCGGCGTCGGGATGGGCCTGGTGTTCGCGCCGAGCTCGACCGCGGTGCTGGCGAACATGCGGCCGGCCGACCACGCGAAGGCCTCCGGCGCGAACTCGACGCTGCGGGAGATCGGCGTCGCGCTCGGCGTCGCCGTGCTGACCGCGGTGTTCACCGGAGCGGGCGGGACGCTCACCCCGACCGGCTACGTCGACGCGGCCATCCCGGCCGTCTGGGTCGGCGCGGGAGCGCTGGCGGTCGCCGCCGTCATCTCGCTCGCGCTGCCGAGCCGCCGCCGCGCCGCGGAGCTGGCGGCCGCACACGCCGCCGACACGGCCGAGGAGGACGCCCTCCCCGCCGCCGCGGCCGCCGAGGCGACCGCCGAGCCCACCCCCGTCCTCGCCGACTGAGGAACTAGCTGACAGGACATGCCGTCTCGCGCGAGGCCGAGGCGGCGTGTCCTGTCAGTTCGTTCGGGATCGACGTGCGGCCTAGGCTGGAGGGCGTGCGAATCGGCGTGATCGGAGCAGGGGCCATCGGCGGCACGATCGCGGCGCTGCTCGACCGCGTCGGCCACCTCGTGGAGGTCACCGCCCGCGGCGAGCAGCTCGCCGCCATCCGTGCCGACGGCCTCCGGCTCGACGGCGGATGGGGCGCCCACACCGCGCGGGTCGCCGCCGCCGAACGGCTCCAGACCCGTCCCGAGCTGGTGTTCGTGTGCACCAAGGCCCAGGACGCCGAGGCCGCGATCCGCGACAACGCCGCCCTCCTCGACGGCATCACGGTCGTGGTGGTCCAGAACGGACTCGCCGGCCTGCGCGTCGCGACTCAGCTGCTCCCCAGCTCGGACTGCGTCGGCGCGCTCGCCCTCTACGCCGCCAGCTACCTCTCCCCCGGCCGCGTCACCGTCACGACGACCGCGAACACCTACCTCGGCGCCGGCGACGGCGAGCCGCCGGCGAGCGCGGTGGAGGCCGCCCGCATCCTCGACGCCGCCATGCCCAGCTTCGCCGTGGAGAACTTCACCGGCTGCCAGTGGACCAAGCTCATGGTCAACCAGGTCAACGCCATGCCCGCCATCACCGGCCTCAGCGCCCAGGAGACCCTCGGCAGCCGCGAACTGCGCCCGATCATCACCGCCAGCCTCCAGGAGGCCGTCCGCGTCGGCATCGCGCGCGGCGTGCGCTTCGGCAGCATCCAGGGCCTCGACGACCGGATCCTGCGCTTCGTGGCGTCGTCCCCGCGCTGGCTGGCGCAGGTCGTCCCGCTGCTGATGCGGCGCAGGATGGGGTCGACGCCCAACCCCGGCTCGACGCTGCAGAGCATCCGGCGCGGCCAGCTCAGCGAGATCGACTACCTGAACGGCGCGGTCGTCGCCGAGGCGCGCGCGAGCGGCCAGGAGGCTCCGGTCAACGCGGCGCTGACCGGCCTGGTGCACGAGGTGGAGGCCACGAAGGCGTTCATCGCGCCGGCCGACGTCGCGCGCAGGCTCGCCCCGCTGCTGGCCCGCTAGCCTCTCGGGACGCGCACCGGCGCCTGCGGGTCCGAGTCGTCCACCAGGAACGTCGCGAAGTCGCGCGGCCGCGCATCCTCCTCGTAGACGGCGCGCTGCGGCGTGTTCACCAGCAGGATCGACGCGTTCCACTCCCGGCGCAGCTCGGGCCGCAGCAGGAACTCGCCGTCGAACACGAGCAAGGCGTCCGGCCCCGCCGTCTCCCACCGCGCGACGACCGGCGCGTCCCGCACCTCGTCGAACGCCCGCGTCTGGAACCCGGTGCTGCCCGCCATCCGGAACGGGTCGAGCAGCACCCGCCGCAGCGTCGAGTAGTCGAACGCGTCCCGATAGAAGCGCTCCGGCGTCTCCGGCCCGAACAGGGTGCGCTCGAAACGCGGCCGGTGGAAGTCACCGACCGACGCCCGATGCGTGTCGACGCCGGACTCCCGGAACACCACGGCGAGGTCGTCCGCGAAGCCCGAGGTGGCGCTGCCGCCGTCCACCGCGACCACCACCCGGCCGCCCGGCGTGAGCGCGCGCACCTCCGCCACGATCTCGCGGAGGAGGAGGACCCGCGGCGTCGGAGGCAGCATCATGGGACGAGCATAAGCCGCAGCACCGGGTAGCCTCGATACATGCCAGACGCGGACAGACCCGACGCGTTCGCGACGGCGGTTGTGGACTGGTATCACGCCAACCGCCGCGACCTCCCCTGGCGCCGCGACGGCTTCACCGCGTGGGGCACCCTGGTCAGCGAGTTCATGCTGCAGCAGACGCCGGTGGCGCGCGTCATCCCGCGTCTCGAGGAGTGGCTGACCCGGTGGCCGACGCCCGCCGACCTGGCCGCCGTCCCGCCCGGGGAGGCCGTGCGCGCCTGGCAGTCGCTCGGCTACCCGCGCCGCGCGCTCTGGCTGCACGCCGCGGCCGTCGCGATCACCGAGCGGCACGGCGGTGTCGTTCCGGACGACGTGGAGGCGCTGCTCGCGCTCCCGGGGATCGGCGACTACACCGCGCGCGCCGTCGCGGTGTTCGCGTACGGTGCGCACCATCCCGTCGTCGACACCAACGTGCGCCGTGTCATCGCGCGCGCCGTCGACGGCCAGGGCGAGCCGGCCCCGCCGAGCGCCCGGCGCGACCTCGCGGCCATGACCGCGCTCCTCCCCGACGACCGCCCGGCGGCCGCCGCCTTCAACGCCGGGATGATGGAGCTCGGCGCGATCGTGTGCGTCGCGCGCTCGCCGCGCTGCGAGGCGTGCCCGCTGGCGGCGACCTGCGGGTGGCGCGCGGCGGGTTATCCGGCCTACGCCGGCCCGCGCAAGGCCGTCCAGAAGGCGTACGAGGGCAGCGACCGGCAGGTGCGCGGCAGAATCCTCCGTGAGCTGCGCGGCTCGCACATCCCGGTCACCGCCGCCGAGCTGGAGGACGTCTGGCCCGACGCCGAGCAGCGCGACCGCGCGCTCCGCGGGCTGGTTGCCGACGGCCTCGCGGTCGCGGAGGGCGACGGCTACACCCTGCCCTGAGACCGAACGCTCAGCTCTCCGCGAAGACGACCGGGTTCCAGTCCAGGATCCGCGACCGGTACACCAGCCCCTCGGTGAAGAACGGGTCGCCGTCGCGGAACCGCTCCGCGGCCTCCCGCGAGCGGAACACCGCCATCGAGCCCTGTGTGCCGGGGTCGCCGAAGGTGCCGATCATCAGCACGTCCCCGGTCTCCGCGGCGAACGCGTCCAGGTAGGCCTTGTGGCGCGGGTAGGCCTCCACCACGCGCTGGAAGCGCTCCGGGGTGGTGTCGGGGTCTGGGTCGTAGAACGAGACGGCGTACATGGTCTCAGCGTACGAAAGTCTCGGCGAACGACGCCAGCAGCTTTCGGCGCATGGCCGTCGCGCGCGGGCGCTCGCGCAGGTCGCGGAGCTCCGCCCAGCCCGGCCAGGCGATCAGGTCGCGGCCATCGACGGCGCGCGTGCGCTCGATCACGTGATCCGGGACGTCCTGCGGGTCCGCGGAGGTCAGCCCGGCCAGGAGGTCATCGTAGCGGTCGCCGAGCACCGTCGAGGCGGGGTCGACGGCCATCACCAGCACGACGCCGGTCGGGAACGTGTTCACCGGCACGACGATCAGGTCGGGCCGCTCGGTGCGGAGCAGCTCCACGACCTTGTAGACGTCGCCCGCCCAGGAGTCCGTGTAGCGGTCGCGGGCGGCCTCGTGGACCGTCCGCGGCATCATGTCGTCCAGCACCACGACGCTCAGCGGGCTGCAGAGCTTCTCCACGTTGACGAAGTCACGGTAGGCGAACTCGGCCCAGTGCATCCCGTCGACGAACGCCAGGTCCAGCGGGGTGCCGGCCAGGTGGTCCGCCGCCTGCGTCGACGCGAAGAAGTCGTCGCTGGTCTCGCGGGCGAGCAGCAGGTCGGACCGCAGCGGGCTGACGATGTGGAAGGCCGGATCGACGCCGATCGTCTTGGTGTGCGAGAGGGTCAGCGACCGGCCGTCGTCGACGCCGATCTCCAGGTACGCGCGCGGCTGGAGCGCCTCGTGCAGCCCGGTGAGGAACTCGTGCCGCGTCAGCGTGGGCTCCGGGAACCGCGAGGCGTCGAACGGATAGATGCGGTAGCCGTTCGGCGCGAGCGGGTACTCCGACCCGGGCGCGGCCTCCTCGACCGGGGCCGGCCGCTCCGCCGGGGCGATCCAGGAGGCCAGCGAGGCGCGGGCCTTCGCCTCCCCGTCCACGAGCCTGTCGACCCGTTCCGAACCGATGACGGGCGCGAGCCCCTTGCGCACGATGTTCCTGACAGTCACACCCGCCACCCTACCGGGGCGGGGCGAACGGCTTCGCGCGTGCGCCGGTCAGTCCTCGTCCTCGTCCTCGCGCGGCTTCACGTACGGGTCCTCCTCGCCGGCGTAGCTGGCGCCGGCTGCGAGCCCCGCCACCTGGGTGTCGTGGTCGTGGGCCTGGCGCAGCAGGTCCTCGATGTGCGCGGCGTTCTCCGGGATGGCGTCGAGCTGGAACGCCAGCGTCGGCGTCAGCCGTGCCGTGATGTTCTTGCCCACCTCGCTGCGGAGCATGCCGGTCGCTGCCTGCAGGGCCGCGGCGGTGTCGGCGCGCTCCTGGTCGGTGCCGTACACCGTGTAGAACACGGTGGCGTGCTGGAGGTCGCCCGTCACCTGCACGTCGGTGATCGTCACGAAGCCGAGCCGCGGGTCGCGCAGGCCGCGATCCAGCCGCTTGGCGATGATGACCTGAATTCTGTCCGCGAGCTTCCGCGCGCGTGCCGGGTCGGCCATGTGGTCCTCCTAGGGATGTTCTGAGCGGAAGCCGAAGGCCCGGCGGTCTCCCGCCGGGCCTCACAGGCTACCGATTAAGCGCGGGGCTTCTCCCGCATCTCGGTGGTCTCGATCTCGTCGCCGATCTGGATGTCGTTGTACTTTCCGAGACCGATACCGGCCTCGAAGTCCGTACGGACCTCCGTGACGTCGTCCTTGAACCGGCGCAGCGACTCGATGGCGAGGTTGTCCCCCACCACGACGCCGTCGCGGATGACGCGCGCCTTGGCGTTGCGCGTGATCGTTCCGGACCGGACGATGACACCGGCGATGTTGCCGAACTTGGAGGAGCGGAACACCTCGCGGATCTCGGCCACACCCGACTGGACCTCTTCGAACTCGGGCTTGAGCATGCCCTTGAGCGAGTTCTCGATGTCCTCGATGGCGTTGTAGATGACCGAGTAGAAGCGGACGTCCACACCCTCGCGGGCCGCACGCTCGCGCGCCTTCACGTCCGGCCGGACGTTGAAGCCGATCACGATCGCATTGTCGATGGTCGCCAGGTCGATGTCCGACTCGGTGATCGCGCCGACGCCGCGGTGCAGGATGCGGAGGCTGACCGAGTCGTCGACCTCGATCTTCATGAGCGACTCCTCCAGCGCCTCCACGGCACCGGACACGTCGCCCTTGATGATGAGGTTGAGCGCCTCGACCTTGCCCTCTTCCAGAGCACGGGTGAAGTCCTCGAGCGAGATGCGCTTGCGGGCCTTCGCCAGCTGCGCGTTGCGCTCCGCGGCCTCGCGCTTCTCGGCGATCTGCCGGGCGGTGCGGTCCTCCTCGGTGACGATGAAGGTGTCGCCGGCGCGCGGGACGCTGGAGAGACCCTGCACCTGGACCGGGCGGGACGGCGCAGCCTCGAAGACGGCGTCGCCGTTCTCGTCGGCCATCGCACGGACGCGGCCGTAGGCCGTGCCCGCGACGATCGCGTCGCCGACGCGCAGCGTTCCGGACTGGATGAGCACGGTCGCCACGGCGCCGCGGCCCTTGTCGAGCTTCGCCTCGATCGCGACACCGCGCGCGTCCTTGTTCGGGTTCGCGCGGAGGTCGAGACCCGCGTCGGCGGTCAGGAGGACCGCGTCGAGCAGGGCGTCGATGCCGATGTTGTTGCGGGCCGACACGTCGACGAACATGACGTCGCCGCCGTACTCCTCGGCGACCAGGCCGAACTCGGTGAGCTGCTGGCGCACCTTGGCCGGGTTGGCGTCGGGCTTGTCGATCTTGTTGACCGCGACCACGATCGGCACGTTGGCCGCCTGGGCGTGGTTCAGCGCCTCGATCGTCTGCGGCATGATGCCGTCGTCCGCCGCGACCACGAGGATCGCGATGTCCGTCACCTGCGCACCACGGGCACGCATGGCGGTGAACGCCTCGTGACCAGGGGTGTCGATGAAGGTGATGGCGCGCTCGATGTCGTCGTGCTCGGTCCACACCTGGTAGGCGCCGATGTGCTGGGTGATGCCGCCGGCCTCGCCCGCGACGACGTTCGCGTTGCGGATGGCGTCGAGGAGGCGCGTCTTACCGTGGTCGACGTGACCCATGACGGTGACGACCGGGGGCCGGATCTCGAGGTCCTCGTCGGACTCTCCCTCCAGCTCGGCGTCGAGGTCGATGTCGAAGCCCTCGAGGAGCTCGCGGTCCTCGTCTTCAGGGGAGACGACCTGGATCTTGTAGCCCAGCTCCTCGCCGAGGATCGCGAAGGTCGCCTCGTCGAGCGACTCGGTCGCGGTCGCCATCTCGCCCAGGTGGAAGAGGACGGTGACCAGCGACGCGGGGTTCGCGTCGATCTTGTCGGCGAAGTCCGAGATGGAGGAGCCGCGGCGCAGGCGCACAACGGTGCCGCCGTCGCCGCGGGGAACGCTCACGCCGCCCAGCGACGGAGCTTCCCTCATCTCGAATTCCTGGCGCTTCGCGCGCTTCGACTTGCGGGCCTTGGACTTGCCGCCGCCACGGCCGAACGCGCCGGCCGTGCCGCCGCCGGGTCCACGGCCGCGGCCACCGCCGCCGGCCGGACGCGGGGCGCCGAAGCCGCCGCCCGGAGCGCCGCCGGGACGCTGGAAGCCGCCGCCTGCCGCACCGCCACCGGCGCCGCCCGGGCGCTGCTGGAAGCCGGGACGTCCGCCGCCGCCCTGGCGCTGGCCGGGACGGTTGCCGCCGCCACCCTGGCCGGGCGCGCCGATGCGCGGCGAGCCGGGACGCGGCGGGGCCGGACGCGGGATGTTGCCGGGGCTCGGGCGCGAGCCCATGCCCTGCGAGCTGGAGAACGGGTTGTTCCCCGGCCGCGGGGTGCTGGGCCGGGAGCCCATGCCCTGGCTGGACGAGAACGGGTTGTTGCCGGGGCGGGCGTTGCCCGGGCGCGGGATGCTGCCGGAGCCGGAGCCGGGCGCCGTGCCGGGGCGCGGCGAGGCCGGCTTGGCGGCGTCGGTCGTGCTGGACGCGGCGGGAGCGGCCTGCGCGGCCTTCTCGGCGGCGGCCTTCTCCGCAGCGGCCTTCTCGGCAGCCGCCTTCTCGGCGGCGGCCTGACGCTCGGCGACGGACAGCGGCGCCTGCGGCTTGGGACCGGCGGACTCGCTGGACGCCGGCGGGCGCGGCGCGGCCGGGCGGGGCGCCTCGGCCTTGGGAGCCGACGCCTTGTCGGCGGTGAAGCCTTCAGCCTCCAGGGCGGCGCGCAGCTTGCGGGCTACCGGGGGCTCGATGCTGGAGGACGGTCCCTTGACGAACTCGCCCATCTCCTTGAGTTTCGCGAGCGCGACTTTGCTGTCGACGCCGAGCTCGCTCGCGACCTCGTGTACGCGTGGTTTTGCAGCCACAATTCTCCTGTCTGGGGCCCACCCCGGACAGGGCAGGCGTTAGTAGTGGACGGCACTCATTTCGAGCCGCTCATTTGTTGTCACTCATGTGAAGTCACTGCTTCTTCAGCCTGTTCTCTCGGTGCCGTCCGGGGTCGCAGTGCGGCCCGGACAGCCGTCGGGTCGAGTGCCTCCTGCACCTTCAGCGCCCGCCCGAAGGCCCTGCGCTGGAGTGCGAGATCGAGACACTCGTCGACCGGATGCAGCCACGCGCCCCGTCCGGGGAGAGTGGCGGACGGGTCCGCCACGAGTTCCGAATTCCGGAGTACGACCCTCAGAAGAGAGGATCGGGGAGCGCGAGAACGGCATCCGACGCACGTTCTGACGGCTTCCATCTTACCCCTCACGCATCTCTGCGCCGAATCAGGACGGAGCGCCGCCTCTTCGGACAACGCTCCGTCGCAGCTTCGCATTCCCTCGGCGGGCTTCTACTTCTCGTCCAGGATCGAGTCGGGCTGGATGTCGATCTTCGCGCCGGTGAGCTTCGCCGCCAGGCGCGCGTTCTGACCCTCCTTGCCGATCGCGAGCGAGAGCTGGTAGTCGGGCACGAGCGCGCGCACGGCCTTGAGCGACTCGTCGATCACGAACGCGCTGGTCACCTTGGCCGGCGAGAGGGCGCTCGACACGAACGTCGCGAGGTCGGGCGAGTAGTCGACGATGTCGATCTTCTCGTTGTTCAGCTCGGCCGTGACCGCGCGCACGCGCTGGCCGAGCTCGCCGATGCAGGCGCCCTTGGCGTTCACGCCGGGCTCGGTCGCGCGCACCGCGATCTTGGTGCGGTGGCCGGCCTCCCGGGCGAGCGAGACGATCTCCACGATGCCGCTGGCGATCTCCGGGACCTCCAGCGCGAACAGCTTGCGGACGAGCGCGGGGTGCGTGCGCGAGACCGTGATCGACGGGCCCTTGGGGCCCTTCGCCACGCTCGTGACGTAGACGCGGATGCGCGAGCCGTGCGTGTACTCCTCGCCCGGCACCTGCTCCTCGGGCGGGAGGATGGCCTCCACGCTGCCGAGGTCGATGTGCACCATGCGCGGGTTCGGCCCCTGCTGGATGATGCCGGCGACGATGTCGCCCTCCCGGCCGCGGAACTCGCCGAGCACCGCGTCGTCCGCGATGTCGCGCAGCCGCTGATTGATCACCTGCTTTGCGGCGAACGCCGCGATGCGGCCGAAGTCGCTGGGGCTGTCCTCGGCCTCGCCGATGACATTGCCCTCCTCGTCGCGCTCCGGGACGTAGACGGTGACATGCCCCGTCTTGCGGTCCAGGTGGACGCGCGCGGCGGGCGGCTGGTCGCTGTGCCCGTGGCGGTGGTCGGCCTGGTTGGTGTGCTTGAGATACGCGGTCAGGATCGCCTGCTCGATGATCTGCACCAGCTCATCGAACGGGATCTCCTTCTCACGCTCCATGAGACGCAAGACGCTGAGGTCGATGTCCATGCCGGCCTCCTCTATTCAGCTATTCAGATCCTCGCCGCCGCGCGATGGCGCGGCGGACTCAGCTATCTACGGTACCGGAGATTCCGCCGGCCTGGGACCCCGCGTACCGTGCAGGGCATGAGCTCGCCATCCCGAACAGCCGCCCGGCTGGAGCGCAGCACCACCGTGCGGGTCCTCACCCGCGTGGGACTGGCCTCGATCGGCCTCCTGCACATCCTCATCGGCGTCATCGCCCTCGCCGTGGCAGCGGGGTCCGGCGGGAAGGCCGACCAGTCCGGCGCCCTCCAAGCGGTCGCGTCCGCTCCGGGCGGCGTCTTCGTCCTGTGGCTGATCGTGATCGGGCTGATCGTGCTCGCCCTGTGGCAGCTCCTGGTGGCGGTGACGGCGCACGGGGCATGGACGAAGATCCTGGAGGTCGTCAAGGCCGTCGTCTACGGCGCGCTCGCGGTCATCACCATCTCGGTCGCCGGCGGAGGCAGCCGCAACTCGACCTCGACGGAGAAGTCGTCGAGCGCCCATCTCCTGGGGCTCCCGGGCGGCGTCTTCGTGCTGGGCCTGATCGGGCTGATCATCGTCGCGGTCGGCGTGGAGTTCATCCGCAACGGCGTGACGAGCAAGTTCGAGCGCGACCTGAAGCTCCCGCCGGATCGCTGGGCGGGGGCGATCAGCGCCCTGGGCAGGGTCGGCTACATCGCCAAAGGGGTGGCGCTGCTGCTGGTCGGCGGCTTGGTGATCCTCGGCGCGATCACGTACGACCCGTCGAAGGCCACGGGGCTCGACGGGAGCCTCAAGACCCTGGCGAGCGTTCCCTTCGGCGTCATCGCGCTGATCCTGATCGCGCTCGGCCTGATCGCCTACGGCCTGTTCTGGTGCGTCAGGGCCGTCCGCGCCCGCCTCTGATCGCCCCCGATTCGTGGGGGGGGGGGGGGGGGGGGGGGGGCGGGGCGGCCGAGGGCCCGCCCACGCACGGGTGCCCCCCCTCGGCGGCCCCTCGGGCGCCGCGCGGGGCGCGCCCCCCCCCCCCCCCCACGAATCGCTAGGCTTCCTCCTCCGCCGGCGCCGCGAACTGGGCGTTGTACAGCGTGTAGTACGCGCCGCCCTTGGCGAGCAGCTCGGCGTGGGTGCCCTGCTCCACGATGCGTCCGGCCTCCATCACCAGGATGAGCCCGGCGTCGCGGATCGTGGACAGCCGGTGGGCGATCACGAACGACGTACGGTCGGCGCGCAGCGCGCTCATCGCCTTCTGCACCAGCAGCTCGGTGCGGGTGTCGACCGAGGAGGTCGCCTCGTCCAGGATGAGCACGCTCGGCCTGGCGAGGAACGCCCGCGCGATCGTCAGCAGCTGCTTCTCGCCCGCGGACACGTTCGAGCCCTCGTCGTCCAGCACCGTGTCGTAGCCGTCCGGCAGCGAGTGCACGAAGCGGTCGACGTACGTCGCGCGCGCCGCGTCGAGGATCTCCTCCTCGGTCGCGCCCGGCCGGCCGTAGGCGATGTTCTCGCGGATCGTGCCCTTGAACAGCCAGGTGTCCTGCAGCACCATGCCCATCCGCTCGCGGAGGCCGTGCCTGGTCATCGTCGCGATGTCCACGCCGTCGAGCGTGATCCGGCCGGAGTCCAGGTCGTAGAAGCGCATCATCAGGTTGACCAGCGTGGTCTTGCCCGCGCCGGTCGGGCCGACGATCGCGACGGTCTGGCCCGGCTCGGCCACCAGCGAGAGGTCCTCGATGAGCGGCTGGTCCGGAACGTACCGGAACGACACGTCCTCGAAGGCCAGCCGGCCGCGGGTGCCCTGCGGGTCGACGGGCTCGGCCGGGTCCGCGCTCTGCTCGTCGGCGTCCAGCAGTTCGAACACACGCTCGGCGCTGGCGACGCCCGACTGCAGCAGGTTGGCCATCGAGCCGAGCTGCGTGAGCGGCTGCGTGAACTGGCGCGAGTACTGGATGAACGCCGTCACGTCGCCGAGCTGCATCGCGCCGTTGGCGACCTGGAGGCCGCCGACCACCGCGATCGCGACGTACATCAGGTTCCCGACGAACATCATCGACGGCATGATCAGGCCGGAGATGAACTGCGCGCCGAAGCTCGCCTGGTACATCTCCTGGTTCTTGGAGCGGAACCGCTCCTCCACCTCGCGGTGCCGGCCGAAGACCTTCACGAGCGAGTGCCCGGTGAAGGCCTCCTCGATCTGGCCGTTCAGCTCGCCGGTGTTGCGCCACTGGGCGACGAACAGCTTCTGCGAGCGCTTGGCGATCAGCATCGTCACGACGAGGGTCAGCGGGATGGTGATGAGCGCGATCAGGGCGAGCAGCGGCGACACCACGAACATCATCACCGTCACGCCGATCACCGTCAGCAGCGAGGTGAGCAGCTGGCTCATCGTCTGCTGGAGGGTCTGCGAGATGTTGTCGATGTCGTTGGTGACCCGGCTGAGCAGCTCGCCGCGCTGCATCCGGTCGAAGTAGGTGAGCGGGAGGCGGTGGATCTTGGCCTCCACGTCCTGGCGCAGCCGGTAGACGGTCCGCTGGGTGATCCCGTTGAGCACGTAGCCCTGGAGGTAGGCGAACAGCGAGGACGCGATGTACAGCGCGAGCACCCACATCAGGATGTGGCCGACGGCGGTGAAGTCGATGCCCGCTCCAGGCGTCAGCGTCATCCCGGAGATGAGGTCGGCGAGCTGGCCCTGACCGCTCGCCCGCAGCCCAGCGATGGCCTGCTGCTGGGTGATGCCCGCCGGGAGGTGCGCGGAGATCGCGCCCGCGAACACGAGGTTGATCGCGTTGCCGAGCAGCTTCGGCCCGAGCACCGCGAACACCACGCTGACGACGGCGAGGAGGGTGACGAAGACGATGCCGATCCACTCGGGTCGCAGCCGCGCGGCGAGCCGCTTGGCGGACGGGCCGAAGTTCAGCGACTTGTCGCCCGGCATCGTCATGCCGCCGAACGGGCCGCCTCCGGGGCCGCGGCGGACCGGGGTCCGCACGGGCGTCTGCGTCGCGGTGGGAGCACCGGCCGGCGCCGCAGCGGGACGACGGGCGCTGTCTTCGCGGGTCATGCCGCCTCCTCCGCGGTGAGCTGCGACGAGACGATCTCGGCGTAGGTCGGATTGGTCTCCACGAGCTCGGCGTGGGTGCCGCGGCCGACCACGTGGCCGTCCTCCAGGACGACGATCTGGTCGGCGTCGACGATGGTCGACACCCGCTGGGCCACGACGATCATCGTGGCCTCCGCCTCGTGCCGGGCGAGCGCGCTGCGCAGGCGCGCGTCCGTCGCGGTGTCGAGCGCGGAGAACGAGTCGTCGAAGATGTAGATCTCCGGCCGGCGCACGAGCGCGCGAGCGATGGCCAGCCGCTGCCGCTGGCCGCCGGACACGTTCGTGCCGCCCTGGGCGATCGGCCCGTCCAGCTTCTCGGGCATCTCCTCCACGAAGCCCTTCGCCTGGGCGATCTCCAGCGCGCGCCAGAGCTCCTCGTCCGTGGAGTCCGGGTTGCCGTAGCGGAGGTTGCTGGCGACCGTGCCCGAGAACAGGTACGGCTTCTGCGGCACGAGCCCGATGCGCGACCAGAGCAGCTCGGGGTCGAGCTCCGCGACATCCACGCCGTCGACCAGGACGATGCCGCTCGTCGCGTCGAACAGCCGCGGGATGAGGTTGACCAGCGTCGTCTTGCCTGCGCCGGTACTGCCGATCACGGCGGTGGTCTTGCCGGCCTCCGCGAAGAACGTCACGTCGCTGAGGACCGGCTGCTCGGCCCCCGGGTAGGAGAAGCCGACGCCGACGAACTCGACTGTGCCGTGCGCGGAGACATCGGTGATCGGGTTCTCCACGGCGCCCACCGACGGCTCCATGTTCAGCACCTCGCCGATGCGGTCGGCGCAGACCGCGGCGCGCGGCACCAGCACCGCCATCATCGTGGACATCATCACGCCCATCAGGATCTGCGCGAGGTACTGCAGGAACGCGGTCAGCGTGCCGATCTGCATCGACCCGTCCGCGACGCGGTAGGCGCCGAACCAGATCACGGCGACGCTCGACACGTTCAGCACCAGCATCACGATCGGGAACATCAGCGCGAACAGCCGCCCGGCCCGGATCGCGGTGTCGGTGACCTGGTCGTTGGCGACCGTGAACCGCGCCGTCTCGACGTCCTCCCGCACGAACGCGCGCACCACGCGGATGCCGGTGAGCTGCTCGCGCAGCACCCGGTTGACCCGGTCGATCCGCTCCTGCATCTTGCGGAACAGCGGGACCATCCGGACGATGATCATGCTCACGGCGATCAGCAGCACCGGCACGCTCACCGCGATCAGCCACGAGAGCTGGAGGTCCTGCCGCATCGCGAGGATGATGCCGCCGATCGCGAGGATCGGCGCCGACACCAGGAGGGTGCAGGTCATCAGCACGAGCATCTGCACCTGCTGGACGTCGTTGGTGTTCCTCGTGATGAGCGACGGGGCGCCGAAGTGCGTCACCTCGCGCTCCGAGAACTCGCCCACGCGGTGGAAGATCGCGCCGCGGAGGTCGCGGCCGACCAGCATGGCCACCTTCGCGCCGAAGTACACCGCGGTGATCGAGCAGGCGATCTGGACGATGGTCACGCCGAGCATCTCGGCGCCGGTCGACAGGATGTAGCCGGTGTCGCCCTTGGCGATGCCGTTGTCCACGATGTCGGCGTTCAGCGTCGGCAGCCACAGCGACAGCAGCGACTGCGCGAGCTGGAAGACCACCACCCCGATGAGCAGCGGCCAGTGCGGCCGGAGGTACCGGCCGAGGAGTTTCAGGAGCATCCGGGCTCTCCCAGGTCTGCCGCGTCCGCGGCGCTCGTGACGGGTGTATAGATGGCGAACGGCCGGCCCGCGACGCCGACGAGGGCGATCCGGGCGAGGTCGTCGACGCTGAACTCGATGCCGTCGTTCAGGGCGGGGAACGCGGACGAGAAGCTGATCAGGCGCAGGATGTGGGCGACCCGGTCTGGGGGCCAGTTCAGCTCCTCGGCCTCCGGCGCGAGGATCCGGGCGATGATGGCCGCGAACTCGGTGCGCTCGTGCGGGATCGGCGGGCGCTGATGACCCACCACCGCCATGATGCGCATGACGTTCTGGAAGCGCTCGCGCAGCAGGTAGACGATCGCGCGGACCTTGTGCTCCAGCGGGAGGCCGGGGTCGATGGAGCGCAGCGCCTCGCGCAGCGGCTCCGGATCGAGGTACTTCTCGACGGCCGCCTGGACGAGCGTCTCCTTGTCGCCGAACGCGCGGAAGATCGTCCCCTCGGCGATCCCGGCGGCGTCGGCGATCTGGCGGGAGGTCACGCCGCGGCCGTGCTCGATCAGCAGCGGGATGACCGCGTCGATGATCATCGCCTTGCGGTCCTCCGGCGGCAGCGGCTGGGCGCGGTTGCGCGTCGTCTCCAACTCGGTTTCCACGGAGGAATCGTAAGCGGAGTGAGTGCTCACTCACAATGACGAGGCTGTTCGCCCTGAGCGAACGACTCACCTCCTCAGCGGTCGAGCGGGAAGAACCCAGAGATCGTCGCAAGGTCGTCCGCCGACGGCGTCCACGCAGTCGCCGCCTCGGCGTTCGCCGCGATCTGCTCCGGGCGGGTCGCCCCCGCGATCACGCTGGTGAGTCCCGGCTGGGCCAGCAGCCACGCGAACGTCGCCTGCAGCATCGTGACGCCCCGCTCGTCGCAGAACGCCTGGTACCGCTCGATCGCGTCCCACGGCGCGTTGTCGAGCAGGTGCTTGCGGAGCATCATGATGCGGCTGTCCGCCGGGCCGCCGGAGCGGCTGAACTTGCCCGTGAAGAGCCCGTTGTAGAGCGGGAAGAACGGCAGGAAGCCGAGACCGTAGGCGTTGACCGCCGGCAGCACCTCCCGCTCGGCGCCGCGGACCAGCAGGCTGTACTCGTTCTGCGCGGAGATGAACTTCGGGTGCCCGGCGAGCCGGGCGGTGAACTCGGCGTCCGCGATCTGCCAGCCGGTGAGGTTCGAGTGGCCGATGTAGCGGATCTTGCCCTCGGCGATCAGGTCGTCCAGCGTCTCCAGGGTCTCCTCGATCGGCGTCACCGGGTCGGGCTGGTGCAGCTGGTAGAGGTCGATCCAGTCGGTGCGCAGCCGGCGCAACGACGACTCCACGGCGAGCCGGATGTAGCGGCGGGAGCCGCGCACGCCCCAGTCGGGGCCGTTCGCGCCCGCCATGTCCATGCCGAACTTGGTGGCCAGGACGATCCGGTCGCGCCTGCCCTGCAGGGACGAGCCCATGAGGGTCTCCGAGAGCCCGCGCTCCTTGCCGTAGATGTCGGCGGTGTCGAAGAACGTCACGCCCGCGTCGATGGCGGCGCCGATGACGGCGTCCGTGCCCTCCTGCGTCTCGGTCGCCGTGCCCGCGCGGCCGAAGTTGTTGCAGCCGAGGCCGATGGTCGAGACGACCAGGCCGGAGGTGCCGAGGGTGCGGTATTCGATGTTCGCCATGCTGTCGAGTCTAGGCAGCGTTCGGAGGCGGATCGGACCGATTCGTCCTCCACAGGAAGGCCGGAATGCGACTTATCCCCGATGTCCGATTTCCGCGAGTGGCTGTCGGTGGCCGGCCGTAGAGTCGTTCCATGAGCAGTTCCACGATCACCCTCCTCCGGATGCCGAGCCCCATCGGCCGCATCGAGCTGACCGGCGACGGCGACGCCGTCACGTCCCTCTCGATCGCACGCGACGACGTGCTCCCCCACGACGACCTCCCCGAGAACCGCGACGCCGTGCTCGAACGCGCGGCCGCCCAGCTGGACGAGTACTTCGCGGGCACACGGCGGGAGTTCGACGTCCCCGTCCGCCTGAACGGCACCGCGTTCCGCACCGCCGTCTGGGAGCGACTCACCGCGCTGGAGTACGGCACGCTCACCACGTACGGCGAGCTCGGGCTGTCGCTCGGCCACCCCGGCTACGGGCGCGCCATCGGCGGCGCCGTCGGGGCGAACCCGGTGCCGATCATCATCGGCTGCCACCGCGTCCTCTCCTCCTCCGGCAAGATCACCGGGTACAGCGGAGGCGAGGGCATCCCCACCAAGCTCTGGCTGCTGGAGCACGAGGGGATCACCCTCGCGGCATGAGCACGACGGATCAGACCGAGACGACGTCCACCCTCCCCGCCGAGACGGTCGCGCGCGCGGCCCTCGTGACCGGCGACGACGGCCGCGCCCGGTGCTCGTGGTCGGCGAACGACCCCGAATACCGGCGGTACCACGACGAGGAGTGGGGCACGCCGCAGCACGATCCCCGCGCGCTCTACGAGAAGCTCTGCCTGGAGGGCTTCCAGGCCGGGCTGTCGTGGATCACGATCCTCCGCCGCCGGCCGGCGTTCCGCGAGGTCTTCCACGGCTTCGTGCCGGAGCGCGTGGCGGCGATGACCGAGACCGACGTGCTGCGTATGCTCGGCGACGAGCGCATCATCCGGCACCGCGGCAAGATCGAGGCGACCATCTCGAACGCACGCGCGACGCTCGCGCTCGACGTGCCGCTGGAGGAGCTGATGTGGGACTTCGCGCCGACCGGCTCCCGGCCGCGACCGCGCGAATGGCAGGAGGTCCCGGCGGTCACCGCGGAGTCGACGGCGATGAGCAAGGAGCTGCGGCGCCGAGGCTTCCGCTTCGTCGGGCCGACCACGATGTACGCGCTCATGCAGGCGACCGGGATGGTGGACGACCACTTCGAGGGCTGCTTCCGCGCAGCCTGAGGCGAACGGGAGCAGCGGGCATGAGAGAGTCGGGCCGGCGAAGTCGATCTCGGAACCGTTCTCGCTGGTGACGGCGCGTCCGCTCGTGCCCGACCGCAGGCGGAATCACTGTGCTGCCGCCACACCGGTTCCGGACTCGGCACATCCGAATGATGTGTCCGCGATCTGCGCGTCGGCCCGACTGGTATGTGGGTCTTCCGGCGTTCACGGCGCCGGGACTGCGGGATTGTCCCCTCTCTCGTGAGATGAGCTTATCTCACTTACACCCCGAGCACCACAGTCCCATGCACTCCGAAGCAGATGCTCAGCCTGCTGAACGCAGCACCGCGCTGAGCTTCCCCGGCACGCCGACGACCTCCGGGACGACGAGGTCGAGCTCGCCCGCCCGGTCAGCCGACCGCGTGAGCTCGTAGCCCTCGCCGGCGGCCCAGGCGAGCAGGGCGTCGGTGGAGGCGAAGTCCTCGCCGCGCTCGATGAGGGCGCGCGCGAACAGGCCCTTGGCCTGCTTGTTGAAGTGGTTGAGCGCGCGCACGGTCCCGCTCTCGTCCCGCGCGAGCACGCGGAGGTAGTGCACCCCCTCGCGCTCGGGCAGCGGGCCGAGCGCGGCGTAGCCCTCCGAACGGAGGTCGAGGATGACCCCGTCGACGACCGCGAGCTCCGCGGCGCACGCCGCGGCCCAGCGCTTCTTGAGCGCCGGCGACAGCCGCGAGTCGAACGACAGCCGGTAGGCCGGGATCGGGTCGTCCGCGCGCACCAGCCCCAGCAGCGCCGACTGCACCGCGACGGAGCGCGCGGCGAACCGCCAGTCCTCCTCCATCAGCGAGGGCGCGTCGAGCGCGTCGTACAGCACGCCGGTGTAGCGCAGCAGCGCGGGCATGGTCGCCGCCCGGCGCAGGCCGCGGTTCCGCTGGACCTCGTGCGCCTGCTTCGGGCCGAGCTTGAGCGCCTTCGCCGCGGCCTCCGGGGTGCGCGACAGCGCGACCGTGTCGGCGACGACGCCCCTGCGCGTCGCGTTCAGGCGAGGGAAGCCGAGCGACTTCAGGGCGAGCGGCTCCCCCTCTCCCCCGTCGCGCTTGGTCTCGGACGGGGGCAGCAGGACGAGCACTCAGCCCTCCAGGAAGGCGAGTGCCGCGTCGACGTTCTCGCCGAGCGGGCGGGAGGTGTCGAGGGTCACCCGAGGGAGCGACGCCGCGGCGCCCTTCCACTCGCTGTACTCGTCGATGCTCTGCTCGACCGCGTACGCGGCGATGAGGCCGGTGCGCTTCGCGAGCCGTTGCTCGTGCAGCTCGTCGTCCGTGCACACCGTCTCGATCACGCGCAGCTTCACTCCGCAGCGCTGGGCCAGGTCGCGCCACTGCAGCCGCGCGGGCTCGACCGCGTTGACGGCGTCCACGACGACCGAGTGCCCGCTGATGAGCACCTGCTCGGCCATCCGCTCGGCCACCAGGTACGCGGCGAGGCCGGTCGGCTGATCGGAGTCGATGCCGGCCTCGAGGATCGCGCCCTCGATCGGGTCCACCGAGATCGCCGTCGCGCCGAGCCGGCCCGCGATGATCTCCGCGATGGTGGACTTGCCGGAACCGGGAAGCCCCGCCGTCACGATCAGCACGGGGACGCGGACGTCGCCGAACTGCCGTTCGAGCGGGGCTTTCGGGTCGGACATCGTCAGACCAGCTCGGCCTGACGGGCCACGATCGTGACCGTGTTGTTCTCCACGGAGAGGAAGCCGTCGTCGGCCTGCGCCCGGATCGACTCCCCGCCGTTCAGGGTGACGCGCACCTCGCCCTGGGCGAGGATGGCGAGCAGCGGCTCGTGGCCGGGCAGGATACCGATCTGCCCTTCCACGGTCCGCGCGACGACCATGCTCGCCTCGCCCGACCACACCTCGTGGTCGGCGGCGACGACGCTCACGTTGAGGACAGCCATGCTCAGCCGTTCTCCTTCTGGATCTGCGCCCACTTCTCCTCGACGTCGGTGATCGCACCGACGTTGAAGAACGCCTGCTCGGCGACGTGGTCGAACTCGCCCTTGGCGATGGCGTCGAACGACTCGATGGTGTCCTTCAGCGGGACGGTCGAGCCCTCGACACCGGTGAACTTCTTCGCCATGTAGGTGTTCTGCGAGAGGAACTGCTGGATGCGACGGGCCCGCGACACGGTGATCTTGTCCTCTTCGGACAGCTCGTCGACACCGAGGATCGCGATGATCTCCTGCAGCTCCTTGTTCTTCTGGAGGATCTGCTTGACCGTGGTGGCCACGCGGTAGTGGTCGGCGCCCAGGTAGCGGGGGTCGAGGATGCGCGAGGTCGAGGTCAGCGGGTCGACGGCCGGGTACAGGCCCTTCGACGCGATCTCACGGGAGAGCTCGGTCGTGGCGTCGAGGTGGGCGAACGTGGTCGCCGGCGCCGGGTCGGTGTAGTCGTCGGCCGGCACGTAGATCGCCTGCAGTGAGGTGATCGAGTGGCCGCGGGTGGAGGTGATGCGCTCCTGGAGGAGGCCCATCTCGTCGGCGAGGTTCGGCTGGTAGCCCACCGCGGACGGCATGCGGCCGAGCAGCGTGGAGACCTCCGAGCCGGCCTGCGTGAAGCGGAAGATGTTGTCGATGAAGAGCAGCACGTCCTGCTTCTGCACGTCGCGGAAGTACTCCGCCATCGTCAGCGCGGACAGGGCGACGCGCAGACGCGTTCCCGGCGGCTCGTCCATCTGGCCGAAGACGAGCGCGGTCTTGTCGAAGACGCCCGCCTCCTCCATCTCGTGGATGAGGTCGTTGCCCTCACGGGTGCGCTCGCCGACACCGGCGAACACCGACACACCGCCGTGGTCCTGCGCGACGCGCTGGATCATCTCCTGGATGAGGACGGTCTTGCCGACGCCCGCGCCGCCGAACAGGCCGATCTTGCCGCCCTGGACGTACGGGGTGAGGAGGTCGATGACCTTGATGCCGGTCTCGAAGAGCTGGGTCTTGGACTCCAGCTGGTCGAACGACGGCGGCTGGCGGTGGATCGGCCAGCGCTCGGTGATCTCGATGGTCTCGCCCGGCTCGGCGTTGAGCACGTCGCCGGTCACGTTGAAGACCTTGCCCTTGGTCACGTCGCCGACGGGCACCGAGATGGGGGCGCCGGTGTCGCGCACCTCGCCGCCGCGGACCAGGCCGTCGGTCGGCTTGAGGGCGATGGCGCGCACGAGGTCGTCGCCGAGGTGCTGCGCGACCTCGAGCGTGATCTCGGTCGACTGCTCGCCGATCGTGATGGTGGTCTTCAGGGCGTTGTAGATGCCCGGGATCGAGTCGTGCGGGAACTCGATGTCGACGACCGGACCGGTGACGCGGGCGATGCGTCCCACGCCGGCCGGCTGCGCGGTCGAAGCCTGGGCTTCGGCGGTAGCGGTAGTCATGATTCGTTCTCTCTCGTTTGGACGATTATTTTGCCGAGCTCAGCGCGTCCGCGCCGCCCACGATCTCGGAGATCTGCTGGGTGATCTCCGCCTGGCGGGCGTTGTTGGCCAGTCGCGTGTAGTCGGTGATGAGCTTGTCGGCGTTGTCGCTCGCGGCCTTCATGGCCTTCTGCGTGGCCGCGTGCTTGGAGGCGGCGGATTGCAGCATCGCGTTGAAGATGCGGCTCTCGATGTAGACCGGCAGGAGCGAGTCGAGCACGGTGTTGACGTCGGGCTCGAACTCGTAGAGCGGCAGGACCTGCGTGCGGTCCGGCTCCTCCATGCCCTCGACGACCTCCAGCGGAAGCAGGCGGACGATCTGGGGCTCCTGGGTCAGCATGCTGACGAAGCGGTTGTAGATGATGTGGATCTCGTCCACACCGCCGTCGGACGCGTCACGCAGGAAGGACTCGAGGACCGCGTCGGCGACCTCCTTGGCCTGCTCGAACTCGGGGCTGTCCGTGTTGCCGGTCCACACCCGCTCGAACCCGCGGCGGCGGAAGCTGAAGTAGCCCTGCGCCTTGCGCCCGATCAGGAAGTAGACGACCTCCTTGCCCTGGCTCCGGAGCAGCTCGGCGAGCTTCTCCGACTCCTTGAGCACGTTCGAGTTGAACGCGCCGGCAAGACCGCGGTCCGACGAGAAGATGACGATCGCGGCGCGCTCGATCTTCTCCGGCTCCGTGGTGAGGACGTGCTCGACGTTCGAGTAGGTCGCCACCGCCGACACCGCGCGCGTGATCGCGCGGGCGTACGGCGTGGACGCGGCGACCCTGGCCTGCGCCTTCTGGATGCGTGAGGCGGAGATCAGCTCCATCGCACGGGTGATCTTCTTGGTCGTCTGGGCAGACTTGATCTTCTGCCGGTAGACCCGAAGCTGTGCTCCCATGTGTCTTCCTCAGTACCTATCCGTGCTCAGCGCTTCGCCTTGACGATGCGCTCCTGGTTGACGTCCTCTTCGGCGCTGGCCTCGAACTCCTCGCGTCCGACCGAGGCGAGCGGCTTGCCCTCGCCGGTCTGGAACTCGAGCTTGAACTTGTCGACCTCCTCGCCGAGCTTCGACACGGTGTCGTCGTCGAGGACGTTCGTCTCGCGCAGGGTGGTGAGGATGTCGGTGTTGCGGCGCAGGTGGTCGAGCAGTTCGGCCTCGAAGCGGAGGATGTCCTCCACCGCGACCTCGTCGAGCTTGCCGTTGGTGCCGGCCCAGATCGAGACGACCTGCTCCTCCACCGGGAACGGCGAGTACTGCGGCTGCTTGAGCAGCTCGGTGAGGCGGGCGCCACGGGCGAGCTGACGGCGGCTGGCCGCGTCGAGGTCGGACGCGAACATCGCGAACGCCTCCAGCGAGCGGTACTGGGCCAGTTCGAGCTTCAGCGTGCCGGAGACCTTCTTGATCGACTTGACCTGCGCGTCGCCGCCGACTCGGGAGACCGAGATGCCCACGTCGACCGCGGGACGCTGGTTGGCGTTGAACAGGTCGGACTGCAGGAAGATCTGGCCGTCGGTGATCGAGATCACGTTGGTCGGGATGTACGCCGAGACGTCGTTGGCCTTCGTCTCGATGATCGGCAGACCGGTCATCGAGCCGGCGCCCAGCTCGTCGGAGAGCTTGGCGCAACGCTCCAGCAGTCGGGAGTGCAGGTAGAAGACGTCGCCCGGGTAGGCCTCGCGTCCCGGCGGACGGCGGAGGAGGAGCGAGACGGCGCGGTAGGCCTCGGCCTGCTTCGACAGGTCGTCGAAGATGATCAGGACGTGCTTGCCGCCGTACATCCAGTGCTGGCCGATGGCCGAGCCGGTGTAGGGGGCGAGGTACTTGAAGCCCGCGGGATCGGAGGCCGGGGCCGCGACGATGGTGGTGTACTCCATCGCTCCGGCGTCCTCGAGCGCGCCCTTCACCGAGGCGATGGTCGAGCCCTTCTGGCCGATCGCGACGTAGATGCAGCGGACCTGCTTGTTGACGTCGCCGGACTCCCAGTTGGCCTTCTGGTTGATGATCGTGTCGATCGCGATGGCCGTCTTGCCGGTCTGGCGGTCGCCGATGATGAGCTGGCGTTGGCCGCGACCGACGGGGATCATGGCGTCGATCGCCTTGATGCCGGTCTGGAGCGGCTCGTGCACCGACTTGCGCTGCATGACGCCGGGGGCCTGGAGCTCCAGCTCGCGGCGGCCTTCCGTGGCGATCTCGCCGAGGCCGTCGATCGGGTTGCCGAGCGGGTCGACCACGCGGCCGAGGTAGCCGTCGCCGACCGGGACGGAGAGGACCTCGCCGGTGCGGGTCACCTCCATGCCCTCGACGATGTCGTCGAACTCGCCGAGGACCACGACGCCGACCTCGTTCTCGTCGAGGTTCTGCGCCAGGCCCAGGGTGCCGTCCGCGAAGCGGATGAGCTCGTTCGCCATCACGCCGGGGAGGCCCTCGACGTGCGCGATGCCGTCGGAGGCGTCGAGCACGTGCCCGACCTCGGTGGTGGTGGCGCCGGCCGGCTCGTACTTCGAGACGAAGTCCTTGAGCGCGTCCCGGATCTCATCGGGGCTGATCTGAATGTCTGCCATCGTTGTTCCCTATCTGGGTTCTATCTCGGGCGGTCAGCCCGCGAGCTGAAGTCGGAGTTCGGTGAGGCGCGACGCGACGCTTCCGTCGATGACGTCGTCGCCGATCTGCACGCGCAGGCCGCCGAGGATCGCCGGGTCGACGACCTCGTTGAGCTTGAGGTCGCCGTACTTGGCGGCGAGGCTCGCGCGGAGCCGCTCGGCCTGCGCGGCCGGGAGCGGCGTGGCCGTGACGACCGTGGCGATCGCCTGGCCGTACTGGGCCGCCACGATGCGGGCGGCCTCGCGGAGCGACTCGCGGACGCTGCGGCCGCGCGGCTGCAGTACCAGCTGGCGCGCGATCGCGACGGTCTGCTTCGACGCCTTGCCCGCGAGCAGGCGCTCGGCGAGAGCGGCCTTGGCCTCGGGCGCTGCGAGCTTGCTGCGGAGCGCGAGCTCGAGCCCGGCGTCGGAGGTCACGGCGCCTCCGAACGCGAAGAGCTCGCCCGGGATGTCGACGTTGCGCGGCGCGGAGGCGGCGATCGAGCGGATGCCGAGCTCCTCGATCGCGGCCAGGACGTCGTCCGGGCCGGACCAGCGCTCGCCGGCGACGACGGTCAGCAGCTCGACCGCGGGCGCCGAGAGCGACGCGAAGACGCGCTGGACCAGCACGGTCTTGCCCTCGGCGGATGCCGAGGGGTCGCTGAGGACCGCACGGAGCTGGGCGGAGTCGGCGACGACTCGTCCTGCGGCGAACAGGTCTTCAGCCGTCGCCAGATCGGCCTTGGACCCGATCCCGGCGAGCGCCTGGACGGATCGGGCCAGTGCTTCTCTGGAGGCGCTTCCCATCAGTTGCCCGACCCTGCCTTCTGGGCGTCGCTGGACTCCAGGTCGGCCAGGAAGCGATCGACGATCGCCTGGGCCTTCTTGTCGTCCGTGAGCACCTCGCCGACGACGCCGGAGGCGAGGTCGATCGCGAGCGAGCCCACCTCGCCGCGGAGCGAGACGAGCGCACCCTGGCGCTCGGCCTCGATCTGGGCCTGGGCGTTCGCGGTCACGCGGGCGGCCTCGGCCGTCGCGTTCTCCTTGGCCTCCGCGACGATCTGCTGACCGTCGGTGCGGGCCGTCTCGCGGATCTTGGCCGCCTCTGCGCGCGCGTCGGCGAGCTGGGCGGTGTACTCCTCCAGCAGCGCCTCGGCCTTGTGCTGAGCCTCGTCCGCCTTGGCGATGTTGCCTTCGATCGCTTCGGCGCGCTCGTCGAGGAGCTTGCGCATGCGCGGCAGGACGAGCCTCCAGAAGAAGACCAGGATGATGATGAAGCAGATCAGCGACCCGATGATGTCAGGCCAGGCCGGAATGATCGGGTTGTGCTCCTCCGCGGCGGCGAAAACCACACCGTTGAGCATCAGTTCCTCCTTATGGGGATGGGATAAAGAGGATTACTGGAAGATGAAGCCGACGGCGATACCGATGAACGCGAGCGCCTCGGTGAACGCGATACCGATGTACATCAGGACCTGGAGACGGCCGGCCAGCTCAGGCTGACGGGCGACGCCCTCGATGGTCTTGCCGACGACGATGCCCACGCCGATGGCCGGGCCGATGGCGGCGAGGCCGTATCCGACGGTGGCGATGTTGCCGTTGATAGCAGCGATGTCCACGTTATGTGTTTCCTTCCGTGATAGCGGGACGCGCGGTTGCGCGGACCGTTGTTAGTGTTCCTCGGCGACTGCGAGCTGGATGTAGACAGCCGTGAGCAGTGCGAAGACGTATGCCTGGAGGACGGCCACCAGGATCTCGAACAGGGAGAATGCGAAGCCGAAGGCGAAGGTCACCACGCCGAACAGCGACCAGAGACCGCTGAGCGTGAAGATGAAGAACGCGGTGCCAGTGAAGAACAGCACGAGCAGCAGGTGGCCGACGACCATGTTCATCAGGAGTCGGAGCGTCAGCGTGATGGGACGCAGGATGAAGGTCGAGACGAACTCGATCGGCGTCACCAGGATGTAGAGGAACCACGGCACGCCGGGCGGGAACAGGGCGTTGCGGAAGAAGTTCTTCGGGCTCTTCTTGACACCGGCGTAGATGAACGCGATGTAGGAGGCGACGGCCAGCACGAGCGGCGTTCCGATGACCGCGGTTCCCGCGATGTTCAGGAACGGGATGATACCCGTGATGTTGAAGAACAGCACCATGAAGAAGATGGTGGTCAGCAGCGGGAGGAAGCGGCGGCCGTCCTTGCGGCCGAGCAGGTCCTCCGCGATGTTGACGCGGACGAAGTCCAGGCCCATCTCGACCACGGACTGGAAGCGCCCGGGGATGATCTTCATCTTGCGGGTGCCGAGCCAGAAGATCAGGATCAGCGCGAGGGTCGAAATGAGCCGAACCACGGTGATGCGGTTGAACTCGAGTCCTGCGATGGTGAACAGAGTCGGTGGGAAGAACTCATCGATCGAGGGCCCCTGGAAGCTTCCTCCATCGGAGCTTGCGGCCTGGACCAGCAGGTTCACAGCGTTAGCTAACAGCGCTATCTCCTGTTTCGGGGCGTCGAGCTGAAAGCTCTCGCGACGACGAACGGTGGACACCCGGCGTGTGCGTTCCGATGCTGCGTGGGCGCGGCGGGTGGGGGATCACTGACAACTCTACAAGAGTTTTCAACCGGTAACGAATCGGATAAGGTTCAGCGTTTGTCCCCCGGCAGCGTGACGTCGCTGGCGTAGGGGATGCGGGATCGGAAGACCACGATCATGTCCACGACGAGGGACCCGATCACGCCCGCGATCAGGCTCAGGAACAGCACCACGGGGTTGATCCAGGGCTGGTCGCGCAGCAGCAGCGCGAGCACGATGAACAGCACGAACTTGACGATCCAGCCGCCCAGCACGATGCCGAAGAACAGCCCGACGAAGAGGTCGGAGCCGATGAACCGGTTGGCGATCAGGATGCTGAGCGCGGTGATGCTGAGGAACACGGCCGCCATGAGCGTGCCGATGAGCGCGCTGGTGACGCCGACCCAGCCGGCGAAGATGCCGCCGAGCACCATGCCGACGACGGCGATGCCCGCGGCGAGGATGAACCCGTACTTGAGCACGTCCTTCAGCACCGGCGTCGAGGTGGGCTGCTGCGCCGCGCGCTTGGCGTCGGGCGCCCCGTCCTGGTGGTCGGTCATCGGGTCTCCTTGGTGGTGGGGTCGTCGGTCTCGCCCGGCGGGATCGTGACGGGGATGCTCTCGCTCGCGATGTCGAGCTGGTCGTACTTCGCCGTCTCCTCGGCCTCCTTGCTCCCCGCGGGGGCGAGCTCGGCGACGGCCTCGTTGAGTTTGCGGCGGCTGAGCGGCGCGAGGGTGATCGCGGTGCAGATCACCAGGCCGATCGCGACGAACACGATGGCCATCCAGTACGGGTCGAAGAAGAACAGCAGGCAGCCGATCGACAGCACGGCGGTCCACGCGTAGAAGATCAACACGGCGTGCAGGTGGGAGTGGCCCATGTCGAGCAGCCGGTGGTGGAGGTGCTTGCGGTCGGCGCTGAACGGCGACTTGCCCGCGCGCAGGCGGCGCACGACGGCCAGCCCGAAGTCGAGCAGCGGGATGACGAGCACCGCGAACGGGATGGTGACCGGGATGAACGCGGGCACCAGCGACGACTTGCCGAGCGTCTGCAGCGCCTCCGGGTTGATCGTGCCGGTCACCGAGATGGCGGAGGTGGCCATCAGCAGGCCGATGAGCAGCGCTCCGGCGTCGCCCATGAACATCTTGGCCGGATGCCAGTTGAGCGGCAGGAAGCCCGCGCACGCGCCGACCAGGATGGCCGCGATCACGCCCGCGAGGCTGAAGTAGTTCTGCGGGCTGATGTCGCGCTGCAGCAGGTACGTGTAGACGAGGAAGGTGCCGTTGGCGATGAGCGCGACACCGGCGACGAGCCCGTCCAGGCCGTCGATGAAGTTGATCGCGTTCATCACCAGGACGATCGCGAACAGCGTGATCACGATGCTCATCACCGGCGAGCCGATGGTGAGGCCGCCGATCGGCAGCGAGTAGATCTGCACGCCCAGCCAGGCGACGATCCCGGCCGCGACGAACTGACCGGCGAGCTTGGTCATCCAGTCGAGGTCCCACAGGTCGTCGGCCACGCCTAGCACGACGATGAGCAGGGCCGCGCCCAGGATCGCGATGATGGGGCCGGCGTCCGAGAAGATCAGCGAGAGCACGCCGAACTGGCTGGACAGCAGCCACGAGACGCCGAACGCCACGAGGATCCCGAGGAACATCGCGACGCCGCCGAGCCGGGGCGTCGGCCGGGTGTGGACGTCACGCTCACGGATCTTCGGGTAGAGCTTGAAGCGCATCGCCACCCGGTAGACCACCAGGGACATCCCGAACGTGATGACGGCCGAGATGAGTGCGAGGGCGAGGAAGAGCGTCACGGGCTCAGGTGTCCGCGGCGGTGTCGGCGACCGCCTCGGCGTCGTCGGCCGCGGCCTGCTCGCCGTCGTCGTCGGCGAGCGCGTCGCCCACGACCGCGCGGAGCTGCTCGGCCGTGATGACGCCGTGCCGGAGGATGCGGAGCTTGCCCGCGCCGGCGGCGAGAGCGGTCGCGTCCACGATGGTGGAGGAGGAGTCCTTGCCCTCGACGCGCTCGTACGCGGTCCCGGCCTCTCCCCCGTCGAGGTAGACGGACACGGACTCGCCGAGCATGGCCTCCGCCTCCGCGGCGGTGCGGGCGGCCGGGCGGCCGGTGAGGTTGGCGGACGAGACGGCCAGCGGACCGGTCTCGGAGAGGATCTCCAGGGCGATCCGGTCCTGCGGCATGCGCAGCGCGACGGTGCCCTTGGTCTCGCCGAGATCCCAGACCAGGGAGGGCGCGGCGGGCAGGACGATGGTCAGGCCGCCCGGCCAGAACTCCTGGACGAGCGCGTCGACCTCGGCGGGGACGTGCTCCGCCAGCGCCGCGAGCGTAGGGATGCCGGGCACGAGCACCGGCGGCGGCGACTGCCGGCCGCGCCCCTTCGCGTCGAGCAGCCGCTGCACCGCGGCCGGGCTGAACGCGTCGGCGGCCACGCCGTAGACGGTGTCGGTGGGGATCACGACGAGCTCGCCGCGGCCGATGGCGCCTCGGGCGAGGCGCATGCCGGTGAGCAGTTCGGAGTCGACGGAGCAGTCGTAGATGGGAGCCATGACGGCACCCATGATAGTTGAGCCACTGCAAGGTTCCCTGCGACAGTGCCCCGCGCGGGACGATACTGGTGGCGATGGACGTCTACTTCTTCGACTGCGACAAGACCCTGTACGACTACGACTTCCACAAACGGCTCCCCCGCCTCGCCGAGCTGAGCGGCGTGAGCCAGTACCGGCTCGCGTCGAGCTGGTGGGCGGGCGGCCACGAGCGCGCCGCCGAGATCGGCGAGTACGCCACGAGCGAGGAGTACCTCGCGGCGTTCGCGGAGGTGACCGGGGCGCACCTCACCCTGGAGCAGTGGCAGGAGGCCAGGAAGGCCGCCATGACCCGGATCGACGGGTCGGTGGCGGCACTGCGCGTCGCCGCGGCGCTCGGCACGGTGTCGCTGCTGTCGAACAACCCGATCCCGTTCAAGGACTCGCTGCCCGTGCTGATGCCCGACGTGGCGGACATCCTCGGCAGCAACGACCTGGTCTCGGCGGTGCTCGGAGCCCGCAAGCCCGAGCGGCGAATCTACACCAGGGCGCTCGGCCGGTTCGGGGCGCGGCCGGAGGACGCCATCCTGTTCGACGACTCGCTGGCCAATGTCGAGGGCGCGCGTGAGGCGGGAATGCACGCCCACCACTTCACGCGCGCCGACGACGGGACGTTCGACACGGACGGGATGCTCACCGCGATCCGCGCGTTCGCGGAGCGGTGAGCGACCGCCTCAGCGCCTCCCGGCCTTGCGGCGGAACAGCCACACCGCCCACACGTACGCCCCGGCGATGATCACCGCGCACCAGCCGAGCGCCCACCAGAGCTCGCTGCCCGGGTCGCGACCGAACAGGAACGCGCGGATGGTCTCGATGATCGGCGTGATCGGCTGGTTCTGGGCGATCCACTGCAGCCAGCCCGGCATCGTGTCGGTGGGCACGAACGCGCTCGACAGGTACGGCAGGAACAGCAGCGCGAAACCGTAGCCGCTGGCGGCGGTCGGGTTGGCCGCTGCGAGGCCGATCGCGGCGTACAGCCAGGTGATGGCGAGGATGAAGAGCGCGACCATCCCGAGCGCGCCCAGCCATTCGAGCACGTTCGCGGTCGGACGGAAGCCGACCGCGAGCGCGACGCCGATCACGACGCCGGTCGCGAGCAGGTTGCGCAGCAGGCTGGCGACGACGTGCCCGGTGACCACGCCGCCGGCCTGGAGCGGCATGGTGCGGAACCGGTCGACGATGCCGTTGCTCAGGTCCTCCGCCACGTCGACCGCGGTGCTGGAGGCCCCGAACCCGGCGCAGAGCAGGATGATGCCCGGCACGACGTAGTCGACGTAGCCGCCCTCCTTGTCGAGCGCGCCGCCGAACACGAACGTGAACAGCAGCATCAGCATCACCGGGAGGACGATCGCCATTGTCAGCGCCTCCACGTTGCGGAGGGAGTGCCGCACGCTGCGGCCGATGAACACCGCGGTGGCGGTGGCCCGGCCGACGCGGCGCGTGGGGACGGCGCCCGGCAGGGCGGGAGCGGTGAGTGCGGTCATCGGACGGCCTCCTTCTGGAGTTCGGTGTTCTGGGGCTCGGTGCGGGTGCCGGTGAGCGCGAGGAACGCGTCGTCCAGGCTGGGCTTGCGGATGGAGATGGACGCGCCGGCGACGCCGAGGCGGTCGAGCACGTCGATCGCGTCCCGGAGGCCGTCGACGGTGCCGTCGGTGGGCAGTTCGCGCACGATCTCGTCGGCGGCGTCGCGCAGCTCCACGACCTCACCGCCGACGCGCGCCTTGAGCTCGACGGCCGTGCCCTCGGCGACGATCGTGCCGTGGTCGAGGACGGCGATGCGGTCGGCGAGCTGGTCGGCCTCCTCCAGGTACTGGGTGGTGAGGAGGATGGTGACGCCGCCCGCCGCGAGGTCCCGGATGATCGCCCAGAGCGCCTGCCTGCTGCGGGTGTCGAGCCCGGTGGTCGGCTCGTCGAGGACGATGACCGGCGGCGTCGCGACGAGGCTGAGCGCCAGGTCGAGCCGGCGTCGCATGCCGCCGGAGTAGGTCTTCACGCGCCTGCGCGCGGCGTCACGGAGGTCGAAGCCGTCGATCAGCTCGGCGGCGCGCTGTGCGGCCTCCGCCCGGCCGAAGCCGGAGAGCCGCGCCATCATCCGGAGGTTCTCCTCCGCCGTGAGGACTTCGTCCACCGCCGCGGACTGGCCGGTGAGGCTGATCGACTCCTTCACACCCTCCGGGTCGGCGACGACGTCGTGGCCGCAGATCACCGCGCTCCCGCCGTCGGGCGCGACCAGGGTGCTGAGGATGTTGATGAACGTCGTCTTGCCCGCCCCGTTCGGGCCGAGCAGGGCGAACACGCTGCCGCGCTCGACGCGCAGGTCGACCCCGTCGAGGACGGTCTGCGCGCCGAAGGACTTGCGCAGTCCGGCGACCTCGATCGCTGGTGCTGTCATGATCCGGTTCCTTCCGAGTTCTGTGTACGTTGCAAACTGTTTATAGCGCATACCATTTCGTTTAAGTGATACACAGTTCTAGGATGGGTGTCAACACCGAACCGGGAAGGCGTGCTCAATGGCGGACGAAGTCGAGGAGGCGCTCCCCCGCGCCGTCGCGCTGAGCTGGGGCGTCGCCGAGCGGCCGCAGCGCGGACCCAAGCGCGAGCTGAGCATCGAGCGCATCGTCGACACCGCGATCGGCGTCGCCGACCAGGAGGGCCTCGCCGCGGTCTCGATGAGCCGCATTGCGACGGAGCTCGGCTTCACCACGATGTCCCTGTACCGCTATGTGACGAGCAAGGACGACGTCCTCGCGCTCATGCAGGACGCGGTGTGCGAGGTCCCGATCCCGGCCGAGGACGACCGCGGGGCGGACTGGCGCGCCGGGCTGCGGCGCTGGTCGATGGCCACCATCGAGGTCATCCAGGCGCACCCGTGGTTCCCGGACATCCCGATCTCCGGCATCCCGCTGATGCCGAACAACCTCGCCGTGCTCGACTGGGGGCTGCGCGAGATGCGCGACCTGCCGCTGACCGACGCGGAGAAGATGTCGACGGCGCTGCTGTTGTCGTCGTACGCGCGCGCGGTCGGGGTGGTGGAGCGCGACGTGCGCCAGGCGCGCGAGAAGGGCACGACGCCGCCGCAGAGCGGGGAGGCGTTCACGGCCGCGCTCGCGGAGCTCGTCACGCCCGAGCGGTTCCCCGACCTCGCTCCCCTGGTCGCCTCTGGCGGGTACTCCGACGCCGAGGACGAGCAGGACGACTTCGCGTTCGGGCTGGAGCGCATCCTGGACGGGATCGAGCGCTACGTCACCGCCCGCGCCGCCGGCGAGCCGGTCGTGGCGTCCGAGCCGCGGCCGGAGCCGCTTCCGCGCGACAAGGCCGTCCGCGAGGCGACGAAAGCCCGCCGCGAAGCCGAGAAGGCGCTGCGCGAGGCCCGCAAGCGCGAGCGCGAGGCCGTCGCACGCGCCCACGAGCGGGCCGCGCGCTAGCGATTTGTGCCGAATGGCGCGATTCGCGGCGCGAATCGCGCCATTCGGCACAAATCTGCGAAGCTAGCGCAGCGCGGTCGTCGCCCGGTCGCGGGTCGTGAGGTCGCGGTGCGTCGCCGCCGCGCGCCAGCCGTCGGCGGTCAGCAGCTCGCGGATCTGCGCGCCCTGCAGCTCGCCGTGCTCCAGGACCAGCGTCCCGCCCGGGCGGAGCAGCCTCCGCGCGACGCCGGAGATGACGCGCACGACGTCCAGCCCGTCGGCGCCGCCGTAGAGCGCCGCGGCCGGGTCGAAGAGCCGCACCTCCGGGTCGCGCGGGATCGCGTCGTCCGGCACGTATGGCGGGTTGGAGATGACGACGTCCACCGCGCCGTCCAGCTCCGGGAGGGCGTCGGCGAGGTCTCCGAGCACGGCCTGGAGGTTGGCAGCGCCCACCGACTCGACGTTGCGGCGCGTCCAGGCGAAGGCCTCCGGGGACTTCTCCACCGCGTAGACGCGGGCGTGCGGGACCTCCGTCGCCATCGCGAGAGCGATCGCGCCGCTGCCCGTCCCGAGGTCGACGCCGACCGGCTCGGCGGACGGCACGGCCCGGAGGGCGTCGATCGCGAACTGGACCACCTGCTCCGTCTCCGGCCGGGGCACGAACACGCCGGGGCCGACCGCGAGCTCCAGGGAGCGGAACGGCGCAGTGCCGGTGATGTGCTGCAGCGGCTCCCGGGTGGCCCGGCGGGCGGCGAGCTCGCGCACCCGGCGGGCGTCGTCCGCGTCGATCGCGGCATCCATGACCACCAGTGCCTGCACCCGGCCGCGCCCGACGCCGAGCACGAAGGCGAGGAGGAGGTCGGCGTCCACCTCCGGATCGGGCACCCCCGCCTGAGCGAGGGCGGCGACCGTCTCGTCGCGGAGGGAGCGGACGGTGGAGGGCGCGGCGTCAGACATGGCCCGACGAGCTTACCGTCACAGGCCGCCACCGAGGCCCCGGGCGGAATAGAGTGGAGGCCATGCCAGCACAGGTCTACGAGAACATCACCGAAACCGTCGGACGCACTCCCCTCGTCAAGCTGAACAGGATCGCCGCCGACGCCGGTGCGACCGTGCTGGCGAAGCTCGAGTTCTTCAACCCCGCCGCCAGCGTCAAGGACCGCATCGGGGTCGCGATCATCGACGCCGCCGAGAAGTCCGGCGAACTGCGCCCGGGCGGCATCATCGTGGAGGGCACCAGCGGCAACACCGGCATCGCCCTCGCGATGGTCGGCGCGGCCCGCGGCTACCGGGTCATCCTGACCATGCCGGAGACGATGTCGAAGGAGCGGCGGGTGCTGCTGCGCGCGTTCGGCGCGGAGATCGTCCTCACCCCCGGCCCCGACGGGATGCGCGGAGCGGTGGAAGCCGCCCAGAAGATCGTCGCCGAGAACGACAACGCCATCTGGGCGCGCCAGTTCGCCAATGAGGCCAACCCCGCCATCCACCGCGCCACCACGGCCGAGGAGATCTGGGCCGACACCGACGGCGGCGTGGACATCTTCGTCTCCGGCGTCGGCACCGGAGGAACCATCACCGGCGTCGGGCAGGTGCTCAAGGAGCGCAAGCCCGAGGTGCAGGTGATCGCGGTTGAGCCGGCGGACTCCCCCATCCTCAACGGCGGCAAGCCCGGCCCGCACAAGATCCAGGGTCTCGGCGCGAACTTCGTCCCCGAGATCCTCGACACCTCCGTGTACGACGAGGTCATCGACGTGTCGTTCGACGACTCGATCGCCGTGGCCAAGCAGCTCGCCAGCGAGGAGGGCATCCTCGCGGGCATCTCGTCCGGCGCGATCATCTGGGCCGCCCTCCAGGTCGCCAAGCGGCCGGAGAACGCAGGCAAGACCATCGTCGCGATCGTCTGCGACACGGGTGAGCGGTACATCTCGACGGCCCTCTGGGCCGACCTGCTGGACTGACGGCGTGCCCCTGTTCCGGGCGCGCGAGGACATCCGCAACGCGCGCACCCACGACCCCGCCGCGCGCGGGGGCGCCGAGGTGGCGCTGGTCTACTCCGGCCTCCACGCCGTCTGGTCGTACCGCGTCGCCCACCGCCTCTGGCGGGCCGGCTTCCGGATGCCCGCACGGATGCTCTCCCAGTTCACGCGCTTCCTGACCGGCATCGAGATCCACCCCGGCGCCCGCATCGGCCGCCGCTTCTTCATCGACCACGGGATGGGCGTCGTCATCGGCGAGACCACGTGGATCGGCGACGACGTGATGCTGTACCACGGCGTGACCCTGGGCGGACGCGGCAGCGGCCACGGCAAACGCCACCCGACCATCCACGACCACGTCACGGTCGGCGCCGGCGCCAAGGTCCTCGGCGCGATCGAGATCGGCACGCGCACCGTCATCGGCGCGAACGCCGTGGTCGTCCACGACGCACCCCCGGACTCGGTGCTGACGGGCGTGCCGGCGCGGGCGCGCCCGCGCTCCGGCCACGAGCAGATCGCCGGCGACGAGTGGGAGCACCCCGCCCTCTACATCTGACCCACTCGAGAGGGCGCAAAGTGGGCCCCTGAGCAGCGAAACGGCGGAGAATACGCCGCCTCGGCGCTCAGAGCCGCACTTTGGGCCGTCTCGGCGTCAGTCGTTGCCGAGGTCGGCCAGGCGGGCCTCCTCGTCGGCGAGGATGTTCGACTCGATGACCGGGTCGAGGGCGCCGTTCATCACCGAGTCGAGGTTGTACGCCTTGTAGCCGGTGCGGTGGTCGGCGATCCGGTTCTCCGGGAAGTTGTAGGTGCGGATGCGCTCGGAGCGGTCCATCGTGCGGATCTGGCCCTTGCGGAACTCGGCCGCCTCTGCGTCCGCCTCCTCCTGCTGCTTCGCGAGGAGCCGCGCCCGGAGCACGCGCATCGCGGCCTCCCGGTTCTGGAGCTGGCTCTTCTCGTTCTGCATCGACACCACGATGCCGGTCGGCACGTGGGTGATGCGCACCGCGGAGTCCGTCGTGTTGACGGACTGGCCGCCGGGGCCGGAGGACCGGAAGACGTCGATCTTGAGGTCGTTCTGGTTGATGTCGACCTCCTCCGGCTCGTCCACCTCGGGGAACACCAGCACGCCGGCGGCGGACGTGTGGATGCGGCCCTGCGACTCGGTCGCCGGCACGCGCTGCACGCGGTGCACGCCGCCCTCGTACTTCAGGTGCGCCCACACGCCCTCGGCCGGATCGCTCGACGACCCCTTGAAGGCGACCTGGACGTCCTTGATGCCGCCGAGGTCGCTGGAGGTCTGCTCGATGATCTCGGCCTTCCAGCGCTTCGAGTCCGCGTAGTGCAGGTACATGCGCAGGAGGTCGCCGGCGAACAGCGCGGACTCTGCCCCGCCCTCCCCCATCTTGATCTCCATGATGACGTCGCGGCTGTCGTTGGGGTCCCGCGGGATCAGCAGGCGGCGCAGCTTCTCGCCGGACTCCTCCAGGCTCTGCTCCAGCCCGGGGATCTCCTCGGCGAACGCCTCGTCCTCCGCGGCCAGCTCACGCGCGGCCTCCAGGTCGTCCGACAGCTGCTTCCACTGGTGGTACGAGGCGACGATGCGCGACAGCTCCGCGTAGCGGCGGTTCACCTTCTTGGAGCGCACCGGGTCGCTGTGCAGCTCGGGGTCGGAGAGCTGCTGCTGGAGGTCGTCGTGCTCGGCGATGAGGCCGGTGACCGACTCGAACATGCGTGACTTCTTTCTGGAGGCGCGGCTGGAAACGAGAAAGCGCCCGCCCGCCGCGCACAGTGGCGCGGCGGACGGACGCTTCGTCAGCTAGCGGTGGTCGTTCTCGTGGCCGTGCGAGTGCGCGTTGCCGTGGCCGTTGGTCGGCGCGGGCATCGACTTCTGCACCTGCATGAGGAACTCGACGTTGCTCGAGGTCTCCTTGAGGCGGCCGAGCACGATTTCCAGGGCCTGCTGCTGGTCGACGCCGGCGAGGGCGCGACGCAGCTTCCAGGTGATCTTGACCTCGTCCTGGCCCATCAGCATCTCCTCGCGGCGGGTGCCGGAGGCGTTGACGTCGACGGCCGGGAAGATCCGCTTGTCGGCGAGCTGGCGCGACAGGCGGAGCTCCATGTTGCCGGTGCCCTTGAACTCCTCGAAGATCACCTCGTCCATCTTGGAGCCGGTCTCCACCAGCGCCGAGGCGAGGATGGTCAGCGAGCCGCCGTGCTCGATGTTGCGCGCGGCGCCGAAGAAGCGCTTCGGCGGGTACAGCGCGGACGCGTCCACGCCGCCCGACAGGATGCGACCGGAGGCCGGAGCCGTCAGGTTGTACGCACGGCCGAGGCGGGTGATCGAGTCGAGCAGCACGACCACGTCGTGGCCGAGCTCGACCAGGCGCTTGGCGCGCTCGATCGCGAGTTCCGCGACGGTGGTGTGGTCCTCGGCGGGACGGTCGAAGGTGGAGGCGATGACCTCGCCCTTCACCGTGCGCTGCATGTCGGTGACCTCTTCGGGACGCTCGTCCACCAGCACGACCATGAGGTGCACCTCGGGGTTGTTGGTGGTGATCGCGTTGGCGATCTGCTGCATCACGATGGTCTTGCCGGCCTTCGGCGGCGCGACGATGAGGCCGCGCTGGCCCTTGCCGATCGGGGCGACCAGGTCGATGATCCGCTGGGTGACCTTGCCGGGCTCGGTCTCCAGGCGCAGGCGCTCCTGCGGGTACAGCGGCGTGAGCTTGCCGAACTCGACGCGGGTCGCGGCCTCCTCGACGGTCTGGCCGTTGATCGAGTCGACCTTCACCAGCGCGTTGTACTTCTGGCGGCTGTTGTTCTCGCCGTCGCGCGGCTGGCGGATGGCGCCGACCACGGCGTCGCCCTTGCGCAGGTTGTACTTCTTGACCTGGCCGAGCGAGACGTAGACGTCGCTGGCGCCCGGGAGGTAGCCGGTGGTGCGGACGAACGCGTAGTTGTCCAGCACGTCGAGGATGCCCGCGACGGGGATCAGCACGTCGTCGTCGGCGATCTCGGGCTCGAGCTCGTCGCCGCCCACGCCGCCGCGGCGCTTGCGGTTGCGGTCGCGGTAGCGGGAGGCGCGGTCGCCCTCGCCCTGCTGCTGCTCCTGCGGGCCGCGGTTCTGCTGGCCGCGCTGCTGGCCGCCGTCGCCCTGGAGGTCCTTCGGCTGGTTCTGCTGACCCTGCTGGCCGCCCTGCTGGTTCTGCTGGCCGCCCTGCTGGTTCTGCTGACCGCCCTGCTCGCCGTTCTGGGCGTTGCCCTTGTTGCGGTTGCGGTTGCGGCGGCTGCGGCCGGAGGGCTGCTGCTCGCCGCCCTGCTCGGCGGCGTCGCCCTGCTGCTCGGCGCCCTGGTCGCCACGGTTCTGGTCGCCACGGGCCGACTCGGTCTGCGCAGCCGTCTCGGCCGACTGCTCGTCGGCCTCCTGGCCCTGGCCGTTCTGCTGGCCCTGGCCGTTCTGGCCGCGGCCACGGCGACGGCGTCCGCCGCCCTGGCCGTCGCGCTGCGCCTGCTCGCGGGAGGCGAGCGCGGAGTCGAGCAGAGCGTCGACGTCCGGGATGAGCGACTCGACACCGGTCTCGCCGGTGTTGACGTGGGTGCCGGCGCCGACGCTGGTCGACGGGGCGATGCCCGTGCCGTCCGGGCTGGAGACGCGGCGCGAGCCGCGGCGACGCGGCTCGGCGACGACCTCGGCGAGGAGGGCGTCGCCCACGAAGGGCTCGTCGGCCACGGGCTCGGCGATGAGCGGCTCGATGAGCACCTGGGAGGCCGCGGTCGCGTGGTCCGCCTGCTGCTCGGTCTCGGCCGCGGCCGTCTCGATGGAGACGGGCTCAGCCGCTTCCGGCTCGGCGGGCGCCTCGGTTCCGGCAGCCGCGGCGCGAGCCGCCGCGATCGCCTCGACCAGCTCGCCCTTGCGGAGCCGGGTCGCGCCCTGGAGGCCGAGCTCGGCGGCGAGAGCCTGGAGCTCCGCCACCTTGAGCGAGGTCAGGTCGCTGGTGTCCACGCCCCCGGCGTGGAGTTCGACATCAGTCACTGAAGAGGATTCCTTTCCCCCGGCGCGCACTCTGCGCGCCGCTGTGGAGCACTCGTCACGTGAGCCTGCCTTACCGTGCTGCGTTCTGATCCGCGCTACGGTGCGCTCTGGATCTCCGGATGCTCCGGAGAACCGAAAAGCGCAGGCAGGAGTGACGGCATGATTGCTAAGAGATCACCCGGAAGCTGGATTCGCTCGTGACGCGGGTTCTTCACGGGTGCACTCGGTAGTTTACCACCTCGCGACAGGCGCTTCTGACGCTACGCCGCCGGTGTGTCCGCGTCCTCGGTGGCCACCGCGATGACCGTCGCCCCCTTGAAATCGACCGCGAGCATCAGGGGCTGCCAGGCCGTCTGTGCCTCGCGGGCGACGAGCTCCGCCGCGGCGAGCCGCTGGCTCGGGTCGCTGCAGAGCACGAGGATGGACGGGCCCGCGCCCGAGACCACGGCCGCGAAGCCGTTGGACCGCAGCAGCGTGATCAGCCGGTCGGTCTCCGGCATCGCCGAGGCGCGGTAGCTCTGGTGGAGCTTGTCCTCGGTCGCCGCGTGCAGCAGCTCGGGGCTCTGGATGAGCGCGGCGACCAGCAGGGCCGAGCGCGAGACGTTGAAGACGGCGTCCTCGTGGGGCACCGACTGCGGCTGGAGGCTGCGGGCGAGCGCCGTCGACATGACGTGCTCCGGCACGAGCACGAGCGGCGAGACGCCGCGGTGCACGATCAGCTTCTTGAAGCGCGGACCGTCCGGGGTGACCCACGCGATCGTGAGGCCGCCGAAGAGCGCGGGCGCGACGTTGTCGGGGTGCCCCTCCATGTCGTTCGCGAGCGCGAGCAGCGCCTGGGCGTCGAACTCGACCACGCCCTCCAGCAGCCCCTTGGCGGCCATGATGCCGGAGACGATCGCCGCTCCCGACGAGCCGAGGCCGCGGCCGTGCGGGATGCTGTTGCGCGCGAGGAGGTTCAGCCCGGGCAGCGCGACGCCGACCGACTCGAAGGTGTGCGCGATCGCGCGCACGACCAGGTTGCTCTCGTCCGTCGGGACCTCCCCCGCCCCCACACCGACGACCTCGACGGTCGCGCCCGGCTCGTCGCGCACGCTGACGCGCAGCTCGTCGTAGAGGGCGAGCGAGAGCCCGAGCGTGTCGAAGCCGGGACCGAGGTTCGCGCTCGTCGCCGGGACCTTGACCGCGACCGTGCGGCCGCTCAGGTCTGCGGCGCGCAAGGTCATGCGGACGCCCCGGCGGTCGGGACCAGGCCGAGCACGTCGGCGATGGCGTTCGTGTCGACCGGCACGCTCGTGGGCTGCACGTCGGAGCCGTCGGCGGTGCGGAGGGCCCACTGCGGGTCCTTCAGGCCGTGGCCGGTGACGGTCAGCACGACGGTGGCGCCGGCCGGGATGACGCCGGCGGCCGAGCGCTCCAGGAGGCCGGCGACGCTGATCGCGCTCGCGGGCTCCACGAAGATGCCGACCTCGGCAGAGAGGATGCGGTGCGCCTCCAGGATGCCGGCGTCGTCGATCGCGCCGAAGTAGCCGTCGCTGTCGTCGCGCGCGTTGAGCGCGAGCTCCCACGACGCCGGGTTGCCGATGCGGATGGCGGTGGCGATGGTGTCGGGCTCCTTGACGGCGTGGCCGAGCACGATCGGGGCGCTGCCCGCGGCCTGGAAGCCGAACATCCGCGGCAGCTTGGTGGCCTCGCCGCGCTGCAGCTCCTCGGTGTAGCCGCGGTGGTAGGCGGTGTAATTGCCGGCGTTGCCGACCGGGACGATGTGGAAGTCCGGCGCGTCGCCCAGGACCTCGACGACCTCGAACGCGGCCGTCTTCTGGCCCTCGATGCGGTCGGGGTTCACGGAGTTGACCAGGTGCACCGGGTAGTTGGTGGCCAGGTCGCGGGCGATGTCGAGACAGTCGTCGAAGTTGCCCTGCACCTGGAGGAGCTGCGCGTTGTGCGCGATGGCCTGGCTGAGCTTGCCCATCGCGATCTTGCCCTCCGGCACCAGCACGACGGCCTGGATGCCGGCGTGCGTGGCGTACGCCGCGGCCGAGGCGGAGGTGTTGCCGGTGGAGGCGCAGATGACAGCCTTGGCGCCGTGCTCGACGGCCTTGGAGATGGCCATCGTCATTCCGCGGTCCTTGAAGGAGCCGGTCGGGTTCATGCCCTCGAACTTCACGAAGACGTTCGCACCCGTGCGCGCAGAGAGCGCCGGGGCGGGGAGCAGCGGCGTGCCGCCCTCGCCGAGCGTCACGATCGGAGTCGCCTCGGAGATGTTCAGGCGGTCCGCGTACTCGCGGAGCACGCCGCGCCACTGCCGGCTGTACGACTTCGGCCCATTCGACGACTGGGGCATTACGATCCTTCGACTCGGAGAACGGAAGAGACGGCGGTGACCACGTCGCTCGCGGCGAGCGCCTCCACGGTGGCCGCCAGCGCGGCCTCCTCGGCTTCGTGGGTGCCGATCACCAGGGTAGCGGTGGGTGCGCCCGCGCCGTGAATCGGGGCGTTACCCGGTATTACGACGGAGCTGGTGGTGCTCGGCACGGACTGCTGCACCGTCTCCACGCTCACGCCGCCGTCGCTCAGGATGCGGGCGACGGTCGCGAGCACGCCCGGCTGGTCCTCCACCGACAGGGTGATCTGGTAGCGGGTCACGACGCGGCCGATGTCGAGCACCGGGAGGCCCGCGTGCGTCGACTCGGCGACGCCCGGTCCGCCGACGACGTGCCGGCGGGCGGCGGACACCACGTCGCCGAGCACGGCGGAGGCCGTCTCCACACCGCCGGCGCCGGCGCCGTAGAACATGAGGTCGCCCGCGGCCTCGGCCTGGACGAAGACCGCGTTGTGCGCGCCGCGCACGGCGGCGAGCGGGTGCTCGCGGCTGATCAGGGCCGGGTAGACGCGGGCGGACACGCCCTCCTCGCCGGTCTCCGGATCGACCAGCCGCTCGCAGATCGCCAGCAGCTTGATCACCCAGCCGCCCGCGCGGGCGGCCTCGACCTGCTCGCGCGTGACCGCGGTGATGCCCTCGCGGTAGACCTGCTCCAGCGGCACGGTGGTGTGGAACGCGAGGCTGGCGAGGATCGCGGCCTTCTGCGCGGCGTCGTAGCCGCCGATGTCCGCGGTCGGGTCGGCCTCCGCGTAGCCGCGCTCGGTGGCGGTGGCGAGCGCGTCGGCGAGGGTCTCCCCCGTCGCGTCCATCCGGTCGAGGATGAAGTTGGTCGTGCCGTTGACGATGCCGAGGATGCGGGAGACGGTGTCTCCGGCGAGGCTGTCGCGCAGTGGCCGGATGATCGGGATCGCGCCGGCGACGGCCGCCTCGTAGTAGAGCTGCGCGCCGACCTGCTCCGCGGCCTCGAACAGCTCGGGGCCGTGCGTGGCGAGGAGGGCCTTGTTCGCCGTGATGACGTCGGCGCCGGAGTTCAGCGCCTCCAGCACGTAGCCGCGCGCCGGCTCGACGCCGCCCATCAGCTCCACGACGATGTCGGCGCCGAGGATGAGCGAGGTGGCGTCGGTGGTGAACAGCTCCTTCGGGAGGTCGGCGTCGCGCGGCGCGTCCACGTCGCGGACGGCGATGCCGACGAGCTCCAGCCGTGCGCCGACGCGCGAGGCGAACTCGTCGCCCTGCTCCAGCAGCAGCCGCGCCACCTGGGAGCCGACGGAGCCGGCGCCCAGCAGCGCGACGCGGAGGTTGCGGTATTCGATCATCGGCGGGTGCTCCCGTCTTCGTACGCGGCGTCGCGTGCCAGCAGGTCGGCCTCGGTCTCGCCGCGCACGATGACGCGGGCCGCGCCGTCCTTCACGGCGACGACGGCGGGACGGCCGAGGTAGTTGTAGTTGCTGGCAAGCGACCAGCAGTAGGCACCGGTCGCGGGCACGGCGAGGAGATCCCCCGGCGCGACGTCGCCCGGCAGGTACTCGGCGTCCACCACGATGTCGCCGCTCTCGCAGTGCTTGCCGGCGACCCGCACGAGCGCGGGCGCCGCGGCGGACTCCCGGCCGGCGATCCTGGCCGAGTAGTCGGCGCCGTAGAGCGCGGGGCGGGCGTTGTCGCTCATCCCGCCGTCCACGCTCACGTAGCGGCGGACGGCGGTCTCGCCGTCGTCCTGGGCAGCGACGGTCACGTCCTTGGTCGTGCCGACCGTGTAGAGCGTGAGGCCTGCGGTCCCGATGATCGACCGCCCCGGCTCGAACGCGACCGCCGGGATCGGGATGTCGAGGTCCTCGCAGCCGGCGGCCACGGTCTCCGCGATGCTGCGGGCGAGCAGGTCGATCGGCGCCGGGTCGTCCACGGCGGTGTACGCGATGCCGAAGCCGCCGCCGAGGTTCAGCTCGGGGACGTCGCCGCCCGCGAGCAGCTCCTTGTGCACGGCGAGCAGGCGCGCCGCGGACTCCGCGAAGCCGTCGGCCCCGAATATCTGCGAGCCGATGTGGCAGTGCAGGCCGAGGAAGGCCAGCCCGGCGTGCGAGCGGATGCGCGCGACGGCGTCCGCGGCGTCGGCCAGGGCGATGCCGAACTTCTGGTCCTCGTGCGCGGTGGCCAGGAAGGCGTGCGTGTGCGCGTGCACCCCGCTGTTCACCCGCAGCCGGACGCGCTGGACGACGCCGTGCCGCTCGGCGGCCTCCGCGACGCGCTCGATCTCCTGGAGGCTGTCGATGATGATCGCGCCGACGCCCTCCGCCACGGCCCGGTCGATCTCGGCGAGCGACTTGTTGTTGCCGTGGAACCCGAGCCGCTCGGCCGGGACGCCCGCGGCGAGGGCGACCGCCAGCTCGCCGCCCGAGCAGACGTCGATGTTGAGCCCGGCCTCCGTCATCCAGCGCGCGACCTCGATGGAGAGGAACGCCTTGCCCGCGTAGTAGACCCGGGCGGCGGAGCGGACCTCGGCGAACGCGCGCTGCAGCGCAGAGCGGACCTCGACGGCGCGCTCACGCGCCTCGGCCTCGTCGACGACGTAGAGCGGCGTGCCGAAGCGCTCCGCGAGCTCGGCGACGGGGACGCCGCCGACGACGATCGCGCCCTCCTCACGGTGGACGGTGCGCGACCAGAGACCGGGAGCGAGCGCGTTCGCGTCGGCCGGCTCCCTCAGCCACGGAGGGGCGAGCGGATTCGATGCCATGGGGACAACCTCACGAGTACGGAAAATCACGAGTGGGGTTCTCTCTGGCGAGCGGACCCGGATTGGCCCCTGAAGCCGGTGGAGAAGCTGAAAGCAGTCTATCGACGCGGCGCACACGGGTTCGCCGTGTTACGGGGTCGCTACGAGCAGCTGCCCTTGCTGTGCAGGAACTTCTCGTCCATCACGAAGTTCGAGGCGGTCAGCGTGACGGTGGCGCGATTCGGCGTCACGTGGATGTCGCTCACCTGCACGCCGTCCGGGAGGTACTGCGCGGCGCACAGCGGGAAGGGCCCGCTTGCCGTCAGCGCCTGGATCAGCTTGGTGATGCTCACGTTGCCCGACCCGGCCGAGACGCTGGCCTTGCCCGGGGTGAGCAGGACGGTGGTCCCGTTCGCCTTGGCGGTGGCGCTGACGGTGTAGTCCACCGGGAGGCCGAGCAGGTCGATGCTCCCGTCGTAGCCGAGCACGCCGTCGCCGAGCGTGATGTCGCCCTTCGCGCCGGGGATCGTGACGAGCTTGTTGAGCGAGTCCTGCGATATGGTCAGCGTGCCCGTGGCCGACTGGATCGGCTTGCTGAGGTCGGCCGGCACCCCGGTGGCGTGGATGGCCGCGCTCAGCGGAGCGCCGTTGACGGTCGCGTGCGGCGCCACCAGGTCCACGTCCGAGAAGCTGCCCTCCAGGAACTGCGCGAGCACGGAGAACCCGCCGATGTGCACCGTGACGTCGGCCTTCACCGAGGAGGGCAGGTTCTTCTCGATCTCGGCCGCGACCCGCTGCTCCGCGACCGCGCGCGTCACCGCGTCGGCGACCACCAGCAGGAGGACGACGACCACGACCGGGATCACGATCCACAGCAGGGTCTTCAGCCAGCGCGGGCGACCCCGGCGCACGGGCGCGGCCGGACCTCCCGCCGGCGGCTGCGCGCCGGACAGGACCTCGGTGGACTGATCGCGCTGATCGCTCATGCCGTCACATCCTCTCCGGAGCGGACACCCCCACCAGCGTGAGGCCGTTGCGGACGACCTGGCCGGTCGCGTCGTTCAGCCACAGCCGGGTGCGGTGGGCGTCGGTGACCGGCTCGTCGCCGTGCGGGAGCACGCGGGTCGAGCCGTCGCGCACGGCGTACCAGGCGTGGTACAGCCCGGCGAGCTCCTCGACGTAACGCGCGACGCGGTGCGGCTCGCGCAGCTCCGCCGCCTGGGCGACGACGCGCGGGAACTCCTGGAGGCCGCCGAGCAGGGCGCTCTCGGTCTCGTGGGTGAGCAGCTCCGGCTTGAAGACGCTGCGGTCGACCCCGGACTTGGCCGCGTTCGCCGCCACCGAGCGGGTGCGGGCGTGCGCGTACTGCACGTAGTAGACGGGGTTCTCGTTGCTGCGCTTGGTGAGCAGGTCGAGGTCGATGTCGAGCTGCGAGTCGGTGGAGGAGCGCACCAGCGAATAGCGGGCAGCGTCCACGCCGACGACGTCGACCAGGTCGTCGAGCGTGACGATGGTGCCAGCGCGCTTTGACATCTTGACCGGCTCGCCGTCCTTGACCAGGTTGACCATCTGGCCGATCAGGATCTGGAGGTTGACGTGCGGCTCGTCGCCGAAGGCCTCCACCATCGCCATCAGCCGGCCGATGTAGCCGTGGTGGTCGGCGCCCAGCATGATGATGTTCTGCTCGAAGCCGCGCTCGCGCTTGTCGAGGTAGTAGCCGAGGTCCCCGGAGATGTAGGCGGGCTCGCCGTTCGAGCGCACGATGACGCGGTCGCGGTCGTCGCCGAAGGTCGTGGTGCGCAGCCAGATCGCGCCGTCGGCCTCGAAGATGTGGCCGAGGTCGTCCAGGCGCTCGATCGCGCGCTCGACGGCGCCCGACTCGTGCAGCGAGTCCTCGTGGAAGTACACGTCGAAGTCGACGCCGAACGCGTGCAGCCGGTCCTTGATCTCCTGGAACATCAGCTCGGTGCCGAGGCTGCGGAAGACCTCCTGCTGCTGCTCGCGCGGGAGGGCGGCCAGGTCGCCGACCTCCGGGTCGCCGGCGGCACGCGTCGCGACCTCGGCCGCGATCTCCCCGATGTAGGCGCCGCCGTAGCCGTCCTCCGGCGTGGCCTCGCCGAGGTAGGCGGCGAGCAGGCTGCGCGCGAACCGGTCGATCTGCGAGCCGTGGTCGTTGAAGTAGTACTCGCGCGTCACATCGGCGCCCTCGGCCTGCAGGATGCGGGCGAGGCTGTCGCCGACGGCCGCCCAGCGCGCGCCGCCCAGGTGGATGGGGCCGGTCGGGTTCGCGGAGACGAACTCCAGGTTCACCAGGAGGCCGTCGTAGAGGTCGCCGCGGCCGTACGCGTCGCCGGCCTCCAGGATGGTCTGGGCGAGCTTGCCGGCGGCCGCGGCCTCCAGGCGGAAGTTGATGAAGCCCGGGCCGGCGACCTCGGCCGAGGAGACGCCCTCGATGCCGGAGGCGCCCTCGGCGATCTCGCCCGCGAGCTCGCGCGGGTTGGCGCCGAGCCGCTTGGCGAGCCGCATCGCGACGTTCGACGACCAGTCGCCGTGCTCGCGGTTCTTCGGGCGCTCCAGCGGGATGTCCTCCGCCGTGATCGTCAGCTCGGGGATGCTCTCGTCGGCCTCGCGTCGGCGGCTCACCACGGTCGTCACGATGGCGAGCAGGGCGGCGGAGAGGTCAGCGGGAGTCATGAAGAACTAGTCTACTGGCGCTTCCGAGGCAACCCGTTCCCGCTCTTGATAGGGTGCGATGCGACACGCACCGGGACGACACGGAAGACGCACAACCGCATGCAGCAGCACACAGCACGGACCCTCGCCGCCCTCGCGATCGCCGCCGCCGCCGTCACGCTCGTGGGCTGCACGCCTGCCGCGAAGCCGAACGCCACGGCGTCCTCGTCGGCGCACGCGGGCGGCTCCACGGCCGACCCCGCCGCGACGCCCACACCGACGCCGACCCCCACCCTGCCGCCGACGCCGGTCACCCTGACCTGCGACCAGGTGGTCACGGCCGACCAGCTCTACGCCTACAACCCCAACTTCTCGACCGACCCCGGCTACGCCCCGGGCGACGGGACGCTGGAGAAGCAGGTCGCGGACTGGAAGGGCGTCACCTGCGCCTGGAAGAACCAGACCAGCGGCGACGTGGTCCAGATCGCCGTGGCGATGCCGCCCGCAGACAGGCTCGAGGGGCTCAAGAACACCGCGATCACGGTGGCCCAGCCGGTTCCCACCTACGGGACGCCGCCGCAGGTGGAGGGCTACTTCAAGCCGGGCACGGCCGGCCAGGTGCAGATCTTCCGCGGCAAGTACTGGGTGGTCGCCGAGTCGACCGCGTTCTTCGAGCCGGGCGACGCCGCGCCGCTGATGCAGAGCGTGTTGGGCAACCTGCCCGCGAGCTGAGCGGGGCCCGGCCTGGACGGGCGCCGCGCGAAAGGATGCTAGCCTGGACGGGCACTCCTGGCCCCCATAGCTCAGGGGATAGAGCGTCTGCCTCCGGAGCAGAAGGCCGTAGGTTCAAATCCTACTGGGGGCACCGAAAGCAGAATGAGAAGGCCCCTCCCGCGGGAGGGGCCTTCTGCTGTACTCAGCGCGTCGGCTCAGGCGCCGGCGACCGCATCCCGGAGCGCGTACACCGCCTGCGGCAACGGAGCCGCGAACAGCGCCGTCCCCGCGCACGCGCCTCCCCCGCCCGGCGCGCTCTCGCAGCGGGAGGTCACGGCCCAGATCGAGCCCACCCCCGACGACTGCACGTCCTTCAGCCACGGGCCTCCGCTCGCGCCGTGGGTGAAGGCGCAGGCGGCCCTGGCGTCGGGGGCGTAGCTGTTCACGCGGGTGGTGGAGACGTCGCAGCGCTGGGCGGTCTGCCCGGTGTAGGGCGCGAGCACGGGGTAGCCCCAGATCTGCACGTTCGCCTGAGCCTGGGCCGCCCCCGCCACGACGGCGTTGCCGCCCACCCGGTTCGCGAGCTGCTGCCCTCCATTCGCTGCGAGCCGGACGAAGGCGTAGTCGTGGTCCCACTTCTTGCTCTGCGTCCACTCGGCGGAGGCGCCCACCGCCGTGCCGGACCAGTAGCCGTGCGCGGACGGCCCGTTGTTCCAGCCGGGGGCGAACAGGAAGTTCGTGTAGTACGCGTTGCCCGGGCCGCCGGGGTGCACGCAGTGCCCGGCGGTGATGAGCAGGTTCTTCGTCGCGCTGTTGACGACGGTCGCGGTGCAGGAGGTGTCGCCGCCCGGCGTGCGGAGGAACAGCCTCCCGACCGTGTGGTTGACGGCCGTGGTGATTCCCCAGACCAGCGCCCGCTCGCCTGACGGAGCGGGCGATCCCTCGTCGGCCGGGAGCTCGTCGGCCGGGAGTTCGTCGGCCGCCGCCGCACGCAGCCTCTCCTCCGACCAGTAGCCGTGCGGATCGATCACCGGCTCCGCCGCTGAGGCGGGCACGAGACCTCCCGCCGTCAGCGCGGCAGCCACCGCGATCGTGGCCAGTCCTCGAGTGAGCGTGCGCATCCTGTTCCCCCTTCCCGCTCCTGCGTCCCTGTCGGACGCGACTGCGGAGCGGTCGTGTCCTTCGACGCTAGGGCGGGGAGGCGGCGGGCCGCGTCGGCCCTGCGAGGGTGCCGGCTCAGCCGCTACTCGGTGTCGAGGTCGGTCTCCAGGAGCACGACGAGCTCGTCGAGTGCGACCTCCGCGCCCGGGGCGTCCGACTTGAGGGTGACGACGGTGCCCTTGCTCGCGGCGAGCCCCATCAGGGAGAGGATGCTCGCCGCGTTCAGGTCGGGGCCGTCGCCGGCGGCGATCGTCACCGGGATGCCCTTCTCCTGGACGGCCTGCACGAACAGCTTGGCGGGGCGGGCGTGGAGCCCGGAGGTGCTGGCGACGGTGGCGCTGCGCTGGGTCATGGTTCTCTTCTTCGGTGGTCGTGGGTGATGACGGAGGTGAGGGCCGCTGCGCCGGTCAGGCCGCGACGGTCGCGGGGACGGGCTGCTCGGCCTCCGCTGCGGCGCGGGTCACGGTGCGGGGCGCCGCGAACCGCTTCAGGCCGACCACGAGGACGGCCGTGACGAGCGTCCCGGCCGCGAGCGCCAGGAGGAAGCCCCAGACCGGGTCGATCGCGAAGAACACGAAGATCCCGCCGTGGGGCGCGCGCGACCCGACCCCGAAGGCCATCGCCAGCGCTCCGGCCACGGCGCCGCCGGCGAGGTTCGCCGGGATGACGCGCAGCGGGTCGGCGGCGGCGAACGGGATGGCGCCCTCCGAGATGAACGACAGGCCGAGCAGCCAGGCGGCCGCCCCGTTCTCCCGCTCCACCTGGGTGAACCCGCGGCGGTAGAGCACCGTGGAGGCCAGCGCCATCCCGAGCGGCGGCACCATGCCGGCGACCATGACCGCGGCCATGATGTGGAAGCTGGCATCGGTCTGCGCGGCGAGGCCGGCGACCGCGAAGGCGTACGCAACCTTGTTGACCGGGCCGCCCAGGTCGAAGCACATCATCAGGCCGAGGATGACACCGAGGAAGATCGCGCCGGCCCCGGAGAGGCCGTTCAGGAAGGCGGTGAGTTGGGTCATCAGCCAGGCGATCGGCGCGCCCAGGATCAGCAGCATCAGGCCGGAGGCGATGATCGAGGCGCCGAGCGGGATGATCACGACCGGCATCAGGCCGCGCAGCCAGCGCGGCACGGCGGGGCGGCCGATCAGCCACGCGGCATAACCGGCGAGGAGGCCGCCGATCAGGCCGCCGAGGAAGCCCGCGTTCATGAAGACCGCGATGGCGCCGGCGACGAATCCGGGTGCGATGCCCGGCCGGTCGGCGATCGCGAAGGCGATGTAGCCGGCCAGCGCCGGGACGAGGAAGCCGAGGCTCACGCTCCCGATCTCGAAGGCGATCGCGCCGAGGTAGTAGCCAAGGCCTTCCGGTGGGAGGTTCCAGATCGCGTAGTGCGTCAGCGTGTAGACGGCGTTGTTCATGCCGGAGCTGCCGTGCGCGAGCGCGATGCCGTAGCCGCCGAGGAACGGCAGGAAGCTGATCGCGATGAGCAGGCCGCCCCCGGCGACGAACGGGATCATGTAGCTGACGCCGGTGAGCAGGATGCGCTTGAGGTTCGCGCCCCAGGAGAGGTTCGCCGCGGGCGACGCGGCGGACGAGCCGCCCGACGCCGTCACGCGTGCGCCGTTCGGGTCGGCCGCGACGGCGACCGCCTCGGCGATGAGCTGGTCGGGCTGCTCGATCCCGCGCTTGACGGTGGAGCGCACCACAGGCTTGCCGGCGAAGCGGGCCTCCTCGCGCACATCCACGTCGTTGGCGAAGATCACCGCGTCCGCGTCGTCGATGATGCTCTGCGGGATGGCCTGGTAGCCGCTGGAGCCCTGCGGCTCGACGGTCAGAGCCACGCCGTTCTTGGTGCCGGCGGCGGTGAGCGCGTCGGCGGCCATGAAGGTGTGGGCGATGCCGGTGGCGCACGAGGTGACGGCGACGATGCGGGCCGGGCGGCCGTCGATCAGGAGGGCGGCGTCGGCCTCGGCTGCGGCGGCGGTGGATGCCGCAGCGGGCTTCGTCGCAGTGGTCGCGTCGCCCTCGCCGATGGCCTCGTCCACGAGCGTCACGACGTCCTCCGGGGACTTCGCGGCGCGCAGGCCCGAGGTGAACTCCTCGGTCATCAGGCTGCGCGCGAGCTTCGACAGGACGGCGAGGTGGGCCTCGGCCGCGTCCGCGGGCGCGGCGATCAGGAACACGAGGTCGGCGGGGCCGTCCGGCGCCCCGAAGTCCACGCCGGGCTCCAGCCGCGCGAACGCGAGCGTCGGGACGGTCACGGACGGGCTCTTGGCGTGCGGGATGGCGATGCCGCCCGGCAGGCCGGTCTCGTCCTTCTGCTCGCGGGCCCAGGCGTCCGCGTACAGGGCGTCGGCGTCGGTGGCGCGGCCTTCGGCGACGACGCGCGCGGCGAGTGCGCGGATGACGTCGCTCTTGTCGCCGGCCGCGTTGTCGAGGCTGACGAGTGCGGGGGTGATGGTCTTCAGTGACACGGTGTCCTCCAGGTCGGGGGATGAACTCCGCCGGGGATGGGTTCCGGCGCGTTCGGGTTCAGGGATGGAGTGCGGCGACCCGGAGGTCGCCGGTGGGCAGGTCGGCCGGTCGGGGCGCCTGGGTGCCGGGCAGCGAGGCCGCGGCCGAGCCGTAGCGGATCGCGTGCACGAGCCGCTCGGAGGGGGTGGCGCCGGCGACGTCGGCCAGCAGGAAGCCGGCCAGCGCGCTGTCGCCCGCGCCGACGGTGCTCCGCACGCGGATGCGCGGGGCGTCCGCCACGAAGCCGCCGTCGGCGGTCACGAGGACGGAGCCGAGGGCGCCGAGCGTGACCAGTGCGGCGCCGGCCTGCTCGGGGACGAGCGTGCGGGCGACGGCGAGGACCGCCTCCGGGAGCTCGCCGGACTCGCCGAGCTCTCCGGACGTGAATGGGGAGCCGGTGAGCTCGGCGAGCTCGTCCTCGTTGGGCTTGATGAGGTCGGGGTGGCCATCGAAGACCGCGGCCCGCAGTGCCTCCCCGGATGTGTCCACCGCGATCAGCGGCGCGGCGTCCGCCCAGCGCTCGCGCACGGCGCGGATGACGGTCACGTAGAAGTCGTCGCCCGCGCCGGGCGGCACCGAGCCGGCGAGCACGAGCCAGCGCGCGCCGGCGCAGGCCTCGACGACGGCCTCCACCAGCGCGGTGGCGTCGGCGGCGTCGAGGGCGGCGCCGGGGAGGTTCAGCTTGGTGGTGACGCCTGCGGGGTCGGTGATGGTGAGGTTGGCGCGGGCGTGGCCGTGGATGGCGACCGTGCGGACCGGGACGGCGGCCGAGCGGAGCACGACGCCGAACGGGTCGTCCGCGGCGAGCGGGAGCACGGCGAGCGCCGGCACCCCGGAGGCCGCGACGACGCGCGCCACATTGATCCCCTTGCCGCCGGCGTCCTCACGCGACGACGCCGCGGACTGCACCTCGCCGGGACGCAGCGGCGCGCTCAGCGTGACGGCCCGGTCGAGGGACGGGTTGGCGGTCAGGGTGACGATCATGCCTGCACGACCTTCACGCCGGAGGCGGCGAGCGCGTCGGCGAGCTCGCCGTCCGGCGCCCGGTCGGTCACCAGCACGTCCACCGCGTCGAGCGGCGCGAACGAGACCAGCGACTCCTGCTGGAACTTGGTGGAGTCCGCGACGACGACGACGCGCCGCGCGGCCCGGACGATGGCCTCCTTGACGGCGGCCTCCTCCGGGTCGGGGGTGCTGAGTCCGAAGCCTGCGGAGACGCCGTTGACGCCGACGAAGACGATGTCGGGCCGCAGCGACTGGATGGAGCGGACCGTCGCCGCGCCGACCGCCGCTGCCGTGACCCCGCGGATGCGGCCGCCGACGACGGTGAGGGCGACGCGATCGGCCGCCGCGAGGGCGGGAGCGAGGGTGAGCGAGTGGGTGACGACCTCCGCCTCTCCCCCGGTGGCGGACAGCCGGGCGGGCAGAAGCTGGGCGACGGCCGCGGTCGTGGTGCCCGCGTCGAGATAGAGGGAGCCGCGGAAGGCGTCGCCGAGGACGTCGAGGGCGCGGGCGGCGATGCGCTGCTTGGTGTCGGCGCGCAGGCCCGTGCGCTCGAAGACGGAGGCCTCGGCGGTGCTCACGCGCTCCAGGGCGACGGCGCCGCCGTGAACGCGGCGCAGGGCGCCCGCGGTCTCCAGCGCGTCGAGGTCGCGGCGGACGGTCTCGGTGGTCACCCCGAACCGCTCGGCGAGCTCGACCACGGCGACGCGGCCCTCCTCGAGCAGCAGCCGCTCGATCAGCTCTTGACGCTCCGTTGCATACACGCGGGACCTCCTTTGGTTTCCCACACATTACAACACGAAACAACATCTTGCAAGAGAATTCTTTGTGGTTGTTTCTGTGTTTTCGTGCGGCGATGTGGGAATCGCGGGGCCACGTACAATCGTTCGCGGAATGGACTGCTCGTACTTCGACGCCGGCGTGTGCCGCTCGTGCACGCTGATGGGCGTCCCCTACGCCGAGCAGCTCGCGGGCAAGGACCGCCACTCGCGCGAGCTCCTGTCCCCGTTCGGAGACGCGGTCTGGCTGCCGCCGGTCGCGAGCGCCGAGTCCGGGTACCGCAACAAGGCGAAGATGGTCGTCTCCGGCACCGTCGACGCGCCGACCATCGGCATCCTCGACGAGGCGGGACGCGGCGTCGACCTGCGCGAGTGCGGGATCTGCGCGCCCGGCGTCCGGGCTGCGCTGCCCGTGCTCGCCGACTTCGTGACCCGCGCCCGGATCGAGCCGTACAGCGTGCCCGACCGCCGCGGCGAGCTCAAGTACGTGCTGGTGACCCTCTCCCCCGACGACGAGCTGATGGTGCGGTTCGTCGTCAGGTCGGAGGAGTCCGTCGGCCGCATCCGCGCCCTGCTGCCCGAGCTGCTGGCCGCGCTGCCCCATGCGCGGGTCGTGACCGTGAACCTCCAGCCGGAGCACAAAGCGGTGGTGGAGGGCGAGCGCGAGATCGTGCTGACCGCCGAGTCGTCGCTCGTGATGCGGGTGGGCGGCATCCCGCTCCGGCTGCGCCCGCAGAGCTTCTTTCAGACCAACACCGCCGTCGCCGAGGCGCTGTACGCGCAGGTCGCCGCCTGGGTGGACGAGGTGTCGCCGGCGAGCGTGTGGGATCTGTACTGCGGCGTCGGCGGCTTCGCCCTGAACGTGGCGGCGCCGGGCCGCCGGGTGGTCGGCGTGGAGACCAGCACGGAGGCCGTGCGGAGCGCCCGCGCGACGGCCTCCGCGGCCGGGTTGCCGTTGGTGGCGTTCCGGGCGGGTGACGCGACCGCGTTCGCGCTGGGGGCGAAGACCGCGCCCGAGCTGGTCATCGTCAACCCGCCGCGGCGCGGCATCGGAGCCGAGCTCGCGGGCTGGCTCGAAGGCTCCGGCGTTCCGAGCGTGGTGTATTCGAGCTGCAACCCGAAGAGCCTCGCCCACGACCTGGCGCGGATGCCGTCGTACCGCATCCGCACCGGCCGCGTGCTCGACATGTTCCCGCAGACCGGGCACCAGGAGGTGGCGGTGCTGCTGGAACGGGCCCGGGACTAGCTCGCCGCGGCCTCTCGGCGCGGGAGCTTCCAATCCGGGCGGGCGAAGTGGCAGGTGTAGCCCCACGGGATGCGCTCCAGGTAGTCCTGATGCTCGGGCTCGGCCTCCCAGAACGGCCCGGCCGGCTCCACCTCGGTGACGACCTTGCCCGGCCAGAGACCGGACGCGTCCACATCGGCGATGGTGTCCTCGGCGACGCGGCGCTGCTCGGCGTCCTCGTAGTAGATCGCCGACCGGTAACTGGTGCCGACATCGTTGCCCTGCCGGTTCTTCGTCGACGGGTCGTGGATCTGGAAGAAGAACTCCAGGAGGTCGCGGTAGCTGACCTTCTTCGGGTCGAACTCGATCTCGATCGCCTCGGCATGGGTGCCGTGGTTGCGGTAGGTGGCGTTGGGCACGTCGCCGCCGGTGTAGCCGACGCGGGTGCTCACGACGCCGGGGCGCTTGCGGATGAGGTCCTGCATGCCCCAGAAACATCCTCCGGCCAGGATGGCCTTCTCGGTCGTCATCAGTGGTTCTCCTCGTTCTCGTTCTCGTTCTCGAAAAGGTGGCGGTAGTCGCCGTAGCCCTGCTCGTCCAGCTCGGAGAGCGGGACGAACCGGAGCGCGGCGGAGTTGATGCAGTAGCGGAGTCCGCCGGCCTCGGCGGGCCCGTCGTCGAACAGGTGCCCGAGGTGGCTGTCGCCGTGGGCGGAGCGCACCTCGGTGCGGACCATCCCGTAGGTGCGGTCGGTCTTCTCCACGATGTTGCCCGGCTCCACCGGCACGGTGAAGCTCGGCCACCCCGAACGGCTGTCGTACTTGTTCACGGACGCGAAGAGCGGCTCCCCCGACACGATGTCGACGTAGAGCCCCGCCTCGTGATTGTTCCAGAACTCGTTGCGGAAGGCGGGCTCTGTCGCCGCCTCCTGGGTGACCGCGTACTGCGCGGGGGTGAGCCGCGCGACGGCGTCCTGGCTCTTGCGGTAGTCCTGTGTCACGTTTCCTCCTGAGTGCGGCGAGCGCTGGCTGCGGCGCCGTCAGTAAGGAGAACAGCGGAGGGCGCCGGGTTGGTCCCTGGGTTGCTGTGAGTTCGCTGAGGGGCTACACCACCTGCACGATGCGGTCGATCGCGGCCTCCACCCTCGGCCAGTCTCCGACCACCTGGCGCGCGGTCACCCGGAGCCGGCGGTGCCCGAGCTCGGCGAGCGTGGAGTCCCTCAGCCGGTCGCGCTCGAACGCGCCCGCGACGCTGTGGAAGGCGTAGCCGTCGACCTCCAGGTACAGCTCGCCGTCGACCCGCATGTCCACCCGGCCGACGCCGCGCACGTGCACCTGCTGCTCGACCCGGTGCCCGCCACGCTCCAGCCGCTGCCGCACGAGCGACTCGACCCCGGAGTCCGAGCCCGGCCGCGCGAGCGCCGCCCGCTCGCGCGCGTCCCTCGGCGCGTCCTCCAGGATCCGGCGCAGTCCGGAGGGGCTGACGAGCCCTGCCGTGAGCGCCGTGTCGAACGCCGCGACCGCCGTCTCCTCGTCGGCGCACCGCGCCACGGACCGCAAGCAGTCGGCGAGCGACACCCGCCACAGTTCGGGATGCTCCTCGGCCGGCCGCCAATGGCAGACGAGGCCGGGCGGCGCACCGCGCGACTGCGGCGACAGCGTCACGTGCGTCCGCCGATCCGAGCCGGACCAGAGCCCGTAACTGGCGCAGGCCGAGACGCACGACAGCCGCGCTCCCGCTCGGACGGCCTCCAAGGCCACCCCGCCGAGGAGCGGAGACGCGTAGACGCCCCTGCGGACGCGATCCACCGCGCCGCCGCGCACGGCGCGCTTCAGGTCCTCGGGCGTCGCGCCCGCCATCCGGAGCTGGTGGGTGGTGGCCGCGCCACCGAGTTCTCTGAGCCGATTCATCCAGGTCATGGACCGATCCTGGACGCGGGAGGGCGGTGACGGGGCCCATTGCGCGAATCTGTGGAGAACCCGCTGGCGCGGGCGGGTGGTGTGAACAGGAGACACGATCTGAATCTCCTTCCGATGGGGGTTCGGAAGGAGGTTGAGGGGGTGTCGCAGGAATTCCTCCTGCTGGCGGGGCGGGTGGGGGGCGGGGGTTAGTCGGCGGGGTCGGCTTGGCGCTCGTCGGTGCGGGTGGGGTCGGGGAGGATGGGGATGGCGTCGGTGAACTGGGAGGCTCGCTGCTCCTTCTCGGGGGTGCCGCCGAAGAGGCGGCCCTCGCCCTCCTGGGCGGTGCGGGCGCGGGAGCTCGGCACCTGGGTCTCGGGGGTCTCCACGATCTCCACGCGCTTGCGCGGCAGCGCGGCGTCGGAGTAGCGCTGCATCCAGTCGATCAGGCGCTCCCGCACGTGGCAGCGCAGGTCGAACAGGGTCGGGGCGTCCTTGCCGGTGACCAGGACGCGCACCCGCACCCAGCCCTGCGTGGCGTCGGTGACCTGGAGGACGCCGGTACGGCCGTCCCACAGGTCCGTCGCGGCCAGGATGCGGTTCAGCTCCGCGCGCATCCCGGACGGCGACACCCGCCAGTCGAGGTCGAACTCCACCGAGCCGAGGAGCTCGCTGTGCTGGCGCGTCCAGTTCTCGAACGGCTTCGTCGTGAAGTACGTCGACGGCAGCACCAGCCGGCGGTCGTCCCAGATGTGCACCACCACGTACGTGAGCGTGAGCTCCTCGATGGTCCCCCACTGCTGCTCGACCACCACGACATCGTCGATCCGGATGGCGTCGCTGAAGGCGAGCTGGATCCCGGCGAACAGGTTCGCCAGGCTCGACTGCGCGGCGACACCGGCGATCACACCGATTATCCCCGCCGACGCCAGCAGGCTGGCCCCCGCCGCCTGCAGCACGGGGAAGGTCAGCAGGATCGCGGCCAGCCCGATCACGACGGCCGCCACGACCGTCAGCCGCCGCAGCACGAGCACCTGCGTGCGCACCCGGCGGGCGTACCGGTTGTCCGGGACGTCGACCCGGTAGCGGGTGAGCCCGAGGTCCTCCGCGAAGACCACCAGCGCCGCGAGGAACCAGGTGCCGGTGGCGATGGCGAGGATCAGGAAGGTGTGCTGGATGACGCCCACCCAGTCCGGCGGCACGTCCGGCGGCAGGGTCAGCGTGACCGCGATCCACAGCACGATCACCGCCAGGAACAGCCGGAACGGCACCCTCGCGCGCTTCACCAGCACAGCGGGCCATTGGCGATGGCGGCCGACACCGCGCAGGATCGCCCCGACGATCGCCGTCACCACCACGGCGGCGACGATGGCGATGAGGCACGCGATCACGAGTGAGGGCCAGGTTCGCAGTGGCACGGCGGGAGGGCTCCTTCCCTGGTCGGCGGGGTGGACGACCTGCACTGTACGCGGGAGGCGACGGGACCTTAACCTCGGGGGCCGTCGGGGCGTTAGTCTGGGTCGTCTGGGGGCGTGGCCGGCGACGGCCGCGAACCTGTCGGGACCGCCGGCGACGATGCGAGGAGCAGGGATGACAGCGACACGGACACTCTTCATCGGCGGCACAGGGGTCATCAGTTCCGCGTGCGTCGCCCGGGCGCTCGACCAGGGCCACGAGGTCACGGTCGTGAACCGCGGGAACAGCGACCTGCGTCCCCTCCCGGACGGCGTGGAGGTGCTGCACGCCGACATCCGCGACCCGGAGAGCGTCCACAGCGTGCTCGGCGAGCGCAGCTTCGACGTCGCGGCGGAGTTCCTCGCCTTCACGCCGGAGCACATCCGCACCGACTTCGACCTGTTCGAGGGCAGGGTCGGCCAGTACGTGTTCATCTCCTCCGCGTCGGCGTACCAGACCCCGCCCGCGCGGATGCCGGTGGTCGAGTCCACGCCGCTGCGCAACCCGTTCTGGCAGTACTCCCGCGACAAGATCGCCTGCGAGGACCTCCTGGTCGAGTCGTATCGCGAGCGCGGCTTCCCGATCACCATCGTGCGCCCGTCGCACACCTACGACCGCACCATGATCCCGACCAGCGGGCACTGGACCGACCTGGAGCGGATGCGCCGCGGGGCGCCGGTCGTGGTGCACGGCGACGGCACGAGCCGGTGGACGATCACGCACAACACGGACTTCGCGGTCGCGTTCGTCGGGCTGCTCGGCCGTCCGGAGGCCGTGGGCGACTCCTTCCACATCACCTCGGACGAGGCGCCGACCTGGGACCAGATCTACTGCTACCTCGCCGAGGCGCTGGGCGTGGAGGCCGAGCTCGTGCACGTCGCGAGCGAGACCATCGCCGCCGTCGTCCCCGACCTCGGCCCCGGCCTCCTCGGCGACAAGGCGCACTCCATGCACTTCGACAACGCCAAGGTGAAGGCGCTGGTGCCCGAGTACCAGGCCAGGGTCACATTCGCGCACGGCGCGGGCGAGATCGTGGACTGGTACCTCGCCGACGCCTCCCGCCAGCGACTCGACCCCGACCTCGACGCGGCCTTCGACCGCCTCGTCGACCACGCGCGCTCGGTGGTCTGAGCGGGCTTCAGGACCGGCGCCCCGCGGTGGTTCAATAGCCGTACGAACAGGGAATTCAGCGCCGAACGCGAGCGGATGGTCGAGGAGCAACTCCGCCTCCGCGGGATCGAGGACCAACGGGTGCTCGACGCGATGAGACGCGTGCCACGGCACGAGTTCGTCCCGGAGGGCGCGGAGCGGTACGCCTACGAGGACCACCCGATGCCGATCGGCGACGGCCAGACCATCTCGCAGCCCTACATCGTCGCGCTCATGCTGGAGGCCGCCAGGATAGGCCCGGAGGACGCCGTGCTCGACGTCGGCACCGGCTCCGGCTATGCGGCAGCGGTCGCCGCGGAGCTCGGGCACAGGGTGGTCAGCATCGAACGCCATGCCGAGCTGGCCGTCACTGCGGCGGCGACGCTGGAGGCGCTCGGCTATCGCGTGAACGTCGTGACCGGCGACGGGACGCTCGGCTGGCCCGCGGGCGCGCCGTACGACGCGATCGTCGCGGCGGCGACCGGTCCGACCGTGCCGCGGGCGTGGCCCGAGCAGCTCGCACCGGGCGGCCGCATCGTGATGCCGGTCGGGCATCCGGGAGGCGCCCAGCACCTGGCCGTGTTCGAGCGCGCCGCCGACGGCTCGCTGCGCGAGCGCAACCTCGGCGCGGTCGCGTTCGTCCCGCTCATCGGCGACGACGGCTGGACCGTCTGACATTCGTGCCGAATGGCGTGTTTCGCCCCGGGATTCGCGCCATTCGGCACGAATGCGCGGCGCGTCAGGCGGCGAGGGAGGCGCGCACGGGGGCGCGGAGCGCTCCGAGCAGCGCGGCGAGCTGACCCGCCGGGGCGGCCGGGTCCTCCGGGTGCCACTGCACCGCGAGGATGGGGGCGCTCTCGTGCTCGATCGCCTCGACGTGACCGTCCGGCGCGCGCCCGGTGACGCGGAGGCCCGCTCCGACGACATCCACCGCCTGGTGGTGCGCGCTGCGCACGGCGACCACGGGGCCGCCGAGCAGCTCCTCCACGCGGCTGTCCGGCTCCAAGAGCACGGGATGCGTGGTGAGCACCTCCGGGATGGGGACGCCGCGGCGCACGTGGTCGGACTCCCCCAGGTCCTGCACGAGCGTGCCGCCGAGCGCGACGTTGACGATCTGCAGGCCGCGGCAGATGCCGAGCAGCGGGAGGCCGCGCTCGATCGCGCGGTGCACGAGCGCGAGCTGGGCGGCGTCAGCGGTCTCGCGGTGCAGGCTCTCGTGTGGGTAGCCCGCCGAGCCGCCGTAGAACCGCGGTGCGATGTCCTCGCCGCCGACGATCACCACGGCGTCGGCGCGCTCGGTCGCGGCGAGCAGGGCGTCCGTGCCGCCGTCGGCCGCGAGCCGGGAGACGGTCCAGCCGTCGGCCTCCACCGCGCGGACGACTCCCCCGACGAGCACCTGCACGTACGCGTGGTACTCCGGGTCGTGGCCGCGGAAGCGCGTCGCCTCGACGACGGCGAGGGTGCGGGCGGCCGGGGACATGACAGCCATTCTGCGGCGGCCTCCGCCTGCACGCACCCGGGCGCGTAACAGGTCGAAACAGTGACACGGCACGGAGCGCGCTCCTAGACTCGGCTCGATGACAGGAAAGCTCGGGAGAGTGGGTGAATGTCTGTGCACCGTTCGCTGATCGGGCGTCGCGCGCTCATCGCCCTCCTGCTCGTGGCGGGCGCGGTGTCCGCGCCGCTCGTCCTGTCCGCGCCCGCAGCTCACGCGGTGCGCACGGCGGACCCGGTCGACTTCGGCTCCGGGCATGTCGTGGACCAGGCGAGCGTGCTCTCGGACGCCGACGTGGACACGATCGAGGCGGCGTCGGCCTCCCTCTATAAGGACCACGGCGTCCGCCTCTACGTCGCGTACGTCGACCAGTTCACCAACCCGACCGACGAGGAGGACTGGGCCAACGAGACCGCCGCCCGCAACGGCCTCGGCCCGACCGACTACCTGCTCGCGGTCGCGACGGACGGGCAGACCTACTACCTGTCCGGCGACAGCAGCGGGCCGGTCAGCGATCGCGAGCTGACCACCATCGAGCAGACGCAGGTCGAGCCGAAGCTGCGCACACAGGACTGGACGCCCGCCGCGGTCGCCGCCGCGCAGGGACTCGGCGCGGCGGTCGGCGACAGCGGCGGGGCCCTGATCTTCTGGGTGGCGCTGGCGGTCGTCCTGGTCGTCGGCGGAGTGGTGCTGTGGCTGGTCTTTCGGCGTAGGCGCGGCGCGGCGCAGATCGTGGAGCACAGGGAGGGCGCAGCATGACGACGACGGGTGCATCATGACGACGTTGGGCCTGGTCGGGGCCGGCCGGATCGGCAGCCAGCTGGCGCGCCTCGGGATCGCGCACGGCTACGACATCGTCATCAGCAACTCGCGGGCGCCGCAGTCGCTCGCCGCGCTGGTCGGCGAACTCGGCCCGCACGCGCGCGCCGGGACCGTGACGGAGGCCGTCCAGGCCGGTGACATCGTCGTCGTCGCCATCCCGCTGCGCTCGATCGCCTCGCTGCCCTCCGCCGCGTTCGCCGGCAAGGTCGTCATCGACACCGGCAACTACTACCCGGCCCGCGACGGCGTCATCCCCGAGCTGGAGGACGGCCGCGAGACGGTGTCCGGGCTGCTGCAGCGCGTCCTGCCGCAGGCGAGCGTCGTCAAGGCGTTCAACCACATCCCGGCGCCGAACCTGACAGCGGACGCCGCGCCGCCCGGCACCCCCGGCCGCCGCGCCCTCGCGATCGCGGGCGACGACGACGACGCGAAAGCCCTCGTCTCCGAGCTGCTGGACGAGTTCGGCTTCGACGTGGTCGACCTCGGCCCGCTCGCCGAAGGCTGGCGGTTCGAGCGCGACATGCCCGCCTACGGCCAGCACCTGACCGCCTCCGGCCTGCGCAGCGCGGCCGCGGCGGCGACACGGAAGGAAAAAGGATGAGCCCGGCATCGTTCCTCGTCGTACCGCAGTGGCAGGGCTCCGGCTCCTCCCGGGCGATGCGGCTGATCGACGGCGCGGAGGCCATCCGCGGCGACCTCCCCGCGAACGCGACCCACGCTGTGGCGGTCCCCGCAGCGGCGGGAGAGGCGCTGGGGACCGGCGTGCTGCGGTATTCGTCGCTCAGCCTGGTTCGCGAGCTCGCGGCGGCGGAGCTGGCGGTGCTGGAGGCGCCGGTCGTCACGATCGGCGGCGATTGCGGCGCCGACCTCGCCGGAGTGCAGCACGCGGTTCAGTCGCATCCGGCCGGGTCGGTCGCCGTCGTGTGGTTCGACGCGCACGGCGACCTCAACAACGTGTCGACGTCGCCGTCCGGCGCCTTCCACGGCATGGTCGTGCGCTCCCTCCTCGGCGACGGCCCGGACGGGCTGGCGTCGACCGGGGCGGCGCGCCTGCACCACGAGCAGCTCGTCCTCGCGGGCACGCGCGCCCTCGACGACGGCGAGTCGGCGTTCGTGGAGCGGATGGGGATCCGGGTGGTCGCGCCGGGCGAGTTCGACGACCCGGAGGCACTGGTGCGGGCGGTGGAGGCGACCGGCGCCACGTCCGTCTACCTGCACATCGACCTCGACGTGCTCGATCCGTCCGCGATCGACGGCATCGGGTTCCCCGAGCCGTTCGGGGTGTCGCCGGAGCAGCTCACGGATGCCGTCCGGGCGCTGCGCTCGCGGTTCGAGCTGGCCGGGGCCGCGATGACGGAGTTCGCGCCGGAGTCGCCGGACGCGGCGGGGCGCGACCTGAGCGTGATCCTGCGGGTGCTCGGCAGCCTGACGGCGCCGTTGAAGAACGGCGCGGCGGCCGGCAGCCCGGTCGGCGGAAGTTCCTCCACAGATCACCGGCCGCGCCACTTGTCCACGGATACCGCGCCGCCGGATGACGTCCGGTGATCCCGCCGGTAGCTTGAGAGGCATGAGCGAACCGAAGATCCTGACCGAGCGGCGCGGCCACGTGCTGCTGATCGGCCTCAACCGTCCCGACAAGCGCAACGCGGCGGACTACGAGCTGCTGAACGCGCTGGCGGAGGCCTACGGGGAGCTCGACCGCGATCCCGGGCTGCGGGCCGGCGTCGTCCACGCGATCGGCGACCACTTCACCGGCGGGCTCGACCTCGCCGACGTCGGACCGCGCATCGGCCCGGAGGGGCTGTCGTTCGTCGGCGACACGGGCGTCGACCCCTGGGGCGTCTCCGGCCCCCGCGTCAGCAAGCCCGTCGTGGTCGCGGTGCAGGGCACCTGTCTCACACTGGGCATCGAGCTCATCCTCGCGGCCGACGTCACGGTCGCGGCGCGGTCCACGACGTTCGCGCAGATCGAGGTCGCCCGCGGCATCCTGCCGTTCGGCGGGGCGACCATCCGGTTCCCGCGCGCGGCCGGGTGGGGCAACGCCATGCGGTACATCCTCACGGGCGACCCCTTCGGCGCCGACGAGGCGTACCGGATGGGGCTCGTCCAGGAGGTGGTCGACGACGGCGCGCAGCTCGGCGCCGCGCTCGCCATCGCCGAGCGGATCGCCGCCCAGGCTCCGCTGGCCGTGCAGGCGACGCTCGCGAACGCGGTCACCGCCGTGCGCGACGGCGACGCAGCGGCCGAGGCCGCGCTGCAGCCGGCGCTCGTCCGGCTGGCGGGCAGTGAGGACTCCCGCATCGGCATGCAGGCCTTCCTCACCCGCACCACTGCGGAGTTCGTCGGGCGCTGACGCTGCCCGGCCTTCCGGCCACGGACCCCCAAGACCACCGAGCACTGTGGAGGACACATGACCGCAACGACCGAGTACGACGTCATCGTCATCGGAGCCGGCACCGTCGGCGAGAACGTCGCCGACCGCGCCGCCCAGGGCGGCATGCGCACGGTGATCGTCGAGGCCGAGCTGATCGGGGGCGAATGCTCCTACTGGGCCTGCATCCCGTCGAAGACCCTGCTCCGCTCCGCTGCCGCGCTCCGGGCGGCGCAGCGGGTCGGCGGCGCCAGGGAGGCCGTCACCGGGCCGCTCGACGTCGCCGCAGTGCTCCGCCGGCGCGACTACATGACCAGCGACTGGACGGACGACGGGCAGGTGAAGTGGCTGCAGGGAGCGGGGATCGACCTGGTCCGCGGCTGGGCCACCATCTCCGCGCCCCGCGAGGTCACCGTCACGGGTGCGGACGGCGTGACGACCGTCCTCACCGCGAAGCACGCGGTCGCGGTGTGCACCGGCTCCGCGTCCCTCCTGCCCGACATCCCCGGCCTCCGCGAGAGCGAGCCGTGGACGAGCCGGGACGCGACGAGCGTGCAGCGGGTGCCGGTGTCGCTGGCGATCCTGGGCGGCGGGACGGTCGGGAGCGAGATGGCGACCGCGTACGCGGGGTTCGGAACCGAGGTGCACCTCATCGCGCGGCACGGGCTGCTCGGCGGAGCCGAGCCGTTCGCCGGCGAACGTGTCGCGGCCGCCCTCACGGCGCTCGGCGTCACCGTGCACCTCGATGTCGCGACCGAGTCCGTCGAGCGCACCGACGACGACCGGTACCGGGTCCGTCTCGGCGACGGCACGGTGGTCGAGACCGACGAGCTCCTGGTCGCGACCGGCCGGCTGCCGCGCACCTCGGGTCTCGGGCTGCAGAGCTTCGGGCTGGAGGACGGCGGCTGGCTCACCGTCGACGACAGCATGCGCGTGCTCGACGCGGCGGGCGAGCCGGTCGACGGCGGCTGGCTATACGCCGCGGGCGACGTCAACCACCGCGCGCTGCTCACCCACCAGGGCAAGTACCAGGCCCGCGCGGCCGGTGACGCGATCGCCGCCAGGGCGAAGGGCCACGAGGTGTCCATGGCGCCGTGGGGCGCGTTCGTCGCGACCGCCGACCACCAGGCGGTGCCGCAGGTCACCTTCACCGAGCCGGAGGTCGCCTCGGTCGGGCTGACCGCGGCCGCGGCCGACAAGGCCGGGTATCGCATCCGCGTGGTGGACTACCCGATCGGCTCAGTGAGCGGCGCCTACGTCCTGGCCGACGACTACGACGGCATGGCGCGCATGGTCGTGGACGAGGACCGCGGCGTCGTCCTCGGCGCGACCTTCGTCGGGCAGGACGTCGGCGAGCTGCTGCACTCGGCGACGGTCGCGATCGTCGGCGAGGTGCCGCTGGAGCGGCTGTGGCACGCCGTCCCGTCCTACCCCACCGTCAGCGAGGTCTGGCTGCGGCTGCTCGAGACCTACGGCCGGCCGACCACGTGACGGCGCGCGGAGATCTGGTGCGCTCGCTGTCGGCGGTCTTCCTGGACTCGCCGGTCAGCCGGCTCGGCTACCTGTACGCCACCGCGGTCGGGATGGTCTGGGGCTTCGCGTGGAGCACCGGGCGGGTCGAGCGCCGCGCCGGGCTGTTCGTGTTCCGCGGCATGCCGAAGCGGACCTTCGGCCGCGGCGGGTCGTGCGTCGGAGCGTGCTACCTCACCGACCGGAACGTGAGCGACGACGTCCTGGAGCACGAGGCCGTCCACAAGCGGCAGTGGCAGCGCTACGGCATGCTCTTCCCGTTCCTCTACCTGCTGGCCGGGCGCGACCCGCTGCGCAACCGGTTCGAGATCGAGGCCGGCCTCGAGAAGGGTGGCTACCGATGAACGCGAAGGAGCGTCGCACCGTCGTCGTCACCGGCGCCAGCTCCGGCATCGGCGCGGTCGCTGCGGGCCGGCTCGCCGCGGCCGGCGACGATGTCGCGGTGGTCGGCCGCGACCCGGAGCGGACGCGCGCGGTCGCGGAACGGGTCGGGGCCACACCGTTCCTCGCCGACTTCGAGCGGCTGGACGACGTCCGCGCGCTCGCCGCCGCCCTCCTCGACCGCTACGACATCATCGACGTGCTCGCGAACAACGCGGGCGGCCTGTACCACGAGCGGCGCGTCACGGTCGACGGGCACGAGCGCACCATCCAGCTCAACCACCTCGCGCCGTTCCTGCTCACCCGCCTCCTGCAGCCGCGATTGCTGGAGTCGGCGGCCGCGGGGCGGGACGTCCGCGTGGTGTCGACCGCGAGCATGGCCAACCAGTTCGGGCGCCTGCGGCTGGACGACCTCGACTGGGAGCGGCGACGTTGGCGCGGCGGCTGGCGGGCGTACGGCACGTCCAAGATCGCGACCATCCTGTTCGTCGCCGAGCTCGCGGAGCGGCTCACCGGCACCGGTGTCACGGCCTACTCGTTCCATCCGGGAACGGTCGTGACCCGGTTCGGCGCGAGCTCCCCGCTCATCCGGTTCGGCGGCGCCGTGACCGGCGGCCGGTACGGCGTCACCCCGGAGGAGGGCTCCGCCCCGCTGGAACGGCTCACCGGCCCGGTCCCGGTCGGGGCGCCGAGCGGCACCTACTTCGACAGGTTCACGGCCAACGGCCGGGTGACCGGGCAGGCGAAGGACCCGCAGCTCGCCCGCGACCTGTGGACGCTGAGCGAGGGGCTCACGGGGGTCGCGGAGCGGAGCTGACGTCCCGCGCCCTTCCGGACGGCTGCGTGTCACGGCATGATCGAGACATGCGTCCGACCTCCGGCTCCCCCGTCGCTCCCATGCTCGCCAAGGCGCTGCCCGCCGTCCCCGACCAGGACAGCGTCCCCGGCGGCCTCAGCTTCGAGCCCAAGTGGGACGGCTTCCGCGCGCTCGTCTACGCCGACGACGCCGGGGACGGCACGATCGGCGCGATCGAGATCGGCAGCCGCGGGTCCAAGATGCTGACCCGGTACTTTCCCGAGCTGATCGCCGCCTTCCGGGAGCTGCTGCCCGGGCCGTGCGTCCTCGACGGCGAGATCGTCGTCCCCACCGGCGAGCCCGGCGCCCAGCGGCTCGACTGGGAGGCCCTCTCGCAGCGCATCCACCCGGCCGCCAGCCGCGTGAAGCTGCTCTCGGAGCAGACCCCCGCCACCTTCGTCGCGTTCGACCTGCTCGCCCTCGGCGCCGAGTCCTACCTCGACCGGCCGTTCTCCGAGCGGCGCGCGGCCCTGGAGGAGTTCGCCGGCGACCTCCCCGACCCCATCAAGGTCACCCGGACGACCGTCGACACCGAGCGTGCCCGGCAGTGGCTGGTCGAGTTCGAGGGCGCAGGGCTGGACGGCGTCGTCGCCAAGCCGCTGGACGGCGTGTACGCCCCGAACAAGCGGACAATGCTCAAGATCAAGCACCACCGCACCGCCGACGTCGTCGTGCTCGGCTACCGGGTGCACAAGAGCGGCCAGGGCGTCGGGTCGCTCCTCGTCGGGCTCTACGGCGACGACGGGGTGCTGCGCAACGTCGGCGGGGTGTCCGCGTTCAGCGACAAGGTGCGGCTCCAGCTCGTCGACGACCTGGAGCCGCTGGTCGAGCGCGACGACAGCGGCGCGGCCGTCACCGGCGAGACCGACCGCAGCCGGTTCTCGGCCAGCAAGGACGTGTCGTTCGTGCGCCTGCGCCCGGAGCGCGTCATGGAGGTGCGCTACGACCAGATGGAGGGCTGGCGCTTCCGCCACACCGCGCAGTTCGAGCGCTGGCGCCCCGACCGCGACGCCGCCTCCTGCACCTACGACCAGCTCGACCGCCCCATCGCCTACGACCTGGCCGACGTCATGTCCTAACCCCCTAAACCCCCGCCATGAATTCCTGAGTTGCGTACGCGACACGCCGGAGTCGGGCGTACACAACTCCGGAACGGATGGCTGGTCAGGCCTTTTTGGCGCGGGAGGGTTGGACGCGCGGGGGCTCGCCGGGCATCTTGGGGTAGTCGGGTGGGAAGGGGAGCTCGCCGAGGCCGTTGTCGAGGTCGCGCTGCCACCAGCCGAGCAGCGTGTCGATCGTGCCGGGACGCTCGCCGAAGTCCTGCCACGGGTCGCCCGTGCTGCGCAGCCGCTCCGGCACCGTGCGCACCGTGAAGTCGCGCGGGTCGACCTCCGGAAGCTCGTCCCAGGTCACCGGCGTGGAGACCGGCGCGTGGGCCAGCGCCCGAGGGCTGTAGGCGCCCGCCATCGTGCGGTCGCGGTTGGCCTGGTTGAAGTCGACGAAGATCCGCTCGCCGCGCTCCTCCTTCCACCACGCCGTCGTCACCTTCTCCGGCATCCGCCGCTCCAACTCGCGCGCCGCCGCGATGACCGCGTGCCGCACGTCGAGGAACTCCCGCTTCGGCTCGATCGGCGCGAACACGTGAAGGCCGCGGTTGCCCGAGGTCTTGATGTACGCCTCCAGCCCCGCCTCGAAGAGCACCGCGCGCAGCTCGATCGCGGCCGGGATGGCGTCGGTGAAGTCTGTGCCGGGCTGCGGGTCGAGGTCGATCCGGAGCTGGTCCGGGTTGTCCGAGTCCTCCGCCCGCGACGGCCACGGGTGGAAGACCACCGTGTTCATCTGCGCCGCCCACACCGCGGCGGCCGGCTCGTCGATCACGAGCTGCGGGTGCGACCGCGCGCTCGGGTAGACGACCATCACCGAGCGCACGAAGTCCGGCGTGCCGCGCGGCGGGTTCTTGGAGAAGAACTGCTCGCCGTCGATCCCGTCCGGGAAGCGCTGCAGCGACAGCGGCCGGTCGCCGTTGGCCCGGACGAACGCCTCCCCCACCTCCACCAGGTAGTTCGCGAGGTCGAGCTTCGTGATCCCGAGCTCCGGGTAGAGCACCCTGCCCGGGCTCGAGATGCGGATCTCCCGATCCCCGTGCGGCCCGGGGACCGTGAGGATGACTGCGTCGCCTGCCATGCGACCACCGTACCGGCACAACGGGCGATGACCAGGGTGTGAATTCCGTGTGGGATGTCGGAGGTCATCGTTGCGCACCCTGCGGGTTGGGCCACAATGAGCGGTGACCCGGGTGTTCCCCGGCGACCCTACGACGCGAGGAGGTGCAGGACACTGAGACTCATCAGCTACAACCTGCGCAAGCACGCCGCCGGTCACGAGCTCGAGGACATCGCCAAGACGTACGACGTCGACGCGCTGTGCCTGCAGGAGTGCGACAGCGAGGCGCTCGCGCCGCGGCTGCACGACCTCCAGCTCGCCGACGCCACCAGGGCCAACCGGCTCGGCCTCGCCGTGTACGTCCGCGACGAGCGGTGGGAGGTGCTGGACACGCAGGTCTTCGCCGTGCAGAAGTCCCTCCACGACCGCGTGCTCGCCCCCGCCAGCGAGCGGCTGCTCGCCGTGCTGCTGCGCGACCGCGACTCCGGCGAGCGCGTGCTGGTCGGCTCGTTCCACGCCGCCCCGCTGACGGCCTCCAACTCGCTGCGCCGCAAGCAGATCGCGGCCGCCCACGAGGGGATGCGCTCGCTCGCGCCGGAGACGCCCGCGATCATGGTCGGCGACTTCAACTACCCGTGGTTCATCCGCGGGCTGGAGCGGCACCTGACCACCTCCGGCTACACGCTCAAGCGCAGCGACGAGCCGACCTACCTGCGCTACAAGTTCTTCAGCGGCTACTTCGACTTCGTGACCTCCACGGGCTTCGACGTGGAGCGGGTGGATGTGCTGCCCGCGGGTGCGTCCGACCACCGGGCCATCCGGCTGGACGCGGAGCTGGCGGCCTAGCCCCGGCTCGATCCGCCCCGTCCCGATCCAGCGTTCGCCCGCCGCCGCGGCGAGCGTACGGTGAGGTCCGATGGATGCGCTTGGCTGGCTGGCCGGGACCGACTACACGATCGCGCGGGAGATCCTGCAGCGCGGTGTGGCGGCCCTGTATGTCGTGGCGTTCCTCTCGGCCGTCGCGCAGTTCCCCGCGCTGCTGGGCGAGCACGGCCTCCTGCCCGCGCCGCGCTTCCTGCGGTCGACCTACGCCAGGAGGCAGCCGACGCTGTTCCGCTGGCGGTACTCCGACCGGCTGCTGCGCGCCGTCGCCTGGACCGGCGCCGCGCTCGCCGCGCTCGCTGTGTTCGGTGTGCTGCAACTCACCCCGTCGTACGTGTTCGTGCCGGTGTTCCTGATCATCTGGTTCCTGTACCTCTCGATCGCGAACATCGGGCAGACCTTCTACGGCTTCGGCTGGGAGAGCCTGATCTGCGAGGCCGGCTTCACCGTCGCCTTCCTCGGCTCCTGGGACACCGCTCCCCCGATCACGATCGTCATCCTGCTGCGCTGGCTGGTGTTCCGGCTGGAGTTCGGCGCCGGGATGATCAAGATGCGCGGCGACCGGTCCTGGCGCGACCTGACGGCGCTGTACTACCACCACGAGACCCAGCCGATGCCGAACCCGCTGAGCCGCACCGCGCACCTGCTGCCGAAGTGGTGGCACCGCGTGGAGGTGCTCGGCAACCACTTCGCGCAGCTGGTCGTGCCGTGGCTGCTGTTCCTCCCGCAGCCGGTCGCGAGCGCGGCGGCGGTGGTGGTCATCCTGACCCAGCTCTGGCTCGTCGCGACCGGCAACTTCGCCTGGCTCAACTGGATCACGATCGTGCTCGCGTTCGCGGGCGTGAGCGACGGCGCGTGGCGGTGGATCAGCGGCGGCGTCATCCACGGCGGGATCGGCGCGGCGGAGGTGCCGCTCTGGTACGCCGTCGTCGCGCTGCTGGTGAGCGCGTTCCTGGTGGCGCTGAGCTGGTGGCCGCTGCGGAACCTGTTCCGCCGGCGCCAGCTGATGAACGCGAGCTTCAACCGCTGGCACCTGGTCAACGCCTACGGCGCGTTCGGGAGCGTCACGAAGGAGCGCTACGAGGTGGTCGTGGAGGGCACGGCCGACGACCCGCACGATCCCGGCGCCGAATGGCGCGAGTACGGCTTCAAGGGCAAGCCGGGCGACGTGCGGAGGCTGCCCCGCCAGTACGCGCCGTACCACCTGCGGCTGGACTGGCTGATGTGGTTCCTGGCGCTGGGCTCCCGGGACTCGCCGTGGTTCGAGGTCTTCCTGCTACGGCTGCTGGAGGCCGACCGGCCGACGCTCCGGCTGCTGCGGGACGACCCGTTCGGCGGCGCGGCGCCGCGGTCGGTGCGGGCGCGGATGTTCCTGTACCGGTTCGCGACGCACGCGGAGAAGCGCGCGACCGGGGATCGCTGGGTGCGGTCGGAGGTCGGGACGCTGGTGCCGCCGGTGGCGCTGCGGGGTCAATAGGGTCTGGCGTTAGCGATTGCGAGGCTCAGATAGGAGGCCCGGACAGCAAGCCGGTACTTCCGCTCGGGAGCCACCGCCGCCGGGTCTACGAGACAGGCCTCGATGTCATCCAGGTTCGTGGCTGTGAGCAGGGCGATGTTGTGCGTAGTCAACGCGAACTCGATGGTGAGTCCTTCGAGAATCGCCTTCAGGCGTTCATCGTCTCCGATCTCCATCCCCTGGGTCAGTTGCGCAGCAAGGCCGGATAAGCGGATGCTTTCGTCGCTTGACAGCGGGAACACCGCCGCTGACATCCCCACCTCGTCACGATTCGATTCCTCGAGAACCGCCCCGAGGCGTTCTCCGGCGATTCCTGTGATTGCCTCCAATGCGGTCTGTGACACGCGGCCCTCCGCGACGATGCGCCGCAGCTCAGCCACAGTGTTGAAGGTGGTTCCGCCCATCGGATAGTTCCTTCCCGCATTGTCTTGTCGACGCGCACCCGATCCCGCTCGAACACTACGCGGGTGCTCCGATTCACACACGCGATGACAGGGTTTCGCTAGTTCTTGAACGTCGTGTAGTTCGGCATGGTCTTGGCAGCGGCCGCACCCAGAAGGAATGCCGTTCCTTCGAGAACGCCGCTGTAGGTGTGGCCGCGCAAGTTGCTGGTAGGGACGGAGCCGGAGAATCCGAGTACCGGTGTCCGACCCCCGGATCCGCCGTGGGAGATGTCAGTCACCGTGAAGACGCCCACGAAGGTCGTCACCGGGATGGACATCGCGATTCCATAGCGGAACGCGCCATTTGAACCAGTGACTGTCAGCGTGCCTGCGTTGCCGTTGAAGACAGCGCGCGACAAGATCCCGGCGCCAGATTCGTCCGGAGCGATCCGCTCCATTCCGACCGTCACAGTCTCACCCTCGGCGAATGTGATGGTCTCACCGCCGACTGTGAGTTCATAGCTCGGCTCGCCAGCCTCGGCCGCGTTCGCCGGCGGCGCAGTCACCCCGATCGCGAAGATGGCGGCGACGAAGGCGACGAGGACAACTGAGAGTCCGCGCTTGGGTCGAGTTGGAGCCGTGTGCGCTACGTACGCGAGCTCGTTTTCATCCCGACCGACATTGGTTGATTCACTCATGGTGGCTCCTCTTTGAGATCCGAACCGACGAAACGGTTCAGGCCACATCTAACCATGTAACTCTCAAATATCTCAACTGGAGTGCGGAACAAATCCGCGCCCTGAGGTCGTACTCGAGAGGCGGGAGCCTCAGTACCCCGTGTGCTGCTCCTCCAGCCGGGCCAGGTCGCGCCAGATCAGCAGCTTGAGCCGGCCCGGCTTCTCGCGCTCGTAGTCGGCCTTCAGCGCCTCCGCCCCGGAGAAGGCGTCCAGCCCGGCCTCGATCGCACGGCCGACCTCGTCCCAGGCGTCCACCCGGCCGCGCTCCACCAGCGCGAGCAGCTCCTCCTCGGAGTCGGCCTTCGCCCGCAGCGCGCTCGCCAGCGCGACCGCCGCGTCCCGGCGCAGGCGCAGGTTCGCCACGTCGACGTCGCGGTAGTCGTGCGGGTGGGTCGCGTCGCCGCGGAGCCCCTGCGCGACCTCCAGGTCGGCGTCGATCCGGCCGGCGGCCTCGCCCTGCTCGGAGGCGAGCTCGCGCAGCAGGTGCGCCGCCTCGCCGGTGTGCCTGGCCGGGTCGAAGTCGTTCCCGTACTGCAGCGTGTCGACCACGATGTGGTTCTTGACCGCCATCCTCGTGGCGTATTCCGCCAGGAGCATACCTTCGTCGACGGTCTGCTCCAGCGTGGGCGCGGCGGGCTCCGGCAGGGCGTCCTCGTCGAAGGGACGCGTGCGCACGGTCTTCACCGTGGGCCTCCTGAGCCAGTTCGGCCAGCGCATGGCCACAGCCTTTCGGGTCGGTCGGGGACGCCGGGCGTCGGCGCCACCTCCCATTCTGTCCGATCGCGCCGACAGCACGGCGCGTCGGGCTCAGCCGCGGCTCGCGAAGAACGCGTTGGCGCGCTGCGTGTAGAGCAGCGACAGCATGACCACGGCCCAGAGAAGCTCGAGAATCGCGCTGAAGAACTGCCCGCTGAACAGCAGGAGGAACCCGCCGACCGCGTTGAGGATCATGACGACGGTGACGATCCCGCGCGCGAAGCGACTGCCGTTCAGGAGGCCGCGGGCGACGACGAGGATCACGATCCCGAGGATGATCACCAGGATCGCGGACGTGGTGATCCCGGCGATCGCGCCCGCGTTCGACGCGCGCACCATCTGGTCGCGGGTGAACAGGATGACCACGCCCCCGACGATGTTGAGGACGCCGTTGATGTAGGCGAGCACGGCGACGAACGTGACGGTGCCGGGGCGGGTGGCTGGCATGGATCCTCCTGACGGTCGGTGCGAGGATAGCGCCGCGGGTGCGCCGCCGGGCAGGGGCGTCGGCGCGATCCAGGCGGATGTCGGCGGTCGGTGGCAGGCTGGGGTGATGGCCGGCGTGCGTTACGAGTTCGAGACGGAGCTGTTCCGCTGGGAGGCGCGGCGCGACCTGTGGGTGTTCGCCCGCCTGCCCGACGACATCTCGGAGGAGATCCGCCTGCAGCCGCATCCGCCCGCCGGGTGGGGGTCGGTCAAGGTGATGGTGACGCTCGGCGGCTCTCGTTGGTCGACGTCGGTGTTCCCGGAGAGTGCGGACGGGGCGTACGTGGTGGCCATCAAGGGGGACGTGCGGAGGCGTGAGGGTGTCGGGCTCGGGGATCGGGTGACACTGGGCGTGGAGACGATGCTTTAGGCCCGTCGGGCGACGAACTCCCGGTGCTGTGCCGTCTGACGCAGCGCGGAGAGCAGGGTGAACCCGGCGAGCCCGTCCCAGCCGCCGGTCCAGGTCAGGGTGCGTGCGACCTCCCACACCGTGCCGCCGGGGTGGGCGGCGACCTCGTCCGCGCGGCGGAGGTGGTGGGCGGCGAGGGCCGAGCAGCGCTCGCGTAGGCCGGTGAACGGGTCCTCGTGGCCGGGGAGCGCGCGGAGGCCGTCGCGATCGAGGAGCGCGACCCGGTCGAGCGATGCGAGGTAGTCGGCGATCGGGTTGCTCTCGGTGGGGCCGCCCAGTCCCAGACCGGAGTTGATCGTCGGCAGCACATGGTCGCCGGTGAGGAGGAGGCCGGCCTCCTCGTCGTGCAGGCAGAGGTGGCCGCCGGTGTGGCCGGGCGTCCCGACGACGCGGAGGCGGCGGCCGGGAAGGTCGAGCACGTCGCCGTCCGTCAGCGCGCCGGTGATCACCGCGTCCACGAGCTGAGTCGCCGGACCCGTCGGCACGGCCGCGGCGGCGAGGAGTTCGGGGCGGCGCTCGGCGGGTACGCCCCAGGCCTCCAGGTCGGGAGCGGGGAGGCCCGCGGCGATCAGTCCGAGCGCGGCTCGCTCGCGCTCGTGGACGAGGACGGAGGCGCCCGTCTCTGCCGCCAGCGCCGCAGCACCCCCGGCGTGGTCGGCATGCAGGTGGGTCAGCACGATCGAGGCGACCGGGGCGCCGCCGAGGGCCGCCCGCAGGGTCTCGTGAGCCTCCGGGGTCGCGGAGCCCGGGTCGATCACGTGGACGCGGTCGTCCGCGTCCTCGATCAGGTAGGCGTTGCTGAACGGGAGGCCGGTGCCGGGCGGCATGAGGATGCGCACGCGGCGGACGCCCGGCGCGATCGACTCGGCAGCGTGGTCGGCGGCGGAGTGCGACGGCATCCCCTCACGGTAGCCGACAGACAACGGACCGCGCCCCAGCGGGACGCGGTCCGTCGGCACTGCGGAGGACTCAGCCGGCGAGCAGCGCCAGCGAGTCGACGACGCGGTTGGAGAAGCCCCACTCGTTGTCGTACCAGGCGACGACCTTCACGTGGCGGCCGTCCACGCGGGTGAGCTCCGAGTCGAAGATGGACGACGCCGGGTTGCCGGTGATGTCGGAGGAGACCAGCGCGTCCTCCGAGTACTCCAGGACGCCGGCGAGCGCGCCCTCGGCGGCGGCGCGGTACGCGGCCAGCACCTCCTCGCGGGTGACATCGCGGGCGACGACGGTGTTCAGCTCCACGATCGAGCCGACCGGGACGGGCACGCGGATCGAGTCGCCGGACAGCTTGCCGTCCAGGTTCGGCAGGACCAGGCCGATCGCCTTGGCGGCGCCGGTCGTGGTCGGGACGATGTTGACCGCGGCGGCGCGGGCACGGCGCGGGTCGCGGTGCGGGCCGTCCTGCAGGTTCTGCTCCTGCGTGTACGCGTGCACCGTGGTCATGAAGCCGTGCTCGATGCCGGCCAGGTCGTCCAGGACCGCGGCGAGCGGCGCGAGCGCGTTCGTGGTGCACGAGGCGTTCGACACGATCGTGTGGACGGCCGGGTCGTAGGCGTCGGTGTTGACGCCGTAGGCGAGGGTGACGTCCGCGCCGTCGGCGGGGGCGCTGACGAGGACCTTCTTCGCGCCGGCCTCCAGGTGGGCGCGCGCGGCGGTCGCGGAGGTGAACCGGCCGGTGGACTCCAGCACGATGTCCACGCCGAGCTCGGCCCACGGGAGCTGCGCCGGCTCGCGCTCGGCGAGGACGCGGATGCGGTGGCCGTCGACCACGAGGACGTCGCCGTCCACAGTGACGGGGCGGCCGAGGCGACCCGCGGTGGAGTCGAAGGCCAGGAGCTTGGCGAGCGCGGCCGGCTCGGTCAGGTCGTTGACGGCCACGACCTCCAGGTCGGTGTCGCGCTCCAGGAGGGCGCGGAGGACGTTGCGACCGATGCGGCCGAAGCCGTTGATGGCGATGCGGGTCATGCGGAGGGGATCCTTTCGTTCCCCTCAAGGCTCGCCGCTGCGCTGCCGCGCCGCCAGCGGCGCGATCGCCACGCTTCACAAGGATCCCGCCAGCCGACATTCGTGCCGAATGGCGCGAATGCGTTGCTGATTCGCGCCATTCGGCACGAATCGGGGTGGCTCAGCCGGCGTCGCCGCTGAAGGTGCGGCGGTACTCGCTCGGCGTGGTGCCGAGGATGCGCTGGAAGTGCAGGCGCAGGTTCGCGCCGGTGCCGAGCCCGACGTCCGCCGCGATCTGCTCGACGCTGAGCTCGGAGCGCTCCAGCAGCTCGCGGGCCACGTCGATCCGCGCCCGCATCACCCACTGCATGGGCGTGTAGCCGGTGTCCTCCACGAAGCGGCGGGAGAACGTGCGCGGCGACACGGCGGCCCTGCGGGCGAGCACCTCCAGCGTGAGCGGGTCCCCGAGCCGGTGCAGCGCCCACTCGCGGACGGCCGCGAAGCGTTCGCCGAGCGGCTCCGGGACGCTGCGCGGGACGTACTGCGCCTGTCCCCCGCTGCGGTACGGCGCGGCGACCAGGCGGCGGGCGGCGTGGTTGGCGGCGGCGATGCCGAGGTCGCCGCGGAGGATGTGCAGGCAGAGGTCGATCCCGCTGGCCGCGCCGGCCGAGGTGAGCACGTCACCCTCGTCGACGAACAGCACGTTCTCGTCCACCCGGATCAGCGGATGGCGCTGGGCGAGCGCGCGCGTGTAGTGCCAGTGCGTCGTGGCGCGCTTGCCGTCGAGGAGGCCGGTCGCCGCGAGCGCGAAGGCGCCGGTGGAGATCGCGGCCAGCCGGGCGCCGCGCGCGTGCGCCGCGAGCAGGGCCTCCACCACCGCGGCCGGCGGGTCGTCGCGGTCGGGATGCCGGTAGCCGGGCAGGAACACGATGTCCGCCCAGCCGAGCGCCTCCAGGCCGTGCGCCACATGGTACGAGAGCCCGTCGCCACCGGTCACGAGCCCGGGGGCCGCGCCGCACACCCGGACCTCGTACGGCATGCTCGCGCGCGTGGTGAACACCTGCGCCGGGATGCCGACGTCCAGCGGCTTGGCGCCCTCCAACACGAGGACGGCGACGCGATGCAGACGGTCCGACACGGGTTCAGGCTAGCGGGGCGGGCGGGGTCCTACGCTGAAGCCCATGGAGTTGTCGTGACGTCCGGCGATCGGGTCCTCGCCGCGGACGAGGCGCTGCGCCGCCGGGTCCAGCGCCGCACGCTCGCCGTGGTGGTCGCCAGCCAGGTGCTCGGCGGCGCGGGTCTCGCCGCCGGTGTCACGGTCGGCGCCCTGCTGGCCCAGGAGCTGGTCGGGGCGGACTCGCTCGCCGGCCTCCCCGCCGCGCTGTTCACGCTGGGTTCGGCCGGCGCCGCGTTCGTCGTGGGCCGGGTCAGCCAGCGGCGTGGACGGCGGATCGGGCTCGGGATCGGCTTCGGCGCCGGCGGCCTCGGTGCGCTCGGTGTCGTCCTCGCCGCGGCCACCGACGACGTCCCGCTCCTCTTCGTCGCGCTCCTGGTCTACGGCGCGGGGACCGCGACGAACCTGCAGGCGCGCTATGCCGGCTCGGACCTGGCCGCGCCGTCCTCCCGGGGCACGGCGGTGAGCGTGGCGCTGGTCTCAACGACGCTGGGTGCGGTCGCGGGACCGAACCTCGTCGCGCCGATGGGCTCGGTGGCGGTCGCGCTCGGCATCCCCGCGCTCGCCGGGCCGTTCCTGCTCGCGGCGGCGGCGTACCTCCTGGCGGGGCTCGTGCTGGTGCTGCTGCTGCGGCCGGACCCGTTGCTGCTCGCGCGGCGACTGGCGGCGGACGCGGCGTCCGCGGCGTCTGCGGCGTCGGCCGAACGGGACGCAGCGGCGCCGGCACCGGTCCCACCGGTCGGCCGCGGCGCGATCGTCGGCGCGGCCGTGATGATCCTGACCCAGATCGCCATGGTCGCGATCATGACCATGACGCCGGTGGAGATGCGCGCCCACCACCACGACCTCTCCGAGGTGGGCGTGGTCATCGGGATCCACATCGCCGCGATGTACCTGCCGTCGCCGCTCACCGGACTCCTGGTGGACAGGGTCGGCCGCATCCCGATGGCTGTCGCCGCCGCCGTCACACTGCTCGCCGCCGGCATCGTCGGCGCGATCGCCCCCGCGGACTCGCTCGGGCTCCTCGTGCTGGCCCTCACGCTCCTCGGTCTCGGCTGGAACTTCGGCCTGATCTCCGGCACGGCCCTCGTCATCGACGCGACCACTCCCGCGAACCGCGCCAGGACGCAGGGCACGATCGACGTGCTGATCGCACTGGCGGGCGCGGGCGGCGGCGCGATGTCCGGCGTCGTGATGGCGAGCGCCGGCTACGCGCTGCTGTCGATCGCGGGCGGGGTGCTCTCCGCGCTGCTGGTGCCGGTCGTGTTCTGGGCGCTGCGGCCGCGGTCGACGGCGCGGCCGTGAGGGCCTACCGGCTGGGGATCTTGGCGAACCGGGTGATCCACGGATTGAACATGCTGACGCCGAACGGCTCGAAGTCGCGCTCATTGCGGGTGACCAGCGTCAAATTGCCGATCTCGGCCGTCGCGGCGATCAGCGCGTCCCGCTCGGGGCGCGGATCGGGTACGTGGTAGCCGGCGGCCAGCCCGGCGACCTCGGCGTCGACGGGGAGGATGCGTTCGTGGAAGATCATCATCACGTCGTCCTGCCATCGCCTGAGCATGATCCCCTGCGCGGGGTCGACGCGCTCCTTGCGCTGGATGCCGAGTTCGAGCTCGAAGATCGTGATCGCCGAGAGATAGAGCGAGAACGGGTTCTGCCGTTCGAGCCAGCGGATGACGTCCGGGTCCTCACGCTCGGGACGGCGGGTCGCCGACAGCGTCATGGTGTCGAGCAGCCACTTCACAGGTCGATCTCTCTCGCCTGGAAGGTCATCGGCGGGAACTCGACGTCGAAATCTGCGTCGTCGTCCTGGCGGAGGAGGTCGACGATGTTGTCGGCCGTCCCCGTGATCTGCCTGTACGTCGCGTAGGTCAGCAGCACGAACGACGGCTCGCCGCGGTCGGTGATGATCAACGGCTCTGTGGCCGCCTCCCGCTTCGCCGCCGAGGTGTCCTGATTGAACGCCCTGGCCGTCATGATCGCCATGCTCGCCTCCCCAAGGTAGCTACGTAGCTACAAACGCTACCACACGGGAGGAGATGGATGATATACGATCCAGAGCGGGTCTCCTCCGGGCCCGGATGACGCCCTCCGACGACGACAGGGAGCCGCCGATGCTCGACACCTCCACCATCCACGCGATCGCGGACGAGCTCGCGGACGCCGAACGCGAGCGCGCGACGGTCCCGCTGCTGACGGCCCGCCACCCCGGCATGACGGTGGACGACGCCTACGCCGTGCAGGGCGTCTGGGTCGAGCGCGGGCTCGCCGCAGGGCGCAGGCTGGTCGGCCGCAAGATCGGGCTGACCTCGAAGGTGATGCAGCAGGCGACGGGGATCACCGAGCCGGACTACGGCGCGATCTTCGCGGACATGGTCTACGAGACGGGGGCGGTCATCCCGTTCGACCGGTACTCGAACGTGCGGATCGAAGTCGAGCTGGCCTTCGTGCTCGCCGAGCCGCTGGCGGGGCCGGACGTCACGCTCTTCGACGTGCTCGACGCGACCCGGTACGTCGTGCCCGCGCTGGAGATCCTGAGCTCTCGCATCGAGCTGGCGGGCCGCACCATCGTCGACACCATCTCCGACAACGCCGCGATGGGCGGCATGGTCGTCGGCGGCCGCCCGGTCGCGCCCGACGCGGTCGACCTGCGCTGGGTGTCCGCGCTGCTGTACCGCAACGAGACCATCGAGGAGTCCGGCGTCGCCGCCGCGGTGCTCGACCATCCCGCCGCCGGCGTCGCGTGGCTCGCGAACAAGCTCGCGCAGCACGGGACGCGTCTGGAGGCCGGGGACATCGTCCTCGCCGGCTCGTTCACCCGCCCGCTCTGGGTGGAGCGCGGCGACACCATCCACGCCGACTACGGGACCCTGGGAGCCGTGACATGCCGATTCGCCTGACCCCCGCGCCCACCTTCGCCGACCGCCTGCGCGCGGCCGACCGCACCCTGTACGGGATGTGGTCGTGCGCGGGCAGCCCGCTCGTCGCCGAGATCTGCGCGGGCAGCGGGCTCGACATCCTGCTGATCGACGGCGAGCACTCCCCCGTCGGGCTGGAGTCGATCCTCGCGCAGCTGCAGGCGGCGGCCGCCTACCCGGTCGTCCCGGTAGTGCGCGCGCCGATCGGGGACGCCGTGATCCTCAAGCAGCTCCTCGACCTGGGCGCGCAGAACGTGCTCGTGCCGATGGTGTCCAGCGTGCGGGAGGCCGAGGAGATGGTGCGGGCGGTGCGGTATCCGCCGCTCGGCGTCCGCGGGGTCGGCAGCGCACTGGCGCGGTCGTCGCGCTGGAGCCGCATCCCGGACTACCTGGCGCGCGCCCACGAGCTGGTGTCGCTGACCGTGCAGATCGAGACCACCGACGGGCTCCGTGCCGCAGGCGCCATCGCGGCGGTGGAGGGCGTGGACGCCCTGCTCGTCGGCCCCGCGGACCTCGCCGCGTCGATGGGCCTGCTCGGCCAGCAGGACCACCCGGACGTGGTGGCCGCCGTCGAGAGTGTCATCCGCGCGGGGCGGGAGGCCGGGACGCCGGTGGGCGTGAATGCGTTCGACCCGGCGATGGCCGCCCGGTACGCGGAGGCCGGCGCCGCCTATGTGCTGGTCGGCAGCGATGTGACGCTGCTGGCGCGCGCCTCGGAGGGGCTCGCGTCGCGGTTCATCGGGGACGCCGACAGCGGTCCGGCCCCGGCGTCGTACTGACGCCCTTCCCCACGTCAGCCAGATCGTATACAATCTCGAATACGTTCCACCCCATCCCCGACGACGAGGAGACCTGAGCTGTGAGCGACACCGGCCGGCCCGGCAAGATCATCGCGGTGCACCTCAACTACCGCTCGCGCGCCGCGCAGCGCGGACGCACCCCGGTGCAGCCTTCCTATTTCTTCAAGCCGGCCTCCTCGGTCGCGGTCTCCGGCGACGTGCTCGAACGTCCGGCCGGAACCGAGCTCCTCGCGTTCGAGGGCGAGGTCGCGCTCATCATCGGCCGGCCCACCCGCCGGGTCTCCCCAGACGAGGGCTGGGCGGCCGTGTCCGGCATCACCGCCGCGAACGACTTCGGCCTCTACGACCTGCGCGCCGCCGACAAGGGCTCCAACGTCCGCTCGAAGGGCGGCGACGGCTTCACCCCGCTCGGCCCCGCGATCATCCCGGCCGCCGCCGTCGACCCGGGCGCCGTGCGGGTGCGCACCTGGCTGAACGGCGAGCTGGTGCAGGACGGCACGAGCGACGACCTGCTCTTCCCGTTCGGCCGCCTGGTGGCCGACCTCTCGCAGCTGATGACGCTGGAGCCCGGCGACGTCATCCTCACCGGCACGCCCGCGGGGTCGTCGGTCACGCAGCCCGGCGACACGGTGGAGGTCGAGGTCGACGCCCCGACCGCGCCGGGCGCGCCGACCTCCGGGCGGCTGGTCACCCGGATCACCGAGGGCACGGTCGCGTTCGGCGACTTCGGGTCGAAGCCGAGCGTGGACGACGTACAGCGGTCCGATGCGTGGGGCACGCCTCCCGAGCCCGCTTTCCTACTCACCGACGAACTCCGCGCGCAGCTGTCCTCTGTCTCCACCGCCACCCTCAGCTCCCAGCTCCGCAAACGCGGGCTGAACGCCGTCTCGATCGACGGCCTCACCTCCACCCGTCCCGGCGCCCGCCTGGTCGGCACCGCCCGGACGCTCCGCTACCTCCCCGGCCGCGAGGACCTCTTCGCGTCGCACGGCGGCGGCTACAACGCCCAGAAGCGCGCGTTCGACGCGGTCGGCGCCGGCGAGGTGCTCGTGATCGAGGCCCGCGGCGAGCGCGGCAGCGGCACCGTCGGCGACGTCCTCGCGCTGCGCGCCCAGGTCAACGGCGCGGCCGGGATCGTCACCGACGGCGGCGTCCGCGACCTCGCGGAGGTCGCCGCCCTCGACATCCCGACCTACCACGTTGGCCCGCACCCCGCGGTGCTCGGCCGCAAGCACGTGCCGTGGGACGCCGACGTCGCGATCGCCTGCGGCGGTGCCACCGTGCTGCCGGGCGACGTCATCGTCGGCGACGCGGACGGCCTCCTCGTCATCCCGCCCGCGCTCGTGGCGGAGGTGGTCGCGGACGCCATCGAGCAGGAGCGCGAGGAGGAGTTCATCGCGGAGATGGTGCGGGCCGGCGAGAAGGTCGACGGCCTGTTCCCGATGAACGCGGCCTGGAAGGAGAGGTACCGGGCATGGCTGACGCAGCAGTGAGGCAGGCCGCCGCGCCGAGCAAGTCCCAGCTCGCCTACGACTTCATCCGCGCCCGCATCGACGACGGCCGCTACGTGTCCGGGTTCCGGCTCGTCCTCGGCCAGATCGCCGGTGAGCTCGGCGTCAGCGTCGTCCCGGTGCGGGAGGCGATCCGGCGGCTGGAGGCCGAGGGGCTGGTCACCTTCGAGAAGAACGTCGGCGCCCAGGTCGCCCTGCTGCACGACGCCGAGTACGCGTACACGATGGAGACCCTCGCGCTGGTGGAGGGCGCTGCCACCCGGCTGTCCGCCCCCCTGCTCACCGGCGACCACCTCCAGCGCGCCCGGCTGATCAACCGCGAGCTGATCGCGTGCCTGGACGACTTCATCCCGCACCGCTTCACGGAGCTCAACCAGCGGTTCCACTCCGTGCTGTTCGAGGAGTGCCCGAACCCGCACATCCTCGACCTCGTGCAGCGCGGCTGGAACCGCCTGACCGTGCTGCGCGACTCCACGTTCAGCTTCGTCCCGGGCCGCGCCCGCGAGTCGGTGGCCGAGCACGAGCAGCTCCTCCGGCTGATCGAGACCGGCGCCGACCCCATCGACATCGAGCTCGCCGCCCGCGACCACCGGCTCGCGACGCTGGACGCGCTCCAGCACTACCAGGCCGAGCGCCAGCACTGACGTCCCACCGATCCACGTAACAGGAGGCCGCGCATGCCGCACCACCACATCCCCGCCGATCTGCCGGCGACGATCCAGCACTTCATCGACGGGAGGTTCGTCGACAGCGTCTCCGGGAAGACGTTCGACGTGCTCGACCCGGTGTCCAACGAGACGTATGCGCAGGCGGCAGCCGGGCAGAAGGAGGACATCGACCTCGCCGTCGCCGCCGCTCGCCGCGCGTTCCGCGAGGGGCCCTGGCCGCGGATGAAGCCGCGCGAGCGCGCCCGCGTCCTGAACCGGATCGCCGACGCCGTCGCCGCACAGGACGCCCGCCTCGCCGAGCTGGAGACCTTCGACACCGGCCTCCCGATCACCCAGGCGCTCGGCCAGGCGCAGCGCGCGGCCGAGAACTTCCGGTTCTTCGCCGACCTGATCGTGGCGCAGGCCGACGACGCCTACAAGGTGCCGGGCAGCCAGCTCAACTACGTCAACCGCAAGCCGATCGGCGTCGCCGGGCTGATCACGCCGTGGAACACGCCGTTCATGCTGGAGAGCTGGAAGCTGGCCCCGGCGCTCGCGACCGGCAACACCGTCGTCCTCAAGCCCGCCGAGTTCACCCCGCTGTCGGCGTCGCTCTGGGCCGAGATCTTCCGCGACGCCGGCGTGCCGGACGGCGTGTTCAACCTGGTCAACGGCCTCGGCGAGGAGGCCGGCGACGCGCTGGTGAAGCATCCCGACGTCCCGCTCATCTCCTTCACCGGCGAGAGCAGCACCGGGCAGCTCATCTTCGCGAACGCCGCGCCCTTCCTGAAGGGCCTGTCGATGGAGCTCGGCGGCAAGTCCCCCGCGATCGTCTTCGCCGACGCCGACCTGGACGCCGCGATCGACTCCACCCTGTTCGGCGTGTTCTCGCTGAACGGCGAGCGCTGCACCGCCGGCTCCCGCATCCTGGTCGAGCGCGCGGTCTACGACGAGTTCTGCTCGCGGTATGCCGAGCGGGCGAAGCGCATCGTCGTCGGCGACCCGCACGACCCCGCCACGGAGGTCGGCGCGCTCGTGCACCCGGAGCACTACGACAAGGTGATGAGCTACGTCGAGCTCGGAAAGCAGGAGGGCCGCCTGCTCGCCGGCGGCGGCCGCCCGGAGGGCATCGACCACGGCAACTACATCGCGCCGACCGTCTTCGCCGACGTCGCGCCGGACGCGCGCATCTTCCAAGAGGAGATCTTCGGCCCGGTCGTCGCGATCACCCCGTTCGACTCGGAGGCCGAGGCGCTGGAGCTCGCCAACGGCGTGAAGTACGGCCTCGCCGCCTACCTCTGGACCAACGACCTGACCCGCGCCCACACTTTCGCCCAGAACGTGGAGGCCGGGATGGTCTGGCTCAACTCGCACAACGTCCGCGACCTCCGCACCCCGTTCGGCGGGGTGAAGGCCTCGGGCCTCGGCCACGAGGGCGGCTACCGCTCCATCGACTTCTACACCGACCAGCAGGCCGTCCACATCACGCTGGGCCCGGTCCACACGCCGCGCTTCGGCGCCGAATGACGAAGGAGTCAGCATGAGCACGCCCATCCCCACCCCCGCCTCCGCGCCGCCGGACGTCGTCCGCGCCGCCTACATGGAGCTCGTCGTCACCGACCTGCAGGCCAGCCGCGACTTCTACGTCGACGTGCTCGGCCTCCACATCACCGAGGAGGACGAGGACACCGTCTACTTGCGCAGCCTGGAGGAGTTCATCCACCACAACCTCGTGCTGCGGAAGGGCCCGGTCGCCGCCGTCGCCGCGTTCGCCTACCGGGTGCGGACCCCGGAGGACCTCGACCGCGCCGTCGCGTTCTACACCGAGCTCGGCTGCCGGGTCGAGCGTCGGGCGGAGGGCTTCACGAAGGGCGTCGGCGACAGCGTCCGCGTGGAGGACCCGCTCGGCTTCCCGTACGAGTTCTTCCACGAGGTCCAGCACGTCGAGCGGCTGACCTGGAGCTACGACGTCCACACCCCGGGCGAGCTGGTGCGCATCGACCACTTCAACCAGGTGACCCCGGACGTCCCGCGCGCCGTGAAGTACATGGAGGACCTCGGCTTCCGGGTGACGGAGGACATCCAGGACGAGGCGGGCACGACGTACGCCGCGTGGATGCGCCGCAAGCCGACCGTGCACGACACCGCGATGACCGGCGGCGACGGCCCACGCATGCACCACGTCGCGTTCGCCACCCACGAGAAGCACAACATCATCGCGATCTGCGACAAGCTCGGCGCCCTCCGGATGAGCGACGCCATCGAGCGCGGCCCGGGACGCCACGGCGTCTCCAACGCGTTCTACCTCTACCTGCGCGACCCCGACGGCCACCGCGTGGAGATCTACACGCAGGACTACTACACCGGCGACCCGGACAACCCGGTCGTCACGTGGGACGTCCACGACAACCAGCGCCGCGACTGGTGGGGCAACCCGGTGGTGCCGTCGTGGTACACGGACGCGTCACCGGTGCTCGACCTGGACGGGAACGTGCAGCCGCTGACGGCGCGCACGGACGACTCGGAGATGGCGGTGACCATCGGGGCGGACGGGTTCTCGTACACGCGGAAGGACGATACGGAGCACGGGTTCAAGTTGGGGGCGCAGCTGTAGCTGGGGCGGCTGGTTCAGCTCGGCCTGAATCGCGGTCGTAGTGCGAGTAGAAATATCTATCTCACATCTAGCGTCTGTAGTAACCTGAATCGGTGCTCACACATGGGAGCACGCTTTCAACGACGAAGGGAACTCACATGCGCATTCGACGTGCCGCGATTCGAGCCGGGATAGCAGCAGCCGCGACGGGAGCTTTCGTCCTTTCCGGCGCTCTCGCCGCCTCGGCCGACGAACCGTCACCGCAAATGGAGACGGTCACACTGGCCATGGTTCCGTCCGGCTTCGATGTCGCTGTCGCGGAAGCCAACGGGTATCGGGTAGTCACGGACGCTGATGGTGCACAGCGGTCCGTCGCCGTCAGCCCGGAAGCGATCGACTTCGAGCGGGCGCTCGCGAGAGCGCGGACCACCTACGTCAGTGGACCCTGCGGCAACTCGTGGATCAACGCGGTCAGTCGCGGCAATTCGAAGTTCGTCTCAACCGGCTATGTCGTCCCGAGACCGGTGATAGCCAAGAACTGGACGGTTCAGGTGTGGGGGTGGTCCGGGATGCCGTCGACCTGGTGGGGAGGCGCGAGCGGACCCTCCTGGAGCAGCAGTTGGTCGTTCTCGATGCCCGGGGACGGCTTCGCGAACGTCCTGCCCGGCTCCAACGTCGTCATGAGCGACGGCACGGTCTGCGCTTCCGGGTCACCGGGAGAGAACTTCCATTCCTGATCGCGCCGATCGCCTGAGCGGGCGTCATCGCCGGGAGGGCGCCCGCTCCGGATTCCGTCCGAATGAATCCAGCGCTGCCGCGTATGCGACGTCATCGCGACGCGTCGCGCTCGACACCAGGAAGGTCTGCCGCGAGAGCTCCCGGGCATAGGGGCCGACCAATGGGAGTTCGAGAACCACCCGCAGTCCCCTCTCCCACGCACCACGTGTGCTGACGGTCACTGTTCTCTCCGCGTCATGGAAGGCGAGCGACTCTCGCCAGGACCCAGCACCCGAACGCGCGTCCACTCCGAGCTCCGCCGCGAGCGGCGCGATGTCAGGCGCGCTCCAGAGGTCCGAGGATTCAGGGATCGCGAGCGGATCGACCTCCTGGACGCGACGCGAGTGCTCCAGGGCTCGCTTCCACGACGCCTCCCACAGGCCGACGAGTCGGTAATCGTCGGAGGCGACGGGATCACCGACCAACGCCGCCGCCGGGAGCGACGGTTCCGCATTCGCGACCGCAACGTGGCGCAGCCACAGCAGTTCGAGCAGATTCGACCCGTCGGAGACGCGGATGAGCATCTCGCGGGGCCACCCGTCCACCTCGTGCGCACCTCCGAAGAACATGCCGACTCCTCCCCGGTCGCCTGACCGTTCACGCGCCCATCAGAAATCTAAGCATATCGGCCTAGCGTCAGGCGTCAGGCGGTCGCCGCCGCCCCCTGCACGTGCTCCAACCCCAACCCCCGCTCCCCATACGTGCTGAGCACCTCCGCGATCACCACGCGGTACGCCCCGATCCACCGCTCATGGACGCCCTTGGCCTCCTTGTGCACCGGCATCCCGATCAGCTGTTGCAGCGCCTCCAGGGTCTCCCAGTAGTACACCTCCGCGTGGAGGCCCGTGGTCTCGTTGTGCCACTCCTCCTCGCCGAGGAAGCCCGGGATGACGCGGGCGCGCGCCGCGATCTCGTCGTTGAACCGGTGGAACTCGTCGTCGTAGGGCTTCGCCTCGAAGATGAAGGTCGACGTGTACACGGCACTCCCCTCGCCGACGGAAAAGTACCACGAATCGGCCAGCCCGCAGCGGCCCGCACGCGCCTACCCTGGGTGCTGTCGACGCCGACTCCCGACGCCGACGCCGCACGAACGGAGCGGATCATGGGTTGGAGACTCAAGAACCTGACGACGGCCACCTCCGGGGCGCCGCACGCCGTGTACCAGCCGACCGCATGGCTGTTCGCACAGTTCACGCGCCACGTCGTGTTCCAGGGCTACAACTCGCTCACCGGCGGCGACGGCCAGCTCCATGAGCTGTACTGCAGCGCGAGCGACGACTGGAACGTCAAGAACCTGGTCTCGGAGGCGGGAGGCGCGGCTGCGGCGACCAACGCGAACGGCTACATCTGGGCGCACCAGGGCTCGCAGCATGTCGTGTACCAGGGCCAGCGGTTCGACGGCCACGTCCACGAGCTCTGGTACACCGAGGACGACGGCTGGAACGCCAACGACCTCACCGAGGCGGCGGGGGCGCCGCTCACCCTCTCGCAGCCGTTCGGCTACGAGACGTACTACGACGGCACGCAGCGCGTCGTCTACCAGGCGCGCGGCGGGGGTCACATCCACGAGCTGAGCAACTCCGGGAACGGCTGGCACCACCTCGACCTGACCGCCGCGACCGGGGCCCCGCCCTGCGCCCCGGATGCCGCACCGACCGGGTACTCGTTCGAGGACCAGAAGACCGCGCACGTGCTGGTGCGCACCGACGTCGGGCACCTGCTGGAGTTCTGGAGGGACGCCTCCGCCTGGCACTGGGGCGACCTCACCGCGGTCACCGGCGCGCCGATCGTGAGCGACGCGGAGACCGTGACCGGGTACGTGTTCCGCGGCCAGGGTACGCAGCACATCGACTATGTGAGCGGCAACGGCCGGCTGATCGAGCTGTGGTGGGATGCGTCGGGCTGGCACACCAACGACCTCACGACCGCCGCCTCCGCGGTCACGCCCTACGCCACCTCCAGCCCGGCGGGGTACGCGTTCGAGGCGGGACTGTTCCAGCCGGTCGCGACCCAGCACGTGATCTTCACGGGGCACGACAACGCGGTCCACGAGCTCTGGTGGCGGGAGGGCGTCTGGCACACGAACGACATCGGGCCGCTGGTCGGCGCCCCCGCGATCGTCGGCGACCCCGTCGCGTTCGTGGAGGTGGACGAGGGCACGCAGAACGTGTTCTACCTCAGCGACGCGCACGAGATCATCGAGCTGCGCTGGACGCCCTGAGCGCGGACGGCCGGAGCGCTCAGAGCTCCACGTCGGCTGCCGCCGCGACCGCGAACTCCTGACCCGGGTAACGCAGCCCGGAGAAGTAGCGGTTGGTGTGCGCGACGATCTGCTCCGCGCTGATGGTCACGCCCTCCCACTCCGCGTCGGTCGTCGTGTGCGCGTCGCCGACGAGAACGACGTCGAAGCCGCGCACGGCCGCGCTCTGCGTCGTGGTGCGGATGCAGAAGTCCGTCTGCGCGCCGGCGACGACCAGGCGGGTGGCGTCGAGGGACTCCAGCACCTCGTCCAGGTCGGTGCCCGCGAACGCGTCGCGGTACTCCTTGCGGACCAGCGGCTCGCCCTTCGCCGGGACCAGGCCGTCGGCGAGCTGCCACGGGGCGCTCTCCCACGGGAGGTCCTCCTCCTCGTGCTGCACCCACACCACCGGGGTGCCGGCGGCGCGCGCCCGCTCGACGAGAGCGGCGGTCCGGGCGACGACGCCGTCCGCGTCCAGGCAGCCCGGGAGCACCCCCTTCTGCAGGTCGATCACGAGCAGGACGGTCGGGTTCGAGTCGGTCACGTGACCATCCTGGCATCCCGGACAGGGCAGGATGGGACGGTGACCACACCGAGCCGCCCCCTCCCCGTCGTCGCCGCGGTGATCGTGCGCGACGGCGCCGTGCTGGCCTGCCGGCGCGCCGCGCACAAGGACGCGGCGGGGCGGTGGGAGTTCCCGGGCGGCAAGGTGGAGGCCGGCGAGACGCCGCAGGACGCGCTGCGCAGAGAGCTGCGCGAGGAGCTCGGGGTCGCGGTGCGGGTGGGCGTGCTGCTCGACCGGACGGTCACCGGGCGGGTGGACCTGGCGTGCTACGCCGCGACCCTCGTGGGTGCGGCGCCGACGGCCTCCACCGACCACGATGCGCTGAAGTGGCGCGCGACGGACGACCTGGCGGGCCTCGACTGGGCTGATGCCGACCGGCCGGTGGTCGCGCTGCTGGGGAGGATGGGAGCGGCGGAGCTGGCCGCTGCGACAGATCTTGCGGAGGAGGCCCGATGAAGGCGCTGCACTACGAGAAGTTCGCCGGGCCGGTCGGCGTCGGCGACCTCCCGTCGCCCGAGGTGCCGGACGGCGGCGCGCTGATCCGCGTCGGCGCCTCCGGGCTCTGCCGGAGCGACTGGCACGCCTGGGCCGGCCACGACGACTCGGTGCGGCTGCCGCACGTCCCCGGACACGAGTTCGCCGGGGTCGTGGAGGCGGTCGGAGCTGGCGTCGAGGGCTGGCGGCCGGGCGACCGGGTCACGGCGCCGTTCGTCAACGGGTGCGGAACGTGCGAGTGGTGTTTGTCGGGCCAGGCGCAGGTGTGCCCGCAGCAGACCCAGCCCGGCTTCACGCACTGGGGCTCGCACGCCGAGCTCGTGGCCGTGCGGGCGGCCGACCTCAACCTGGTGGCGGTGCCCGACGGCCTCCCGGACTCCGCCGCGGCGGCGCTGGGCTGCCGGTTCGCGACGGCGTACCGCGCGCTGACCGCGCGAGCCGTCCTCCGGCCCGGCGAGTGGATCGCGGTCTACGGCGCGGGCGGCGTCGGGCTGAGCGCGATCGCGATCGCCCGCGCACTGGGCGCACGTCCGATCGCGATCGACCGCTCGGCCGACGCGCTCGACGCGGCCGCCCGCCTCGGTGCCGAGCACACCGTCCCGGCCGGCCCGGACGCGCCGGAGACCGTCGCGGCCCTGACCTCCGGCGGCGCGCACGTCTCGGTCGACGCGGTGGGCTCGGCCGAGACCGCCGCCTCGAGCGTGCTGTCGCTGCGCCGCCGCGGCCGGCACGTCCAGATCGGCCTCCTGGCCGGCGGGATGCCCGTGCTGCCGCTGGACCGCGCGATCGCCTGGGAGCTGGACCTCCTCGGCAGCCACGGGATGGCGGCGGCCGACTACCCCGGGATGCTGGCGCTCGTGGCGTCGGGCGCCCTCCGGCCCGAGCTGCTGGTCAGCCGCACGGTCGGCCTGGCCGAGGCCGCGCGCCTCCTCCCCCTCGCCGAGACCGCCACCAGCACCGGCATCACCGTCCTCGACCCCACCCTCCCGTAACCACCCCACCCGCCCCACCTGCGCCTAACGGAGGACATCCACCCCGAATCCCCCCGAATCTCCTCCGGTAACCGACTTTCGTGTGCCCGCCGCCGCCGATCTCCTCCGTTCACGACGGGAGTGGCTAGCGGAGGAGATCCGATGCGACAGACCGGGAGTGGGCGGCTAACGGAGGATCTCCGCGAGGTCCGGCGCCGGGACTCCTCCGTTGGCTGCGGGGTGGCGGGTGTGGGGTGGTATCCATCCAGCTCGGCCCCATCCCGCGGCTAACGGAGGAAATCCAGCCCAGAGCCCCGCGAATTCCCTCCGGTAACCGACTTTTGTGAGCCCGCCGCCGCCGATCTCCTCCGTTCGCGACGGGCGCGGCGAGCGGAGGAGATCCGAGGCGACACGCCGGTGGAGGGCTGCTAACGGAGGAGATTGAGGAGGTCTGGGGCCGAGACTCCTCCGTTAGCCACGGGGTGTGGGTGCCTGGTGGCGGGTGTGGAGGCGGGAAGGGTGGGCAGGCGGAGGGTGCCGGGCCGGCCGGGAAGTCGGCCGGAAACGGGTGGTGGCGGGCCGGATCTGTGCGGTCGCGGGCGGCAGGATGGAGGCATGCGCCTCGCCGACATCCCCGCTCCCGACTCCGCCGCCGCCCGGGCCGCGCTCGAGCTCGCCACCGAGTACCACACGCCGTCCCTGCTCAATCACGTGATCCGGTCGTGGCTGTGGGCGGAGGGCTTCGCGACGGTCGAGGGCCTGCACGGCGTCGACCGCGAGCTGCTCTACGTGTCCGCCGTGTTGCACGACATCGGGATCGTGCCCGCTTTCGACAACCACACCCTCGCCTACGAGGACGCCGGCGGCCACGTCGCGAACGCGCTCACCGCGGGCGCCGGCTGGCCCGCCGCGCGCCGGACCCGAGCGCACGAGGTGATCGTCCGGCACAACTGGCCGGAGGTCGATCCCGCTTTCGACCCGGAGGGCCACCTGCTGGAGGTCGCGACCGCGCTCGACATCTCCGGCGCGCGGCCCGACGTGCTGCCGGCGGACTTCCGGCGGGAGGTCGTCACGGCGTTCCCGCGGCTCGGCCTCGCCGCCGAGTTCACGGCCTGCGTGACCGACCAGGCCGAGCGCAAGCCGGACACCGCGGCGAAGCGGATCGTGGATCGCGGGGTCGCCGAGAAGCTGCGGCGCAACCCGCTGGAGTCCCTCGGCTGACCCGGCCGCGTATCCTCGTCTGGTGACCCTGCAGCTCCCCGCCGCCGACTGGCGCGCCCGCGAGGCCGCGCACGTCGAGCGCGCCGACGCGCTCACCGCCGGTCACCGCGCCCGCGCCTCCCGCGGCGAGAAGCACCCGATCGAGGACTTCCTCTTCACCTACTACGCCTACTCGCCGTCGGTGCTGCGCCGATGGCATCCCGGCGCCGGGGTGGAGCTGCTGGAGGCCGCCGGCGAGCCGCGCGCGTCCTGGCGCTGGTACACCGCAGGCGCGACGCCCGGCGGCCTCGTCGTCGACCGCGCCGCGATGGAGCGCGAGAAGGCGCCGCTGCTCGGCACGATCGAGCGCATCCTCCGCTCGACCGCCGCGCGGCCGGGACAGTTCGGCTGCTTCGGCCTGCACGAGTGGGCGATGGTCTACCGGCAGGACGAGCACCGCCACGACGTCCCGCTGCGGCTCGGCCAGGGCGGCACCGACGCCGTGGTGGAGGCCGCCGAGCTGCGCTGCACGCACATCGACGCGTTCCGCTTCTTCACGCCGGAGGCCGTGCCCCGCAACCGCTTCGCGCCGACGCGCGAGACGCAGCCGGAGCTGGAGCAGCCCGGCTGCCTGCACGCCGGGATGGACGTCTACAAGTGGGCGATGAAGCTCGGCCCGCTCGTCCCGGGCGAGGTCCTGCTCGACGCGTTCGAGCTCGCGCGCGACATTCGGATGCTCGACATGCAGGCCTCCCCCTACGACATGCGGCCGTGGGGCGCGGAGCCCGTGCGCATCGAGACCGCGGAGGGCAAGGCCGAGTACGTGCGCAGGCAGCGCGCGTTCGCCGAGCGGTCGAACGCCCTGCGCGCGCGGGTGCTCGACGCGTGGCCGGGCGGGCGTCCGGTCACGCCCGCCCCGGACCGCGTCCCGGCTTAGCCGCCGTTGCCTCCGCCGCCGCCCTTGCCTCCGCCGGTTCCTCCGCCGAGGAGGCCGCCGCCGGTCGGCGTGGGCGTCGGGGTGGGGGTCGGCGCCGGCGTCGAGGTGTTCTGACCCGAGCTGAGCTGGATGGTGATGCTCGACCCGCCGTCGACGCTGGAGCCCGACGACGGGTCCGTGCCCGCGACGGTGCCGGCCGGCTGGTCGCTCGGGACCGGCGTCTGGTCGACGGTCACCGTCAGCCCGAGCCCCTGGAGCAGCGTGGTCGCCTGGTCGGGCGTCTTGCCGCTCACGTCGGGCACGGTCACCTGGCTGCCGTACAGCACCGAGCTGTCCGGCTTCGGGAACGAGTCGCCGCCGTAGAAGGCGTCGAGCGCCTTCAGGATCGGCTTGGCGATCGAGAACTTGACGTTGCCGCCGCCGATGCCGTCGAAGTCGAGGCTCCGCAGCGGCACGGACCCGGACACGTTGCCCACCCAGGTGGCCTGGGCGACCTTCGTGGTGGAGGTGATCATCCAGTTCTGCAGCGAGTCGTCCGTCGTACCGGTCTTGCCCATGATCGGGGTGCCGTCGTACGGGTTCGCGCTGGCCGCGGTGCCCCCGCCGCGCATAACGCCCTGCAGGGCGTAGGTGATGCCGGACGCGATGTTCTTCTGGAGGCCCTGCGTGCAGGTCGACGGGCTCACCTTGTGCGGGGTCCCGTCCGCGTTGAGGACCTTGTCGATCGCGATCGGCGTGCAGACCGTGCCGCCGTTCGCGATGCCCGCGTAGGCCGTCGCCATCGTCAGCGGCGCGATGTTGTTCGTGCCGAGGATCATCGACGGGTACGAGTTGAGCTGGGCGCCGCTCTTGGCCGGGTGCACGCCGAGGTTCTGCGCCGCCTTGAGGATGGAGCACAGGTCGGTCTTGGTGGCCATCATCGCGAACGCGGTGTTGACCGACTGGGCCGTCGCCGACATCACCGAGAGCCTGCTCGCCGAACCTTCGTCGTTCGACACCGGCCAGTCCGGACCGGACACCGTGCCGCACGAGCTGTGGAACTCGGACATCGGGAAGGTGTGCTGGGAGGCGTTGATGGACTCGTACAGGCTGTGACCGCCTTCCAGCCAGCCGGCGAGGTCGAACGCCTTGAACGTCGAGCCGGTCTGGAAGCCCTGCGAGCCTCCATAGGCCTCGTCGGTGTTGTAGTTCACCGCCGTCGTGCCCGGCTGCGGCTGGTCGGTGTTGTTGAACGACTTGTTCTGCACCATCGTGACGATGCGCCCGGTGCCGACCTCGACGGACACGTTCGTCGCTCCCACGTCGATGTCGGGCCGTGAGGCCGGGATGTACTTGGAGATCGACTGCTGGGCCGCGGCCTGGAGGTCGAGGTTCAGGGTCGTGTAGATCTTGAGGCCGCCGCGGTTGAGCGTCGTCCAGCGGTCGGCGCTGGTCTTGCCGTACGCCGGGTCGTTGAGGACGACGTCGCGGACGTAGTCGCAGAAGAACGCGGCGTTGACGTTCTGGGCGATGGCGCAGCCCGACGGCGTCGACGTGATCGTCGGCTGGATGGGCGTCTTCTTTGCGGCATCCCGGTCGGCAAGCGAGATCTTGTGGTTCACGTACATCCGGTCGAGCACGTAGTCGCGCCGCGCCTTGGTGAGCTTGTACCCGTTGGCGGCGCCGTTGTCCTTGTTGTTCGGCTCGTCGATGCGGAGGTTCGACGGGTTGTTGACGATGGCGATCAGGGTCGCCGCCTGCGGGAGGGTGAGGTTGGCGGCGCTGGTGTTGAAGTAGTACTCCGACGCGGCCTCGATGCCGTACACCTGGCCGCCGAAGCCCACGACGTTGAGGTAGCCGAGCAGGATGTCCTGCTTGCTGTACTTCTTCTCCAGCCCGACCGCGTAGCGCATCTCCTGGATCTTGCGCTGCAGGGTCACACCCGCGGCGTCGTTGTAGCAGGCCTGGACCTTCTTCTGGTCGGTGAGCCCCTCGCAGTGCTCGACCTCGACGTTCTTGACGTACTGCTGGGTGATGGAGGACCCGCCCTGGACGTTCCCGCCGACGACGGTGGAGAGCGCGCCGCGCACGGTGCCGAACAGGTCGACGGCGCCCTCGCTGTAGAACCGGGGGTCCTCGGCGGAGGTCGCGGCGTCCTTGGCGACGTTCGCGACCTGAGCCCAGGCGACGTCCTTGCGGTTCTGCGCGTAGAACTGGGCGATCGGGACGTCGTTGCCGCCCTGCTTGGCGAACACGGTGGAGTTCTGCGCGAACTGCCCGATGTTCAGGTCGGCGGGCAGTTTGTTGAAGTCGCTGATGCCCGCAGCGGCCGCTACGCCGGCTCCCAGGAAACCCGGAAGAAAGAACAAGGTCGAGAGCACCGCGGCGACGAGCGCGAGCGCCACCCACTGCACGATCGCGGCGTTCCGCGACCGCGGAGCACGCAGCTCGAACCGCTTGAGGGGCTCGAGACGCTCGTCGATCGCCTGAAGGCGCGGGGAATTTGGGAATCTGTCCGGGTTGGGCACGTATCCACGCTTCCAGGGTCTGCTGTGGGACGGGTTGAGACATGCACTGTACCCCTATGGGGACTTTCAGGAAGGGCCGGGCGCGGAAAGGCGCCGGCCCCCGAAGGAGCCGGCGCCTCGCACCGCTGAGCGCGCTTACGCCGCCGCCGCGTACACCGCCCGCGGCCGCACCTGCAGCGCCCCGTCGACGGCGTCGACCACGACGGTCCCGCCGTCCGCGACGCTGCCGGCCACCATCAGCTCGGCGATCCGGTCGTCCACCTCGCGCTGGATGACGCGGCGGAGCGGACGGGCGCCGTACTCCGGCTCGTAGCCGGCCTCGGCGATCCACGCCACGGCCGCGTCCGTCACCTCGAAGCGGATCGAGCGGTGTGCCAGCCGGGACGCCGTCGCCTGCAGCAGCAGGCGGACGATGTCGCGGAGCTGCTCGGCGTCCAGCTTGCGGAACAGCACGATCTCGTCGATGCGGTTCAGGAACTCGGGGCGCATGGCCTCCCGGAGTTTGCCCATCACGCGGTCGCGGATGTCCTTGTCGGACGCGAAGCCGTCACTGCCCGCCGCCACGAAGCCGAGGGCGCCGCTGCGAGAGGCCAGGAACTCCGAGCCCAGGTTGGAGGTCATGATGACGACCGTGTTGCGGAAGTCGACCGTGCGGCCCTGGCCGTCCGTCAGCCTGCCGTCGTCCAGCACCTGCAGCAGCAGGTTGAACACATCCGGGTGCGCCTTCTCGATCTCGTCGAACAGCACCACCGAGTACGGGTTGCGGCGCACGCGCTCGGTGAGCTGGCCGGCCTCGTCGTAGCCGACGTATCCGGGAGGGGCGCCGACCAAACGGGCGACCGTGTGGCGCTCGCCGAACCCGCTCATGTCGAACCGGATCATCGCCTTGTCGTCGCCGAACAGCGACTCCGCCAGCGACTTGGCCAGCTCGGTCTTGCCGACGCCGGTCGGGCCGAGGAACAGGAACGAGCCGACAGGGCGGCGCTCGTCGCCGAGGCCGGTGCGGTTGCGGCGCACCGCCTTCGCGACGGCCGTCACGGCGTCGTCCTGGCCGATGACCCGGGCGTGCAGCTCCGACTCCAGCGCGGCGAGGCGCTCGCGGTCGGCGTCGCCGATGCGGGACACCGGGATGCCGGTCGCCCGGGACACGATGGCCGCGATCTCGGGCTCGTCCACGACCGCCTCCGCAGCGTGGCGCGGGGCGTTGCCGAGCTCGTCGATCCCGTGCTGCACGGCCTCCATCTCGTCGCGCAGGCGGGACGCCTCCTCGTAGTGCTCGGCGGCCACGGCGGAGTTCTTCTCGGACTCCAGGGTCGCCAGCCGCTGCATCAGCTCGGACGCGTCGACGCGCTTGCCGAGCGACAGCCGCAGCCGCGCGCCGGCCTGGTCGATCAGGTCGATCGCCTTGTCCGGCAGGAACCGGTCGGAGATGTAGCGGTTGGACAGCTCCACGGCCGCGCGGATCGCCTCCGGCGTGTACGTGACGGCGTGGTGCTCCTCGTAGGCGGAACGCAGGCCGTCGAGGATGAGCACGGCGTCCTCGACGCCCGGCTCGCCGACCATCACCGGCTGGAAGCGGCGCTCCAGCGCCGGGTCCTTCTCGATGCGGCGGTACTCCTTGAGCGTGGTGGCCCCCACCAGGTGGAGGTCGCCGCGCGACAGGCGCGGCTTGAGGATGTTGCCGGCGTCCATGCCGCCGGACTCGCCGGACCCTCCGGCGCCGACCACGGTGTGCAGCTCGTCCACGAACACGATCAGCTCGTCCTTGCCCGCGCTGATCTCGTCCATGAGCTTGGTGAGCCGCTCCTCGAAGTCGCCGCGGTACCGGGTGCCGGCGACCATCCCGGCGAGGTCGAGCGCGACCACCTTCTTCTCCAGCAGCTGCTCGGGGACGTCGCCCGCCACGATCGCGCGGGCCAGGCCCTCCACGATCGCGGTCTTGCCGACGCCGGCCTCGCCGACCAGGACGGGGTTGTTCTTGGTCCGGCGGGAGAGGATCTCGACGGTCTGCTCGATCTCGTCGAGCCGGCCGATGACCGGGTCCAGCTTGCCCTCGCGCGCGAGCGCGGTCAGGTCGGTGCCGAACTGGTCGAGCATCGGGGTCTCGGAGTCGCCTGCCGCCTCGGCGGCGTCCTGGCCTCCCGCGCCGACCGTGGCGGACTGCCGCATGGCGTTCGTGAGGGAGTCCGGAGTGACGCCCGCAGCCTGGAGGACCTGCCCGGCGGGCGCGTCCTGGCCGATCACGAGCGCGAAGAAGAGGTGCTCGGGGTCGATGTAGGTCGCACCGGAGGCGCGGGCCACCTGGTAGGCGTGGAACAGCACGCGCTGGGCGGACGCCGTGATCGAGGCACCGTCGGCGTCGATGGGCTCGCCGGAGGCCGGGAGGCGCTGCTCGGCGGCGTCGGCGACCGCGGACGGGTCGACGCCGATGCGGCGCATGGCCTCGGACGCAGGCTCCTGGCCGGCCATCACGCGGAGGATGTGCAGGGCGTCGAGCTCGCGGTGGCCGTGCTCAAGCGCGTAACGGCCCGCCTCCGCGAGGAGTTCCTGCGTGCGCCGGCTGAGGAACCGGCTGATGTCGATGGAGCGCGCGGCGCGGGCGCGCTCCCCCGCGAGGTAGCGCGAGAGGAACTCGTCGAACGAGTTCTCGCTGCCGCTCTCGGGGGTGAAGTTCTCGGGCACCTGATCTCCTGTTTCATAAAGTTGAGTTGGTTGCACTCAAGTTCAACGATCCGGCGGGAGGTTTATTCCGGGACGCGGGGACGAATTCGGTGCGGTGGTACCGTCGCCCGCATGGGGAAGCACGGCGTCTCGAACAGTCCCGGTCCGGCCGTCGTGGTGATCGGCGACGGCGTCGCGGGTGCGGCCACCGCCTTCGCGCTCGCCCGGCGCGGCGCCGCGGTCACGATCGTGGACGCCGGCCTCCCCGGACGCGCCACCGACGCGGGGGCGGGGATCGTACAGCCGTGGAGCACCGGCGCTGGCGGCGACTTCTACGAGTTCTACGCGGCCGGGGCCGACTTCTATCCGGAGCTGATCGACCGGCTGGCGGAGGCGGGCGTGCACGACATCGGCTATCGGCGCTCCGGCGCGCTCGTCGTCAACCGGGAGGCGGCCGTCATCGACGAGGTGGAGGCGAGGGTCCGCGGACGCGCCGCCGTCTCCCGCACCGCCGGCGAGGTGCGCAGGGTGGCCGCGGCGGAGGCGCGCGAGCTGTTCCCTCCGCTGGCCGACGACCTCCACGCCCTCCACATCGCGGGCGGCGCCCGGGTGGACGGGCGCGCGCTGCGCACCGGCCTGCTCGCCGCGGCGACCTCGCTCGGCGCGACGCATCTCGACGCCGCCGCGGCACTCGACGCCGACCGGGTCGTGACCGTCGACGGGGAGACCGTTCCCGCCGACGCCGTCGTGGTCGCCGCCGGCGCCTGGACCGACCACGTGCTCCTCCCGCTCGGCGTCCGCGTGCCCGTCGAGCCGCAGCGCGGACAGCTCGTGCACCTGCGCGTCGACGCCGACACCCGCGCGTGGCCGTCCGTGCACCCGGTCGCTGCGCACTACCTTGTCGCGTTCGACGCCGGGCGGATCGTCGCGGGCGCCACCCGGGAGGCCGGCTCCGGGTTCGACGCCCGGGTGACGGCGGCGGGCGTCCGGCAGGTGCTGGACGACGCGCTGGCCATCGCGCCCGGCCTGGCCGACGCGACGGTGATCGAGACGCGGGTCGGGCTGCGCCCCGCGCCGGAAGGCGACCTCCCGACCGCCGGACCGGTGGACGACCGGCCCGGCCTGTTCGTCAGCACCGGCTTCGGCGCCGGCGGCCTCACGATGGGCCCGCTGATCGGCGACCTGCTCGCGGAGCGCATCCTCGCAACGCTCGCCTGACCGGCTCTTCACCGGCTATCCTTCCGGCGTTCACCGCCGTCTTGGACTTTTCTGGGGACGACGGGGATTGACTGGGAACGGACGCTGATTCGGAAGGACGGTGCCGACCTGTCTGTCACGATGCTGCGGCCGGCCCCGACCAGGAGTGCCGCCACGCTCACCCGCCCCGCGGTGCTCGCCGCGCTGTTCGGCGTGCTCGCGACCGCGCTCTCAGCCATCGGCTCCGGCATCCCATCGCTGTGGGGCGACGAGGCCACCAGCATCATGTCCGCCCAGCGCCCGCTGCCGTCGCTGTTCACGATGCTGGGCAACGTCGACGCCGTGCACGGCACGTACTATCTCGGCCTGCACTTCTGGGGCGCCCTGTTCGGGTTCTCCCCGTTCGCGGTCCGGCTGCCGAGTGCGATCGTGGTCGGGCTCGCCACCGCGGCCGTCGTGCTGCTGGCCGCGCGGCTGCGGGACGCCCGCACGGCGGTCATCTCCGGCCTGGTCTGCGCGATCCTCCCCCGCGTCACCTACATGGGCGAGGAGGCGCGGTCGTTCGCGTTCTCGGCCGCGGTCGCCGCGTGGCTGACCGTGCTGCTGGTCGCCGCGCTCGACCGCCGGCGCCCGCGGGCGGCGTGGTTCGTCGGCTACGGCCTGCTGCTCGCGGCCGGGACGTACATCTTCCTCTACACGATCCTGTTCGTGGTGGTCCACGGCGTGATCGTCGCCGTGTGCCGGCCGCCGCGGCGCACCGTCCGCGGCCTGCTGATCGCGGCCGGCGCGGCGGTGCTGGCCGTCGCTCCGCTGCTGGTCTTCGCGATCGGCCAGCACCACCAGATCTCGTACCTGGGCGCGGTGCCGCAGCTCGCGCCGCAGACCCTGTTCAGCGGGCTGTGGTTCGGCGACTCCTGGCCGCTCGCGATCGCGGCCTGGGCGCTCATCGTCGTGGCCGTGGCGGTCGCCATCCGGCAGCGGATGGGTGCTGCGGGCGCCGGCGGAGAGCGGTTCTTCGGCCGCACGGAGTCGCGCCTCCCGACCCTGGTCGGCGTCGCCCTGCTCTGGCTGCTGCTGCCGCCGGTCATCCTGATCGCCGTGCAGTCGTTCGTGCCCGACTTCACCGCCCGGTACGTGTCGTTCTGCGCGCCGGCCGCTGCGCTGCTGATCGCGTGCGGTGTGGACGACCTCCTCCGGTGGCGACGCTGGGCGGGCGCGGTCGCCGGCGTGGTCGTGCTCGCGCTGTGCGTTCCCGTCTATGTGGCGGAGCGCACGCCTTACGCGAAGAACCAGAGCGACTGGCCGGAGGTCTCGGCCGCGATCGGAGCGCATGCCCGCCCCGGCGACGCGGTCGTGTTCGACGAGTCGGCCAAGCCGTCCAAGCGCCCGCGCCTCGCCGAGCACACCTACCCGGCGGGCTTCGAGGACACGACAGACGTCGCCCTCGACCTCCCGGCCGCCAAGACCACGTCGTGGCACGACAGCGCGTACAGTGTGCGCCAGGCCGCCGCCCTCGGCCGGTTCGACAGGGTCGACCGGGTCTGGCTGATCGAGTACGCCTCCTCCCCCGGCTCCGTCGACGACTACGGCGTCGCCGACCTCACGACTCTCGGCTTCCACGAGACCACCACGCGGATCGCGACGCATCGCGAGCTGATCTCGCTGTACGAAAGGACCCCATGACCCCCCACGCACTGGCCGCCGCCGGCGCCCTCGTCCATACCGGCCTCCTCGACCCGCAGGGCCTCATCCAGGCCGCAGGACCCTGGGCGCTGGTCGGCATCTGCGCGATCGTCTTCGCCGAGACCGGCCTGCTGCTGGGCTTCTTCCTGCCCGGCGACACCCTGCTGTTCTTCGCGGGCGTGCTCACGCTCACCGGGCACATCCCTCAGCCGCTCTGGCTGGTGATCGTGGCCGTCGCCATCGCCGCGATCGTGGGAGGGGAGGTCGGCTACCTGATCGGCTGGAAGTCGGGCCCCGCGGTGTTCGACCGGCGCGAGTCCGGCGTGTTCAGCCGGGCGAGCGTGGCCCGCACGCAGGCCTTCTTCGACAAGTACGGCAGCGGCGCGGTCGTGGTCGCCCGCTTCGTCCCGGTGGTGCGCACCTTCGCGCCGGTCGCGGCGGGCGTCGGCCGGATGCGCCACGGCGTGTTCAGCCTGTTCAACGTGATCGGCGCCGCGGTCTGGGCCGCCGCCGTGACGCTCATCGGCTTCGGACTCGGCCACATCCCGGGCGTCGCGGACTTCGTGTCGAAGTACCTGGACATCGTCCTCATCGGGATCGTCGTCATCTCGGTCGGGCCGGTGCTGGTGCGGGCGATCGCGCTGCGGCGGCGGAAGTCGCGCGTCGAGTCGTAAGGCGCGGCGTCGGCGGCCGCCGCTAGCGTAGGGGCATGGTCGTCACCCTGGACCGCGACGAAGCGCGCCGGATCGCCGTGCGCGCGCAGCGCCTGGACGCCGACCGGCCCGCCGGGCTCGTGCCGCTCGCCGAGAGCCTGACCTTCCTCCAGCTCGACCCCACGGCCGCCATCGCGCCGAGCGCGGACCTCATCGCGTACACGCGCCTCGGCGCGGCCTACCGGCCCGAGACCCTCGTGGCGGCGCTGGAGACCGACCGGCTGCTCTACGAGGTGAAGGCGATGGACGATCCCGTCACACCGCCGTTCGCGATGGTCCGGCCGGTGTCCGACCTCGGCCTGCACCTCGACCGGATGTCGCGCTGGCCGGAGCGCCTGAGCGGGGCTCACGCCTGGCTGGAGGCCAACGACTCCTTCCGCCGCGACGTGCTCGCCCGGCTGCGCGACAGCGGCCCGACGCTGTCCAAGGACATCCCGGACACCGCCGCCGTGCCGTGGGTGTCCACCGGCTGGACGCACAACCAGAACGTCACGCGGCTGCTCGAACTGCTGCAGGGGCGCGGGGAGGTCGCGGTCGCGGGCCGTATCGGGCGCCAGCGCACCTGGGACCTGGGCGAGCGCGTCTACCCCGCGGACATCGTGGTGGTGCCGGAGGCCCAAGCCGGCCCGCTGCGCGACGAGCGGAGGCTGCGCTCCCTCGGCATCGCCCGCCGCGCCCTGGTCGGCGAGGCGGGCGAGCCGGCCCGCGTGGACGGCAGCACCCTGGAGTGGCGGGTGGACCCGGCAGCCGTCGGCCTCCCCTTCGCCGGCCGCACCGCGCTGCTGTCGCCGTTCGACCGGCTCGTGCACGACCGGGTCCGGACGAAGGAGGTGTTCGGCTTCGACTACCTGCTGGAGATGTACAAGCCCGCCGGCAAGCGCCGCTGGGGCTACTTCGCGCTGCCGATCCTGCACGGCGAGCGGCTGGTCGGCAAGCTCGACGCGGCCGCCGACCGCAAGGCGGGAGTCCTTCGGGTCGAGGCCGTCCACGAGGACGAGCCGTTCACCCCGGAGGTCCGGGACGAGGTGCGCGCCGAGATCGCGGCGCTCGCGATCTGGCTGGGGCAGACTCCGGAGTACGCGCGCTGACCAGCTCGCCGAGGGGCACGTAAACGCCCCTAAAACGGCCGTTTAGGGGCGTTTACGTGCCCTTCGGCAGCGGTCAGGCGGCCGACTCGCGCGCGTGCGGGTCGGAGCCGTTCAGCACCTCGACCACGCGGTCGTAGTCGCCGCGGGCCTCGCCGTAGCGGAGGAACTTCACCCGCTCCACCTGCAGCTCGGTCGCGTCGGGCTGCGTCTCGATCAGCTCCATGACCTCCGCCACGAACTCGTCGAGCGGCATCGCGAAGTCGCTCTCCTCCTGGCCCGGCATCAGCGCCGTCCGCACCGCGGGCGGCTCCAGCTCCACGACGCTCACCGAGGTGTCGGCGAGCTGGAGGCGGATGCTCTCGCTGAGCATGTGGATGGCCGCCTTGCTGGCGTTGTAGCTCGGCGTGACCCTCAGCGGCGTGAACGCCAGACCCGAGGAGACCGTCACGATCGTGGCGTCCGGCCGGGTCTGCAGGTGCTCCACGAACGCGGCGATCAGGCGGATCGGCCCGAGCACGTTCGTGGTGACGATCGACTCGGCGGAGGCGAGGAAGGCCTCCGGGCGATGCCAGTCCTCCGCCCGCATGATGCCGGCCATCGTGACCAGCACGTTCAGGTCGGGGTGGGCGGCGAGCACGGTGTCGGCGGCCTGGCGGATGCTTCCGGCGTCGGCGGTGTCGATGCTGACCGTGTCGATGCCGGGATGCTCGGCGGCGATCCGTTCGAGCAGCTCGGTGCGGCGGCCTCCGACGATGACGGTGTTGCCGCGCTCGTGGAGGGCGACGGCGAGGGCGAGCCCGATTCCGCTGGTGGCGCCGGGGATGAAGACGGTGTTCCCTGTGATGTCCATGGCCTCCACTCTGCGGGCGTTCGTCCGCGGCGGGAGCGGAGCGCTCATCGGGGGATCCGCGATCCCTGGCTCGGCCGGGCGCGACGACGGATGATGGTGTGATGGACCGCACCGCCCTCGCCGACTTCCTCCGCCGCCGCCGCGAGGCCCTGCGCCCGGAGGACGTCGGCCTGCCCTCCGGTCCCCGCCGCCGCGCTCCCGGCCTCCGCCGCGAGGAGGTCGCGATGCTCGCCGCGATGTCGAACGACTACTACACCCGACTGGAGCAGCGCCGCGGCCCGCAGCCGAGCGACCAGATGCTCGCCTCCCTCGCCCGCGCCCTCCGGCTGTCCGCCGACGAGCGCGACTACCTGTACCGCGTCGCCGGCCACAACCCGCCCGACCGCCTCGGCGGAGCGCACGTGCCTCCCGCGCTCCAGCGCGTGCTCGACCGGCTGGAGGACACCCCGGCGCTCGTGCTGTCGAACCTCGGCGAGACCCTCGTGCAGAATCGGCTCGCCGTCGCGCTGCTCGGCGACCGCTCGCACTACACGGGGCTGGAGCGCAGCGAGTACTACCGCTGGTTCACCGACCCGGCAACGGCGCGGGCGATGTACCCGGAGGCCGACCGCGACCGACAGAGCCGCGCCCAGGTGGCCTCCCTGCGCGACGCGTACGGCGCGCTGGGCCCGCAGTCGCGCGCGGGCGAGCTGGTGCGCGCGCTGCTGGAGCGGAGCCCCGAGTTCGCGGAGCTGTGGGAGCGGCACGAGGTCGCCCGCCGGTTCGAGGATCACAAGACCCTCCTCCATCCGGAGCTCGGCGCGATCGAGCTGGACTGCCAGGCCCTGTTCACCGAGGACCAGTCGCAGTGCCTCCTCGTGCTGACGGCCGCGCCGCGCACGGAGGCGGCGGAGAAGCTGGCGCTGCTGGCGGTACTGGGCACGCAGTCGTTCGCCGGGTAGCGTGTGCGCCGTGGATGTCATCGGCTGGCTTCTCGACGGCGACCCGGCGATCCGCTGGCAGGTGCGCCGCGACCTCCTGCACGAGCCGGACGCCGCGGTCGCCGCTGAGCGCGCGAACGTGGAGACCGAGGGCTGGGGCGCACGCCTGCTCGACCTGCAGCACGAGGACGGCACCTGGGGCGAGGGCGTCTGGACCCAGCGCGACCGGGTGGGCGTGGACGACGCGATGCTCATGCTCGCGGTGCTCGGCGCTCCGGCGGACGGCGAGCGCACCCGGGTCGCGGTCGACCGGGTGGTGCGCCAGGTCGATTGGGGCGAGGAGTGGTGGAACGACGCCTTCTTCGACGGCGAGGTGGAGCCGTGCATCAACGGCCGGGTGCTGGTTGCGGGAGCGGAGTTCGGGCATCCCAGCGAGCTGATCGTGGAGCGCCTCCTGAACGAGCAGCAGGACGACGGCGGCTGGAACTGCTACGCGGAGACCCGCCAGGAACCCGGATCGTTCCACAGCACGATCTGCGCGCTGGAGGGCCTGACCGCCTACCGCGACGCGGGCGGCCCGACCGACGTGTCGGCCGCGGTCGCGCGCGGCCACGAGTACCTGCTTGAGCGTGGACTGATGCGGCGCCTGAGCGACGGCTCGCTCATTCGCGAGAGCTGGCTCCGGTTCTCGTTCCCCTATTACTGGTCGTTCGACGTGCTGCGCGGCCTCGACCATCTGCGGGCGGCTGGCGTCCCGGCGGACGAGCGGGTCACGGAGGCCGTGGCGGTCGTCTCCTCGCGCCGGCAGCCCGACGGCCGCTGGCTGCTCGACCACGAGCACTCCGGCCGCGCTCTCCTGGACATGGAGGCCGTGGGCGAGCCGAGCCGGTGGAACACGCTTCGGGCGCTGCGGGTGCTGGAGTGGGCCGGAGTAACGGACTAGTCCGCGACCCGTCCCTCTGCCTCCAGCTTCTGGAACCACTTGGTCCGCGCGGCGACCGCGTGCGCGGCGGAGGGGATGCCGCGCACGCGGAGCTGGATGCCGCGACCGGCGAGCTCCTGGTCGAGGTTCTGCAGGGCGAGGATGACGGTGATGGAGATGTCCTGGAGCGGTGAGCAGTCCAGGGTGAGCTCGGTGACCTCCCCGGCAGCGCCGGCGGCATCCGCTGCGTCGAGGATCGTCTGCTCGGTCGCGAGCACATTCGCTGTGTAGAGCGGGCCGAGGAGGCTGACGCCCAGGCGGCCGCCGGACGCCTCCTCCACCCGGACGCGCGGCTTGTTGAGCGCGGCCAGCACCAGCACGAGGGTGAACAGCACCCCGACTCCCACGGCGGCGAGCAGCCCGGCGGTCAGGCCGATGACCGCGGTCGCCATGGCGATGGCGAAATCGCGCCTGCTGATCCGCCAGAGCAGCACCAGGTCCTTCACGTCGATCAGCCCGAACACCGCCACGAACACCAGCGCGGCGAGCGTCGCCTGCGGCAGGAGGCTGATCACCGGCCCGAGGAACAGCCCGATCAGCAGCGCCAGCACCACCGTGACGAGCGCCGCGAGCTGCGAGCGCGCTCCCGCCGCCTTGTTGACCGCGCTCTGCGAGAACCCGCCCGCCGCCGGCAGGGTCTGGAACCAGCCGCCGATCAGGTTCGCCATCGCTGTCGCGAGCAGTTCGCGGTTGCTGTCGATGCGCGGGTCGTCCAGTTCGCGGATGCCGCGCGCCACGGCCGCGGACTCCAGGAAGGCCATGACCGCGATCGCCAACGCGCCCGGGATCAACTGGAAGACGTGGTCGAGGCTCGGCAGCGCCGGCAGCGGGAACGCCCGCGTCACCGGGGTGATCAGCTCGACGCCCGCGGAACGCAGCCCGCCGAACGCCACCAGCAGGATCCCCGCCGCGACGACGATCAACGGGCCGGGCACCCTCGGCAGGAAGCGCTTGAACAGGAACAGCGCCGCGACCGACACCAGCGACAGGACCGCCGTCACCGGGTTGGCGTGCGGGATCGCCGCGACGACCGCGTTGACGCTGTGGACGAAGCCGCCGCCGGTCGGGGCGTCCGTCTCCCCCAGCAGCTTCGGGAGCTGCCCGACCGCCACCGTCGCCCCGACGCCGATCTGGATGCCGAGCAGCGTCGGCTTGTTGATGATCTCGACCAGCGTGCCGAGCCGCAGCAGCCGCGCCAGCAGGAGGGCGACGCCGACGAGCAGGGTCAGCGTCACCAGGTCGCGCGGGATCGCGTGCGAGTTCGCGACGACCCCCGCCGACACGAACGTGGTGGCGGTGAGCGTCGCGATCGTGGAGGTCGTGGACACGCTCATCGCGCGCGATCCGCCCAGGAAGGCGTACACCGCCATCGGCACCGTCGCCGTGTAGAGGCCGGCCTCCACCGGCAGGTTCGCGATGGTCGCGTACGCCATCGCCTGCGGGACGACCACCGCGCCCGCGGACACCCCGGCCAGGATGTCGCGGCCGAGCCACTCCCGGCGGTAGCCCGCCAGGGTCGGCAGCAGCCACGACCGCCGGACGGCCGGGGGCGCGGTGGTCACGGTCGCCTCCGCGTCGCTGTCAGTCCCGCGCCATCGCGGCGGCCAGGTGCGCCTCCACATCCACGTAGGCGTCGTCGGCGATGTCGAAGACGACCTTCACGATCTCACCGCCGCTGTACTCGAAGCGCGAGCCCTCGTACAGCTTCGACACCGCGTCGCCGGAGTCGTAGCCGATGCAGAGGCCCTCGCCGCACAGCGAGAAGTGGCCGAGGATCGTCCGGATCTCCTGCTCGGCGACCTTCTCGTCGTCGATGTAGAGCGCCAGCGGGCCGATGCTCTCCCGGTACTGGCCGATCCGCTCCTTCGTGAACGAGACGCCGAAGATGTGACGTCCCGGGCCGGGGACCGGCGCCGAGATGACGTTCTCCGGCGGGATGCCGAGGAAATTGTAGACGTAGGTCAGCCTCCCGTCCTTCACGAACAGGCTGTGGCCGCCGAAGCGCGAGCCGTGAGCGAAGATCACGCCCTCGGTGTCCGGCGTGGTGTCGACCTCCGCGAGCACCTTGTACGAGACGCCGTGCGTGTTCGCCGCCGACCGCTCCGGGACCTCGCTCGTGCCCGGATAGTAGGTGTACTGCCCGCTGGCCGGCACCGGGACCCGGAACTCCATCGACATGAACGTCTCGAAGTCCTTCGGGTTCCCGATGATCTGGAGGTCGTTGAGCGGGAGCACGTCGTTGCGCTTCGCCTCCTCCAGCCACAGCGCCTTCAGCTCCTCCACCTTGTCCGGATGCTCGGCCGCGAGGTCGTGGGCCTCCGACCGGTCGACGTCGGTGTGGAAGAGCTGCCAGGTGTCGCTCGGGAAGTCGCCACGGCCGCTGACCGGCCCGTGCTCGGTCACCGCCTTCCAGCCGTCGTGCCAGATCCCCCGGTTGCCGAACATCTCGAAGTACTGCGTCCGCTTCGTGGTCGCCCCGTCCGGGCCGGCGTCGAAGCTGTACGTCATCGGCACGCCGTCGAGCGGGCGCTGCTCGACGCCGTTGTAGGTCTCCGGCAGCTCCACCCCGCAGACGTCGAGGATCGTCGCGACGATGTCCGTCGAGTGGTGGTACTGGTTGCGCACCTCCCCCCGGGCCGCGATGCCCTTCGGCCAGGAGATGACCAGCGGGTCGCACACGCCGCCCTGGTAGACGTAGCGCTTGAACATCCGGTACGGCGTGGAGAACGCGGCCGCCCAGCCGGTCGGGTAGTGGTTGTAGGTGTCGGGCGAGCCGAGCTTGTCGACCATCGTCAGGTTCTGCTGGAGGTCGTCGGGGTAGCCGCCGAAGACCTTGCCCTCGTTGACCGACCCGTTCGGGCTGCCCTCGCCGGAGGCGCCGTTGTCGGCGCAGTAGATGATGAGCGTGTTGTCGAGCTGCCCGGACTCCTCCAGGTAGTCGACGATGCGGCCGACCTGGGCGTCGGTGTACTCGGAGAAGCCGGCGTAGACCTCCGCGAGCCGGCAGAACAGCGCGCGCTCCTCCGCGTTCAGCTCGGCCCAGGGGCGCACCTCGTCGGATTCGGAGAACGTCCCTGGCGGCATCGGATTCAGCTCGGTGAGCTCCGTGCCCTCCGGCAGCAGGCCGCGCTCGATCATCCGCGGCAGCACCCACTCCCGGTACGCCTCGTAGCCGTCGTCGAAGACGCCCTTGTACTTGTCGATGTACTCCTGCGGCGCGTGGTGCGGCGCGTGGTTGGCGCCGGGAGAGAACCACAGGTACCAGGGCTTGTCCGGCTCGGTCTGCTTGACGTCGCGCAGCATCCGGAGCGCCTGGTCGGCGAGATCCTTGGACAGGTGGTAGCCCTGCTCCGGGAGGGAGGGCTGGTCGATGTAGTGGTTGTCCTCCGCCAGCGCCGGGTACCAGTTGTTGGTCTCGCCGCCGATGAAGCCGTAGAACCGGTCGAAGCCCTGCGCCAGCGGCCAGTTCTTCTTGCTCGCGCCCGCCGTCCACTCGTCGATCGGGACGTTGTGGTTCTTGCCCACCCAGAAGGTCGCCCAGCCGGCGTCCCGCAGCAGGTTCGCCATCGTGGCGTTGGAGGCCGGGATGTGCGAGTTGTAGCCGGGGAACCCGGTGGACGACTCGGAGATGGTGGCGAACCCGTTGGAGTGGTGGTTGCGCCCGGTGAGCAGGGTGGACCGCGTCGGCGAGCACAGGGCCGTGGTGTGCCACTGCGTGTAGGTCAGGCCGTTCTTCGCGAGCCGCTCCATCGTCGGCATCTGGATGCGGCCGCCATACGTGGACCACGCCGCCTGCCCGGTGTCGTCGTAGAGAACGAGCAGCACGTTGGGCGAGCCCTCCGGCGCCGTCGGCGGCAGGAAGGCGTCCCAATCGGACACCGAGTCCCGCACATCGAGTTCGATCTTTCCCTGGAAATCCCTGGTCACAGCGTGTACCCCCTCGATTCAGGGGTCACGCTAGCCATCAAGGGGCGGCAGCGTCTAGGAGGGTGTCGCGGAGGACTCGGTCAACGCCTGCGGGGTCGCGCCGCCTGGTCGGCGAACGCGTCGAGCGCCTGGATCATGTCATCCGCGATCCACAGCCGGTTCCGTTTCCGCGAGTTGGCGGAGCGCAGCACGCCGCGGTCGACCAGCGCGTCGAATGCCCGGTAGGCGCCGGGCGCGGACAGGCCGAGCCTGGCCTCCACGACCGCCGCGTTGAGGACGGGCTGCTCCAGCGCGAGCGCCAATACCCGCCTGGCGGAGCTGTCCGAGCGCAGCCCGGTCAGCGCCTCCCCCCAGCGCGCCCGGATCTCCCCGATGGCCGTCGCGAGCTGCCGGCCCGTGCGCACCGCGAACCCCGCCGCCTCGGTGAACGAGCGCACGATCGGGTCGACATCGCCCGCGCGGTAGGCGGTGAGCGCCGCGTAGTAGCCGTCAACGTCGTGCAGGAGGCCGGCGGAGACGGGCACGACAACGGTCGCGGTCGTGCGGGAACGCCGCAGCATCACCTGGACGATCGCACGCCCGGTGCGGCCGTTCCCGTCGGGGAATGGGTGGATGGTCTCGAACTGGGCATGCGCGACCGCGGCGTGGATGAGCGCAGGGACGTCCCACCGCCGCATGAACCGGACCAGATCGGTCATCGACCCCGGAACGCGATCGTGGTGCGGAGGGACGAAGGCGGCGCCGTGCGGGCTCACGCCCGAGCCCCCGATCCATACCTGCTCCCTGCGGTATCCACCGGTCAGCTAGGGCGCATGATCCTCCAGGAGGGCCGCGTGCATCGCGATGATGCCTCCGTCGTCGAGCCCGTCGGAGAGTTCGAGCGCCGCCTGCATAGCGTGGACGTTGCGGACGATCTGGGGCGCGTTGCCGGTGTCGCGCTCGCCGAGCTCAGTCTCAGCAATGGCCCGGGCGCCGCTGGTCAGGTTCTCGATCTGCGACGACGAGGCGGACTCGCTCCGGAGCAGGATCGACGCGAACGGGAGGACGGAGAGGCCGAGCTCGGCGTCGAAGCGGGTCAGCAGCGACGCGGCCTCGGCGGCTTCCGCGGCGACGTCGGCGCTGACGTGCACGTCGAGTTCGGCGATCGAGGGCGCGACGGCGGACTGGTAGGGTCCCCTGCTCGACGCAGGCCAGGCTCGAACGTCGGACATGAGAACAACCCTACCCCTTATTTACACTTAATGGCCTAAGTGTAAATAACGCCCTCCCTTATTTTCACCTCCTCACCACCCCAACGACCTCTAGACGCATCTCCCCCCGCGGCGTTACTCTCAGCGCACATCCAGGCTCGGACCCGAGCCCAGGGGGAAAGGTAAAACGACATGGATTTCTGGAACAACTTCTGGAACATCATCTGGCTGTTCTTCTGGAGCTTCGCATTCATCGCGTACCTGTTCGCGCTGTTCGCGATCATCAGCGACCTGTTCCGCGACCACAAGCTCAACGGCTGGTGGAAAGCGCTGTGGATCATCTTCCTGATCTTCGTTCCGTTCCTCACCGCGCTCGTCTACCTCATCGCCCGCGGGCCGGGGATGGCGGAGCGCAGCCAGAAGGAGGCCCGCCAGGTGCAGCAGAGCACCGACGCCTACATCCGCGAGGTGGCGTCCTCCAGCCCGTCCGACGAGATCGCGAAGGCGAAGGCCCTCCTCGACGCCGGCACCATCACCCCCGAGGAGTTCGCGCACCTGAAGAGCGTCGCCCTCGGCCACCAGGCCGGAGCCGGGGCGCACGCGGCGCCCGCGGCCCCCGCCGCCCCGTCCGCGCCGACCCCGCCGCCGGCAGCGCCCACGGCGTGATCGAACGGGATCGGTGACCGACGTGACCGACCCGACCGCGACGGCGCCGGAGTCCTCCAGGGCTCCGGCGCCGTCGCGCACCCGCATCCGGCCGCTGGCCGGGCTGACCGCGAGGAACGCGGTCCGCGAGGTGCTCGGCGGGGTCACGCTGCTGGCCATCGCCATCCCGCTCAACATCGGCTACGCGCAGATCGCCGGCCTCCCCGCCACCGCCGGGCTGTACGCGCTGGTCATCCCGGCCGTCGTCTACGCGCTCACCGTGTCGTCGCGGCAGCTGGTCGCGTCGCCGGACGCCGCGGCCGCTGCGCTGGTGGCCTCCTCGCTCGGCGGCCTCGCGGTCGCCGGCCACCAGGACCTGTATTCCCCCGGCGGATATGGAACGCTGGCACTCGCTCAGGCCCTGATCAGCGGCGTGATGTTCCTGCTGTGCTCCTTCTTCAAGCTCGGGTTCCTCGCCAACTTCCTCTCCAAACCGATCCTGGTCGGCTTCGTCGGCGGCCTCGCCCTCGACATCCTGGTGTCGCAGGTCGCCAAGATGCTGGGCGTCAAGATCGACTCCGGCGGGGAGTTCCTGGAGAAGGTCGGCGGGCTCATCACCGGACTGCCGACGCTCAACGTCTGGTCGCTGCTCATCTCGCTCGGCGCCCTCGTCGTCCTGCTGGTCGGGCGCCGGCTCGCCGGCGCCATGCCCTGGGCGCTCCTCGTCCTCATCGTCGCGACCGTCGTGGTCGTGTTCACCGGCGCGGAGAGGGCCGGCGTCGCTGTGCTCGGCCACGTCGACGCCGGACCTCCGACCCTCACCTGGCCGGTCATCGCGTGGGGCCAGTGGCTCGCGCTCATCCCCTCGGCCATCGCCCTCACCGTCGTCGCGATGGGCGAGGGCCTGCTCGTCTCGCGCTCCTACGGCGAGAAGCGCGGCTACCCGACCCGTCCCGACCGCGACCTGTTCGCGTTCGGCGCCGCCAACATCGCCGCGGGCGTCAGCGGCGGCTTCGCGGTCGGGTCGTCGACCTCCCGCACCGCCGCCATGGACCAGTCCGGCTCCCGCACCCAGCTGCCCTCCCTGATCACGGCCCTCGGCACCCTGCTGCTCCTGATCTTCGGGACCGCCCTGCTGGCGGACATCCCCTCCCCCGCCATCGGCACGATCGTCGCCGTGGCGGTCGTCCCGCTGCTCGGCATCCCCGACTTCATCCGGCTCTGGCGGCTCGACCGGTTCGAGTTCGCGATCGGCGCCGCCTGCTTCCTCGGCGCCCTGATCGTCGGGCCGATCGCCGGGATCGTGATCGCGTTCGTCCTCGCGGTCATCAACGTCACGCGCCGGGCGGCCAACCCGCCGATCGACACGCTGGCCGCGGACGGCGACCCGGAGCACTCCCTCCTGGAGGCCGCCCCCGCCGGGGAGCCGACCGTCCCGGGCGTCGTGGTCGTCCGGCTGGCCGCGCCGCTGTTCTTCGCGAACTCGACCTCCTTCGAGAAGGCGGTGAAGCGCGCCGTCCAGGACACCGGCGCCACCCACGTCGTGCTCGACATGGAGGCCGTCACCGACGTCGACGTGACCGGCGCCGAATCGTGGGAGGCCGTCCAGACCTTCCTGGCCGCGCACGCGGGCGACCTCGCCCTCAGCCGGGTGCGCCCCGGCATCCGCGACCGCCTCCACCACCTCGAACTCCTCGACGGGGTGCGCTTCTTCGACACCAACCGGGAGGCCATCATGGCGCTCCAGACACCGATCGCGGAAACCGATCATGTCCACGACTAGCGGGATCTGGCCGTTCCGCCGCCGCACCCGCGCGCCGGAGCCGCCGCCGCCGGCCGGACCCGACCCCGACCAGGAGGCCACCGCCGCGAACGGCCGCAGCGTGCGCATCCTCCTCGCGCTGGCGGGCGGCGTCGTCATCCTGATCGGGATGCACGCGATCGCCGGCATCCTCGCCCCGACCCTGCTCGCGCTGGTGCTCGTCATCTGCGCGCAGCCGGTGCGGGTCTGGCTGGAGCGGCACGGCACCCCGAGCGGCGTCGCGACCGGCGCCGTCGCGCTGACGACGTTCGCCCTGCTGGCGGGGTTCGCCGCCCTCCTCATCATCGCGATGGCCCAGTTCGTCTCGATGCTGCCCCAGTACAAGGAGCAGTTCCAGCAGATCGGCCAGCAGTTCGCGAGCTGGCTGACGAGCATCGGCATCAGCCCGCAGGACCTCCAGGTGGTGACGCAGGGCTTCGACCCGACCAAGCTGCTCAACTTCTTCAGCGGCCTGCTCGGGGGCGCCTTCGGTCTCATCACCTTCGGCGTGATCGTGCTGACCATGCTCATCCTGATGCCCGCCGACGCCGCCTACACGCCGACCCTGCTGCGCCAGCTCGAACCGACCAAGCCCAACCTGGTGTACGCGCTCACCGGCTTCGCCCACAGCGTCCGGCGATACATGGTCGTCACGACCGTGCTCGGCCTCGTGCAGGGCGTCATCAACGGCGTCGCGCTGTTCATCCTCGGTGTGCCCGCGGCGCTGCTGTGGGCGATCCTGTCCTTCCTGTGCAGCTTCATCCCCAACGTCGGCTACTTCCTGGCGCTGGTGCCTCCGCTGGTGTTCGGCTACCTGATCGGCGGCTGGGGCACCGTCATCGCGATCATCGTCATCTACGGAGTCGTCAACGCCGTCGTGCAGTCGGTCGTGCAGCCGAAGGTGGTCGGCAACGCGGTGGCGCTCAGCCAGACGCTCACCTTCTTCTCCGTGCTGCTCTGGGCGATCGTGCTCGGCGCGATCGGCGCCATCCTCGCCATCCCGCTGACGCTGCTGGCCCGGGCGATCCTGGTGGACTCGGACCCGCGCGCCCGGATCTGGCGTGCCGTCATCGGCGACCTCCGGGAGACGAAGGACCTGATGAAGGTGGAGTCCGACGCCGCGAAGGCGGAGCGGAAGTCGGCGAAGGACGCGAAGCGCACTCCCGCTGTCGACGAGCGGAAAGAGGAGTAGATGGGGAGTGGGAGTGCGATCAGCCCGCCGCCGCGGCCCTGGCGTGCTCCAGCTCGTAGCGCATCTGCATCCTGAGCCACAGCTCGGCGGTACCGATGCTGTTGGCTTCCAGGGTGAGAGCGAGCTTGGTGCTGATCGCGGCGTGGCCGTTGAGGACCCGCGACAGGGCCGGGCGGGACATCCCCAGCTTCAGCGCGGCCTCGCCGACGGTCAGCCCGAGGCCCTCGGGTCCGAGCTGCTCCGCGAGCACCTCGCCCGGGTGCGGTCTGTTGTGCATCGTCATCATCCGCTCCTTCTTGGTCAGTGGTAGTCGCACGACTGTAACGTGAAACGGCACACGTCACAACTGAAACTGAAACGTGAGTAATTGCGGAATTCGTACCGGCGATTTCCGCAACGACTCACGTCTCGCGGACCCGGCGGGGCCTCAGTGCTGCAATGTCGTCTTGAGGACGATTACGACGAAGCCGAAGAGGCCTGTCACGGCTGCGCCGGTCAGGCAGACCAGGACCGACCTTCCGCGGATCAGGAAGACCAGGTAGCCCAGCAGGGCCAGCAGCAGCACCGTCAGCCAGAGCGACACGAACACGCCGACCTCGGCGGGGAGGAGGCCGAGCGCCGCCAGCAGCAGCGGGATGCTCGGGACGACGGCCGCCTCCAGCATGCCGCTCGACTCGAACAGTGCGTGCCGGAGGGAGTCGACGATCCGCCCGCGGACACTGTCGTCGTCGGCGTGGAAGCCGAGGGCGGTGGAGTAGACGTGGGCCAGCCAGAACACCACGATGCTCACCAGGCTGAAGACCAGGACGTGCAGGGCGTCCGCCTGGTCCGACGCACCTCCCGAGCTGGCGGCGACCACGCTCGCGTAGACGATGGTGCCGTAGATGCCCGCGGGCGTGCCCCAATGCCGCCACAGCGCGCGTTGCACCCGGACTCCGCCGCCCGCAGCGGCAGCACCCGGCTGGTTGAGGTCCATCGAGTCCATGAGGACATCATGGTCCGCGGCCGGTCGCGGCGTCAGCCCCGTCGCGGCACGCGCCTCACTCCTTGTCCGGGAAGCGCGCCTCCGTCCCGAGCCCGCCCTGCGCCGCCGCCGAGCCGGCCAGGCCTCCCCCGCGGCCGCGCAGCAGGAACGCCGCGCCGACCGCGATCACCGCGCCCGCGACCGGGCCGACGATGTAGACCCAGTAGGCGTCCCAGTGCCCGCTCACCAGGTCGGGCCCGAACGTGCGGGCCGGGTTCATCGAGGCGCCGGAGATCGGGCTCCCCCACAGCCCGGCCAGCGCGATGTAGGCGCCGACGCCGAACGCGCCGATGATGCCGAGGTTCTGGGCTCCGGAGGCCGTGCCCAGGATGACGCTCACCAGGCCGAACGTCAGCACCGTCTCCATCAGCAGCGCGTCCCACGAGCTGAAGCCGGACGCCGGGTAGTTCGAACCGTACCGCGCCGACACGTGGGTGACGCCCTCCAGGAACCACGCCGCGAGGGAGGCCCCGCCGAGTTGCACGATGATGTAGCCGGGCACGCGCGACCACGGGAAGTCCCCGCGCAGCGCGAACGCCACGCTGACCGCCGGGTTGAGGTGCGCGCCGGAGACCTTGCCCATGAAGAGGATGATCGCGAACACCATCAGCGCCGGCGCGGTCACGGCGGCCGTGCGCGAGATCGTGTTCGGGAACGCCTGGCCCATCATCCCGCCGCCCGCGGCCACCAGCACCAGGAAGAAGGTGCCCAGCAGTTCGGAGAACAGCCGCCGCCACTCCTGCGAGGTGTCGTGGAAGTCCTCGATGGACTGCTCGATCGACGCGGGCACGTGCATGAGCCGCCCGTGCACCACGTCGTTCATGATCCCGCGCGCCTCCGCGGCGTCCCTGCGGGTCTGCTCCTGGCTCATGGCGCCTCCTCTACACTTCCACCGCGCTCGGCTCCACCGAGAGGTCGCTGCCGCCCTCCACGGTGATGCGCCGACCGACCCGGACGAGTTGCGGCTCGTCCGAGAACGCGCCCGCGAACAGCGCCTCGCCCTTCCGGAACGTGGGCGACTGCTCCAGCAGGTGCTGCGGGACGAACCCGAACACGTCGCCGATCTCGTCGATGTCGCGCGGCGAGTTCATCCGCATCAGGCCGAGGTTGTCGCACTGGGACAGCACGTTCGGGTGGATCTTGGTGGGCCGCTGCGTGGAGAGGAACAGCCACAGCCCGAACTTGCGGCCCTCCGCGGCGATCTGGATGAGCTGCTCGGTGAGCTGCGCCTCCACGCTGTTCCGCGGCACGGGCGGGCAGAAGTTGTGCGCCTCGTCCAGGACGATCAGCAGCGGGTTGCGCTCCATCCGCTTCTCCCAGAGGTGCTCCAGCACGCACAGCGCTGCCGCCTGGGGCTCGGCCTGGTGGGCGAAGCCGCCGACGTCGAGCACGGTGACGCGCGGGCGCTCGTCGATGGTGTCCACGACCGAGGAGCGGCCGAACGACCAGAGCGGCCAGTCCAGGATCTCCAGGTTGTCGATCCGCATCCCGAGCCGCTGGCGCGCCGGGTCGTCCGAGGAGGCGAGCGCCTCCAGGAACCGCTCCTTGTCGAAGTGCTGCCCCGGCGACTTGTCGAGGTGCAGGAGGGCGTTGTACTCCTCCTCGTCGGCGATCGGGTCGAGCCGGCCGACCGCGGCCTGCGAGCGGACGCTGAGGTCGACGTACCGGGCGTGGAGCTGCGGCTCGGTGCGGGTGCTGGAGTGGAAGACCCGGATGTCGAAGGCCGCGAACCGTTCGCGTTCCTCGGCCGACGCGTCGTCCCGCGTGCGCGACACCCGCACGAAGTCGGCGTTCGGGTCGAGCACCGCCATCGGCAGCGCGGTCTGCAGCAGCAGTTGCTCCAGCACGACGCCGAGCGCGTAGGTCTTGCCCGACCCGCTCTGCCCGCACCAGAACGTGTGCCGGTTGAAGCGCGAGCCGTCGATGACGGCGGGACGCTCGGGCGCGTCGACGGTGGCGCCGATGGTGAGCGGGATCATCGTGCGGCCTTCCGGTTGGTGGCGCTCTGGGCGGTGAGTGCGGCGTCGAGCGCGATCGCCGCCCGGATGAGCGCGAGGTGGGTGAACGCCTGCGGGAAGTTGCCGAGCTGGAGGCCGGCGGGGTCGATCTCCTCGGCGAACAGGCCGACATGGTTGCCGTAGGTGAGCATCTTCTCGAAGGCGTACTGCGCCTCGTCCAGCCGGCCGGCGTCGGTCAGGGCGCAGACGTAGAAGAACGAGCACAGCGAGAAAGTGCCCTCCTCGCCAGGGAGGCCGTCCGGCGACGCCGACGGGTTGTAGCGGTAGACGAGGCTGTCGGTCACCAGCTCCTCCCCGATCGCGTCGAGCGTCGAGAGCCACATCGGGTCCGTCGGCGAGATCATCCCGACCAGCGGCATCAGCAGCGTGATCGCGTCCACGACGTCGGTGCCGGGATGCTGCGTGAAGGCCTTCCGCTCCGGGTTCCAGCATTTCGTGAACACCTGCTCGTAGATCGCGTCGCGGGTGCTGATCCAGCGCTCCAGCGGCGCCGGGCGGCTGCGCTCGCGGGCGATTGTGATGGCGCGGTCGAAGGCGACCCAGCACATGATCCGGCCGTAGGTGAAATCCTTGCGGCCTCCGCGGGTCTCCCAGACGCCCTCGTCGGGCTGGTCCCAGTTGTCGGCGAGCCAGTCGAGGATGCCGACGAGCTTCATCCAGCCGGGATGGCCGATCGGGTGATGGTCCTCCGCGATCGACAGTGCGTCCATCGCCTCGCCGTAGATGTCGAGCTGGAGCTGGTCGGCGGCGCCGTTGCCGATGTGCACCGGCGTCGAGCCCGCGTAGCCCTCGAAATGGTCGAGGGTGAGCTCCTCCAGGTCGGACGAGCCGTCGATGCGGTACATGATCTTGAGCGGGCCTGAGCTCTCGCCCACCTGCTCGGAGACCCGGTCGGCGGTCCACAGCGCGAAGGAGATGGCCTCCTCCTCGTAGCCGAGGGCGAGCAGCGAGTACACCGAGAACGAGGCGTCGCGGATCCAGGTGTAGCGGTAGTCCCAGTTGCGCACGCCGCCGAGCTGTTCGGGGAGCGCGGCGGTGGGAGCGGCGACCAGCGCTCCGCTCGGCGCGTACTGCAACAGCTTCAGCACCATCGCGGAGCGCTCCACGTCCTCCCGCCAGCGGCCGGAGTAGCCGCTGCGGCCGATCCAGTCCCGCCAGAACGCCACCGTCTCGCGGAACAGCCGGTTGCCGCGCGCCCGCCCGATGTCGCGGGGCTCGCCGCGCGGCTCGGTCTCGAACGCGAAGATCCGCAGGTCGCCGGCGCCGAGCGCGAACTCCAGGTCGACGTCGCCGTCCACCAGCGCCTCCGCCGGCACGCCGTGCAGGGCCGCGCTGGTGGTGTCGTCGGCGAACAGCACGCCGTTGTCGGAGGCCGTGGCCGTGTGCGCGCTGCGGCCGTAGTCGAACCGCGGGCGGCACTCCAGCCGGAAGGTCAGCTCGCCGCGCACCACCCGCACGGCGCGCACGATGATGCGCCGGGCCGTGGCGATCCGCGGCTCGTCGGCGACCGGCATGAAGTCGATGACCTCCCCGACCCCCGCCGACGACATGAAACGGGTGATCAGCACCGCGGTCTGCGGGAAGTACATCTGCCGGATGCGCACGTCGTCGGCCAGCGCGTGGATGCGGAAGAAACCGCCCTTCTCGCGGTCGAGCAGCGATGCGAACATCGTGGGCGAGTCGAAGCGGGGCGCGCAGAACCAGTCGATGGAGCCGCCCGTCGAGACCAGCGCGACCGTCTGCAGGTCGCCGATCAGCCCGTGGTCCGCGATGTCGGGGAACGCCTCCATGCCGGTCTCCTCCCGTCGTGCCGCGCCGGGCGGCGCTGACGGCCGCATGCTAGCTCCGGGCGCGAGCGCGGCACCAGACCTGTCAGCGGGACGGAGTTTCCTCCTCCGCCTCCTCGCTCGCCTCGCCGTCCGGCTTCCCCAGCACGCTCGACGGCAGGTTGCGCGAGAAGAACACCGCGCCGAGCGAGACCATCGCCAGCGCCGCGAACGACAGCCGCAGTGCGTCGAGCTGCGACGTGCTGTAGATGGACGAGAGCTCGTTCGCCTGATCCTGGGAGAGGCCGGCGTCCGTCGCGATCTTCGGCACGTCGGCCACCGGCACCACCGCGACGCCGGCCTGCGTCTCCGCCGCGATCTGCTGCTGCACTGAGCTCGGGAGGGTGCTCGCCGCCACCCCGCCGCTGAACAGTGTGGTGAGCGAGGCGATCATCACCGAGCCGATCAGTGCCGTCCCGAGCGACGATCCCAGGTTCTGGTAGACCCCCTGGACTCCGCCCGCCTCACTGAGCTCGTCGTCCCCCACCGCCGACATGGTCACGTTGCCGAGCTGGGACGCGAGCAGGCCGAGGGCCGCTCCGGCCAGGAACATCCCGGTGCCGAAGATCCAGTTGTCGAGCTTCGTGTCCACCGAGCCGAGCAGCACCAGGCTCGACAGCACGAGCCCGTACTGGCCGATCCGGGCGATGAGCTTCGGCGACAGCCGCCGCGCGAGCGCGGTCCCGAGGATGGAGAACAGCACGAGCGCGACCGACAGCGGGAAGATCCGCAGCCCGGTCGACAGCGCGTCCAGCCCCAGCGAGAGCTGCAGGAAGATCGGGACGATGAAGAACAGGCCGGCGGTCACCGTGTACTGGATGCCGAGGCTCCCGACGCCCGCGCGGAGCTGCCGGAGCCGCAGGATGGCGGTGTTCAGCAGCGGAGGCCTCCCGAGCCGGATCAGCCGGCGCTGACGGAGGAAGAACAGCCAGAGCAGGACGGCCCCGAGCCCGACGATGAACGGCACCGGCGAGATCCCGAGGATCTTGATGTCCTGCTGGGTCGGCAGAATCCAGCCCCAGGTCTTCGTCTGCAGGAGGCCGTAGACGATGAGCACGAGCGCCGCGGCGGACAGCACGACCGAGAGGATGTCGATCCGGATGCGCAGGCGCTCGCCGTTGTCGGAGACCACGTTGCGGAACAGCAGCACGATCGCCATGATGACGACCTCGCCCGCGAACACGTACCGCCAGCTCGCGTAGGTGGTGAGGAAGCCGCCGATCAGCGGCCCGACCGCGACGGCCACGCCGGACGCGGCGCCGATCGTGGCGAACGCCGTGACCCGCGCGTGCCCCGAGTAGTTATCCGCGATGAGCGCGGCGATGGCCGGGATGACCAGCACGGCGCCCAGCCCCTCCACCACCGACCAGCCGAGGAAAAGCACCACGATGTTCGGCGCGAGCGCGGTGGTGCCGGAGCCGACGGCGTACACGATCGAGCCGATGACGAGCGCCCGCCGGCGGCCCCAGACGTCCCCGAGCTTCGCGCCGAGCAGCATGAAGGCGGCCATCGTCAGCGTGTAGAAGGTGATGCACGCCTGCATGGCGGAGATGGTGGTGTGGAGGTCCTTGACGACGGTCGAGATGGAGACGTTCATCACGGTGCTGTCGAGCGTCATCACGAACTGCGCCGACGCGAGCACCGTGACCGCGCCCCACCGATTCGCCATGCCGCCACCTCCGGAAAATCTGCCCGATGGTAGCCCGCGGCCGTCGCGCCGCACCAGCCCCGGCTCAGCGCCGCAGCACGCGCAGGCCCTCCGGCGCCGGGAACGGCAGCGGGTAGTAGAGCTGGGGTGCGCCGACCGCGCCGAAGTCGTCCTTCTTCGCGACGATCCGCTCCGGCGAGACCTCCGCCAGCCGGACGCGCAGCCACGAGCCGTCCGGCTGACGCAGCTCGTACAGCTCGGCGAGGTAGCCGATGCCCGCGGCGTCGAGCGCCTCCTCCGCCTCCAGCCAGCCGACCGGGCCGCCCAGGTCGCGGCCGAGCAGGTCGACGGGGACGAAGAGGTCGCCGGACGGGCGCATCCAGCCGACGCGCTCGCCGTCGTGGCGGCGGTGCTCGATCCAGTCGCCCCGGTCTGTCCCGTCCGTGTGATCCACGGCGTCCAGACTAACGGGAACCGTCTACCCGCCCGCCGCCCACCGAGCTACCATGAGCGCCACCCAGGAGGTGCGTCATGACGACCATCGCGACCCCGCTCACCGAAACCGAGCTCTACGACGCCGGCCGCGCGGCCCGCTCGCAGGTGCCGCGGTCCGCGCAGGCGGAGTACACGCCGCCGCCCGGGCGCGACCCGCTCGGCATCCTGCACGAGCAGAACGAGTCGCGGCTCCCGAACCTCGTGCAGTTGCGCATGCAGCGGATGAGCACCGACCCGTTCGCCTTCTACCGCGGCACCGCCGCCCTGCAGGCCGCCGACATGCGCGAGGCCCCGACCTCCGGCGCCGAGGTCGTGATCTGCGGCGACGCGCACATCAGCAACTTCGGCATCTACCGGTCCCCGGAGCGCGCGATGGTGTTCGACATCAACGACTTCGACGAGGCGTCGGTCGGCCCGTGGGAGTGGGACGTGCGGCGGCTGCTGGCCAGCGTCGTCCTGGCCGGGCGCTCGCTCGGCATGGGCGGCTCCGACCTGCGCTCCATCGTGGTCTCGGCGGCCGCGATGTACCGCAACTCCCTGCGGAACGCCCTCCAGCAGACGCTCATCGGCCGGTACTTCCGGCCGACCAGCCTGGTGGACAGGCAGATCCTCAGTCCGGACAGCGAGCGCATGATCAAGAGAACCCTCAAAGAGTCGGAGAAGCGCACGAGCGAGCGCGTCGCCCGGCGCTCCCTGGAGGAGGGCGGCGACGGGGGCGTGCAGTTCGTCGAGAACCCGCCCGTGCTCACCCGGCTGGAGCCGGAGATCCGCACACTCATCGAGTCGGTCTTCACCGCGTATCGGGCAACGGTCCCCACGAACCTCGCGCTGATGCTGTCCCAGTACACGGTGCTCGACGCCGCGCGCCGCGTGGTCGGCGTCGGCAGCGTCGGGACGCGCTGCTTCATCATCGCGCTCGGCGACCCGACCGGCGACGTGCTCATCCTCCAGCTCAAGGAGGCCAGCCGCTCCGTCATCCAGCAGTACGGCGGAGTCGTGCCCGTGGTCGGCTACCTCGACCCGGACCTGGAGGCGCTGCACCAGGGCTACCGGGTCGTCGGCTGCCAGCGCATCCTGCAGGCGGTGTCCGACCCGTTCCTCGGCTACCTGAATGTGGAGGACTACAGCTTCTACATGCGCATCTTCCGCAACCGGAACGCGTCGTTCGAGATCGCCGACATGAACCGCGTCCAGTTCGGCGACTACGCGCAGTCGTGTGCCGTCGTCCTGGGCCGTGCCCACGCGCGCTCGCCGAAGGCGCAGTTCGCCGCCGGGTACATGGGCACGGGGGGCTCGTACGTGCGGGCGGTGGCCGAGTGGGCGCACTCGTACGCGAACCAGTCCGAAGCGGACTACGCGACCTTCGTCGACGCCGTCCGCGCCGGCGACTTCAGCTGAACCCTCCAAGCACCTCGCCGAGGGGCACGTAAACGCCCTAAAACCGCGTTTTAGGGGCGTTTACGTGCCCTTCGGCGGGCGGTCGGGGTCAGTCGAGCGGGTGGGCGGTGCGGATGACGCGCTCCGGGTCGTACGCCTGCTTGATCGCGCGCAGCCGCTCCAGCGTCGCCGGGTCGTAGAACCGGGACGGCGAGGCTGGGGCCTCGCGGAAGTTGGAGTAGTCGCGCGCGCTCATCCACGGCTCCAGCGCCGCGCGCATCGCGGCCACCTGGGACATGAGCACCGGGGCGAGCGCCGGGTCGGGCAGCATCCCGACGGCGTAGGCGAGGAAGCGGCCGGGGAAGTGGTCGACCGCTCCCCCGTCCTCGGCCGGACGGCCGGCCGCTCCGCCGAGGTGCCGCAGGTCGATCGCCAGCAGCGCGGTGTCCGCCCCGGGGCCGGCGAGCGCGAGCAGCGCCTCGATCGCGGCCTCCGGGAGGTCGTCGAGGATCAGGCCGTCGCCGATTGCCGGCACCGGCTGTGGCGGGTCCATGTGGACGAGCCCGAGCTGCGCGGCAGGGAGGACGCCGAACGTGTCGATGGCCGGGCCGAGCGCGCGCAGCGGCTCCAGGACCGCCGCGGCCTCGTCCTCCGGCAGGTCGATCGCGCCGTCCACACCGACGAACGCCTGCCCGCGCAGGAAGTCCGGGAGGTCGGGCAGCGGCGGGATGTGCAGCAGCCGCACGCAGGTCGTCGCCGCCTCGGTCAGGTCGCGCGTCCACCCCTCGTAGGCGCGCAGCACCTCCCCCGCGCGCGCGATCGGGTAGAGAAGCATCCCCGCGTACACGGTAGCGACCGGGAACACGGTGAAGGTAAGCGCCGTGACGATCGCGACGTTGCCCCCGCCGCCGCGCAGCGCCCAGAACAGGTCGGGCTCGGTGCTGGCCGTCACGTGCCGCTGCCGGCCGTCGGCCGTGACCACGTCGATCGCGGTGACCGCCGAGCAGCCGAGACCGCGCTCCCGCGCCATCCAGCTGTAGCCGCCGCCGAGCAGGTAGCCGGCGACGCCGACGTCCGGCGAGGAGCCGGCGAGGGCGGCGAGGCCGTGCGGCGCGAGGGCGGCGGTGACCTCGCCCCACAGCACGCCGGCGCCCGCGCGGACGCTGGAGCCCACGACGTCGACCTCCACCTCCCGCAGCCGGGACGTGCGCAGCAGCACGGAGCCGGCGAGGTCGCCGAGCGGCGCGGCGAGGTGGCCGGTGCCCTGCGGCACGACGCGCAGGCCGCGGTCGCGCGCGAACCCGACGACCACTGCGATGTCGGAGGCGTCGGCCACCACGACCACGGCCTCCGGGCGCTGGTCGGCGGCGAGGTTCCAGCCCTGCCGTTCGAGGTCCCAGTCGGGATCGGCGGGGGTGACGACACGGCCGGTCAGCCGGGCGGCGAGATCGCGGAAGCGATCCGAGACGGCGGTCTCGGTGAGAGACATAGTGGTGCTCCTGTTCGGGTACGGGTTTCTGGTGAGTGCCGCCGACGGCCGGGCACGCACGGCGACGGGAGCAAGGATGCTCCTCCCTCCGGGTCTCGCACCACCCCGAAGTGACAATTGCTCATTTGAGCACGTGCCCCTCGGCGGGTGGTTTTCAGGGGGTGGCGAGGAAGGCGCGGACGGCGGCCAGGACCTCCGGCGTGTCCAGGTGCAGCCCGTGCCGCGCGTCCAGCTCCAGCAGCCGGGCGTGGGGGATGCCGTCCGCGAGCAGCCGCGCGTGCGCCACCGGCGTGAGCGCGTCCCCGCGGCCGTGGATCACGAGGGTCTCCGCGCGGATCCGGCCGAGCTCCTCCCGCGCGTCGTGGTCGCGGCTCGCGGCGAAGTGCCCGCGCAGCGCCGGCCGCGACGCGACCCGGTCGAAGAACCCGGCCACCGCCCCCGGGTTGGCCCGCGCCCAGTCCGCGTCGAAGAACAGCGGCAGCATCCGGTCCCGGTCGCCGCTCAGGAGGTCGCCGACGACGGCCGGGTCGCGCCGGTCGTCCGCTCCCCCGGCCCGGTCGCTGGCCGTCGTGCCGATGAGCACCAGCCGGCGGACCCGGGACGGATGCTCGGCCGCGAGCCACTGCGCCACGCGCCCGCCCATCGAGTGCCCGAGGACGTGCGCGGCGGAGACCCCCGCCTCGTCCAGCACCGCGAGCGCGTCGTCGGCGAACTGCCGCGTGCTGTAGGCGGCTGGGTCGCCCGCGCCGCTGTCGCCGATGCCGCGGTGGTCGAACACGATCACGCGGAAGCCCTCGGCGAGGGCGTCCGCGAACGGTCCCCAGCCGTGCATCCCGGTCGCCTGCCCGGCGATGAGCAGCAGCGGAACGCCGCTCCCGCGCTCCTCGAACGCGATCGGCACACCGTCGTCGGCGGTCGCGAGAGGGGGCACGGCGTGTGAGTCTACCGGCCGCCACCCGCTAGCATCGCGGCATGCGTGTGCGACTGCGGCCGGTGACCGACGCCGACGCCGACGCCGCCTTCGAGATGATGCGCGACCCGGAGGCCGTGCGGATGGCGGCGTTCACCGCCGCCGACCCCGACGACCGGGCCGACTTCGACGCCCGGTGGCGGCGCCACCTCGGCGATCCGGCGATCACGATGCGCGCGGTGGAGGCCGACGGCGGCTTCGCGGGGACGGTCGCGGCCTTCACCCTCGACGGCGACCGGGAGGTCACCTACTGGATCCGCCGCGAGCTCTGGGGCAACGGCATCGCGACCGCTGCTCTCCTCCTGCTCGTCGCGGCCGAGCCCGGGCGGCCGCTGCACGCGCGGGTCGCCGCGGCCAACATCGGCTCGCAGCGGGTGCTGGCACGTGCCGGGTTCGTGGAGACCGGCCGGGAGACGTCCTACGCGGCGGGCGCCGGGAGGCCCGTGGAGGAGCTGCTGCTCGAACTGCGCTGAGCGGCCTCGCTCCGCACCGCCCGCGCGCTCCACCGCCCCTCCTCGCGCTCCACCCGGATCGGGTGCTCGAACGCCGCGCTCACCGTCCCGGTGGTCACGGCCTCCGCGATCGGGCCGGCCGCGACGATGCGCCCGTGCGACAGCAGCAGGGCGTGCGAGGTCGTCTCCGGCAGCTCCTCCAGGTGGTGGGTGACGAGAACGCTCGCCAGGTCCGGCACCGCGACCGACAGCCCGTCGATGGTCTCCAGGAGCTGCTCCCGCGCGGCGACGTCGAGGCCGGTCGTCGGCTCGTCCAGCAGCAGGAGCCGCGGCTCGGACACGAGCGCCCGCGCGATCAGGGCCCGGCCGCGCTCCCCCTGCGAGAGCGTGGGCCAGCGGGCGTCGCGCAGCCCGTCCAGGCCGATCGTGCGGATCAGGTCGCGGGCGCGGGCGACCTCCCCGGCTGCGGGCTCCCAGCGCATCGGCGGCTCCAGCGTGCCGGTGATCCCGGTGAGGACGACCTCCGTCACGGTGAGCGGTGAGCGCACGGGATGACGCGGGTTGACGTGGCCGATGTGGCGGCGGAGCTCCTGCAGCTCGACCCGTCCGAGCCGCCGGCCGAGCACGTCGACCGTTCCGGAGGTCGGGAACGCGACGGCGCCGCAGAACCCGAGCACCGTGCTCTTCCCGGCGCCGTTCGGGCCGAGCAGCGCCCAGTGCTCCCCCGCGCGCACGGCGAAGCCGATGTCCTCCAGGATGTGGCGGCCGTCACGCCGGAAGGTCACGTCCCGCAGTTCGAGCACCGTCTCCATGCGTCCATCCTGCCCTGTCCGGCACGGTCGTCCCGCGCCCTCCCGGCGCAGGTCACAGTTCGGTCTCACACGGCACATCGTCACCGGAAACGTAGGAAGCGCTCAGCATCGCTTCGTACGCTCCCCCGCTATGGGGACCCAACCGCTCCGCCTCGGACCGTTCGCCCGGCGCCGGCTGGAGCGTCGGGCGCGCCGTGACGCGGAGGCCGTGCGACCGCGGAGCGCGGAGCCGGCCGGGGCCCGCGGGTTCACCGATCCGGCGGACGAGGCCGCCTTCGGCGCCGAGCCGACGCCGACCGTCGCCGCCCTCCAGGCCAGGGCGAACGCGTATGCCCATCGCGAGGAGCAGCGCTTCCTCGCCCGGTCCCGGCGGGACCTCGCCGAGCAGCACGAACTGTCCCAGGCGCTGACCGCCGACCTCGACGCCTACGACGAGCGGCTGGACGCCCTGCCGCCCGCCGACCGCGCCGCGACCCGCATCACGGAGGGCGAGGGCGTCGCGTTCCAGGACCTGCGACGGCTGCGCCGCCGGATCGCCGCCCGCCACGCCCGGTCGGAGCAGCTCGGCGCGCGCATCCACGCCCGTTTCACCGCCGCACGGCTGCGCGCGACGAGCCACTTCGACCGTTCCGACGAGAAGATCGCCGTCTACTGGAGCGCGTACCTGCGGGCGCTGTCGCCGCGCCTCGTGCCCGTCCGGGCGCCGGCCCTGCATCGCGCCGACTCGCTGGCCGGCCGGGAGACCTCCGTCGACCGCTGGCATCCCGCGGGCTCCGTCCAAGCGTTCACACCACCCACGTCACCATCCACCGAACCAGGGAGCGTCGATGCGTCACCGTGACAGGATCACCGAGTACCGGGTCCCCTCCACTGCGGGGCTGCGACGGCGGCTGCTCTGGCGGCTGCGGCGGCTGCGCGGCGCCGTCGACGTCGAGACGCTGGAGGTCTTCGAGCACGAGCTGGCCGCGTTCGAGCGCGTCGGGGTCGCGGATCTGGAACGCCAGCGCACCCGCAACGTCTCCGACTGCTCCGCCCGCCTGGCCGAGGCGCAGTCGCGGGTCGAGCTGATCCGGCACGCGCTGGAGCGCACGGAGGCCGACATCCGCCGCGCCGAGCAGGACGCCGCCAGCCTCGACGCCAAGCTCGCCGGCGGCGACCCCGAGCTGCACAGTTACGCCTAGGAGGATCGCATGCCGAGAGACATCGTCACCAAGCCCCCGCGGGTCCGCCCGAGTGTCGGCCACCTGTCGCCGGCCGCGCACGTCCTGGTCTACGTGCTGCTGCTGGCGATGCTGGCCGTCGACTACCTCCTGCTCGCCCAGGCGCTGACGCTGCTGCTGCGGAACGACAGCCAGTACGGCTCGATCGGGCTGCAGATGTACGTGATCACGCTGGGCATCTCCCTCGCGGTCGTCTCGCTGCCGCACGTGTCGGCGATCCTGCTGCGACGGGTGCAGGCGCGCGTGATGTCCCACGGCTGGATCGCGGTCTCGGTCGCCCTGCTCCTGGTCTGGGCGGCGCTGCTGACGGCGATCACGGTCGCGCGGATCAAGGCGGGCATGGACGCGGCGAGCTCGGGAGGCCTCACCGGCCTGGTCGGCGGCGGGACGACGAGCGCGCCCACGTTCTCGTGGACCGCGCCCGACACGCTGATGGCGTTCCTCATGCTCGGGGTGCTCGCCACCTCCGGGACGATCAGCTTCGTCGTCGCCTGGCTGACCACCCGGCCGCTGCTGACCGCCGCGGAGAAGGCGCACGCGCACGTCGCGAAGCTCCGCACCCACCGCGACCGGCTGCTCGCCGAAGCGGTGAAGGCGGACGAAGCCGCCCGCCACGCCGCCCAACTCGACGCCCACGATGCCGTCCGCTACACGGGCGCGCGCGTCACGTTCCATTCCCGGGTGGACGTCATCCGCGCCCGCCTCGCCACCAGTCTCGCCCAGCGCGAACGGGACCCGGAGAGCACGAGCCAGCTCATCCGCGAACTCCGCGCGCGGCGCGTGGTGGAGGCCTCGGCCCCGACGCCGGCGGTGCCGATGGCACCGGAGGCCGCAGCGATGGAGGGGCCGGAGGCCGCGCCGACGTGGCCGTCCTCGACGACCGGGCTCGAGCGATGAGAGGCGGCACGAGCTCCCGCTCTCTCCGCGCGTTCGTCGCCGTCGCCGGAGTCCTCGCCGTGGGCGCCGGCCTCACCGCGTGCACGTCGGCGACCGCCGCCGGCCAGGCGTGCGACCAGTCGCACAAGCGCAACCTCGGCGTCGTCGCGGGAAGCACCGCCAACGCCCCCGCCGTCGCGGTGCCCGCGAGCGCCACCGACCAGCTCAAGGCGGCAGGGACCACCAACGGCAGCGTGACGGTGGTCATCCCCTCGGGCACGCCGCAGACGATGGGCACCACGTCGCTGGGCTCCAGCGCGCAGGACGCGATCGTCTGCCAGAACGACCAGCGCACCAAGCTCACCCAGATCGGCAGCTATCTCGCGGGCCTCAAAGCCGCGACGCCGGAGGTGGACTTCCTCGGCGCGATCGGCCAGGCCGCCCGAGACCTCGGCGACCATCCGCTCGGCGTGCTCGTCATCGGCAACGGCCTCCAGACCGCCGACCCCCTGAACTTCGCTGGAAGCGGCCTGCTCTACGCCGACCCGGCGCAGGTGGTCTCCGACCTCCGCTCGCGGAACCTCCTCCCCACCGATCTGAAGGGCGTCACCGTCTACTGGTCCGGGATGGACGACACGGCGGGAGCGCAGCAGCCGCTCACCGTCCCCGCGCGCAGCAACCTGGCCGCCATCTGGACCGCCGTCATCACGGCCGCGGGCGGGACCCTCTCGCTGCTGCCCGAGCCGGCGTCCGGCGCGGCCGCGACCGGGCTGCCCGCCGTGACTCCCGTGCCGGTGGAGGCCGTGGCGACCAAGACGGACTGGTCGCATCCCGTGGTCATCCGCAACAGCGACCTCCACTTCGTCAAGGACACCGCGACGTTCTCCGACCCCGCAGCCGCGCAGCAGCTCCTTTCGACGCTCGCGCCGTCGATCGAGCAGGCCGGCGGCGTGATCACGATCACCGGCACCGCGTCGAAGGACCAGGCCACGAACAACACCGTCGACACCGCGCTGTCGCTCCGCCGCGCGAACGCGGTGAAGGCCGCCCTGGTGTCGCTCGGCGTGCCGGAGGCCAAGCTCGCGACGGCGGGCGTCGGCTTCCAATGGTGCGGCTGGCGGAGCGAGACGGACGCGTCCGGGTCTTACTCGGACGCCCTCGCCGAGCAGAACCGCTCGGTCATCCTCACCTCGCCCGGAGTGTCCCTCTGCGGCTGACCGCCGGTCAGGTGTTCGGCGTCGGAGCCGGGCTGGCCGTCGTGCCGTGCTTGCCCGCTCCGAGGTGGACGATGCGCGTCGCCGTGACGGTGTCGCCGCTGCGTGCTCCGATCACGCCGACCCGGTCGCCGACGGCGAAGGAGGAGGCGGTGTCCGGCTTCTTCGCCGTTCCGAAGGCGGTGCTGGAGTCGACGGTGACCGTGACGGTCGCGCCGGCGGCCGACTGAATCGTCCAGGAGCCGCCCGACAGGGCGGTCACGGTTCCGACGGTGCCGTGGGCGTGCTTCTGCTTGGCGGAGGTCGCGCCCTTCTTGGCGTGCGCCGCGTTCATCGCCACGGGGGCCGCGGAGTCGCCCCCGGCGATCGCCGCGGACACTCCCCACGCCGTTCCGCCCGCGACCACCACGATCGCGACCGCCGCGGCCGCGATGGAGAGACCGATCGCGTGGCGGCGGAGGAACGAGGGGCGGTCGGCGTCGGCGGACTTCATCGAGTCCGTGACCGCCCGGCCCGCTGGAGTCGCGGACGCGACAAGCGGAACGGACGCCGCGGGCGCTGCGTGCGCCGTCGCCGCCACCGGTGGAATCGGTGCAGCGGGCGTCAACGGCTCGGTGTCGCCGGCGTCCCCGGCATCCGGCCGCTCCGCCCACCACGGCAGCGGCTCGGTGGGATGTTCGTCGCCCGCGGCGTCGTTCGTGTTCATGGCACAACCGTGTCAGGCGCAGATCAGGGCGAGGCTCACGGAATGTCAGAGGACGGTAAAGTCACCCGGAACTCGGTCCCTCCGCCCTCGGCAGGCGCCGCGGCGATCCAGCCGCCGAGCCGGCCGACGAGCGTTCGCGCAATGGAGAGGCCGAGGCCGGTGCCGACCGGCCTCGCTCCGCGATAGCGGGCGTGGAGGGCTCCGCGGTCGAACGCGACGGCGGTGTCCTCTGCGCTCAGGCCCGGTCCCCGGTCGCGGACGGCGAGCTCGACGACCCGGTGCGGAGTGAGCCCGGCGACGATGACGATCTCGGTGCCGGCGGGAGCGACCCGCAGCGCGTTCTCGACCAGCCCGTCGAGGATCTGCCGCAGCCGCATCTCGTCGGTGTGCACCGGGATCGGGTCGCCCGGCAGGTCGGCGCGGAGCGCCACGCCCGCGCCCCCGGCCGCTCCGGCCCACGCCCGCACCACGGCGCCGACGGTGTCGCGGGCGTCGAAATGCTGCGGCAGGATCGTGAAGTCGTCCGCCTCCAGCCGGGCCAGCTCCAGGAGGTCGTCGAGGAACCTCCGCAGCCGCTCGGACTCGGCCGAGAGGGTCCGCCCGGCCTCCGCGACATCGGCGGGAGGGATGACGCCGTCCGCCAGCGCCTCGGCGTACCCCCGGATGGCGGTCAGCGGCGTGCGGATCTCGTGCGAGACGGACAGCAGGAACTCGCGCTGGCGGTCCTCGCTCGTCGCCAGGGCGGTGTCGAGGGTGCGCAGCGCCTGGGCGATGTCGTCGATCTCGGCGACCGACTGCGTCTCGATCGCGACCCCGCGCCGGCCGCCGGCCAGTGCCCGCGCGCTGTCGGCCACCCGGCGCAGCGGGCGGCCGAGCAGTCGCGCGAGCAGCACACCGGCCGCGGTGGCGACCGCGAGGCCGATCGCGAGGGCGAGCACGATGCCGCGGAGCAGTTCGGCGTCGCCCGCGGCGATGTCGGCCACTTTGCGCACCCCGACGATCCCGCCGCCGTTCGGGCCGGGGATGCCGACCAGCACCGCATCCTTGCCGTTCAGGGTCGTGTTCGCCGAGACCGTCTTGCCGGCCTGGAGCAGCCGCACCACGTCGGAGCCGACCGATCCGCGCGCCGCGCCGGTGACCGTGCCGTCGGGCGAGACGACGGCGAACCGGTCGCCGACCACACCCACCCGTCCCTCGGCCGCGCGTCCGGAGGCGACCAGCGCCGCCGCCTGCGCCTTCAGCTGCTGGCGCGCCTGGTTCTGCTCCACCGTCTGCACCACCTGCACGGCGACGAGAGCGGTCACCAGCACGGCGATCAGGGCGACGGCGAACGTCACCAGGGTGAAGCGCGCGCTGAGCGAGCCGAACAGCCGCGTGCGCCGGGCCATGCCCTCAGCCCTCGTCCGCGACGCTGTAGCCGACCCCGCGGATCGTCCGCACGATCCCGGCCGCGTCGCCGAGCTTGACGCGCAACTGCGCGATGTGCACATCCACGGTGCGGCTGCTGCTGTAGTCGGCGACTCCCCACACCGACGAGAGCAGCTGCTCGCGGGTGAAGACCCGGCCGGGCTGGCTCATCAGGTGGTCGAGGAGGTCGAACTCGGTCGCCGTGAGCTCCACCCGTCCGGAGGCGGTCTCCACGCGCCTCCGCGCGCCGTCGATGCTCACGCCGCCGACCGTGCGGGTGGGTGCGGGGACCGGCCCGGCCGCACGCCGCACCATGCCTTTGACCCGGGCGACGAGCTCGCGCGGCGAGAACGGCTTGGTGAGGTAGTCGTCCGCGCCCAGCTCCAGGCCGACCACGCGGTCGATCTCGTCGTCCCGCGCGGTCACGAAGATGACGGGGGTCCAGTCGTCGCGCGCCCGCAGCGCGCGGCAGACCTCGATGCCGTCGAGGCCGGGGAGGCCGACGTCGAGCACGATCGCCGCGGGCCGCAGCCGATCCACCGCGGCCAGCGCCGCGTGCCCGTCGGTCTCGACGTGCACGCCGAAGCCGGCGCCGGACAGGTACAGCCGCTCCAGCTCGACGATGGCGGCCTCGTCCTCCACGACGAGCACCAGCCCTCTCTCCTCACTCACCTGACCATCTTCCCTGGTCGCGCGGCGGGGCACGGCCGTTTCCGGCGCGGTCTTACCGTTTCCTTACATTCCCCGCGCACCGCCCGAACACACCGGGCGTTGACTCGGCGCATGTCCTCCACCTCCCGTCTCAGCAGCCCGGCCGCCCTGCTGATCGCGTTCGGCGCCGCGCTCGTCCTCGCCGCGGGCGCCGCCGCTGCCACCGCTGCCACGGTCGCGTCGTCGGCCCCGCCTCCCCCGGTCGACACGACAGGCTTCCCCGCGGGAGGCTCGAACCCGGGCATCTTCACCGACACCTGCACCCGGTCGACCACCGCGCCGAACGATCCGATCATGATGCCCGGCATGACCGGGATGTCGATGCAGCACGATTTCTTCGGCAATCCGGCGGTGAACGCCTCCTCCACGGCAGCGATGCTCCGCGCCGGCTCGACCACCTGCTCGACCTCCGCCGACGCCTCGGCGTACTGGACGCCGGTCGTCTACCAGGACGGCGCGGCCCTGGTCCCGCAGCGCACACTGCTCTACTGGCGCACCCCGGCCGGAATCGCGTCCTCCACGCGGACCATGCCGGAGGGCATCAGCCTGATCGCCGGCGACGAGACGGCGACCGCTCCGCAGAGCACGTCCGTGGTCGACTGGACGTGCACGACGACCGCCTCCGACCCCCGTCCGGGACGGGCCGCGCTGCCGCACGACTGCCCGTCCGGCTCGCAGCTCCGGCTCGTCATCACCTTCCCGGACTGCTGGGACGGCCACACGATGGACGGCCGGGATCGCGCAGGGGCGGCCTACTCCACGACCACGGGATGCCCGGCGTCGCACCCCGTGCACATCCCGCAACTCGTCCTGCACGTCACGTACCCGACCGCGAGCGGCGCGGGGATCACCCTCTCGACCGGCCCGCAGACCCAGGGGCCGCCGGACACGGGGCACGCCGACTTCGTGAGCGGCTGGCAGCAGAGCCGGATGGACGCCGACGTCGCGGCGTGCGACACGGCGCAGGTGCGCTGCGGACCGGTGAAGGGGGCGGAGGCGACGCCGCAGGGTGGGAAGGTCCAGGGCGGGAAGGCGCAAAGCGGGAAGGCGCAGCCGTAGAACGGGCTCGGCCGCCCCCTGTACATTTCCATACGAACGCAACACAATGACATAACATGAGCCACCCTCATGTAATCCGGACTCCCGATCAGCGATTACGCATCTTCGTGTCGTCCACGCTGCAGGAGCTCGCGGCCGAGCGGCACGCTGCCAGGACCGCCATCGAACGGCTGCACCTCGCTCCCGTCATGTTCGAGCTCGGCGCGCGGCCGCACCCGCCCCGGGAGCTCTATCGTTCCTACCTCCAGCAGTCCGACGTCTTCCTCGGGCTGTACTGGGAGCGCTACGGCTGGGTGGCGCCCGACGAGGAGGTCTCCGGGCTCGAGGACGAGTACAACCTCTGCCCCGACGACGTGCCGCGGCTGCTCTACGTGAAGGTGTCCGACCACCGCGACGAGCGGCTCACCGGCCTGCTGAACCGGATCCGCGAGGACGACCGCGCCGCCTACAAGTACTTCGAGACCTCCAAAGAGCTGGCCCGGCTGGTGGAGGCCGACCTCGCCATCCTCCTCGCCGAGCGGTTCGATCAGAGCCGGCCCCTGTTCCTCGGCGAGCCGGATGCGCCGGGGCCGGCCATCGGGCGGTCGGGCCCCGATCCGGCCGTGGCGGACCCCGTCCGGCTGCCGTCGCCGCTCACCGGGCTGGTCGGGCGCGAGCGCGACATCGCCTCGATCCACGGGATGCTCGCGGAGGGGACCCGGTTCGTGACACTGGTCGGTCCGGGCGGGATCGGCAAGAGCCGGCTCGCGATCGCGGCGGCCCGCGCATCGGCGCCGGACTTCGAGGACGGCTCCGTGTTCGTCGACCTCTCCGCCGTGCACGACCCCGAGCGCGTGCCCAGCCGCATCGCTCAGTCCCTCGGCGTCCGCGACACCGGGGACGCACCCATCATGGAGAACCTGGCCACCGCGCTGCGCGAGCGCAGCATTCTGCTCGTGCTCGACAACTTCGAGCAGGTGGTGGAGGCCGCGCCCGCGCTCACGACCCTCCTCGCGGAGGCGCCGGAGCTCGCGATCCTGGTCACCAGCCGGGTGCTGCTGCGGATCAGCGGCGAGCAGAGCTACGACGTCGAGCCGCTCGCGGACGAGCAGGCGGTCGACCTCTTCGTCCAGCGCGCCCACGCCGTCAAACCGGACTTCGAGATCACACCCGACAACGAGGAGGCCGTCGAGCGCGTCTGCGAGGCCCTCGACGGGGTGCCCCTCGCGATCGAGCTGGCGGCGGCGCGCGTGCGGGTGCTCTCCCCCGCCGAACTGCTGGACCGGCTCGACCGGCGGCTGTCCGTGCTGGTCGGCGGGCCGCGGGACCTCCCGGCCCGGCAACAGACCATCCGGCGGACCATCGAGTGGAGCACGCAGCTGCTCGACAGCGACCAGCGGAAGCTGCTCGCCCGGCTGGGGGTGTTCGAGGGCGGCTTCACGCTGGAGGCCGCGGAGTTCGTGGGGGCGGCGGGTGCGACCGACGTCCTCGAGAACCTCGCCGCCCTCGTCGACAGCAGCCTCGTCGGGCAGCACGACAGCGACGACCGGCCGCGGTTCTCCATGCAGGCGATCGTCCGCGAGTACGCCAGGGAGCAGCTCGCCCGCAGCGGTGAGCAGCCGGCGACCCGCGACGCCCACGCCCGCTACTTCCTCGCGCTCGGGGACGACGCCGAGGACGACCTCCGCGGCACAGGCCAGCGCCGGTGGATGCAGCGGCTCGGCGACGAGCGCGACAACCTGCGGGCGGCCGAGCGGTTCCTGCTCGACGGCCGCGACTGGGACCGGGCCGCGCGCCTCGCCTTCAGCCTCTACCTGTACTGGTGGGTCACCGGCCTCCTCGGCGAGGTGCGCACGTGGATGGAGGAGGCGCTGTCATCCGGCGACGAGCTCGACCCGCACACCCGCGCGATCGCGCTCTACTTCAGCCGCACGATCATGTTCTGGAAGGACCCGGACGGCAGCGTCGCCGCCGACCTCGCCGAGAGCATCGACCTCTTCCACCGCACCGGCGACCCGAACGGCGAGGGGATCGCCTCCATCTCACTCGCCCTTGCGCTGCTCGCCGGCGACACGCCCGACACCGAGCGCGCCCGGCGGGTGATGGAGGCCGCCCTCGCCCTCTACCGGTCGACCGGCAGCGTGTGGGGCGAGTCGATGGCGCTGGTGCTGCTGGGGCGCGTCGCGCTGCGGGAGGGCGACCTGGCGGAGGCGCAGGACAACTTCACCACGAGCCTCGCGCTCACGAACCGGTCCGGCGACCGCGTGGGCCAGCGGATCGCGTCCTACCACCTCGGCTGGACCGAGCTCATGCTGGGCGATGTGGCGGCGGCGCGGTCGGACTTCGCGCTGAGCGTCACCATCTCCGCGGCGGTCGGGCACCCGGAGGGCATCGCGTACGGCCTGGAGGGCATGGTCGCGGTCGCGGCGCTCCTGCACGACGACGAGCGCGCCGGCGAGCTGGCCGGGGCCGCGCAGGCCCTCCGCGAGCGCAGCGGCCTCCACAACGGGCCGACGTTCACGTTCCACCAGCGCTACCTGGACGACCTGCTCGCGGGGCCGGACGGCGATGCGGTCGCGGCCGCCATCGCGGACGGGCGCGAGCTCACCGTGGAGGAGGCGGTCGCGGAGGCGCTGGCGGAGGGGCGGGGCGAGCAGGGGTGAGACCCCTTACGGCACCACGATGTCGAAGTCCGGATCCCCCTGATCCAGCACCCCGATCAGCGTCGTCAGCACCCCCAGGTCGCCGTCCACCACCAACCCGTCCGACTCGGTGTCGCCCCCGACCAGCCGCAGCAGCCGCGGCTTGGTCAGCGTCAGGTGCAGCGGCGCCTCCCCCGACGGCTCGCGCTCCACGTACACGAAGACCCCGTTGCGCAGGGTGAGGTGGAAGCTGCGGCCGAGGTCGGTCAGCGTGAGGTCGAACTCCAGGTCGAGGTCCCACGCGCGCGGGCCGTCGACGCGGATCGCGACCGAGTCGAACAGCTGCTCCGGGGAGAGCTGGATGAGGATGGCCGGCGACGCCGTCGCGGTGGGGGTGCCGAAGTTGCCGTCGCGCAGTTCCGTCGCTCCGGAGAGGAAGAAGTTGCGCCAGGTGCCGTTCTCCGAACCGTAGGCGAGCTGTTCGAGGGTGTCGGCGTAAAGCCCCTTGGCGGCCTCGTGCTCCGGGGAGGCGAACACGGCGTGGTCGAGCAGGGTCGCGGCCCAGCGGAAGTCGCCGGCGTCGTACGCCTCCCGCGCGACCTCGACGACGCGGTCCACGCCGCCGATCGCTGCCACGTACCGCTCCGCCAGCGCCTGCGGCGGGTGCGGCCACAGCCGCGCCGGGTTGCCGTCGAACCAGCCCATGTAGCGCTGGTAGACCGCCTTGACGTTGTGCGACACCGACCCGTAGTAGCCGTGCGTGCTCCACTCGGCGACCAGCGCCGGGGGCAGCTCGAAGTCCTCCGCGATCTCCGCCCCGGTGAAGCCGCGGTTGATGCCGCGCAGCGTCTGGTCGTGCAGGTAGCCGTAGAGGTCGCGCTGCACGCCGAGGAAGTGCCGGATGCGGTCGCCTCCCCAGGTCGGCCAGTGGTGGGAGGCGAACAGCACATCCGACCGGTCGGCGAAGCGCTCGATCGCCTCGGTCAGGTAGGCGGACCAGATGTGCGGGTCGCGGACGAGCGCGCCGCGCAGCGTGAGCAGGTTGTGGAGGTTGTGGGTCGCGTTCTCGGCCATGCACAGTGCGCGGTAGCGCGGCAGGTAGAAGTGCATCTCCGCCGGCGCCTCGGTGCCCGGCGCCAGCTGGAACTCGATCTCGACGCCGTCGATGGTGTGCGTCTGGCCGGTCTCCCGGATGTCGACGGTCGGGACGAGGATGCCCGCCTCGCCGGTGGAGGTCGTCTGGCCGAGGCCCGCGCCGACCTGGCCCGAGGGCCCCTTGTCGAGCGCGGCGCCGTACATGTAGCCGGCGCGGCGGCCCATCGCGGTGCCGGCGTAGACGTTCTCCGCGATGGCGTGGCCGAGGAAGCCGTCCGGCGCGACGATCTGCACCGTGCGGCCCTCCAGGTCGGCGGCCTCCACCACCCCGAGCACGCCGCCGAAGTGGTCGATGTGGCTGTGCGTGAAGATCACGGCGACCACCGGACGGTCGCCGCGGTGCGCCCGGTACAGGCCGAGCGCGGCGGCGGCGGTCTCCTTCGAGATGAGCGGGTCCACGACGATCACGCCGTTGTCCGACTCGATGAAGGATATGACCGACAGGTCGAGCCCGCGCGCCTGGTAGACGCCCTCGACCACCTCGTAGAGGCCGTGCTTGGCGACCAGCTTCGACTGCCGCCACAGGCTCGGGTTGACCGTGGCGGGCGCGTCGCCGTCGATGAAGTCGTACGCTGCCGCGTCCCAGACCGCGTTGCCGTCGGCGTCGCGGATCACCGGGTCCTCCAGCGTGCCGAGGTAGCCGCGGTCGGCGTCGGCGAAGTCGCCGGTGTCGGCGAACGGCAGGGCGTCGAGGAGCGCGCGGTTGGCGTCGGCGATGGAGGCGGTCGGGTCGTTCTGCGTCATCGGGTCTCTCCCTCGGGGCCGGTCGGCACGCGGTGCGCACCGTCATCGCCGAGGTTTCCTCAGAGGCGACCCGAGCGTCTAGCCCCGATCCGCCGGATCGCGCCACATCGTCGTGATCGGGGCGCCGTCGAGGACCGCGCGGAAGCCGCCCACCGGCCGGAAGCCGGCGCGCGCGTAGCGGTGGTCGTTCGCTGGGTTGGTCGACTCCAGGTAGGCGGGCAGGCCGTCCACGTCGAACCGGGCGAGGTCCTCCGCGAGGAGCCGCTGCCCGATCCCCTGGCCGCGGTGGCCGGGATGGGTCGCCAGGAGGCTCAGGTACATGTGGTCGGGCTCGTGCGGGTGCGCGTCGTCGAACAGCGAATAGAGCTGCTCGTAGGCGGCGTACCGCTCGGGCGACAGCGCCGCGACCAGGAGGGCGTCGAGGTCGCGCTCCTGCTCGGGCGTGAGCTCGTCGGCGCCTGGCGGCAGCCAGACGGCGACGGTCGCGGCCTCCCCGTCCGGCCCGTCGATGAGGGAGACGGTCCCGTGGCCGACGGCGCCCTCCACGAAGAAGCGCCAGAACGGGAGGAGGTGGCCGGTGCCGCCGTCCGCGGAGACGAGCGCCGGACCCCACACCGGGTCGTCGCGGAACGCGAGCGCGATGGTGGTGGTGACCGCGTCCACGTCCTCGGGACGCGCGGTGCGGTGGCTCATACCGGGAACTGTAGCGGGGAGGGCGCCGCTCAGGCGACCATCGTGTAGCGGCGGAACGCGTCGAGCACCTGGTTGGCGCGGTCGGCGCCCGCGACGGTGATCCCGTGCCGGCCGTAGACGGGGAGGGGCGCGTCCAGGCGGGCGCCGTCGGCGAGGAAGATGTGGATGGTGCGGGCCGGGAACTCGCGATTGTTGATCGCCACGAGCAGACGCCCCGGGTGGACGTGACCGATCGCGCTCCACGGGAGGACGACCCGCGGCTCGTCGGCGGACCCGCGCCACAGCTCGACGCCGAGCGGGCCGACGGAGACAGTGACCGACTGTCCGAGACTCGGATACTTGCCCATCAGCTCCTCGAGCGCGTCCTGCAGCTCCGGCGTGCGGCGGCTGAGGAAGACGAACGCGTCAGGGCGCCGCCTGGCGACCGCGGTGGTCTTCTGGCGCGTGCGGAGCGCAATGCCGCCGTAGACGGCCGCGATCAGGACGGCCGTGAGGCCGAGCACGAGCAGGAGCACCGCGAGTACAAACCCGGTGTCGGCGCCGTCCGGGGGCGCGGCGATGAGAGGGATCGCGACCACGAGCGTCACAGCGACGACCACGACGATTCCGATCAGCATCGCGCCGGTCTTGCCGGACCGACCGTCGAACCGCACCCCGCCCGACGACCCGCCGTTGAGCACCGCCCCCGCCGACAGTCCGGTCGCGTCTCCCGTGGCCGGACGCCCCGGCTTGGTGAGCACAGCGGAGCCCGCGCGGCGGATGACGACGCCGGTCAGGGGGTCCACCTGGTCGAACTGATGGAGGACGCCCGCGCGGGTCGTGTACCCGGCAGCCGTCTCCGCGGCGTCGCGTCGCCGCACGAGAAGGATGCTGATGGTGATCCAGGTCAGAACCGGAACGAGCACGATCAGGTACGTCACGATCCTGTCCGCGGAGCCTCCCCGTGTCGACTGGGCGAAGACGTACCAGACCACCGCGGCGATGGCTGCCGCGTACACCCCGAACTGCGCCCGTTTCAGGATGGCGTTGAGACGGTAGGCGGTCATCCCGGGAACCAGGTCGTACTGGGTCCGCTGCGGTGCTGTGTCGGTCACGGAGTGAGCCTAGGGTGCGTGGGCGCGCAGCGATGCTCCCCGGTTCGGGTGTCAGCCCTACTGCGGATGCGGCGTCCGGCCCGCCTCCAGCATCCCGATCAGCTTGGCGAGCCGGTTGCCGCGGCTGGTCGCGCTGGGCGCGGTGATCACACGGTGGATGACGGAGTAGCGGTTGGCCGCGTTGAGCGTCGCGAACGTCGCGGCGGCCGCGGCCGATACCTCCAGGGCCGCGGCGAGGTCCTCGGGGATCTCCGCCGTGCTCGACGGCGCGTAGGCGCGCTCCCAGCGGCCGTCGGCCTTGGCGCGCTCGATCTCGGCGTGGCCGCGGTCCCGCATCCTGCCCTCGGCGATCAGCGCCTCCACGAGCCCGATGTTGCGCTGCGACCACAGCGACGCCGCCCGCCGCGGCGTGAACCGCTCCACGAACGTCGACGCGTCGCGGCTGCGCTTCTGCCCGTCGATCCAGCCGCTGCACAACGCCTCGTCCACCGCCTGCGCATAGCTGAGGGAGGTCGGATCGGTCGTCCCCTTCTTGGCGAGCACGAGCCAGACGCCGTCCGAGGCGTCCTCGTTCGCGTCGAGCCACGCGCGCCACGCGGCGGCGTCGGCGACGATCAGCTCGGTCATCGTCTGCTGCCCCATCCCGCAACCCTAGCGACCGCCGCCGACGCCGGCGCCGCGTCACACGTGCAGCAGGACCAGCACGTGGTAGACGACGTACGCGGGCCAGACGATCGCCTGCAGCAGTCCGAGCACGACGCCCCAGAACGAGCCGTCGGAGACCGACACGAAGTAGACCGCCGCGCCGATGTACGCGATGAAGAAGAAGAACCCCCACTGCGCCGACTGCACCACCACCCGCCCGCGCCCGTTCTCGCTCATGGCCGCCAGCGTAGCGAGCCGCAAGGGCGCCGGGTAGCGCGAGAAGTCACACGCGCGACCGAGGCCGACTGCACCACCACCCGCCCGCGCCCGTTCTCGCTCATGGCCGCCTCCCGTTCCACTCGCCGCCAGGGTAGCGCGGGATGACCCGTCGAGGCGGCGCATAATCGCGATCTGGAACGATTCAATCCCTATTTTGGGCCGTTTCGACGGCGGAGACCGGGGCGCGTGTCACGGGGGACGGGGCGGGTTCGTCTGAGGGGGTGAAGCGAACAGGAAGGTGGACATCATGCGGGTCTTCGTGGCAGGTGGGAGCGGCGTGCTCGGGCGGCGGCTGGTGCCGCAGCTCGTGGCGCGCGGGCACGCGGTGACGGCGTCGACGACGAGCGCGGCGAAGCTCGGGACGATCGAGGCGATGGGCGCGGCGGGCGTCGTCATGGACGGGCTGGACGGCGCCTCCGTGGGCAGGGCGGTGGCGTCGGCCGAGCCGGAGGCGATCATCCACCAGATGACCGCGATCAACCCGGCGCACGCGGGCAAGCCGGACCTCAAGCATCCCGACAAGTGGTTCGCCGGCACCAACCGGCTGCGCACGGAGGGCACCGACCACCTGCTGGCCGCGGCCGAGGCGCAGGGTGTGACGCGTTTCCTCGCCCAGGGCTACGCGAGCTGGAACGGCCTCCGCGACGGCGGCTGGGTGAAGACGGAGGCCGACCCGCTCGACCTGCTCCCCGGCACGCCCGCCGAACCCGGGATGCGGGCGATGAAGCACGTCGAGGACGCGGTCACCGCGTTCGGCGGGACCGTCCTGCGCTACGGCGCCTTCTACGGTCCCGGCGCGACCGACGACCAGGTGGAGCTCGTGCGCCGCCGCCAGTACCCGCTCGTCGGCCGCGGCCAGGGCTACAGCTCGTGGGTCCACCTGGATGACGCCGCGTCGGCGACCGTCCTCGCGCTGGAGCAGGGCGCGACCGGCGTGTTCGACATCGTGGACGACGACCCGGCCCCGGCGAGCGAGTGGCTGCCGTACCTCGCGCAGTCGGCCGGAGCCAAGCCGCCGCTGCGCATCCCGGTGTGGCTGGCGCGGATCGCCGCGGGAGACCAGGCTGTCATCATGATGACCGAGGGACGCGGCTTCTCCAACGCGAAGGCCAAGCGCGAGCTGGGCTGGGAGCTGCGCTACCCGTCGTGGCGGCAGGGGTTCGCGGAGGGGCTGAGGTGACCGAGGGCACGCAGGAGACGTTCCAGGAGCTGCGCCCGCTGCTCTTCTCGATCGCGTACCGCATCCTCGGCAGCGTGACGGAGGCCGAGGACGCCGTGCAGGAGACCTGGCTGCGCTACGAGGCGGCGGGCGTCGAGCCGGTCTCGGTCAAGGCGTACCTGTCGACGATCGTCACCCGCGTCTCCATCGATGTGCTCTCCTCCGCCCGGGTGCGCCGCGAGGCGTACGTCGGGCCCTGGTTCCCGGAGCCGCTGCTCTCCGACCCGTACGAGGATCCGGAGCGCTCGGCGGAGCTGGCGGACTCGCTGTCGATGGCGGCCCTCCTGCTGCTGGAACGGCTCACCCCGCTGGAGCGGGCGGTGTTCGTGCTGCGCGAGGTGTTCGCGTTCGACTTCCCGGAGATCGCGGCGGCCGTCGGGCGGTCGGAGGCCGCGTGCCGCCAGCTCGCGGTGCGCGCCCGCCGCCACATGGACGCGGGCCGGCCGCGCTTCGACGCCGACCGGGCCGAGCGCGAGGACCTGGCCGCCCGGTTCTTCGACGCCTTCCGCGCGGGCGACGTGGAGGCGCTGCGCGTGCTGCTCCTGGCCGACGTCGAGATCGTCGGCGACGGCGGAGGCAAGGCGCCGCAGTGGGCGCGGCGCGTCGTCGGGGCTAGCGAGGTCGCGAAAGTCCTGATCGCGCTGGCCGGGCCGTTCGCGACGATCGGCGGGACGGTCGAGCCGCACGAGGTCAACGGCCAGCCGGGCGCGGTGTTCCGCGACCGCGACGGCCGCGTGGTCAACACGATGGTCCTGGAGATCGCGGGCGGCGGCGTCCAGACCATCCGCGCCGTCATCAACCCCGACAAGCTGACCCACGTCGGCCCGGTCGCCGACGCCTGGTCGGTGCTGCGGGAGGCCAACCGGGCGCGTCTCGCCGCCGGTGGAGACCCGCTGCCTCCGCTGGCCAAGCGCGTCCGGCCCGACTGAGCGGCGCCGCGCGCGGAGCCTTTTCCGCGCCCGCCCGCACCGATACTCTCGGCTCATGGCCTCCGTCCCGCTCACCGACGCCCAGGTGCGCGAGCTGCGCGAGAAGTACGCCGCCGGCGCACGCCAGGTGCAGCTCGCGGCGGAGTACGGCGTGCGCCAGAACACCGTGTCGAGCCTGGTGACCGGGAGGTCGCGCCAGGAGGCCGGCGGCCCGATCATGCCCGGCAAGGCGCGCAAGGTGACGAGCGCGGAGGTGGTCGCGATCCGGGAGGCCGTCGCCGCCGGCGCCCCGCGCGCGGAGGTCTCCGAGCGCTACGGCATCTCGCACCAGATGGTCTCCAACATCGCCTCCGGCCGCGCGTTCGCGGACGTGGGCGGACCGCTCACGTCCAGCGCGGCGACGCGCGCCCGGCCGCTGACCGTCGAGCAGGTGGAGCGCATCCGGGAGCGCGTCCGCGCCGGGGAGGACCGCCAAGCGATCGCGGACAGCTTCGGCGTCTCGCACTGGACGATCGCGTCGGTCGTCCGCGGCGCGACGACCGGGGTGGCGGAGGCGACTGCCGACGACGACGAGGTCGTCCAGATGCGGCGGCTGCACAGCGCGGGGGTGTCGCAGACCGAGATCGCCCGCCGGTTCGGCACCAGCCAGCAGCGGGTCAGCCTCATCGTGCGCGGCAGCTCGCACGCCGCCCACGGCGGCCCGATCGCCGCGGCCCACCGGAGGCGGCTCGGCGACGAGGAGGTCCGCGGCATCCGGGAGGCGTACGCGGAGGGCACGCCGCTCGCCGAGCTGGCGGAGCGCTACGACGTCGCGCCCGCGATCCTGCGGCTCGTGGTCACGGGGCGCACGTACGCGGACCGGCCGGGGCCGATCGCGGCGGATGGCCACCACCGCTGACCGCCCCGCCACCTGACCGCCCGGTGCGAGACGGTTGAGGTTCCCGCGATCCGGTGGGACCGTCGGGAGATGGGCAAGAAGAAGAAGCTCGTGAAGGCGGCCAAGAAGTCGTACAAGCAGGCGGCGAAGGCCGTCGACAAGGCGGTCCGCGCAGCGGAGAAGGCCGACGACGCGGCCCGCAAGCGCGCGAGAAAGCTCGCGGAGCGTCTCGCCGCCTCGTCGCCGGACACCCGGGATGGGCGGCCCGCGCCCGTCGACCTCACTCCGCCGCTGCCGAGGCCCCGGTAAGCGACAGACCTACGAGACCGCCGCAGGGCGACTAGCCCGCCGCATCCTCCACCACCGCCGCCGCCGCCTCCACCCGGTGGTAGTGCCGCAGCACCAGCCACAGCGTGACGATCCCCGCCGCGGACACGATCGCCAGCCCCGCCACGTAGAGCACCGTCGCGAGCGCCTCCACCTGGTTCGCCGTGCTCTGCTGCAACGCCCCGTTCTGCAGTTCCTGCACCGCCTCCCCGTTGAACAGCACCGCGAAGAACGAGGCAACGTCCCCCGACGAGTCCCACGCCGCGTGCAGCAACGACACGCACGCGTAGGTGAGAAGGATCCACCACGACCAGCGGAACCGCCTCCCGCCGCCGGCCGCGCCGAAGATCACCGCGCCGAGGATGGCCGTCCACAGCACGTGCCCGACCGGCGCCAGGATGGCGCGCACCAGCTCCGTCTGCAGGAGCGACACCAGGTCGATGCCGCGTGAGGTGATGGCGGCGTTGAACGCGTAGCCCGCCGACTCGAACGCCGCGAACCCCGCGCCGATCGTCGCGCCGAGCAGCGCGCCCTGCTTCGCCGTCTTGGGCACGGTCCGCCAGCCGAAGATAACCAGCAGCACGACTTTGACGAACTCCTCGATCAACCCGACCAGCCCATAGACCCAGAAGCTCTGATGGAGGTCGGCCTCCAGCAGCGACGCCCCGAGCACGCCGAAGATGCCGCCGACGAAGAAGGCGAGGATGAGCTGCAGCGTGCTGATCGAACCGGTGACGCGCTCGATCGCGAACAGCACGACGCAGAACGGCACCAGGAAGCTGCCGAGCAGGATGAGCGTCGGGACGAGGTTGACGTTGCCGGTGACCGCGGTGACGACGATGGTGATGATCCACAGCCCGAGGCCGGCGAGGAGCGTCTTCCACCACCAGCCGTGGTGGTGGTGCGGGTGATTCCGGTTCTCGACGTTCAGCGCTTCAGCTGCGGTCATGCGCCCGACGCTACCCCGTTGAGGGGCGCGCAGACACCGGGTCGCGGTTGGTGATGGTGAAAGCGAGTTGGGCGGCCGGGCCGAAGACCGGCAGGGCTCGCGCGGCGGGCGGGAGGTCGAGCACCGCGTGGATGACGTTGCGGTCCTGCGGATCGGTGGTGAGCGCGAGCTCGTCCGTCATCTGCCCGAGCTGGTTGATCGCCCCGGGGACGGCGCTGTTCCAGCCCGTCCACGCGCCGAAGCGGCCGTCCGCCGCGCGGCCGATGTCGACGATGAGCACGTCCTGCCAGTCGCCGACCTGCTCCAGGTTGCTGGAGAAGTCGAAGACGCCGTTGCGGGTGATGACCTGGTAGACGCGCAGGGTGAGGGCGTAGCGGGAGAGGTCCTGGCTGAGGCGGGCGTAGTCGGAGGCCGGCTGCGCGCCCGTCGGGGTCGCGGCCGCGTCCGCCGCGAGGTCGTGGGACACCGACGCGACCGCCGCCGCGGCCACCGCGGGCAGCGTCGGGTCGAGCGGGTTGTCGAGCGCGACGTTCACCGGCTCGAGCGTCGGCGCCTCCCGCTCCTGCTCCTCCTCCCCCGCGGAGAACGACTCCACGAAGCGATGCCACCAGCCCTGGTGTGCGGGCGCGGGCGGTGTGCTCGGCGCAGGAGCGACCGCCGGGGCCGGGTCGTCGCCGACCCCCGGTGTGACGTGCGTCGGCGGGAGGTCGGTCGGCGGCTCCTTCGAGAACAGGAACGTCCCGACCAGCGGGATGGGCGCGTCCACCGAGTCGTCGCCCGGCGCGCCGGCGGCGTGTTGCGCGATCTCCGCGTTGAGCTGCACCGGGTTGTAGTGCACGGCCTTCTGCTCGGTGATCAGCACCGACAGCCCGCGGATGGCGAGCTGGAGGTCGGCCTGCCAGGCGACGTCGGGCTGCGCGGCGATGGCGGAGGCGGGCGGCAGCTTGCTCAGCTCCACCTGCACCGACCAGTGGCCGAACAGGAAGCGCGACAGGTTCTGGTAGCCCTCCTCGGAGTTGACCTCCCCGTACGGGCCGGAGTGCGACTTGTAGACGAACGCCCGGTGCGCGCCCTTCACGTAGGCGTTCTCGATGAGCACGAGCCCGTCGCTGCGGGGTCCGACGCCGAGCTTCGCCAGGTTGTAGTCGTTCTGGTCGGTGCCGATGATGCAGAACACATCGTCCACGTCGAACACGTCCGGCGGGATGACCCGGGGGTCCCAGGTCTCCCCGATCGGCTCCTCCCCGAACTTCTTGCCCGGCGTGAGGTAGCCATACATCTTCGGCGGTGAGAAGATGTTGGACCCGGCCGGGCCGAAGGTCTCCATCAGCCAGTTCAGGAGGCCGCCGGTGAAGACGATCCCGCCGTGCGGCGTCGCGTAGGTGCAGAACTTGGCGACCAGCTCCTTCGCCGGGATGCGGCCGCCCTCCTCGCACACCTTCTGCATCATGCAGCGTGCGACCAGGCCGCCCATCGAGTGCGCGACCAGGAACACCTTCGGCGCGCCGGTCTTCTCGCGCACCTGCAGCACGAGGTCGTAGAGTTCGCGCGCGGCCTGCTCGATGTCGAAGCCCTGCGCGCTGGTGTGCTCCTTGACCAGGTCCTCCGTCCAGGTGATCGCCCGGTCGAAGAGGTTGCCGCTGCGCGGGGTCGGCGCGGCGTAGGTGGTGGCCGCCTCGTCGTAGAAGCGGTGGATCCAGATGGACTTCTGCGGCAGTGAGCCGTCGGCGGCGGTCGCCAGCAGCTCCTTCTGGCTGCCGCGCACGAGCACCTGGTAGGCGCGCTCCCCCAGCAGGCGGAGCAGCGGCCCCTCGAACTGGTAGAACATCGGGTCGCCGTCCCCGTTGACCCGGGTGTGGGTGGCGCCCTCGTTGAAGCCGTAGAAGGGATCGTTGACCGTGGAGTCGATCTGACTGGTCGGGCCGGCATACCCGCGGCAGTAGACGATCGGCAGCTCTTGCACGGGGAAAGGGTCCCGCCGATGGTGAGGAAGTGTCAAGACCGCTTCGTCTACCGCGACACGACGAAGGCGGCCGGCCGCACGAATGCGACCGGCCGCCGTACGCGTCGGGAGGCTCAGCCGCCGATGCGGATGAGCTTCTTGTTCACGAACTCGTCGGCGCCGAAGCGGCCGAGCTCGCGGCCCGAGCCGGAGCGCTTCACGCCGCCGAAGGGCAGCTCCGCGCCGTCGGCGAGCACGACGTTGACGAAGACCATGCCGGCCTCGATCTGGTCGGCGACCCGGAGGGCCTGCTGCTCGTCGGTCGTGTAGAGGTACGAGCCGAGGCCGAACGGGGTGTCGTTGGCGATGCGCACGGCGTCTGCCTCGTCCTTCGCGCGGAACACCTGCGCGACCGGCCCGAAGAACTCCTCCTTGGAGGCCGGGTTCTCCGGGGTGACGTCGGTGAGCACCGTCGTCTCAAAGAACGCGCCGTTCCGGCCGCCGCCGCGCACCAGGGTCGCGCCGTTGGCGACGGCGCGCTGCACCTGCTCGTCCAGGCCCTCCGCCGCGCGCAGCGACGAGAGCGGGCCCAGAGCCGAGGACTCGCTGGTGGGGTCGGTGGCCTCCACCTCGGCGAGCTTGGCGGTGAACTTCGCCAGGAACGAGTCGTACAGCTCGTCCGCGACGACGAAGCGCTTGGCCGCGTTGCAGGACTGGCCGCTGTTGTCGAGGCGCGCGTCGACCGCGTTCTGCACGGTCGCGTCCAGGTCGTCGGTCGAGAGCAGGATGAACGGGTCGGACCCGCCCAGCTCCAGCACGACCTTCTTGAGGTTGCGGCCGGCGATCTCGGCGACCGCGGCGCCCGCGCGCTCCGAGCCGGTCAGCGAGACGCCCTGCACCCGGGGGTCCGCGATGACCGTCTCGATCTGGTCGTGCGACGCGTAGATGTTGACGTACGCGCCCTCCGGGAAGCCCGCGTCCAGGAACATCCGCTCGATCGCGGCGGCCGACTCCGGGCACTGCTCGGCGTGCTTGAGCAGGATGGTGTTGCCGATGATCAGGTTCGGGCCGGCGAAGCGGGCGACCTGGTAGTACGGGAAGTTCCACGGCATGACGCCGAGCAGCACGCCCAGCGCCGAGCGGCGGACGACCGCGGAGCCGGCCCCATCGAGCAGCTGGATGGGCTCGTCCTTCAGGAACTCCGACGCGTGGTCGGCGTAGTACTCGTAGATCGCACCGGCGAAGTCGACCTCGCCGAGGGCCTGCTCGACCGGCTTGCCCATCTCGCGCACGATGATGTCCGCCAGCTCCTGGCGGCGCTCCACGTGCAGCTCCCCGACCCGGCGCACGAGGGCGGCGCGCTCCTCGACCGTGGTCGTCTTCGACCAGGTGCGGTACGCGTTCTCGGCCGACGCGATCGCGGCCTGGAGGCCGGCGTCGGTGATCGTGTCGAAGGTCTTGACCGTCTCGCCCGTGGCGGGATTGGTCACGGCGTAGCTCATGTTGCTCCTTATTCCTACAGTGACGGGGTCGTGGCCCTGGGTGATCGGGGCGGAGAAGCCCCCGAGAAGACACTACGGGTCCGGTGTCGGCTCGCGCTACGAGTCGAAGCCGAGCCCCAGCGCATCCAGGGTCTTCTGGAGGACGTTGCGGCGTCCTTCGTTGTGGTCGGCGCGGTTCAGCGCCCACCGGCTCAGGTTGATGCCGGTGCTCGCCAGCGGCTCCGGCGGGAACGGGCTCGGCTCGCTCCTGACCATCTTCAGCTCGGTCAGCTCGGTCGGCGTGCCGCCCAGGAGGTCGAGCAGCACGCGCGCGGCGAACCGGGTGCTCCCGACGCCGAGCCCGGTGAAGCCGCTCGCGTAGGCGACCCGTCCCGCGCGGGCCCTGCCGTAGAACGCGCAGAACCGGCTGCAGGTGTCGATCGCGCCGGCCCAGCGGTGCGTCGCGCGGATGCCCTCCAGTTGCGGGAAGGTCGTCAGCAGGTGCCCGGCCAGCCGCTCGAAGGTCGCGCTGCGCTCCTCGTAGCCCGGCTCCACCCGGCGGCCGTAGTGGTAGACGGCGTCGTAGCCGCCGAACAGCAGCCGGTTGTCGCGGGAGAGCCGGTAGTAGTGGAACTGGTTGGCCATGTCGCTGAGGCCCTGCCGGTTGCTCCAGCCGATGTCGGCGAGCTGCGCGTCGCTCAGCGGCTCGGTCATCAGCACGTAGTCGTAGACCGGGACGGTCATCAGCCGGTTGCGCTTCAGCAGGGAGCGGAACACGTTGGTCGCGAGCACCACGCGGTCGGCCGTCACGACCGTGCCGTTGACCGGCAGGCACACGGGGCCGGAACCGTCCGTCTCCACGCCGCCGACCGGCGAGCCCTCGTACAGCTCGACGCCGAGCGCCTCGCAGGCGTCCGCGAGGCCGCGGGCCAGCTTGGCGGGATGGACGAGGGCGGCGTCGCGGCGGTTCCAGACCCCGGCGAGGTAGGTGGGCGAGTCCACCTCGTCGCGCACGGCCTCGGCGTCCAGGAACTCCCCGTCGCCGTCGGCCGCGGCCTCCTCCGCCCAGGCGACCTGGTGCGGCTCGACCGCGACGTTCAGCAGGCCGGTGCGCTCGAAGTCGGCGTCGACGTGGAGCTCGGCCAGCGTTCGCTCGATCGCGTCCAGGTTCTCCCGGCCGAGCTGCTGGAGGCGGTCGAACTCCTTCGGGAACCGGCCGCGGCCGTTGACCTCGCCGTGCGTGAGGCTGGCCTCGCAGAAGCCGCCGTTGCGCCCGGAGGCCGCCCAGCCGATCCGCTCGGCCTCCAGCAGCACCACGCGCCGCCCGGGATGCTCCTGCTTGGCGAGCAGCGCGGTCCAGAGGCCGAGGTAGCCGCCGCCCACGACCGCGAGGTCGGCGCGGAGCGGCTCCTCGACGGCGGCCCGCCGGGCTGCGGGCGCGTCGGCGAGCCAGAACGAGCCGTGCTCGCTGCCCTCCAGGAGGTGCGCGACGGCGGAGGCGGAGGGGGCGTGCCGTTCGAAGACGGTCGTGTGGGGCATGGAGCTCCTGTCGAAGGGATTGCTGGGGAGGGAGACGGCTCAGGCGACCGGGTCGGGCTCCGCCCGCGGAACCGAGTCGAGCAGCAGGCGCGTGTACGCGTGCTGTGGGTCCGAGAGCAGGTCGACGGTCGCCCCGCTCTCGACGATCTCGCCGGAGCGCATCACCACCGTCCGCTCGCAGACCGTGCGCACGACGCCGAGGTTGTGGCTGATGAACAGCACGGTCAGGCCGCGCTCGCGCCGGAGGTCGGCGACCAGTTCGAGCACCTGCGCCTGCACAGAGACGTCGAGCGCGCTGGTCGCCTCGTCCATGACGAGCAGCGCCGGCTCGATCGCGAGCGCGCGGGCGATGGCGACCCGCTGCCGCTGGCCGCCGGACAGCGTGCGCGGCAGCGCCTGCGCGTGCGCCTCCACGAGCCCGACCCGGCCGAGCAGGTCGAGCACCTGTGTGCGGGCGTCGGTCGCGCTCAGGCCCGGGTGGTGGAGGCGCAGCGCGTCCTCCACGGCGCGGCCGGCGGTCATCCGCGGATCGAGCGAGAGGTACGGGTCCTGGAACACCATCTGCACACGTCGCGCGTGCCGCAGCCGGTCGGCGCGCGTGCGCGGGCGCCCGGCCTGGGCGACGCCGTCGATCTCGACGGTCCCGGAGTCCGGCTGTTCGAGGCCGACGATCATCCGGGCCAGCGTCGACTTGCCCGAGCCGGACTCCCCCACGACGCCGAGCGCCTCGCCGGACGGGATCGCGATGCTGGCGCCGGCGACCGCGCGGACCGGTCCCCGGCCGCGCACCTGGTAGGTCTTGGCGAGGTCGTGCACGTCCAGCACGGGAGGCGTGCCGGCGGCGGCCCGCTCGCGCGGCTCGTCGCCGGTCACCTCGATGGTGGGCGTCGCCGCGACCAGCCGCTGGGTGTACGGGTTCGCGGGCCGGCGGAGAACGCTTGCTGCCGAACCCTGCTCGACGACCTTCCCCTCGCGCATCACGTAGACCCGGTCGCAGAAGGCCGCGGCGAGGGTGAGATCGTGCGTGATGAACAGCATCCCCATCGCGCGCCGGTCGCGCTGCTCGGCGAGCACGTCGAGGATCTGCGCCTGAGTCGTCACGTCGAGCGCCGTGGTCGGCTCGTCGCAGACCAGCAGCTTCGGCGATCCGGCCAGCGCGCCCGCGATCATCACGCGCTGCAGCATCCCGCCGGAGAACTCGTGCGGGTACTGCCGGAGGTGCTGCTCGGGATGCGGCAGGTGCACCGCCTCCAGCAGCTCGACGGCGCGGGCGCGGGCCTCCGCCGCCGGACGCCCCTCGCCGAGCCGCAGGGCCTCGGTGAGGTGGTCGCCGATCGTGCGCATCGGGTTGATGCCGGCGCGCGGGTCCTGGAACACCATCGCGGCGGTCGTGAGGCGCAGCCTCCGGAGGTCGGCGCGGCTGGCGGTCAGCACGTCCGCGCCGTCGAGGCGAACGGCGCCGGTCGTCTCCGCGCGCTCGGGCAGGAGACCGAGCACGGTGCGCGAGGTGACGGACTTGCCGGAGCCGGACTCCCCCACCAGCCCGACGGTCTCGCCGTCCGCCACCGCGAGGTCGATGCCGTCGAGGAGGCGCCGGCCCGTCGCGCCCTTCGCCGCTGCGGGGAGGTCGAGGGTCAGCCCGGAGATCTCGAGCAGTGGGCCCACGCGGCCGGAGGCTCCGGGCGACGCGCCAGCGGCGTCTGGAGGGGACGTGGGGATCATGGCAGGTTCCTTCCGCCGATCCGGTCCGAGAGCTCCTCGCCGATCACGTTCACGGCGACCACGACGATCACGACGGCGACGGCAGGGACGATCGCGGGCAGGAAGTACCCGCCGGCGACCCCGGCCTGGGCCTCGTTGATCATCGCGCCCCAGTCGGCCGTCGGCGCCTGGACGCCGAGGCCCAGGAACGACAGTCCCGCGAGCTCGGCGAGCACGTAGCCGAAGTTGAGAGTGGACTGCGCTCCGACGGTGGGCGCGACGTTCGGCAGGACGCGCCGGACCGCGATCCACGACCCGGCGAACCCCTGCACCCGGTACGCCGAGACGTACGGGCGGGACCGCTCCGTCGCGACGAGCTGGCGCGTCAGCCGCGCCACGAACGGCGAGTACGCGATGCTCATCGCGATCACCGGGGCCACCAGGCCCTTGCCGAACAGCGCGACCGCCATGATCGCGATGAGCAGCGAGGGGAACGCGAACAGCACATCGAAGACGCGGGCGAGCGTGGCGTCGAGCCAGCCTCCCCGCCAGCCGGCGACCAGCCCGAGCACGATGCCGAGCAGCGTGGACGCGATGACGACCAGCAGCGGCCCGAGCAGCGCGGTGCGCGCGCCGAAGATCATCCGGCTGAGGGTGTCGCGGCCGAGCGCGTCGGCGCCGAGCCAGTGCGCGGGGCTCGGGTTCGCGTACACGGCCGAGAAGTCGACGTGGTCGGGGTCGTACGGGGCGATGAACGGGGCGAAGACCGCCGCGAGCGCGATCACGGCGAGCACGACGAGCGCGACGGTGAAGCCGAGCCGCGCGGGCCTCCGCACGGTCGAGCGCATCACCTTCAGCGCGAGGGTCGGAGTCGGGGCGCTCATCGTCCGGCCTCCCCCGCCGCCGCGCGCGGGTCGATGACCGGCTCCAGGAGGTCCACGATCGCGTTGACCACGATGAACGCCGTCACCACGAACAGCACGATCGCCTGCACGACGGGGAAGTCCAGCCGGTCGACCGACTGGACGAGCAGCGAGCCCATGCCGGAGATGCCGAACGCCGACTCCACGATGGAGGTCGCGACCAGGAGGCCGGCGACCAGCATGCCGCTCACCGTCACGATCGGCCCGATCGCGTTGCGGAAGACGTGCCGCCGCACGACCGTGGCGCGCTTCAGGCCGCGGCTGGTGGCGACCTCCACGTGCTCGCGGCCGAGCTGCTCGACCATCGACATGCGCGTCACCTTTCCGATCAGGACCACGAACACGATCGCGAGCGCGATCGAGGGGAGCACCAGGTGGTAGGCCATGTCGAGGAGGCCGGTGCCGGAGCCGAACGCGGGGAACCAGCCGAGTTGCACGGCGAAGACCGCGATCAGCACGATGGAGCCCACGAACGACGGGATGGCGCCCAGCACGGTCAGGAGGGTCAGGGTCGCCCGGTCGGCGATCCTGCCGCGGTTGAGCGCGGCGACCGTGCCGGCGACGAGGCCGACGACGGTGATCATCAGCCCCGCCATCACGACGAGCCCGAGGGTCACCGGCAGCCGGTCGCCGATCACCGTGGCGACCGACTGGCGGTACTGCAGCGAGCGGCCGAAGTCGCCGTGCAGCATCCCGCCGACCCAGTTCAGGTACTGCTGCCAGGGCGGCAGGTTGAGGCCGAACTCGGCGGTGACCTGGGCCACCGCCTCCGGGGACGGCTTGCGCCCCCGGAGGAGGAAGCCCACCGGGTTCCCGGGAACGAGGAAGCGGGAGAAGAAGACCAGGAGCGAGGCGAGGAACAGCGTCAGCAGGAGCGAGCCGAGCTTGCCCGCGACCCGCCGCGCCGCCGCCTTACCGCGCGCCAATCGTGGCCGCCCACGGGTAGTAGAGGAACGCCACGGACGGCGCGACTCCGGTGATCTTCTTACCGACGAACACCGTCATCGGCCCCTGGAACAGCGGCAGCCACGGGAGCTGCTGGTTGGCGATCTTCTGCAGCTGGGCCGACGTCTCCGCGCGCGCCTTCGGGTCGGCGGTGCCCACGGCTTTGTCGACCAGCGCGTCGAAGGACGGGTCGGACCAGTTGCCGTAGTTGCTGAACTGGCCGGTGCGCAGCACGCCGTACATCTCCAGCGGGTCGGGCGTGGAGAGGTACCAGGAGGTGTAGAACAGGTCGACGCCCTGACGCGCGGTCGGGTCGGAGAACAGCCTGGTGTACGAGTCGGGCGTCATCGTCTGGATCTTCGCCTTCAGGCCGATCGACTCGGCCGCCGCGGCCGTGGCCTGGGCGACGACGCTGAAGTCGGCGCCCATCGGCGCGGTGCGGATGGTGATCGTCTTGCCGGTCGCCCCGGCCTTCTCGACCAGCTTCTTCGCCGCGGCGACGTCGTACTTATAGGGCTCCAGTCCGCTGAACGCCGCCTTCCTGGTCGCGTCCGACGCCTCGCCCCACACCGACTCGGTGGTCAGCGCATTGGTGACCGAGCCGTAGCCCTTGACCGCGGCGTCCACGACGCCCTGCCGGTCCATGGCCATCAGCAGCGCTTTGCGGACGTCCAGGTCGCCGAGCACGCCCTTCAGGTTGCCGACGATCAGGCTGCCGACCGCGGTGTTGAGGCCGAAGTAGAGCTTCCCCGCGCTGGTCGAGTTGAGCTTCTGGATGGCCTCGGTCGGCACCATCCAGCCGCCGTCGACCTGGCCGGAGGTCAGTGCGTTCACCCGCGCGTTCGGGTCGGTCATGAACAGAATGGTGACCGTGCCGGCCTTGGCCTTCAGCTTCGGGTCCCAGTACTTGTCGTAGCGGGTCAGCGTCACCGACTCGCCCGACTTCCACGAGGTCAGCTCGAACGGCCCGGTGCAGTTCACGAGTCCGGTCGAGTTGCCGTAGTTCTTGCCCTTCGCGGCGAGCGTGGCGGCGGACTCCACGACCCCGGCGGCGCCGCTGATGCCGAGGTTGAACTGCGAGTCCGGCTTGGTCAGGGTGACCGTGACCTCCATCGGCGCGGTCTGGTCGATGGACGCCACGTTCTGGTAGACGGAGAACCACGACGAGCCGACCGCCGGGTCGAGGTGACGGCGCATCGACGCGACGGCGTCGGCGGCGGTCATCGGCGTGCCGTCGTGGAAGGTGACGCCCGGCCGCAGCTCGTACACCCACGTCGTGGGCGTCGGGTTGCTGTACGACTCGGCGAGCCCCGGGGAGATCGTGTAATCCGGGTTGAGCCGGAGCAGCGACTCGCAGACGTTGGAGAGCACCTGGTTGTCGGAGTAGTCGAACGCGTACGCGTAGTCGAGCGAGTACGGCTCCGAGTACGAGACCCAGGTGAACGAGTCGATGTCGCCGGAAGGCGCGGGGGTCTGCGCAGTGAGCTGGTACGACGGGTGCGCGCCGGCGGACGAGGAGCCGGCGCCGGCGGGCGAGCACGCGGCGAGCGCGATCCCGGAGGCGAGGACGACGGCCGTCGTGAGGACGAGACGGCGTCGGGTGCGGAGTCGAGGCATTGCGTGATCCTCCTGTGCAGTGGGGGCGGGTGGCTGTGGGGTGGTCAGGCGTTCGCGGGGACCTGGTCGCGGACGTAGACGGGCACGCCGCCGACCCAGGTGGAGACGACCGTGCTCTCGTGGATGCGGTCGGCCGGCACCGCGAACGGGTTCGGCTCGATCACGACGAGGTCGGCGCGGTAGCCGGCGGCGATCGTGCCGGTGTCGTGGTCGCGGTGGTTCACGTACGCCGAGCCCGAGGTGTAGGCGGCGAACGCGGTGGCGAGGTCGAGGCGCTGGTGCTCTCCCCCGAGCGGGGCGTCGTCCGATCCGGGCGAGATGCGGTTGACGGCGATGTGGATGGCGGCGATCGGGTCGGCGCTCGACACCGGCCAGTCGCTTCCGGCGGCCAGCCGTGCGCCGGCCCGGTCGAGGTCGCCGAACGGGTACTGCCGGGCCTCCAGCCCGTCCTGCAGGAACGGCAGCGTCAGCTCGTCGAGCTGCGTCTCGTGGCACGCCCAGAGGGCCTGCAGGTTGGCGACGGCGCCGAGCTCCGGGAAGCGGGCGGCGTCCTCCTCGGACACCACCTGGAGGTGCGCGAGGTGGTGCCGGCCGTCGCTCGCGCCGTTGGCGTCGCGTGCGGCCGCCACGGCGTCCAGGGCCTCCTGCACGGCGCGGTCGCCCAGCGCGTGGAAGTGCACCTGGAAGCCGAGCCGGTCGAGCTCGGTGACGTACTCCGCGAGCCGCTCCGGGTCGATGAACGACAGACCGGAGTTGGCCGTCTCGTGGCCGTGCGCGTCGAGGTACGGCGACTTCATCGCCGCGGTGAAGTTCTCGGCGACGCCGTCGACCATGATCTTGACCGTGCCGAGCGTGAAGCGGTCGTCCCCCAGCCGCTCGAACTCGTCCCGCCGCTTCACGATCGCGTCGACCTGCTCGGCGCCGGTGTCGCGGAGCCACCACTGCGCGCCGCGGACGTGCGCGATGAGGGTGTCCTCGTCCAGCGCGCGGCGGTAGGCGGGGAGGTTGGCCGGCATCGAGGCGACGACCCCGATCATGGCGTCCTGCCAGCCGGTGATCCCGAGCGTCAGCAGCTCCCTCTGGGCGCGCAGCAGCCCGGCGTAGGCGAGGTCGGCGTCGATGGGCGGCTTGACCGCGTCGAACAGGTCGCCCGCGCCCTCGTGGAACGTGCCGGCCGGGAACCCGTCGGCCTCCCGCTCGATGCGCCCGTCCACCGGGTCGGGCGTGGCCGCGTCGAGCCCGGCGAGCCGGATCGCTGCCGTGCTCGCCCACAGGCTGTGGTGGTCGCGGCTGGCGACGAGCACCGGCCGGTCGCCCACCACGGCGTCGAGGAGGCCGCGCGCGGGGGCGCCGCCCGGGAAGTGGTCCATCGACCAGCCGCCGCCGAGGATCCAGGCGCTCGCGTCGTCGGTCGCGGGATGCTCCGCCGCGTGCTCCGCAACCCGGCGCAGCGTGTCCGCCGCGTCAGCCGAGTCGGCCAGCGAGCACTGCAGCAGCTCGACGCCGCCGCCGACCGGGTGGATGTGCGCGTCCTGGAAGCCGGGGCTGAGCAGCGCGCCCCGCAGGTCGACCACCTCCGTGGCCGGGCCGCGGTGGGCCTCCGCCGCCGCCTCGGTCACCAGCCCGAGGATGCGGCCGTCGCCGATCAGCACGGCATGGCCGGCGAGCGGCTGCCCTGTCCCGGTGAAGATCTGACCTCCGGTCAGGATCACGTCTGCGTCGGCCATCGACCTGGTTCCCTTCGTCTTCGAGTGGATCGAGGCGATGCTAGAAGACTTTCAACACCAATGTCAACACTGCTGACATTTCTGTTGGCATGGGCTATGGTTGGCACGTGACTGAAGCGATGACGCACGACCATTCGAAGCGCCTCGATCGCGCCACGATCGTGAGGGCCGGCCTGGAGATCGCCTCCAGCCCGCGCACCACCACGATCTCCATCCGCGCGCTCGGCACGGCGCTCGGCGTCGACCCGACCGCGGTCTACCGCCACTTCCGCGGCAAGGACGACCTGATGAAGGCGCTGCTGGACGAGGTGCAGGCGGTCGCGCTGACGCAGCTGTCAGACGCGGACGGCGACTGGCGCGACCGCCTCCGCGCGCTCTCCCGCGCGACGCTCGACACCTTCGTGCAGTACCCGGCGATCGCCCTGGAGGCCACGGTGCTCACCACCAACGGCCCGGCGGAGCTCGCGACCATCGAGTACATCCTGGCGGCCTTCGCGGAGGCCGGCCTCAGCGGCTCCGACCTGGTCCGCCACTACGCGCTGTTCGCGTCTTTCGTGCTCTCGGAGGCCGCCGGCATCGCCCGCGGACGCACCGCCCCGTCGGCGACCAGCGACGACACCCGCGTCACCAACGCCTGGTTCGAGGGCCCCCTCCTGGTCGACCCGCTCACCCACTCCCACATCGCCTCCGTCGCCGCCGAGCTCCGCGACCTCCGCGACGAGGACATCTACCGAATGGGCGTCGACGCCATCCTCGACTCCGCCACCCGCACCGCCGCCTAACCTGCTCCCCTCGCTCCCCTGCCCCCCTCGCTGGCAGGAGTTCCGGCGTCGACACCCCAACGATCTCCTGCCGAACGCCCTTCGGAAGGAGATCCAGCCGTGTCTTCCTTCCTCCGGATTAGGTCGCGGAGAGCGCTCGTGACCAGGCGACTTCGCTCTCGAGCTTCCCGGTCTGCTGGAACAGCCGTACTTGATGGGTGCCTGCCAGCGCTTCGGCGAGTTCGTCGCGGTCTGCGGAGGCACTCCCGCGACCACGTGAACGCTGCGCTGATCTCATAACCAGTGCTGCCGACTCGCACCCCCGTCGACGTGCTGCCACTGCTCCCTGTCGGCAGGAGTTCTATGGGCGACACCCCACCCATCTCCTGCCGAACGCCCTTCGGAAGGAGATCCAGCCGTGTCTTCCTTCCGACGCGAGCGCTCACGCAGCGCGCGCCCGCCGCCCGCGCGCCGCGGTCTTCCATCCGAAGTCGATCACCGCCGCCAGCACCAGGATCCCGAGCAACGCGAACGCCGTCTTCGGCTCGTGCACGAGCGTGGTCGTGCTGAAGATCACGAACGTCCCGAGCGTGGCCAGCAGGCCGACGACCAGCACCACGAGGTTGCCGCCGGTCTCGTGCCGGATGCGCAGGTGCCCGACGCTTACCGCCGAGAACACCAGCAGGGCGACCGCGCTGCCGATGGAGGCGATGGCGTTGAGGTTGAAGAACGACACCAGCAGGATCGCTAGCACCGCCATCACGACCAGCCCGGCCGGGAACGGCCCCCACTTGCGGCCGAAGAACGGCGGGAACTGGCCGACGCGCGCCAGGTGCTGCGTCATCCCGATGGACGGGTACAGGCCGGCGTTCACCGCGCCGGTCGTCGAGAACAGCGCCGTCACCACCATGAGCACATACCCGGCCTGCCCCAGCACCGGCTTGGCGGCCTCGGCGAGCGCCGTCGACCCGTACTGCACGACTTGGTCCGCGGTGAGCGTGCCGAACACCCCGAGCGACACCGCGACGTACACGGTCGTGGCGATGAGCAGCGCGAAGTAGATGGCCCTCGGCAACTGGCGGCCCGGGTTCGGGAGGTCCTTCGCCGTGAACGTGATGACGCCGAAGCCGAGGAACGCGAAGAACGTCAGGGCGACGCTGGAGATGACGTGCGTCCAGCCCGGATAGCCGGAGGGCGCGAGGAGGGCCGGGTTCCAGGTCGCGATCGTGACGACCGCGAACAGCACCAGGATGACCAGCACGACGCTCACGATGACCGACTGCACGCGCGCCACCGCCGTCGAGCCGATGGTGTTGAGCCCGCTCATCACCAGGATGAGCAGCACGCCGAGGACCTTCGCCCAGAACGGGTCGTCGTGCGCGACGACCGAGCTCGCGTAGCTGCCGAACGACGACGCGATCATCGCGACCACGATCGACCCGGCGGTGAAGAACAGCCACGCCCCGATCCCGGCGACGTGGCCCTCCCCGTACCCTTTCGAGAGGAATGTCAGGATGCCGCCGCCCGAGGGGTACTTGGAGCCGAGCTTCGCGAAGGAGTAGCCCTGCAGGAGGGCGATGATCCCGGCGATCAGGAACGACAGCCAGACCGCCGCCCCGGCGACCGCGCCCGCAGCTCCCAGGAGGGCGAAGATCCCCGCCCCCACCATCGAGCCGACACCGATGTAGGTCGCCTGGAGCACTGTCATGCGCTTGGCGCCCGACGTCGCGCTCATCCGCGGCCTCCGATCCCCTCGCCATCGGCGTCCGACAGCGGGCGCCGCTGCGCGGGGGGTTGAACCGTCGCGGCGCCCGGAGCCGGTGATCCGGCGTGCGCGCTAGCCGAGCGCGCGCGCCTTCAGGTGCGCGAACTCGTCCTGCGAGATCGCGCCCGCGTCCAGCAGGGCCTGCGCCTTGGCGATCTCGTCCGCCGGGCTCGCCGTGGAGGTGACCTCGCGGATGTGCGCGTCCACCGCCGCCTGCGTGTCGACGGCCTCCTTCATGTTGCGCTCCGCCATCCCGCGGCCGCGCGCGATGAGGTAGATCAGCGCGGTGAGGAACGGCACGAAGATCAGGAAGATGATCCACACGGCCTTCCACCAGCCGTTGAGCGTGTGATCGCGGAACAGGTCGCCGATGATCGCGAACAGCGCGAACAGGTAGGCGACGAACGCGAAGCACCAGAAGAACAGCCAGACGTAACTCCAGAAGTTGCTCATTTCGGTCCTCCCCTCCAGCGCCGGCCCTCTGACCGGCGACCGGAATGTAACCCCGGCCGGACGCCTCTGGCTACACCCGGTTTTTGCGAGCCCTTTTGCCCTATTCCCATCACCGCCCTGGTGATGCATCCTGTGGCCGGGCGGGGAGATGAGGATGGGGGTCAGACATGGAAATCGCTGGTCCTGACCGGATCGGGGAGCCGGTGATTCCCGGCGCCGTCTCGGGTCGCGCGGACGGGGCCGCCCAGGGCGGGCCGGTGCGCCGGGAAGGTTCGGCCATCCTCCCCGGTGCCGACTTCCCGGCCACCGGCTCTTCGGCCGGCCGGAGCCGCGCCATCCCGGCCGCGATGTAGGCCCGGGATGCGGTGACGGTCGATGCGGGAGCTCGCCAGGTTCGCGGGGGCGGTGGCCCTCGTCGCCCTGGTCGCGCTGGCGACGACGCCGGGCGCGGCGCTGAGCACGGTACGGCTGATGGACGCGCTCGTGGTGCTGATCGCGGCGGCGGTGTGCGCGTTCTGCGCGGGGGTGGCGGAGGTGCGGCGGGCGCGGGAGGCGTCTGCGGCCGTGGCGGCGGATCCGGTGGCGAAGTCGCGGGTGCCGTCATAGCCGTGTCGATCGGCGCCCCTGTGTAGTTTGTTCCCATGACCGACGTCCCGGACGCGCTCCCCGCCGACTACGAGCCCGCGCACGTGTTCCGCGTGGTCGCGATGCCGCTCGACCGCGGCTGGGGCGTGTGGCTGCGCGCCGCCGACGACAGCGTCATCCACAGCTTCGGGATCGGGCTGCCGCCGGAGATGCCGTTCCGGCCCGACGTGCTGGAGGTGCTCGGCCCCGTGCTCAACCTGCAGTTCCGGCTGGCGTACATGGACGACTCGGCGTGGGATGAGCTGGAGAACCACTGGTCGGCGGTCGTGTACGAGTACACGCCGCGGTAGGGGCGCTCAGTCGTCGGGCGTGGACACCTGCTCGACGCCGTCGCCGTCCGCCACGGTGCCCGGCTCCGTCCCTGCGTACAGATAGGCCGCCGCCTCCGGCCACGCGCTGGCGTCCACCAGGCGGAACACGTCGACCGCCGCCGCGCCCTCGAACGCAGAGGCCGCCCGGATCACCGCGGGAGGCCCTGCTCCCACGATCGGGAGCCGCCTGCTGACGCTCTCGGCGGAGTCGTCCGGGTAGAGGAAGACGGCCACGAACGTGTCACGCGCCTCGTCCATGACCCACCCCCGAAAGTCGCCCTCACACCGCAGCGAGGACGTCGCGCCTCTACCTTCCGGCACCTCCCCGAACCGTGTGGCCGCATGATGCACCAGCCGTCACGGGCGCGGCAAGACGTCGCAGCGTCGCGCCCGGGGGACAAAATCTCGGTAATAGCCAAGGCCGTGCCGCAGGAGGCACAATCCGCGTATGACCGAAGCCAACGCCACCGGCCCCACCGCCCTCGGCCCCGGCACCGTGCCAGGGGGAATTCCACTCAAACTGCACCTGAGCGAGCCGGAGTACGCCGCGCTCGTCCGGATCGCACTGCACCGCCACACCACGGCCTCCCACCTCGTGGAGACGCTCGTGCTGCGCGCACTCGAACACGCCGAGGTCCCGCCGCCGGCCGACTCGTCGCCGAAGCGGTCGCACACGACCTACGACGAGGCGACGCGCGGGTTCACCCGGGACGGGGCGCGGGTGACGCTGCCGGAGCGGTGAGCTTCGGTGGCAGGATGACCTCGTGACCGAATCCATCCTCCTCGTCACCGGGACGTCCTCCGGTATCGGCCTCGCGACCGCGGTCGCCGCCGCCCGCCACGGGTTCACCGTCGTGGCGACCATGCGCGACCTCGGCAAGGCGTCCGCGCTGCAGGCTGCGGCCGACGCCGCCGGCGTCACCCTCGACCTGCAGCCCCTGGATGTGACGTCCCCTGCGTCCATCGAGGCCTGCCTCGACCACATCCGGTCGACCTACGGGCGCCTCGACGCCCTCCTCAACAACGCGGGCTCCGGGCACCTCGGGACGGTGGAGTTGGAGTCCGTCGACGACGTGCGCGCCGTGATGGAGGTCAACTTCTTCGGCGTCGTCGCCGTCACCAAGGCAGCCCTGCCGCTGCTGCGGGAGAGCGGCGGCCGCGTCGTGACGGTCTCCAGCGTCGGCGGCGTGGTGGGCCAGCCGTTCAACGAGGCGTACTGCGCCGCGAAGTTCGCCGTCGAGGGCTTCATGGAGTCGCTGACCCCGGTCGCCGCGACCGTCGGCGTCCGTGTGAGCGTGGTCGAGCCCGGCGCCGTGACGACCGAGTTCGTCGCGAGCGTGCAAGCGCAGGAGCCGCCGGCCGTGGCGGGAACGCCGTACGAGGGCGCGCTGCACGCCTACCTCGCCCGCACCGCCGCCGCATTCGACCCGGCCACGGCGCAGACCCCGGAGGGCGTGGCCGCGGTGATCGTGGAGACGCTGACGGCGGCCGAGCCTCCCGCGCGCGTGCAGACCTCGGAGGCGGCGCACCGCTTCGCCGCGGTGAAGCTCTCGGACCTGGACGGCGCCCACGTCCAGGCCGTCACCCGCCACTGGGTCACCACCGCCTGACGCGCACTCGCCTGACCGTCCGGGCTAGCGCCTCCGGCCGCCGACGAGCACGTAGATCAGGGGCAGCGCGGACACGCTCATCAGCACGATCCCGAACGCCTGCACCGTCGGCAGCAGCACGGCCCCCGCGACCAGGAACGCGCTGAACAGCACCGCCGCGATCAGCCGCCGCGTGACGCGTTCGAGCCGCCCGATCCGTTGGTCGAGCGCCGGCGTCCTGACCGAGAAGTTGCCCTCCTCGATGCGGTTGACCATCCCGTCGAGCCGTTTCGGCAGCCGCACGGCCACGCCCGCGATGGAGGCGGCCTCCTTCAGCGCGTCCTGCACCATGTTGCCGCTCTCGTCGCGCAGCAGCTGCGTCGCGTACGGCTCGATCGAGTCCCACAGGTTGAACTCCGGGTCGAGCGCGCTGCTCACCCCCGACGTCAGCGACATCGCCCGCACGATGAGGAGGAAGTGCTCCGGCAGCTGGAACGGCAGCGACCGGATCACGTCGCCGAACTGGACGGCGAAGTCGCGGAACTCCCGCTGGTCGACCTCCCGCAGCTGCGCGAACCCCATCCCGCCGAACCGCGCGAAGAGCTGGGTCATCGCCCGCTCCAGCTCGGACGTGTCGGAGGTCGGCAGCAGCACCCCTACGTCGCGCATCGCGTCCACGAGCCCCTTGCCGTCCCGCCCCGCCGCCGCGATGAGGAGCTTGCGGAGGCCGCGCCGCGTGCCGTCGGGGACCTCCCCCATCATCCCGAAGTCGATGAACGTCAGCTTCCACGGGTGCGCGGTGGTCGCGTCCATCCCGTCGGCGGCGAGCGTGGGGTCGGGCGTGACGAAGATGTTGCCCGGGTGCGGGTCCGCGTGGAAGAACCCGTTGGTGAAGAGCTGGTCGAACATCACGGAGGCGAACACCGGCGCCACGTGCGCCGGGTCGATCCCCGCGGCGCGCAGCGCGAGCACATCGGTGATCTTGATCGCCGTGACGTCTTCGAGCGTGAGCACGCGGCGGGTGGTCCGCTCCCAAACGACCTCCGGGACCGCCACGCGCGGGTCGTGGGTGAAGTCCTCCGCGAACCGCGCCGCGCTCCTGGCCTCGTGGAGGTAGTCGATCTCCTCCAGGCTCGTCGCCGCGAACTCCTCCACTAGCGCCGGCATGTCCACCCGGTCGGCCACCACGCGGACCCGCTTCAGCCAGCCGCCCACGCGCCGCAACGCCGCCAGGTCGACATCCACGATCGCGTCGATTCCCGGCCGCTGCACCTTGACGACGACCGTGTCGAGCCCGGTGTCGCTCCTGTCCTGCTCCGCGAGCCGCGCCCGGTGCGCCTGTCCGAGGGACGCCGCCGCGACGGGGACGGGGTCGATGCTGTCGAAGACGCGCTCCAGCGGCATCCCGAGCTCGGCCTCGGCGAGCCGCCGGATGGCGTCGAACGGCACCGCGGGCACCTCGTCCTGCAGCCCTTCGAGCTCCTTCGTGATCTCCGGAGGGAGGACGTCCAGCCGCGACGACATGAACTGCCCGACCTTGATCATCAGCCCGCCGAGCTCGACGGCGAGGTCGTGGAACCGGCGGGCGAACGCGGTGAGCCGCTTGGTGCGCCCCCGCTCGCTGAAGCGTCCGAGCCCGATGCGCGGAAGGAAGAGGTCGTACCACCAGATGTGGATGAGGTTGGCCGCGGCGAACCGCAGGATGCGGCGGTAGCGGGCCCGGGTGTTGCCGGAGCCCGCTACTGCCGTCCTGTTGTTCGTCGGTGTCGTCGTCGCGCCTGATCCGGCCGCGTCGGGCGCCGCCACCCGCTCAGCCCTGGGCGTCCTGGGCGAGGATCGAGTACAGCTTCCGCCGCGCCTCGTCGAGGACCGCGGCGGCCTCCTTCACCTGCTCGGGCGTGCCCGTGCGCCGTACCTGGGCGGCGGCCTGCGCGAGCGCCATCCCGGCCTTCGGCAACTCGGAGTCGAACGGGTTGTGCCCGCCGCTCCAGTTGCCGGGACCCCACGGCATGCTGGTCGTGTCGCTCTTCTCCTCCGGAGCCCACGGCGCGGGCCCGGCCTCCTCGGCGGCGGCCTTGCCCTCCTCGGTGAGCGCATACGTCTTGCGCCCATTGGACTCCTCGGCCGTGATGAGCCCCTCGTCGGCAAGCAGCTGAAGCGTCGGGTACACGGACCCGGCGGACGGCTTCCAGCTCCCGCCGCTGCGCTCCTCGATCTCCCGGATGATCTGGTACCCGTGCATGGGCTTCTCGGCGAGCAGCGCGAGCACGGCGCTACGGACGTCGCCCCGCCCCATCCGCGTGCCGACCTTCTTCTCGAACTGCGACCGCAGCTGGTCGAACGCCTGGAAGAGGCCGTCGGCGTTCATGTTGCCCCAGCCGCCGCCACCGGTGAAAGTTCCGCTCATGATGTGCCTCCTGATACGGATCGTGGTGAGTCGGTAACGATAGTCAACGATATATCGCTGAGGGGCGATTTGGGAGGGTTCCCAGCACACATTCACCCCAGTCCAGGGGCAATTCCATACCGAACGGTCGGCTTCTCTGTAGTCTGCTCTCACTCGACCCGAGAAAGACTCACAGTGAGCAATCCGTCTTCGCCGCCCGCCGGCTGGTACCCGAATCCCGAGAAGCCGACCGAACTGCGCTGGTGGGATGGCTCGGCATGGTCCACTCATACCGCTGAACCGGGCACGGTGAACCAGAGCGGGCCGGATGCGCCGAAGAGGAAACGCAAAATTCCCGTGAGCACCTGGGTCGTCGGCGCGATCGTCCTGTTCGTCCTCTTGGTAGCCGCCGTCAGCGGAGGCTTCGGTTCCTTCCTGGTCTGGTTGTCCTTGTTCGCCGGCCCCACCGCCCTCTACACGGTCGTCACGCGCCGCCGCGGCTGGGCCCTACTGCCGCGGTCCCGCAAAACAGCCGGTGCGATCCTGGGCGCCGCACTTGTCGCACTCGTTGCCGGCGCGAGCATCTTCGGAGCCGGCCACCCGCCCGCGCTGGCGGATGCGGACGCCCCGATGCACTCCGCAACCTTGACACCCGCAACACCGAAGCCGTCTCCCACCCCGTCGCACCAGGGCGAGCCGCTCGACCCGGCCACAGTCGTCGCCGCCGACACCGGCCCGACAGTCGCCATCGCCGATGCCCGCATCACGGACGCGACCGCGCTGGACCTGCTGGCCACCCTTCCCGTGAAGGGCAAGTCGCCCTCCACCGGGTATGCCAGGACCACCGACTTCGGCGCCGCCTGGCTCGACGTCGACCACAACGGATGCGACACCCGGAACGACATCCTTGCCCGCGACCTCACCGACACCATCAAACAGGGCGGCTGCCGCGTCCTCTCCGGGACCCTCGCTGACCACTACACGGCTCAGAAGATCCCGTTCGTCCGTGGTGCGACGACGTCGGCGCTGGTCCAGATCGACCACATCGTCCCCCTGCAGAACGCCTGGGTGACCGGGGCCCAGAAGCTCACGCAGGCGCAACGGATCAGCCTGGCGAACGACCCGCTGAACCTGATCGCGGTGGATGCCCACTCCAACGAGCAGAAGTCCTCGGGCGACGCGGCGACCTGGCTACCCGCGAACAAGGCGTTCCGCTGCGAGTACGTCGCACGGCAGATCTCGGTCAAGGCCACCTACGGGCTCTGGGTGACCCAGTCCGAGCACGACGCGATGACGCGCGTGCTCGCCGACTGCGGCGGGCAGATGGCGCAGTCCTCGACGTTCACGCCGCCGGCACCGACACCCACACCGACCCAGGCGCCGGCACCGGCCCCCGCCCCCGCTCCCGCTCCGGCGCCCGCTCCAGCGCCGGCCCCTGCCCCAGCGCCGGCTCCTGCCCCCGCTCCACAGCAGGACCCCGGCAACGGCGCGACGGCACTGTGCAATGACGGCACCTACTCCTTCGCGGCCCATCACCAGGGCGCATGCTCCCACCACGGCGGCGTCGCCGTCTTCTACAAGTAGGTCGACGTGGAGGATCGTGGAACGGCGTCACCACTCGGCACCCCTCCGCGCGTCGACTTCGCCGGCATCAACGCACTCGCCACCCGGCCCGCCGGCTATGCGGTCGCGCTCAAGTGCCTCCAGGTCCAAGCCGACGCGGAGGACGTCGACCCCTCGCTCCGGTCGGACAAGCACGTTCGCCTCCACCCCGACGCCTGGTCCTGGTATCAGGGAGCCCTCGGCGAGATCGAGGTCGGCAGCTTACTCGGCGCCCTCGGCCCGGAATGGTTCGTCCGGCACTCCGTCCCGATCGGGGCGGACACGAAAGACGTCGATCACCTCGTCATCGGGCCAGGCGGTGTGTTCGCGATCAACACGAAACATCACGCCGGCGCCTCGGTCTGGGTGGGCGACCACGTGCTCCGGGTCAACAACGCGAACACCTCGCACCTGAAGATCGCCCGCAGCGATGCCCTGGACGTCAGCCGACGGCTGGCCGGACACGTCGGATTCCCTGTGCCGGTGACGCCGGTGCTCGCGGTGTTCAACGCGAGGGCTCTCAAGGACGGCCGCTCGACTCAGAACAGGCCGATCGTCGTGAAGGATGCCAGACAACTGGTCGCCTGGCTCCGATCGCAGCCGGCCCAGTTGAGCCCCACCAAGATCGAACTGCTCAAGCTCGCCGCCGAGGAACCGACGACCTGGCACGTCGACCCCCGGGCCGCGGACACGCTCCGGGTGATGCAGCGGTTCGAGCGGCTCGTCGCGCGGGCAGGCCTGTCGGAGGCGCACGCGTCGCGCTCGGGGTCACCGACATCCACCCGGCGTGCTGCGACGGGGGCTCGATCCGGTGGCGCACCGCGCCGCACTGCCACGTCCTCCGGCCCGAGGCTCGGCGACGTGCTCCGCGCGTGGTTGGGCGCAACCATCGTCATCGCTGCGATCCTCATCATCCGGGGCGTCGCCGACCAACCCTGCGGGTCGCCACTGGCATGCGTGTTGCCCTCCGTCTATGCGGCGTGGAGGCCGCTCATGCTGTTCGGCGGACTCGTCGCCGTCGCCCTCGCGCTGCTCCGCACCGGCCAGTACGCCCTCCCCAGAGCCGTCGCCGCACTCCAGCGCCGGCTCGCATCCCGCCCGCCGAGATCACGACGAGCGGCGACCTCCCCACCAACACGCGACCGACACGAAAGGCACCCCATGAACCCTCCCGCCGGCTGGTACGCCGACCCCGTCACCTCTGGCATCGTCCGCTATTGGAGCGGCACCGCCTGGACGGAGCACACCGCGCCGCATCAACCGGTCCCGCACGTCGGGTACGGCGCAGCGCCCGATACGACCGCGGCCGGGAGCTCGTACGGCGACCCAGGAGGCTACGTCCCCATGCAGTCGCACTCGGCATACTCGCCGGCGCCCACCCCGCACTACGTCGTCGCCGTCCCCCCGAGCAACAGCAAGGCGACCCGCGCGCTCGTCTGGGGGATCATCTGCGTCATCATCAACCCGTTCGCGCTGCCGTCCATCCTCGCGATCGTGTTCGGTGTGCAGTCGCGCACGACGGCCGCGGAGATGGAGCGAGCCGGGATCGTCGACTCCGGCCGGGGGCGGGCCACGGCCGGCATCGTCCTCGGCTGCATCGGCGCGGCGTTCTTCGTGCTGTGGATGGTGTTCTACGTCAGCCAGGCCCTCATCCCCCGCGTGAACGGCTAGCGCGCAACCCCATCTGCGGGACTGCCTCCGCGCAGCGACCGCCGCCCGATCGCGAACCACAGGATCGCACCCACCACCGGGACCAGCGTCACGATCAGCACCCACGCCACCACGGGCCCGGCGGTCGCCCTCGTCTTGGCGATCTGCGCCAGCGCGATCAGCCACAGCACGAACGGCACGACCCAGAACGACAGCACGACCATCACATGCCAACCGGTGAGTCCATAGAACATGCCCGAACTGTACCGAACGGTTGGAAACCCGTTCGACGGTCTGCTGACCGTTCGGGGTGACGCGAACTCGCGTCACCCCGAACTTCGCCTAAGCGCGATGCGCGACATAGACGATCGCGAAATCCCAGACCTCCGCAGCAAGCCTCGCAGCGAGGACGTCGCCACGATCCTCCCATTCACGCTCGGCGACCGGATCCTTCCACGGCTCCGCAGGGCCGACCGCAGCCTCCCACTCGTCGTACCACTGACGAAGGTCACGAGTGAGCGCGCCGCTCAGGCCGAAATCTTCGGGGACGGCGGTGTAGCCGACCGACGAGTCCCAGAGAGGCCAGCGGTGGCCGTGATCGGGAAAGAATCTAACGGTGCGCAACTCGCCGGACCGGCGCTTGGCCTCGCGGGCCACCGTCGATTCCGGATCGCTGAATGCTGGGACCGGAAGCTCCACCTGGGTGGCCGGGTCGACCACGATCCCGGCGGAGTCGAAGCTGAGGCCTGTGATCTCGCGCTGCATGCGTCCAGCCTCCCAGCTGTGCGCGGCCTGACGATCGGGACCCTCCTCGGCGAGATTGTTTCCCAGCGAGGCGCCCCGACGACTCGCACCCCCACCCTGACCGTGCCAAGCTGAACACCGTGGCCCTCCCTCCCCCGCCGCCCGCCGCCATCGTCATCGCCGGTGGCCGCTCGTCGCGGTTCGGCAGCGACAAGCTGCTCGCGAAGGTCGACGGCCGCACGCTGCTGCAGCGGACGATGGAGGCCGTGGGCGGCTGCGCGACGGTCGTCCTGGTGTCGGCGACCAACGAGACGGTGCCGCGCGGGGTGGTGACCGTGTCCGAGTATCCGCGGTGGGGCGGGCCGTGCGCCGGGATCGCCGCGGGCGTCGCAGCGCTTCCGGAGACCGCCGCCGAGACGCTCATCGTCTCGGCCGACCTCGCACGGCCGGACCGGGCCGTCGCCGCGCTGCACGCGATCGCGTCGGGGGTGCTCGCCGACCAGGACGGGAACGCGCAGTGGCTGATCGCGCGCGTCCCGGTCGCCGCGCTCCGGGCGCAGCTCGCCGAACTCGACGCCAGCGGGGGCACGGCCGGCCGGCCGGTCCGCGCTCTGATCGGCCACCTCGGCCTCCCGATCGTCCGCGCCCACCGCGACGCGGTCGCCGACATCGACGAACGGCACGACCTCGAACGAGTGAAGGAGCGACCCTGATGGAACCGCAGGAACTCGACGCCTGGGCCGGAGCAGCCGCGCGACGGCTCGGGGTCAGCCTCGAACCGGGCGACGTGGCCGCACTGCTCGACCTCGCGCGGGATGCCGCCCACGGCGTGACCCGGCCGGCGGCGCCGCTCACGGCCTACATCGCCGGCATGGCCGTCGGGTCGGGGCGGACGTTCGAGGATGTCGCCCGCGAGTTGCGGGTGGCGATCGCGGAGGCCGGGCAGGGCGAGGGCTGAGCCCGCCTACATCGCCGCCATCAGCAGGACCCCGACCGCCATCCCGGCGACCTCGCCGAGTTGCAGGAGCCGTCGCGCACCCGGGCGCGGGACGTGGCGAGCCCGCACCATCGTGACGAGCAGCCACGCACTGTAGGCGAGGTACCCCGCGACGAACGCGACCACGATCGCGCCGAGCGACACCCCGTGCGCGTGCGCCGAGACCGCAGCGCCGCCTCCCCGCGACATCCCCAGCGACATCCCCACCAGCGCCGCCATGGTCACCCCGCCCAGCGCCCGGTGCAGGCTCATCGGCGGCACCCTCCCCGACCTCCGCTGCAGAGCGAACCCGGCCGACGCCAGCGACAGCACGATGGCGGCCAGTCCGACGCCGGGCACGGACGACCCGAGCACACAGCCCGCCATCGCCAGCACCATCAGCGCGGCCGACACCCACACCCGCACCGGCCGCGGCGATCCCAGCAGGCAGCACGCGGAGACCGTGGAGGCCCCGAGCGCGCCCACGTCGAGCAGCATCAGTGGCCGCAGGTGCAATCGGGGCCGCAGGAGGCGGACGCCGAAGCAGCCGTGGAGTGGCACGACGACGCCGACCGCGGCACGTCCAGCGTCGGGTTCCGGTCGAAGAAGCCGTACGGCTTGAGCGTGAACCCGGCGTAGTCGACCGGCATGATCGGCCAGTCCTCCAGGCGCGGGAAGTGCGTCAGGCCGAACGTGTGCCAGACGACGATGTCCTCGCCGTCGAGGGGGCGGTCCTGGGCGACGTACGCGGGGAGGCCGGCGCCGCCCGGGTGCAGGTTCACCGCGTAGCCGGCCGCCCACAGCTCCGACGGCTCGTACTGCGTGACCCAGAGATGATGCGCAGCGAACCCCGCGCGGCGCCGCTGGTGCGCCTCGTCCGCGGTGAACAGTGCGGGCTCCGACGACGGGTGCAGCACGTAGCTGGTCGGGCGGCCGACCCGGTTGCGGCGGGAGGCGCTGCTGATCGACCACACGCGGCCCACCGAGCCGTCGGCGTCGCGCACGGCGTCGGACTCCGCAGACAGCCGGGTGATGGTCCGGCCGATCGCGCTCCCCCACGGGTTGCTCGCCGAGACGGGCACGCGGGCGACGTCGATCTCGTCCACAGAGTTGGCCACGCCGTCCACGGTCATGTCGAGCCGGGCGCAGAACATGTGCTGGTGCACGGGCGCGCCGAGTCCCGGTGCGAGCGGGGTGGAGTACGGGTCGTCGCCGCCGTCGTGGGCGCCGGTGAAGACGATCCCCGTGGCCTTGGCCTCCACCTCGAACGTCCCGTCCAGGTAGAAGTAGAAGTAGAAGCCGTAGTCGTAGTTGCCGACGGTCGTGAAGAAGGAGACGACCAGGCGGCGCTGGCGGCGGGCCTCGGAGGTGTGGGTGAACTCGTCGGTGTGCTTCCAGAGGATGCCGTAGTCCTCCTCGTGGATGCAGATCGCGTTGCGGATGGTGCGCGGGCGGCAGAAGTCGTCGGCGACCACGGCGTCCAGGTAGAAGATGTCGCCGAGGCAGTCGCAGCCGAGCTCCAGCGAGTTCGCGAGGCGGCCGAACTGGTACTCGCCGGCGTCGTAGTAGTTCTGCCAGCCGTGGATGGGCGTCGGGTCGGCGTAATTGACGACCATCTCCGAGATGGAGGCCCGGTACAGGATGGGGCGGCGCTCCTGCTGGTAGGTGAAGGCGACGTCGTGGAGGGTGAGGCCCTCGCGGGCGTTGAAGCCGACGCGGAGGTCCCAGTTCTCCCAGCTCAGCACGCCGTCCCGGTACTGGAAGCTGACGCCCTCCGGCTGGGTGATCTCGATCGGCTTGAGCGAGGTGCGCAATAGGCCGGTGACCTCCGGGTCGAGGTAGTCGCCCGACTCCATCGGGACGGTGTCGACCGGGGTCTCGACCAGGCGGATGACCGAGCGCGAGAGGGTGTCGACGTGCGCCACCACGCCGTCGATCGGGTGCGCCCACGGGAGGTCGGACTCGCTCTGCTGGACGAAGGCGAGCACGCGGAACATCCGGCGGCCCTCCTCGTCGTCGTAGTCGAAGTGGCCGGCGGTCAGCGGGCAGGTGCGGACGGTGCTGACGTCGTGGATGCCGCGCCTGGCGAGCGCGGCGACCCAGCCGGCGTCGGCCTTGACGATCTCGTCCACGAGGGCGAACTCCTCGTCCAGGACGGGCGCGGTGCCCTCGGTGACGGGGTCGAGCTCACGGGTGTGGACGACGACGCCCGCGGTGATGTCGGCGACGGCCTGGGTGACGGCGCCGGTCGAGAAGTCGAGCAGCAGGGCCTCCACCTCACGGTGCAGCCCGGGCGCGCGGTCGGGGTCGAGGACGTCGCGCTTGTGCGGCTCGCGCAGCATCACGTAGGTGAACCGGGTGTGCTCGGTCACGAGGCCGGACGCGGCGAACACCTCGCGGGCGCGGTCGATCTCGGCCTCGGTGAGCGCGGCGAGCGGGTGGGAGGTCGCGGTGGCGATCGTCAGGGACATTCCAGAACTCCTTCGTCGGTGGATCCCGATTGTTATTGACTGTAGCGTCAAAAACCGGGATTGGGAAGAGGGGGTGCGGGGACCGGAGGAGATTCGAGGTGGCGCGCCGGGGTGGGGCGGGTTGTGGAGGAGATTCGAGGTGGGAGCGGGTGGATGTCCTCCGTTGGCGGCGGGGCGTCGGGCAAGATGGGGGCGTGCCGAAGATCGTCGATCACGACCAGCGCCGCCGCGACATCGTGGACGCCTACCTGCGCGTGCTCGCGCGCTCCGGCGTCGCGGGGACGCACGGCCGCTCCGTCGCGGCCGACCTCGGCGTGGTGCCCGGCACACTGTGGCACTACTTCGACTCGGTGGAGGAGATCGCGGAGGCAGCGGCCCAGCGGGGAGTCGAGCGCACGCTGGAGCGGATCGCCGCCCGCGCCGGGGACGCCCGCGGGCTCGCGGCGCTGCTCGCGATCGCGGAGGAGATCCTGCCGACCTCCGCGGTGACGCGCGAGGAGGCGCGCGTGGTCGTGGCGTTCTGGGGGCAGGTGCATCCGGGCTCCGACCCGCGCTCGGCGTTCGGCCGCACGCGCGAGTTCACCGAGCTCACCCGCACCGCGCTCGCGCAGGCGGTGGCCGACGGCGAGCTCGCGACCACCACTCCGGTGGAGCCGCTGGTACGCCTGCTCGACTCGATCTACGCGGGCGAGCAGGTGATCTGGGCGGCGGAGTCCGTGGAGGACGACGTGAGCCAGGTGCGTGCGACGTTCGCGACCGCCGTTCTGCCATGGCTGGGCGAGAGCGGATCCCCGGCCACCGGAACGCTGCAGGACTGGGCGACCTCGAAGCGTCGTAGATAAATGTCTACGAGCTGAGGTATCGTGTGGGGATGATATCGACCGTCGATGACCACAGCATCACCGTCGGGCAGCTGCGGCAGAACCCCACGAAGATGCTCGCCGACGTCCAGGGCGGCGAGCGCTATGTGGTGACCAATCATGGTCGTCCTGTCGCCGACGTCGTGCCCCACGTCGAGTCGGCGTGGGTCCCGGTCGAGCGGGTCGCTGCGCTGCTCGAGCGCAGCGGCGACGAGGATTGGGCACGCGAGCTCCAGGACCAGCGGGCCGAGCAGGATCTGCGAGACCCCTGGCAGTGAGGGCTCTGCTCGACACGAACGTCCTGATCACCGGCGGGTACGTCATCCCGGAGGGGATCACCGATGTCGCGATCTGCTCCGTCTCCTACGCCGAGCTCGAGCAGGGACTCGTGGCGCCCGGGCTCGATCCGTCGATGCTCGCCGACCGTAAGCTCCAGGTCCTGGAGATCCGGCAGGCGTTCGGGAGCGGCCTCCCGTTCGACGACGTCGCGGCGATGTACTACGGGCGCATCGTGGAGGCGGTGCACGCAGCGGGCCGGTCGCCGCGCGGCCGGATCGCCGACCTGATGATCGCGGCGGTCGCCCGGGCGCACGGCGCCGCGATCGTCACGCACAATGTCGCCGACTTCGCCGGCCTCGAACGCATCGTCCGCGTCATCCCCGCAGACTGACCGCACAGTCCCGGATGCCGGCTCACCGCGCCCCGGTCAGCACCCGCGGGTCCGTGATCGCGTCGTACTCCTCCGCCGTCAGCAGCCCGCGCCCGACGATCGCCGTGCGCACGTCTCCCCCGGTCTCCAGCGCCTCGTGCGCGATCTGCGCCGCCGTCGTGTAGCCGATCCGCGGCGTCAGCGCCGTCACGAGGCCGACCGAGGACGCCACGCGCGCCCGCAGCAGCTCCGCGTCGGCCTGGATGCCGTCCACGCAGTTGACCCGCAGCGTCCGGCAGGCGTTCGTCAGCCAGGTCAGCCCCTGCAGCAGCGCGTTGGCGATGACCGGCTCGAACGCGTTGAGCTGGAGCTGGCCGTTGTCGGCCGCCATCGTGATCGAGACGTCGGCGCCCGCGATCGCGAACGCGACCTGGTTGACGACCTCCGGGATGACCGGGTTGACCTTGCCCGGCATGATCGACGAGCCGGCCTGGCGCGGTGGGAGGTGCAGCTCGCCGAAACCGAACTGGGGGCCGCTGGACAGCAGGCGCAGGTCCGAGGATATCTTCGAGAGCTTGATCGCGGCGCGCTTCAGCGCGGCGGAGACCAGCATGAAGACGCCGGTGTCCGAGGTCGCCTCGATCAGGTCGGAGGCCGTCACCAGCGGCAGGCCGGTCAGCGCGGCGAGGTGCCGCACGACCGCGCCCGCGTAGCCGGGCGAGGCGGTGATGCCGGTGCCTATCGCGGTCGCGCCGAGGTTGATCTCCGCCAGCAGCGGGATGGTCTCGGTCAGCCGGAGGTTGTCCTCGTCCATCGTCACCGCGAAGGCCGTGAACTCCTGGCCGAGCGTCATCGGCACGGCGTCCTGGAGCTGGGTGCGGCCGATCTTCACGTGGTCGCGGAACTCCACCCCCTTGGCCCGGAACGCCGCGGCCAGCAGCGCGTGCTCGGCGATCAGCCGCCGCAGCCCGATGGTGAGCGCGACCTTGACGGCGGTCGGGTAGACGTCGTTCGTGCTCTGGCTTCGGTTTACGTGGTCCAGCGGGTGGATGACGTCGTACCTCCCGCGCGGATGCCCGAGGCGTTCGAGCGCGCGGTTCGCGATGACCTCGTTGGCGTTCATGTTCGTGGACGTGCCCGCGCCGCCCTGGATCAGGTCGACCACGAACTGGTCGTGGAGGCCGCCGTCCACGATGTCCTGGCAGGCCGAGTCGATCACCTCGGCCAGGCCCGGCTCCAGCACGCCGATCTCCGCGTTCGCCCGCGCGGCCGCCTGCTTGACCAGCGCAAGCGCGGTCACGAGCTCGGGATACGCTCCGATCCCCCGCCCGGAGATGGGGAAGTTCTCCACGGCGCGCTGCGTATTGGCGCCCCAGTAGGCGTCGGCCGGGACCTCGACGGGGCCGAGCGAGTCGTGCTCGGTGCGGGTCGCGGTCACGAGACCACGTCCACGACGGTCTGCGCGAGCGCCACGGCGGCATCCCGCAGCGCCTTCTCGGCCAGCGGGCCGACACACGCGGCGGCGAACTCGGGCTGGTGGTTGGTGGCCGGGAGGCTGTCGACGCCGATGTACGGGTGGATGGCAGGGACGGCCTGCGACACGTTGCCCATGTCGGTGGAGGCGCGGTTCATCCGGCCGGCGGAGGACGAGCCGTCGAACACCCGGCCCAGCGCCACCGCGTTCGCCCGGTACAGCGCGAGCGCGCGCTCATCGTTCCGGAACTCGGAGTACGGCTTGCTCTCCGGCGTGATCGTGAGGGTCGTGCCGGAGGCGAGCGCGCCCGCCTCGAAGCAGCGGTTCACCCTCTCCTCGATGCGCTCCAGCTCCTCCAGCGTCTCGGCGCGGACGTACCAGCGGCCCTCGGTGCGGTCCGGGATTGCGTTGGGCGCCTGGCCTCCGACCGTCTGGATGCCGTGCACCCGCGCCGAGTGCGGGAGCTGCTGGCGCAGCAGGCCGATGGCGACCTGCGCGACCACGAAGGCGTCGTTGGCGTTGACGCCCTCCTCCGGGTAGGCGCCGGCGTGCGCGGACTTGCCGTCGTACCGGACGTGCGAGTGCGCGACGGCGAACGGGCGCGCCTCGGCGACATCCACCGGGCCGGGGTGCGCCATCAGGGCGAGGTCGAGGCCGGCGAACGCGCCGCGGTCGAGCAGCTCGATCTTGCCCCCGCCGCCCTCCTCGGCCGGAGTGCCGTAGACCTCCACGGTGATGCCGAGCTCGTCCGCGAGCGGGGCGAGGGCGGAGGCGACGCCGACGGCGATCGCGGCGATGAGGTTGTGCCCGCAGGCGTGACCGAGGCCGGGAAGGGCGTCGTACTCGGCGCAGACGCCGATCCGGACGGGGCCGGTGCCGGCGGTGGCGAGGAAGGCGGTGTCCAGGCCGAGGTAGGCGGGCGTCACGGCGAACCCGCGGGCGGCGAGCGCCTCCTGCAGTCGGGCGCTGGAACGGTGCTCGTTCCAGGCGGTCTCGGGATCGGCGTGGAGGGCCTCCGAGAGCGCGACGAGCGACGGGAGGTCGGCGTCCACGAGCGCGCGGGCGCGGTCCTTCAACGCCGTGGCCGCCACGACGTCACTCATCGCGGTGTCACTCATCCCCGGGCACCCCGTAGCTCGGCGCCCCCGCCGGCATCAGCCCGCGCGTCACGTACGCGTCGCGCTGCGGCAGCCACGTCTCCACCAGGATCTCCCCCAGCAGCTCGACCGGGTCGTCCGCCCAGTCCACGCGCAGGTCGGTGACCCGCCAGCCGGCGTCGCGCACGACCGCGACGCCGGCCGAGTGCACCGGCCCCTCCTCGCCGCCGGCCGCGATCGCGGCCTGGAGCGCGGCCAGCAGCCGTACCTCCAGCTCGCCGGTGGCCGCCTCGAACGCGTCCACCATGAGCTGCGGCACGTCGTCGCGCGCGAGCATGTTGCCCGCCGCGACCGCGTGCGCCGACTGCGCCTGGCCGTGGTGGCCGAGCACGTGCGAGCCGGAGTGGATGGCCGAGCGGCCGTTGCGGTCGATCACAAGGAGCTGCCGGTAGTCGATGTCCGGCGTGGAGTCCACGACCCACGCGAGCACCTCCTCCACCGGCCGCCCGTCGCGCAGCCCGTCGATGAGCCGCGGGCCGAGCCGGGGGTCGGTGATGTTCTGGGAGTGCGCGCCGCCGACCCCGTCCGCGAGGTTCACGCAGCGGGCGGCGACCGCGGGCGAGGAGGAGCAGATGGCGGAGCCGATCGCCCCGGTCCCGTCGACGGCGAGGATCGAAAACGTCACCGCGAGGCCTCCCCGCTGAGCACAGCGGTGGCGTCGATCTCGACCAGCCACTCCGGCCGGGCGAGCGCCGAGACGACGATGCCGGTGGAGACCGGGAAGACGCCCTTCAGCCAGCGTCCGACCACCCGGTAGACGGCCTCCCGGTAGCGCGGGTCGATGATGTAGATGACGACCTTCACGATGTCCTCCAGGCTCGAACCGGCCTCCTCCAGCAGCATCTCGATGTTCGCCATCGCCTTCTCGGCCTGCGCCTCCACGTCGCCGACGCCGACCGACTCGCGGGTCTCCAGGTCCTGGCCGATCTGGCCGCGCAGGTAGACGACGCCGCCGGCGACGACGGCCTGGCAGAGGTCGTTGTCGAGGTTCTGCTCGGGGTAGGTGTCCTTGGTGTTGAACGGGCGGATGCGGGTGTGTGTCGGCATCAGACGGCTGCTCCTTCCGCCGCGACCGCGGCGTTCTCGTACGACAGGTAGGTGCGCTGGATCTGGATCTGGTCGGCGATGTAGCCGGCGTCGTGCCAGACGCCCCAGATGAAGCTGGAGCCGCGGCGCGACTGCCACGGCAGGCCCAGGAAGTACACGCCGCGCTCGGCGGAGACCCCGCGCTGGTGCACCGGCCGGCCCGCCGCGTCCAGCGCGTCCACCTGCAGCCAGCCGTAGTCGACGCCGAAGCCGGTGGCCCAGACGATGGAGGTGATCCCGGCCGCGGCGAGGTCGAGCTCGGTCACCGGGTCGGTCACGCACGCGGGGTCGGGACCGAGGATGCGGGCCTCCGGCTCCTCGGGGAGGTCGAGGCCGTTGCGCTCGATGTAGGCGTCCGCCTCGTCCAGCACCGACAGGTAGTTGGCGTCTCCCGCGTGGATGTTCGCGGCCAGGTCGCCGCCGAACCGGAGGACGCCGTCGGCGTAGTCCTGCGTGCGGCCGACGAGCGTGATGCCGCTCTCGGCCAGCTCGCGGAAGTCCACGGTGCGGCCGCCGCGGGCGCCGCTGACCGCGATGGTCACGTGCTCGGCGCCGGCGGCGGGGGCGGCGGCCTCCCACTTGCCGAGGACGCCCAGCCACCACACGTTGTCGCGCCCCCGGTAGCGGCGCGGCGGCCGGTCGTGCGGTCCGACCGAGAGGTGCACCTGGCGTCCCGCGCGGCGCAGCTCGTCGGCGATCTGCACGCCGGAGGAGCCGGCGCCGACGACGAGCACGCCGCCGGCCGGGAGCTGGTCCGGGTTGCGGTAGTCGCTGGAGTGGAGCTGCTCGACGCCCGCCTCGGAGGGGATGACGGTGGGGATGACCGGCTTCTGGAACGGGCCGGTCGCGGCCACGACATGGCGCGCCGTGTAGGAGCCGTCGGTGGTCTCGACCCGGAAGCCGGGGGCGCCTGCGTTGCGACGGACCGACAGCACCTCCACCCCGCTGCGGATGGGTGCGTTCGTCATCGCGGCATAGGCGACGAAGTAGTCGGCGACGCGCTCCTTGGGGGCGAAGCCGTCCTGGTCGACGTCGTCGAACTCCAGGCCGGGGAAGCGGTCGTGCCACGCGGGGCCGTTGGCGACGAGCGAGTCCCAGCGGCCGGAGCGCCAGCGCTCGGCGATGCGGCCGCGCTCCAGCACGAGATGCGGGATGCCGCGCTCGGTCAGGTGGGCGCTCATCGCCACACCGGCCTGTCCCGCGCCGACGACGAGGACCTCGATTTCCTGGCTCGACATGCTGATCTCCTTCGCTGATGGTGCAGCCATTGTCAGCAGGCCCGGCCGAATCTGTAAAACAATGAGAATCGCCGTATTGGATCAACAGAAGTGATGCTTCGCGTGCGTTTCGCGCGCGTGAACGCCTCATTTCGGGATCGCGCACTGCTCAGCCAGGGTGCATTACATCACTTCAAGCGATCCACTGGAACGGTTTTCAACGCTCGTTTCGATGCACCGGACGTGCGTACTCTTCCGGCATGACGATCGACACAACCGTCCGCATCGACGGCAGGGCCATCATCGACGGCGACCGCGTCGCCTCCGCGTCGGGCGACACGTTCGTCACGGTCAACCCGGCGACCGGCGAAGCGCTCGCGGAGGTCGCCAAGGGCGGCCCCGCCGACGTCGACCGCGCCGTGGCCGCGGCCCGCACCGCCTACGAGTCCGGAGTCTGGAGCCGCCGCGACGCCGCCGATCGCGGCGCGGTCCTCCGCCGCCTCGCCGACATCATCGAGCACAACGCGGCCGAGCTCGCCCTCCTCGAATCCCTCGACATGGGCAAGCCGCTCTCGCAGACCAGCACCGTCGACGTGCCCGGCACCGCGGCGACCTTCCGCTGGTACGGCGAGCTCGCCGACAAGCTCACCGACGAGGTGCCCTCCACTCCCCCCGGCTCGACCGCGATCGTCAGCCGCGTCGCGCTCGGCGTCGTCGCCGCGATCGTGCCGTGGAACTACCCGCTCGACATCGCCGCCTGGAAGCTCGCTCCCGCGCTGGTCGCCGGCAACAGCGTCGTGCTGAAGCCCGCGGAGACGACCAGCCTCACCGCCCTCCGGCTGGGCGAGCTGGCGCTGGAGGCCGGCATCCCGGCGGGCGTGCTCAACGTCGTCCCCGGTCCCGGCTCGGTGATCGGGCGCGCGCTCGGCCTCCACCCGGACGTCGACGCCCTCACGTTCACCGGCTCGACCGCGGTCGCGAAGAAGCTGCTGACCTACGCGGGCGAGTCGAACCTGAAGCGGCTGAGCCTGGAGGCCGGCGGCAAGAGCTCGAACCTGATCTTCGCCGACGTGGAGGACCTGGCGCTGGCCGCCGAGAAGGCCGCGTTCGGCGCGTTCTACAACCAGGGCGAGGTCTGCTCGGCCAACTCCCGCATCTTCGTCGAGCGTCCCGTCTACAACGAGTTCGTCGGGCTGCTCACCGCCGCCGCCGAGGCCTATCGCTCCGGCGACCCCCTCGACCCGGCCAGCGGCAACGGAGCGCTCGTCTCCGAGTCGCACGCCGACGGTGTCGCCGCCGCGATCGAGACGGCGGCGCGCGACGGCGAGCTGATCGGCGGCGAGCGCCTCCAGCGGCAGGGCTCCCGCGCGTTCATCGACCCGGCGATCGTCGCCGGCCTCCCGCTCTCGCACCCGCTGCACCGCGACGAGGTCTTCGGCCCGCTGGTCGTGGTCCAGGCGTTCGACCACGAGGACGACGCGGTGCGTGCCGCGAACGCCACGGACTACGGCCTGGCCGCGTCGCTGTGGACCTCGAGCCTGTCCCGCGCCCACCGGGTGTCCGAGCGGCTGGTCGCCGGCACCGTGTCGGTGAACACGGTGGACGCGCTCGGCTCCACCACCCCGTTCGGCGGGTTCCGGCAGTCCGGCTTCGGCCGCGACCTCTCCCGGCACGCCATCGACAACTATGTGGGCCTCAAGACCACGTGGTTCCAGCACGCGTAGGAGGACGGCAATGACGATGCAGCTCGACACCACGCCTGCGACCCGGGTGCCGCCCGAGGTCGCCCGCTCCTGGCTGCTCCTCTCGGCGGCCCGCCTCGACGCGGTGGCCGTCGCGGGATCGGCCGCCGACGCCGTCGTGATCGACCTGGAGGACGCGATCAACGCCTCCCGCAAGGAGGTCGAGCGGGAGCGCGTCGCGCGGTTCCTGGAGTCCGGCGGCGAGGCCTGGGTGCGCGTCAACGACCGCACCTCGGCCTTCTGGGGCGGGGATGTGGACCGGCTCCGCGGCCTCCCCGGGCTGCTCGGCGTGGTGCTCGCCAAGACCGAGGAGGCGCACCACGTCACCGAGACCGCCGAGCGGTTGGGCGGCGCGACGCCGGTGGTCGCCCTGATCGAGTCCGCCCTCGGCATCGAGAACGCTGCCCTGATCGCCCGCGCGCCCGGAGCCTTCCGCCTGGCGTTCGGCAGCGGCGACTACCGCCGCGACACCGGCGTCGCCAACTCGGAGGCCGCCCTGGCCTACCCGCGCTCGCGGCTCGTGGTCGCGAGCCGGGTCGGCGGCCTCCCCGGCCCCATCGACGGGCCGTCGGTGGTCGACGGCGCGCCGATCGTCACCGAGCAGTCGCGCTCGGCCGCCGCGCTCGGCCTCACCGGGCGGCTCTGCCTGCGCGAGAAGCAGGTCGGCATCGTCAACGAGGTGATGGCGCCCTCCGCCGAGGACGTGTCCTGGGCTGCGGGCTTCCTGGACGAGTTCGAGGAGGCCGGCCGCGTCGTCCGCGACGGCAGCGACCTCCCGCGGCTCGGACGTGCCGAGAAGATCCTCAGCCTGGACCGCGCGTTCAGGTAGCCCTCCCTCCGGCCGGGCGTCCCCGGGCCGGATTTCCCCCGCCAGTCCCACCCGAAGAGAATGCAAGGACGAAGGAGTCCCCCGATGACCGATACGAAGCTCCAGACCTCGAACATCCGAACCCAGCATTTCCGCAAGACCCTCGGCCGGCTCGACATCGTCTTCCTGTCGATCAGCGCGGTCATCTCCATCGACACCGTCGCGCAGATCGCGGCGGGAGGCGGCGCCGAGGCGTTCACCTGGACCGCGGTGATCGGGATCACGTTCCTCTTCCCGTACGCGCTCGTCATCTCCGAGCTGGGCAGCACGTTCCACGACGAGGGAGGCCCCTTCGTCTGGGTGCGGCTCGCGTTCGGCAAGCTGACCGCGGCCATCGCGACGCTGTTCTACTGGATCACCAACCCGCTCTGGATGGGCGGCTCGCTGGTGTTCATCTCCGCGGCGACCTGGGGCGCCTACATCGCCCCGCTCCCGGAAGGCAGCGCAGGGGACATCGTCTTCAAGCTGGTGTTCATCTGGCTGGCGATCGGGACCGCGATCATCGGCCTCCAGTACGGCAAGCACATCGTCGCGGCCGGCGCGATCATCAAGATCCTGTTGCTGGTGGTGTTCGTGGTGACCGTGGCCGTCTACGCGGTCAAGAACGGCGTGCACGGGTACGCGGCCGGGGCGTTCTCGCCGACGCTCGGCGGGTTCCTCGCGGTGACCCCGGTGATCCTGTTCGCGGTCGTCGGCTTCGAGGCGCCGAACGGTGCGGCCGAGGAGATGCGCAACCCGCAGCGGGACGTCCCGCGGGCGATCACGTCCTCCGGCATCATCTCGATCCTGTGCTACCTCGTGCCGATCTTCGCCATCCTGGCCGTGCTCCCCGCGAACAAGGTCCAGGGCGCCAGCGGCCTGCTCGACGCGTTCAAGGAGGTCTTCTCGGTCTACGGCATCGCGACCGGCCCGGTGATGTTCGTCGCCGCGCTGCTGTTCGTGTTCGTGGTGCTGACGCAGGCGAGCGCGTGGATGATCGCCTCCGACCGGGTGCAGGCCGCCGCGGGCGCGGACGGCGCGTTCTTCCGCTTCTTCGGCGTCTTCTCGAAGCGCTTCGGCACCCCGGTGCGGATGAACCTGCTCTCCGGGATCGTGGCCACGGTCTTCTGCGTCGCGGCGACGCTGCTGCTCAAGGGCAGCACCGCCGCGGTGTTCACGGTGGTGCTGACGGTCGCGATCTCGACCCTGCTGCTGTCGTACCTGGTGATCTTCCCGTCGATCGTGCGGCTGCGCCGGAGATACCCGGACGTCGAGCGCCCGTTCCGGGTCCCGGGAGGCCGCGGCGGGCTGTGGACCGCGGTGGTGATCATCTACGCGTGGGTGCTGCTCGGCTCCTGGGTCGCGGTGTTCCCGGGCACGCTGGAGGGGCTGCTCGGCCTGAAATACGACTTCGTCGACACCTGGGGCGTCGACCGCCCGACGTTCGAGGGCTTCACGGTCGGGACGCTGATCGTGATCACGGTGCTGGCGCTGGCCGGCTATTTCTGGCAGCGCGCCCGCGACCGCCGCGTCGACCCCGGGCCCGAGGTGCTGCTGGAGCCCGTGCGCGACTGACCCCTCGCCCAAGCCCGCCGCCAACGGAGGAGATCCCGGCCCCCCAAGCCGGGATCTCCTCCGTTAACTGCCATCCCGGGACCGCAACCGGTGGATGTCCTCCGTTAGCGACGCCGCGGGTAACGGAGGAGAACGGATGCGGCAGAGCCCGTGAAAGCAGGTAACGGAGGAATCTGCGGCCGGGTGGGGCGGGAACTCCTCCGTTCACTGCCATCCCGGGAGCCCAACCGATGGATGTCCTCCGTTAGCGACGCCGCGGGTAACGGAGGAGAACGGGTGCGGCGGGTGCCGTGAACGCAGGTAACGGAGGAGTTCGCGGCCGGGTGCGGTGAGAACTCCTCCGTTGGCGACGAGGGCGGTTACGCGGGGACGGTGGCCGCCAGCAGGTCGACGGCGCGCTCGGCCACCATCATCACCGTGATGACCGGGTTCACCGACGTCAGCGTCGGGAACACCGACGCGTCCGCGATCCGCAGCCCGTCGATCCCGCGCACCCGCAGCTCCGGGTCGACCACAGCGAGCGAATCGTCCACCGCGCCTATCCGGCACGTGCCGCTCACGTGGTACACGGTCTGGTGGATGTCGCGCTGGACAGCCGATAGCTCCTCGTCCGTCTGGACGTCGGGCCCGGGGAAGACCTCCCGCACCAGGTGGCTGCGCATGGGCTCGGCCTCCGCGATCCGGCGTGCCAGCCGTACCCCGGCGACCAGCATCCGCTCGTCGTGCCCCGAGGGGTCCGTGAAGTAGCGGTAGTCGATCACCGGCGGCGCGTCCGGGTCGGCGGAGGCGATGGTGACGCGGCCGCGGCTGTGCGGCTTCGCGACGTTCGGCGCGATCGCGACGATGGCGGGTGGGAAGTCGACGCCGCGGCCACGCGGGTGGTCGACCACCGGCTCCACTGGGAAGTGCATCAGCACGTCCGCACGCGCCGGGTCGCCGTCCACACCGACCATCGCGCCCGCGTCCCATCCGGAGGCCGAGACCGCGGGCGGCGCCGACACGGCCTCCCACACGACCAGGCCCTCGACGTGGTCCTGGAGGTTCTCCCCCACTCCCGGCAGCTCGTGCACCAGCGGCACACCGGCCGCGGCGAGCACCGGCGCCGGGCCGATCCCGGACAGCAGCAGGAGCCGCGGGGTGTCGATCGCGCCGCAGGCGAGCACGATCTCGCGCCGCGCCCTTACCACCCGAAGCGCGCCCGACGCGTCGCGGTAGTGCACGGCGACGGCCCGGCCGCCCTCCAGCACGATCCGCGACGCCCGCGCACCCGTGATCACGTCCAGCGAATCCCGCTCGTCCATCACGTCGTGCAGGTAGTGGATCGAACTCGACCCGCGCACGTTCGTCGCCGGGTCGTAGCCCACCTCGAAGAAGCCGGCGCCGCGCGCCAGGGAGTCGGTGCGGCCGTCGTTCCAGCGCTCCTGCAGCGGGAGGCCAAGGGCCGAGACAGCGGAGGCGACCACGTCCGCGACGAACGGGTTCCGGTCCGCCGCACCGACCGGATGCACCGGGATGTCGAGCCGGTCGAAGTACGGCTGGAAGCTCGCGGCGTCCCAGCCGGCCGCACCCGACTCCACCCACTCGGCGAGGTCGGACGCCGGCGGTCGCCACGCGATCATCGTGTTCGCGGTCGAGCAGCCGCCGAGGATGCGCATCCGGGTCTGCCGGATGGACGAGTTGCCGCGCTCCTGCGGCACGCTGCGGTAGTCGAGGTCGTACTCGCTCCCGATCATCTCCTCCCACCTGCGCAGCTCGCGGGCGCGGCCCTCGTCGCGGTCGCTCGGCCCCCACTCCAGGAGGGCGACCGTCACGTCCGGGTTCTCGGAGAGACGCGCGGCGACGATGCCGCCCGCGGTGCCGCCGCCGACCACGACGTAGTCGTACTCGGCGGCGGGCTGTGCTGCTGGCTCGGGGGTCATTCTGCTCCTGCGACGGGGGTGGGGAGGGAGGTGGAGGCCGCCGGCGCGACAGCCTTGGACGGCGCCCACTTCATCAGCGCGTAGTACAGCGGGCAGATCACGGCGAGGCCCACGATCCACGAGATGTCGACGCCGCCGAGCGCGGTCGCGATCGGCCCGGTGTAGAAGGCGGTGTTGATGAACGGGAGCTGGATGAGGACGCCCAGCACGTAGCAGATCACGGCGTTGCGGTTGATCCGCCCGTAGATTCCGCCGTCCTGCCGGAACAGCGACGCGATGTCGTACTTGCCGTGCTTCACCGCGTAGTAGTCGACCAGGTTGACGGCCGTCCAGGGGATGAGCACGCACAGCAGCAGGATCATCAGGTTCGACAGGTTGACCAGGAAGTTGGCCGAGAAGGCGAAGCCGAGCACGAGCGCGACCAGGAACAGGATGACCGCGATGGCGCCGCGCGTGACGGCCCGCGGGATCCACTTCGGGAACAGCGTCTGCCCGATGGTGATGATCGCGAGGCTGCCGCAATAGAGGTTCATCCCGTTGCTCACGCTGATGCCGACGCCGAACACGAGCATCGCCAGCCCGGCGATCCCGGGGATGAGGGCGCTGAGGCCGGTCGCGACGTCGTCCTTCGGGAAGGCCGCGCCGACGATCGAGCCGAGCACCATCGGGATGACCGAACCGGCCACGCAGCCGGCGAACGTCGCCCAGAAGGCAGCGCGCACGCCGGTGTCCTTCGGCATGTAGCGCGTGTAGTCCGACACGTACGGCGCGTACGCGATCTGCCAGAGCGCGGCGACCGAGATCGTCCCCATGATGCCGGCGGCGGCGACCGAGCCGTAGTCGATGGCGCTCGCGGGCAGGGTCCCCGCGGCGAAGATGTAGACGAAGACGATCGCGATGGTCAGTCCGGCGACGACGCTCATCACCGTGCCGAAGACGTGGAGCAGGCGGTAGCCGAAGACCGCTCCGAAGACGCTGATCAGCCCGACGATCACCGTGGACCAGAACGCGCCGAGGTGGGTGAGCGAGTCGAGCGCCTGACCGCCCAGGATCACGTTCGACGCGAAGAACGCCACGTACATCCCGACCACGATGACCACGACCAGGAGGCTGCCGTACGACCCGAACTGCGCGCGGGTCTGCAGCATCTGCGGGACGCCCATCTGCGGTCCCTGCGCCGCGTGCAGCGCCATCACGACGCCGCCGATCAGGTTGCCGACCACGAGCGCCACGATCGCCGCCCAGATCGGGAGGCCGTACACCGCGGTCGCGAGCAGGCCCGTCGCGATCGACAGCATCATGATGTTGCCGCCGAACCAGATTGTGAACAGGTTGCGCGCCTTGCCGTGCCGCTCGTCCTCGGGGATGTAGTCGATGGTGCGGGTCTCGACGCCGAGGGCGTCGCTGCGGACCTCTGTGGTCATGGGTGTGCTCCTCGTGGTGGCCAGGGTGCTTGGCATAGAAGCCTCTGCCTTCCTGGCGCATCAATCAACTAAGGTTGCCTGAAGCACTGCATCACTTGGGGAGATACCACGCCGGAGGTAACAGTGCCGAAACCTGGTCGTAATGGAGGCCTCCCATGAGCAAGAAGCCGGACGTCACCCTCGCGCAGCTCCGCTACTTCATCGAGGCCGCCACGCACCTCTCGATGACCCGCGCCGCCGAGGAGCTGTTCGTCGCGCAGTCCGCCGTCTCGTCGGCCATCGCGCAACTCGAGCAGCAGGTCGGCGCGCAGCTCTTCATCCGGCAACGCTCCCGCGGGCTGACGCTCACTCCCGCCGGGCAGCAGTTCCTCGGCGACGCCCGGGCGCTCCTGCTCAACCTGGAGGAGGCGCTCGACACCGCACGCGGCATCGACAACCAGGTGCGCGGCACCATCCGGATCGGCTGCTTCGTCACGCTCGCACCGTTCATCCTCCCCGCGATCGTCAGCCGAGTGCGCGCCGAGCACCCGTACCTCGACATCGAGGTGGACGAGCTGGACACCGACGGCGCCAGGGCCGCCCTGCGCAGCGGCCGGGTGGAGCTGCTGATCGGCTACGACTTCGGCTTCGGCAACGACATCCGCACGGCGGTGCTGTCGGACGCTCCCCCGCACGTCATCCTGCCCGCCGACCATCCGCTCGCCGCGTCGCCGCAGGTGTTCCTGCGCGAGCTGTCGCGCGAGCCGATGATCCTGCTCGACCTGCCGCACAGCCGGGAGTACTTCCTCGGCATCCTCGCCGGCGCGGGTCTCCAGCCGGAGATCCGGCACCGGTCGCTCAACTACGAGACGGTGCGCGCCTTCGTGGCGCACGGGCACGGCTTCTCGATCCTCAACCAGCGGCCCAGGCACGACTTCAGCTACGACGGCGAGCGGGTGGCCGCACTGCCGATCGCAGACAGCGTCCCCGCCCTCCCCGTGGTGCTGGCGGCGATGCGGTCGGTGCGGGCGACGGCCCGGGCGCGCGCGGTGAGCGACATCGCGGCGCAGGTGGTCGCGGAGGCGCTCAATCCCGACCCGCTGCGCGCGTGAGATGACGGGGAGGTTTCGAGCGGATCACACATCTGAATGGATGATGAACTGCTCCGGTCGAAACTATTTGCGTGATCCAACACCCTCCCCGAGACTGGTCGGGAGCGCGAAAGGGACGCCGATGACGAGTCTGCACTTCACGAACGCCCGCCTGTACCTCGGCGACGGCGTCTGGCAGGACGGCGGCGTCCTCGTCCGCGACGGCCGGATCGCGGCGGTCGGGCCGGACGACGAGCTCACGGCGCTGCGGGAGGCCGGCACGGTCGTCCGCGACGCAGCAGGCGCCTCCCTCCTCCCCGGCTTCCACGACACGCACGTGCACCCGCCGATGGCCGGCAGCTCGCTGCTCGGCATCGACCTCATGCCCGTGCACGACGCCGACGCGTACCGGCGGATCATCGCCGCGTACGCCGCCGCGCACCCCGAGCTCGACACGATCGTCGGCGTCGGCTGGTACGGCGACGTCTTCCCCGGCGGCCTCCCCACCCGCGAGTTGCTCGACGGGGTGGAGGCCGACCGCCCCGTCATCCTCACCAGCCACGACGGCCACGGCGTCTGGGTCAACTCCCGCGCGCTGGAGGCCGCCGGGATCGCCCCCGACGCCGCAGACCCGCTGGGCGGACGGTTCGTGCGCGACGACCGCGGCGTGCTCACCGGCGTGCTGCTCGACACCGCCATGCAGGCGCTGGACCCGATCCTCCCCGAGCCCGGCCCGGGCGCCGTGGAGGAGGCCATCCTGGCCGCCCAGAGCCGCCTCCACTCGGTCGGCGTGACCACCTGGCACGACGCCGCCGTGGGCAAGAGCGAACTCGGGCCGGACTCGCTCGACGCCTACCTGAACCTGGCGCGGCAGGGCGCCCTCACCGCCCGCGTGGTGCTCTGCCAGTGGTGGGACCGCGACCGCGGCCTGGAGCAGCTCGCCGACCTGGAGGCCCGGCGGGAGCGCGTCGCGCAGGCCGGGCGGGTGGGTCCCGGCCGGATCGAGGCCGGCACCGTCAAGATCATGCAGGACGGCATGATCGAGAACCGCACCGCCGCCCTCCTCGACGACTACAGCGACGCACCGGGAGTCCGCGGCGACTCGTTCATCCCGGCCGAGGAGCTCGCGACGATCGTCGCGGCGCTGGACGCGCGCGGCTTCGACGTGCACCTGCACGCCGTGGGCGACCGCGCGGTGCGCGAGTGCCTGGACGCCGTGGCGCACGCGCGGACCGCCAACGGGCCGGCGGGAGGCTGCCACCAGCTTGCGCACCTCGACGTGGTCGACACCGCCGACGTCGACCGGTTCGCCGCGCTCGACGTGACTGTGAACGCGCAGCTGCTGTGGGCGCGCACGGACACCGAGATCGTGGAGCGCAAGCTCCCGATGATGGGCGACGACCGCGCGAGCCGGCACTTCCCCTTCGAGTCGCTGCGGCGGCACGGGGCCCGCATCGTCGGCGGCAGCGACTGGCCGGTGTCCGACCCGAATCCGCTGTGGGCGATGCACACCGGCACGACCCGGCTGGCGCCCTCCACGGACCCGCACGCCACCGGGCAGGCGCTCACGGAGCCGCTGCTCGCCTCGGAGGCGCTCCCGTTCGCGACCGTGCTGGACGCGTACACCGGCACCGCGGCGTGGGTCGGGCGGCTGGAGGACACCACCGGCCGGCTCTCCCCCGGCCTCGCGGCCGACCTCGTGCTCCTGGACCGCGACATCTCGGACGGCCGCGGGCTCGACGCGGCGAGCGTCGTGGAGACGTTCATCGGCGGCCGCAGCGTGTACCGCGCCTGACGCACACCCCGATCCAGGCCGACGAGACGTGACTAATCGCGGGAATCCGAGGCCGGATTCCCGCGATTACTCACGTCTCGGCGGGTCAGGCGAAGGCGTGGAGGCCTTCGGGGGCGATGGCGAAGCGGACCGGCTGGCCGGGGGTGAGGGCGTCGGCCGCCTGGGAGAGCATGGTGACCGGGATGCGGAGGTCGCCGGCGACGATCTCCGCCCGCGCGAAGGGCCCGAAGAAGTCGACCGCGCGCAGCACGCCCGCGGCCGACCCCGCGGTGTTCGCCGCGTCGTCGGCGAGGATGCGCACGCGCTCGGCCATGACCAGCACGTCGACGCGGTCGCCCTCGCGGAGGTCGTCCTGCGCGGTGGTCAGCGACAGCCCGCCGATCGCCACCCGCGCGGCCCGGCCGGAGCCGTGGACGATGCCGGTGCCGAGGGACTGGCCGCCGAGGAACTGCGCCACGAACCGGTTGCCCGGCGTCCGGTACAGCGACTCGGGGGTGTCGTTCTGCTGCACGACCCCGCGGTCGAGCATCATCACCTGGTCGCCGAGGTCCATCGCCTCCTCCTGGTCGTGGGTGACCATGATCGTGGTCAGGCCGGTCTCCCGGTGGATGCGCTTGAGCTCGCGCTGCATCTCGCCGCGGATCTTCTTGTCCAGGGCGGACAGCGGCTCGTCCAGCAGCAGCAGGTCCGGGGAGGTCACCAGGGCGCGCGCCAGGGCGACCCGCTGCTGCTGCCCGCCGGAGAGCTGGGAGGGTGAGCGTCCGCCGAAGTCGCCGAGGCCGACCAGGCCGAGCATCTCCTCCGCCTTCTTCTTCGCCGCCGACCGCGGGGTGCGGCGGGCGCGCAGCCCGTACATCACGTTCGCCAGCACAGACAGGTGCGGGAACAGCGCGTAGTTCTGGAAGACGAACCCGATGTTGCGCTTCTCCACCGACAGCCGGGTCACCTCCCGCGATCCGACCCGGATGGCGCCGCCGTCCGGTTCCTCCAGACCGGCGACGATGCGCAGCAGGGTGGACTTGCCGGACCCGGAGGAGCCCAGCATGCAGCAGAAGGCGCCATCGCCGACGCTCAGGTCCAGCGGTTCGAGGACGCGGGTGCCGTTGAAGGTCTTGGACACGCCGGTCACAGTGAGCTCGGCCATCAGTTTCCTTTGTTCGTAGAGGTCGTGAAGAGCTTGGCGGCGTTGCCGGACAGCCAGTTGAGGATGACCACCAGCAGCACCGTGGAGAGGATGATGATCGTCGCCAGCGCGTCCACATCCGGCGTCACGCCCAGGCGGACCATCGAGTAGATCTGCACCGGCAGCGTCGAAACCCCGATCGGGGCGAGGATGAGCTGGATCGCGAAGTTGTTGAACGTGATCACGAACGCCAGCAGGCCTCCCGCGATGATCGACGGCCCGATCAGCGGGATCGTGATCGTCAGGAACGTCCGCAGCGGACCGGCACCCAGCGAGTGCGCTGCCTCCGCGTAGTGCGGGTTCAGGTCGCGCAGCCGGCCGGAGACGATCAACACCACGAACGGCAGCGAGGTCACGATCGAGGCCAGGATCAGCCCCAGCGTGCTCGAGCCCAAGCCGAGCCAGCCGAACACCACCACGAAGCCGGCGGCCAGGATCAGCGCGGGCACCGTGAGCAGGGCGAGCAGGAGGCTGTTGATCGGAGCCGTGATGTAGATGCGGCTGCGCGCCATCCCCAGCGAGAGCAGCGTGCCGACGATCACGGCGAAGATCGTCGCCTGCGTCGCCAGGTTGAGGCTGGTGAGCAGCGCGTCCACCAGCGCCTGGTCGTGCGAGAGGTTCGCGTACCAGTCGAAGGTGAAGTGGAACGGGAACGTGCCGTACCGGGACTGGTTGAGACTGAGGGCGGTCATGGCCAGCAGCGGCAAGGCCAGGATGACCAGCACGACGTAGAGCCAGATCTTCATCAGCCGGGGCAGGACGGCGGTCTTCATCGGAGGACTCCTTCCGTGGTCAGCGCATCCTCGGCGATGAGGGTCTGCGCGGTGACGCTCTCCACGCGTGGCCGTCCCGCCTTCGAGACGCCCGACAGCGCGGAGCGCGACCACGACAGCAGCCCGGTCACGCCTCCGACGATCGCCAGCGACGTCACCAGCAGCACCAGCGACATCGCCACAGCGAACTGCTGGTGGACGCCCGCCGAGAGCTGCGCGGAGATGGTGTTGCCGAGCATCTGCCCGTTCGGTCCGCCCAGGATCGCGGGCTCGGCGAACGCGCCGACGGTCTGCACGAACGTGAGCGCGAAGTTCACGCCGATCATCGCCGAGCTGAGCGGCCAGATCACCCGGGTGAACACGAAGCCCTTCGACGCGCCCAGGGTCCGGGAGGCCTCCAGCACCGAGCCGCTGATCTGTTCCGAGGCCGAGTACATCACCAGGATGGCCGTGGGGATGGACTCCTGGATCAGCATCAGGATGTTCGCCGCCGGGGTGTACATGATCGACGCCTGCGGGCCGGCGAGCCCGATCGAGGACAGGAACGACATCACCGGGCCGCCCGCCTGGATGAGGCTGACGAAACCGTAGATCAGCAGCAGCTGCGACGTGATGTACGGGATGATGACGAACCCGAGGATCAGCGGCTTCGCCTTCGGGCTCGTGTAGCGGGCCAGCGCCCACGCCGCCGGCCAGGCCAGCGCGATGCTGACCACGGTCACGCAGAACGCGATCAGCAGCGTCCGGCCGAGCAGCGACATGTAGACGGCGCTGGAGAACATCTCCGTGAAGTTCTCGACCGTGAAGCCGCCGGAGCCGTTCGTGAAGCCGATGATCAGCAGCGCGACCAGCGGGAGCAGGGCGAACAGGACGAGCAGGAGGCCGCCGGGCGTGAGCAGGAAGCCCGTGCCCAGGGTCCCCCTGGCCCGCCGCCGGGGACGGCGGGCCAGGGACAGCGGGGCGGTGGTCATCAGGAGCCGGCTTTCACCTGCGTCCAGGCGTCGACCCACGACTGGAGCCGGTCCGCGGGCTGCGGGAGCTGCAGCGCGAGGCTCGAGATCTTGTCGGGGTTCGCCTGGAGGCGGTCCAGCGTGGCCGGTTCGAGCGAGGCGACGACCGACTTGTTCGCCGGGGCGGGCGAGGAGTCGGCGGGGGTGTTCGCCCACTTGGTGAGGAAGTCCTTGCCCGTCATGTAGTTGAGCCACTTGTAGGCGAGGTCGAGGTGCTGCGTCTTGGCCGCGATCGCCCAGTTGTCGATCCAGCCGACCGCGCCCTCCTTGGTGATCTCGTACTTGAAGTTCGACGTCCCTGGGGCGTTGCCGGCGATCAGGCCGCCGATGCCGTCGGAGTTGGCGATGCCCGCGACGATCGAGCCGCTGGCGATGCCCTTCGCAAGGTCGTCGGTGGACGAGTACAGCAGCTTGGCGTTGTCCTTCAGCTTCTGCAGCGCCGGCGTGACCTTCGCCATGTCCGGGTTCTGCGGGTCCTCACCGAGGTAGAGGGCGGTGATCGGGACGAGCACGGTCGCGTCGTCGATGAGCGCGATCTGACCCTTGTACTTCGGGTCCCACAGCACGCTGAGCGAGTCGGGCGTCGGCGTCACCTTGCTGCCGTCGAAGAACAGGCCGGTGCTCCCCCAGGTCCACGGAACGCCGTAGAGCTTGCCGTCCTTGCGGATCTCCTTGCGGCCCGAGAAGTCCGAGTAGAAGTCGTTGTAGTTCGTCAGCTTGGAGGTGTCCAGCTCGTGGAAGATCCCCTGGTCGATGCCCTGGCCGATGTACTGGATGTTCGGGAGCGCGACGTCGATGCCGCCGTTGGCCTTGTTCACCAGCTGGAGCTCGTTCGACTCGGAGTCGATGTACTGGAACTTGAGCGTGGCCCCGGTCTCCTTCTTGAAGTCCGTGGCGACCCAGGGCAGGTCGGCGCCGTAGCCCTTCCAGATGGCGACGGTCAGGGTGTTGCTGCCGCTGCCCGAGGCGCTCGGCGACAGCGAGCACGAGGTCAGGGCGACAGCGGCCGCGACGGCTGCTCCGACGGCGATGGTGGTCCGTCGTGCGATGGAGCGGCGCCGTTGCCCTTTGGTGCTGCGTGAGTCTTTCACGTCATTCTCTCCTTGTTGTTGTGGTGCGTCTGTCCACTCTTGGCGGTGGGGGTGGGTCAGAGGATGCCGGCGGTGGCGTCCTCCAGGAACGTGCGGGCCGCGATGAGCTGCCCGACCGGGTCGGAGGCGGCGTCGAGCTCAAGCAGGATGCCGCCCTCGTACCCGATAGCGGCGAGCGTGGCCGCGAAGGCGGGCCAGTCGACGACGCCCTGGCCGGCGGCGCGGAAGTACGGGCGGTGCCGCTCCCAGATGCCCCCGTCCACGAGCGCGTGCTCGCGGAAGGCGCCGGCGGCGTCCTTCCAGTGCGCGATGACGACCCGCTCGCGGTGGCGCGAGACGAGCTGGACCGGGTCTCCCCCGCCGAGCACGATGTGGCCGGTGTCCGGGCAGAACGCGACGAGGAACGGGTCGGTCAGCAGCAGGAACAGGTCGACGTCGCGCGGCGTCCAGAACACCGAGTGGCTCTCGGTGTGCAGGGCGAGGGTCACGCCGTGGCGCTTCGTGATCGCGCCGACCTCGTTGGCGATGTCGGCGATCGGCGCCGCGGTCGCGAGGTCGACCGGCGCGAGGCCGTCGCCCTCCGCGTTGTTGCGGCGCATCGGGAGCCCGGCGACCAGGAAGGAGGCGCCGATGCCGGCGAGGAAGGCCGCCTCGGTCTCCGCGGCGGCGAGGATGGCGGCGCGCGTGGCCGGGTCGGTCACGTCCTCCGCGTGCTCGATGTCGGCGAAGTAGGCGCTGACCACCGAGAGCCCGCGGCGCTCCAGCTCGGCGGCGAAGGCCTCCGCCGACCCGTAGGCGGCGATCGCGGTGAGGCGGTCGGCGGGCGGGAAGGTCATCTCGAACTCGGCGACGCCGGCCTCCTGCAGGGCGTCGAGGATGGTGTCCCAGACCCGGCGCGGCTCGGCGGCCGCGAGGGCCCCCAGCTCCTCACTTCCGTTGAGCCCCCAGAAGCCCGGGTCGAAGAAGGTGATCAGGTCGACGCCGAAGGCGCGGGTGGTGGTAGGTGCGGTGGCGGTCATGCGATCGCGGTCTCCTCGAGGGATGCCGAGCGCCAGGTCTCCGTGGAGAGGGCGGGGCGCTCGCAGGTGGTGGTCAGGGTGTGGACGCCGTCGGTGCCGTTCGCGATCGCGTCGAGCACCTCCAGCACGTGCAGGGCGAAGTCGGCGCTGGTGCGGTGCGGCTCGCCCGTCAGCGCGGCGGCGAGGTCGGCGACGCCGGGGCCGCGCAGTGGGAGCAGCTCCTCCGGGAGGCCGTCCGTGAAGCCCTCGATGACGGCGGGCAGCTCGCGCCACTCGTCCTCACCGTGCAGGCGCACACGCACCGCGTCGTCGTAGTCGTTGGGGTCGGGGACGCTGAGCGTGCCCTTCGAGCCGTACAGCTCGATGAACGGGAGGTTGTGGTCCCAGACGTCGAAGCTCGCCAGCACCGTGCCGACCGCGCCGGAGGCGAAGTCGAGCGTCGCCGAGGCGTGCGTCGGGATGGTGACGTCGATGGACTCCACTCGCCGGCCCGGGGTGGAGACCGGACGGACGGTGCTGCCGATCCGGGCGCTGGCGTACACGCTCGCGACCGGGCCGAGAAGGTTGACCAGTGCGGCGATGTAGTACGGGCCCATGTCGAGCGCGGGGCCGCCGCCGGGGATGAAGAGGAACGTGGGGTCCGGGTGCCAGAGCTCGGCCTTGCTGTGAGTGACGAACGCGCTCGCGCCGATCACCTCGCCGATCAGGCCGGCGTCCACCGCGGCACGCGCGGTCTGTCCCGCCGAGCCGAGGAAGGTGTCGGGCGCCGAGCCGAACAGCACGCCGCGCTCACGGGCCTCGGCTACCAGCGGCGCCGCCGTGGCGAAGGAGGCCGTGAGCGGCTTCTCCGTGAAGACGTGCTTCCCCGTCGCGAGGAGGGAGCGGGTCACGCTCTCGTGAGCCAGCGGCGGGGTGAGGTTGACGAGGATGTCCACGCCCTCCGCCGCGGCCAGCTCCTCCACGTTGGCGAACACCGGGACGCCGTAGCGCTCCCCGGCCGCGTGGGCGAGCTCCTGGCTCAGGTCGGTGCAGCCGACGATGTGGAGGCCGTCGAAGCGCTCCAGCCCGCGGAAGTACGCGCCCGAGATGTTGCCGCAGCCGACGATGCCGACTCCGATCCGGTCTTTCTGAACAGTCACGCTGGCCCTTCTTCGTCGAAGCTCTCGGCGAGGAAGCACGTTTGCTTTTCGCCGTTGAACGGGAACGTTAGCAATTATGCGCGGTAATAGCAAAACTATTTTTTCTCGCGTAAGATCAGGCACTGGCACGAAGGGGTAGACCACACATGGATCATTCGGAGATGCGGCAGCGCAACGCCGCCAGCACGCTCGGCATCCTGTACCGCACCGGTCCGGCGAAGATGACGGAGCTGCAGCAGGAGTCCGGGCTGTCGCGGCGGACGATCGAGCTGATCCTCGACGACCTCATGGACTCCGGCTGGGTCGTGGAGCTGGCCGCGGCCTCCCCCGACGCCCGGCCGGTCGGCCGTCCCGCGCGGTCCTTCGCGTTCCGCTACGACGCCGCGTGCGTGGTCGCCCTGCAGCTGGAGGCCGGCCAGATCCACGCGACCGTCGCCGACCTGGCGACCACGATCCTCGGCGACCTGCGGGTGCCGCTGCCGATCAAGACCTCCCGGGCCGAGCGCCTCAGCCTCCTGGACGACTGCGTCACCCGGCTGCTCGCCGAGGCGGCCGTCGACCGGTCGGCCGTCGTCGCGGTCACGGTCTCCACCCCCGGCATCGTGCGCGACGACGGGATGGTCGACCTCCCGATGACCATGCCCGAGTGGACCGGCTTCTCACTGCGCGACGCGGTGGGCGAGCTGTTCGACTGCCCGGTGCGCGTCGAGAACGACGCGAAGGTCGCCGCGCTCGGCGAGAAGTGGTCGCGCGACGGCGAGGTGCAGGACTTCGCCTACATCTTCTCGGACAGCGAGCGCATCGGCATCGGTCTCGTGCTGCGCAACGAGCTGTACCGCGGCCGCGACGGCGCCGCTGGTGAGGTGAGCTGGGCACGCGACCTCGGCCTGCACGACCTGGTCAGCCCGCTGCTGGTCGACCTGGACGACGAGCTCGCCCCGGGCCACGCGGCGACCTGGGACCTCGTGACCGCCGCCCGCGCCGGCGAGGCGCACGCGCTGGCGGAGGTCGACCGCCTCGCGAGCGCGCTCAGCACCGGCGTCACGCTGATCGCCTGGCTGCTCGCGCCGGAGGAGATCATCCTCGGCGGCTCGCTCGGCACGCTGGCGGACCTCCTGATCCCCGCCCTCGAACGCAAGCTGGCCACCAACGACCGCCCCATCGAGACGCGGCTGCGCGGCTCCCAGTACGGCGACGCCAGCGTCCTGACCGGCTGCCTCCGCATGTGCATCGAGTCCCTCGGCGACCAGCTGTTCACGCCGGCCGGCGTGGCCACCATCGGCCAAGCCCGAATACCCCTCCCCGCCCCCGAAGAAGCCGCCAGCTAACCCCGACGCACCTTCACGGTGCCAGGAGATTCGCGCCCGACACGCACCGAATCTCCTTCAGAACCCCGTTCGGAAGGAGATCCAGTCGTGTCCTCCTTCTCAGGAGGTCACGTACTCCAACCCGACCGCCGTCTCCAGCGTCGCGCTGGCCGCGTGCAGCGACACGCTCCACGTCTGATCCCCCACCACGCCGTCGACCGCGATGCCGCCCCAGCCCTGGAAGGCCTCCACCGACGCCCGGGTGTGCGGCCCGAAGATCCCATCGACGCCGCCCGGCGTGACGCCTCCCCACTGGTCGGCCCCGTTGGTGAGGACGGTCTGGAGGCTGGAGACGACCGCCCCGGTCGAGCCCTCGCTCAGCACCGGCATCGGCCCGCCGTCCGGGAGGGCGGCCCACGTGAGCGGCCCCACGATCCCGTCGGGCACGAGCCCCGCACCGCTCTGGAAGTCGATGATCGCGGCCTTCGTCGCAGGCCCGAAGATCCCGTCGACGACGACGCCGAGGTTCGGTGTGCGCCGCACCGCGCGCTGGGCCCGCCTGACCGCGTCGCCGGTGTCGCCCTCCTGCACCGTCGGCTGTCCTGGATTCGGCATGATGACTCCTCTCGTCCGAGCGCCGCCAGTGTGGCAGACCGCCCGGTCTACGGCAAGCCGCCGATCCTGGGCGTTCGTGGCCTCCCCGCGTGGCCGCGCGTGTCCCGCGAATGGGGGGCCTACCGTGGGCGCATGGCGATCAGAATCGAACTGCGGACGGCGGACTGCCCCGTCTGCGGAAAGCGCATGGACGGCACCGTGAAGATGCTCGGCAACCCGGGCCAGGTGGGCTTCCGCACGGCCCCGCAGGACGTGCACTGCGTGTCCGGCTGCGAGCGCGCGCTCGGCGACAACCGGGAGCGGATGCTGGGGGTGTTCCAGGAGTAGGGTCAGCCGCCGCCGCCCTGCGCCTCCAGGAACGCACCCAGCTGCCGGTAGTAGACGAGCAGCTGGATTCCGGCGACCGCGAACAGTACGAGGGAGACGACGCACAGGATGAGCGGGATCAGCAGCGTCGTCCCGATGGCGAACCCGAGGACCATGAGCGAGAGGCCTGCGTACAGCGGCGCGATCCCCAGGGTCGCGCGACGGAGCTGCCGGCCGGCGGCGACGATCGTGTCCGCGTGCTCCGGGTCGAGGGTCCGCTTGCCCCTGAGCTGCTTCATCACCGCCTTGCGCTCGCGCCGCGTCAGGGGGCTGGTCACGGCCCGCCAGCGAGTCACATAGTGGTGGGTCCGCACACCCCAGACGAAGCCCACGAGCGCCACCAGGAAACCGACCGCGGACAACGCCAGCCCCGCGACCGCCCGGACGCTCACGCCCTCACCGGACGCGTGATGGGCGGGGCGAGGGAGGGCGAAGGCGAGCACGATCCCGAGCAGCCACGACGCGACGAGGAGTCCGAGGATCCACGCCGGCACGCGGCGACGCCGGCGCCCGAGGCCGTCGTCCGCGACTCCCTGCGCGAGTTCGTCGGCCGCGTGCCAGCGGGCGGCGGCTGGGTCCTCCACTGTGGTCACAGCCGTGGCCCCGCGAGCGTCATGGCCGGGCGGCGCGGCCCGACCGGAAGTACTCGCTCGCCGGCGGGATGAACACCAGGATCGTGGCGACGACGCCGAGGACCAGGCGGAGTGCACCCACGCCGAAGAGGCCGAGAGCCCCGGTCAAGGACAGAGCGGTGACGATCAGCAGGACGATGCGCGCCCAGTTCGCACCGCGCCGCATGAACACGGCGAACAGCACGTACGCGACGATGTAGAGGACGCCGACGACCACACTCGTGGTGACCAGCACCCCGACCGCCGCGCTCGTGTCGCCGGCGGAGAGCTTCCCGCTCTGCTGCACCTGCGACACCGCGGCCCCGGCTGTTGCGATGGCGACGATCATCATCACGAGACTGACCGCCGCACAGGCGATGTAGAGCCAGAACGCGGTGTTGACCCGCGACGGCACCGCCGCAGCTCCTCCGCCAGCCCGTGCTGCTGCTCCCGCTGATGTGTTGGGCGTCTCCGCTTGTGGCGCGCGCTCGCTCATCCCTGATCTCCTTCGTTCGGGAAGTCAAACCGGTCGTCCGACCGGCGACGCACACGGTAGGCCTCACGTTGCGTTTGAGCAATGGTCACTTTTGCGACGGCGCACCGTTCTGCGGGATTCTTAGCCGCGTCTTAGACCCCGTAGGTGAAGATTCATCAGCGACGTCGGCGGCCGCCCTCCCCCAAGGCAGTTCGCCGCCGGCGCCGCTTTCCGACTCACTCCTTGCGCCGCATCCACTGCTCGCGCATGAACATCCGGCCCCACCACGCGCTGAGCCCGTTGCCCTCGAACTCCTCAGGATCGGCGTCGAGGACCTCGGTGCCCTGAGGCTTCGGCAGCGCGGCCGCGTCATCGCTGGTGAGGCTGGTCTGCACGGCGCCCGTCGTGATACGGCCGACGAGGTCCGCATCGACGAAGCGAAGCCCTGCGGACGTCTTCACCGCGATCCCGTCGAACAGGTCGATGGTGCTGTCCTGGAGGACATACTCGACCGTGCCGATCTCGGCGCCGTCGGCGGTGAGGACGCGGGTGCCCTTCGGGAGGGCGGTGTAGGCGATGGGGGTGTCGTCGTTGGTCACGGGGAGACTGTACGCCCGCACCCGCTTGTCGACTCCGAGTGCCGTCGCGCCGCGCCGACGGGTCGCCCGCTTCGGTCGACCCTCCGGTAGCGTGGGCGCCACTCCGAACGACACGAGTGGAAACCGAGGAGCGCCGACATGACCGACACGAACGAGCCCGGCGGACTCTCGGTCGTGGAGCGGACCGCGATCAAGGCCCGCGCCGCGGAGCTGAGGGCGGAGGCCAAGCGCGCGAAAGCCGCCGACAAGGCTGCGGCCGACGCGGCGGACGTACTGGCGAAGATCGCCGAGATGCCGGACGGTGACCGTGAACTCGCACAGCGGTTGCATGCGATCGTCGCAGAGGTCGCGCCGGGGCTCTCCCCCAAGCTGTACTACGGCCAGCCCGGGTACGCGCGGGGCGGGAAGGTTGTGGTGTTCTTCCGGAGCGGGCAGGTCGACAGGGTGCGCTACTCCACGCTCGGGGTGAGTTCGGAGGCGATCCTCGACGATGCGAGCGGGATGTGGGCGACGTCGTATGCGCTCAGCGAGCCGACGGAGGCGGCGTGGGAGCGGGTTGTGGAGGTTGTGCGGCGGGTTGGTGGGGACCATTAGCCATGCAAGCCATGAACTCCAGGCCGCAGTCTCCTAACCACTCGCTGCACCGCCACGCCCGCGCAGAGACCGACGTGCGCGAACACTTTCCCCTTCATGGCCTTGTAGCAAGCTGCTACAGTTGTTGTATGGGATCGATGCCTACCCGTGTTGACGGCGAATTGTTCCAAGCGGCACAGATGGCCGCTCGGACGCAGAGCCGCAGCGCGGCCCAACAGATCGACCACTGGGCACGCATCGGTCGCGAACTCGAGGCCTCTCCGAGGGTGACTAACCAGGCCGTTCAACTGGTGCTCTCCGGGCAGGGCTCCTATGACGCGCTCTCTGAAGAGTCACAGGCAGTCGTTCGAGCGGACTGGGAAGAGCGGATCGCCGCGAACCTGGCCGCGCTCGACCTTGCTGCGGAGTTGCGCGCGGAAGGTGATCCGTGGACTGAGGCGACCGCCGACGGCACGTCCGTTGTGCGCACCCCACGTCCCGACTCGGCATGAGCACGCCGCTCCTACACCTGCTTGCCGGTCCGAACGGTGCAGGCAAGACCACGTTCGTGGACCGCATCCTCATCCCAGCAACCCACCTGCCGTTCATCAATGCCGATCGCATCGCAGCCAGCCTGTGGCCCGGCGAAGAGGAAGCCCACGCATACCAAGCTTCTCAGATTGCCGCGCGTGAGAGGGCCGATTCAATGCGGGAGCTGCGCTCGTTCATTACCGAGACGGTGTTCAGCCACCCCAGCAAGGCGGATCTCGTCCAGCAGGCCGTCGACTATGGCTACTTGGTGACCCTGCACGTTCTCCTCGTTCCCGAGGACGTAGCCGTCGGCCGCGTCAGCTACCGCGTCAACCACGGCGGCCATACCGTGCCTGAGACGAAGATTCGGGAACGCTATCACCGCCTCTGTGCACTCATCGCCGAGTCGCGACACTGTGCAACCAGGGCGGTGTTCTACGACAACAGCGTCGCAATGCCGGCGTTCCGCACCGTTGCCGTCTTCGATCACGGCGCTCTTGTCGGCAAGGCGGACTGGCCGAGCTGGACCCCTGAAGAGATCCGTACCTAGAGAGGACGTCTCACAGGGGGCACCTATGAGCGCAAGGTTTGTCCACGCGTTCTCCACGCCCGTCGCCAGGCTGCGCCCCACCCGCTACCCCAAACGCCGTCTCACGCTGCGCGTTCGTCGGCGCCCGGGGCCCCTCGCGGGCGGGGACCCCATTAGTCAGTGCGAGTTCTGAAAAAGCCGGAGGGGCACTGGTCGCTTTGCGACCACGTGCCCCTCCGGCTTTTTCAGAACGTCGGGCTGACAGGATTTGAACCTGCGACCCCTTGACCCCCAGTCAAGTGCGCTACCAAGCTGCGCCACAGCCCGTTGCTGTCCCGCCCAGGCCGTGAGAGCGCCAAGCAGGACAACTCGTCTATCTTAGCGTGTCGGCGGGGCCGGTCGTGACCAACCCGAAAGCCACAGGCCCCGCCGACACAGCGCCGCGCGGCCTTCCTCCCGACGAGGGAGGCGCGACGCGACGCCCGGACCTCCCGCCCCGCAGCGGTGCGTCCAGGGGGGTCGGCGGCGGGATGCGCGCAGCGGCAGCATCCCGCCGTCGAGTCACTTCTGGGTGGTACCACCGCCCAGGATCGTGTCGATCTCGTCCTGGGTGAGCGGGGCCCAGGGGGACGAGTCGGGGTTCGCGCTGGCGGCCTCCGGGCTGTCGCCCTTCGTCCACCACTTCGCCTCGAACGGCACGCCGTCGAACAGGATCCGGGCGCCCTTGTCGTAGGCCGTCTCGCCGCTCCAGTTCGGGTAGGTGCCGGGCGGGAGGGTCGGCTGCGGGATCGGCGACTCGCCGGGCAGCACCGGTCCGACCAGGTCCCACGGGGTCTCCCACGCGTTCAGCACCGGGTTGTCCGGGATGTCGCCCTTAGTCCACCACTTCGCCTGGTACACGTTGTGGTGCCAGGTGACCTTCGTGCCCTTCAGGTACGAGTTGCTGCCGGACCAGATCGGGTACGGCGAGTGGGCCGGATCGTCGGTCGCGGCGGCGGAGGTCGGCTCGGCCGTGGTGACCGCGCCCTCCCCCAGCGCGATGCGGCCGTCGAAGCCCTTCGAGAGGAGGCCGGCGAAGGTCTGCTTGCCCTGGTTCACCCCGCTGCACGCGTCCGACACCACACTCGTGTCGACGTAGTTGGAGCCGCAGGTCTTGTCGCGGTTCGCCGACCACATCGACATCCGGCCGATGCCCGTGGAGACCGCCCACGCGTTCAGCGTCCGGGCGTCGGCGAGGCCGAAGACCTGGCCCTGGTCGTCGTTCTGGCCGATCATCGGGGTCGCGCCGATCTTCGACCACAGGCTCGGGTCGGACTGGTGCGTGCCGGCCCGGTCGTAGAGGACGCCGAGCTGGCGCTGGGCGGCGGTCAGCGCGGCCTCGGAGGTCGCGGCCATCGACTTCCCCGCCTCCTTCGCGGTGCCGAAGTCCATGGTCATCAGGTTGACGCCGGACAGGTCCACCTTGGCCTTCAGCATCGCGGACACCGCGTTGGTGCCGTCCACCGTCAGCCCGGTCGGCGACACCGGGAGGGTCAGCCAGACGGCGAGGCTCTTGCCGGCGGCGCGGCGCTCCTGCTGGAGGTCGTGGATGGCGGTGGCCCGGCGTCCGGCGGCCTCCGTGTTGACGAGGCCGTCGCCCTCCAGGTCGAGGTCGACGGTGCCCACCTTGTAGCGGTCGACGACCGACGCGTACGCCTCCTTCAGGGCCGTCGGGTCGGTGCAGCCGACCGCGAGCTCCTCGTTCCGCTGGCCGCCGAACGACACCGCGACGGTGCCGCCCTGCTGCTGCAGGCGGGCGATCCGGCGGTCCAGGTCGAGCGAGCCGCGCGCCTCCGCCATCGTGTATGCGCCGCCCCAGGAGGGCGTGCACGGGTTCGTCAGGTCGGACACGATGAACGAGAGCACGGCGTCCTTGGTGGAGGTCGCGCCCAGGTTCTCGAACGCGTACTTCGGGGTTGCTGTCACGTCCACGAAGGAGGCGAACCACGGCTTCACGTCCACCGACGCCCGCGCGCTCCACCACTGGAAGCCGACCACGCCGGCCGAGACCACGACCACCGCGACGAGGGCGGCGCCGATCACGCGCAGAGGCGAGAGGCGGCGGCCGGAGTCGGACTCGGGAGCCTGCAGCCGGTCGGTCGCGGAGGCCTCCGCGGCGGCCTTCCTTTCTTTGCGCGACATCAGGCGGCCTGCCGTTCGCCGTCAACCGACGGGGCGTCGAGCGGCGCGTCATCCCGCACCGCCGTGCGCTCCACGTGCGGCACGTCGCCGCCGGCATGGCCGTGGTAGAGCACCGACCGCCAGTCGATCGACTCGGGCGCGGGCGCGGTCGCCGGGGCGGAGCGCTTGCGCTTCTTCTCGACGTACAGCGGCTTGGTCAGGCCGAGCCAGATGTCCACGATCGTGTTGCCGATGCCGATGTAGGCGACGAGCGCCCAGATCGCCAGCGAGGCGTTGAAGGCGGCGAACGCGGCGTTGCCCCAGTTGTGCGCGTTCCAGTCCCGCCACAGCGTGAACAGCGAGAACGCGATGATCGCCAGCGGCGCGATGACGTACAGCAGCGGCGACGCGGTGCGGTTCTTCACCTTCGGGGTGCGGGCGAACGGGATCTTCTTGCCGGTCAGCGACTGCTGGATCGACTTGAGCACGCCCGCCAGGTTCACCGGCAGCAGGATCAGGTTGAAGCCGTAGATCCGGAAGATGTCCGTGGCCTTGTAGCCGGCGTAGCGGAGGTCGCTGGCCTGGCTGATGAAGTACGGCAGCGCGGCCAGCAGCACCATCGGGCTGAGCAGCCGGCCGTCGTACGGGTACGCCAGCAGGAACACCAGGCCGAAGCTCGCCCAGCAGATGGAGGCCATGTAGTTGACCCGCAGCAGCAGCTCGATGCGCGAGACGCTCTCGCCGCGGCGCTTGCGCTCCCTGACCTGTTTCCACAGCTTCGGTAGGATGAGGAGGCCGCCGTTCGCCCAGCGGCGGCGCTGCACGATCAGCGAGCCGAAGTCCGGCGGGGTGGCCGAGTAGCTGAGCCGCTCCGGGTAGTTCACGAGCGTCCACCCGTGGGTGCCGAGGTCGATGCTCGACTCGGTGTCCTCGATGACGGTGCGGTCCTGGATGTACCGGCGCACCTCGAAGCCGCCGACCCACTCGGTCTCGACGATGTCCTCCAGCGCGCGCTTGCGGATCACCGCGTTCGCGCCCACCCAGAACGTCGCGCCGTAGAAGCTCTTGCCCTGGTGGAGGATGTGCTGGATGTCGGTCGTCGCCCCGGCGAGGCGCTCGATGCGGGTGCCGGCGCCGCGGAACGACGAGTACGGGGTCTGCGTCACGGCGACGCGGGCGTTGTCCGGCTGCTGCAGGAAGTACGTCAGCCGCAGGCAGTACTCGCGCAGCAGGATGGAGTCGGCGTCCAGGGTGAGCAGGAAGTCGCTGTCCGGGATCTCGATGTCGCCGGGCCGGCGGGAGCCCGCGGGCACCGGGTTCAGGATCGGGCCGTCCGGCGTCTCCTCGACGCGGTACGTGCCGCCCATCAGGCCGATGTAGGCGTTGAGGTTCATCGCCTTGTTGGCCTCGTGGGAGAGGGACGCCCACTTCTTGCGCTCGAAGATCATCAGCTCGGCGTCGAAGGTCCACGCCAGGCGGCGGTAGAGCTGGGCCACGCGCTCGGTGGTGAGCGCGGCGCCCTCGCTCACGGCGGCCGTCACGGCCTCCGCCGTCAGCGCCAGCTCGTCGCCGAGCGCGCGGAGCACCTGGTCGGCGAAGAAGACGTCGACGTGGTCGTCGATCCCGTGCGCGTCGGCCTGGGCGTAAAGCCACTCGGCGGCCCAGCGGTAGTGACCGGCCAGTTCAAGGGCGGCCTCGTCGTCGGCGAAGGCGCGCTCGTCGCTCAGCTCGAAGCGCAGCAGCGCGTCAGAGAAGCGGAAGCGCGGCTCCGCGAGCTGGCCCGTGATGCTGTCGGCGAGGGCGCGGGTAGCGTGCAGCCGCTCGGCCACGGCCGGGTCGGTGGGGTTCGGGTTGTCGTCCACCAGCAGCACGACGCGCATGGAGGGGAACTCCTGCAGCGCGGCCGAGAGCAGCGTCATCCGCACGACCTCCGGCTCCTCCGCGTAGGAGGGCACGAGCACCGTGATGGAGGGCTGGTGCTGGGCGAAGTGCCGGTCGAGCTCGGCGCGGGGAACGCGCACGTGCTTCTGGAAGCGCTGCAGCGCACCCTGCCGGGCGACCAAATACATCAGCGCGGAGAAGGTGAGGAAGGTGACGACGACCGTGTAGCCGATCGCCTCCATCGTGAAGCGGAAGTCCTGCGTGCCCAGCACGAGGAACTGGCGGATGATCGTGGTGACGACGTAGATCGCCCAGAAGATGATCGTCGCCACGATGGCGACGCGACTCCAGGTGACTTTCCGGTCCGAGGGCTTCGGGTGGACCGTGGGCAGTGGTTCGGTGCGGCGCTCGGCGCCCCATTGCCGTTTTCGGGCGTGCGTGTATGAACTTGTAGAACTCATTTTCGGGTATGCGTCCTTGATAGGAGAGCCTGCGCCTTCGGGTAGCGCAGTCGGGTAGCTCTCTCAGTTGTCCACACTAGTGAGGACAGACCGGGGTACAAAGACCCCCAAGCGAGGCACGCGCCCGAAGGCTACCTCTTGCGCTTCTCGCGGACGCGCATGTTGAGGACGATGGGGCTGCCCTCGAAGCCGTAGACCTCGCGGAGGCGGCGGATGATGTAGCGGCGGTAGCCCGGGTCGAGGAAGCCGGTGGTGAACGCCACGAATGTCGGCGGGCGGCTGGTCGCCTGCGTGCCGAACAGGATGCGCGGCTGCTTCCCGCCGCGGACCGGGTGCGGGTGCGCAGCGGTGAGCTCGGCCAGGAAGGCGTTGAACTTGCCGGTCGGGATGCGGGTGTCCCACGACTCCAGCGCCAGCTCCAGGGCCGGCACCAGCTTCTCCAGGTGGCGGCCGGTGCGGGCGGAGATGTTCACGCGCGGCGCCCACGAGACGTGTGCGAGGTCCTGCTCGATCTCCCGCTCCAGGTAGCGGCGGCGGTCGTCGTCCAGCAGGTCCCACTTGTTGAAGGCCAGCACGAGCGCGCGGCCGGACTCCAGCACGAGGTCGATGATGCGGACGTCCTGCTCGCTGATCGGCTCGGACACGTCGAGCACGACGACGGCGACCTCCGCCTTCTCCAGCGCGGTGGAGGTGCGCAGCGACGCGTAGAAGTCGGCGCCCTGCTGCAGGTGCACGCGGCGCCGGATGCCGGCGGTGTCCACGAAGCGCCACACCTTGCCGCCCAGCTCGACCTGCTCGTCCACGGGGTCGCGGGTGGTGCCGGCGAGCTCGTTGACGACGACGCGCTCCTCCCCCGCCGCCTTGTTGAGCAGGGAGGACTTGCCGACGTTCGGGCGGCCGACGATCGCGACGCGGCGCGGGCCGCCGACCTCGCGCTTGGCGACCTTGGAGACCTCGGGCAGCGCCTTCAGGATCTCGTCCAGCAGGTCCGCGACGCCGCGGCCGTGCAGGGCCGAGACCGGCCACGGCTCGCCCAGGCCGAGCGACCACAGCTCGGTCGCATAGGGCTCCTGGCGGGCGTCGTCCACCTTGTTCGCGCCGAGGAACACCGGCTTCCTGGTCTTGCGGAGTAGCCGGACCACGTGCTCGTCCGTGGCGGTCGCGCCCACGGTCGCGTCCACGACGAAGAGCACGGCGTCGGCGAGGTCGATCGCGACCTCCGCCTGCGCGGCCACCGAGGCGTCGATGCCGCGGGCGTCGGGCTCCCAGCCGCCGGTGTCCACGATCGTGAACCGGCGGCCGTTCCACTCCGCCTGGTACGAGACGCGGTCGCGCGTCACGCCGGGGGTGTCCTCCACGACGGCCTCACGGCGGCCGAGGATGCGGTTGACGAGCGCCGACTTGCCGACGTTCGGGCGGCCGACGATGGCCAGCACCGGCAGCGCGGGCAGGTAGGTGATCGCGTCCGGGTCCTCGGTGACGGCGCCGAGGAGGTCGAGGTCGGTGTCGTCGAGCTCGTACTCCTCCAGCCCGGTGCGGAGGGCGGCGGCGCGCTGCACCGCGAGGGTCTCGTCCAGGCCGGCGAGGCGCTCGACGAGGTCGTCGGCGCCCGTGGGCTCGTTGTCGATGTCAGTCATGGGTCTCTTTCTGTACGACCGCGATGACCGCGTCGACGGTCTGGTCGAAGTCGAGGTCGGTGGAGTCGACGGTGGTCACACCGTCTGCGGCGTTCATGAAGTCCACCACGCGGGAGTCGGCTGCGTCGCGGCGGCGGAGGGCCTCGCCGACGTGAGAGGCGGAATGATCGGCCAGCTCAGCGGAACGCCTGGCAATTCTAACCTCTTCGTCGGCGGTCAGCAGGATCCGCACCTGGGCGTCCGGGCAGACGACCGTGGTGATGTCGCGTCCCTCCACCACGATGCCGCGCTTCTCGGCGCGGGAGATGAGCGAGCGGAACAGGGCGGTGAGGAAGTCCCGCACCTCCTGGACGCGCGCGATCGCGCTGACCGCGGCCGTGACCTCCGGCTCGCGGATGGCCTCCGTGACGTCGTGGTCGCCGACGAACACATGGTAGGTGTCGGGGTCCGTGCCGATGCGGTAGTCGAAGTCCGGGAGGGCGTCGATCACCGCCGCGGAGTCGGTGAGGTCGATCCGGCGCTGCACGACGAACCAGCTCAGCGCGCGGTACGCGGCTCCGGTGTCGAGGTACGACCAGCCGAGCTTGCGGGCGGTCGCCTTGGAGACGGACGACTTGCCGCTGCCGGCCGGGCCGTCGACGGCGACGACGATGGGGTTGGTGTCGGTCATCCGGCGATCCTCCAGCCGCGGTCGGTCAGGTCGGTCACGGTGCGCTGCCACACCTCGGGAAGCACGGCGATCTCCGCCAGGCCGAAGGCGGCGCCCGGCGAGTGCTCCAGGCGCAGGTCCTCCAGGTTCACGTCGAGCTCGCCCAGCTCGGCGAGGAGGCGCGCGAGCTCGCCTGGCCGGTCGTCCACCATGACGACCAGGCTGGAGAACCGCTTGTCCTGGCCGTGCTTGCCGGGCAGCCGGGAGACGCCGAGGTTGCCTCCGGCGATCTCCTCCGCGATGGTGCGGCGGGAGCCGGTGGCGTCCACGTCCTCCAGCGCCGCCAGCACGCGGTCGAGGTCGTCGCGGTAGTCGCGCAGGATCGACACGATCGCGGGCGCGTTGGCGCCGAGGATCTGCACCCATAGCTCCGGCTCGCTGCCGGCGATGCGCGTCACGTCGCGCACGCCCTGGCCGGCGAGGCCGAGCGCGGCGTCGGTGGAGGCCGCGAGCCGCTTCGCCATCAGCGAGGAGACGATCTGCGGCGTGTGCGAGACGAGCGCGACGGCGGCGTCGTGGTCGGCCGCCGCCATCTCTACCGGCGTCGCGCCGAGGTCGAGGATGAGCGCCTCCACGAGGTTGACCGAGGCGCGTGCGTTCTCGGGCCGGGCGGCGACCACCCACGGGCGGCCGATGAACAGGTCGGCGCGGGCGGCGCTGGGGCCGCCGCGCTCGCGCCCGGCGAGGGGATGCGACCCCACGTAGCGGGAGAGGTCGATGCCGGTCGCTGCCAGCTCGGCGAGCGGCTGGCCTTTCACGCTGGCGACGTCGGTGACGACCGCCCCGGGATGGGCGGCGAGCTCCTCGGCGACGACGCGCGAGACAAGGTCGGGCGGCACGGCCACCACGATCAGGGCGGGCTCCGCCGTCCCGTCGTCCGGGCGGCCCGCGCCGTAGTCGGCGGCGAGGCGCAGGTGGGCGGGAGAGGCGTCGGCGAGGAGGACGTCCACGCCGCGGGTGCGCAGGCCGAGGCCGACGGACGCGCCGAGCAGTCCCGCGCCGACCACGCGGACGGGTCCGGCGAGGCGGGAGGCGGAATCAGTCACGAACCAACCTTAGCCGGGCCGCCGACGCGTCCACGGCCGCAGGAGATTCGCGCTGACTCGCCCGAAGAACTCCTTCCGAACGCGCATGGGAAGGAGATTCGGGCGGTGTCTCCTGCCGAAGCTATTGCCGCGAAATCGTGAGTAGCGCGCCCAGCTCCTCCTTCGTCAGGTCGCGCATCGCGCCGACCTTCAGCGTGCCGAGGTGCAGCGGCCCGAACTGGCGGCGCACGAGCTCGATCACCGGGTGGCCGACCTCCGCCATCATCCGGCGGACGATACGGTTGCGGCCCGAGTGCAGGGTGATCTCCACGAGGCTGTCACCGCCGCCCGAGCGCGACTGCAGCAGGCGCGCCTTGTCGGCGGCGATCGGGCCGTCCTCCAGCTCGACGCCCTTGGTCAGGCGCGCGATCGTCTGGGGTGTGACCGTGCCGCGCACGCGCGCGATGTACGTCTTGGTCACGCCGAAACTGGGATGCGCGAGCACGTGCGCGAGCTCCCCGTCGTTGGTGAGGATGAGGAGACCGGAGGTCTCGGCGTCCAGCCGGCCGACGTTGAACAGCCGCTCCGGGTAGTCCGCCGTGAACCGCGACAGGTCGGGCCGGCCCTGCTCGTCGCGCATCGAGCTCACCACGCCGACCGGCTTGTTGAGCATCACGTAGCGCCGCGACGTGTCGAGCTGCACCGCCGTGCCGTCGACCGCGACGCGGTCCGTCGCCGGGTCGACGCGGCGACCCAGCTCGGTGACCACCTGGCCGTTCACGGTGACCCGGCCGGCGACGATCATGTCCTCCGACACCCGGCGGGAGGCCACTCCGGCTGCGGCCATGACCTTCTGCAGGCGCTCGCCCTGCGCGGCCTCAGCGGACATCGTCGAACCCTTCCGCGCCGTCGGCCAGCAGCGGCGAGATCTTCGGCAGTTCCTCGATGGAGTTGATGCCGAGCTGGGTGAGCAGCAGATCGGTGGTGCCGTAGTTGATCGCGCCGGTCTCGCTGTCGGTGAAGAGCTCAGTGATGAGCCCGCGGCCGGCGAGGGTACGCACCACCGAGTCCACGTTGACGGCGCGGATGGACGCGATGGCGCCGCGGCTGATGGGCTGCTTGTAGGCGATCACCGCGAGCGTCTCCAGCGCCGCCTGCGACAGCCGGGTGGGGTTCTGCTGGAGGACGTAGCCGGACACGACGGCGTCGAACTCCGGCCGCACGTACACGCGCCAGCCGCCGCCGACCTCCCGCAGCTCGAAACCGCGGCGCACGCCGGGTGTGCCGTCGGGTCCGGTCTCGCCGTCGAAGTCGGCCACCAGCGCGTCGACCGCCGCGCGCACGCGCTTGACGGGGGCGCCCACCGCAGTGGCGAGCGTCACCAGGCTCATCGGTTCGTCGGCGACCATGAGGATGGCCTCCAGCGCGCGCTCGATCTGCGCGTCCTCGACGCCGGCCGGCTCCGTCTCCAGCTCGGTTCCGTCAACCGTCATAGTCCGCTCCCAAGTTCGACAGGTTCTCCTCCGACCAGTGCTCCGCTGTCCAGCGCAGTGTCAGTTCGCCCAGCGGCTCGACCTGCTCGAACGCGATCGCCGCGTGCCGGTAGAGCTCCAGCACGGCCAGAAACCGCGCGATCACGACACCCTTCTGCTCCGCCCCGGCGACGAGCTGCCGGAACGACAGCGGTTCGCCCGCCCGCAGCATCCCGACCACCACGGCGGCCTGCTCGCGGATGCTGACCAGCGGCGCGTGCAGGTGGTCGAGGCCGACGACGGGGATCTCGCGCGGCGTCATCGCCAGCGTGGCGAGGGCCGCGAAGTCATCCGCGGTCAGTGTCCAGACCAGCTCGGGCGTGCGCTGGCGGTACTTGTCCTCCAGCCGCACCGTGCGCGCGTGCCGCGAGCTCTCGGCGTCGAGGTGGGCGGCGAACCACGTCGACGCCTCCTTGAACGCGCGGTACTGCAGCAGCCGCGCGAACAGGAGGTCGCGCGCCTCCAGCAGCGCGACGTCCTCCGCGTCGACCAGCTCGCCCTGCGGCAGCAGCCCGGCGATCTTGAGGTCCAGCAGCGTGGCCGCGACGAGCAGGAACTCGCTCGCCTCGTCCAGGCTCTCGTCCGCGTCGAGGCGGCGCAGATAGGCGATGAACTCGTCCGTGACGCGGCTCAGCGAGATCTCGGTGATGTCCAGCTCGTGCTTGGAGATCAGCGACAGCAGGAGGTCGAACGGCCCCTCGAACGCCCCCACAGCAACCCGAAACCCGCTCTCCGAGTCGCCGAGGGGCACGTTGTTGTCGCTTTCGGCGCCCGGAAGTGACAACGACGTGCCCTTCGGCGTCACTGCACTCGCGGAGTCCTCAGGCGACGGCGCCACGGAAGATCAGTTCCCTCGCGAGCTGGCGGTAGGCCTCCGCCGCCTGGTGCTCGGGCGCGAACTGCGTGATCGGCGTCGCCGCGACCGAGGCGTCCGGGAACTTCACCGTGCGCGAGATCACCGTCTCGAGCACGCGGTCGCCGAACGCGTCGACCACGCGCTCCAGCACCTCGCGCGAGTGCAGCGTGCGGGAGTCGTACATGGTCGCGAGGATGCCGTCGAGCTCGATCGCCGGGTTCAGCCGCTCGCGCACCTTGTCGATGGTCTCGATGAGCAGGGCGACGCCGCGCAGCGCGAAGTACTCGCACTCCAGCGGGATGAGCACGCCGTGGCTCGCGGTCAGCGCGTTGACGGTGAGGATGCCGAGCGACGGCTGGCAGTCGATCAGGATCACGTCGTAGTCGGCCGACACCTTGCGCAGCACGCCGGCGAGGATCTGCTCGCGCGCCACCTCGTTGACCAGGTGCACCTCGGCGGCCGAGAGGTCGATGTTCGCCGGGATGATGTCGAGCCCGGGCACGCCGGTGGTCTGGATGGCCTCCCGCACGTCCGCGTTGCGGTTCAGCAGCAGGTCGTAGATGGTCGTGACGTCGTGGGTCTGCGCGCCGAGGCCGGCGGAGAGCGCGCCCTGCGGGTCGAAGTCGATCGCGAGAACCCGGCGGCCGTACTCGGCCAGCGACGCGCCCAGGTTGATGGAGGTCGTGGTCTTGCCGACCCCGCCCTTCTGGTTGCACAGCGCCACGATCTTGGCGGGCCCGTGCTGGGAGAGTTCGGCGGGTGCGGGGAATGCGCGCAGCGGTCGCCCGGTGGGTCCGAGCGGCGCGGCGAGGGATGGGGTGTCCATGCCGGGAAGCTCCGTCCTGACCTCGTCGTTGCGCGTCACCTGGCTGATCCTCGTCCCTTTCGATCGACGGCCGTTCACGGCCTGTTCACGGGTTCCATCCTATCCGCGCCCACCCCTCTCCGCGGGCCGTGACCGCGGCGGGTCCGCAGGGCGTACGCTGTGCGGATGCCGACGATGCCAGCCGAGCTCTCCACCGAGCGCCTGCGCCTCCGGCTGCGCGACGGCCGCGACGCCGAGTGGAACCTGCGGCTGATCGCGGAGACCCCGGAACGCGAACCGCTGCCGCTCGACCAGGAGCGCGCGAGGCTCGACGCGCAGCGCCGGGCCGCGGACGACGCCGGCTTCGGTCTCTACGCCGTCGAGCTGGCCGGGTCGGGCGAGCCGATCGGCTACTGCGGGCTCATCGTCGGCCGCGCCAGCGCCGCCCAGCCCGAGCTCGCCTACGAGCTGCTGCGCGGCCACGTGGGCAGTGGGTACGCGACCGAGGCGGCGGCCGCGGTCGCCGACGCCGCGTTCGAGGCCGGCTTCCCCGCGCTGTGGGCGACGGTCCAGCGCTGGAACGCGCCGTCGTTCCGCGTCCTCGAAAAACTCGGGTTCGCTCCGCGACGGGTCACGGGTGAGGACGGCGCCGTGCTGGTCTGGATGCTCCGCCGCGCGCCGCGAGGGCGTCACCGCGCCCGCGGGTGAGCCGTCACGTACACATCCCGCAGCGCGTCCGCCGTCACGAGCGTGTAGATCTGCGTCGTCGCCACCGACGAGTGGCCGAGCAGCTCCTGCACCACGCGCACGTCCGCGCCGCCCGCCAGCAGGTGGGTGGCGAACGAGTGCCGGAGGGTGTGCGGCGAGACCTCGACGCCGAGCTGGGCGCGCTCGGCGGCGGCCCGGATGATCAGCCAGACGTTCTGCCGTGACAGCCGCGCGCCGCGCATCCCGAGGAACAGCGCCGGCGTCGCCCTCCCCCGCGCCGACAGCACCGGGCGCGCCCGCACCAGGTAGGCGGCGACCGCGGTCTGCGCGAAGCTGCCGAGCGGCACGATCCGCTGCTTGGCGCCCTTGCCGGTGAGGCGCACCACGTCGGTGTCGATCACGTCGTCCACGTTGAGGCCGACCGCCTCGCTGACCCGCGCGCCGGTCGCGTACATCAGCTCCAGCAGCGCCTTGTCGCGGAGGTGGTCCAGCTCGTCGCCGTCGGTCGCCGCGAGCAGGGCGGCGACCTGGTCGACGGTGATCGCCTTCGGGAGGGTGCTCGGCTGCTTGGGCGGACGGATGTCGCGGGCGGCGTCCACCTCCACGCGGCCCTCCTCCAGCAGAAACCGGTGGAAGCCGCGCACGGTCGACAGCATCCGGGCGAGGGAGGTCGCGGTCAGTGGCGACTCTGCTCGCGAGCCCAGGTGGGCCAGGTAGCTCGAGACGGTCACCGGCTGGACCTCGCGGACGTCGGCGACGCCCTCGCCCTCCAGCCAGACCGTGTAGACCGTGAGGTCGCGCCGGTACGCAGCGACGGTGTTCGCCGAGAGGCCGCGCTCGATGGCGACGTGCCTCAGGAAGGCGTCCGCGTCCGCCGCGACGGTCATCCCGCGGCGCTCTGCCCGGCGGTCTCGGCCTCGGCCGCGGCCAGCTTGGGGTGGCTCGGCCAGGGCGCGTCGGCGGCGCCGAGGCTCGCCCAGCCCTTCTCGCGGGCGACCCGCGCGGCGAGCACCGCGATGATCAGCACCGCGTTGTGGACGCGCCGCTCCAGGACCGCGTCGACCGCGTCCTCCAGCGGCACCCACGCCACCTCGATGTCGGCCTCCTCCGCCTCGCGCTCGAACGCCTCGGCGGTGGCCCGCACCCCGCGCGCCAGGTACACCCGGATGGCCTCGTCGTTGCCGCCGGGGCTCGTGAAGACGTCCGTCAGCACGTTCCAGCGCTCGGCCTGCAGGTCGGCCTCCTCCGCCAGCTCGCGCTGCGCCGCGATCAGCGGGTCCTCACCGAGGATGTCGAGGAGCCCGGCCGGGACCTCCCAGTCGCGGTACCGCACGGGATGCCGGTACTGCTTGATCAGCAACACACGGTCCTGGTCGTCCAGCGCGAGCACAGCGACGGCGCCCGTGTGGTCGACGTACTCGCGCGTGATCTCCTCGCCGTTGTAGCGGAAGGTGTCGCGCCGCACGTCCCAGATCTTCCCGTCGAAGGTGACCTCCGACGAGACGATCTCCGGACGGAACGGCTCGTCGCGGAACGCGCCGCCGTCCCCCATCAGGCGTCCGCGCCGACTTCGACCGCACCGACCCCTGCGCCGACCTCGTCTTCGCCGCCGACCTCGAACAGGAGGCTGGCCTTCTGCCGGTCGAGCGCGGCGCCGACGAGCCCGGCGAACAGCGGGTGGGCGTGGTTGGGGCGCGACCGCAGCTCCGGGTGGGCCTGGGTGCCGATGTAGAACGGGTGCACGTCGCGCGGCAGCTCCACGTACTCGACCAGGTGGCCGTCCGGCGAGGTGCCGGAGAACCAGAGGCCGGCGTCGGCGATCTGCTCGCGGTAGTTGTTGTTGACCTCGTAGCGGTGGCGGTGGCGCTCGCTGGCCTCCGGGGCGCCGTACAGGTCGGCCGCGAGGGAGCCCTCGGCGAGGAGCGCCGGGTACAGGCCGAGGCGCATGGTGCCGCCCAGGTCGCCGCCGGCGATGATCTCGACCTGCTCGGCCATCGTGGCGATCACCGGGAACTCGGTCTCCGGGTCGAACTCCGACGACGACGCGCCGGCGAGGCCCGCCTCGTGCCGCGCGTACTCGATGACCATGCACTGCAGGCCCAGGCACAGGCCGAGCGCCGGGATGCCGTTCTCGCGGGCGAACCGCAGCGCGCCCACCTTGCCCTCGATGCCGCGCACGCCGAAGCCGCCCGGCACGCAGATGGCGTCCACGTCGCCGAGCTGCGCGGCGGCGCCCTCCGGCGTCTGGCACTCGTCGGACGGGATCCACTTGAGCTTGACCTTGGTGCGGTGGGCGAAGCCGCCCGCGCGCAGCGCCTCGGTGACCGACAGGTAGGCGTCCGGGAGGTCGATGTACTTGCCGACCAGGCCGATCGTGACCTCGTGCTTGGGGTCGTGCACGGCCTCCAGGAGGCGCGCCCAGCCGTTCCAGTCGACCTCGTTGGCCTTGTCGAGGCCGAGCTGGTCGATGATGTAGGCGTCAAGGCCCTGCTCGTGCAGCATGGTCGGGATGTCGTAGATGCTCGGGACGTCGACGGCGTTGACCACGGCCTGCTCGTCCACGTCGCACATCAGCGCGATCTTGCGCTTGTTCGACTCGGACACCGGCCGGTCGCTGCGCAGCACGAGCGCGTCCGGCTGGATGCCGATGGAGCGCAGCGCGGCGACGGAGTGCTGGGTGGGCTTGGTCTTCTGCTCGCCGGAAGCGTTCATGAACGGCACGAGCGAGACGTGCACGAAGAAGCAGTTCTTGCGGCCGAGCTCGTGGCGCACCTGGCGGGCGGACTCGATGAACGGCTGCGACTCGATGTCGCCGACGGTCCCGCCGATCTCGGTGATGATGACGTCCGGCGCGGGCTCGCCGTCCGGTCCGGGCTGGGCCTGGAGGCGCATCCGGCGCTTGATCTCGTCGGTGATGTGCGGGATGACCTGGACGGTGTCGCCCAGGTACTCGCCGCGGCGCTCCTTGGCGATCACGTTCGAGTAGATCTGGCCGGTGGTGACGTTCGCCGACTGGGAGAGGTTGATGTCGAGGAAGCGCTCGTAGTGGCCGATGTCGAGGTCGGTCTCCGCCCCGTCGTCCGTGACGAAGACCTCGCCGTGCTGGAACGGGTTCATCGTCCCCGGGTCCACGTTGAGGTAGGGGTCGAGCTTCTGCATGACGACGCGGAGTCCGCGCGCTGTCAGGAGGTTTCCGAGGGAGGCGGCCGTGAGGCCCTTCCCCAACGAAGAAACGACACCACCGGTCACGAAGATGTGCTTGGTAGTGCCGTTTTTGCTGTTGGTCTGAGCCGCGTCTGAATAATCCACCACGGGCTCTCAGCTTATCACCTACGGCGGGGAGTCCCGCGCGTGTCGCGGCTCAGCGTGCGGACGCGGCCATGTCCACGAGCTCGCGCGCGTGCGTGAGCCCGCTCTCGGAGTCGGGCAGACCGGACAGCAGCCGCGCCATCTCGGCGATCCGCTCGTCCCCGTCGAGCCGGCGGACGCTGGAGGCCGTAACCGCCCCGTCGTTGCCCTTGACGACCGTGAGGTGGTTGTTCGCGAACGCCGCCACCTGAGCGAGGTGGGTCACGACGATCACCTGCGCGCTCTGGGCGAGCCGTGCGAGCCTGCGGCCGATCTCGATGGCGGAGGCGCCGCCGACGCCGGCGTCCACCTCGTCGAAGATGAAGGTCGGCACCGGGTCGGTCGCCGCGATGACGACCTCGATGGCGAGCATGACGCGCGAGAGCTCGCCGCCGGACGCGCCCTTGCCGAGCGGCCGCGGCTCGGCGCCGGGGTGCGGGCGCAGCAGGATCGCGACCTGGTCGCGGCCGCTGGCGGTGTAGCTCTGCGGGTCGGCCTCGTCGCGCTGGGTGACCTCCACGACCACCCGGGCGTCCGGCATGGCGAGGGCGGCGAGCTCGTCGGAGACCGCGACGGCGAGGCGCTCGGCGGCGACCCTGCGCCGCTCGCTCAGGTCGGCGGCGAGCTCCACCACGAGCGCCCGGTCGGCCGCCACCTCGTCCGTGAGCTCCTGGATGCGGTCGGCGTCGCCGTCGAGCTCCAGCAGGCGCAGGCTCCCGGTCTCCAGGGTGCTTATCACGTCGTCCAGGGTCGGACCGTACTTGCGGACGAGCGTGGACAGCTCCGCCCGGCGCTCCTGGACGGCCTCCAGCTCGCGGGAGCCGTCGGTGTCGAGCGTGGCGAGGTAGGTGGAGAGCTGGGCGGCGATGTCGGAGGCCAGGTAGCTGAGGTTGGCGACGGCCTCCACCGTCGGGGCGAGCTCGGGGTCGTGCGGCGCGACCCGCTCGACCTGGCGGCGCGCGGCCTCCAGGAGGCCGACCACGTCGGGCTCCTCGGACTCCTCGGCCGAGAGCAGCTCGCGGGCGCCGGAGGCGGCGAGCCGCAGGTCTTCGAGGTTGGTCAGCCGCTCGGCGCGCTCGCCGAGCTCGTCGTCCTCGCCCGGCTGCGGCGCCACGGCCTCGATCTCGGCCATCGCGATCCGGAGGTCGTCGGCCTCCCGCGCGCGCCGGTCCCGGTCGGAGAGGAGCTCGTCCAGCTCGGTCGCGTTGTCGCGCCAGCGGTGGAACACCTGCACGTACCCCTCGAGCGCGCTCGCGAGGTCCGGCCCGGCGAACCGGTCGAGCGCCTCGCGCTGGGCCACGGCCGACCGCAGCCGGAGCTGGTCGGACTGGCCGTGCACGACGACGAGCTGCTCCCCGAGCTCTGTCAGCACACTCACCGGCGCGCTCCGGCCGCCGACCACCGCGCGCGACCGGCCCTCGGCGGACACCGAGCGGCTCAGCACGAGCTCCGCCGCGCCGTCGCCGAGCGGGTCGACGTCGCCGCCGGCGTCGCGGACGCGCTCCACGACCTCCCCCGGCTCCTCGACACGCCAGCGGCCCTCGACCCAGGCCTGGGCGCTGCCGAGCCGGACCGCGCCGGTGTCGGCGCGCTCGCCCAGCAGGAGGCCGAGCGCCGAGACGACCATCGTCTTGCCCGCGCCGGTCTCGCCGGTGATCGCGGTGAACCCGGGACCGAGCGGCAGCGCGGCCTCGGCGATGACGCCGAGGTCGCGGATGGAGATCTCGTCGATGCCGCCGCGCGGTGCGGTCTTCTGCGTGCGTCCCGCAGCGGCGCGGGTGGTTGAGCGCTCAGTCACGTCCGGCCGGCCCCCGCCATCCCGTCACCGGGAGATCGAACTTGTGCACGAGCCGGTCGGTGAACGGCCCAGGGTGCAGGCGCGCGAGCCGCACCGGGATGGGCGAACGCCGCACGACGACGCGCGAGCCGCGCGGCAGGTCGAACGCACGGCGGCCGTCGCACCAGAGGATGCCCTCCCCGCCCGCGCGGTCGAGCAGCTCGATGGCGAGCGACGAGTCGGCGTCGACCACGAGCGGCCGCGAGAACAGGGCGTGCGCGCTGAGCGGCACGAGCAGGAGGGCGGCGACACCGGGCCAGACCACCGGTCCGCCGGCGGAGAAGGAGTAGGCGGTGGACCCGGTGGGCGTCGACATCACGACGCCGTCGCAGCCGAAACTCGACATCGGCCGCCCGTCGACCTCGATGACGACCTCCAGCATCCGCTCCCGGCTGGCCTTCTCGACGGTCGCCTCGTTGAGCGCCCAGCTCTCGTAGACGACCTCCTTGCCGACCTTCACGCGGGCGGAGAGCGTCATGCGCTCCTCCACCTCGTAGTCCTTCGCGAGCCCGCGCGCGACGGCGATCTCCAGGTCGTCGCGCTCGCTCTCGGCGAGGAAGCCCACGTGCCCGAGGTTGACGCCGAGCAGCGGCGCCGTGCAGCCCCGGACCAGTTCGGCCGCGCGGAGGATGGTGCCGTCGCCGCCGAGCACGATCACCAGCTCCAGGTCGCTCGCCTGCACCTCGTCGCCGAGCACGGCGACCGCGTCGAGATCCGGCTCCGCGGCGAGCAGATCGCGCCGCTCGTCCTCGCTGAGCACGGGAACGACACCCGCGCTGATGAGCTGCCTGCACACCTGCACGCCGGCGTCGAGGGAGTCCTGACGGCCGGTGTGCGCGACGACGAGAATGTATCGCTGCGCGTCACCCGATGCCGCCACGAAAGCCTCCCTCTGCGTCCGCCCGGTTTCGGGCCGTCCCACCATTCTGTCTGTTTTCGGGCGGGGATGTGCTGGGGATGCCGGAGATTGTGGAGAACGTTCATTCAGGACGCGGGTGTGGAGGAGCGCCGAGAAAGGGCGCGCCGGTACACGCCGTCATAATCCGCGGCCATCCGGGCCACGGAGAAGTCTCGACGTCCCCCTGACTCGCTCGCGTCTGTCCGGTCACGAGGCTCACTCAGCCGCGACAGGAGCAGTCCGGCCAGTGCCACGTCGTCCTCACTGGGGAAGAGGTCCCCCAGGAGGCCATGCTGCAGAGCTTCGGGAATGCCCTCCGAGTCGCTTCCGATCACGGGGATTCCGGCGTGCAGGGCTTCCAAGATCGCCAAGCCCAGCGCTTCCCGGCGCGATGCCTGGACGAAGACATCGGCGGCGAGCAGGTACCCCGTGGGGTCAGGATGGAATCCTTCGAGGTGGACGCGACCGAACCACTGCTCCGACCGGAAGGGACGCAGCAGCTCCTCCTCATCGACGTTCCCGACGAAATAGAGGTGCGCGTCCGGCAACTCCGCCGCCACCTTCGCGAACGCCCGCAACAGGACATCGGTCCCCTTGATGCGCTTCAGGGAGCCGACGGCGACGACGGATCGCCCTTGGAGCTTCGGTGTGACGACCGGGCCGGAACGCCGCGGTGTGCCGACGACGCCGCTGTAGACCACGGTGGTCTTGCCGCGGCAGAGCGCGCTTTCCGCCATCGACCGCTCCACGGCGCCACTGACGCACACCACGACATCGCAGACGCCGAGCAGCCGCGATTCGCGCTGATGCCCGGAGTGAACGGTGCCGACCGTCAGAGCACCGCGAGTCCTCAGCGTGGACACCAGCAACGCCGGAGTCATCGTGTGCGAGTGGATGACCTCCGGCCGGAACTCCTCGATGAGCCTTCGCAGCCTCCTGCGTGCGCGCCAGAGCCCGCGCGGCCCCCGATCGGTGAAGTCGACGCGCGCGGTCCGCACCCCTCGCTCGCGGAGAAGCGGTTCGTAATCACCGCCCGTGGACGCGACGACGACATCGTCGCCGGCGGCCGCTTGGGCGGTCGAGAGGTCCACGACGACATTGACGACGCCGTCGGCGAGATTGCTCATCTTGTTGGTGAGATGAATGACGCGCATGATTCCCTTCGCGATTTCGTGCGACTCCCGTCGGCTAGAGCGAGACCTGCTTGGACGCGAGCGTGGAGCGCGACGCCTCGCGCATCCTCAAGGTCCTCAGGCCGCGGAAGACCGCCACTGCTTGGAAGGACGCCACAGCGAGTTCCGCAGCGAGCTGACCGGCCAGAGCACCGGTGCCCCCGCCGAGAACCGCGCCACCGTAGATGAGAGGGACGCCGACCACGGCGCCCACGATCGCCGAACGTGCGACCGCCGCGATCCGGTTCAACGTCACGAGCATGATCCCGCCCATCGCCATGCTGAGCGTGATGATCCAGAGCGACACGCCCGAGATGATGGCGGCGGCGGGTGGAATCGTGACGGTGCCCGAGAAGAGCAGGTCTGCCGCGAAGGGCGCGAGCACAGCGAACACGATGCCGCCGAGTGCGCCGACGACGGCCGCCGCGACGACCGCGGTGCGCGCACGCGCGACCCGCAACGCCGGTTCCACGGCGCGCCCCACCCAGCCTTTGAAGAGAGTGTGCACGGCCTTCAGGACCTGCTGGGCCATCTGCTGCAGCCGATCCACCGATCCGTAGAGGACGGTCGCGTGCGGCGATCCCAGAGTCGCGACCGTGACGCCCAACGAGATGTAGACGCTGGAGAAGATCCCGGTCGTCAGCGCGTGGAGCTGGCACCGGATGACGATCAGGCAACGACGGGGACTCACGGCGAGGAAATCACGAGCACGAACACCGAGGACGAGACAGCCCAATGCTGGACCCACCAGCGACGCGCCCAGAAGCGCTATCGGGTAGAGCAGGAGTGGCGCACCGAGGTGAAGGCCCACGGCCGCCAGGGAGATGATTACCGCCCGAGGAATCGCCTCCGCCATCAGGAAAGTGCGGGGCCGCATCATCCCCAGGTAGATCCAGCCCGCCGAGAGAGTCCCCAGCGAGGTCGCGACGGCGACGAGCGCCGCCACCTCGGCGTGCTCGCGGGCGAGAAGGAACGCCACGATTCCGGCGATCGTCGTGAAAGGAACCGCCGCCATCAGTTTTGTCACCAGTGAGAGCGCCAAGGAGCGTGCGCGGTTGCGCGGCGACTGGCGTGCGACCCGCTGCGTACCCGAGAGGCTCCAGCCGAGCTCGACCACCACGCCCGCGGTGGCGCCCAGTGATTGACCGATCGCGACTGCGGCGAAAGCACCCTCGCCGTAGGCCGCGGTGATCGCCGGGATCGCGAGCAGCGGCGAGACCGCGTTGAGCAATGGGATGGCCAAGTAGCCGACCAGGAGGAACACCAGCACGCGCCCTCTGCGGAGCACGGCGTGGAGACGGTGCGCGCTGGCAGGCATGGGGCCTTTCGCTCGGGAGAGGGGCGTACGGAGGGGTGCCCTCGCTCGATGAGCTGAAGGCTTCAGGCTCCACACTTTACACGCGGTATTCTTATGGCATGCTTCCAGCAGTCACTGTGATCAGCGCCCTCTACAACGCCGAGACGGAAGTTCCGGAGCTCGCGACGAAGCTCGAGGCCCTCGACCACCCGCGCCTTCAGATCGTCCTCATCGACGACGCCTCGACCGACGCGACGTGGGCGGCGATCGAGGAGTTCGCGGCGCGCGACAGCCGAGTCGTGGCGCTGCGGAACCCGGCGAACCTCGGGGTGGGTGGGGCACGGAACCGTGCGCTGAAGGCGGCCACATCCGAATACATCTGGTTCGTCGATCACGATGACGACTGGTTCCCCGACGCAGCCACTCTCCTCGCGCGCGCAGCCGGCTCCTCCGGCGCAGACATCGTCTCGGCGCGCGCCGAGTATCGGCACCGTCCTGACCTTCCCGGACGAATCATCGACGGGGTCGACGAGCGACGCACCCTGACGCGGGACGAGTACCTACGGATGATGCTCGCCGGGAACGTGCACGGGTTCCTCTGGTCGAAGCTCATCCGACGGGCGGCTCTGGGCGATGCTCCGTTCCCGTCGCTCACCTCGCAGTCGGACTTCGTCGGGCTGCTGCGCGCGCTCTCGTCGGCCACGACCGTCGTCGTCATCCCGGACGTCGTCTACCGCTACCTGCGACGCCAGGGATCGCTGACCCGCGTGCGCACACCTCGGCTGAGCAATCTCGAAGCGGCGCGGGACGCGATGCACGAGGCGATCGCAGCCACGAAGGCACCGGTCGAGAAGAGCCTCGTCGACTATTTCGACGCCTGGTTCTATGCCGGCGCCGCCGCGTTCACACCGATCCGATGGAATGCGCCGCACGAGGTGCGTCGAGACGGCATCCGGCGCGCCCGCGCAGCGAGCGCGCAGCTGTCGATCGGATCGCTCCTGCGTCGGAGCCGCGGGACGGCTGCGACGATCGCCCTCGTCCGATACGCCCCCGGCCTGTATCGCCTCGGTCTTCCCTTCGCACTCCGAGTGAAGGACCGACTTCGCGATGCGCGTGCGACCGACCGCGGAAGCGTGCACCATGTCGCCTATGTGGGCATCCACGATCCGGACTATCCCCGCAACCTGCGCATCCGCTCCGCGCTGAACAGCGGCGGGTTACGCGTCGTCCCGGCCGCCAAATCGAGCTCGCGCGGCGCACGCGGCGTGGTCGCCGATCTCGCTGCGGTCTGGCGTGCCTCACGCGGCGCCCGCGCGATCGTCGTCTCCGAGTTCGGGCTCAAGCTGGCTCCCGCCGCCTGGGCCGTCTCCCGATTGCGTCGTGTACCGCTGATCGTCGACGGCTTCGTCGGGCTCGCGGAGACCCACATCGACGACTGGGGCACAGCGAAGCGGCACTCGCCACGAGGCATCGCCTTTCGGTCGGTGGACGCCCTCGCAGCCACTCTGGCCGACGCCTATCTGGTCGACACCGACCTCCGCGCTGATGCCATCGTCCGCCGCTACCGCCGCCGCTCAGCGGCGAACACCTTCTCGATCCCGGTCGGCGCCCCGGCATGGGCTGCTTCCACACCGCTTCCGGTGGCCGACGAGACACTGCGGGTGCTCTACTACGGCAACTACATCCCCTTGCACGGTCTCCCGCTCGTCGTGAGAGCCATCGACGAGGCCCGGCGACACCGGCCATTGAGCTTCACTCTGATCGGAGGCGGCCAGGGCAGGGCAGGGATCGAACGCGCCGTCTCGGAGGCCGGCCTCGGGGCGATCACCACCTTCGAGGATCCCGTACCCGAGGCCGAGCTCCGCGACCGGATCGCCGCCCACGACGTTGTGCTCGGTGTGTTCGGATCGTCAGGCAAAGCGCGAAGCGTTCTGGCGAACAAGCTGTGGCAGGGCCTGGCCTGCGGTCGCGTCGTGATCACCCAGAGCAGTCCAGCACTCAGCGAATTGCGCCCCATTGTGGGCGACCAACTCGTCGGGACAGTGCCGGGAGACGCCGGATCACTGGCGGACGCGCTCACTGCGGTGGATCCTTCGCGCCGATTCGAGGATCGCGCCGCGCTGCTGGAGGAGTACGTCGACCGGCGCTGCACCCGGCTGGTCGACTGGGTCGTTCACGCCAGTTCCTGAGCCGCCGAGAGCCACTCCGTGGGGTTCGTGCCGCGCTCGGAGAGATGGACGAGGAACTCACGGTTCCCGCGCGAGCCGGCGATCGGCGAGGGGATCAGACCCGCGGTGCCGAGACCGACGTCGTGGCCGGCCCAGAGCACGCCGGTCACCGCGTCGGCGCGTCGGTCCGTTTCGCGGACGATACCCTCACGCACGCCAGAACGGCCGACCTCGAACTGTGGTTTGACCAGGAGAACGAAATCCGCGTCAGGCGTGGCGATCCCGCGAAGTGCCGGGATCACCTGCGGAAGCGAGATGAACGAGAGGTCGGCCACCACGAGTCCGGGCCGCACCGGTTCGCCGACGAGCTCGGTCAGCCGTTCCGGCGTCAGGAAGCGTACGTTCACGCCCTCGAACGAGCGGAGCCGAGCGTTACCCGCGACCTCGGCCGCCATCTGTCCGTGCCCGACATCCACCGCGATCACGAATCGCGCGCCGCGCTCAAGCAGCACCTGGCTGAAGCCGCCGGTCGAAGCGCCCGCGTCGAGCGCGGCGCGTCCCTCGACCGGGACGCCGAACGCATCCAGGGCCGCGATGAGCTTGTGCGCGCCCCGGCTCACGTAATGGTCCGCGCCGGCGACGGCGAGCTCCTGATCGTCGCCCACCTTGGCGGAGGCCCGCACGACGGGCTCGCCGTCGACGGTCACCAGGCCGCCCGCGATCAGCGTGGCGGCGTGCGTCCGCGACCGGGCCAGCCCGCGCGCGGCGAGCGCGACGTCCAGCCGCTCAGCCATGCCGCGGTGCGTCGGCGCCTTCGAGCCGGGCGGACAGCTCCGCGTGCAGGGCGAGGTACGACTCGGCTCGCGTGTGCAGCGGCTGCTCCTCGATCACCTCCAGGGGCGTCAGGAGCCCGTCCGCCGTCGCCTCGGCGCCGTCCGGCGCGCCGCTGTCGGCCGATCCCGTCTCGGTCTGCATGTCCGTCACCCTACCGCCGCTCCCGCACTACTCGACGAACACGCCGCTGAGCGTCTTCTTCCCCCGCCGCAGCACGACCATCCCGCCCGGCAGCAGGTGGTCCCCCACCGCCGACTCCGCGTCCTCCACCTTCGTGTTGTTCACGTACACCCCGCCCTGCGCGACCGCGCGCCTGGCCTCGCCGAGGCTCTTGGTGAGCTCGGTGTCGACCAGGGCCTGGGCGATCGTGGTGGAGGAGGCCGTCGTCGTGTTGGGGAGCTCGCGGAGGGCCGACTCCAGCGTGCCGCGGTCCTGGCCGGCCAGGTCGCCCTGGCCGAAGAGGGCCTCGGACGCCGCGATCACGGCCTCCGTCGCCTCCGCGCCGTGGATGAGCGCCGTCACCTCGTAGGCCAGGGTGCGCTGGGCCTCGCGGCGGAAGGGCTCCTCGGCGACAGCGCGCTCCAGGCGCTCGATCTCGGCGCGGTGCAGGAAGGTGAAGACCTTGAGGCGGTCGATCACGTCGGCGTCGTCGGCGTTGAGCCAGAACTGGTAGATCGCGTAGGGGCTCGTGAAGCTCGCGTCCAGCCAGATCGCGTTGCCCTCGCTCTTGCCGAACTTCGTGCCGTCGCTGTTCGTGATCAGCGGGGTGCCGATGGCGTGGCCGTGGACGCCCTCCACCTTGCGGATCAGGTCGGTGCCGCTGGTCAGGTTGCCCCACTGGTCGCTGCCGCCGGTCTGAAGCACGCAGCCGTACTGACGGTAGAGCTCCAGGAAGTCCATGCCCTGCAGGATCTGGTAGCTGAACTCCGTGTACGAGATGCCCTCGTCGGAGTTGAGGCGGGCGGCGACGGCGTCCTTCTTGAGCATCGTGCCGACACGGAAGTGCTTGCCGATCTCGCGCAGGAAGTCGATCGCCGAGAGCGGGGCCGTCCAGTCCAGGTTGTTGACCAGGCGGACGGCGTTCTCGCCCTCCGACGACAGGAAGCGCGTGACCTGCTGCTGGAGGTAGCCGACCCACTCGGAAACGGTCTCCTTGGTGTTCAGCGTGCGCTCGGCGGTGGGCCGCGGGTCGCCGATGAGGCCCGTCGAGCCGCCGACGAGACCGAGCGGCCGGTGGCCGGCGAGCTGGAGGCGGCGCATGGTCAGGAGCTGCACGAGGTTGCCGAGGTGGAGGCTCGGCGCGGTCGGGTCGAAGCCGCAGTAGTACGTGATCGGGTCACCGGCCAGGAGCTCCTTGAGCGCGGCCTCGTCGGTGGAGACGTGGACGAGTCCGCGCCACTTCAGCTCGTCCCAGACGTCGTCGAACGTGGGGTCGTTGGTCTGCGCTGCGAGCCTCTGCTCTGCGCTGCTCCGGTCTGCTGCTGCGGCGGTTTCTGGCACTCCCACAGAGTAGCAGCGGCGGCCCTCTCAGCCCGTCCGGCGATCAGGTCTGCAGGCCTGATGAGGGTTGAATCAGGTTTCAGGACCTGATAGAGTGCGGATCAGGTCCACAGTCCTGATATTTGCGCCCCGCCTCACCCGTTCCGAAGCGCAGCCCGAGGAGGTCCCCGTGTTCGTCGTCACCGCCGACCAGGTCGGCAGCCGCAGCCGGCCCGACATCGTCGCGCCGGCGCTCACCGCGCTGAACGAGCGCCACGCCGAACGGCTCGCGCTCCCCGCCGACCGGAACGCCGGCGACGAGCTCCAGGCGCTCACCGCCGACGCCGCCACCGCCCTCGATATCATCCTGACGCTCGCGCGCGGCGACGCCTGGAGCGTCGGCCTCGGCATCGGCGACGTGCGCTCGCCCCTCCCCGGCGCCACGCGCGAGGCCAGCGGCGACGCGTTCGTGGCCGCCCGGACCGCGGTCACCCGAGCCAAGCGCACGCCGCTGCGCTTCGCCGCGGACGGAGTCGCCGCGCCGGAGGCCGCCGCCGACGTCGAGGCGCTCGTCGGCCTCCTCCTGACGCTGCGGGCGGGCCGCAGCGAGGCCGGCTGGGAGCTCTACGACCTCGTCGCCGCCGGGCTGACCCAGGCGGAGGCCGGCGCGCGGCTCGGCATCACCCCGCAGTCGGCGAACGACCGCGCCCGCGCCGCCGGCCTGCGCGCCGACCTCGCGGCCCAGCCGGCCCTGGTTAGGCTGTTGGGGACCGCCGACGCAGCCCAGCAGTCGGCCGAACGACCGGAGGATGGATGACGTCCCTGCCCGTGCCGCAGCTCCTCGCCACCGTCCTGCCGGTCATCCTGTGGGCGCTCGCGCTGATCAGCGCCATCGCCGCGGTGTGCTGCATGATCGCCACGCTCCGCACGCCGCGCCGGCCGCTGGTCTACACCGCCGTCGGCCTGCTCGGGCTCGCGTTCCTCCTGGCCGCGCTCCCCCAGCACGGCGCTCCCCTGGTCTTCCGGGTGCTCATCGGCCTCGTCGCGCTCGCGCTCAGCGTCGTCGGCGGCGGACCGGCGGCGCAGCTCGCCCTGGCGCTCGCGACGCGGAGCACGTCGGTGCCCGGCCTCCACGGCGGCATCGTCGTGCACGACCGCGTCAGCGGGCTGGAGGAGACGCGCGAGGTGCTGCGCGGAGGGACGACGATCGGCTACCTGGAGCGCTTCGCGACGACCGGCTCGATCATGGCGGGCTTCCCCGAGGCGCTCGGCGTGATCATCGCGATCAAGGGCGTCGGCCGCTTCACCGAGCTGGAGGCCCCGGAGGCGCGCGAGCGGTTCATCATCGGCACCCTCGTCAGCCTGATCTGGGCCTGCGTCTGCGCCGGCCTCTTCCGCTTCGCCGTCGCCTGACCCCTCTCCCGCTCTCGCCGAGGGGCACGTAAACGCCCCTAAATCCGCGTTTTAAGGGCGTTTACGTGCCCCTCGGCGGTGGAGCGGTGGCTCAGGCGTGGGATTTGGGGTGGCGCTTGTACGGGGAGACCGTGGGGTCGCCGGGCAGCCAGTAGCGCCAGGGGAACGTGACGCTGCCCCCGGCGCCGGAGACGCCCGTGCGCGGACCGGTCTCGTAGGCCGGCTGCTCGCTCGGCAACTGGAGGTCGAACGGCGGCGCGAGCACATCGGACCCGTTCTCGGACAGCAGGATGCCCGCCGCCACGACGAACCGCGCCGGGCCGCGCGCCAGGTCGCGCGCCGGGACGCTCCGACCGGTCGGACCGCCGCGCCGGTGCGCCGCGAGGTCGGCGCCCTCCACGACCTCCCCCGCCCGCAGCAGCACCGCCGAGGACACCCCTTCGGGCGAGCACACCACGTTCGCGCACACGTGCATCCCGTACGTGAAGTACGTGTACACGTGCCCGGGCGGCCCGTACATCACCGCGTTGCGCTTGGTGCGGCCGCGGAAGGAGTGCGAACCGGGGTCGACGCCGTCGCCGACGTAGGCCTCCACCTCGGTGATGCGGATCGCGACGACGCCCTCCTCCGTCTCGTGGCGGAGCACCGCGCCGAGCAGCATCGGGGCGACCTCCAGCGCCGACGCGGAGAACACGTCGCGTCCGGGCCGGTGGAGCGTCACGTCCGCCGGCTCAGAAGATCCGGCCGCCGGCGACGTCCGTCACGATGAGGCCGATCACGATCACCGCGACGGCCACGACGACGATCAGCGGGATGAGCCACCCCGGCCGCTTCGCCATCAGCCGAGGTCCCGTCGTGTCGCGACCAGCGCGCGGGTCAGTGCCCTGACGCGCTCGGTGAGGGCGGCGAGCTGGTCGGCCACCCGGTCGGGAGCGGTCCCGCCGGCCCCGGTGCGGCTCGCGACCGAGCCGTCGACGGTCAGCACCGAGCGCACCTCGGCCGTCAGCAGCGGCGAGACGGCCGCGAGCTGCTCGTCGGTCAGGTCGCTCAGCTCCAGGCCGTTGTCCTCCGCGAACTTCACCAGGCTGCCGGTGATCTCGTGGGCGTTCCGGAACGGCACGTGCTGCTTGACCAGCCACTCGGCGACGTCCGTCGCGAGCGAGAAGCCCTGCGGCGCGAGCTCCGCCATCCGGTCGGTGTGGAAGCGGAGCGTCGCGACCATCCCGGCGAACGCGGGCAGGACGACCTCCAGCGTCTGCACCGAGTCGAAGACCGGCTCCTTGTCCTCCTGGAGGTCGCGGTTGTACGCCAGCGGGAGGCCCTTGAGGGTGGTGAGCAGGCCGGTCAGGTTGCCGATGAGGCGCCCGGCCTTGCCGCGGGCGAGCTCGGCGATGTCCGGGTTCTTCTTCTGCGGCATGATCGAGGAGCCGGTGGAGTAGGAGTCATCCAGGGTCACGAAGCCGAACTCGCGCGTGTTCCAGAGGATGATCTCCTCGGCGAAGCGCGACACGTCGACACCGATCTGCGCCGCGACGAAGGCGAACTCGGCCACCACGTCGCGCGCGGCGGTGCCGTCGATCGAGTTCTCCGAGCTGGCGGCGAAGCCGAGCTCCCTGGCGACCAGCAGCGGGTCGAGCCCGAGCGTGGAGCCGGCGAGCGCGCCGGAGCCGTACGGCGAGACGTTCGCGCGCCGGTCCCAGTCGGCCAGCCGCTCCAGGTCGCGCACCAGCGGCCAGCAGTGCGCGAGCAGGTGGTGGGCGAGCAGGACGGGCTGCGCGTGCTGGAGATGGGTGCGGCCGGGCATGATCGCGGTGGGATGCGCGTCCGCCTGGGCGGCGATCGCGTCGATGAGCGCGATCAGGCGCTCGGCGATGATGCCCGCGTGGTCGCGCAGGTAGAGCCGGACGAGCGTCGCGATCTGGTCGTTGCGGCTCCGGCCGGCGCGCAGCTTGCCGCCGAGCTCGGCGCCCGCCCGCTCGATCAGGCCGCGCTCCAGGGCGCCGTGCACGTCCTCGTCGCTCTCGGCGGCGGCGAACGATCCGGAGACCACGTCGGCCTCCAGGACGTCGAGGGCGCCGAGCATCCCGGCGAGCTCGACGTCGTCCAGGTAGCCCGCCGCCGCGAGCGCGCGGGCGTGGGCGCGGGAGCCCGCGATGTCGTAGGAGGCGAGCGCCCAGTCGAAGTGGGTGGACTTGCTCAGCGCGGCCAGCTCGGGCGAGGGTCCGCCCGCGAAGCGCGCGCCCCAGAGCTTGCCCTCGTCGGTCTTGCCGACGCCGTCTGCTGTGTCCGCGGTCATGCCGCCCCCTCCTCGTTCTTCGCCAGCAGCCAGGCCAGCAGTGCCTTCTGGGCGTGGAGGCGGTTCTCGGCCTCGTCCCAGACCGCCGACTGCGGCCCGTCGATCACGTCGGCCGTCACCTCCAGGCCGCGGTAGGCGGGCAGGCAGTGCAGGAACACCGCGTCGTCCGCAGCGAGCCCCATCAGCTCGGCGTTCACCGTGTAGTCGCCGAAGACGGCGACGCGCTCGGCCTTCTCGTCCTCCTTGCCCATCGACACCCACGTGTCGGTGATGACGACGTCGGCGCCGGCCGCGGCCTCCCGCGCGTCGGTGAGGACGGCGACCGACCCGCCGGTGCGCTCGGCGATGGCGGCCGCGTCGGCCACCACGGCGGCGTCCGGCGCGTAGGCCGCGGGAGCCGCGACGCGGACGTGCATGCCGGCGGTCGCGCCGCCGAGCAGGTACGAGTGGGACATGTTGCTGGCGCCGTCGCCGAAGAACGCGAGGGTCAGCCCTGCAGTGCGGCCCTTGTGCTCACGGACCGTCTGCAGGTCGGCGAGGATCTGGCACGGGTGGAACTCGTCCGACAGCGCGTTGACGACGGGGACGGTCGTGCCCTCCGCCAGCTCCTCCAGCCCGGCCTGCGCGAACGTGCGCCAGACGATCGCGGCGACCATCCGCTCCAGCACGCGCGCGGTGTCGGCCAGCGACTCCTTGCTCCCGAGCTGGCTCTCGCCGCTCTGGATGATCAGCGGGCTGCCGCCGAGGTCCGCGATGCCGGCGGCGAACGAGACGCGCGTGCGGGTCGAGGTCTTGTCGAAGATGACGGCGACGGTCTGCGGGCCGGCGAGCGGCTTCGCGGAGAAGCGGTCGGCCTTCAGGCGCTCGGCCAGGTCGAGCACCTCGGCCTGCTCGGCCGGGCTCAGGTCGTCGTCGCGGAGGAAATGACGTGTCATCGGGAGTCCTTGCTGTGCGTCAGGAGGTCGGAAGGTCAGGAGGCGTGCACGTCGGCGAGAGCGCGGCCGAACTTCTCGCGGAACTCCGCGAGCTCGGCGTCGCCCACGATCAGCGGCGGCGCGAGGCGGATGCTCGACTCGTTCGGCGCGTTGATGATGAGGCCGTTGGCGAGCGCCGCGTCGGAGAGCCGGTGGCCCTCGCCGTCGGTCAGGCCGACGCCGATCAGGAGGCCGGCGCCGCGCACGTCGCCGATCAGCGGCGAGTCGTACGAGCGCAGGATGGCGCGCAGCTCCTCCCCGCGCCGGGCGGCGTTGCCGACCAGGTCGACGCGCTCGATCTCGGCGATCACCGCGTTGCCGGCCGCGGTCGCGAGCGGGTTGCCGCCGAAGGTGGAGCCGTGCTGGCCCTGGCTGAACAGCTCGGACGCCCGGCCGAAGGTGATGAGGGCGCCGATCGGCACTCCCCCGGCGATGCCCTTCGCGACCGTGATCGCGTCCGGGAGGATGTCGGCGTGCTGGTAGGCGAACCAGCGACCGGTCCGGCCGATCCCGGTCTGGATCTCGTCGATGATCAGCAGCGCGCCGTGCTGCTCGGTGAGCTCGCGGGCGCGCTGGAGGAAGCCCTCCGGGAGGTCGAGCACGCCGGCCTCCCCCTTGATCGGCTCCACGAACAGCGCGGCCACGCGGTCGTCGATCGCGGCCTCCAGCGCGTGGATGGTCGAGTCGATGTGCTCGACGCCGCCGGGCAGCGGCTCGAACGCCTCGCGCATCGGCGGCTTGCCGGTGAGCGCGAGCGAGCCCATGGTGCGGCCGTGGAAGGCGTTGTGGAGGGCGAGCACGCGCGTGCGCCTGCCGTGCGGCCCCTTGTTGAGCCGCGCCAGCTTGAAGGCGGCCTCGTTGGCCTCCGCGCCCGAGTTGCCGAAAAGGATGCGGCCGTGCTCGCCCGCTCCGGTGATCGCGCGCAGGCGCTCGGCGAGCTCCAGCTGCGGCGGCGTGGAGAAGTAGTTGGAGACGTGCGCGAGCGTCGCCACCTGGCTGCTCACGGCCTCCACCAGCGCCGGATGCGCGTGGCCCAGCGAGTTGACCGCGATGCCGGCGAGGAAGTCGAGGTACTCGTTGCCGTCGACGTCCCAGACCCGGCAGCCCTCGCCGCGGGCCAGCATGAGCTTGGGCGTCGCGAGCGTGCGCATCATGGCGTCGCCGAAGCGGGGCTTCCACCGCCCCCGGGTGTTCGCGTCCGTGCTGTGTGCGAGCTGCGCGGTCATGCCGGCACCACCTCCGTTCCTATTCCGGACTGCGTGAACACTTCGAGCAGGATCGAGTGCGCCACGCGTCCGTCGATGATCGCGGCCTTGGGGACGCCGCCGTCGACCGCGTCCAGGCAGGCCGACATCTTGGGGATCATGCCCGACTCCAGCGACGGGAGCAGCTCGCGCAGCTCCGGCGCGGCGATCTTGGACAGCAACGAGTCGCGGTTCGGCCAGTCGCTGTAGAGCCCGGCGACGTCGGTGAGGATGACCAGCTTGGCCGCGCCGAGGGCGACGGCGAGCGCGGCCGCCGCGGCGTCGGCGTTGACGTTCAGCGCCTGACCCGGGTCGTCGATGTCGGGCGCGATCGAGGAGACCACCGGGATGCGGCCGGCGTCGAGCTGGGCGAGCACGCCCTCCGGGTTCACGCCGATGACGTCGCCGACCAGGCCGAGGTCCACCTCGTCGCCCTCGATCACGGCTCCGCGCTTGCGGCCCTGGAAGAGCCCGGCGTCCTCCCCGGAGAGGCCGGCGGCGAGCGGTCCGTGCTTGTTGATGTTGCTCACGATGTCGCGGTTGATCTGGCCGGTCAGCACCATCCGCACGACGTCCATCGCCTCCGGCGTCGTCACGCGGTAGCCGCCGCGGAACTCGCTCTCGATGCCGAGCCGGTCGAGCATCGCCGAGATCTGCGGTCCGCCGCCGTGCACGACCACCGGGCGCAGGCCCGCGTAGCGCAGGTAGACGATGTCCTCGGCGAACGTGCGCTGGAGGTCCTCGTTCACCATCGCGTTGCCGCCGAACTTGATCACGATGATGCGGTCGTGGAAGGTCTTCAGCCAGGGCAGCGACTCGATGAGGGTCGCGGCCTTGTCCGCGGCCGCGGCGCGCTCGGCGGCCTCCGCGGTGTCGTTGTCGTCGGTGTCTGTCGTCATCTCAGCTGGAGTAGGCACTGTTCTCGTGGACGTAGTCGTGGGTCAGGTCGTTGGTGAGGATGGCCGCCGTCTCGTCGCCCGCGTGGAGGTCGATGAGCACGTGCACGGCGCGCGGCGTCAGGTCGACGAGGTCGCGCGGCTGGTCCGGCTCCCCCGCCGTGCACACCTGCACGCCGTTGATCGCGACGTCGATCCCGTACGGGTCGAACTCGGCGTCGGTGGTGCCGACCGCGGCGAGCACCCGGCCCCAGTTGGGGTCGTTGCCGAAGATGGCCGCCTTGAACAGGTTGGACCGCGACACCGCGCGGCCGACCGTCACGGCGTCGTCCTCGGTGCGGGCGTTCACGACCTCGATCGTCACGTCGTGGGAGGCCCCCTCGGCGTCCTCCTGGAGCTGCTTCGCCAGGCTGCGGCACACCTCCGTGAGCGCGAGCGTGAACTCGGCCGGGTCGGGCGCGACGCCGCTCGCGCCGGAACCCAGCAGCGCCACGGTGTCGTTGGTCGACATGCAGCCGTCCGAGTCGAGGCGGTCGAAGGTGACCCGGGTCGCGGCGCGGAGGGCGGTGTCGAGCTGCGTGGAGTCGAGCACCGCGTCCGTGGTGATGACGACGAGCATGGTCGCGAGGCCCGGCGCCAGCATCCCGGCGCCCTTGGCCATCCCGCCGACCGACCAGCCGCCCGGGGAGACCCGCTCGGCCTGCTTCGGCCGGGTGTCGGTGGTCATGATCGCCTCGGCGGCGCCCAGCCCGGAGTCTCCTGCGAGCGCTGTCGCCGCCTGGGCGACGCCCGCAGTGAGCTTGTCCACGTTGAGCTGGTCGCCGATCAGGCCGGTGGAGCAGACCAGCACGTCGCCCGCGGAGACGCCGAGCGCGGCGCCCACGGCCTCCGCCGTCGCGTGCGTGGTCTGGAAACCCTGTGAGCCGGTGTAGCAGTTGGCGCCGCCGGAGTTGAGGACGATGGCCGAGACCACGCCGTCGGCGATGACCTGCTCGCTCCAGAGGACCGGGTTCGCCTTGCAGCGGTTGGTGGTGAAGACCGCGGCGGCCGCCGTGAGCGGTCCGCGGTTCTGGACCAGCGCGAGGTCGCGCTTGCCGCTCGACTTGAGGCCGGCGACGACCCCGGCGGCCGAGAAGCCCTTGGCAGTGGTGACGCTCATGGCGCGACTCCGTTCACACTCAGGCCGGCGGTCTCGGGGAGCCCGAGAGCGAGGTTCGCGGACTGGATCGCCGCGCCGGCCGTTCCCTTGTACAGATTGTCGATGGCGAGCACGGTGACGACCCGACCCGCCGCCTCATCGAGGGCGACCCCGATCAGCACGGTGTTCGAGCCCAGGACGTCCGCGGTGCGCGGCACGGTCCCGGCGGGGAGGACGTGCACGAAGGGCTCGTCCGCGTAGGCGGCCTCCCACACGTGCTGCACGTCGGCAGCGGTCACCCCCGGCTTCACCCGAGCGGTGGAGGTCGCCAGGATACCCCGCGACATCGGCACGAGCACCGGGGTGAACGAGAGGGTCGGGCTGGTCGCGCCCGCCTTGCGGAGGTTCTGCTGGATCTCCGGGATGTGCCGGTGCGTGCCGCCGACCGCGTACGGGTTGGCCGAGCCCAGGATCTCGCTGGCCAGGTACGTCGTCTTGAGCGACTTCCCGGCGCCGGACGGCCCGACGGCGAGGACGCTGACGAGGTCCTCCTCCTCGATCACGCCGGCGTGGATGCCGGGCGCGAGGGCGAGCGAGACGGCGCTCGCGTTGCAGCCGGGGGCTGCGATACGGGTCGCGCCGGCGAGGTGCGCGCGCTGCTTGGCGCCGTCCGCGCCGACGATGAGCTCGGGGACGCCGTACGCCCAGGAGCCGTAGTACTCGCCGCCGTAGAACGCCGCCCAGTCGGCCGGGTCGTCCAGCCGGTGGTCGGCGCCCGCGTCCACCACGAGGGTGTCGTCCGGGAGGTCGGCGGCCACCTCCCCGGAGCGGCCGTGCGGCAGCGCGAGGAACACGACGTCGTGACCGGCGAGGTTCTCCGTGGTGTTCTCGGTGAGGGTGAGGTGGGCGAGGGAGCGCAGGTGCGGCTGGTGCGCGGCGAGCGGGTGACCGGCGTTGTTGTGCGCGGTCACGGTGCGGATCTCGAAGTCGGGATGGTCGGCGAGGATGCGCAGCAACTCGCCACCCGCGTACCCGGAGGCACCGGCGACGGCAACCGAGAAAGTCATGCTTGTTCCTTGATGAGGTGGACGACAGGGGGCCGAGGATCCGGCGACGCCCCTGTCCGACCGCGAAGGGTCGCCCGAGCGCCGCCTAGATTCGGCGGTCGCGCAGGCGTCGGCGCATCGAGGGGGCACCGACAGTAAGCATGCTGCAACCCTACCGCCCTGGCCCCATCGGTCGCCAAATCGCCGCCGTCACACGGCGACCATTCGTGCCAAATGGCGCGAAAGCCGCCGTCGTAACCACCATTTGCGCCAAATGTGCGAGGCGCTACTCCCTGATGTGGGCCCCGAAGAGCTCGTCGGCGCGGGCGGCGCCGGCGAGCTTCGCCTCGCTGGCCTCGGCGGCGGTGAGGGTGCGGTCGTCGGCGCGGAAGCGCAGTGCGAACGTCAGGCTCTTGTGGGCGGCCGGGAGGCCGGCGCCGCGGTAGTCGTCCACCAGCCGGATGTCCTCCAGGAGCGCGCCCGCGCCCTCCCGGACAGCGGTCAGCAGCTCGCCCGCCGACACCTCGTCGCGCACGACGAGCGACAGGTCCTGCGTCGCAGCGGGGAACCCGGCGATCACGCCCGCGACGATGTCCGCCGGAGCCACGGCGATGAGCGCATCCAGGTCGAGCTCGTAGACGGCGACGACGCGCGGGAGGTCGAGGTCCTCCGCGAGCGCGGGCAGCAGCTCTCCGGCGTAGCCGACGACGACGCGGGAGCCGTCCGCGGCATGCGCGACGAGCTGGGCCGTGCGCCCGGGGTGCAGGGCCTGGTGACGGCTCTGCACCGGCTCGACGCGGACGCCCACCGCGGTCGCGGCCTGCTGGACGGCGGTGAGCGCGTCGGCGAGACCGGCGGCGACCGGCGTCTGGCCCGGCTGCTTCTCGACGGGGTTGCCGACGATCAGGCCGGCCAGGTGGCGCGGCTGGGCGGGGATGCCGGCGTTCAGGCCGGCCAGCACGTCGTCTCCCGGGAGGGCCGCGCCGAGCGGCAGCTCCTCGCTGCCGAGCACGCCTCCGCCGGGCAGGAACACGGTGCCGAGCTCGTAGACGCGCAGGTCGACCAGGCCGCGCGCGAGGTTGCGCTTGGCCACGTCGATCAGGCCGGGCAGGAGCGACGTGCGCAGGTACGGGGCGGTCCCGTCGAGCGCGTTCGCCAGGCGGACCGCGGGGACCGGGCCGGCCTCGGGCGAGCCGAACAGGTCGTTCTGCGCCTCCGAGACGAACGGGAACGCGAGCACCTCGGTCGCGCCGTTGTCGGCGAGCATCTGGGCGACGGCGCGCCGCAGCTTCTGGGCGCGCGACAGGCCGCGGCCGGGAGGCGCGACGGGCAGCACGGAAGGGATGCGGTCGAACCCGACGATGCGGGCGACCTCCTCGGCCAGGTCGGACTTGTCGCGCAGGTCGGGGCGCCAGCTCGGCGGCACGACCAGCAGGCCATCTGCGTCGCCGGACACGGTGCCGCCGATCTCCGCGAGCGCGCCGCGCACCTCGTCGTCGGTGAACTCCACGCCGATCAGGTTCGGGATGTAGTCGTTCGGCAGGCGGATCGCCTCGGCCTCCCCCGCCGTGTCGAGCAGCGAGCCGAGCTCGTCCGCGTGGCCGCCGGCGAGCTGCTCCAGGAGCTGCACGACGCGCGCCGCAGCGGCGACCGCGACGCGCGGGTCGACGCCGCGCTCGAAGCGCTTGGACGCCTCGCTCGGCAGCTTGTGCCGGCGCGCGGTGCGCGCGATCGACACCGGGTCGAAGTTGGCGGCCTCCACCAGCACGTTGCTCGTGCCCGCGCCGATCTCGGTGGACGCGCCGCCCATCACACCGGCCAGGCCGATCGCGCCGGACTCGTCGGTGATCAGGAGGTCCTCAGGGTCGAGCACGCGGGTCTGGTCGTCCAGGGTCACGAGCGTCTCGCCCGGGTGGGCACGGCGCACGACGATGCCGCCGGTGAGCTTGTCCAGGTCGTAGCCGTGGATGGGCTGGCCGAGCTCCAGCATCACGTAGTTGGTGATGTCCACGATGAGCGAGATGGAGCGGATGCCGGCGAGCTTGAGCCGGGCCACCATCCACGGCGGCGTCGGGCGGCTGCCGTCCACGTCGCGGACCACGCGCGTCACGAACACCGTCGCGCCGACGCGCCCGCGGATGGGCGCGCGGTCGTCGATCGTCACGCTGAACCCGTGCGCGTGCGCGCCGGTCGAGTGCACGCGCACCGCGTCGGCCGGGTCGCGGAAGGCCGCGCCGGTCGCGTGCGAGTACTCGCGGGCAATGCCGCGGATCGAGAACGCGTAGCCGCGGTCGGGGGTGACGTTGACCTCCACGGCGGTGTCGTCCAGGCCGAGCAGCGAGATGGCGTCCGTGCCGACCTCCGGGTCGAGGCCCAGGGTCGACAGGCGGAGGATGCCCTCGTGGTCGTCGCCGAGGCCGAGCTCGCGCGCGGAGGCGATCATGCCGTCCGAGACGTGGCCGTAGGTCTTGCGCGCGGCGATCGGGAACGGTCCGGGCAGGGTCGAGCCAGGAAGGGTCACCACGACCTTGTCGCCGACGAAGAAGTTGCGGGCGCCGCAGACGATCCCGTGCACGGCCTCGCCGCCGTCGGCCGCCTTCTGGCCATCCGGCGCGACCCGGACCTGGCACCAGCGGATGGTCTTGCCGTTGCTCTGCGGCTCCTCCACGAAGTCCAGCACCTGGCCGACGACCACGGGGCCGCTGATCTCGAAGGTGTGGACGTCCTCCTCCTCCAGCCCGACGGACACGAGGGCGGCGTGGACCTCCTCGGCCGTGGTGCCCGGCTCGAGGTCGACGTACTCGCCGAGCCAACTCAGGGGGACGCGCATCAGACCACCATTCCGAACTGCTGGGAGAACCGGACATCGCCCTCGGCCATGTCACGCATGTCTTTGACGTCGTTGCGGAACATCAGCGCCCGCTCGACGCCCATCCCGAACGCGAAGCCGGAGTAGACCTCCGGGTCGATGCCCGCCGAACGGAGCACGTTCGGGTTCACCATGCCGCAGCCGCCCCACTCGATCCAGCGGGCGCCGCCCTTGAAGGTCGGGTGCCAGAGGTCGAGCTCGGCGCTCGGCTCGGTGAACGGGAAGTAGTTGGGCCGCAGCCGCACACGCGCGCCCTCGCCGAACAGCGTCTTGGCGAAGTGGTCGAGCGTGCCGCGCAGGTGCCCCATCGTCAGGCCCTTGTCGACGGCGATGCCCTCGGTCTGGGTGAAAACCGGCAGGTGCGTCGCGTCGAACTCGTCGGTGCGGAACACCCGGCCCGGCGCGATGCGGTAGACCGGCAGCTCGTTGCCGAGGAGGGCGCGCAGCTGCACCGGGGAGGTGTGCGTGCGCAGCACGAGGTGCGCGCTGGTGGGCTCGACGAAGAAGGTGTCCTGCATCGCGCGCGCCGGGTGGTCGGCGTCGAAGTTGAGCGCGTCGAAGTTGTACCACTCGCTCTCCAGCTCCGGGCCCTCCGCGACCTCCCAGCCCATGCCGACGAAGATGTCGGCGATGCGCTCCTGGAGGAGGCTCAGCGGGTGCCGGGCGCCGGGCGTCCAGCGGGTCGGGAGGGCGGTGACGTCCACGGCCTCGGCGGCGAGCCGGGCGGCGTCCTCCTCGGCCGCGATCACGGCCTCCTTCGCGGCGAACGCCTGGCTCACGCGGGCGCGGGCGCCGCCGACCAGCTTGCCGGCCGCGGCCTTCTGGTCGCCCGGGAGCGAGCGGATGGCGGCGTTCAGCCGGGCGAGCGGGGAGCCCTCGGCGGTGTGGTCGTGGCGGACGGCCTTCAGCGCGTCCGAGGTGCCGGCGGCGTCGATCGCGCTGAGCGCTGCGGCGACGGCCGCGTCGACGGACTCCTCGGTGATTTCTGTGGTTTCGGACACGGTTCCCCAGTCTAGTCGGCGGAGATGAGGCGTTACTCCGCCGAGTAGACCAGGTACGCGGCCTCCCACAGCCGGTCGGGAGCCGGGACGGTCAGCCCGGCGAGCACGAGTGTCAGCTGGTCGATCAGCTGGTGCCAGCCCGCCGCGAAGTCGGGCGCCGAGCGCAGCCGCCCGGCGCCGAAGATGTCCTTCACTCCGTCTTGCTCCAGCGACAGCAGCGTGCCGTCGGCCGTCTCCGCCAGGCGAATGCTCACCGCGGCGTCGCCCCAGCTGAAGCGCAGGTGAGCGCGCTCCTGGAGGTCGAGCACCTCCAGCTCCTGGATGGCGCCCTCGATGTTCTCGTCGCCGAGCCGCATCACGTCGCCGACGCGCAGCCGGCGCTCGCGGACCGGGTCGTCCGGCCACTCCACGACCGGCCACAGCCAGCGGCCCACGCGGTCGGGCAACGTCAGGGCGTCCCACACCTCGTCCACGGGCGCGTCGAGGAGCCGCTGCAACCAGACGGCGGACCGGTCGCCCTCGCGGGTCATCGTCGCCCGCACGAGCGCCGCCTCCTCGCTGCGGTACTCGTCCAGCGCGGCGTCGAACGCGGCCGGGTCGGCGGCCTCGCCGAGGTAGCCGTCGTGCTCCTGCGGCGACGCTTCCGCGCCGAGCTCGCGGGCCAGGTGGGTGAGGACGTCCTGCCAGCCCGCCCCGTACACGGAGGCGGTGACCGCCTGCACGCGCCGGTGGGTCAGGGTGAGGAGGACGCGGCCCTCCCCCGCGGGCCGGATGACGGCCTCCAGCTCGGTCGGCGCCTCCACCTGGCCGGCGCCGCTGAAGCGCCAGGTGATGAGGAGGCGCCGCTCCGGATCGCAGGCGAGCACGCGGCCGTCGACCACGGCGTCCGCGTCTGGGCCGCCCATCGCGAGCCGGAAGCCGTCGGCGGTCTCCTCGTAGCGCCCGATCCAGCGGGCCAGCCGCTCGGGCTCGGTGAGCGCCGCCCAGAGTTCGGCGGCGGTTGCGGGGTACTCGCGTTCGACCGTCACCGAGCGGCGCGGGCCGTCGAGGGCGAGCTCTCCCCAGAGTGTCATGAGGCGGCCTTTCCTGTGCGGTGGTGAGTGTGGCTGGTTCTGCGTCCGCGTACGAGCTCGGTGCCGAGCGCGTCCAGGCGCTGCTCCCAGAACGCAGCGAGCCCCTCGAACCACGCCGCGGCCGCCTCCAGCCCGGTCGGCTCCAGTGCGTAGACGCGCCGCTGGCCGTCCACCCGGGAGGCCACCACGCCCGACTCCCGCAGCACCCGCAGGTGCCGGGAGGCCGCCGGCTGCGTGATCCCGAACTCCTCGGCGGCGAGCGTCGCGAGCTCGCCGGCCGTGCGCTCACCGCGCGCGAGCAGCTCCACGAAGCGCCGCCGCACGGGGTCGCCCACCGCCTCCAGACCGTCCATGCGGATAATCTATCAAGTCTGCGTTATATAACGCAAGGCTTATTAATCACTCGGAGCGCTGCGCGAAGGCCGATTCGTACAGGCAGACCGACGCCGCCGTCGCGAGGTTCATCGACTCGGCGCGGCCGTAGATCGGCACCGTCACCGCGCGGTCCACCAGCCCCAGCAGGTCGTCGGCGAGCCCGTGGGCCTCGTTGCCGAACACCCACGCGGTCGGCCGCGCGAGCTGGCCCTCCTGGCGGGCGGCGAGGAGGTCCTCCCCCTTGATGTCCGCGGCGAGGACCTGGAGTCCGGCGCTGTGCGCGCGCCCGACGACGTCCGCAAGGTCGGCGCCGACCGCGACGGGGACGTGGAACAGCGACCCGGTCGTGGAGCGGACCACCTTGGGGTTGTAGAGGTCGACGGTGCGGCCGGTCAGCACGATGGCGTCGGCGCCCGCGGAGTCGGCGGCGCGGATGATCGTGCCCGCGTTGCCGGGGTCGCGCACCTCCTCCAGGATCGCCACGAGCCGCGGCTCGTCGGCGAAGATGTCGCGGACGGAGGTCGGGAACTGGCGGCAGACGGCGACGAAGCCCTGCGGCGTGACCGTGTCGGCCATCGTGTCGAGCACGTGCTCGGTGACGAACTCGACATCGACGCCGGCCTCCACGGCTGTCTGTGCGATGTCCTGGTAACGCTCCAGGGCGGTCGGCGTCGCGTACAGCTCGACCACCAGCTCGGGACGGTAGGTGAGCGCCTCCGAGACGGCCTGGGGGCCCTCGAGGAGGAACAGCCCGGTCTCGGCGCGGGCGGGACGCTTCGCCAGCTTCGCAACGGCGCGGACGCGCGGGGAGCGCGGGTTGTCAAGCATGCGCACAGCCTATCGGCGTGGAACGCCGAACGGCCCGGTCGACGCGAGGTCGGCCGGGCCGTTCGTACGGGGGTGCGCTGCTTACGCGGCGGCCTTCGGGGCCGAGGTGTCGGCCGGGAGGGCCTTCTTCGCGGTCTCGACGAGCGCGGCGAAGGTCGCGGGCTCGTTCACGGCCAGCTCGGCGAGGATGCGACGGTCGACCTCGACGCCCGCCAGGCCCAGGCCCTGGATGAGGCGGTTGTAGGTGAGGCCGTTTGCGCGGCTCGCAGCGTTGATCCGCTGGATCCAGAGGCGGCGGAAGTCGCCCTTCTTCTGGCGGCGGTCACGGTACGCGTAGACGAGCGAGTGGGTGACCTGCTCCTTCGCCTTGCGGTAGAGGCGCGACCGCTGACCGCGGTAGCCCTCGGCGCGCTCGAGGATGACCCGACGCTTCTTGTGGGCGTTGACAGCCCTCTTCACTCTTGCCATTAGTCGATTTTCCTTACGTGCGTGTCGGGGAGGAGCTCTACTTGCCGATCATCCGGCGGATGACCTTGGCATCCACCTCGGGGACGACCTGGTCCTGGTTCAGCCGGCGGGTGCGGCGGCTGGACTTGAGCTCCAGGTTGTGGCGCATACCGGCCTGCTGCTTCATGACCTTGCCGGTGCCGGTGATCTTGAAGCGCTTCTTGGCGCCGGAGTGGGACTTCTGCTTGGGCATTACTTCTCCTCGTTCGTCGCCTGGGCGGGCGAACTCTCTTCGGACTGAGCAGCGTCGGCTGTCTCAGCAACCGCGTCCTGGTCGCGCCCCTGGGCGCGCGCCTTGGAAGCGGCACGTTGTGCGTTGGCCTCGGCCTTGGCCTCGGACTTGTTCTTGAGCGGGCTGATGATCATCACCATGTTGCGGCCGTCGATGGTCGGGTTGGACTCGACCTGGCCGAACTCGGCGACGTCCTCGGCGAAGCGCTGCAGGAGGCGGACGCCCTGCTCGGGACGCGACTGCTCGCGGCCGCGGAACAGGATCATGGCCTTGACCTTGTCGCCGGCCTTCAGGAAGCCCTCGGCGCGCTTGCGCTTGGTCTCGTAGTCGTGCTTGTCGATCTTGAGGCGGAACCGCACCTCTTTGAGGATGGTGTTCGCCTGGTTGCGCCGGGCCTCCTTGGCCTTCTGCGCAGCCTCGTACTTGAACTTGCCGTAGTCCATGATCTTCGCGACCGGCGGCTTGGAATTGGGCGCGACCTCGACCAGGTCGAGATCCGCCTCCTGCGCGAGTCGGATGGCGACCTCGATCTTGACGACGCCGACCTGCTCTCCGCTGGGGCCGACGAGTCGAACTTCGGGGACGCGGATACGGTCATTCGTACGGGGTTCGCTGATGTCAGTCTCCTCTGATGAGCGATGCTTCGAGTGCTCGGGCCGTCTTTCGACGGTTCGGAGAAAGTGAGGATTCCACGCACCAGCGCAGCCCCGCCCGATTCTCCCGAAGGATCGTCTCGCGGGGCTGGTGCAGCACCCTGGCTACCTCCGTGCTGACGCACGTCGGCGGAGTGCAACGACCCGGTAACCTGTAAAGCGGTCAAGCGCGGGTGGGAGGAATCTCCACTTTCGTCCCGAGGCAGATGCCCCGGAGCCCGAACGATTCTAACAGAGGAATGCAGTGAGCGACACATCCCCCATCCAAGACGGTCACACGCACGAGGACGAGGCCATTGCCGGCGCCACGCGCGACATCGCCGAGGTGCCCGCGGTCGAGGTCATCACCACCACCGCCGTGCACCTGATGAGCGCCGCCGCGGTGAAGGTCGGGCTGGCGGACGACCCAGAGCACCAGACAGACCTGGACGAGGCCCGCAAGCTGATCGACGCCCTCGCCGGGCTGGTGACGGCGAGCGCCGCGCACCTCGGCGACCAGCACGCGCGCAGCCTGCGCGACGGCCTCCGCTCGCTGCAGCTCGCGTTCCGTGAGGCGTCGCCGTTCCCGGACGAGATCGGCAAGGGGCCGGGCGAGAAGTACACCGGCCCGGTGAACTGAGCCCGATGGACACCTCCGCCGTGCACGCGCTGGCCCTCGGCCTCCCGGAGGTCGAGGAGTACGAGCACGGCGGCCTCCCGGCGTTCCGCGTGCGGGGTGCGCGCTTCGCCACGATGCTCGACCCGGAGACCCTGACGGTCAACCTGATGCTCGGCGAGGCCGGCATCCGGGAGGCCGCGGCGGCGTGGCCGGAGCATTGCTCGGAGCAGTGGTACGCGGGCCGGCTGTCGTCGGCGCACGTCGACTTCAGCGACATCGAGCCGGGGCTGCTGCGCGAGCTGGTCACCGACGCCTGGCGCAACCGGGCGCCGGCGGCGCTGCGGCGGCTGCTGGACTGAGCCGCCGGGCGTCGCCAACGGAGGAGATCCACCTCCCGAAGGCCGCCGATGTCGGCTAACGGAGGACATCCCAGCCCCGGAGCCCCGGATCTCCTCCGTTACCGACGCGCGCGCGTGTTGCGAACGGAGGAGATGCGGGGCTGAGGCGGGCCGGAGTCCTCCGGTGGCCGACATGGTGCGGCGTGGCGGGCCGGGAGTCCTCCGGTGGCTGCGGGTCAGGCTGCGGTGTCGGCGGCGCTGCGGGCGCGGTGGCCAGTGTGGCCGAGGGAGGCGACCGCGATCGTGATCGCGGCCGAGACCAGGACTCCCAGCGACACGTGCACGAGCAGCGCGAGCGCGCCGGCCGCCGCGCCTGCGGTGATCAGCAGCACGGCGAGCGCGCGGCGCACCCAGAACGAGCCGTTCCCGCCGGCGAGGCGGCTGTCGGCGGCGAGGCCGGTCAGCGTGGAGGTCACGACCACGGTGGTGACGTCGGCGACCTTGACGCGGCGGGCGAGCGCGGCCTGCATCCCCATCGCGAAGCCCAGCGCCGAGGTGGCGATGGTCCCCACCAGCTCCGGGTCGAGGTGCAGGGCGAACGCCAGCAGCACGGCGATCGCGGTCAGCAGGCCGGCGATCACCCAGAGCGTCGCTGTCACGCGGCCCGACCAGCCGTCGTCGCGGCGGACGAGCCTGCTGCCGACCACGGCGCCAGCGAGGAACGCCCCGAGCGCGAGCAGCGGGCGGAGGATCGGGAGGTTCGTGGTCCCGGTCAGCGCCATCCCGAGCAGCACGACGTTGCCGGTCATGTTGCCGGTGAAGACCCGGTCGAGGCCGAGGTAGCCAGTGGCGTCGACGACGCCGGTCGAGAACGTGAGGGCGAGCATGAGGGCCAGGTGCAGCCGATCGGCGTCGGCGCGGCCCAGGCGGTGAGTGACGGACACGGAGGTCCACCCTATTCGAGACGGTCCGCGCCCGGTGCCGGACGGCAGCGGTGCAGGATGGAGTCCATGACGTTCACGCCTCCCCCCGCCGTCACCTCCCGCCCGACCCTGACCGGCACGTTCGGCATGACCGCCTCCACGCACTGGCTGGCGACGGCGAGCGCGCAGGCCGTCCTGGAGCGCGGCGGCAACGCGTTCGACGCCGCGGTCGCCGGCGCGTTCGTGCTGCACGTGGTGGAGCCGCACCTCAACGGGCCGGGCGGGGACCTGGTGGCGCTGTTCGCCACGGCGGAGGACCCGACCCCCGTCGTGCTCGCCGGGCAGGGTCCGGCGCCGGCGGGCGCGACGCGCGAGCACTACCTGGCCGAGGGACTGGAGCTCGTCCCCGGCGCCGGCGCCCTCGCCGCGGCGGTGCCCGGCGCGGTCGACGCCTGGCTGCTGCTGCTGAAGGACCACGGCACCTGGGAGCTGGCCGACGTCCTCGCGTTCGCGATCGGCTACGCCGAGGACGGGCATCCCGTGCTGGAGCGGGTGTGCACGACGATCCGGACCGTCTCCGGGCTGTTCGCCGAGCACTGGCCGAGCTCGGCCGAGCTGTGGATGCCGGGCGGGCGCGTCCCGGAGGCCGGCGAGCTGATCCGCAACCCGGCGTACGCGCGCGTCCTGCGCGGGCTGATCGCGGCGGGCGACACCGGGTCCAGCCGCGAGGAGCGGGTGGAGGCCGCCCGCACCGAGTGGGCGACCGGCCTGGTCGCGCGGGAGGCGTCCGCGTTCGCGCGCATCCCGCACCGGCACTCCCCCGGCACCGACCACGCGGGCGTGATCGCGGAGTCCGACTTCGCCGCGTTCCGCGCCGGGTACGAGCCGGCGACGACGCTGGAGTTCCGCGGGCACACGATCGCGAAGACCGGCGCCTGGGGCCAGGGCCCCGCACTGCTGGAGACGCTGGCCATCCTGGACGGCTTCGAGGACGAGCGCCTCGATCCGTCAACGGAGCTGGGCGCGCACACGATCCTGGAGGCGCAGAAGCTCGCGTACGCCGACCGCGACGCCTACTTCGGCGACGCGCGTGTGCCAGTGGCGGAGCTGCTGGCGCCGGGCTACATCGCCGCGCGTCGCGCCCTGATCGGCGATCGTGCCTCCGCCGAGTTCCGCCCCGGACGTGTGGCCGGCGCCGAGCCGTTCCTCCCGCCGCTGCGCACCGCGTACGAGCCGCCGCTCGCGGAGGCCATCGCCGGCGTCGGCGAGCCGACCGTCGCGCGCGACGGGACCACCCGCGGCGACACCTGCCACATCGACGTCGTGGACCGCTGGGGCAACGTCGTCTCGGCGACACCGTCCGGCGGCTGGCTGCAGTCGTCGCCGACCATCCCGGCGCTCGGCTTCTGCCTCGGCACCCGCCTGCAGATGACCTGGCTGGAGGAGGGCTCGGCCTCGACCCTCCAGCCAGGGAAGCGACCGCGGACGACGCTCACGCCCACGCTCGTGCTGCGCGACGGGGTGCCGGTGACCGCGCTCGGCTCGCCCGGCGGCGACCAGCAGGACCAGTGGCAGCTGCTCTACCTGCTGCGCACGCTGGTCGGCGGCTACACGCCCCAGCAGGCGATCGACGCGCCCGCGCTGCACACCACGTCGCTGGCGGAGTCGTTCTGGCCGCGCACCTGGGTCCCGGCCGGCGCCGTCGTGGAGTCGCGGCTCGGCGAGGAGGTCATCGCCGGGCTGGAGGCGCGCGGGCACGTCGTGACGCGCGCCGGCGCGTGGACGCTCGGGCGGCTGTCGTCGGTGGGGAGGGAGCCGGCGACGGGCGTGCTGAGCGCGGCGGCGAATCCGCGCGGGATGCAGGGGTACGCGGCGGGGCGGTAAGCAGCCCTACGCGCTCGCCACCGCCTGCCGCACCGCGTCCAGCGTGCGCCCGACCTCCACCCGGTCCGTAAGCCAGTTGCTGACCGAGAACCGCAGCACAGCCCTCCCGTGCCACTCGGACGGCGACGCCAGCGCGACCCCGCCCAGCCGCAGCGCTTCCCCCACCCTCCGCGTGCGCTCGTCGTCGCCGAACGTGGCGCAGACCTGCGTGTAGACGACGTCGTTGAGCACGCGCGCCCCGGGGACGGTCGCGAGGCCCTCCGCGATCGTCGTGGCCGCGTCGGCGAGGCCCTGGACGAGGTCGGCGACGCCCTCCCGGCCGAGCTGGGCCAGCGTCGCGTACACCGGCACCCCGCGCGCGCGGCGGCTGAGCTCCGGGACCCGGTCCTCGGGATCGGATGCGCCGGACATCGCCGCGAGGTAGGCCGCGTGCTGCGCCATCGAGGCGTGCAGCACCTCCGGGTGCGCGACGATCGCGACGCCGCTGTCGTACGGGACGTTGAGCGTCTTGTGCGCGTCGGTCGCCCAGGAGTCGGCGGCCGCCATCCCGTCGGTGAGGTGCCGGAGGCCGGGCGCCGCCGCGGCCCACAGCCCGAACGCGCCGTCCACGTGCACCCATGCGCCCGCCTCGTGCGCGACCTCGATCGCGTCCGCCAGCGGGTCGAACGCGCCGGAGTGGACGTTGCCGGCCTGGAGGCAGACGACCGCGGGGCCGTCCCCCTCGGCGAGCGCCTCCCGGAGCGCGTCCACGCGGATGCGGCCCTGGTCGTCGGCGGCGACGGGGCGTCCGGCGCCGAGTCCGGCGAGCATCGCGGCGCTGTCGACCGAGCCGTGGCGCTCGGCTCCGACCAACAGGCGCACCCGCGGGCCTCCGGCCAGGCCGTCCGCCCGCGCGTCCCAGCCGGCGCGCCGCAGCGTCTCGTCGCGGCCGCAGATCAGGCCGACGAGGTTCGCAACGGTCGCGCCGGTGACGTAGCCGACCTCCGCTTCGGCGGGCAGGCCGAGGAGGTCGAGCATCCACTCGGCGGCGAGCTCCTCGGCCGCGATCACGCCGGGGGTGACGGCGCGGAGGGCGGTGTTCTGGTCCCAGGCGGCGACCAGCCAGTCGGCGCCGAGGGCGACGGGCTGCGCGCCGCCGATGACCCAGCCGTGGAAGCGCGGCGAGTGCATCCGCATCAGTCCCGGCTCGACGGCGGCCGCGAGCTGGCGCAGCACCTCCGTGGCCGCCGGGCCGCGCTCGGGCAGCCGCCGGCCCAGCGCATCCTTCACCGCCTCGACGTCGGCGGCCGGCGGGATGGCCCCGTCGCGCACGCCGTCCAGCCATCGCCCCGCGAGCACGGCGGCCTCGCCGAGCACCGGGCGGAACGCATCGTCCACACGGGCAGGGTAGCCCTCCCGAACCGGCGTCGACAACGGAGGAGAACGGGTGCGACGCGCCGCTGCGGAGCAGTCAGCGGAGGAGATCGGGGCTGCGGTGGGGCCGATCTCCTCCGTTGGCCGCGTGTGGGGCGGGCGTCACCAGAGGGGTGGGTGGCGGGTCTCCCAGTGGAGGCGGCGTTCGAGCTGGGCGGCGAGGGAGAGGAGGGTGCGCTCCCCGCCGGGGCGGCCGATGAGCTGCACGCCCATCGGGAGGCCGTCCTCCGTCTGCGCGACGGGCAGGACGATCGCGGGGAGGCCCGTGACGTTGAGCATCGAGGTGAACGGGGTGTAGAGCACCTGCTGCTCGAAGTTGCGTTCGCCATCCTCCTGGTCGTACCAGCCGACCGGGCGCGGTGTGAGCGCGAGCGCCGGCGTCAGCACCGCGTCGAACGACGCGAGCTGCCGGATGAACGAGCGCTCGTACGCGGTCAGCGCAGTCAGCGCCTCGCTCAGCTCGCGGGCGAGGATGCTCCGGCCGCGCTGCACGAGCCACGCCGTCAGCGGCTCCAGCAGAGCGAGCGCCTCCCCTTCGGCGGGGATGCGCGCGGCGCCCGCCTGCCAGATCGTCCGGAACGCCGGCGCGTAGGTCGGGTCGGGCTGGAGCGCGGTCTCCTCGACGCCGTGACCCATCGCCGCGAACGCCTCGATCGCCCCGCCGAGCGCCGACCTGGCCTCCGGCGAGACCACGATGTCGTAGGCGTCGTCCCACGCGGAGGTCGTCATCACGCCGAGCTGGAACCGCCCCTCCCCGCGGATCGCCGTGCCGAGGAAGGGTCCGTCGTCGTCGTAGGGCGCGCGCAGCGTGTAGTGGTGGTCGATCCGGCCGCCGACCTTGGCGATCATCCCGTCGAGCAGCAGCGCCGCGTCCGCCGTGGTGCGCGCCAGCGGGCCGGCCACGACCAGGCCGGCCAAGGACTCGATGCCGCTGCCGGCCGGCACCAGCCCGCGCGACGGCTTGAGCCCGACCAGCCCGCAGGCGGCGGCCGGGATGCGCACCGACCCTCCGCCGTCGGAGCCGGGCGCGAACGGCAGCATCCCGCTCGCCACCGCGACGGCCGCCCCTCCGCTCGACCCGCCGGCGCCGAGGTCGGGATTCCACGGGTTGCGGGCGGGCGGCGCCGCGAGCGACTCCGTGTAGGCCGGGAGGCCGAACTCGGGCGCGTTGGTCTTGCCGAGGCTCACGGCGCCCGCCGCGTCCAGGGTCTCCACGATCTCGTCGGAGGTGTCGGGGACGAAGCCCGCCATCACCCGCGAGCCGAAGCCCGCGGGTACGCCCGCGCGCAGCCAGAGGTCCTTGTCCCCCGACGGCAGGCCCCACAGGGGCGCCGTCTTCGGCACGCGCTTGGAGACCTCGTCGGCCCGCTCCAGCGCGCGCTCACGGGTGACCGTCACGAACGCGCCGAGCTGCGGGTTCAGCCGCTCGATGCGGTCGAGGTAGTGGGAGGCCAGCTCCCGCGGCGACACCCGTCCCGCCTGCAGTTCCTGCCACAACGCCAGCGCCGTCATCTCATGGAGTTCCACGGGTCCACGCTATGCCCTCGACAAAATGCATGCATTTTGCGACGCCGTGCAGCGGACGAGCGCCGGACATGGACGTGGCCGGGAGCCCCGCTCCCGGCCACGATTTGTGCCATCGGCCTCACTCGGCCGACCCGCCACGCGGGCCGTCCGACGATGTCGTCGACGTCAGCCTAGGTCGGCGCCGAACCCGGCGACCCGATCCGCAGCAGACTCATAGCCGACTCAGGACAGGTTCGCGATGACCTCCCGCGCGAGCTGTTCGAGCACGGCGGGCGACGCGCCGGAGAGCTGCAGCCAACTGTTCTTCACCTTCACGTCCAGGTACGGGACGGGGTCGCCCGGCCCGCCCGGCATGGCGAGCCGGAACGTCGCGAAGGAGGCGTCGTCGCCGAGCCCGGGGACGGCCTGCACATCGCTCGTGCCCGGCACGGGCGTGCGCTTCATGTCGTCGTAGTAGCTCGCACCCCCGGGTAGCACGGAGATGGCGACGCCGGCCTTGCCGCTCTCGTCGCTGAAGTCCGACCAGTAGGCGCCGCTGAGCTGGGCGGAGGCGAGCCGGGTGGTCGTGTACTCGCCGCCCTCAGACTTCGGCGAGGTCACCGAGGAGACACCGAGAACGGCGGCGATGCGTTCCAGCGGGAGGAAGCCATCCGACGAGGTGACGCCGCGCAGGCTCCCGCCCGCCGGCTGCCACAGCGGCGCGGGCGCGCCCAGGCGGCCGACGACCGCGGTCGCATCGTCGAAGACCTTGCGGACGGCGTCCTGGTCGAGCGTGGTGCGATCGGGGAGCATCACGGAGCCGATCACCTGGTAGTCGCCCACGATGGCGCCGAACGCGCAACTCGTAGGGGTCGAGCCGGCATAGAGCGGGCAGCCGAAGTAGTGGTCGCCGTCGACGGTCACCCCCGCGATGTTCGCGAAGACGCCGAAGTGGTCGTTCGCACCGAGAGTCGGCAGCACTCCGACGAACACGTCAGGGGCGAGCCAGGTCGAACCGGCCGCAAGCTCCCCGCGGTACTCGCAGGCGAGCGCCCCTGCTCGCAGGTCCGCGTACAGCACCGGGTTACGGGTGTCGGGCGCCCACTCCCGAAGTTGCACTCCTGCGCCGGCCGCTGCTTTCGCCGACGCGGCCGGAAGCAGGGCGTCGCACGTCGTCGCCACCCGAAGGCTGGGCACCGACGCGACGGTCGCCGTCGGCGTGGGCGTGCTGGATGGGGCGGGCGGGGTCGGCCCGGCCGGGCTGGGCGCGGCGCACGAGGTGAGCAGCGTGACCGCCAGCAGTGCCGCCCCTGATGCACGAAGCGCAGTGGAGGCGCGCAGAACCACCTTCATCGAATCCCCCGACTCGTCCATCGGCGCACCGTCTGGCCGGGCGCCCGTGTGATCGAATCCTAGGGCCGTACGAGACACCGCATCGCCGCGTATGCCCGAATCGTTATACGCCGTCCTCGCCGAGCTCCTGGAACACCGTCACCTGGAGATCGGCGGGCGTGGCGAGGCGCGAGTTCAGCGAGTTCCACGGCGTCACGGTCGGCGGCGCGATCAGCTCGGCGCCGCCCTCCACCAGCCGCGCCGTGACGGTGCGCCCGTCGTCGACCTCGAAGGCCAACCGGATGCGCGGCGCCACCGGGCGGCCGACCTCCACGTCGTCGATCATCGCCTTCTGCGCGGGGTTCGCCAGCTCCAGCGTCGCCCGTCCCGCGTCGAGGATGGCGACCTGCGCGCCGCCGTCGCCGGAGTAGCTCGCCTCCTCGGGGAGCCCGAGGACGTCGCGGAAGAACGCCAGCGCCTCGTCGTAGTCCTCGGCCTCCACCACGATGCGGAGCTGCCGCACCGGTGCCGCGTCCGCCATCAGCCGACGAACGCCGCGAGTGCGTCGTCGATGGTGCGAGCGGGCGACACCCACGGGAAGATCGCGCCCGGCCCGTCCGGGAGGTAGCCGCCGTCCGCGGTGCGCGTGACGGTGCCGAGCGGCCTCCCGCGGCCGGGCTCTGCGTCCTCGTCCTCGTAGGAGTGGTCGTAGACGGTGAACGTCTCGCCGTCCTCGTAGACGGACAGGTCTTCCAGCAGCGGCATCTCAGAACCTCCTGGTGAACGGCATCGGCTTGCGCATCCGGATGAGCAGCAGCAACGGCACCAGCACGTACGGCCCGTTGTACAGCAGGAAGACGACCGGGTTCGGCGTGCGCTCCCCCACCGGCCCGAAGAACTCCACGCCGAAGATCGGGATGGCGGTGAGGCTGATGATCATGGTCGCGTAGATCACGCAGAAGAGCTGGATCCAGTTGAAGCCTTTGACCAGGCACACGATCAGCAGGATGTAGAACGGCAGGTACACGAACGCGCTCGTGCCCGTGATGAACCGCAACCACAGCGCCTCGTGCTGGTACAGCGGGTCGTACTGGGACGAGTAGGTGTAGTTCCACTGCGCGAGGATGTTGGTCGTCGTCGCCGTCTGCGGGATCCCGAGCGTCGGGATGGCGTCGCTGATGACGCAGGTCAGACTGAACAGCGAGAACATCACGACGAAGAAGATGTCGAACGGGCGTCTGCGCAGCGGGAGGTTCGCGGGCGTCGCCGGGGCGGCGGAGGCGACCTCGCCGGGGTGCGGGGTGGCGGTGGTCACGAACGACACCCTAGTGGCGAGAGACGCCTACTTGAGCGATTTCTGCATCAGCACCGTCCCCAGCCAGCGCTCGAACTTGTACCCGACGCGCCCCATCCGCCCGATCTCCGTGAAGCCGAAGTTCTCGTGCATCTTGATCGAGGCCTCCGCGCCCTTGTCGGCGATGACCGCGATCATCTCCTTCAGGCCCGCAGCCTTCGAGCGGTCGATCAGCTCCTGCATCAGGATGGGGCCGAGGCCCTTGCCGGTGGAGGCCGCGCCCAGGTAGATCGAGTTCTCGACCGTGAAGCGGTAGGCGCGCTTCTGCTTCCACGGCGAGACGAGCGCGTAGCCGAGGATCTGTCCGCTCGGCGACTCGGCGACGATGAACGGCATCCCGAGCTTCTTCAGATACGCGTACTTGCTCTTCCACTCCTTCAGCGTCATGGCGTCCTCGTCGAACGTCACGGTGCTGTTGGCGACGTAGTGGTTGTAGATCTCGCGCACGTCGGGCATGTCCTCGGGGCGGGCCTCGCGGATCGCGTAGTCGAACGGCGCCTCCGTCGGCTCCGGCTTGCGCAGGTGTCGTGGCAGCACGCGGCGCGTCTCGTATTCCTCTTCCAGCACCGTTCCAGGGTACGTCGTCGCGCGTTTCGCCGGGGTTACGGTTCCAGCGACCAGTCCACCGGCTTCTCCCCCGCCTTCTCCAGGAGCGCGTTCGCCCGCGAGAACGGCCGGGAGCCGAAGAAGCCGCGGGAGGCGGAGAGCGGGCTGGGATGCGGCGACTCGATCACCGGGTTGCCGCCGAGCATCGGCTTCAGCGTGGACGCGTCCCTGCCCCACAGGATGCTGACGAACGGCCGGCCGCGCGCGACGAGGGCGCGGATCGCGTGCTCGGTGACGGCCTCCCATCCCTTGCCGCGGTGGGAGGCCGGCTCCCCCGGGCGCACCGTGAGCACCCTGTTGAGCAGCATCACGCCGTTCCCCGCCCACGCGCTCAGGTCGCCGTGCGGCGGCGGCACGACGCCGAGGTCGTCGCGCAGCTCGCGGTAGATGTTCTGGAGGCTGCGCGGGATCGGCCTGACGTGCCGCTCCACCGCGAAGGACAGGCCGATCGGGTGGCCCGGTGTCGGGTAGGGGTCCTGGCCGACGATCAGCACGCGTACGTCGGCGTAGGGCGCCCGGAACGCCCGCAGCACGTTCTCGCCGGCGGGCAGGTAGGGCCTCCCCGCCGCGACCTCGGCGCGCAGGAAGTCGCCCATCCCCGCGATGCGGTCGGCGACCGGGGCGAGCGCCTGCGCCCAGCCGGGGTCCATCGAGCCGTCGGCGGCGAGCTCTGGCAGTGCCTTGGCCACGATGCTCAGTGCGTGGAGGCCGTCACCGGCGGCAGCGCGGACCACGGGAAGGTGATCCACCGGTCCGTGCGGCGCCAGACGAAGTCGGGGTCCAGCACCGTGCGCGGCTTCGAGTACAGGCACACCGTGCGTACGTCGGCGCCCGACGCCGCGATCAGGTCGACGACCAGCGCGAGGGTGCGACCGGAGTCGGAGACGTCGTCCACGAGCAGCACGCGCTTGGACTCCAGGGCCGACGAGTCGAGCATCGGCGGCAGGACGACGGGCTCGGGCAGCCGGGTGTCGACGCCGGTGTAGAACTCGACGTTGAGGGCGCCGCAGGCCTTGATGCCGAGGGCGTACGAGATGGCGCCGGCGAGCAGGAGGCCGCCGCGCGCGATGGCCACGACCAGGTCGGGCTCGAAGCCGGACTCGACCACCTCGCCGGCCAGGTGACGGGCGGCGTCGCCGAACTCGAGCCAGCCCAGGACCTCCCGCTCCGTCTCTTCGAGGACGTCTGCACCTGAATCGTCGAGTTCGCTGGCCACGCCTCTACCGTACAAGGGCACGGCGGGTGTTAGCATCCGCGCATGACTTCGGAGAAGACGGTCGCCCAGCGTCGGGCGACCACCGCGATCGGCGCGACCGCCGCGCTGATCGGCTGGCTCGCACTGGTCGAGCTCACCAGCGGCATCCTGCAGGGCTACTACGTGCCGCTGATCTCCGACATCGTCAAGCATCTGGGCATCCACGACGCCGACTACAACTGGTTCGAGGCCGCCCAGCTCCTGCTCTCCGCGCTCGTCGTGCCGGTGCTCGCCAAGCTCGGCGACATGTTCGGGCACAAGCGGATCCTGCTGGTCGCGACCGTGCTCACCGCGCTGTCGAGCTGGGCGCTGGCGTTCTCGCACGACTTCACGACCTACCTCATCGCCTTCGCGCTGCAGGGCTTCTACGTGGTCTGGCTGCCGCTGGAGATCGCGCTCATCTTCGACCGCGGCCGGCGCACGAACACCGCCGCGTCGCGCACCCGGCGGGCGGCCGGCCTGCTCGTGGTGGCGCTGGAGCTCGGCGCCATCGTCGGCGCGATCGGCGCCGGGCTGCTGTTCGACGCGTTCGGCCAGGACGTGACGACCACGCTGATGGTCCCCGCCGTCGCGGTCACGCTCGTGTTCTTCGCCATCCTGTTCGGCGTCCCCGAGTCGGAGCCGGTGCGCGGCCGGACGCTGGACGGGGTCGGCTTCGTGCTGCTCACGCTCGCGCTGCTGCTCATCACCTCCGGGCTGACCTTCCTGCGGATCAACGGCGTCGGCACCTGGTGGGTCTGGGCGCTGATCGTCCTCGGCGTGCTCGCGTTCATCCCGTTCGGGCGCTGGGAGCTCAAGCAGAAGGACCCGGCCATCGACCTGCGCGTGCTGCGGCAGCCCACCATGTGGCCGGTGCAGCTCACCGCCGGCCTGATCGGGATCAGCCTCCTCGGCGCGCAGGCCCCGCTCAGCACGTACGCCGGCACCGACCCGGTCAACGGCTACGGCCTCGGACTCAGCGCCGGCCAGCGCAGCATCCTGATCGGCGCGTACCTCATCTCGATGATCGTCGGCGCTGTGCTCTTCCCTGTGGTGTCGTCGTGGCTGAGCCCGCGCGTGACGCTGATCGGCGCCTCCTTCCTGGTGGCCGTCGGCTACCTGCTGTTCCTGCCGTTCCACCTGGAGACCTGGCAGGTGTTCACCAACATGGCCATCGCGGGCATCGGCTCCGGGGCGCTGGTCGGCGCGCTCCCCGCCGCCGCGGCCGCCGCCGCCCCGCGCGGCCAGACCGGCGTCGCCACCGCGATGACGAACACGACCAAGACGCTCGGCGGCTCGTTCGCGTCCGCCGTCTTCGGCGTCGTGCTGCTCACGGGAGCGGCGACCGTCACGGCGACGGCCGCGAGCCTGTTCGGCTACATGCTGGTCTGGACGATCTGCGGCCTCGGCGCGCTGGTGGCGGCCGTGCTGCTGTTCTTCGTGCCGCGCCTGGCGTTTGCGGATACGGAGGCGGCGACCATCGCCGCGGAGGCAACGATCGGGTAGGTTCGCGAACGAGGGGGATCATGGACACTCAACTACCGCCGCAGGTCGGCGAGGCACTCACCGTGTTCCTGCTCGAACAGCGCCGCCTGGCGCCGGCCCTGGTCAGCCGCGCGGTCGTGACCGGCTCCGCGGCGACCGGCGACTGGTTCGACGGCATGAGCGACATCGACGTGGTGTTCGTCGTCACGCGCGACCCGGTCGACGACCTCCCGGTGCTGGCACCTCTGCACGCGGCGTCGTCGCCGCACATCGACGGCGTCTACCTCACCGAGTCGGAGATCGCCCGCGGCCCCGACCAGGTGGAGACGGCGCCGCAGGTGGTGGAGGGCGTGCTCGTCAGCGCCCTCGCCGGCGGCCAGCTGAACTGGGCGACCTGGCTGGAGCTGGAGGACGGCGTGCAGGGCGTCGTGGACGGCGGCGACGTGATCTGGACGCCGACCGCCGACCGCCACCCGGACACGGCCTCACGGGTGGGGGCCCGCTCGCGCAGCGACCTCATCGACTTCTGGGGGCCGGTCGGCGACAGCGCCGAGGCCGAGCTCGCCGACCGCGAACCGGGCGACCCGGTGCGGTCGGAGACCGTCCGCTGGCTCGCCCTCGGCCCGATCCGGCTGGTGGAGACCATGGAGTCCGGGCGCATCGTGTCGAAGACCGACGCCGCCCGCAGCGCCGCCGCGCGCTGGCCCGAGCACGCGGACCTGCTGGACCGCGCCATCCGCGACCGCGCCGGCGACCGGCAGGCCTTCGTCACCGCCGACGCGCGGGAGGCCATCGCCCTCCTGCGCCAGTGCGTCACCCTCGCCCGCGCCTGAGCACACGACCGAGGGGCACGTCGTTGTCGCTTTTTCGGGCGGAAAGCGACAACGACGTGCCCCTCGGCGGTGGGGGTTCCCGGGGTTAGACGCGGGCGGCGTCGGCCACGGCGCGGGCGGCGGCGAGGCCGGCCGACAGGTCGGCCTTCAGGTCGTCGATGTTCTCCAGGCCGACCGAGAGGCGCACGAGGCCCGGGGTCACGCCCGCGGTGAGCTGCTGCTCCGGGGTGAGCTGGGAGTGCGTGGTCGAGGCCGGGTGGATGACCAGGCTGCGCACGTCGCCGATGTTGGCGAGGTGGCTGAACAGCTTCAGGCTGTCGACGAGGGCCGCGCCCGCGTCCACGCCGCCTTTGAGCTCGAACGACAGCACCGCGCCCACGCCCTTCGGGGCGTACTTGTTGGCCGCGGCGTACCACGGGCTGGTCGGGAGGCCGGAGTAGTTGACCGAGGCGACGTCGGGGTGGGCCTCCAGGAACTCCGCGATCTCCTGCGCGTTCTGGGTGTGCCGCTCGACGCGCAGCGAGAGCGTCTCGATGCCCTGGATGAGCTGCCACGCGCTCGCGGGCGCGATCGCCGAGCCGAGGTCGCGGAGGAGCTGGACGCGGGCCTTGATGATGTAGGCCAGGCCGTCGCCGACCGCTGCCGTGTAGACGGCGCCGTGGTACGACGGGTCCGGCTGGGTCAGGCCGGGGAACTTCTCGGCGTTCTTCGACCACTCGAAGCTGCCGCCGTCCACGACCACGCCGCCGATGACCGTGCCGTGGCCGCCGAGGAACTTGGTGGCCGAGTGCACGATGATGTCGGCACCGTGCTCGAACGGGCGGATCAGGTACGGGGTCGCGATCGTGTTGTCCACGATCAGCGGGACGCCGGACTCGTGCGCCACCTCGGCGACGAGCTCGATGTCGAGGATGTTGATCTTCGGGTTGCCGATGGTCTCCGCGAAGAACAGCTTGGTGTTCGGGCGGACAGCGCGGCGCCACTCCTCGGCGTCGTCCTGGTTCTCCACGAACGTCGTCTCGATGCCGAGCTTGGCGAGCGTGTACTTGAACAGGTTGTAGGTGCCGCCGTAGATCGAGGAGGACGACACGATGTGGTCGCCGGCCTGCGCGATGTTCAGCACCGCGAAGGTCTCCGCCGCCTGGCCCGACGCGACGAGGAGGGCGCCGGTGCCCCCTTCGAGCGCGGCGACGCGCTCCTCGACGACCGCCTGGGTCGGGTTCTGGATGCGGGTGTAGATGTTTCCGAACTCCGCGAGCGCGAACAGGTTCTTGGCGTGCTGCGCGTTGTTGAAGACGTAGGAGGTCGTCTGGTAGATCGGGGTCGCGCGCGCGTTGGTCACGGGGTCCGGCGCGGCGCCGCTGTGGATCTGCTTGGTCTCGAACTGCCAGTCGGCGGCGTCGGTCATGGCTTGAGCTCCTTGTTCGGGTGAGGTCCTGCGGGTGGATGGCACCGTTCGGTGGTCGCTCACACGCTAGACTCGCGGCCGCGCGCGGGCAACGTGCCCGAAACATGCCGTAACCCGTGAGAATAGGCAGCATGAGCAGCAGACGTGTGGTCGTGACGGGAGCGAGTTCGGGGATCGGTGCGGCGACGGTCCGCCTGTTCCGTGAGCGGGGCTGGGAGGTCGTCGGCGTCGCCCGCCGGCAGGAGCGCCTGGACGAGCTCGCGGCGGAGACCGGCGCGGAGGTGTTCGCCGCCGACCTGACCCGCCAGGAGGACGTGGACGCGCTGCGCGCCCACCTCGCCGCGACCGGCCCCATCCACGCCCTGGTCAACAACGCGGGCGGCGCCAAGGGGCTCGACTCGGTGGAGGCCTCCAGCGTCGACGACTGGGTCTGGATGTACGAGATCAACGTCATCGGCACCAAGCGCGTGATCAGCGCACTCCTCCCGCTGCTGCGCGACGGCGCGCGGGAGACCGGGCACGCCGACATCCTCAACCTGACCTCCATCGCGGGCCTCAACGCCTACGTGGGCGGCGGCGGGTACAACGCGGCGAAGTTCGCCGAGCACGCCCTCACCGAGGTGCTGCGACTGGAGCTGAACGGCGAGCCCATCCGCGTGGTGGAGGTCGCCCCGGGCATGGTCGCGACCGAGGAGTTCTCGCTGGTCCGCTTCGACGGCGACCAGGCTCGCCGCGACGCCGTCTACGAGGACGTGCCGGAGCCGCTCACCGCGGAGGACGTCGCCGAGACGATCGTGCACGCGCTCGAACTGCCGCGGCACGTGGACCTCGACCTGATCGTGGTGAAGCCGGTGGCGCAGGCGGCGTCGTACCGCTTCGCCAAGGGCGAGCTGAAGGTCAAGGACTGACGGGACGATCATGGCGGACGACGCGAAACGTAGGCGCTGGGAGGCAGCCACGGTGTGGCCGGGCGTCGTGGCGAGCGTCGTCTTCCTGGTCGCGTACTCGTGGACGGTCCTCGACCCTCACATGGGTCGGCTGCTCTACGGGACGCTCATCTCGCTGCTCGCCCTGATCTGGGTGGGGTTCCTGGTGGACTACGTGGTGCGCTTCCGCCTCGCGGAGGACAAGCGCCGGTTCGTCCAGCACAATGTCGTGGATCTGCTGTCGGTGCTGATCCCGGTCGCCCGCCCGTTCCGGCTGATCAGCGACCTGTTCCGCATCCCGAGCCTGCGCGGCGGCAGCGGCAGCCACCTCCGCCGGCGCATCATCATCATCGCGGGCACCTTCGTGCTGATGTTCATCTACGTCATCTCGCTCGCCGTCTACCAGGTCGAGCGATACGCCCCCGGGTCCAACATCCGCTCCTTCGGCGACTCGATCTGGTGGGCCTGCGTGACGATGGCGACGGTCGGCTACGGCGACTACTACCCGGTCACGGTGACCGGGCGGATGCTCGCGGTCGTGCTCATGATCGGCGGCATCGCGATCGTCGGCACCGCGAGCGCCACGATCGTCAGCTACCTGAACGAGCAGACGCAGCAGGCACGGGAGCGCCGGGCGCGGGAGCACGAGCGGGCGGAGGGGCCGAGGCCCGTGGAGGACCCCGACCCGCATCGCCGCGACGACGCCTGACGTCGGCTCAGCGCTCGATGGAGGCCGGCTCGTCTCCCGAGCCCGCCCCTGCCAGCGCTGCGCCGGTCAGCGATCCCAGCACAGCGCCGAGGTCGATCCCGGTCAGGTCCTTCACGACCTTCGGCACCTCGCTCGTCACCTGGCCGATGGTCTTGGTCACCGCGGAGGCGCCCTCGGTGCTGATCACGGTCAGCGAGTCGATGTTGCCCAGCGGCTCGGCCACGGCGCGGGTGATCTCCGGGAGCCGCTCGATGATCTCGGAGGCCAGGCCGGCCTCGCCGAACTTGCGCAGAGCCTCCGCCTTCGCGTCGGTCGCGCGGGCCTCCGCCATGCCCTCCGCCTCGATCGCGGCGGCGCGGGCCTCGCCGTCGGCGCGGACGCCGGCCGCGAGGGCGATCTGCCGGTCGCGCTCGGCCTCTCCGGCGAGCCGCACGCTCTCCGCCGCGGCCTGCGCGTCCTGTACGGCCGCGACCTTGTTGGCCTCGGCGATGGTGCGCCGCTTGAAGGCGTCCGCCTCAGTCGCAGCGTTGGCGGCGTCGCGCTCGGCCTGGGCGCGCTGGACGGTGGCGTAGGCGTCCGCCTCCGCCGGCTTGCGGACCTCGATGTCGAGCCGCTCCTGTTCGACCTTCGCCTTCTCGGCGAGCGCGTCGCGCTCCTGGGCGGCGACGATCCGGTCCTGCTCGGCCGTCGCGAGCTGGCCCGCGGCGTCCGCCTCGGCGTTCGCGCGGTCGGTCTCCGCCTTGATGGTCGCCTGCTTGAGGCTGAGCGCCTTCTGCCGCTCCGCGATCTGCTCGGCCGCCTCGATCCGGGCGAACTCGCTGGCCTGGGCGGTCTCGACCTCCTTGATCTCGGCGTTCTGCTTCGCGAGCGCGGCCTCCGCACGTCCGAGGTCGGCGAGATAGTTGGTCCCCGGCGTGGAGATGTCGGAGATGTTGAGCAGGTCGACCTGCAGGCCCTGCTCGGAGAGGTCCACCTTCGTCGCCTCGACGACCGCCTCGGACAGCGCGTTGCGGTTCGAGATGATCTCCGTCACCGGCATGTTGCCGATGATCGACCGCAGCGAGCCCTCCAGCGACTGCTGGATGATCTCGGTCAGCGAGCTCTGCTGCGAGAGGAACCGCTGCGCTGCGCGCCGGACGCCCTCCGGCGTGCCGGACACCTTGAAGTTCACGCTGGCCTGGATGGCCAGCTTGATGAAATTGGCGTCAACGCCCTCCACCACGATCCCGATCTGGCGCTGCTCCAGCGAGATCGAGAAGCCTTGCTGCAGGATCGGCCAGATGAACACGCGGCCGCCGATCACGACGCGCTGGCCGCCGTCCGGCTCGCCGGCGCCGACGCGACGCCCGGCGCCGCGGCCGACGATGACGAGCGCCTCGTTGGGCGCCACGCGCCGGATGCGCCCGGCGATGAACAGGAAGACGGCGAGCACGGCGACGAGGATCGCTCCGCCCGCGATGATCCCGATGAGGGAGGAGTCCACGGTCAGTCCTTTCGGTGGAGGGAGGGGTCGAGGGGTTCGACGCGGACGCGCGGCCCGTTCGCCGCGACGACGCGGATCGGGGAGCCGCTCGGGATGTCGACGTCGCTGGTGGCGAGCCGCGCCTCGACCTCGTACGGGCCGTCCAGGCTCACCTCGCCGCCGGCCCTGGTGACCGTCGTGCGTGCGACACCGGTCATCCCGGCCGGGTCGCTCGGGGCGCCGTCCTCGCTGCGCACGAAGCGGCGGACGAGGAGCTGCACGCCGGCGAGCGTCACGACGCCGGCGACCGCGGCGATCAGGTAGGCGACGCCGGCCGGCCAGCCGTTGGCGAGCGCGAGCACCCCCGAGGCGCCGAACAGGGTGAGGCCGGCGCCGAGGCCGGTGCCGGACAGCGCGCCGTCGAGGAGGTCGAGGAACTCGCCGAAGAGCATCGAGACGAGCAGGACGACGAGCCCGGCGACGCCGATGGCGATGAAGACGAGCACGGACTCCCCCTTGTCTGCCGCGTTACATTCCGCATCTGACATCGTGCCAGAGATTCTGGGACGCCTTCGCGGCGTAACACAGCACCGCGCACTCCCGCGCTCGGCGAGAATGGGGCGCATGGAGTGGCAGACCTCGGCGGACACGGCACCCTCGAGCTTCATCACGGAGGCTCAGGCGCGGTCGCTGCTCGGCAAGCCCGCGGCGAGCGGCGCGTGGAAGGAGTCCGACCCGGCCGGATCGCGGTCGTTCGCCGGGATCGGCGCGTTCGCGTTCGAGAGCGGCGAGAGCCTCCCGTTCGTGCGCGTCGCGTACGAGACGTGGGGCGAGCTGTCCGAGGCGCGCGACAACGCCGTGCTCGTGCTGCACGCCCTGACCGGGGACAGCCACGCGGTCGGCGCCGCCGGTCCCGGCCATTCGACGCCGGGTTGGTGGCAGGGCATCATCGGTCCGGGCAAGGCGATCGACACCGACCGCTGGTTCGTCGTCGTCCCGAACATGCTCGGCGGCTGCCAGGGCACCACCGGCCCCGCCTCGATCGCGCCGGACGGTGCGGAGTGGGGGCCGCGCTTCCCGTTCACGACCATCCGCGACCAGGTGAACGCGCAGGCCGCGTTCGTCGACGTCATCGGCGTCGACCGCTGGGCCGCGGTCGTCGGCGGGTCGATGGGCGGCATGCAGGCGCTGGAGTGGGCCGTGACGTTCCCGGAGCGCGTCGAGCGGCTGGCGGTCATCGCCGCACCCCCGTTCTCCACCGCCGACCAGATCGCGCTCAACTCGGTGCAGATCGAGGCGGTGCGCACCGACCCGCTGTTCCACGGCGGCTACTACTACGACGAGAAGGACGGCGAGGGCCCGCACCGCGGCCTCGCGCTCGCCCGCCGGATGGCGCTGCTCAACTACCGCAGCCCGTCCGAGCTGAACGAGCGGTTCGAGCGCGCCTGGCAGAGCGGGATCAGCCCGCTCGGCGGCGGCGGCCGGTTCGCGGTGGAGTCCTACCTCGACTTCCACGGCAACAAATTCACCCGGCGTTTCGACGCCAACAGCTATCTGACGCTGGTCGAGGCGATGAATTCGCACGACGTCGGCCGCGGTCGCGGCGGACTCGCGGCCGCGCTCTCACGCGTGACGGCGCGCACCCTGGTGGTCGGGATCGACAGCGACCGGCTCTTCCCGCTGGAGGGACAGGAGCTTATCGCCTCCCACCTCCCGGAGACGATCGACGGTAGGCTGCCGGTGGTGATCCGCTCCGACTTCGGTCACGACGGATTCCTCATCGAAGATGACGCCGTCAGCGAGCAGCTCAGGAGGCTGTTCGCGGCGTAGAGGGGAACGGAGGGGCATGTCGCGCATCCAGAAGGAGCGTGATCGGCTGCTCGCCACCACCGCCCGCACCGTCGGCCTCACCGCCACGGCGACGACCCTGCTCACCCTGAGCGTGCCCGGCACGATCCCGCTCCCCCTCTACTTCGCGTCGCTCGTCCTGCTGGCCTGCATGGCCGTCGCCCAGTTCCAGCTCGTCGCGCTCAGCCGCCTCACGACCTGGATGAGCGTGACCGTGGTCGCGGGGCTCGGGCTCATCCTCCTGCACCTGCTCCCCCACGCCCAGCTCGGCCCGTCGGCCGTCACCACGATCGGCGTCGTCGGCGCGGTCGGCATCGCCAGCGTCTCGGTGGTCGGGCCGACCTCCCGCAGCCGCACGCTGCTGGCCGCGGTGGCCGGCGCCGCGACCATCGGCGCCACGGTGACTACGCTGCTGGCCACCGGGTCGCGGCTCGTCGAGGTCCTGATCTTCATCGCGGCCGGCTGGGTCGCCCTGACCGCGACCGGCATCTGGCTGTCGCGGGCGGTGCCGCGGAGCCTGAAGCGCATCTCCACCATGAGCCGCGCGTACCGGGTGGAGCGCCAGGCCAGCGAGACGGAGGCGCGCCGCCGCCAGGGCGCGCGCCTGCTGCACGACACGGTGCTCGCCACACTCACCCTGCTGGCCCACTCGGGCGTCGGGGTGGGCGTCAGCGCGCTGCGCGAGCAGGCCGCGGAGGACGCCGCCCTGCTCCGCCAGCTCCGGCTCGGCTTCACCCCCGACCCGTCGCGGTCGGGCGACTACCGACTGAAGCCCGTGGAGGAGTCCACTCTCGGCAACACTCTGGAGTCGGTCAAGCAGCGCTTCCGCCGGATGGGGCTGGAGGTCAACTGGCACGGCGCCGGCCAGGTGCTGCTGCCCAGCGACGTGCTCGACTCGTTCCTGCTGGCGCTCGGCGAGTGCCTGGAGAACGTCCGCAGGCACTCCGGGGTGCTCGAGGCGCACGTGACCATCACCGACGACGAGACCACCGTGCGCGCGATGGTCACCGACGCGGGCAAGGGCTTCGACGTCGCGAGCATCGAGGAGGGCAGGCTCGGCTTCACCGAGTCGATCGTCGCCCGGCTGCGCGACGTCGGCGGCAACGCCCGCCTGTTCTCGTCGCCGGGCAGCGGGACCACCGTGGTGCTGGAGGTGCCGAAGTGACCAGGAACGATCGCACCATCCCGATCTCCCGCGGGCTCCTGGGCGGCCGCGTGCCCGGCGCGCCGAAGCCCGGTACGTCCGGCACGGCCAAGCTGGGGGCGGCCTCGCTCCCGCGCGGGCGGCAGGAGCGCGACGCCCTCGGGCGGGCGCGGCTCGACCTCGGCTTCAACGTCGCCTCCCTCGCTCTGATCGCCTTCCTGTTCGCGATCATGGTCATCACGGCGCCGTACTATCCGGACCTGCCGTTCAGCATCGCCGCGTGGGGCGTGCTGATCATCACCCTGGTCACGGCCCTCGTCCTCCGGTTCCGGCTGCCCGACGTGCTGCCGGACTGGCTGTTCGGCGTCGCGCTGGTGCTGTGGGCGGCGGTCGTGGTGCTCGACGTCCTCGGCACGGTGTCCCCGACGGACTGGCTCCCGCTCACCGCGGCGGCCTCGGTCGGGCCTGCGCTGCTGCTGTGCGTGCCGGTGCGGCCGGCGCGCGACATCCTCGTCGCGACGGCGGTGCTCGGGGTGGTGCTCGCCGTCGTGCTGCTGCTGCGGTCGTTCGGCGACATCCAGATGCTCGGCCCCGGCATCGCGACCGTCGCGATCGCCGTGGCCCCTCCGCTCGTCGGGGTCGAGATCGTCCGCTCGCTCAGCACCCTGGTGCAGCTGGAGCTGGACCTCGTGCAGGCGCAGAGCACGGTGTCCTCCCCCGGCTACGCGGTCGGGATGATGGCCTCGGAGGAGCTCGCCCGGCTCGACCTCGCGGCCGAGCGGCTGCTCGACGGCGTCGCGACCGGCCGCACCGACCTCCCGCTCGACGAGGCGACGGCGGACCAGGCGGCATCGATCGCCACCGAGCTGCGCCTGCACCTGATCCAGGGCCGCAAGGAGACCTGGCTGTACCACGCGGTCACGGAGTCCGCGCTTCTCGGCCCGACGGTCACCCTCAGCGACCCGGACGGCCTCGCCGCAGGACTCACCCGGGACCAGCGCGACGGCCTCCTCACCGCCGTCTGGCTGATCATCAGCGACCCGGTGCGCTCCGGCGCCGGCCAGACCCGCAGCCTCGCCCTCGACATCGAGCGCGCCGCCGGGCCGCAGGTCGCCGCCGGGTCGGCCGTGGCCACCGGTGCCACAATGAGCATCGTGATCACGACCACCGGTGTGCCGCGAAACGGGGTAGACCCTGCGGCGTGGCAAGCTATCCGTAAGGTGGGGCGTCACGCCGAGTCGTTCAGCGACTCGGCGTTGCGGATCGAGATCACCACCGTGAGCGACACGACGGCCGAGCTGACCTGACCCAGCCGGCCAACCAGGAAGACCGGTCACACCGGAAGAAAGGGCTGCTCATGAGCGAGACTCCCCCCATCAGGATCGCCATCGTGGACGACCACAAGATGCTCCTCGGCGCACTCACCGAGTGGATCCGCGGCGCGGCGGACGACATCAGCATGGTGGCTGCCGTCGCGAGCTGGCCGGAGCTGCTGACGCACCCGGAGTTCCCGGTGGACGTCGTGCTGCTCGACCTCGACCTCAAGGACAACATCCCGATCTCGCTGAAGCTGTCGACGCTGAAGACGACGGGCGTGCGCACCGTGCTGATGAGCACATACTCCGAGCCGGCCGTCGTGCGCGAGGCGCTGGCCGCCGGCGCCCTCGGCTACCTCGTCAAGAGCGAGGACGCGGAGATGATCGTGGAGGCCATCCGCGCCGCGAGCAAGGGCGAGTCCTTCATCTCCGCCGAGCTCGACCTCGCGCTCAACGCCGGCGAGCTGGGCGGCGCGCCCAAGCTGAGCGCGCAGGAGCGCCGCGTGATGGCGCTGTACGGCGCGGGCGAGCCGGTCAAGGCCGTGGCCTTCCAGCTCGGCATCTCGGACGAGACGGCGAAGAGCTACCTCAAGCGCATCCGCGAGAAGTACCGCGTGGCCGGGTACGACGTCGGCACGAAGGTCGCCCTCCGCAAGCGTGCCATCCAGGACGGCATCCTCCTCCAGAACGACTGACGCGCGGCCCGCGCAAACCACCTGACAGGACACGCCGTCTCGCGCCGCGCGCAGGCGGCGTGTTCTGTCAGTACGTTCAGCCGTAACGTGATTGAAACGTCACACTCGAAACGATTCGATAGACTGTCACGGTGAACCCGGTTATCGACGGGCCGACGACGTTGTCGCCGGCCCGTACTCGTCTTGCGCTCCTCGCACTCGCCCTCGGCGGCTTCGGCATCGGCTCGACCGAATTCGTCGCGATGGGCCTGCTGCCGAACATCGCCCACGACCTCCTGCCCCAGCTCTACGCGGCCTCCCCGACGGCCGCGAACGCGCAGGCCGGCTGGATCATCTCGGCCTACGCGCTCGGCGTCGTCGTCGGGGCGCCGACCATCGCCGCGGTCGCCGCGCGCTGGCCCCGAAAGAAGCTGCTGCTCTGGCTGCTCGTCGCCTTCACGGTCGGCACCATCGCGTCGGCGCTCGCCCCGACCTTCCCGCTGGTGCTGGTCGCCCGGTTCCTCTCCGCGCTGCCGCACGGCGCGTACTTCGGCATCGCCTCCCTCGTCGCCGCGTCGCTGATGGGGCCGGGCAAGCGCGGCCAGGGCGTCGCGTTCGTGCTCTCCGGGCTGACCATCGCGAACGTCATCGGCGTCCCGTTCATCACCTGGATCGGACAGCAGCACGGCTGGCGCGTCGCCTACATCGTGGTCGCGGCGATCTTCGCCCTCACCTTCGCCGCCGTCGCCCTGCTCGTGCCGTGGCAGGCGGGCGACCCGCGGGCCACGCTGCGCAACGAGCTGCGGGCCTTCACCCGCCTCCAGGTCTGGCTGGCACTGCTCATCGGCGCGATCGGCTTCGGCGGCTTCTTCGCGGTCTACACGTACGTGGCGCCGATGGTCACGACGGTGACCGGGCTGCCGGCGTCGGCGGTCCCGCTCGTGCTGATCCTGATCGGCGTCGGGATGACCGTCGGCAACCTCCTCGGCGGACGGATGGCCGACCGCAGCGTCGAACGCGGGATGCTGGCGTTCTTCGGGATCATGCTCGCCGGGCTGGCGGCGCTGTTCCTCACCGCGTGGAGCCTGGCCGGCCTGCTGATCTCGGTCTTCGTCGTCGCTTTGGCCGCCTCCGCGCTGTCGCCGATGATCCAGACCCGTCTGATGGACGTCGCCCACGACAGCCAGTCGATCGCGGCGGCGCTCAACCACTCGGCGCTCAACATCGCGAACGCCTCCGGCGCCTTCCTCGGCGGCCTGACCATCGCGGCCGGCTTCGGCTACCTGTCGCCGATCGTCGTCGGCGCGATCCTCGCGGTCGCGGGCATCGTGCTCGCGCTGGTGTCGTTCGGGATCGACCACTCGCGGGAACGTCGCGGCGTCGACACCGGCGTCGTCCACGCCCAGCGCCCCGACCCCGTCCCCATCGACTGATCTGCTCCGTCGAGGGGCACGTAAACGCCCCTAAAACCGCGTTTTAGGGGCGTTTACGTGCCCCTCGGCGGTTCGGTGGCGAAGAACTCGGCGACGTCGACGTCCTCATCGGGCGGCTGGGGGCCGCGGATGCCCGAACGGACGGCGCCGACGATCGCTACGACCACGGCGCCGGTGAGGGTGCCCGCGATGAGCACGAGGACCGGCAGGTAGATCGGCCAGCCGTAGGCCAGCACGAACCAGACGATCGAGAGGACGACCGGGTCCATCACGCGCCCTGCGAGCCGGTCTCGTCCCGCCGCAGCGCCGCCTCCAGCCGCTCGACCTTGCCGTCGAGCTCGCCGCGGTAGCCGGGGCGGATGTCGGCCTTCAGCACCAGCGAGACGCGCGTGCCGTAGGCGCCCACGGCCTCCGTCGCGCGGCGGATCACGTCGAACACCTCGTCCCACTCGCCTTCGAGCTCGGTGAACATCGAGTTGGTGCGATTCGGGAGGCCCGACTCGCGGACGATCCGGACCGCGGCCGCGACCGCGTCGTGCACAGAGGCGTCCGGCGCCTCTCCCCCGCTCGGAGCAACCGAGAATGCGACCAGCATGAGCCCCTCCTTACTGTCGTGCACCGGGATGGTACGTCCGGCGCCCGGACCAGTCTAGAAGGGAGCGCAGCCGCCGGGACGGCTACGGCGCCTCGCTCACCGGAACCGGGTGCGCGTCCGGCGCCGAGCGGAACGGCCACGCGTGCGCCGGCAGCAGATCGCCCGCCGCCTCATCCCTGTGCCGCTTGCGCCAGAGCGCGCCGATGGTCCAGCCGAGGACGGCGAAGTACATCAGGTTGCGCGCGGTGAGCACCGCGACCATCGCCGGCAGCGGAACGAGCAGGCCGTCGTACAGGTACGGATAGATCACCTGGGTGAGCGCCGCCGTGGTCAGCACCAGGATCGCCGGCGTCTTGAAGCCGCGGCCCTGGTACACCAGCCCGATCACGACCGGGGCGGCGAGCCAGACGATGTACTGCGGCGAGCCCACCTTGTTGAAGGCGATGAAGGCCGTCACGAGCGCCAGCGACAGCTCGGGGAGGATGCGCGTGTACGGCGTCCCGCGCCGGAGCGAGCGGATGCCGATCAGCGCGACGACCAGCACGGTCAGCGCGAGCAGCGGGTTCATCAGGGAGCCGGCCTCCACCGTCCCCTGGCCCGTCACCTGGAAGGTGAGCAGGTCCCTGTCGTAGTAGACGACGGCGTCGGGGACGTGGAACGCGGCCTGCCACATCCAGAAGGTCGCGACGGGCGCCTCGATCTGGATGCCGCGGTCGGTCTGCGTCGTGATGAAGCTGAGCACATGCATGCCGCCGCCGAAGATGAGCGGCACGGCCACGATGACGGCGCTGGTCACGGCTCCCGTCACCACGATCCGCCACCGCGTCTTCATGGCGATCACGGCGGCGACGATGATGGCGGCCGGCCACACCTTGATCCACGTGGCGATGGTCAGCACCACGACGGCGGCGCGCTCGTGGAAGGTCAGCCAGAGCAGCCCGACGATCGCGAGCGAGCCGGAGACCGCGTCGAGGCGGCCGACCGCGATCGGGCCGAGCAGCAGCAGGAAGCCCAGCCACCACCAGGCGGCGACGAGGCGGCGCGGCTCACGCCCGACGATGAGGACGGCGAACGCGGCGGCGTTCAGCAGCATGACCATCGTCAGCCAGCCGCCGAGATAATTGTCGTCGCCGAACAGCAGCGGCAGCATGATCGGCACGATCGCGCCGAACGGGTACACCCAGTCGGCGTTGAGACCGACGATCTCGGTGCCCTGCGCGGCGAGCTGCGCCCACGGCTTGTAGACCCAGAAGACGTCGCCGAGGCCCGTGTGCTGCAGCAGCCCGAGGCCGCCGATGATGAGGTGGACGACGAGGAAGCCGATCCACAGGCTCAGCGGGCTGGCCGCGACCCGGCGCGGAGTCGACGCGTCCGAACCCCCGTGCGGCGCAGGAACCGGTGGCGGAGCGGCGTCCATCCCCGCGGCGTCTATCCCCATAGCGCCTCATCTTATGGGAACGGTATCGGTGGAGCCGCCCACGGAGGTCCGCCAGTGTGCGAGGTCGCTCAGCTTCGCGCGAGCAGCGCCCGCAGCACCGCCGGCACGGCCTCCGCGACGTCGAGCGCGGTCACGGGTCCGCCCTGCGAGGCGGCCTCGCCCGCGCGGCCGTGCACCCAGGCGGCGGTGGCCGCGAGCGCCGCGAGCGCCTCGTGCCCCCGCTCCCGGACGGCGTCGGCGTGCGTCGCGACGAGGGCGCCGAGGATGCCGCCGAGCACGTCGCCGCTGCCTGCCGTCGCGAGCCACGGCGGCCCGGCGGTCACGGCGACACGCGAGCCGTCGGGGGTGGCGACGTGGGTGGTGTGGCCTTTCAGCAGCACGGTCGTGCCGAGGGCGGAGGCCGCACGCTCGGCCCAGCCTCCCGGGTCCCGGCTGATCTCGTCGGGCTCCGGCGTCGGAGCGCCGTCGTCGGCCGCCGCGGCGAGCGCCTTCGACAGCTCGCGGTAGTGCGGGGTGATCACGACCGGCCCGCGCGCCCGCATCACCAGGTCGAGCGCGCCGGCGTCGATCACCAGCGGGGTCCCGTCGTCGAGCGCCTCACGGAGGCGGCGGAGGTCGTCGTCGTCGCGGTCGTCGGCGTCCATCCCGGAGCCGAGGAGCCAGGCCTGCACGCGTCCGGGGGCCGAGACGACCTCGGGCCGACGGCGGAGCACCTCGTGGGCGGCGTGCTCAGCGCCGAGGTACCGGATCATCCCCACGCCGGTGCGGGCGGCGGCCTCGGCCCCGAGCACGGCGGCGCCGGGATAGCGCGCGGAGCCGGTGACCATCCCCAGCACTCCGCGCGTGTACTTGTCGTCGGACTCGGTGGGCACGGCGATCCAGCCGCGGGCGAGCTCCCCGCTCCAGGCCGTCCCCACCGCCAGCTCGGACGGGACCGTCATCTCCTCCATCGAACCTCCTCCGCCCACGATAGGTTGAACAGGTGAGCATCTCCATCCCCGGAACGGTGGTCGTCTTCGACTACGGCGAGGTCATCTCGGTCACTCCGAGCGAGGCGGACCGCACCGCGCTCGTCGGGATCGCCGGTGGCGACGCCGAGCAGTTCTGGCCGGCGTACTGGCGGCACCGCAACGCGCTCGACCAGGGCACGCTGTCGATCCAGCAGTACTGGCGCGGCATCGAGCGGGAGCTCGGCGAGAGCTGGGAGGACGCGACGATCCACCGGCTGTGGCTCGCGGACTTCCGGAGCTGGCTGACCATCGACCACGACACGCTCCAGGTGCTGCTCGACCTCAAGGCCGGCGGCACCCGCCTGGCGCTGCTGTCGAACGCGGGCCGCGACTTCGGCTCCTACTTCCGGCACGGCACGCTCGGCGACCTGTTCGAGCAGGTGTTCGTCAGCGGCGAGCTGGGCACGGTGAAGCCGAGCGCCGAGATCTTCGAGCACGTCATGGCGGAGCTCGGCGTGACGCCCGCGCACACCGTGTTCATCGACAACAAGCCCGAGAACGTGGAGGGCGCCCGCGCGCTCGGGATCGCCGGGCACGTCTACACGTCGGCGGACGACCTCCGGGCATATCTCCAGACTCTCGCGGCTTAGTAACGAGTATGACTTCGCTCTTCGATCCGCTGACCCTGCGCGGCGTGACGGTCCGCAACCGCATCTGGACCTCCCCGATGTGCCAGTACTCGGTGCTCGACCACTCGGGCGTGCCGCAGACCTGGCAGCTCGTCCACCTGGGCTCGCTCGCGACGGGAGGCAGCGGCATCGTCTTCACGGAGGCGACGGCCGTCAGCGCGGAGGGCCGCATCTCGCCGCGCGACACCGGCATCTGGTCCGCCGAGCAGGCGGAGGCCTGGCGGCCGATCGTGGAGTTCGTCGCGTCGCAGGGCGCTGTACCCGCCATCCAGCTCGCGCACGCGGGCCGCAAGGCGTCGAGCTGGCCGGCCTGGGGCTTCGAGGACCGGCACGGCTCCGTCCCGGCCGAGGAGGGCGGCTGGAGCGCCGTCGCCCCCTCCCCGATCGCGTTCGGCGACCTGGCCGTGCCGCAGGAGCTCGACCTCGCCGGCATCGACACGATCGTCGCCGACTTCCGCGCAGCGGCCAGGCGGGCCGTCGACGTGGGCTTCCGCATCCTGGAGCTGCACGCCGCGCACGGTTACCTCCTGCACGAGTTCCTCTCCCCCCTCGCCAACCACCGCACCGACGAGTACGGCGGCTCGCTGGAGAACCGCGCGCGGCTGCTGCTGCGCGTCGTCGCCGCGGTGCGCGAGGAGATCGGCGACGACCTCCCGCTGTTCGTGCGGTTCTCCGGCAGCGACTGGACGCCGGGCGGCTGGGACGAGCAGCAGACCGCGACCGTCGCCGGCTGGTCACAGGAGGCCGGCGCCGACTTCTTCGACATCTCCTCCGGCGGCATCCAGACCGGCGTGCGCATCCCGCTCCAGCCCGGCTATCAGGTGCCGTTCGCCGAGCACGTCCGCAGCTCGGCCGAGGTGGACGTCAGCGCGGTCGGCCTCATCACGACGCCGCAGCAGGCGGCCGACATCGTGGAGGGCGGGAGCGCCGACGCGGTCATGCTGGCGCGCGAACTCCTGCGCGACCCGCACTTCCCGCTGCGGGCCGCCCACGAGCTCGGCGTCAGGATCGACTACTGGCCGCCGCAGTACCTGCGGGCGGTCTGGCGCGACTGAACGCGCTGCGAGATCCGAGCTACATCGGCGTGTTGGGCTGGGTCAGGCAGAGGTAGTTGCCCTCGCTGTCCTGGAACCAGGCCGACTTGCCCTCCTCGTCCGTCGCGACCCCGTTCTCCGTCTTGAGGCCGGGGAAGTCGTAGTCCGCGAACACGACTCCCCTGCCGCGCAGGTGCTCCATCTCGGCGGCGATGTCGTCCACCAGCCAGCACATGGCTGTGTTCTGCGCGGTGCCGGCGTTGGAGGTCTCGTAGACGAAGATCCAGGAGTCCCCGCCCGTGCGGTAGCGGACCCCCTGCTCGCTGGTGTCCTCCGGTTCGAGTTCGAGCTTGTCGCGGAACCACGCCGTGGCGCGCGCCAGGTCCGAAGCGGGAAGGACGGTGTACGTCTTGCTCGACGATAACATGAGAATTCCTCCTCTTCTTTCCGCGCGCATGCTACTCGCCGGTGGAGGCTTTGGCCCCCCTGAACAGAACGGTCTACAGCCGCCGCGTCGCGTCCTGCACTTCGCCGACCAGCTCCTCGATGATGTCCTCCAGGAACACCACGCCGGCGGTCGTACCCTCGCCGTCGACCGCGCGGGCCAGGTGGCTGCCGGTGCGGCGCATGCTCTCCAGCGCGTCCTCCAGGTCGGAGTCGATGAACACCGTGACCAGCCGGCGGATCCGCTTGACGGGCACCGGGAGGTCGAAGCCGGTCTCCTCCAGGTCGAGCACGTCCTTCAGGTGCAGGTAGCCGGTCGGCTCCCCGTCGGCGTCCGGCACGACGTAGCGCGAGAAGCCGTACTTGGCGACGGCCTTCTCCACGTCCGCGGGCGTCGGCTGAGGCGGCAGCGAGACCAGCGTCTCCGGCTTGACCATCGCGTCGCGCACCTTCTTCTCGGTGAACTCGAACGCGGCGGTCAGCGCGCCGATCCGGTCGGTCAGCAGGCCCTCGCGCGTCGACTGGCTCACGATCGTGGCGACCTCGTCGAGCGTGAAGGTGCTGGCCGCCTCATCCTTCGGCTCCACCCGGAACAGCCGGAGCACGGCGTTCGCGCTCGCGTTGAGCGCGACGATGATCGGGCGCACCGCGCGTCCGATGCCGACCAACGGGGGCGCGAGCAGCAGCGCGGCCCGGTCGGGCATCGAGAACGAGATGTTCTTCGGCACCATCTCGCCGAAGACCACATGCAGGAACGACACCAGCACCAGCGCGATGACGAACGCGACCGTGCCGATCACGTCCTCCGACCAGCCCGTCGCGTGCAGCGGAGCCTCCAGCAGGTGGTGGATGGCCGGCTCGGAGACGTTCAGGATCAGCAGCGAGCACACGGTGATGCCGAGCTGCGTGGTCGCGAGCATGAGGGTCGCGTGCTCCATCGCGTACAGCGCGGTCTTGGCGCTGCGCTTGCCGCGCTCCGCCAGTGGCTCGATCTGCGAGCGGCGAGCGGAGATGACCGCGAACTCGGCGCCGACGAAGAACGCGTTCACGAGGAGGAGCACCACCAGCCAGGCGATGCCGGCCCAGTCGCTCATGCGGCACCTCCCGTCGGCGGCTCGTCCGGATCGGGCGTGTAGCGGATCCGGTCGACCCTCCGCCCGTCCAGCCGCTCGACCCGCAGCGTGCCACCGTCGATCAGGACCTCGTCGCCGACCTTCGGGAGGCGGCCGAGCTCGTTCATCACGTAGCCGGCGACCGTCTCGTACGGGCCCTCCTCCGGAACGGTCACGCCCGCCTGCTCCCGCAGCTCGTCCGGGCGCAGGATGCCGGGGAAGGTGATGGAGTCGCGGCCGCGGACCACGCCGGCCCGCGTCCGGTCGTGCTCGTCGGCGACCTCGCCGACGATCTCCTCGACCAGGTCCTCCAGCGTCGCGATGCCGGAGGTGCCGCCGTACTCGTCCACGACGACCGCCATCTGGTAGCCGCGGCCGCGGAGCTCGCCGAGCAGGGTGTCGAGCGTCATCGTCTCCGGCACGCGCAGCGCCTCGGTCTGGAGTGCTGAGACGGGCACGCGCGCGCGGCGCTGGCGCGGGACGGCGACGGCCTGCTTGACGTGCACGAAGCCGACGACGTCGTCCACGTCCTCGTCCATGACGGGGAAGCGCGAGTAGCCGGTGCTGCGGGCGAGCCCGATCACGGTCTGCGCCGGGTCGGTGCGCTTGACGGCCTCCACCCGGGGCCGCGGCGTCATCACGTCGGACGCGGTGCGCGACGAGAACGCGAGCGTGCGGCTCAGCAGCGTGGCGGTGTCGGCCTCCAGCACGCCGGCGCTCGCCGACCGCCGCACGAGGGAGGACAGCTCGTCCGCGGTGCGCGCCGCCGACAGCTCCTCCTTCGGCTCGATGCCGAGCAGCCGCAGGAAGCCGTTGGCCGTGCCGTTGAGCACGAAGACGAACGGACGGAACACCATCGTGAACACGGTCTGGAACGGGATCACCAGCTTGGCCGTCGCGATCGGCAGCGCGAGCGCGAAGTTCTTGGGCACCAGCTCGCCGAGGATCATCGACAGCAGCGTCGCCACGGTGATCGCGACCACCGACGCGATCACCACGACCGCGCCGTCCGGGAGGCCGAGGGCGGTGAGCGGGTCGCGCAGCAGCGAGCTGATCGCAGGCTCCATCGTGTAACCGGTCAGCAGCGTCGTCAGCGTGATGCCGAGCTGGGCGCTGGAGAGGTGCGTGGAGGTGATCTTGAGGGCGGCGATCGTCATCGTCAGCCGCGACTCGCCGCGCTCGCGCCGCGCTTCGAGGTCGGCGCGGTCGAGGTTCACCAGGGCGAACTCGCTGGCGACGAAGAGGCCGGTGCCGACGGTCAGGAGGAGGCCGACTCCCAGCAGGAGCCACTCAGAGAGCACGGCGACCACCCCGCCCGGGCGGACTCATCGGTTGGAATGGGCTGGCAGAAGGAGGGTCGTCCATTTCCCGAGAAGTATAGCGGCGCGGACCGCCGAAATGCCGGGGGCCGGACCGTCGGCGCGATTCCCAGCGGACGCATCGGATCGCCATAGCGCGTCCGGAGCGGGCGGCGGCATCCTCACGGCAGAAGTCCACCGAGAGGAACGTCCCATGAGCACCACAGCCCCGAACCCCGGCCAGCCCTGGCAGCCGGACCCGCAGTACGGACAGCCGGCGCCGCAGTACGCGCCGCCCGCTCCGCACTACGCGCCGCAGGGCTCCGCGCCGCAGGGCTCCGCGCCGCAGTCGCACGGCAGCGTCCTCCACCGCTGGCCCAGCTGGGCGCAGAACACGGCCCTCGCGGTCGGCGCCGTCGCCGTGCTGGTGATCGTCTTCTTCGCCGGCTACTTCACCGCCCACGCCGTCGACGGCGGAGCGCGCGCCGGCTTCGGCACGAACCAGAACTTCACCCCGCGCCAGTTCGGCGGCAACGGCGGCTTCGGCGGCCAGTCCGGCAACGGCTTCGGCGGCCAGTCGGGTTCCGGAACCGGTTCGGGCACCGGTTCCGGCAACGGCCCCTGACCAACCGCCGAGTACGCGATAAGTCAGCCGAAAACCGCCGAGTACGCAGACAATTCGCGTACTCGGCGGTTGCTCACCAGCTGACGGGGAGGGCCTTGCCCTCCTCGTAGCCGGCAGCGGACTGGATGCCGACCAGGGCGCGGTCGTGGAACTCGGCCAGCGTGCGGGCGCCGGCGTAGGTGAAGGAGCTGCGCAGGCCGGTCGTGATCATGTCGAGGAGGTCCTCCACCGACGGCCGCAGCGGGTCGAGGTAGATGCGCGAGCTGGAGATGCCCTCGGCGAACAGCGTCTTGCGGGCCCGGTCGAACGCGTCGAGCCGCTCGAACCGGCCGGTGACCGCCTTGGTGGAGGCCATCCCCCAGCTCTCCTTGTAGAGCGCGCCGCGCTCGTCGCTCACGATCGCGCCCGGCGCCTCGATGGTGCCGGCGAACCAGGAGCCGATCATCACGGACGCACCGCCCGCCGCGAGCGCCAGCGCGACATCCCGCGGGTACCGCACGCCGCCGTCCGCCCAGACGTGCGCCCCGAGCTCGCGGGCGGTCGCGCTCGTCTCCAGCACGGCAGAGAACTGCGGCCGGCCGACAGCGGTCATCATGCGCGTGGTGCACATCGCGCCGGGACCGACGCCGACCTTGAGGATGTCCGCGCCCGCCGCGACCAGGTCGCGCACCGCCTGCTCCGTCACGACGTTGCCCGCGACGATCGGCAGGCCGAGCCCGAGCTTCTTGACGGTGTGGATGGCGCGGCGCATGCCGTCCTGGTCGCCGTGCGCGGTGTCGATCACCAGCACGTCGACGCCCGCCGCGGCGAGCGCCTTGGCCTTCGACGCGACGTCGCCGTTGATGCCGACGGCCGCGGCCACGCGCAGGCGGCCGTGGGCGTCGAGCGCCGGCGTGTAGATGGTGGAGCGCAGCGCGCTCGTGCGGCTCAGCGTGCCGACCACCCGGCCGTGCGAGAGCACCGGCGCGAAGGCGAGTCCGGCCGCGTCCATCACGTCGAACGCGGCCCGGCCGTCCGGCAGGTCGTCCGCGTCCAGCGAGGTGAGCGCTCCGTGCAGGAGGTCGCCGATCCGCGCGTCCGCCAGCGCAGACCCGAGCTGGACGGCCGCGAGGCAGCCGAGGTACTTCCCGGCGTCGTCGCTCACGACCACGCCGTGCCCCTCGACGGCCGGGACGCGCCGCAGCACGTCGGCCACGGTCTCCTCCGGCCGCGCCTCGTACGGGGTGTCGAACGCCACCGGCTGCGCCTTGACCCAGCGGATCGCCTCGTCCAGGTCCTGCAGGTGCATGTCCTGCGGGAGCACGCCGAGACCGCCGCGGCGGGCGAGCGTGGCGGCCAGCCGCTTGCCTGTCACCGAGTTCATGTTCGCGGACACGATCGGGATGGTCGCGCCCGTCCCGTCCTGCGGCGCGAGCGACACGTCGAGACGGCTCGTCACGTTGGATCGCGAGGGGACCAGGAAGACGTCCGAGTAGGTGAGGTCGTGCCGCGGTGTCGTCGCATAGAACTGCATGAGAATAACGGTATCCTCCCGGGCCGAACGCCCGCACCCGGTCGCGGATGGGATTAGGCTTGAACCTCGGATGGAACGGGTGGTCCAAGGCTGCCCGATCGTAACGAGATCAACGGAGAGAGTGGGCGATCGGCTGTGTCGAGCCAATTGACCGGAGTAGGAACCGACGACGGATCGTCGGGCGAGTTCGGAGCCAACGAGTGGCTCGTCGAGGAGCTGTACGAACAGTTCCTCCGGGACAGGAACTCGGTCGACAAGTCCTGGTGGCCGATCCTGGAGAACTACAAGCCGAGCGTGAAGGAGGGCCAGGCCTCGACTCCGAGCGAGACGCCCGCCCCGACCCCGGCCGAACCGGGCGTCCCCACCCCCAGCGAGCCGACCGTCCCGACGCCGACCGAGCCGACGGTCCCGACCCCTCCCGCGCAGCCCGCGACTCCGGCCCCGGCGCCCGGCGCCCCTGAGCAGCCCTCCGGTCCGTCCCAGTCGTCCGAGCCCAGCCCGGTGACGACCCCCATCCCGATCATCGGCGCCCAGCCGGTGGCGCGCACCACCTCGATCGCGCCGAAGCCGCAGCCGGTCCCGGCCGACGCGCCGGTCACCTCCCCCAACGCCACCGTCGAGGCGGCCGAGGAGGACAAGGTCACCCCGCTGCGCGGCATGGCGAAGTCGCTGGCCACCAACATGGACGCGTCGCTCACCGTCCCGACCGCGACCAGCGTGCGGACCATCCCCGCCAAGCTGATGATCGACAACCGCATCGTCATCAACAACCACCTCAAGCGCGCCCGTGGCGGCAAGGTGTCGTTCACCCACCTGATCGGCTGGGCGCTCATCCAGGCGCTCAAGGACTTCCCGAGCCAGAACGTCTACTACGAGGAGGTCGACGGCAAGCCCTCCGTCGTCGCCCCCGCGCACATCAACCTCGGCATCGCGATCGACCTCCCGAAGCCCGACGGCACCCGCGCCCTGCTCGTGCCGAGCATCAAGCGTGCGGACACGATGGCCTTCGGCGAGTACCTCGCCGCGTACGAGGATCTCGTCTCCAAGGCCCGCAACAACAAGCTGACCGCAGGCGACTTCGCCGGCACCACGATCTCGCTGACCAACCCGGGCGGCATCGGCACGGTCCACTCCGTCCCGCGCCTGATGAAGGGCCAGGGCGCCATCATCGGCGCCGGCGCGCTCGAATACCCGGCCGAGTTCCAGGGCTCCAGCGAGAAGACGCTGGCCGGGCTCGCGATCGGCAAGACCATCACTCTGACCAGCACCTACGACCACCGAGTCATCCAGGGCGCGGGCTCGGGCGAGTTCCTGAAGATCGTGCACGAGCTGCTGATCGGCAAGCGCAGCTTCTACGAGGACATCTTCGCCGAGCTGCGCATCCCCTACATCCCGATCCACTGGAACCCGGACATCTCGGTCGACCTGGCCAGCGCCGTCGACAAGACCGCCCGCGTCCAGGAGCTGATCAACTCCTACCGGGTGCGCGGCCACCTCATGGCCGACATCGACCCGCTGGAGTACGTCCAGCGCAGCCACCCGGACCTCGAGATCGAGAACCACGGCCTCACCTTCTGGGACCTCGACCGCGAGTTCGTCACCGGCGCGTTCGGCGGCGACAAGCGCAAGATGAAGCTGCGCGACATCCTCGGCGTGCTGCGCGACTCCTACTGCCGCACGGTCGGCGTCGAGTACATGCATATCCAGGACCCGGCCCAGCGCAAGTGGTTCCAGGACAAGCTGGAGCGCCCGTACGAGAAGCCGACCCACGACGAGCAGCTGCGCATCATGGGCAAGCTCAACGAGGCCGAGGCGTTCGAGACCTTCCTGCAGACCAAGTACGTCGGCCAGAAGCGGTTCAGCCTGGAGGGCGGCGAGTCCACCATCGCGCTGCTCGACACCATCCTGCAGGGCGCCGCCGAGGCCGGGATGGACGAGGCGGCGATCGGCATGGCCCACCGCGGCCGGCTCAACGTGCTCACCAACATCGCGGGCAAGACCTACGGTCAGATCTTCCGCGAGTTCGAGGGCACCCAGGACCCGCGCACCGTGCAGGGCTCCGGCGACGTCAAGTACCACCTCGGCACCGAGGGCACCTTCAAGGGCGCCGACGACGCCGAGATCCCGGTCTACCTCGCCGCGAACCCGTCACACCTGGAGGCCGTCGACGGCGTCCTGGAGGGCATCGTCCGCGCCAAGCAGGACCGCCGCCCCGCCGGCACCTTCCTCACCCTGCCGATCCTCGTCCACGGCGACGCGGCGATGGCCGGCCAGGGCATCGTGGTCGAGCAGATGCAGATGTCGCAGCTGCGGGCGTACCGCACGGGCGGCACCATCCACGTCAACATCAACAACCAGGTCGGCTTCACCACGCCTCCCGGCGAGGGCCGCACGTCGGTCTACTCGACGGACGTGTCGAAGACCATCCAGGCGCCGATCTTCCACGTGAACGGCGACGACCCGGAGGCCGTGGTGCGCGTCGCGCAGCTGGCGTTCGAGTACCGCCAGGAGTTCAAGCGCGACGTGGTTATCGACCTCATCGTGTACCGCCGCCGCGGCCACAACGAGGGCGACGACCCCTCGATGACGCAGCCGCTGATGTACAACCTCATCGAGGCCAAGCGCTCGGTCCGCCGCCTCTACACCGAGGCCCTCGTCGGCCGCGGCGACATCACCGAGGAGGAGTACCAGGCGGCGCACGCCGACTTCCAGGACCGCCTGGAGCGCGCCTTCATGGAGACGCACGCCGCGCAGACCAACTCGGTGCCGATCATCACGCAGGGCGAGGCCACGGCCGACCTGGAGCACCCGATCGCGCAGCAGGACGAGAACGACAACGTCGGCGAGCCGGACACCACGGCCGTCAGCGAGCAGGTCATCTCGCTCATCGGCGACGCGTTCAACAACCCGCCCGCGGGCTTCACCGTGCACCCGAAGCTGCAGCAGCTCCTCAACAAGCGCAGCGACATGAGCCGCAACGGCGGCATCGACTGGGGCTTCGGCGAGCTGCTGGCGCTCGGCAGCGTGCTGCTGGAGGGCACCCCGGTGCGCCTCGTCGGCCAGGACTCGCGCCGCGGCACGTTCGTCCAGCGCCACGCCGTCCTCCACGACCGCATGAACGGCCAGGAGTGGCTGCCGCTGGCGAACCTCAGCGACAACCAGGCGAAGTTCTGGATCTACGACTCGCTGCTGAGCGAGTACGCGGCGATGGGCTTCGAGTACGGCTACTCGGTCGAGCGGGCCGACGCGCTCGTGCTCTGGGAGGCCCAGTTCGGCGACTTCGCCAACGGCGCCCAGATCATCATCGACGAGTTCATCACCTCGGCCGAGCAGAAGTGGGGCCAGCGCTCGTCGCTCGTGCTCCTCCTCCCGCACGGCTACGAGGGGCAGGGGCCGGACCACTCCAGCGCCCGCATCGAGCGCTACCTGCAGCTGTGCGCCGAGAACAACATGACCGTCGCGCGCCCGTCGACCCCGGCGTCGTACTTCCACCTGCTGCGCCGCCAGGCCTACGCCAGGCCGCGCCGTCCGCTCGTGGTGTTCACGCCGAAGGCGATGCTGCGCCTGCGCGGCGCGTCCAGCGATGTCGCCGACTTCACGAACGGCAAGTTCGAGCCGGTCATCGACGACGCGCGGATCACCGACAAGGCGGCGGTCAAGCGCGTGCTGTTCATGGCGGGCAAGCTCTACCACGACCTCGCGAACGAGCTGGAGAAGAACCCGAACCCGGAGATCGCGCTGGTGCGCGTGGAGCAGTTCTACCCGCTCCCCGGCCAGGAGCTGAAGGCCGTGGCCGACTCCTACCCGAACGCCGAGCTGGTGTGGACGCAGGACGAGCCGGAGAACCAGGGCGCCTGGCCGTTCATCATCCTGGAGACCTCCAAGCTGGGCCCGCGCCCGATCGGCGTCATCTCGCGCCCCGCGTCGGCGTCGCCCGCCGCGGGCTCCGCGAAGCGCCACGCGCAGGAGCAGTCGCTGCTGATCCAGCGCGCGCTGACGCTCTAGCCTCGCGTCGACAACGGAGGAGCCGCGGCCCGTTTCGGGCCGCGGCTCCTCCGTTTCCTGCTTTTTCCGGTCGCGCCGGCCTTGATCTCCTCCGTCAGCCGCGCAGCTCCGCGACCAGTGCTTCCACGCGCTGCTTGATCTCATCCCGGATCGGCCGCACCTCTTCGATCGGCCGCCCCGCCGGATCGGTCAGGTCCCAGTCCTCGTACCGCTTGCCCGGGAAGATCGGGCAGGTGTCGCCGCAGCCCATCGTGATGACGACGTCCGACTCCTTCACCGCGTCGGTGGTGAGGATCGCCGGAGTGTTCCCGGCGATGTCGATGCCCTCCTCGGCCATCGCCTGCACCGCGATCGGGTTGAGGCGGTCCGCGGGCTCGGAGCCGGCGGAGAGCACCCGCACGCGGTCTCCGCCGAGGGCGCTCAGGTAGCCCGCGGCCATCTGCGAGCGGCCGGCGTTGTGGACGCAGACGAAGAGGACGGTGGGGGTGGTGTCGGTCATCCGGTTCTCCAGGTTCGGGGGTGGTGGGCCGCCGCGCGGGCGACGGCCCGGTGGTGTCAGCAGCAGTCCGGCGGGCAGGAGCCGTCCGGCAGCGGCTGGCATTCGGTCGTGTCGCAGCAACCCATGTTCATTCTCCCTTCTCCATCGACGGTTGTCGATGAACCAAGGATGAACAACTACATTGACGTTTGTCAATGTATCGAGGAAGATCGGACTATGGCGATCACCGAGCTCCTCCCCCTGCGCGACCTCCAAGCGTGCTGCGCGCCGATCACGAAAGAGGTGATCAGCGAGGAGAACGCCGTCTCGGTCGCCCGGGCGATGAAGGCGCTGGCCGATCCGGCGCGGCTCCGGCTGCTCTCGATGGTCGCGGCTCACGAGGACGGCGAGGCCTGCGTGTGCGACCTGACCGAACCGCTCGACCTCTCCCAGCCCACGGTGTCCCACCACCTCAAGATCCTGGCGGATGCCGGCTACCTCAGCCGCAGCAAGCGCGGCACCTGGGCGTACTACCGGATCGTCCCCGGCTCGCTCGACATCGTCTCGTCGTTCCTAACCTCGGTCTGACGCCCCATCATCCGTCGCCGCGCAGCCGCGCGTGGAAGCCGCGGATCGCGTCCGCAGCGGCCTCCGGGTGCTCGAACCCGGCGAAATGTCCTCCCGCCGGCGCCGGCACGAACTCGCGCAGCCCGGGCGCGGCCCGCTCCGCCAGTGTGCGCGGGAAGCCGGCGAACCCCGGCTCACGCCCGAGGTAGACCCCCACCGGCGCCGCGATCGGCGGCCGGGGCGGGTTCTGCCCGTAGTCGTAGTACTGCTGGAAGGACGTCCCGATGCTCTCCGTCGTCCAGTACAGCGTCGCGATCGTGTAGAGGATGCCGGAGTCGACCACGCGCTGCCAGGCGCCGTCCTCCCGGTCGTCGATCCAGTCGTGCCACTTGTCGGCGATCCAGGCCAGCAGCCCGGCCGGGGAGTCGTTCAGCGCCGCCGCGATGGTGTCGGGACGCGTGAGCATGATCTCGCTGTAGCCGCCGTCCAGCCGGTCGTACTCGTCCAGCGCGGCGAGGTAGCGGGCCTCGTCATCGTCCACCGGGTCGCCCTCCGGGAACGGGCCGCTCAGCAGCTGGATGCCGACCAGGCTGTCCGGGTGGTCGACGCCGAGCCAGGTGGAGGCTCCCCCGCCGATGTCGCCGCCGAACGTCGCGTAGCGCTCGAAGCCGAGCGCCTCGGTCATCAGCCCGTGCAGCGCGTCGGCGATCGCGCGCCGGGTCAGCGGCGGCTCCAGCGCCTCGGAGAACACGAACCCGGGCAGCGACGGGACGATCACGTCGAACGACTCCGAGAGCAGGCTCGCGAGCGGGAGGTACTCGGCGAACGCGCTCGGCCAGCCGTGCAGGAGCAGAAGCGGGGTGTGCGGCCCCGGCCCTGTGCCGCGCACGCGCGCGAAGTGCAGGCGGTGACCGGCGACGGTGGCGACGTGCTGCTCCACCGCGTTCAGCCGCTCCTCCTCGGCGCGCCAGTCGAACGCCAGCCAGCCGTCGACCAGCGCACGCAGCTCCTCCCCGCCGGGGCCGCCCTCCCAGCTGGACCGGGGCGAGCGCAGGTAGCGGGTGCGGGCGAGGCGGCCCCTCAGGTCTGCGAGGACGTCGTCGGGCACCTGGATACGGAAGTCGTCGATGGCCATGCGGCCACCGTAGCGGGAGCGCCCGACTGCCGGCCCGCTACTCCCGCGCGAGCATCGCGGCCGCCTGCCGTTCCAGGTCGAGGTACGGGTCGCCGCTGACATCCACGACCACGCGGTGCAGCGTGCCGCCCGTGAACCGGAACGGCCGCTCGCCCGGGTAGTCGTCGGTCACCGGCTCGCCGCCGTCGTACCCGACGCAGAGGCCCTCCCCACTCAGCGAGAAGTAGCCGGGCTGCGTCTTGATGCGGCCCTCGCCCACCTTGCGGTCGCCGTAGTACAGGCTCAGGCTGCCGGTCGCCAGGCCGGGCGCCTCCTCGCCGTCCTTCTCGAACGCGGCCGACAGGATGAGGTTCTCGCCGGTAGGGACGTCCTCGGTCGCGTCGATGCGCTGCTCCAGGCTGCCGACGAAGTTGTAGACGTAGTGCAGCCTCCCGTCCTTGAGGTAGAGGGTGTGGCCGCCGAACCGCGCGCCGTGGGCGAAGAGCACCCCCTGGGCTCCCGGAGCCGGCAGGTCCACGAGCGCACCGATCGCGTACGACCGGTTGCGGATGTTGACGGCCTGCGCCTCCGGGATCTCCGCCCCGCCCACCCGGTAGACGTAGCGGTCGCGCGGGCTCGTCAGCGTCGGGCGCGGTGTCAGCAGGATCTCGATCGCCGAGCGGTCGTCCAGCGGGAATCCCTGGTTGGCTCCGGCCTCCGCGAACCACAGGTTGACCAGCTCCCGCACCTTGTCCGGGTGCTCGGCGGCCAGGTCGTGGAGCTCCGAGCGGTCGACGTCGGTGTGGTACAACTCCCAGGTGTCGTCGTTGAACCGGCTCCAGCCGCTGAGCACCGGGTGGTTCGACACCGCCTTCCAGCCGTCGTGCCAGATCGAGCGGGAGCCGAGCATCGCGTAGAACTGGGTCCGCCGCGTCGTGGGCTCGTCGGCGTCCGCGACGGCCGAACGCATGCTCACCCCGTCCATCCGGGACTGCACGTGGCCGCCGATCTGCTCGGGGACCTCCACCTCCAGCAGGTCGAGGATGGTCGGCACGATGTCGACCGCGTGGTGGTACTGGTGCCGCAGCTCGCCGCCGTGGCCGAGTCTCTTCGGCCAGGAGATGATGCAGGGGTCGGCCGTCCCGCCGTTGTAGTCGTAGCGCTTCCACATCTTGAACGGGGTGTTGAAGGCCATCGCCCAGCCGTTCGGGTAGTGGTTGTAGGTCTTCGGTCCGCCGAGCTCGTCCAGCATGGCGAGGTTCTCCTCCAGGCTGTCCGGGATGCCGTTGAAGAACTTGTTCTCGTTGACCGAGCCCTCCGGGCCGCCCTCGCCGCTCGCGCCGTTGTCGGAGACCAGCACGATCAGGGTGTCGTCGAGGATGTCCGACGCCTCCAGGTAGTCGAGCAGCCGGCCGATCTGGTCGTCGGCGTGGGCGAGGAAGCCGGCGTAAACCTCCGCCATGCGCGCGTAGAGCCGCTTCTCGTCGTCGCCGAGCGAGTCCCACGGCTTGGTCACGTCCAGCGCCGGGAACGGCTGCCCGTCGGGACCGCTGCGGGTCTCCGGCGTGCCGATCGGGTTGATCGGCGGCAGCTCGGTGCCCTCCGGTACCAGCCCGAGCGCGATCTGCCGCTGCAGGATCTCCTCCCGGATCGCCTCGTAGCCGCCGTCGAAGCGCCCGGCGAACTTCTCGATCCACTCCTTCGGCGCGTGGTGGGGCGCGTGCGCGGCGCCGGGCGCGTAGTAGAGGAAGAACGGCTTGTCCGGCGCGAGCGCCTTCGCGTCGCCGATGAACTGGATGGCCTTGTCCGTGAGGTCGACGGTGAGGTGGTAGCCCTCCTCCGGCGAGGCCGGCTGGTGGACGGGGTGGTTGTCGTAGACGAGGTCCGGGTACCACTGGTTCACCTCGGCGCCGAGGAAGCCGTAGAACCGCTCGAAGCCGCGCCCGGTCGGCCAGTTGCGCCGGGTGGAGGCGAGGTTCATCTCGTCCGACGGGCACAGGTGCCACTTGCCGACGATGTAGGTGTTCCAGCCCTGCTCCCCGAGGATCTGCGAGATCATCCCGTTCTCCTGCGGGATGGTGCCGCTCGCGTTCGGGAAGCCGGTGGCGGCCTCCGTGATGCACGCCATCGAGTTGCGGGTGTGGTTGCGCCCGGTCAGCAGGGCGGAGCGCGTCGGCGAGCACAGCGCGGTCGTGTGCCACTGTGTGAACCGCACGCCGGAGTCGGCGAGACGGTCGATGTTGGGCGTGTCGATCGGGCCGCCGTAGCAGCTCATCGCCGAGAACCCGACGTCGTCCAGCACGATGAGGACGACGTTGGGCGAGCCGTCCGGTGCTTTCGGCGCCTCGAACGGCGCCCAGTCGGGCTCCGAGTCGCGGATGTCCAGGTCGATCCGGCCTCGGAACGGTGCAGGCATGATGTCCCCTCTCGGCTCCGGCCGGCCGACACCGAGCGGCGCCGGCGACCCCGGACGGCCGCACCCTAACCCGGTCCTTCCGGCGGCGGCAACCCCGATTGCACCGGCCGATCCCGGCGCAGTAGCATCCGGCCGAAGCAGCGAACGAGCAGACCCCGGGAGCCGACATGACCGGAACGACCGCAGCGGCCTCGCAGGCCACCATCCGCCGCATCATCGCACCGCTGGCGCTGGCGCAGTTCATCTGCAGCTTCGCCGGCTCGAACATGAACGTGATGATCAACGACATGTCGCGCGATCTGGGCACGACGGTCCAGGGCATCCAGATCAGCATCACGCTGTTCCTGCTCACGATGGCGGCCCTGATGATCCCGATGGGCAAGCTGACCGACAACATCGGCCGCAAGCGGAGCTTCGTCATCGGGCTGATCGTCTACGGGGTCGGCGCGCTCGTCACGGCGTTCGCGCCGGGCCTGTGGGCCGTGATCCTGGGCAACTCGCTGCTGGAGGGCATCGGCACGGCCATGCTCATCCCGCCGGTCTACATCCTCACCACGATCTGCCTGCCGGACATCCCGACCCGCGCGGTCGCGTTCGGCATCATCAGCGGGATGGGCGGGGTCGGCGCCGCGGCGGGCCCGCTCATCGGCGGACTGATCACGACCGGGATCAGCTGGCGGGCGGCGTTCGTCTTCCAGGCGCTCGTGATCGTGGTGATCCTGCTGCTGAGCCGGTCGCTCACCGACCCGCTGCCCGCCGACCCGTCGCGGCCGTTCGACACCGTGGGGGCGATCCTGTCGGCGCTGGGCCTGTTCGTGCTGGTGATGGGGATCCTCGCCGCCGACACGAGCGTGCCGCTGATGATCGTGCTCGTGCTCGCCGGGGTCGCGATCCTGGTGGGGTTCTTCCTCTGGGTGCGCCGGCGCGAGCGGACCGGGAAGGCGCCGCTGCTGTCCACGAGCCTGTTCCGGGTGCGGGTGTCGAACCTCGCGCTGATCACCCAGAACCTGCAGTGGGTCATCCTGATGGGGACCTCGTTCACGGTGTCGGCGTACCTCCAGGTGGTGCGCGGCTACAACGCCATCCAGACCGGCGTGATCTTCACCGCGGCGACGGTCGGGCTGCTCCTGACCTCCCTGCTCGCCGGGAGGCTGGCGCGCCGGTTCTCGCAGCGCGGGCTGATCGTCACCGGCTTCGTGCTCTGCGTGCCGGGGGTGGTCCTGCTCATCTGGCTCGCGGCGGGGACCACGGGAGGCTGGCCGTTCGTGCCCGGGCTGTTCCTGATCGGCGCCGGCCTCGGCCTCATGCTGACGCCATCGGTGAACGTGGTGCAGTCGGCGTTCCCCGAGCGGGTCCAGGGCGAGATCTCCGGGCTCTCGCGCAGCGTCTCCAACCTCGGCTCGACCTTCGGCACCGCGATCGCCGGCACCATCCTGGTGGCGAACCTGCAGCGCGGAGGCGAGGCGTACGGCATCGCGATGGCGGTGGTCGCCGTGCTCGGGGCGACAGGGCTGATCGCGGCGCTGCTGCTGCCGCGCACGGCCGCGGAGCCTGCCACCGCCTGAACGGCATTGTCGCGGCGACGAGCGTCGTTGTACCGTGTGGCCGACCGGGGAGGCTGCCATGAGCGACGAACGACAGACCGCGTGGATCGGCTGGGGCTGGTTCGCCGCCATCGTGATCCTGATCAGCGGCGCGATCGAGATCCTGTTCGGGATCCTCGCGATCCTCCTGCCCGCGAGCCAGTACTTCACGACCAGCGAGGGCACGACGGTCTACTACGTCTCGCTGTGGGGGTGGTGGCACCTCCTGATCGGCATGGTGCTCGTCGCCGCGGGAATCGCACTGGCGAACGGTCGCACCTGGGCGCGGGTCTTCGCGGTGATCGTGGTCGCCGTCAACGCCGTGAGCCAGTTGCTGTCGCTTCCGGCGCAGCCGTGGTGGTCGATCATCGTGTTCGCGCTCGACCTCGTCGTCATCTACGCGATCACCGTGCACGGTCGCGAGCTGCGCGCGTACGGGCGTAGGTTGACGCCATGACCGTCGTGACCACGCACCGCCTGGGTGAGCCCTGCTGGGTGGACTACGCCGCCACCGACCTCCCGCGCGCCCAGGAGTTCTACACGTCGCTGTTCGGCTGGACCGCGGAGACCGGCGGCGGCGAGTACGGCGGCTACGTGACCTTCCGCCGCGACGGGCACCTCGTCGCCGGGATGGGCGAGGCGATGGAGGGCCAACGGCCGAACGCGTGGCTGACCTATCTGCTCGTCGAGGACGCCTCGGCCGGCGAGCGGGCCTCCGCGAATGCCGGGGCGCAGGTGCTCTCCCCCACGATGGCGGTCGGCGACCAGGGCAGGCTCGCCGTCGTGGCCGACCCCGGCGGAGCGGTCGTCGGGCTCTGGGAGCCGGAGCAGCACCGCGGCTTCGAGCTCGTGGCCGAGGTGGGCGGGCTGTCCTGGCACGAGCTGTACGCGCGCAGTTACGCCGAGCAAGTCGAGTTCTACAAGCGCGTGTTCGGCTGGAGGACGACCGTTCTCGGCGACACCGCGGACTTCCGCTACGAGACCTTCGGCGACCCCGACTCACCGAGCGGCGGGGTGTTCGACGCGGACGGGATGCTGCCGCCGGATGTCCCGTCGCACTGGGTCGTGTACTTCGGCGTCCAGGACGCGGCGGCGGCCGTCGCCCGCGTGGTCGAGCTCGGCGGCACGGCTATCCGCGACCCCTGGGACAGCGAGTTCGGGCGGTTCGCGCAGGTCACCGACCCGCTGGGCGGGCTGTTCTTCCTGCACGAGGTGCCGAGGTCGATCGCCTGAGCTCAGCCCCTGAGCGCCCTCAGTGCACCGACGCCTGGAACGACCGGATGCGCAGCAGCACCTCGGTCCGCAGCGTCTCCGGCGCCGTCTCCTTGCACGCGCGCTGCACCACCTCGGTGAGCACGACGTTCAGGTGCGCCTCGCTGGAGCAGCCGTCGCAGTTCGCGAGGTGCTCGCGCACGTCTGCAGCATCCTCGTTGCAGAGCTCGTTGCGCAGGTACTCCTCGAGTTCGGCTTTCGCCTTGTCACAGCCGCAGTCGGTCATTTCGTTCTCCTGGTGGTCTGCACGGCCGGGCTCTGGACCGCTGAGAGCCCGCGTTCGTGCGCGTAGTCGGTCAGAAGCTCCCGGAGCATCCGGCGGCCGCGGTGGAGGCGGCTCATGACGGTGCCGATCGGGGTCTTCATGATGTCGGCGATCTCCTGGTAGGAGAATCCCTCGACATCGGCGAGATAGACGGCCAGCCGGAAGTCCTCCGGGATGGCCTGCAGCGCGTCCTTGACGGCACTGTCGGGCAGGTGGTCGATCGCCTCCGCCTCGGCCGAGCGGCTGGAGGATGCGGTGGTCGACTCCGCGCCTCCGAGCTGCCAGTCCTCGAGCTCGTCGATCGTCCCCTGATACGGCTCGCGCTGCTTCTTGCGATAGGTGTTGATGAACGTGTTGGTGAGGATGCGGTACAGCCACGCCTTCAGGTTCGTGCCCTGCTGGAACTGCGCGAAGGCGGCATACGCCTTGACGTACGTCTCCTGGACCAGGTCTTGGGCGTCCGCCGGGTTGCGCGTCATGCGCAGGGCGGCCGCGTAGAGCTGGTCCATGAAGGGAAGCGCCTGCTCTTCGAACAGTGCGCCCTTGTCCTCGGTTTCGGTGCTCATCAGGGGCCAGTCTAGTTGCGACGACCGCCGAGCGACCCGGCGGGAGGGCCGGACCCTCGACGGCGCCAGCGCACGGGTGCGCGGGGCGTCGAGGACAGCGCTGGCTGCGGGCACGGGCCGGTCCTTCCTTCGGGCTCGATCACGGATACCCTTGACAACAATGCTCATCTCGAAATATTCCGCCCCCGACTTCGATCCGTACGGCGACAACCGCGCCGAGGAGCCGAACACGCTGTGGCCTGCGCCCGTCGCAGGCGGCCCCGTCACGGCCTCCGTCTCGCTGCCCGGCTCCAAGTCGCTGACCGCCCGCGAGCTGGTGCTCTCCGCCCTCGCCGACGGCCCCTCGCTGCTGCGCGCGCCGCTGCACTCCCGCGACACCGCGAACATGGTGGAGGCGCTGCGCGCGCTCGGCGTCTCCATCGTCGAGCAGCCGGGCGAGAGCGAGTTCGGCAGCGACTTCCTGATCACGCCGGCGGAGGAGCTGCTCGGCAGCACCACCATCGAGTGCGGCCAGGCGGGAACGGTCATGCGCTTCGTGCCGCCGCTCGCCGGCCTCGCGCTCGGGCCGACCATGTTCGACGCCGACGACTCGGCGCGCGGCCGGCCGATGGGCGCGATCATCGCGGCGCTGCGCGCGCTCGGCGTCGACGTGAACGACGACGGCCGCGGCGCCCTCCCGTTCACCGTCCACGGCACCGGGACGGTCCAGGGCGGCGCCATCGGGATCGACGCGTCCAGCTCCAGCCAGTTCGTCAGCGCGCTGCTGCTGTCGGGGAGCCGGTTCGAGGAGGGTCTCGACCTGACGCACTCCGGCGAGCGCCTCCCGAGCCTCCCGCACATCGAGATGACCATCGCGGCCCTCGCCGCGCGCGACGTGCCGGTGGAGTCGCCGGAGGTCGGGCGCTGGATCGTCCGGCCCGGCGCCATCGGCGCGCGTGACGTCGACATCGAGCCCGACCTGTCCAACGCGGCCCCGTTCCTGGCGGCCGCTGTCGTCACCGGCGGCTCCGTCACCATCACCGGCTGGCCCGAGTCGACCACCCAGGTGGGCGCCGACCTCGCCGACCTGCTGCCGCTGTTCGGCGCGACCGTGACGAAGGACGGCGACCGCCTCACCGTGACCGGCCCGGAGCGCATCCGGCCGGTCTCGATCGACCTCTCCACCGGCGGCGAGCTGGTCCCGGCGATCGCGGCCATCGCGGCGTTCGCCGACGGCCCGAGCGAGATCACCGGCATCGGCCACATCCGCCACCACGAGACCGACCGGCTCGCTGCCCTCGCGGCCGAGCTCAACGGCCTCGGCGGCGCCGTGACCGAGCTGGAGGACGGACTCCGCATCGAGCCGCGCCCGCTGACCGGCGGCGTCTGGCGCAGCTACGAGGACCACCGGATGGCGACCACCGGCGCGATCGTCGGCCTGGTCGTCCCCGGCGTGGAGATCGAGAACATCGCGACGACCGCCAAGACCCTGCCGCAGTTCCCGCAGCTCTGGACCCGGATGCTGGCCGAAGGCGCGGCGGCGTAGATGTCGTGGTGGTCGGATGACGACGACGAGGACGACGAGTACGACCTCTACGACGAGTCGGCCATCCGCTCCCGGCCGAACCCCAAGGGGAACCGTCCGCGCACCAAGACCCGGCCGGAGCACGCCGACGCGGAGATCGCGCGCGTCCTCGGCGTGGACCGCGGCCGTTACACCGTGCTGCTGAACGAGGACACCGCCGACGAGCGCCAGGTCACCGCGGCACGCGCGAGCGAGCTGAGGCGCAAGCCGATCGTGACCGGCGACCGCGTGGCCGTCGTCGGCGACACCACCGGCGAGGAGGGCACGCTCGCCCGCATCGTGCGCATCGAGCCGCGCTCCACCCTGCTGCGCCGCAGCGCGGACGACACCGACGAGGTCGAGCGCGTCATCGTCGCCAACGCCGACCAGATGCTCATCGTGGTGGCCGCGGCGAACCCCGAGCCGCGCACCCGGCTGGTCGACCGTTACCTGGTCGCCGCGTACGACGCGGGGATCGAGCCGATGCTGTGCGTCACCAAGATCGACCTCGCCGACCCCGCGCCGTTCCTGGAGAACTTCGCCGGGCTCGACCTCCCGGTGTTCACGAGCCGGGAGGACCACATCCCGGTGGACGAGATCAAGGCGGCGCTCGTCGGTCACGACACCGTGGTGGTCGGCCACTCCGGCGTCGGCAAGTCCACCCTGGTGAACGCGATGGTGCCGGGCGCCAAGCGCGCGACCGGCCATGTCAACGAGGTGACCGGGCGCGGACGGCACACGTCGTCCTCGACGGTGTCGCTGCGGGTGGAGAACGCGGACGGCCACGGCTGGGTCATCGACACCCCCGGCGTGCGGTCGTTCGGGCTCGGCCACGTGGACACCGCGAGCATCCTGAAGGCGTTCACCGACCTGGCCGCGATCGCCGAGGACTGCCCGCGCGGCTGCACGCACCTCCCGGACGCGCCGGACTGCGCGATCATCGAGGCCGTCGAGGAGGGCCGGCTCGGCGAGACCGGCCGCGCCCGCCTCGACTCGCTGCAGCGGCTCCTCGCCACCTTCGCCCCCGCCCACCAGGCGCCGAAGGGCACGTAAACGCCCTCAAAACGACGTTTTAGGGGCGTTTACGTGCCCCTCGGCGGGAGGCGGCAGAATGGGGAGCATGACTGACGTTCGACTCGAAGCGGGACAGCCCGCACCCGCGTTCACCCTCCAGGACCAGGACGGCAAGCCCGTCTCGCTCGCCGACTTCTCGGGCGACAACGTGATCGTCTACTTCTACCCGGCCGCGATGACGCCGGGCTGCACCACCGAGGCCTGCGACTTCCGCGACAACCTCAACTCCCTCGCCTCCAGCGGCTACAAGGTCATCGGCATCTCGAAGGACGCCCCGGCCAAGAACAAGGAGTTCCAGGAGCAGGAGCGCCTGAACTTCCCGCTGCTGTCGGACGAGGACCTCGCGGTCCACAACGCGTACGGCGCCTACGGCGAGAAGAAGCTCTACGGCAAGACGGTCACCGGCGTCATCCGCTCCACCTTCGTGCTGGACCCGGACGGTACGGTGCGGCTGCCGCTCTACAACGTGAAGGCCACCGGCCACGTCGCCTCGCTGCGGAAGAAGCTCGGCCTGGACTGACAATAGGTGTTTGCAATCTGCGATCTGGCATTCTAATGTCGAGGGAAGGCCTTTCCGGCCGACCTCGTACGAAGGAGTGCACAGCATGAGCGCAACCGCCGAGCGGACCATCGCCCACCCCACGACCCCGGCGACGGCGCCGGCCCGCGCCGAGGTCGCCGATCCCGGCCCGCTCGGCCTCGCCGCGTTCGCGCTGACGACGATGCTGCTGAGCCTCGCCAACGCGGGCCTGGTCGGCGAGGCAGGAGCGACGGCCGTCGCGATGGCGCTGTTCTACGGCGGCCTGACGCAGTTCGCGGCGGGACTGTGGGAGTTCGCGCGCGGCAACACGTTCGGAGCCACCGCGTTCACGTCGTACGGCGCCTTCTGGCTGTCGTTCTGGTGGCTGCGCACCGCCCCGGGCCTGGCGGAGGACGCCGGCTCCATCGGCGTCGGCTTCTTCCTGTTGGCGTGGACGATCTTCACGGCGCTGATGACGGTCGCCGCGGCGAAGACCAACGGGGCGACCCTCACGGTGTTCGTGCTGCTGACCCTGACGTTCGTGGCACTGACGATCGGGGACCTGGCGGGAGCGGTGGGAGCGACGCAGACCGGCGGCTGGCTGGGACTGGCGACGGCCGCGGTCGCGCTCTACACCTCGTGGGCGGGCGTCACGAACGCGACGTGGAAGCGGGACGTGCTGCCGGTGTGGCCGCGGGCCTAGTCGCCGGGAGGCGCGGTCGAGCGGGGCTCAGGAGGGCACCGCTGCTCAGACCGGCAGCCGCGGCACCGACGCGATGAGGCGCTGTGTGTACGCATCCCGCGGCGCGCCGAGCACCTCCCTCGTCGCGCCCTGCTCCACCACCCGGCCGGAGCGCAGCACGACGGTCTGCTCGCAGAGCGTCGCGACCACGCTGAGGTCGTGCGACACCATCACCACGGTCATCCCCTCCTGAGCCGCGAGCTCGCCCAGCAGCTCGATGATCTGGATGCGCGTGGTCACGTCGAGCGCGCTGACCGGCTCGTCGGCGAGGAGGACGCGCGGGCGCGAGACGATCGCGCGGGCGATGGCGATGCGCTGCCGCTGGCCGCCGGAGAACTCGTGCGGGTAGCGGCCCGCCGCGTCCTCCGGCAGGGCGACCGCGCGCAGGGCCTCCGCGACGCGCGACCGGGCGTCGGCGCCGGAGGCGATCCGGAGCGACGCGAGCGGTTCGGCGACGATCCTGCCGACGCTCTGGCGCGGGTCGAGGGACGAGTACGGGTCCTGGAACACCGTCTGCACGCTGCGGCGGAACTCCCGCATCAGCGCCCGGTCGCCGCGGTCCAGCGGCCTCCCGTCGAACAGCACGCTCCCGGAGGTCGGACTCGCGAGCCCGAGGAGCAGCGAGAGCAGGGTGGTCTTGCCCGCGCCGGACTCCCCCACCAGGCCGACGCTGCGGCCGGGCTCGACGGCGAAGGACACGCCTTCCAGCGCCGGGGCGGTCGACCGGCGGTAGCGGAAGCCCGCGTCGCGGAGTTCGAGGACGGCGGTCATCGCACCTCCAGGGCGGCGTCCAGCTCGCGCGCGCTGCGGACGAGCTCGGCCGTGTACGGGTCGGCGGGGGCGGTGAGGATGCGCTCGATCGTGCTCTCCTCGACCACGCGCCCGGCACGCAGCACCAGCGCGCGCTCCGTCATCCGCGAGACGACCGCGAGGTCGTGGCTGACGAACAGCAGCGCCATCCCGCGCTCGGTCACGAGGGAGTCGATGAGCGCGAGGATGTCGGCCTGCACGGTCACGTCGAGCGCGGTCGTCGGCTCGTCGGCGATGAGGAGCTGGGGCCGGCAGGCGAGGGCCGCGGCGATGGCCACGCGCTGACGCTGGCCTCCGGAGATCTCGTGCGGGTACGCGCGTGCGATCCGTTCCGGGTCGGGGAGGCGCACTTCCGCCAGCGCCGCGTGGACGGCGTCGCGCAGTGCGGCGCCACGCAGCCCGAGGTGCCTGCGCAGCGGCTCCGCCACCTGCGCGCCGAGGCGCATCAGCGGGTCGAGCGCGGTCAGCGGCTCCTGGAAGACCGTCGACGCCGTGCGCCCGCGCAGCGGAACCAGCGCCCGCTCCTTCGTGCCGACCACCTGGACGCCGGCGAGCTCGACGCTCCCGGTCGCCGTCAGCCCGTCCGGCAGCAGACCGGTGATCGCGAAGGAGGTCAGCGACTTGCCCGACCCGGACTCGCCGATCAGGCTCAGCCGCTCCCCCGCGTCGAGCCGGAAGGAGACGTCCGACACCAGCGGCGACCCGTCGCGGGCCGTCACGCCGAGGTCCTGCACGTCGAGGATCATCGCGACCTCCTCCGCGTCGGGTCGGCGACGTCGCGCAGGCCGTCGGCGATCAGGTTGACGCCGACCACCAGGACGACGAGCGCGACACCGGGCGCGATGGCGCCGACGGGCGCGACCGCGACCGTCCCCTGCGCCTCCTGCAGCAGCCGGCCCCACGACGCGTTGGGCGGCGGGGCACCGAGGCCCAGGTACGACAGGCTGGCCTCCGCAAGCACGGCGACGCCGAACTGGAGGGCCAGGTTGACGCCGAGTGTCGGCCAGATGTTGGGGAGGACGTGCCGGGCGACGATCCCGCCCCACGACGTGCCGGACGTGCGGGCCGCGGTCACGTACTGCTGGGCGAGCACCCGTTTGGACAGCACCCGGGTGAGCCGGGCGACCACCGCCGACATCGCCAGCCCGATGGCGAGGATGGCGGTGCCGAGCGAGGCGCCCTGCGCGGCCACGATGAGCATGGCGAGCAGGAGGACGGGGAAGGCGATGATGATGTCGAGCACCGCCGAGATCGTGTCGTCCAGCCAGCGCGTCGCGAAGGCCGCCAGCATCCCGATCGTGATGCCGATGACGGCGCCGATCACGACCGCGCCGACGCCGACGGCGAGCGCGATGCGCGCGCCGATCATCAGCTGCGTCGTCAGGTCGCGTCCGAAGCGGTCGGTGCCCAGCCAGTGCGCGCCGCCCGGCGGCTGCAGTCGGCCTCCCGACGTGTCGCCCTGCGCGAACGGCAGCCAGACGAACGAGAGCGCGGCGACGAGCACCACGATGCCCACCAGGGCGAGGCCGATCCCGAGCGTCACCGACCGCCGCGCACGCCGGCGCGCCCGCTCCCGCGGATCCGGCGCCGTCTGCGCCGCCTGCTGCACCACCGCGCTCATCGGTTGCCCGAGATGCTCTGCCGCAGGCGCGGGTCGATCAGCCGCTGCACGATGTCGGCGAGGAAGCCGACAATCAGCACCAGCAGCGTCGAGACGAACAGGATGCCCTGGATATCCGGGTAGTCGTGCTGCTGGATCGCCGTGAGCAGCATGCTGCCCAGGCCCGGCAGCGTGTAGACGCTCTCGACCACCACGGCGCCGAGGAAGGTCGTCGCCAGCTCGATGCCGAGGATGGAGATGACCGGCACCGCGCCGTTGCGCAGGCCGTGCCGCCACATCGCCCGTCCGAATCCGGAGCCGAGCGCGCGGGCGTTGCGCAGGTAGTCGCTGCCGATGACGTCGAGCGTCGCGCTTCGCACGTACCGCGAGATGGAGGCGCTCATCACGATGGCGATCGTGATGACCGGCAGCGCGAGCGACTGCAGCGCCGACGCGGGATCGGCCCAGTCGTCGCGCGGGAACCCGCCGGACGGGAACCAGCGCAGGTTCACCGCGAACGCGTCCACGAGCAGGATGCCCACCCAGAACACGGGGACGGCGATGCCGAGCTGCGAGAAGGCGGACAGCACGAGCCCGTACCAGCGGTCGGCCTTCCAGGCGGCGACGAACCCGATCGGCAGCGCCAGCGCGAGAGCGAGCACGAACGACAGGAGGGTGAGCGGGATGGTGACCGCCAGCCGCGAGGCGATCTCCGGCCCCACCGGGAGCGACGTGATGAACGACTGCCCCAGGTTCAGCGTGAGCAGCGAGCCGAACCAGTTCGCGAACTGCTCGGGCAGCGGGAGGTTGCTGCCCACCTGTTCCTGCGCCGCCTTGATCTGGTCCGGCGTCGCGCTGGCCGACAGCAGGGCGTTGGCCGGGTCGCCCGGCAGCACGCGCAGCAGGAAGAACAGCACGACCATCGCCAGCAACAGAGACACCACGAGGAAGGCGGTGCGGCGGAGGAGATAGGAGGTCATGGTCATTTCAGCGTAGATGCTCGGGAGGCCCGGTGCGGGCCTCCCGAGCATCAGTGGACGACTCAGGGACGAGGACGTCCTGTGGAGGACGTTCTCCGGTTACTTCTTGACGATGTCGTACGCGTAGAACTGCGAGTTCAGCCCGTTCACCGGGTAGCCGCTCACCGAGCTCGACGCCACCACGATCTGCGGGTAGAGGTACAGCCACGCGCTGGCGGCGTCCTTCGCGATCTGCTGGTTGACCAGCTTCAGCTTCGCCGTCTGCTCGGCCGTGGTGGACGACTGCTCCGCCTCGTTCACCCACGTGGTGACCTGCGGGTTGTCATAGCCCCAGTAGAAGTCGGGGTTGCCGTACCAGACCACGTCGCGGTCGTTCACGTGCTCCTGCAGGGTCGCGGTGAAGTCGTGGTTCTTGAACACCTTGGTGTACCACTGGTCCGCCGAGATGGAGTTGATGTTCACCGTGATGCCGACCTTCGCGAGCTCGCTCTTGAGGAACTCCGCGACCGCGGGGTGCGGGTCGTAGGTGGGCGTGTCGAGGGTGAACGAGAAGCCGTTCGGGAGGCCGGCCGCGGCCAGCTCCTTCTTCGCGAGGGCGGTGTCGTACGGGTTGACCTTGGTGAGGTCCTCGTACCAGGGGTCGCTCGGCGGGACCATCGAGCCGATGAGCGTGCCGTACTTGCCCCAGATCGAGGTGAGCAGCTTCTTGGTGTCGATCGCCGAGTAGACCGCCTTGCGGACCTCCGCGTTGTTGAAGGGCGCGACCTTGTCGTTGAAGGCGAGGAGCTCCTTCGTCGTCGACTTGCCGTTGTTGATCGTGTAGTTCTTGTTGCCCTCGAACTGGGTCAGCGAGTCCGGGCTCTGGATGCTGGTGACGATGTCGACCTGGTTGGTCAGCAGGGCGTTGGAGAGGGCGCTGGCGTCGGTGAAGTAGTCGTAGACGACCTCCTTGTTCTTCGCCTTGGCGCCCCAGTAGCCGTTGGAGCGCTCCAGGCTCAGCGAGCTGCCGCGCTTCCAGGTGCCGAGGGTGTACGGGCCGGTGCCGTCCTCCGCCGTCTTGTAGTTCGTCGTGCCCGGGCCGTAGATCCAGACGTAGCTGAGGTTGTACGGCAGCGAGATGGAGCGCGACTTCAGCGAGATGATCACGGTCTTGTCGTCCGGGGTCTGGATGCCGGAGATGACGGCGAGCTGCGACTTGCGGGCCGACTGGGAGTCGGCGGCGAGCACGCGCTCGATGCTGGTCTTGACCGACGCGCTGGTGAGCGGCTTGCCGGAGTGGAACTTCACCCCGTCGCGGAGGGTGAAGGTGTAGGTGAGGCCGTCGGAGCTCGTCGTGTACTTCGTGGCGAGCAGCGGCTGGACCTTGCCGTCGTCGGTCAGCTTGAACAGGCCTTCGTAGACGTTGCCGTTCAGCGCCTCGGTCACGCCCTGGCCGCCGCCGGCGGTGTTGTCCAGGTTGACGGGCTCATAGAGCGAGCCGACGGCGATGGACGCGTCGGTGCCGCCGGAGGACGACGAGGACGCGCCGGAGCAGCCGGCGAGCGCCAGGGACGCGGCGATGCCGATCGCGATCGTGGCGAGCAGGGGGGTCTTTCTCAACGGAGTTCTCCTGTGCTGTGTGGAGTGGGGGTGTTCGAAGGGGTGAAGCAGGGGGCGAAGCAGGGGACGAAGTGGAGCCGAGGCTCAGTGCGCGGCGCCGTCGCGGAGCACGACGCGCTTCTCGCCGGCCGTGACCGGGACGGGGAAGCGGTTGTTCCGCGGCGGCAGCGGACAGTTGTACTGGTCCGAGAAGCCGCACGGCGGCACGAAGGCGCGGTTGAAGTCGAGGACGGCGCGGTCGCCGTCGCGCGTGACGAAGAGGAAGCGTCCGGAGGCGTACGTGCCGTCGGGGCCGTCGTCGCCGTTCGTCGGGTCGCCGAACACGAGGAGCAGTGTGCCGTCGTCGTCGAACGCGCTCAGCGTGTACTCGACGCCGTCGCGCTCGAAGGTGATGTCGCCCGGCACGACCAGGTCGCGGGTGCCTCCGTTGTCACGGATGTGCTCGAACGGGATGGTGCGCTCGTCGCTCACGGGCGTGAAGGTGGCCTCCACGACCCAGGACGGGTCGAACGGGAACGCGTCGATCGTCTCGAACGCGCGGATCGCGGGCGAGGCCGCGTCCCAGAGGCGGATGCCGCGCTCCGGTGCGCCGGTGTCGAGGTTGCGGCGGCTCAGCTCGGTGGCGGTCACCGTCTCCGGCTGTCCGGCGAGCGCCTGCTCCGCGGTGGTGTCGTCGCCGTCCGCGAGCCAGCGGGTCTCGATGAGCGCCAGGTTGCCGGTCGGGGCTGCGACGGAGGAGAGACGCCAGGCGCGCCAGTCGGCGTAGCCGGCCTCGGCGGTCTGGATGGTGGACGGGGACGCGAGGAGGGCCGGAGCGGAGAGTTCAGTCACGATGTCAGCCATAACAGTGCGAGTCTGCGCCTTGTTCCCGCCGTCACGCTATTCGTGTGTCCCCGTATTGCGATCGGCGTCCTCGTCGGTCTCGACCGGGCGCGCGGTGGCCCGCACGACGGAGGGCGCGAGCGCCAGCACGCCGGCGACCACGGCGGGGACGAGCAGCGCCCAGCCGACGTCGGGCCGCCCGACGAGGCCCTCGAAGCCGCCGACGGCCACCGCGATCATCAGGATCTGGATGGTGACGGTGGAGGCGCGCGCCCACGCGTGCAGCCGGAGGATGCCGACGAGCGTGACGATCAGCCAGGCGGCGCCGAGCGCCACGAGGATCGTGATCGCGACCGCGGTGGTGTACGACTGGGGGGTCGTCGTGAGAAGCTCGAACAGCAGCCACACCGCCAGGCCCGTGACCAGCAGCGCTTCGAGCGTCAGGATCACCGCCAGCGCGATGAGGAGCGGAGGCCGGGAGGGGTCGGTCACTATAGCATCCTGACGTTTCGTGCTTGTGTTCACAGCGTTATCCCATGCAGAACTATTGATCCGAATCAACTGCTATGGGAGCATATTCAAGGCCGAGTTAGTGCTCACAGGGTGGTGGGCAGGTCTCATTCCCCAAGGATCTGAAGAACCCTGTAACGCGGCTGCTTACCTGCATTCTAGGCCCCCTCGGGCCGAGGAAACATCCAGCGAACAAGGAGCATATCTTCATGGATTGGCGCGACAAAGCCGCCTGCCTGACCGCAGACCCCGAGCTGTTCTTCCCCGTCGGCAACACGGGACCCGCGGTCGACCAGATCGACAAGGCGAAGGCGGTCTGCGCGCGCTGCACCGTGACCGAGATCTGCCTGCAGTACGCGCTGGAGACCGGTCAGGACTCCGGCGTCTGGGGCGGCCTCTCCGAGGACGAGCGCCGCGCCCTCAAGCGCCGCGCCGCCCGCGCCCGTCGCGCGTCCTGAGACACAGCATCACCGCCGCCGAGGCGGCGCTTCCGAACACCTAGCAGACGTCATCGTCCGGAAGCGCCCCTCGGCGTTTCTCATTCCGCACCGCCGAAGGAGCGGGTCAGACGGTGGTGAGGTAGCGCAGGGGGACCTCGATGGTCACCTCGGTGCCCTGGCCCATCATCGTGTGCCAGTCGATCGCGCCGCCGAGCTCGCCCTGGATGAGGGTGCGCACGATCTGCGTGCCGAGGCCCGAGCCGACCTTGCCCTCCGGGAGCCCGGAGCCGTTGTCGACGACCTTCACGGTCAGCGAGTCCTCCGTGCGGTCGGCCACGATCTCCACCTGGCCCTCGCGTCCCGCGAGGCCGTGCTCGACGGCGTTGGTCACCAGCTCCGTCAGCGCCAGCGCCAGCGGCGTCGCGTACTCGCTCGGCAGCGAGCCGAACGTGCCCGACTTCTTCGGGTGCACCGTCGTCGTGTGGCTGGCGGCGACCTCCGCCACCAGCAGCAGCACCCGGTCGAACACGTCGTCGAAGTCCACGATCTGGGCGAGGCCCGTCGAGAGGGTGTCGTGCACGACCGCGATCGCGGCGACGCGGCGCATGGCCTGGCTGAGCGCCTCCCTGGCCTCCTCGGAGTGGGTGCGCCGCGCCTGGATGCGCAGCAGCGAGGCGACCGTCTGGAGGTTGTTCTTCACCCGGTGGTGGATCTCGCGGATCGTCGCGTCCTTGGTGATGAGCTCGCGCTCCTGGTGCCGCTGCTCCGACACGTCGCGGCACAGCACGATCGCGCCGACGCGCTCCCCGCGGTTGCGGATCGGGATGGTGCGCAGCGACACGGTCACGCCGCGCGCCTCGATGTCGGTGCGCCACGGCGCGCGGCCGGTGACCACCAGCGGGAGCGACTCGTCCACCGTGATGGTGCCGGCGAGGAGCTTGGTCGTGACCGTCGCCAGGGACTCGCCCTCCAGTTCGCCCGTGAACCCCATCCGGTTGAAGGCGCTGAGCGCGTTCGGGCTCGCGAACGTGGTGATGCCGTCCACGTCGAGCCTGATGAGGCCGTCCGCGGCACGCGGAGCGCCACGACGCGGGGCGGCCGGGGCGCCCAGATCGGGGAAGTCGCCGGTCGCGATCATGGCGAACAGGTCGTTCGCGCAGTCGTTGAAGGTCAGCTCCTGGCGGCTGGGGGTGCGCGCCTCGCTGAGGTTGGTGTGCCGGGTGATGACCGCGACGGGCTCGTCGGCCGTTTGCGGCGAGTGGACGTTGAGCCGGCGGATCACCGGCACGGCGCGCACGCGCGTCGGCGTCTCCTCGTACCAGTCCGGCGCGGAGGTGTCGATGATCTGCTTGGTCAGGTACGCGTCGGTGACCTGCTGACGCCACTCCGGCTTGATCCGCTGGCCGACGAAGTCGCGGTAGAACAGCGTCGCCGCGCTCGACGGCCGCGCGTGCGCGACGGCGACGAAATCGTCATCGGTGGTCGGCACCCACAGCACGATGTCGGCGAAGGCCAGATCGGCCAGGAGCTGCCAGTCGCCGACCAGGCTGTGGAGCCACTCCACGTCCGCCTCGGAGGAACGACCTTGGGCATTGACGAGATCACTGAGCGTCGACACTCCCCCACTATAGACAGCCCGCGCGGCACCGGTTGTCCACACCCGCGTTCAGGCCCTGGACCACCCGCGAGGCGCGCTGATTGAGTGTTCACCACGCACCGACGAACCACCGTCGACGAGAAAGAATCGAGCACCACCAGCATGAACGCACTCCTGTCCCCCGTCCTCGAACGGCCCGCGATCGAGCGGCCGAACGCGGCCCGGCCACCGCTCCGGCTCGTGCCGCCGCCGCGGGTCGTGCCGCCGCCGGTGCCGGGCCCTCCGCCGGACGTAGCGCCCTTCGAGCCGCGGACGCTCGACGCCGAGCTCCCGGCCTCCGGGGACGGCCTGGCGACGGACTCGGGCATCGGCGAGGATGCCCGCCTCCTCTGCGCGAAGCTCGCGCTCTGCGTCATCGAGATCCTGGCGGGCGCGCGTCCGCTCGATCAGCTGGGCCGCTGGGTCAGCGACTCCGTGTTCATCCAGCTCCTGCGTCGCACCGTCATCGCCGCCCGCTCCCGGGAGGTCACGGGCGACGAAGCCAAGCGGCCCCGCGTGCGCGTCGGCGAGCCGCTGCTCAACCGGCTCGGCGACTCGGTCGTGGAGGCGGTCGTGATGATCCACCAGCCGTCGCGGTCGAGGGCTGTGGCGCTGCGGCTGGAGCGCCACCGGATGCGCTGGCGCGCCACGGCGATCACGGTGCTGTGACGGGCGAGGCCCGCGAACCGGCACCGTGGACGACGAACGGCGGAGCGGTCATGGACCGCCCCGCCGTTCGGAAACCCGCTCGCGCGAGGGTCAGCGCTTCTTGGCCTGCGCCCTGCGCTCCGCGCGGTTGACGGGAGCCTCGTCCCCGTCCTGCACGCGCTGGCCGAACGCGCCGCGCTGCGACGCGCCCTGGGCCGGCGGCGCCGCCTGGGCGGGAGCGGCCTGGCGCTGCTGGCGCTGAGCGCGGTCGGTGGCCGCCTTCTCCAGCTGGCCGCGCTGGTTGCGCACCTCGACCTCGCCCTGCTCGCCCGGAGCCGAGTAGCTGAGCGGGGCCTCCGACTCTGCGCGGTTCAGGCCCTTCGCGGCCACAGCGGGGGCGATCTCGTCGGGGGCCTGGTTGACCTCCACCTCCAGGTTGAACAGGAAGCCGACGGTCTCCTCACGGATCGCGCCCATCATCTGCTGGAACATGGCGTAGCCCTCGCGCTGGTACTCGACCAGCGGGTCGCGCTGCGCCATCGCCCGCAGGCCGATGCCGTCCTTGAGGTAGTCCATCTCGTAGAGGTGGTCGCGCCAGCGGCGGTCGATGACCGAGAGCACCACGCGGCGCTCCAGCTCGCGCATCGCCGGGGAGCCGATCGACTCCTCGCGCTTCTGGTACGCGATCTTGGCGTCCGACATGATCTCGCGGCGCATGAAGTCGCGGTTGATGCGGCCCTTGTTGCCCGCCTCGGCGATCACCTCGTCGATCGACACGCCGACCGGGTAGAGCGTCTTGAGCTCGGCCCACAGCGCGTCGAAGTCCCAGTCGTCGCCGCTGCCCTCGCCGGTGTGCTGGTCGAGGATGTCGTCCACCACGTCGGTGAGGAACTTCTGCACGCGCTCGTGCAGGTCGTCGCCCTCCAGGATGTGGCGGCGGTCGCCGTAGATCGCCTCGCGCTGGCGGTTGAGGACGTCGTCGTACTTGAGGACGTTCTTGCGGATCTCGGCGTTGCGCGCCTCCACCTGCGACTGCGCGCTGCGGATGGCGCGGCTGACGACCTTCGACTCGATCGCCATGTCGTCGGGGACGCTGGTGCGGCCCATCAGGCTCTCGGCCGCGCCCGCGTTGAACAGGCGCATCAGATCGTCCGTCAGCGACAGGTAGAACCGGCTCTCGCCCGGGTCGCCCTGACGGCCGGAGCGACCGCGGAGCTGGTTGTCGATGCGGCGCGACTCGTGGCGCTCGGTGCCGAGCACGTAGAGGCCGCCCGCGTCGATGACCTTCTCGGCCTCCTCGGAGACCTTCGCCTTCACCTCGTCGAAGACGCCCTCCCAGGCGGCTTCATACTCGTCAGGCGTCTCGACCGGCGAGAGCCCGCGCGCGTTCATCTCGGCGACGGCGATGAACTCGGCGTTGCCGCCGAGCATGATGTCGGTGCCGCGGCCGGCCATGTTCGTGGCGACCGTGACCGAGCCGAGGCGTCCGGCCTGGGCGACGATCGCGGCCTCGCGCGCGTGGTTCTTGGCGTTCAGGACCTCGTGGCGCACGCCCTTCTTGGCGAGCAGGCGCGAGAGGTACTCGCTCTTCTCGACGCTCGTGGTGCCGACGAGGACCGGCTGGCCCTTCTCGTAGCGCTTGGCGATGTCCTCCACGACCTGGTCGAACTTCGCCTTCTCGTTCTTGTAAACGAGGTCCGGCTGGTCCTTGCGCTGCATCGGCTTGTTCGTCGGGATGGGGACGACGCCGAGCTTGTAGGTGCTCATGAACTCGGCGGCCTCGGTCTCGGCGGTACCGGTCATGCCGGACAGCTTCTTGTAGAGGCGGAAGTAGTTCTGCAGCGTGACGGTGGCGAGGGTCTGGTTCTCGGCCTTGACCTCCACACCCTCCTTGGCCTCGATCGCCTGGTGGATGCCCTCGTTGTAGCGGCGGCCGACCAGGATGCGGCCGGTGTGCTCGTCGACGATGAGCACCTCGCCGTTCATCACGACGTAGTCCTTGTCGCGCTTGAACAGGGCGTTGGCCTTGATCGCGTTGTTGAGGAAGGAGATGAGCGGGGTGTTCGCCGACTCGTACAGGTTGTCGATGCCGAGGTAGTCCTCGACCTTCTCGATGCCGGGCTCCAGCACGCCGACGGTGCGCTTCTTCTCGTCCACCTCGTAGTCGACGTCGGGCGTCAGGCGGGTGGCGAGGCTGGCGAACTCGTTGAACCAGCGGTTGGCCTCGCCGGACGACGGGCCCGAGATGATGAGCGGGGTGCGCGCCTCGTCGATGAGGATCGAGTCGACCTCGTCGACGATCGCGAAGTAGTGGCCGCGCTGGACCATGTCGCTCGCCTGCCACGCCATGTTGTCGCGCAGGTAGTCGAAGCCGAACTCGTTGTTCGTGCCGTAGGTGATGTCGGCGGCATACATCTCCCGGCGCTCCTCCGGCGTCTGGCCGGAGAGGATGACGCCGGTCGTCATGCCGAGGGCGCGGAAGACGCGGCCCATCAGCTCGGACTGGTAGCTCGCCAGGTAGTCGTTGACCGTGATGACGTGCACGCCGCGGCTGGCGATCGCGTTGAGGTACGCCGCGGTCGTCGCCACGAGCGTCTTGCCCTCACCGGTCTTCATCTCGGCGATGTTGCCGAGGTGGAGCGCGGCGCCGCCCATGATCTGCACGTCGAAGTGGCGCATGCCGAGCGTCCGCTTGGACGCCTCGCGCACGGCGGCGAACGCCTCGGGGAGGAGGTCGTCCAGCGACTCGCCGTTGCTGTAGCGCTCGCGCAGCTCGACGGTCTCGTGCATGAGTTCGTCGTCGGTCAGCTCGCTGAAGTCGTCCTCGAGAGCGTTGACCGCCTTCGCGTACGCCTCCAGGCGCCGGAGGGTGCGTCCCTCGCCGACGCGGAGAACCTTTTCAAGAACTGAGGCCACTGATGCACTCCATTTTGATCGATCGGGCCGGTGATGCCCGCGCCACGGCGGACGCACGCCGCACGGCATACTCCGCCGACGATAGAGAACATCGTACTTGGTCCTCCCCGGAGCACGTCCCGTGGTCCCTGGGAGGCCGCTGCGAGACCGGTGAACGGGAGGATTCCGGCGGGCATGGGAACGCCGATGGCGTACGCCGCCCGGGCGCACGCCATCGGCGCGTCTTGTTGCGCTTATCCGAGCTTGCGGCTCGCGGTCGCGACCTCCTGCAGCTCCTCGGCATCGTCGTCGAGGGCGATCACGCCGTAGTCCCAGCCCTTGCGGCGGTAGACGACGCTCGGCCGCTTGGTCTCCTGATCCACGAACAGGTAGAAGTCGTGGCCCACGAGCTCCATGTAATAGAGGGCGTCGTCGACGGTCATCGGGATGCTCGCGAAGACCTTCTGCCGGATCACGACGGGGCTGTACTCCTCCTCGGCCTCCCCCGATTCCGCCGGCTCGTCGGACACGACGGGGACACTGCCCGTGCGCACCTGGTCGAGCACCGACACCGGGGCCGCCGCGAGCCCGACCGCGCTGAAGCCGTCGGTGCTCGCCTCGCGCAGCGAGGTCGGGCGATGCTGCCCGCGATGCACCTTGCGCCTGTCCTTGGCCCTCCTGACACGTTCGAGAAGCTTCCCGAGCGCGATGTCGAACGCGGCGTACTTGTCCGTCCCGGTCGCTTCGGACCGGACCACGGCTCGCGGTCCGACCAGGGTCAGCTCGACCCGGTCGTCGCCGTTCTGGGACCCCAGCTTCTCGTTGTGCCTGCTGACCTTGATCTCGAAGGAGATGGCCCGCTCGGCGAGATGCGCGACTTTATCGGCCTTCTCCGTCGCGTACTCACGGAAGCGATCAGTGATTCCCAGGTTGCGTCCGACGATGTTGATGTCCATGAAGACCTCCCTGATCCGGCGTGACGTCCGCCCGGATCACGAAGGGCGGATCGCTCTCGCCTTTTCGACCACCGTAGTGCTCCCCCGCACGTAACGGAACCGTGATCAGCGGGTGAATTCCAGGATTCCGCTGAACGCCCGCCGGATGACGCCGCGCGCGGCCGCTCATCGTCGGCGGCGCGGCGTATGGGCGATGGTCGCCGCGCCGCCCACCGTGCCGCCGGCCGCCCGGATCGCGCGCGCGGCCTCCGCGATCGTGGCCCCGCTGGTCACGATGTCGTCGACGATCACGCACCTCCGGTCGCGCAGCCGCCGCGAGGCGACCATGCTTCCCGCCCGGTTGTCCGCGCGCTGGACGTTCCCCAGCGCGGCCTGGTCCGCGGTCTGCCGAGTGAGCCGGAGTGCGTGCCACAGCGGAGGTGTGAGCACCCGGGTGCGCGCGAGCACCATCCCCGTCGGATGGTAGCCGCGCCGCCGCCACGCCGCGCGGGTCGACGGGATCAGGACGGGGACGGCGCCGCGCCCTGGCGGCCCGGCGGCCGCGGCGAGCGCCGGAGTCAGCGCTCCGGCCAGGGCGCGCGCCGCGTCCACCCGGCCGCCGTCCTTGTAGGCGAGGAGCACGGTGCGCGGCACGTCGTCGTAGTCGAGCGCGGACCACACGCCGACCCCTCGAACGCTGCGGAGGCGCACCTCGGGGGTGAGGGCGCGTGTGCAGTCGGCGCAGAGCGAGCGGTCGGGTGCGGCGCATCCCGCGCAGCTCACCGGGAGCAGCACGGCGGCGGCGTCGAGGAACGCGTCGCGGACGGTCGGGCGGAGGTCGGGGCGGTGGGAGGCAGTGGTGATCGTCATGAATCCACCCTCGCCGCAGCGGAACGGCGCCGGGCGTCGATCACGGAATCCGTGGAAAAGTCGTCGACCGCGGTCAGCTGTGGAGGACAGCTCAGGGCTGCCCGAGCTGCACCGCGACCGCGCCGACCTTGTCCGCCTGCGTCTGCCACCCGCTCCCCGTGGGCGCCTGCAGCGTCCCGTCCCCGGCCAGCACCAGGTAACGCGACAGGCCGCCCGCCCCCACGATCGTCCGCCCGGTCGCCGGACCCGTCGTGGTCGACGTCGTGCCGCCGATGGTCTGCTCAGCGATCCCGGTCGCGTCGCCGTTCGTCGCGCTCAGCACCACGACCGTGAGCTCGCCCGTCCAGGCGATGGAGGTCGGGATGCCGTCCCCGACCGTGAGCTCGATCGGCGCCGTGATGGACGTCGGCAGGCCGTCCGATCCGCGGACCACACCCGCGGCGAGCACCGAGTAGCCCGTCGCCGTGCGCACGATCGCCACCACCCGCGTCCCGTCCCGAGAGACGGCGAGCGCGACGATGCCGACCGCGCCGGGCCAGTCCACCTTCACGGCGTGCGGCTGCCCGTTGGAGCCCGCGACCTGGAGCGCGTCGGGGGACGCCGCCGGGACGCTCCACAGCCAGCCCTGGTTGTCCAGCGCGGGCGCGATGAGTCCCGGGCGGACGTCGACGTGCACCGGATCGCCGGACTTCCGCACGAGCACCGCGGCCCCGCGCGACAGCACCGCGACCTCGTCGCGCGCGGCGTTCACCGTCGCGGCGCTGGGCGCCAGGGCCACCACCTTGTCGCTGAGCCCGCTCAGCGGGGTGATGGTCGAGCCGTTGAGGAGGCCGAACGACTCCCCGCGGTAGACCACGGCGTGCGAGTCCACCGGCGGGTCCTGCTGCGGCACCGACCCGTCCGGCAGGGGCGGCACCTGCAGCTGGTTCCCCTCGATCGAGAGCTGGACCGACGACGCGAGCGACCCGAGGCTCTGTTCGAGCTGGAGCTGCATCCTCTGCAGCTGGAGCTGGTTGGCCTGACCCGCCTCCGAGCTGAGGTCCACGTGCGCGGCGCCGTTCGAGGTCGTCACGGACGGGACCGCGAGCTGCGTGCCCTCCGGGAAGGCGCTGATCACGGCGCCGTTGAGCCACTTGGCCGGTCCGGCGAGCACGGCGCTCGCCACGCGCGTGGCCGCCGTCGCGACGCGGGCGGGGAACCAGCGGGCGTCCGGCACCAGGTAGGAGAAGTCCGCGTTGTAGAAGTAGAGCGTCTGCTGGCTGTAGACGGCACGGAAGGTCGGATCGTCGATGACCACGCCGGCCGGCGCCACGGAGATGCGCCACTGGCCGTTCTCCTTGGCCACCTCGTAGCTGAGCCCGACCGGCGCCTTGCTCGACACCGGATGGTAGGTCCCTGCGCTGTCCACGTTGGCGACCGGGCTGACGTCGACGGACCACTGGTTGCCGCTGTGGTCGAAGGTGCGGCTGCGGCCGTCGTCCACGGTGACCGACTCGTCCGGGTTCCAGGAGGCCGCGGTCGATCGGGTAAGGTACTCCCGGGCGATCGCGAAGTTGTTCTTCGGGCTGGAGGCCGCGTCGATGAAGCCCTGCACGATCCGCTGCGGCGTCGCGCCGTTCTCCGGCGGCGACGGGTTGAAGTCGAGGTCGAGCTGGTCGTTGACCTGCGCGACCGGGCCGCCCTGGCGCACAGGGCCGGTGTCGGGGATGCTCGCGCACGCCGCGAGCACCAGCGCGAGCGCCAGGGCGACGGCGGCGGCGAGTCCGCGGGACGTCCTCCGGATCATGCGTGCGCCTCGCTTCCCGGCCGCGGCGCGGGGTCGAGGTTACCGGCCCCGCGGTCGAGCGCGCCGGTGTCGTCGGCCGCCGACGCCTCGGACCGCGCGGGCTTCGTCCCCGCGTCGACGGGAGGCAGCGGGATCGGGGAGGCGATGATGCCCTTGCCGGTGAACCGCGGCAGGGTGAGCCGGAAGCACGACCCCTGCGCGGGCATCGACCAGACCTGCAGCCAGCCCGAGTGCAGGGTGGCGTCCTCCAGCGAGATGGCGAGGCCGAGGCCGGTCCCGCCGAGGGTGCGCTTGCGGGACGGGTCGGCGCGCCAGAACCGGTCGAAGACGTGGTTGACGTCCTGCTGGTTCATGCCGATGCCGTAGTCGCGGACCGCGAGCGCGACCGCCGTCTCGTTGCTGTCGACGGTGACCACCACGGGCGCGCCCTCGCCGTGCTCGATCGCGTTGCCGATGAGGTTGCGGACGACGCGGCGGATGCGGCGCGGGTCCATTCCCACGTCGAAGTAGCCGCCGGGGGCCTCCAGGCGGAGCTCCGAGCCGTTCTGCTCGGCGAGGGTGCGCAGCTCGTCGACGACCTCCTCCGCCAGGCGCACCAGGTTGGTGGGCTCCGGATCGAGCGCGACCGAGCCCGCGTCGTACCTGCTGATCTCCAGGAGGTCGGAGAGCAGCCGGTCGAAGCGCTCGATCTGGGTGTGCAGCAGCTCGGCCGTGCGGGAGGTCGCCGGCGGGAAGGAGCCGCGCTGGTCGTAGATGACGTCACCGGCCAGCCGGATCGTGGTCAGCGGAGTGCGCAGCTCGTGCGACACGTCCGACACGAACCGCTGCTGGAGCTGGGACAGCGTCGCGAGCTGGTTGATCTGGCTCTGCATGCTGTCCGCCATCCCGTTGAACGAGCGGGCCAGCGAGGCGAAGACGTCCTCGCCCTTCTCCGGGATGCGCACCGCGAGATCGCCGGCGGCGAGCCGTTCGCTGGTCCGCGCGGCGACCCGGATGGGCTCCACGACGAAGCGCACGATCAGCCAGGTGATCGCGCCGATGAGGACGATGAGCGCCAGCCCGGCGAGCAGCAGCGTGTTCTGGACGAACAGCAACGTGTTCTCCGAGTCGCGCAGGTTGTAGCCGATGTAGAGCTCGTAGCGGCCGTACGACGGAAGGGTGAGCTGGGTGCCGACGACGATCCCGGGGTCCGTGGAGTCGGACGTCGCGGGCAGCGCGACCGACTGGTAGAACTGCTTGGTCCCGCCGTTCTCGACTGCGGTGCGGAGCTCCGGGGAGATCACCGGGTTGAGCGCGGGGCTGCCGCGGTCGGGCGGGGCGAGCACGCTGGTGTCCTGGCCGGGGACGCGGTAGGCCGCGATCAGCCGGCTGGAGGTGGAGGCCTGCACGGACTGCAGCGTGGAGTTGAGCAGGTTCTTGCCGCTGTCGCCGGACGAGATGTCGGACGCGTTGAGCGTCGACTGCGCGGCCGTGGTGGCCCGGCTGGAGTCGCGGAGCGCCTGGTCCAGCCGCGACTGGTAGAGGTCGTTGCTGATGCTGAGCGCCATGTAGACGCCCGTGATGAGGATCGCGACGCCGGTCAGGAGCAGCGTGATCGCGACCGTGCGGAGCTGCAGCGAGCGTCTCCAGAGGCGCGACAGCTCGGACGGCGCCTGCCGCCACCACTCCCTGTCGGGCCACCGGAAGCGCATCGCGGGCTCCCGGTCAGGTCGCCGCGCCGGCGCGGTAGCCGACCCCGCGCACGGTCATGACGATCTTGGGGTTGTCCGGGTCCTGCTCCACCTTGGCGCGCAGGCGCTGGACGTGCACGTTCACCAGCCGGGTGTCGGCCTTGTAGTGGTAGCCCCAGACCTGCTCCAGCAGCATCTCGCGCGTGAACACCTGCTGCGGCTTGGAGGCCAGGGCGAGCAGGAGGTCGAACTCCAGCGGGGTCAGCGCGATGCGGCCGTCGCCGCGGCGGACCTCGTGGCCGGCGACGTCGACGACGAGGTCGCCGACGCGCAGCTGCTCGGCGGGCGGGCTGGTCGGGGCCGGGCGCAGCCGGGTGCGGATGCGGGCGACCAGCTCCTTGGGGTTGAACGGCTTGACCATGTAGTCGTCGGCGCCGGACTCCAGCCCCTTGACGACGTCCGCGGTGTCGGACTTCGCGGTGAGCATGATGACGGGCGTGCCGGACTCGGCGCGGATGCGGCCGCACACCTCGATGCCGTCGAGGCCGGGCAGCATCAGGTCGAGGAGGACGAGGTCGGGCTTGGCCGCGCGGAAGATGTCGAGCGCCTGTGCGCCGTCCTCGCAGAACACGGGGTCGAATCCCTCGGTGCGGAGCACGATGCCGATCATCTCGGCGAGGGCGGTGTCGTCGTCGACCACCAGGATGCGACTAGTCATGTCCGAAGAATCCCCTGAACCCCTCTCGGGCGGCGCGGGCCGCAGCAGTAACGGGTCAAGCGTAGTCGAGGACGCTGCACGAGCCTTGTATGCCGGCCCGGTGCGGGCTGTGGGCACGTCGAGACTGTGGAGAACCGGGTTGTCCACGTGCCCTATGGGCGGGGCATCGCTGGGACTGCGGATGTGCCAGCATGGGAGCACCGCACAACGGGGGATGAGAGGCACGGCGTGAGCGACGACCAGAGCTGGCGTGCACCTGGGGAGGCCGGGGATCCGGACGGCCAGGGCGCCGGGGCCGAAGGCGCCGTGCCTGCAGGGCCGGAGGCGGGCGGGGATGCGCCGGAGCAGCCGCGGTACGGGGAGTACGCGCCGGGGTATCCGCAGCAGCCGGGCTACCCGCCGCCGCAGGGCTACCCCCAGCAGCCGGGCTACCCGCAGCAGCCGGGCTACCCGCAGCAGCCGGGCTACCCGCAGCAGCCGGGCTACCCGCAACAGTCGGGCTACCCGCCGCCGCAGGGCTACCCCCAGCAGCCGGGCTACCCGCAGCAGCCGGGCTACCCGCAGTACGACTACCAGCAGCAGGCCTGGCAGCAGCAGGCGTGGCAGCAGCAGGGCTGGCAGCAGCCGTACGACGCCACGGGCGCTCAGCCCGGCTGGGCTCCGCCGCCGAAGCCGGGACTGATCCCGCTGCGCCCGCTGTCGTTCGGCAACCTGCTCGGCGCGCCGTTCCAGGCGCTGCGACGCAACCCGAAGATCACCGTCGGCGCGGCCCTCCTGCTCCAGGGCGTCCCCGCGATCCTCGTCACCGCGATCCTCTACGGCGGCCTCTATCTTCTCTTCTCCCGGGTCGCGACGGCGGACGCCGCCGATCGCAGCACCATCACTGCCGGCGCGGTGGGCGGCAGCATCGTGCTCGGGGTCCTCGTCATCGTCATCTCGGGGATCTTCGGCGCGCTGCTCCAGGGCATCATCGTCGCCGAGGTGTCGCGAGAGACGCTCGGCGAGAAGCTGAACCTGCGCGCGCTCTGGCGGCTCATCCGCCCCCGGTTCGGCGCCCTGGTCGGCTGGACCTTCCTGTGGTCGCTGTTCTGGCTGGTCGCCCTCGCGCTCGTCGTCTCGATCATCGTCGCCCTCGCGATGCTCGGCGGCACGGCCGGTGTGCTCGGCGCGGTCCTGACGGGGATCGGCGGGAGCCTCGGGATGCTCGCCGTCTTCATCTGGCTCTACACCAAGCTCTCGATCGTGCCGAGCGCCCTCGTCATCGAGCGCCTCCCGTTCCGCTCCGCCATCGCGCGCTCCTGGCGGCTGACGACCGGCTACTTCTGGCGCACGTTCGGGGTGATCGTCCTGCTGGCGATGATCATCTACGCCGTGACCCAGGTCATCGCGTTCCCGTTCGCGATCATCGGCGGGATGCTGGGCGGCATCTTCGCGCCGACCTCGCTCAGCACCGCCGACGGGAACTCGTACAGTCAGGTCATCATCGGTCAGCTCGGCGTGAACGGGATGTCGGCGATCGTCGGCGCGATCGTGGGTGCGATCGGCAGCGTCGTCCAGTCCGCCGCGCTCGGCCTCATCTACATCGACCTGCGGATGCGCAAGGAGGGCCTCGACCTGGAGCTCGTGCGGTTCGTGGAGGCCAGGCAGACCGGCCAGGAGCTGCCCGATCCGTTCACGCAGCCCGCGCCGAGCGCGACCGCCCCGAACACGGCCTGGCCGGGCGCCTGAGCGTGTACCTCGACATCCCGGTCGATCCGAGCTCGCCGCAGGCGCAGGACTGGATCCGCAACGAGCTCGCGAAGCCGGAGTACCAGACCGCGAAGCCGACCTGGTTCGACATCGCCTCCAAGGCGGTGCAGGACTGGCTCGCGTCGCTGCTGAACGGTCCGACCGGGAGCGCCAGCCCGGTGCTGCTCGTCGTGGTCGTGCTGATCGTCGCGGCCATCGTCGTGGTCGCGTTCCTCGTCTTCGGCCGGCCCCGGGTCAACCGGCGGGCGGCGTCCGCCCCGCGCGCGCTGTTCGGCGCCGGCGACGCCCGCTCCGCCGACGAGCTGCGGCGGTCGGCGGCCGACGCCGCGCGCGCCGAGGACTGGCCGCTCGCGATCGAGGAGCAGTTCCGCGCCATCGCGGCCGCACTCGACGAGCGCACCCTGGTGGAGGTCCGCCCCGGCACCACCGCGACCGAGTTCGCCGCTCAGGCCTCGCGCGCGGCGCCTGCGGAGGCGGCCGAGCTGCGCCAGGCGGCCCGGACCTTCGACGAGGTGCGCTACCTCGACCGGCCCGGCTCCGAGGCCGGCTACCGGCACCTCCTCGACCTCGACGGACGGCTCCAGCGGGTGCGGCCGGCCCAGGAGGCCCCCGAGCGCATGACCGGAACCCTGGCATGACGGGAGCACTGGCATGACCGGAGCACTCGCACCGGAGGCCGAGCGCCCGGCCGCGCCCGAGACCGGCCAGGGGGACGCGCCCGCGGTCTCCCCCACCGTCCGTCGCACCGCGCGCCGCGCCGTGCCGTGGATCGTCCTCGCCGTCATCGCCATCATCATCGGGCTGTCCGGCATGCTGCTGAACGGCGGCGGCACCATCGGCGGCGACCCGCTGAGCGCCACCAACCCCGGCCCGGTCGGGGGCAAGGCCCTCGCACAGGTGCTCGGCAAGCAGGGCGTGACCGTGCGCACCGCCGGGACGCTGGACGAGGTGCGCGCCGCCGCGGGAGACGACACCACGGTGCTGGTCTACGACCCGGAGGCCAACCTCGACCGGAAAGGCTACGACCAGCTCAGCTCGATCGCCAGCACCATCGTGGTGGTCGAGCCCGGCTTCGCCGCGCTGCAGTCCCTCGCCCCCGGCGTGCACGCGGCGGGCGACCCCGGCTCGACGACTTCCGCCGGCTGCGACCTGCCCGTCGCCCAGCGGGCGGAGCGGATCGACCCCCGGCCCACGGCCAACACGAAGGGTGTCGCATCGCCGGGCAGCTTCCGCGTGAGCGGCGACGCGACCGCCTGCTTCGTGTCGTCGGGAGACCGCGCGTCCCTCGTGCAGACGACCTACGACGGCCGGACCGTCTACCTGCTCGGGTCGGCCGCCACGCTCATGAACGACGGGGTCGACCGGCTCGGCAACGCCGCCCTCGGCCTCGGCCTCCTCGGCGAGCACCGCGCGCTGGTCTGGTACCTGCCCGGCCTGCTCGACCGGCCGGTCACCGGGCCGCCCGACCTCGCGACGCTGACACCGGGCTGGGTGACACCGGTCCTCCTGCTGCTGACGCTCGTGTTCGTCGCCGCCGCCGTCTGGCGCGGCCGGCGCTTCGGGCCGCTGGTGGTCGAGCACCTCCCCGTCGTCGTGCGCGCGGGCGAGACCCGCGAGGGCCGCGCGCGGCTCTACCAGCGGTCGTCCGCACGACTCCGCGCGGCCGACGCCCTGCGCATCGGGGCGATCGGCCGGCTGGCCGCCCAGGTCGGCCTCCCGCGCGTGGCCACCACCGAGGAGGTCGCCGACGCCGTCGCCGCGATCACCGGCCGCGACCGCGCCGGCATCATCCACCTGCTCCTGGAACAGCATCCGGACAGCGACCGGGAGCTGATCGAGCTCTCCGACCGGCTGGCCGAGCTCGAACGCGCGACGGCGGACGCCGCCTCGCCGCACACTCCCCACGCTCCAGACACTGGGCGAACGACCGGAAGAATGGAACCATGACCGACCTCACGACCGGCTCCCACTCGGCCTCGGCAGCACCGGACGGCGCCACGGCGCCCTCCTCGCCGGGCGCCTCCGACCTCCGGCACGCGCTGGCGCGGGTGCGCGCCGAGGTGGGCAAGGCCGTCGTCGGCCAGGAAGGCGCGGTCACCGGGCTGATCATCGCGCTGCTCGCCCGCGGCCACGTGCTCCTGGAGGGTGTGCCCGGTGTCGCGAAGACGCTGCTCGTGCGCGCGCTCAGCGAGGCGCTGAGCCTGTCGACCACGCGGATCCAGTTCACGCCCGACCTGATGCCGGGCGACGTCACCGGCTCGCTCGTCTACGACGCGCAGACGGGCGGGTTCGTGTTCCGCGAGGGCCCGGTGTTCACGAACATCCTGCTGGCGGATGAGATCAACCGCACGCCGCCGAAGACCCAGTCGGCGCTGCTGGAGGCGATGGAGGAGCGTCAGGTCAGCGTCGACGGCGTGAGCCGCCGCCTCCCGGACCCCTTCATCGTGGCGGCCACCCAGAACCCGATCGAGTACGAGGGCACCTACACTCTGCCGGAGGCCCAGCTCGACCGGTTCCTGCTCAAGCTCACCCTCGACGTGCCGGAGCGCGAGGCCGAGGCGGAGGTGCTCCGCAGGCACGCGGCGGGCTTCAACCCGCGCGACCTCGCCGGGGCGGGTGTGACGCCGGTGCTCGACGCCCGTCAGCTCGAAGCCGCACGCGCGGCCGCTGCGGCCGTCGGCGCGAACCCGGACGTGCTCGCCTACATCGTCGACCTGGCCCGCGCCACGCGCCGCAGCCCCTCGGTGCGCCTCGGCGTCAGCCCACGCGGTACGACCGCCCTGCTCGCCGCCGCGAAGTCCTGGGCGTGGCTGTCCGGCTACGACTCGATCACGCCGGACCACGTCCAGGCGATGCTCGTCCCGGTCTGGCGGCACCGCATCCAGCTCCGTCCGGAGGCGGAGCTGGAGGGCGTGGGCGCCGACGCCGTGCTGCGCTCGATCGTGCAGCAGGTCCAGGTCCCGATCTAGGCCCCGACGATGACCGTGTCCGGACGTTTCGTCGCCCTGCTCGCGCTGGGCGTCGTCCCCGTCGTGCTGCTCGGCGGCGTGACGGGAGCCGCCTACACCGCGCTCGGCGGCTGGGTGCTTCTGTGCCTGGTGCTCGGCTCGATCGACCTCGCGCTGGCGGCCTCCCCGCGCCGGCTGCGGCTGAGCAGGGAGCTGCCGGCACGTGTCCGCCTCGGCGCGGAGGCCGCGAGCGAGCTCTTCGTGACGAACACCGGCGCCCGGACGCTGCGCGGTGTGCTGCGCGACGCGTGGGAGCCGTCGGCCGGGGCGGAGCCGACGCGCACCGCGATCAGCGTCCCGCCGGGCGAGCGCCGCCGCGTCGTGGTGTCGCTGACGCCGTGGCGGCGCGGCGAGCGCCGGGTGGAGCAGGTCACGGTGCGCGCGTGGGGGCCGCTGGGCCTCTGGGCGCGGCAGGCCACGCTGTCCGCTCCCGGGCGCATCCGCGTGCTGCCGCCGTTCAACGCCCGCAAGCACCTGCCGTCGCGGCTGGCGCGGCTCCGCGAGCTGGATGGCACCACGAGCGTGATGCTGCGCGGCCAGGGTACCGAGTTCGACTCGCTGCGCGAATACGTGCGCGGCGACGACGTGCGCTCGATCGACTGGCGCGCGACCGCGCGGCGGCACGACCCGACCGGAGGCCGCGGCGCGCGCGTGATGGTCCGCACCTGGCGGCCGGAGCGCGACCGCCGCGTTGTCCTGGTGATCGACACGGCCCGCACCTCGGCCGCGCGGATCGCGGACGAGCCGCGCATCGACACGGCGTTCGAGGCGTCGCTGCTGCTGGCGGCGCTGGCCTCCCGCGCGGGCGACCGCGTCGACCTGCTCGCGTACGACCGCCTCGTCCGCGGCCGGGTGCACGGGGCGGCCGGGCCGGAGCTGCTCTCCCGGATGGTGGACACGATGGCGGGCATCGAGCCGGCGCTCATCGAGATGGACTGGTCGGCGGTGCCCGCCCAGGTCGGCTCGCTGACCAGCCAACGCTCGCTCGTCGTGCTGCTGACCTCGCTCGACGCGCCGGGAGGCTCGCGCGGCCTCCTCTCGGTGCTGCCGCAGCTCACCCGCAAGCACCTCGTGCTGGTGGCGAGCGTGACCGACCCGGACACGGAGGCCGCGACGACGCAGCGCGACCGCCGCGAGGACGTCTACCGGGCCGCCTCCGCCGAGCGGGCGCTGCTGGACGTGGCGCGCGTGTCGGCCGCGGTGCGCCGCCTGGGCGGCGAGGTGGTCACGGGCTCCCCCGCCGACCTCCCGCCGGCCCTGGCGGACCGCTACCTCGCGCTGAAGGCCGCCGGCCGGCTCTGACGCTCAGCACATTCGTGCCGAATGGCGGTTTCGACGCCGCGAAACGCGCCAATAGGCCCCCAAAGTGTGGGCGCACCCCGCGGCGACGCCGCGGGCGCCGGCC
>NZ_JBDHNI010000003.1:412619-1107178 GCF_039615055.1 Microbacterium sp. X-17
AACTTCGGCCCCGTTGGGGGTTTTCGCCGCCCCTACCCGCGCCTTGCGCCACGAATCGTGAGGGCTCAGCCGGCGACGACGCGGCGGTCGCCGGCCTCGAACTCGGTGAGGTCGCCGGTCTCGCCGGCGCGCACGGCGCGGCCGCCGACGAACAGCATGTAGAAGAGGTACGCGCCGAGCGCGAGCGCGCCGATGGCGATCTTCAGCCAGACCGGGAGCGCGGACGGCGTCACGAAGCCCTCGATCAGGCCGGAGACGAACAGGCTGATCACACACCCGATCGCGACCGTGAACAGCGCGCGGCCGTCCTCCGCGAGCGCCTGCCCGCGCGTGCGGGCGCCCGGCGCGATCCACGCCCAGAAGATCCGCAGGCCCGCCGCGGCGGCGACGAACACGCTGGTGAGCTCCAGGAGGCCGTGCGGCAGGATGTACGAGAACAGCACGTCGCCGCGGCCGTACGCGAACATGACGCCCGCCGCCGTGCCGATCCCGACCGCGTTCTGGATGAGCACGTACGGCACCCACAGCCCGGTGATCCCGAACGCGATGCACTGCGCGGCGATCCAGGCGTTGTTGGTCCACACCTGGCCGGCGAAGGACGCCGCCGGGTTGTTCGAGTAGTAGTCGACGAACGAGTGGTTCACGTACTGCTTCAGGGCGGCATCGTCGCCGAGGTTGCGCAGCACCTCCGGGTTACCGGTGATCCACAGCGCGTAGAGCGTGGATACGATGACCGTCGCGACCGCCACCGCCAGCACGATCCAGCGGATCCGGTAGAGCGCCGCCGGGAGCTGGAGGGCGAAGAACCGCGGGACCTGCGAGAACAGGTTCGAGCCGGCGCCCGTGAAGCGCAGCCGCGCCGAGGCGAGCGTCACCGAGAGCCTGTCACCCACCGCGGTCGAGCCTGCGCTGGTCTGGATGGCCGACAGATCGGCCGCCCCGGACTGGTACAGGTCGATCAACTCGTCGGCGTCGCGGCCGTCCAGGCGACGGCGGCGGGCCAGCCGGGAGAGCCTGTCCCAGTCGGCGCTGTGCGCGGCAGTGTATGCGTCGAGATCCATCTGCTTGAATGATAGCCATGACGGCATCCGCGCCCCTCCTCCCGAGTGGGGGCCTTTCGGCCACCGGGCCTGCGCCCGAGCGAGAGCTGGTCACGGGCGAGGCCGTCACCCTCGACGTCAAGCCGGCGAGCTACATCCTCCGCGCGGCCGGGACGATCATCGACTGGCTGTTCTCCATGCTCGTCATGCTCGGGCTGATCCTGCTCCTGGTGGGGACCGGCGGCGGGCTCGACCAGGCGCTGCAGCGCGCGCTGGTCATCCTCATCCTCGTGTTCGGGACGGTGATCATCCCGACCGGGATGGAGCTGCTGACCCGCGGACGTTCGCTGGGCAGGCTTGCGGTCGGCGCCCGCATCGTGCGCGACGACGGCGGCGCGACCGGCTTCCGCCACGCGTTCATCCGCGCCCTCGCCGGTGTGCTCGAGATCTACCTGAGCTTCGGCGGCATCGCCGCCCTGACCGGCCTCCTCAACTCCCGCTCCAAGCGCCTCGGCGACCTGCTGGCCGGCACCTACAGCCAGCTGGAGCGGGTCCCCCACCCGCAGCCGCTCACGCTGTACCTGCCGCCGCAGCTCGCGGGCTGGGCGCTGAACGCGGACGTCGGGAGGCTGCCCGACCGGCTGTCGCGCCGGATCGCTCAGTTCGTCCGGCAGGCCCCGCAGCTGACCGCCGCGGCCAGGTACGGGCTGAGCACCGAGCTGGCCCGGGAGGCGGCGCCGTACGTGTCGCCGCTGCCGCAGGTCGACGCCGAGGCGTTCCTCGTCGCGGTCGCCGTGCTCCGCCGGCAGCGGGACGCCGCCGGCCTGGCGCTGGAGGCCGAGCGGCTGCAGGGGCTGGAGCCGGTGCTCGACGCGCTGCCGCACTCCTTCCCGGACCGCTGACCCGCCGGCCGCTGACCCGTCCCCTCCCGCACACCCAGGAGCGCCGATGACCGAGTACCGTGCCCACTTCGACGCGAGCGTGTCGTTCGTCAACGGCGGCGGCCTGACCGCGGAGGGGTTCCGACTCGACGTGCCGTCGGCGTCGATCGGCGAGGCGGAGGTCGCGGAGCTCTTCGTCCGCCACCTCGGCCTGGCGCTCGTGGGCGCCGTCGAACTGCGGGGGCTGCGGATCGTGGCCGAGCCGCACCGCGGCAGCCGCGGGATGGCGACGCCGTCGCCGGACGCCCCGGCGCGCCGCGTGGTCGACCTCAGCCACCGCATCCGCGCCGGACTGGTCACCTACCCGGGCCTCCCCGAGCCGGTCATCACCCCGCACCTCACCCGGGAGGACTCCCGCGCGCGCTACGCCCCCGGCACCGAGTTCGCGATGGACGTCATCACGATGATCGGCAACACCGGCACGTACATCGACAGCCCGTACCACCGCTACGCGGACGGCGGCGATCTCGCCTCGCTCGACCTCGCGACCCTGGTCGGGCTGCCCGCCGAGGTGTTCCACCTGGAGGACGCCGCCGAGCGCGGCATCCCCGCCTCGGTGTTCTTCGACCGCGACCTGGCGGGCACAGCCGTGCTGCTGCACACCGGCTGGGACACCCGCTTCGGGACGCCGGCCTACGCGTCCGGAGCGCCGTACCTCACGGAGGCCGCCGCGCAGCACCTCGCCGACGCGGGCGTGACGCTCGTCGGGATCGACTCCCTGAACATCGACGACACCGAGAGCGGCGGCTCACGCCCGGCGCACAGCATCCTGCTGGCGCACGGCATCCACGTGGTGGAGCACCTGACGCGGCTGGGCGACCTGCCGGCGCGGGGGGCGCGGTTCACGGCGGCCCCGCCGGCGGTGGAGGGGTTCGGGACGTTCCCGGTGCGGGCGTTCGCGGAGGTGTGACGAGCCCTCCTGAGCCCCGCTCAGTCGTGCAGGATCCGCTGGAACAGCACGTGGTCCTGCCAGCGCCCGGCGATCTTCAGGTAGTTCGGCGCGACGCCGATCCGCTCGAAGCCCGCGCGGGTGAGGACCGACTGGGAGGCGTGGTTGGCCAGTAGGGTCGCCGCCTGGACGCGGTGCAGGGCGTAGTCGTCGCGGGCGGCGTCGAGCAGGGCCGACAGCGCCACCGACGCCAGGCCGCGGCCGGTGTGGTCGCGGTCGAGCCAGTAGCCGACCATCGCGCTCTGGAAGGCGCCGCGGACAATGTTGCTGAGGTCCATGCCTCCCGCGATCTCATCCCCGTCCACGATCACGAGCGGCACCGCGGTCTCCAGCGAGCGGAGCGCCAGGAGCTCCAGCGTGCGGGCTCGCTGCCCGGCCTCGGTGAAGAACTCCTCCGAGCGCGTCGGGTCCCAGGGGGCCAGGTGGCCGCGGTTGCGGACGTAGGCGGCGGCGAGCGCCGCGGCGTCCTCCTCCCGGCGCAGGCGCAGGAGGAGGCCGCCGGGGAGCTCCCGGTCTGCGAAGTCGAGCGCCATCAGTAGCGGTAGTGGTCGACTTTGTACGGGCCGTCGACCGGCACGCCGATGTAGGCGGCCTGCTCGTCCGTGAGGGTGGTGAGCTGGACGCCGAGGGCGGCCAGGTGGAGGCGCGCGACCTTCTCGTCCAGGTGCTTCGGCAGCACGTAGACGCCGATCGGGTAGTCCTCGGTCGAGACGAAGAGCTCCAGCTGGGCGAGCACCTGGTTGGCGAACGAGTTGCTCATCACGAAGCTCGGGTGGCCGGTGGCGTTGCCGAGGTTCATCAGGCGGCCCTCGGACAGCACCAGGACGCTGCGGCCGTTCGGCAGCCGCCACTCGTGCACCTGCGGCTTGATCTCCACCTTCTCGGCGCCGGGCAGCGCCTCCAGGGAGGCCATGTCGATCTCGTTGTCGAAGTGGCCGACGTTCGCGACGACGGCGAGGTGCTTCATCGCGAGGATGTGGTCGAGCGTGACGACGTTCACGTTGCCCGTGCCGGTGATGAGGATGTCCACCTGGTCGATGACCGACTCCAGCGTGGTGACCTGGAAGCCGTCCATCGCGGCCTGGAGGGCGTTGATCGGGTCGACCTCGCTCACGATGACGCGGGCGCCCTGGCCGCGCAGCGCCTCCGCCGCGCCCTTGCCCACGTCGCCGTAGCCGGCCACGAACGCGACCTTGCCGCCCATGAGCACGTCGGTGGCGCGGTTCAGGCCGTCCGGCAGCGAGTGGCGGATGCCGTACTTGTTGTCGAACTTGCTCTTGGTGACCGAGTCGTTGACGTTGATCGCCGGGAACAGCAGCTCGCCGTGCTTGGCCAGCTCGTACAGGCGGTGGACGCCGGTCGTGGTCTCCTCCGTGACGCCGAGGATGCCGTCGGCCACGCGCGTCCAGCGGTCGGGAGAGGTCGCCAGGGAGGCGCGCAGCGCGGCGAGGATGACGCGGTACTCGTGGCTGTCGCCCTCGGCGTCGGCCGGAACCGCGCCGGCGAGCTCGAACTCGCGGCCCTTGTGGACCAGCAGGGTGGCGTCGCCGCCGTCGTCCAGGATGAGGTTGGGGCCGGTCCAGTCGGCGCCGGCGGCCGCGGCCTCCGCGCTCCAGTCGAAGATCTGCTGGGTGCACCACCAGTATTCGTCGAGGGTCTCGCCCTTCCAGGCGAACACCGGGACGCCGGCGGGCGCCTGGACCGTGCCGTGCGGGCCGACCGCGATGGCCGCGGCTGCCTCGTCCTGCGTGGAGAAGATGTTGCAGCTCGCCCAGCGCACCTGCGCGCCGAGGGCCACCAGGGTCTCAATGAGCACGGCGGTCTGCACGGTCATGTGCAGCGAGCCGGCGATGCGGGCGCCGGCGAGCGGCTGGGAGGCGCCGAACTCCTCGCGGAGGGCCATCAGGCCGGGCATCTCGTTCTCGGCGAGCCGGATCTGGTGCCGGCCCGCCTCGGCGAGCGAGAGGTCGGCGACGCGGAACGGCAGGGACGTGTCAGTGACGGCGGAAGGCATGCCGTCATTCTCCCATGCGCGGCCTGTCGCGCCAGCCGGATGGCTATTCGGCGCGGACGAGCGCGAGCACCTCGTCGCGGATGCGGGTCATCGTGGGGGCGTCCGCCGCCTCCACGTTCAGGCGCAGCAGCGGCTCGGTGTTGGACGGGCGCACCGAGAACCACCAGAACGGCTCGGTCTCGTCCGTGTAGCCGGTGATCGTGAGGCCGTCCAGCTCGTCGAACTCGGCGCGGCCGGTGAACGCCTCCACGACGCGCGCGTAGGCGGCCGGGACGTCCTCGACCGTCGAGTTGATCTCGCCGGACTGCGAGTACGGCGTGTACTCCGCCGCCAGCTCGGACAGCGGGCGCTCCTGCGCACCGAACTCGGCCAGCATGTGCATCGCGGCCAGCATGCCGTTGTCGGCGCTCCAGAAGTCGCGGAAGTAGTAGTGCGCCGAGTGCTCGCCGCCGAAGACGGCGCCCGACTCGCGCATGGCCGCCTTGATCAGCGAGTGGCCCACGCGCGTGCGGTAGGCCGTCGCACCCGCGGCCTCGATCGTCTCCGGGACGATGTTGGACGTGATCAGGTTGTGGATGACCGTGATCTCGGCGTCCGGGTCCTCCGCGCGGGCGCGGTCGATCTCGCGGAGGGCGACGATCGCGGCCACGGCGGACGGCGACACCGCGCCCCCGGTCTCGTCCACGACGAAGCAGCGATCGGCGTCGCCGTCGAAGGCGAGGCCGAGGTCGGCGCCGTGCTCCACGACCGCCGCCTGGAGGTCGACCAGGTTCGCCGGCTCCAGCGGGTTCGCCTCGTGGTTCGGGAAGGTGCCGTCGAGCTCGAAGTAGAGCGGGACGATCTCGATGGGCAGGGCGGGCAGCCCCGCGGCCTCGCCGAGCACGGCGGGGACGGTCAGTCCGCCCATGCCGTTGCCCGCGTCCACCACGATCTTGATGGGGCGGATGCCGCTCAGGTCGACCAGGCCGCGCAGGTACGCGGCGTAGTCGGCGAGGACGTCCTGCTCGCGATAGGAGCCTGGCTCGGCGACGGGCTCCAGCCCCTCGGCCAGGTAGACGGCCGCACGGTCGCGGATGGCGGCGAGGCCGGTGTCCATGCTGAGGCCCTGCGCGCCGGCGCGGGAGAGCTTGATGCCGTTGTAGGTGGCCGGGTTGTGGCTCGCGGTGAACATCGCGGCGGGCGCCTGCAGCGCGCCGGAGGCGAAGTAGGACTCGTCGGTGGAGCACAGCCCGATCGACACGACGTCCGCCCCGCGGGCCTGCGCGCCGCGCGCGAACGCGGCCGCGAACTCCGGCGAGGAGTCGCGCATGTCGTGGCCGACGACGACCTCCGAGCCGGCGGCGCCGATCTCGTCGACGAAGGCCGCGGCGATCGCGGTCACGATCTCGGGGGTCAGGCCGCTGCCGACCAGCCCGCGCACATCGTAGGTCTTGATCACTCCGGAGAGGGCGTCGCGGTAGTCGTCGATCGAGTCAGATGTGTGCACCCGGTCACACTACTTGATCGGGCCCTACCTGACGTCGCCGAAGACCTCGTGCCGGACGATCTGCCAGCCCTGCGGCGCGGACAGGCGCTCCGCGTGGATGGCGCACAGGTCGTACGAGTGCGGCTCGTGGTGGAGGCTGAGCGGGCCGAGCACCGCCATCGAGTCCGCGTAGACGTAGGTGAGCGTCGACACAGCGTCGCGCGGACACGCGACACGGGAACACGGGCGGCTCAACATCGGCCTCAGACTACCCGAGCCCCACCGACGTAGGATTGCGACATGCCCCGCAACCGCCGCACCAGCAGCAACCCCCCGGCGACCAGCCGGTGGCGCAGCCGTCACGGACGCGGCGCGCGCGGGCCCGTCACCGGGCCGCATCTGCCGATGCTGCAGAACCGCATCGACTTCTTCGACATGACCGTGGCCTCCACCGCCGACTACCTCAAGGGCGTCTGGCCGGAGGAACTGGCCGACGTGCACTTCGAGGTCGCCGCCACGCCGGTGGGCAACACCGGGAGCGACGGCGTCGACCGCTGGTACGTCGACCACGCGCGCCGGCGCGTCGTGCTGTACCGCGTGCCGATCCAGCGGCTGACCAAGCTGCACCGCGACGACGACCTCCACCGCCGGATGTACATCGAGGGCTGCGTCTTCCGCGCCGTCGCCGAGCTGCTCGGCAAGGACCCGTGGGACCTCGCGCCCGACCGCTTCCGGCACTTCTGAGCCGAAGCGCGGTCGCGGCCCGGCCTCAGTGCGGGTAGACCTCGATCGGGGCCGCGAGCGGGCCGGCGGGCGAGACCGCGAAGGCGCTCGTCTGCCCGTCGCCGGTGAAGCTGACGCCGACCACGAGGCCGTCGCCCCCGGTTATCGTGTACCGGCCGCTGTGGACCGCCGCGCCGATCCCGCCCTCCGCCGGCACCGTGAGCGCGATCGGCGGGCCGGACTCCGGCTGGATCTTCACCTTGACGTCCTTGTCGGCGGCGTTGGCGAAGTGCAGGCGCGGGCCGGGTCCCGGCGGCACGGCGACAAGCTGGGAGTCCGTGATCGGCGGGGAGGACACGAACCACGCGAAGTCCCGCGTCTTGGTCCCGATGACCGAGGTGCGGACGGCCGCGACGACGGGGACGCTCGATCGCACGGTGACGTCGAAGTTCCCGTCCTTGAGGTGGTCGAGCGGGATCTCGGCGACGTTGCCCGCCTTCACCGTCTGCGCGTAGGAGTTGCCCGCGGCGGTTCCGGTCTCCCCCACGGCGCCGACGGTGATCTGGGCGTCCTGGGTCCCCGGCACGAAGACGCGCACGGTCGGGAACTCGACACTGACCGCCTCCGCCGACTGCGCGGCGGTGACGGCGGCGAGCGAGGCGATGGTCACCCCGGAAATGGTCTGCACCCGGGAGGGCGCGCCCGTCGGGCCGGCGAGCTCCACGCCCCGCGGGTCGATGCCCTGCTCGAAGCTCTGCTGCATGGTGGCCACGACGGCGCCGCCGGTGGTGGTCACGTGGACCACGGGCGCGGTGGCGGAGGGCGCCAGGCCTGCGAGCGGGACGACCTTCTGCGCGCCGGCGGGGACGACGATGCCTGTCGCGCCCGGCGCCGCGACCCGGCCGGTCTCGGTGTAGATGTCGAGGTTGACGGTCGCGTCGACGGAGGTCGGGTTGGAGAGCAGCACGAGGCTGGTCTGGCCGAGGGTGGTCGCGCCGGCGACGAGCCAGCTGTCGGCGCTCGCCTCGGCGCAGGAGGCCGCGGCCAGCCCGGCGAGGTCCGGGCTGCTGACACCCTGCACCTGTGCTCCCGCGAACAGCGGAGGGCGGGTGGCGCCCTGCGGGGTCGCCGCGGTCAGCGCGAGCGGGGCCTGATCGGCCGAGTCGGTCGAGGCGTCCGGCTTGAGGTTCCTGGTCTGGGTGTCGGGCCCGTCGGTGCCGTAGACGGTCGAGAACCGCCCGATGGCGCTCGGCTGCGAGGCCTGGCCGGCGTCGGCGGCGAGGGCGAGCGCGGGACCGGGGCAGACGCGCTGCTGGTCGGCCGGGACGGGGTGGACGGTCTTCGACGGCGCGTCGATCGCGAAGCCGGACAGCGGGAGCAGGGTCGCACCGGCGATGACGACGGCGGCGATGCCGATGCCGACGACGCCTCCGATCGCGCGGACGCCGCCCTGGGCGAGGGCACGGCGGTCAGCCACGGTCGCTCCTCTCGATGGCGGGACGGGGCCGGATGATGGTCTCGTCGAGGCCGTCCTCCAGTGTGGTCGGGGCCTCGAACGAGACGGCGGCCTGGAGGGCGAAGTCGTGCGCGGTCGCGTTCGGGCCGGTGGCGGGCTCCGGCGCGATGGGTTCGGGCTCCTCGACCGGGGCCGCGGGGGCCGCCGACTCGTGCTCGGGCTCTGGCTCCGGCTCCGGCTCCGGCTTCGGGGAGGTGGTCTCCTCCGGCTCCGGTTGCGCCTCGCGGGCCTCGTCCTCGTCCGCGGACTCGACCACGGCCTCGTCCTCCGGCTCGGCGTCCCATTCGTCCAGGCTCTCGCCCGCGACGGGGACGTCGCCGTCCGACGGCGGGACCGGCTCGTCGTCCGGCTCGATGGCAGGAGGCTCCCCGCCGTGCTTGCGCGCAGGGCGGCGGGAGTTCAGCTCGGAGACCCGGTCGGCGGACCGCGTGGTCGGGATGGCCAGCAGCAGCGTGAAGCCGACGATCAGCCCCTGGACGAGGAGCACGATCACGCGCCACATCCCGCCCGCGTCGGGCGGGATCAGCGCCGCGGGCGGCTCGACGGTCGTTCCGCGGTCGAAGGCCCACAGCGAGCCGGTCGTGGTCTGGCCGACGGGTGCGAGCAGCGCGTTCGCGTCCATCGCGACGGCCGCACGCGCTCGGGTCGCGTCGGCCGCGGTGGTGTCCGGCTTGGCGCCCACGTGCTCGTCCAGCGCCGTCGCCGACGGGGTGAGCAGCACGAAGTCGATGCCGAGCCGCTTCAGCTCGCCCGAGGCGTCGAAGCCGCTGCGGGACGCGAGGTTCCCGGCGAGCGTCGCGAGCTCCTGCTGTCCCGACGACAGCGAGCGCTCGGTCGAGCTCAGCGTGGTCTGACCGTCGAGGGTCTGCCCGGCCCCGCGGACGATCTCCGCCCGGATGCCACCGTCCGGCTGGGGGGTGATCCGCAGCGTGCCGGTGCGCGGCTGGGTCGCGGCCTTCGCCGTCACCACCGCCGGCATCGTCCGCCCGTCGCTCGCCGTCACGGAGGCCTGGCCGTCGTGCGTGGCGAGCGCGGACGGCACGGCCGCGATCGCGATGGTCACCATCGCGACCCAGGCCGGTGCGAGCGCGCCGCGCCGGAGCGCCGAGAGCGCGAGCACGGCGGCGCCGATGAGTCCGAGCCAGTAGAGGCTCACGGCGCTCCCGGGCCAGATCGGGACGACCGCGGACCCGGAGACCTCGAGCTCGATGTGCAGCGCCGTCACGGCGGTGAGGAAACCGGCGAGCGCGACCAGCAGCGCCACGACCGCGCGGACGGTCCCGCGCAGGAAGAGCGCGAGGATCGCGAGGATGCCGAGCGGCGCGAGCAGGATGGGCACGATGATCGTGCTCGGCAGTGCGCCGAGCCCGAACGCGTGCGCGAGGGCGTGCCAGCCGCCGAGCGCGCCGTCCGGGAAGCCCAGTGCGAGCTGCCAGGCCGGCGTCTGCCTCGCGTCGAGCGGGACTCCGGGGTCGGCGAAGATCGACAGCCAGGCCCCGCGGGAGGCCTGCTGCCAGACCAGCGGCGCGAACAGCACGACGGCCGGCAGCGGGATGAAGACGATGCGCGCGGCGCGGCGGCCGGCGAACACGATGGCGGCGATCCAGGCGATCACGAGCGCCGGGATGAGCACCGGGGCGCAGGCGACGGTCGCGGCCGCGATCAGGGCCGTCGTGGCGCTGGCCGTCCACGACCGGCGCGCGGCGAGGCCGGCGAAGAACAGCCACGGCAGGAGGATGTGCGCGAGCACGGCGCCGGGACGGCCGCCCTGCAGCGCGACGAACAGGGTCGGCGCCAGCGCGTAGACCACGGCGGCGAAGGCCCGGAGGGTCGGCCGGACGGTCAGCCGCGCGGCGGCGAGCCAGGCGCCGAGCGCCGCCAGCGGCAGGGCGAGCAGCCAGAGCACGACGAGCGAGACGCTCGGCTGCCAGAAGGTGAGGGTGCCGAGCACGGCGAGCACGGCGGAGAATGGGTCGGCGGCGCCGGTGAAGCCGAGGTTGATGTCGCGCCAGCCGTAGCCGAGGTTCGCCCAGAGGTCGCCGACCGAGGTGTTCAGCGGCAGCATCCCGCCGCCGGTGATCGCCCCGGAGCCGGCCAGCGGGTAGAAGAGGAGGACGCCGACGGCCAGCATCGCGAGCACCGCCCAGCCGCCTCCTGCGCCCCAGAAGTCGAGCTCCTGGCGCTCGCCCTGCTGGCGGACCATCGCCGCCTCCCGCTTGAGGGCGCGGCCGCGGCGCACCTCGGCGAACGGCAGCCGCAGCGGCGCGATGGCCGCCCAGCCGACCGTGCGGGCGCGGGAGAGCCGGCGGCGGGCGCTGCCGATCGCCATGCCGGAGAACGCGACCCGGAAGGCCGCGCCCAGTTCGCCGCCGACCGAGCCGGGCTCCTTGCGGAGCAGGCGGAGGATGGAGCGCAGGATCGCCAGCGGCACGAGGGACAGCCAGTGCGGCACCAGCGCCCAGCCCGGCGCGTAGACCATCCGGCGGTGGAGCTGCGCCCTGCGGCGCTCCCCCGCGAGCTTGCGGCGCACCGACCACTTGCGGGACAGGTTGGGGCCGGCCACGCCGTCGCCGCCGACGGCGACCCTGGCCTGGGCGACGAGCGTAACGCGGTAGCCGGCCAGGCGCGCCCTGGTGCAGAAGTCGAGCCCGGTGTCGACGGCGGGCAAGGCCGGGTCGAAGCCGTCGAGAGCGTCCCAGACCGGCTGGCGGACGAGCATCCCGGCGGACGACACGGCGAGCACGTCGCTCAGTCCGTCGTGCTGGGCCTGGTCGAGCTCGTTCTCGACCAGCGGGAGGGAGGCGCCGAAGGGCGTCATCGACTCGCCGAACTCGCGGATGAACGCGGCGTCCTCGGCGTCGACCAGCTTGGGGCCGACGACGGCGACGGACGGCGAGACCTCCAGCGCGCCGATCAGCGCCGCCAGGGCCTCCGGCTCCGGCGCGGTGTCGTGGGCGAGCAGCCAGAGCAGCTCATCGGACGAGGTGGTGGGCGGGAGCACGCGCACGGCGGTGGCGATGGCCGTGCCGAAGGACAGCTTCTCCGGGCTGCGGAGGAGCTGGGTGGGCTTGGCGTCGGCGAGGAGGCGGGCGGCGTCGTCCGTGCTCGCGCAGTCGACGGCGATCACGGCGTCCGGCTGTCGGGTCTGTGCCGCGAGGGCGTCGAGAGTGCGCTGCAGGCTGGTGCCGCCGCTCGGGGCGACGACGATGGCGGTGACTCTCGGATACATCGGGAGTCAGCCTAAGTTGGGGCTGCGCCGATCCCGGTAGTGCATCGGGCGCGGCGCGTATTCGACCCGGCTCAGCCCGCGCGCTTGCGGAGCTTGCGGCGCTCGCGCTCCGAGAGGCCGCCCCAGATCCCGAACCGCTCGTCGTTGGCGAGCGCGTATTCGAGGCACTGGGACCGGACTTCGCACGAGGTGCAGATCCGCTTGGCGTCGCGAGTGGAGCCGCCCTTCTCGGGGAAGAACGCCTCCGGATCCGTCTGCGCGCACAGGGCGTCGGACTGCCAGGCGAGCGGGTTGTCGTCCTCGACAGCCGCCCGGACTCCCGGAACCCCGAGTCGCACCGGATCCACGAACCAGTCGTCGGGTACCCCAGAACGATATTCAGGAATTGCCATATCGGTTCCCCACCCTCTAACTGACGTACACGTTTGTCGTGTCGCAATAATTACACCGTTGTCATTCGCTTCCGTCAAGTCGCGAATCGTAAAGCCCTAACGCCTGGTCGAGACTTCACGACGCGCCGGGGCTCGACAACAATCGCGACACGCCCGACCTGTCTACCCCCGTCGGGCTGCAGGTCAGGACGCCGCCTGCCGTGCTTCCCAGGCGCTGCCTACCATTTCCTCGAGGGAGTGGCGCATCTTCCAGTCGAGGTCGCGCGCGGCGAGCTCTCCTGAGGCAACGATCCTCGCCGGGTCCCCCGGCCGTCGAGGCCCCACTTCTGGGGTGAAGGCGATACCGGTCACACGGGCCACGGTCGACATGATCTCGCCCACGCTGACGCCGTCGCCGCTGCCCAGGTTGTAGACGGGCTGGATCGGCTCCCCCGCGTCCAGGCGCTTGGCCGCGGCGACGTGCGAGACGGCCAGGTCGGCGACGTGGATGTAGTCGCGCACGCAGGTGCCGTCCGGCGTCGGGTAGTCGTCGCCGTTGACCCGCGGGGTCCGGCCGGCGACGAGGGCGTCGAAGACCAGGGGGAACAGGTTGTGCGGGCTGGTGTCGCGCAGCGCGGGGTCGCCGGAGCCGACGACGTTGAAGTAGCGGAGCGAGGTGTGGCGGAGGCTCGCGGCGACGCCCTGGTCGCGCAGCAGCCACTCCCCGATCAGCTTGGACTCGCCGTACGGCGACTCCGGGCTCTTGGGGGTGGACTCGGTGACCAGGTCCACGTCCGGGGTGCCGTACACCGCGGCGGACGAGGAGAAGACGATCGCGTCGACCCCCGCCTCCTGCATCGCGGCGAGCAGCACGGCGGTGGCGGTGACGTTCTGCTCGTAGGTGTGCAGCGGCCGCTGGACGGACACGCCCGCGTACTTGAAGCCGGCGACGTGCACGACGCCGCTCACGGTGTTCTCCCGGAAGATCCGCTCCAGCAGCGCGCCGTCGAGGATGGTGCCGCGGTAGAAGGGCACGTCGGCGGGGACGAACTCCTCATGCCCGCTGGACAGGTCGTCGACCACGACGACGTCGATGCCTTCCGCCCGGAACGCCTGCACCACGTGGGAGCCGATGTAGCCGGCCCCTCCAGTCACCAACCACGCCACGGGCGTCCTCCTGCTTCGAACGGAACGAGGGAATCACTGCAACCCTAGCGTTCGAAGCGATGACGGCCCTCCGGTGGGCCGGTCAGACGAAGGCGGCCTCGCCGGTGATGGCTCGGCCCACGATGAGGGTGTTCATCTCGCGGGTGCCCTCGTAGGAGTAGAGGGCCTCGGCGTCGGCGAAGAAGCGGGCCACGTCGTAGTCGAGGACGATGCCGTTGCCGCCCATCAGCTCGCGGCAGCGCGCCACGGTCTCGCGCATCCGCGCCGTCGCGAACGCCTTGGCCAGGGCCGAGTGCTCGTCGCGCTGCTCGTCGCCGTCCAGCATCTGGGACACCCGCGTGCAGAGGGCGATGGAGGCGGTGATGTCGCCGATGGACTTCACCAGGAGGTCCTGGATGAGCTGGTGCTTGGCGATCGGCTTGCCGAACTGCACGCGCTCCTTCGCGTAGCGCAGCGCCGCCTCGTACGCGCCCACGGCGACGCCGACGGCGGACCAGGCGACCTCGGCGCGGGTCTGCCGCAGCACGGCGGCGGTGTCCCGGAAACTGTTCGCGTTCTGGAGGCGCAGCGACTCGGGCACGCGCACGTTCTCCAGCGTGATGTCCGCGTTCTGAACGATGCGCAGCGAGGTCTTGCCCTCGATCTTGGTCGCGGTGTAGCCGGGCGTGCTCGTCGGGACGATGAAGCCCTTCACCTGGCCGTCCTCGGCGCTCTTGGCCCAGATGACCGTGATGTCGCTGAAGGTGGCGTTGCCGATCCAGCGCTTGGAGCCGTTGAGGATCCAGTCGTCGCCGTCGCGGGTCGCGATCGTGCGCAGGCCCTGGGCGGAGTCGGAGCCGGAGTCCGGCTCGGTGAGGCCGAACGCGCCGAGGACCTCGCCGCTGGCCAGCTTGGGCAGCCACTCCGCACGCTGCTCGGTCGAGCCGCAGATGCCGATCGCGCCGAGCGCCAGGCCGTTCTGCACGCCGACGTAGGTGCTGACGGAGGCGTCGACACGGGACAGCTCCAGGGCGACCCAGCCGCGGAAGACCGCCGAGTTCTCGAACGGCGCGGTCTCCTCGAAGCCGAGGCCGATCGCGCCGGCCCCGTGCAGCACGTCCACGATCTGCCGCGGGAACTCCGCACGCTCCCAGTACTCGTTGACGATCGGCTTCAGCTCGGTCTCCAGCGCCGCGCGCAGGTTCGCGATGAAGTCGCGCTCGCGCTCGGTGAGGAGGTTCTCGAAGCCGTAGAAGTCGCTGGCGAGGGGTTCGAAGGCCATGTGTGCTCCAGTGCATGCGGTCGGCAGAGACCGCCAGCCTAGGGACCGGCCCGGGACGCGGCAAAGCGATTGGTACTTTGGTCTAACCGGATCGAAGGGAACACGACGGATGTTTGTGCGCATCGGCAACACCCCGCGCGATTACGCGTGGGGTTCCACCACCGCGATCGCCCACCTCCTCGGCACGACGCCGAGCGGGGCCCCGGAGGCGGAGCTCTGGCTGGGCGCGCACCCGGGCTCCCCCGCCTGCATCCTCGACCCGGAGGAGGCCGGAGGAGCCGCCGACCTCGCGCACTGGAGCGAGACGGCCGGAAAGCTCCCCTACCTGCTCAAGGTGCTCGCGGCCGCGGGCCCGCTGTCGCTGCAGGCGCATCCCTCGTCCGCGCAGGCCCGCGCCGGGTTCGAGCGCGAGAACGCCGAGGGCCTGGCTCCGGACTCCCCCGAGCGCAACTACAAGGACCCGTTCCACAAGCCGGAGATGATCTTCGCGCTGTCCGACCCGTTCGACGCGCTGTGCGGCTTCCGGGAGCCGGCCGAGAGCCGCGCCGCGCTCGAACGGCTGGCGGGCGGCGACCCCGCGGTGGCCGCGTTCGCCGCCTCGCTCGACGGCGACCCGCAGCAGGCTCTGCGCCGCGCGACCGAGTGGCTCCTGGGCGGCGCGCCGGAGGTCGCGGCGGTCGTCGACGCGGTGGTCGAGGCGGCCAGCACCGCGGAGGGCGTCGACGCCGACACCGTCCGGATGCTGGCGGACGCCTTCCCCGGCGACCCGGGGATCGTCCTCGCGCTGCTGCTCAACCGCGTCGCGCTGCGTCCGGGCGACGCCCTCTACCTCCCGGCGGGCAACATCCACGCCTACCTCCGCGGGCTCGGCGTCGAGCTGATGGCCGCCTCCGACAACGTGCTGCGCGGCGGGCTGACCCCGAAGCGGATCGACGTTCCGGAGCTGGTGAGCATCCTCGACTTCGCGCCGTTCGCGGTGACCCCGATGGTCCGGGAGCGGCCCGCGCCCGGCGTCGAGGAGTTCGTGCCCGACGTGCCGGACTTCCGGCTGGCGCGCGTGGAGATCGGCGGCGAGGTGCCGTCCGCCACGGTCGAGCTGCCGGGCACCGCGATCGCGCTCTGCACGGCCGGGGACGTGGAGCTCCGCGGCGCGACCGGCTTGCTGCGGCTCTCCCGCGGCGAGGCGGCCGTCGTGACGGCGGACGAGGGCACGCTGACCGTATATGCCGGCGCGGGAACACTCTTCCTGGCGACGCCGAACCGGTGAGCTATCCTTCGGGGGTGAGCAGCCCCTCCCCTTCGGCGCCCGGATCGAACCCGCTGCGCGACCGCGTCGACGCCGCCCGCGGCGCCTCCGGCACCGGGGTCTCGGTGTTCGCGGTGCTGGTGCTGTTCACGCTGTTCGCCGGGGACTTCTGGCGCAACCTGATCAGCTGGCCGGGCTACTTCGTGCTCGCCGGTGTGCTGGCGGTGGGGAGCGTCGTCCTCCTGGTGCGGCTGCGCCCGGCCGTGCGCTGGCGCAAGCTGCCGAAGTCGCTGGTGCTCTTCCTCGCGTTCGCGGTGGTCTCCCTGGCCTGGTCGGCGTATCCGGGCGCGACGGCGCTCGGGCTGGTCGCGCAGTTCGCCACGACCGGGGCCGCGCTGTTCCTCGCGTTCTGCCTCAGCTGGCGGGCGCTGCTCACGGCCCTCGCGAACGCGTTCCGCTGGATCCTCGGGCTGTCGCTGCTGTTCGAGCTGATCGTCGCCGTCTTCGTGCGCCGGCCCGTCCTTCCGCTCACGCCCGCGCAGCCGGTGCCGGCGCACATCCCGTCGGCGTTCTACTGGAGCCGCGACCTGCTCTTCCACGGCGGCCAGATCCAGGGGATCGTCGGCAACAGCAACCTCCTGGCGATGGTCGCGCTGCTCGGGCTGGTCGTCTTCGGCATCCAGCTCGCCGATCGGAGCATCCGCCGCGGGACGGCGATCACCTGGATCGTCGTCGCCGTCGTGACCTTCGCACTGACCCGCTCCTCGACCGTGTTCATCGCCGCGGTCTTCACGGCGGTCGTGCTGGGCTTCGCGCTCTGGACGCGCCGCGCCGGGCCCGAGCGGAGGCGGCCGGTGTACCTCACCGCGGCGGCGCTCGCGCTCGTGGTCGTGGTGTCCGTCGTGCTGTTCGCCTCCCGCATCCCCGTGCTGCTCGGCAAGAGCGAGGACCTGACCGGCCGGCTGACGATCTGGAACTCCGTCATCCACCTCGCCCAGGAGCGCCCGGCGTTCGGGTGGGGCTGGGTGAGCTACTGGGCGCCCTGGGTGTCGCCGTTCAAGGACCTCGCCGTGCGCAGCGGCGTCGAGTACCTGCAGGCGCACAACGCGTGGCTCGACGTCTGGCTGCAGCTCGGGATCGTCGGCCTGGTGATCTTCGCCCTCCTGGTGCTGAGCACGCTGTGGCGGTCCTGGTTCCTGGCCGTGGACCGGCCGCGTGTGGCCGTCGCCGACGACCTGCCGTACACGGCGCTCGCCCTCCTGCCGCTGCTGCTGCTGGCCGCACTGCTCGCCCAGAGCCTCGCCGAGAGCCGCATGCTGATCGAAGGGGGCTGGGCGCTCCTGGCGTTGCTCTCCCTGAAGACCAAGCAGTCCGCCACGTAGGATTCTGTCCATGGCCGAACCGCGTCGAACCCTGGTGCCGCCCGCGGTGACCGAGTTCCTCGGATCGGCGCGATTCAACTCGACCCTCGCGCTGCTGGCGGTCGTGACCGGATTCTCGACGCACGCCATCCGCGCGCTGATGGGCTGGCCCGGCCTCATCGGCGTCCTCGGCGCGATCGCCGTCCTGGCGGCGCTGTCGTTCATCGCCCAGCGCAAGCTCATCGAGTGGCACGGCCTGCTGCCGATCTCCGCGCTGGCGTTCGTCGGCTGGTGCGCACTGTCGATCATCTGGAGCGACTACCAGTGGGCGACGGTCGCCGGGGTCCTGTACCAGCTGCTGTTCGCGTTCCTGGCCGTGTACATCGCCCTGGTGCGAGACGCGATCCAGATCGTCCGGGTGGTCGGCGACGCCCTGCGCGTGCTGCTGACCGTGTCGCTCGCACTGGAGGTCCTGAGCGGCCTGCTGCTGGACCTGCCGATCCGGTTCCTGGGAATCGCGGGCAACATCGCGGCGGGAGGACCGATCCAGGGCCTGTTCGGCACCCGCAACCAGCTCAGCATCGTCGCGCTGATCGCGTTCGTCACGTTCCTGGTCGAGCTGCGCACCCGCTCCGTGCGGCCGACGATGGCGGCGTTCTCGATCACGCTCGCCGCGCTCTGCATCCTGCTGGCGCACTCCCCCGTCATCGCCGCGGTGTCGGTGGTGGTCGGGTTCGCCACGCTCGCGCTGTACCTGCTGCGGAAGGTGCCGGCCCACCGCCGGACGCTGGTGCAGTGGGCGCTGGCGGTCGTGACGATCGCGATCCTGGTCACCGCCTACATCTACCGCACCCGCGTCATCGACCTGCTCAACGCCCGCGCGGACTTCCAGGTGCGCTACAAGCTCTGGATCCAGATCTGGGAGCTCATCCCGATCAACCAGATCGCCGGCTGGGGCTGGGTGGGCGCCTGGCCGACCGACCTCTACCCGTTCAACGCCATCCAGGACGCGACCGGCACGTACCACCCGGACGGCCTGAACGCCTACCTGGACGTCTACCTCCAGGTCGGCTTCATCGGCCTCCTCATCTTCGTCGCGCTCATCGCGCTGGCCTTCGGCCGCTCCTGGCTGCTCGCCTCCAACCGCCGCAGCGTCGTCTACGCCTGGGCGCCGCTCGTGCTGGTCGCCCTGCTGGTCACGAGCGTCTTCGAGAGCTCGATCCTGATCGAGTCCGGTTGGATGCTGATCGTGATCTGCACGGTGAAGGCGTCGCAGGGCATGAGCTGGCGGCTCCGGCTGCCGCACCGCGACGGGGCCTGAGCCGGACCTGCGCTCCGGTCAGCCGATCCAGGACATGATGTTCCAGCCGGACCCGATGACCCGGGGCGTGCCCCACCCGGACTGCCCAGTGGTGGGATAGAGGACGAGCGCGCCGTCGGAGCGCTGCGCGATGACGTCGTCATGCCCGTCGCCGTCGAAGTCGCCGACCGAGACGATCGCGGTCATGCCGCCCCAGCCGCTGCCCACGACCTGCGGGGTCGCCCACCCGGACGGCGTGTGCCCGTACAGCCAGAGCCGCCCGGAGCCGTCCCTGGCCAGGATGTCGGGCTTGCCGTCGCCGGTGAAGTCGCCGATGCCGAGGACCGCCGTCATGCCGCCCCAGCCCGAGCCGATCTGCTGGCGCGCCAGCCAGCCGCCGTGACCGTTGCCGGGGTAGAGCCAGAACGCCCCCGCGGAGTCGATCGCGGCGACATCCGCTGTGCCGTCGCCGTTGAAGTCGTGCGCGGCGATGATCCTGGTCATGCCGTTCCAGCCCGAGCCGACCAGTTTGCGCGGGAGCCAGCCGCTCGCGCCGTCGCCCGGGTAGAGCCAGAGCGATCCGGACGAGTCCCGCGCGAGGAGGTCGTTGCGGCCGTCGCCGTCGAAGTCGCCGGGCGAGAGGATCGCGGTCATCCCGTTCCAGCCGGCGCCCACGGTGACGGCCGCGGGCGAGAGCCAGCTCCCGGAGCCGTTGCCGCGGTACAGCGAGAGCGCGCCGGATGTGCTGCGCGCGAGGACGTCGGCCGAGCCGTCGGAGTTGAAGTCGCCCAACGCCTCCGTCGTGCCGGCGGGCGTCGGGGACGCGAGCGCGCTCACGCCGTTCGGCGTGCCGAGGCCGGTCGGGCCGTCGTAGCCCGGGCCGGCCGTGCACAGCTGCGCCGGGGTGCAGCCGCTGCCGTTCGAGCCGGTGGTCACGTCGTTCAGCGCGGACGGCTTCGCCCACGGGTACGACGCGGGATAGGTCCCGGTCGCGGGCCGGCCCGCCAGGGCGTACATGCCCGCGATCAGCGGCGAGGCGACGCTGGTGCCGCCGAGGACCTGCCACGCCGACGAGTACGGCGCGGTCGTGGTCGGGACGTACCCCGCGACGCCGGTGTTCGGGTCAGCGACGGCGGAGATGTCGGCGACGGCCTTGCTGGCGCATCCGGTGCCCGTCTGCCAGGACGGCCTCGGACTGTAGGAGCTGCAGCCGCTGCCCGCGCCGCTCCAGGCCGACTCCGTCCACGCGCGTGCGCCCGGCGCGGGGTTCTGGACCGGCGACAGTGACGTGCCTCCCACGGCCGTGACGTACTGGGAGGCGGCGGGGAACTGGGTGCCGTAGCCGTTGTCGCCGCTGGCCGCGGTGACGACGACGCCCGGGTGGTCGTAGTACTGGTCGTAGCTGCTGAAGTCGGCGTTGTCGAGTGCGCCGTACGAGTTACTGACGTACTGGGCGCCGAGGGTGACGGCGGTCTGCGCCGCCGCACCGAGGTTGTCCAGGATGTCGTTGTCCGACTCGACGAGCAGGATGCGGCAGTTCGGGCACGCGGCGCTGACCATCTGCAGGTCGATGTCGGTCTCCGGGCCCCAGGAGTGGTTGGGGTCGACGCTCGGGTAGGAGGTGCCGCCGCGCTGGTCGACCTTGCGGAAGCAGCCGTTCGCGGTCGTGCAGGGCGGGAGGCCGTAGCGCGACCGGTAGACCGCGAGATCCGCCTCGGCGGACGGGAGGTCGTAGGCGTCGACGACCGCGACAGTGGCGCCGCCGCCGGCGGTGGCCGCGGTCGAGAGGTCGTATGCGGCCTGGAGGTCGGACGGCCCGTAGCCGGTGGGGTTGCCCGTCGACGGGGAGGCGACGCCCTCCACGACCTCGGCGAAACACGCCGCGTGCCCGGGCCGGGGATCGGCGCAGGTGCGCTTGTGCGGGTGACCGGCGAGCTTCGGCGACGCCGTCGCGGTCGGCGGCGGGGCCGACGGAGACGGCGGCCCTGCGGCGAGCGCGGGCTGCGCCGCGACCCCCGTGAGAGCGGTGGACGCGAGCACGGCCACGATGATGAATGCCCTGGTGAATCGCGGCACCGGCAACCTCCCCGAATAGATCGCCAGTCACAGTACCAGTCCCAGGAGACGGCCTTTCTGCCCCCACTTGTGGGCTGTTCATCGCCGAACACGCGGCGGATCGGGTGACTGCTTGCGTATCCGCGTATACCATCATCGTGCGCGGCGGCCCTACCGACCGGGACCCGACGCGGCGCATCCCGAGCGGGAGGCTTCCGATGCACACCAAAAAAATCCCATCCCTGATCACCGTCGCCACGGCCGTCGTCGTGGCGACTCTTGTGACGTGCGCCGGCCTCGCTCCGGCGACCGCGGCCCCCGCCACGGGGAGCACGGCGACACCGGCCCCGGCGGCGACCGCCGGCGCCACGGCGACGCCCGCGCCGGCCACCAGCCCGGCGAGCACGGCCGCACCGGCCGCGACTGCCGGCCCGGCTGCGCCGACCCCCACTCCGACACCCGCGCCGTCATCCGGGACTTCGCCCGTGACCGGCGCGAACCCGGATCTCGCCACGCAGAACAAGGCGCGCAACCACGCGATGGGATCGACCATCCCGCAGAACCAGCCGGGCTCGAAGACGGCGTCGCCCAACGTGACCGCGTCGCCGAGCGCCGTCCCGCCGGGGCTCCCCGGGCTCGACGTCAGCGGCTGGCAGACCGGCATCAACTGGTCGCAGGTGGCCGCGAACGGCGCGAAGTTCGTCTACATCAAGGCGACGGAGTCCACCGACTACGTCTCCAGCCAGTTCGCCAGCCAGTACAGCGGCTCGTACGCCGCCGGGCTGACGCGCGGCGCCTACCACTTCGCCACGCCGGACACGAGCTCCGGCGCCACCCAGGCCAACTACTTCGTCGACAACGGCGGCGGGTGGTCGCAGGACGGCCGGACCCTCCCGCCGCTCCTCGACATCGAGTACAACCCGTACGGCGCCACCTGCTACGGCCTCAGCGCGCAGGCGATGGTCAACTGGATCGCCGACTTCTCCAACACCGTCTTCAAGCGCACGAGCCGCTACCCCGCGATCTACTCGACCACCGGCTGGTGGACGCAGTGCACCGGCAACAGCGCCGCCTTCGGCATCAACCCGCTTTTCATCGCGCGGTACCCGAACAGCATCTCCGACGGTCCAGGCACCCTCCCCGCGGGCTGGGGTGCATACACGATGTGGCAGTGGGCGGACTCGGGCATCTTCCCGGGCGACCAGGACGTGTTCAACGGCAGTGCGGCCGCCCTCCAGCAGCTCGCCATCACCGGGCGCGCGATGGCGCAGCCGATCATCGGGGCCGGCGACCTGAACGGCGACGGCAAACCGGACCTGCTCGCGCGCAAGCCCGACGGCAGCGTCTGGTTCTACGCCGGGACGGGAGCCAGCGGGTCCTCCGCGGGCTACCTCAACGGGGTCCAGATCATGTCGGGCTTCGGCATCTACGACCAGATCATCGTCGCCGGTGACCTCAACGGCGACGGCAAACCCGACCTGCTCGCGCGCAAGACCGACGGGACGCTGGTCTTCTTCCCGGGGACGGGCGTCATCGACGCCACCCACAGCGGCTTCGGCCCGGCGGTCGTGCTCGGCCAGGGCTGGGACATCTACACCGACCTGATCGCCGCCGGCGACGTGACGGGCGACCACAAGCCCGACCTGCTCGCCCGGCGCCCTGACGGCTCGCTCTGGCTCTATGCGGGAACGGGTGCCGTCTCCGGGAGCAACGTCGGCTTCGCCAACGGCGTGCAGATCGGCGTCTCGTGGAACATCTTCAGCCAGGTGCTCGGCGCGGGCGACCTCGACGGCGACGGCTTCAACGACCTGCTCGGTTTCCGCCCGGACGGCTCGCTCTGGCTCTACAAAGGCTCCGCCTCCGGGTTCGGCACCGGAACCCAGGTCACGATCCCCGGGCTGAGCGCGAGCGACCTGCTCATCTCGTCAGGGGACGCGAACGGGGACGGCAAGCCGGACCTGCTCTCCCGGACCAGCTCCGGCACGCTGAACTTCTTCGCCGGCACCGCGCGCGGCCAGGCGGCCTATGGCGGCGCCCAGATCGTCGGGTCCGGCTGGCAGGCGTTCACCAGCGTCATCGGTTCCGGCGACCTCAACGGCGACGCGAAGCCCGACGTGGTCGCCATCCGGAACGACGGCACGCTCTGGTGCTATCCCGGCCGCGGCACGACCGGCGGAATGAACTCCGGCTACAGTGCGGGCGTGCTGATCGGGTCGGGCTGGGGCTCCTTCACCCGGGTCGTCGACGGCGGTGACGTCGACGGCAACGGGACGCGCGACCTGATCGCCGTCCGGAACGACGGCAGTCTCTGGCTCTACCCGTCCACGGGAAGCGTGTCCACCGGGTCCGGCGCCTATTCGGCCGGCATCCAGATCGGCAGCGGCTGGGGAGTCTTCACGCAGGTGATCGCCGGAGACTACAACGGCGACGGCGTCCAGGATCTGCTCGCGACCCGCGCCGACGGATCGCTGTGGTTCTACCCCGGCATCCGGCACACGTCGTCCTCGACGGCGTGGTTCGGCCAGGGCGTCCAGGTCGGCAACGGCTGGAACGGCTTCACCTTCGCGAGCTCCGGCGACGCCAACGGCGACGGCAAGGCCGACCTCGTCGCGAAGCGCTCCGACGGGACGCTGTGGTTCTACGCCGGCACCGGCAGCACGTCGTCGGGCGGGATCGGCTGGGGCGGCGCCGCGCTCCTGGGCGGCGGCTGGAACACCTTCACCTCGGTCACCGGCACGGGCGACCGTTCGCCCGGACGCTCGGGCGACCTGATCGGCGTGCGCAACGACGGAGCGCTCGTCTACTACCCGAACACGATCATCCCGATCCCCGGCTACGCGTCGGCCGTGACGGCCGGCTCGGGCTGGAGCATGTTCGGCTGACGGCATCGGCCTGAGGCCGTCGCCGTGCAGGTGACGGTCTCAGGCGGGCTGGACGAGGTCGCGCAGCACGTCGGCCGTGCCGCGGCTGGCGAACCGCTGGTACTGACCGGTGCGCGCGAGCCGCAGCACCGGGAGGGCGCGGGCGAGCCGGTTGGCGGGCATCTCCGCCCGCGTGGCCTCGAACGCGGCCTTCGCGCGGGCCGCGTCCAGATAGCCGGGAGGGACGAGGTCGCCGAGCGCGGCCAGCCGGTCGGCGAGCACCGCGAATCGCCGCGCGAGCAGCCGGTTTCGGTCCGCTCTCGGCTCGAGCACGCGCCCGATCTTGCGGCGGAGGGTCGGTGCGCCGACGCCGATCTGGTTGGCTCCGTGCTGGCGGTAGTCGATGGTCGCGCCGGTCTCGACGTCGACCCGTCCCGTCGCGGCGGCGATCGCCGCCAGCCACTCGTCGTGCACCCACGGCTCCGGGAACGGCAGGGCGAGCTCGAGCAGGGACCGCCGGAAGAGGACGGTGGCGCCCGTGGCGAGGTTGCGGCGCAGGAACGCGTCGAAGGCGTGACCCGTCCGCTCGGCCTCCAGCTCCTGGGGCGACACCTCCAGCGACTCGAAGAGCGTGCGGCCGAGCGGCGCGCCCTCCGCGTCCACCAGGTCGGCGTCGGTGTGGAGCAGCAGGAGGTCCGGCTCGGCGGCGAAGCGCCCGGCGAGCGCCGCCAGCCTCCCGGGATGCCAGACGTCGTCCTGGTCGCTCAGCGCCACGACCTCGCCGCCGGCGGCGCTGACCGCGCGCTGGAAGTTCTGCGTCACCCCGAGCGGGCGGTCGCCCTCCAGCACGGTCACGGCCGTCGGCGACGGCTCCTCGGCGACCCTGCGGACGATGTCCAGCGTGCCGTCGCGGGAGCCGTCGTCCGACACCACGAGCTCGTCCGGAGGCGGATCCTGGGCGAGGATGCTGCGCACCTGCTCTTCGACGAAGCGCGCGCCATCGAAGGTGCAGAGCGCGACGCTCGTACGCGGAGCTGTCATCAGCGCCGCTTCAGGCCCACCGACAGAACGCCGAGGAACATACCCGCCATCACCGTCTGCGCGCCGAGGATCATCAGGACGGCGGCCGGGATCGCGGCGCGGACGGTGGCGATCGCGTGCAGAGCGCCGAATCCGGACGACGCCCATCCCGAGAACTGGACGACGCCGACCACCAGGCCGACGAGGAACAGCGCGACACCGGCGAGAGCGCTCGACTCCAGGCTGATCCGCCGCTCCAGCCGGTCGAAGTTGCGGCTGCGCGGAATGCGGAACCCTTCATGCTGAGCGAATATCTTGGTCAGGATCGCGAAGATCACGCCCTGGTAGCCGACGGCGGCGAGCGCGGCGAGGTACACCTGGCTCGCCACGTCGAAGCCGACGTCGCCGACGACCAGCGGGCCGAAGCTGAGGTACAGCGTGCCGAGCATGCCGATCGCGAACGCGGCCGTCCCCGGAACGAGGAACAGCCACCGCGGGCTGAAGATGAGGAGGAACCGCAGGTGGCGCCAGCCGTCGCGCCAGCTGCGCAGGTGCGGAGGCCGCGAGCGCCCGTCCTTTTTGAGGGTCGTGGGCACTTCGCTGACCCGGCGGCCTTCGAGGGACGCCTTCACGACCATTTCGCTGGCGAACTCCATGCCCGTCGTCTGAAGCCGCAGCGACTGGATGGCGGCCCGGTTGAACCCGCGCAGTCCGCAGTGGAAGTCGCGGATCGGCGAGCGGAAGAAGAGCCGGCCGATGGTGGAGAGCACCGGGTTGCCGAGGTACTTGTGCAGGGGCGGCATGGCGCCGGGCTCGATCCCGCCGCGGAACCGGTTCCCCATGACGAGCTCGTCGCCGGCCCGGAGCCGCTCCAGGAAGGCGTCCAGGTCGGAGAAGTCGTAGCTGTCGTCCGCGTCGCCCATGATGACGTAGGTGCCGGACGCGGCCGCGATGCCGCCGATGAGCGCCGCGCCGTAGCCCTTGTCGGGCACGTCGACGACGCGGGCGCCGTGGTCGCGGGCGATCTGCTGCGAACCGTCCGTGCTGCCGTTGTCGGCGATGACGATCTCTCCGACGACGCCACTGCGCCGCAGGTAGCCCTGGGCCTTGTCGATGCAGGTCGCGAGCGTCTCCGCCTCGTTCAGGCAGGGCATCACGATCGACAGCTCGATCGCGTCCACGGACGTCTGCGCGGCAACGGTCGGAGCCGGGACCGCGGGGGCGAGGCGGGCGGGCTCGACCGATCGCGCGAACGGGCCGTCGGCCAGCGCGGGGGTGTCCGTAGTCGTCATGACCGTGGCCGTTCTGTCGTCTGTCAGGGCGTGAGAGCGATCTGATAATAACCGGAAGCGCGCCTGAATCCGGCCAGGAGCGCGCCGGATGCGATAGTGGTGACTGTGACACGCACGATGAGCAGCGGCGAATGAGCCTCGAGCCGCCCCCCGAACTGGGGCTGCGCAGGGCGATGGTCTCGTTCGTGACCCTCGTCGGCGGAGTGCCGCTCGCCGTCATCCCGGCCGCGACCGTCTCGATCGCGTCGCGGGTGTTCCCGCTGCCGGAGCAGGGCGCGATCGCGGTGGCGACGATGGTCGCCACGTTCGTCGGGCAGCTCGTGTTCGCGGTCGTGGTGGAGTCGCGGCTCAGCTCCGCCTCGACCGAGCGCCGGGTCACCTTCCCGCTCTGGCTCGCAGGCCTCTCGATGCTCGCCGCGATCGCGGTCGCTGTCGCCTACACGAACGCCGTCGTGCTCTGCGTGGCCCTGCCGGTGCTGGTGGCCTCCCTCGAAGTCGGGCGCGGAGTCTCGGTGGCGGAACGGCTGGACACCCGCGAGTTCTGGGCGGCCGTCACGGTCGGCGTCGGCGCGCTGGCGGGGGTCGTCGCCGGTTTCGCGCGCATCGAGTGGGCGCTGATCCCCCTCGTCGCCGGCATCTTCGTCGCGACGGTCATCCGCTCGATGCCGGTGTCGCACCACGCCTCGCGGCCCGAGCCGCGCGTGATGGGCTGGGTGGTCACGGACGTGGCGATCACCGGCGGCATCTACCCGCTGCTGAACGCGACGGTCCTCGCGCTGCTCGGGCCGGCCCAGGCGGTGCTGTTCACGTCGATCTCCACGGTCTCCGGACTGCTCGCCATCCCGCTGAACTTCATGCGGCTCCGCCTGCTGAAGGCGCACTCGCGGCTGGACATCGTCGTCTCCGCCGCAGCGGTCGTCGGCGCCATCGTGGTGATCGTCGTGTGCGAGTGGCTCGGCGTGTTCGGCTACGCCTTCCACGGCACCTGGACGGAGGCCGCGACGGCCGTCCCGCTGTTCGTCGCCTGCCTGTGGCGGGCGGCGTCGCTGGCGTCGACCATCCCGTTCGCGAGCCTCCGTCGGATGGGCGAGGCGAAGCTGCTGACGCTGCTGCGGGCGACCGCGGCGGTCGCGACGTTCCTCGCCGCCCTCGCCGTGGTCGCGACGGACGACCTGGTCTGGATCTTCGCCGTCCTGCTCGGCGGCGAGCTCTTCCAGGCCGTGCTCTACGAGTCGGCACGGCGACGGAAGGCCGCGGAGCGCCTCGCCGCGCACGAGGGTGCTGCCGGATGACGGCGCGCATCCTCGTCGACCTCCTGTTCCTGACCGGGGGCAAGGGCGGCATGGAGTCCTACGTGCGCCGGCTCTACGGGGCCATGCCGCGCGCCGCCGACGTGGAGTTCGTCGGGCTGGCGTCCTCGGAGGCCGCGCGGCTCGACCTGTCCTGGTTCCCCGGCGACGTCGTCGACTCGGGCGTGAGCGGCGAGGGCCGCGTGGCGTGGGCGCTGGGCGAGCTGCGCGCCGTGTCCCGGCACGCCCGCCGGATCGGCGCCGACCTCATCCACGCCCCGGCCAACGTCGGGCCGCACCGCGCCCCCGCGCCCGTCGTGCTCACGCTCCATGACGTCCTGCCGTTCGCGCACCCCGAGTGGGTCCCCGGCCGGCACGGCACGGTCCTGCGCTGGCTGATCCGGCGCACGGTCGCGAACGCGGCACGGGTGCTGACCGTGAGCGACGCGTCCGCCGCCGGCATCGTGCAGGCGCTCGGCGTCGACCCGGGGCGCGTCGTCGCGATCCCGCTCGCCGGCGACGCCGCCGCCGTCCCGTCACCCCGCGTCGCGGCGACCCGGCCGGTGGTGCTCTGCGTCGGCAACCGGATGCCCCACAAGAACGTCGAGACGCTCGTGCGGGCCATCGCCGGACTCCCCGCGGAGGCACGTCCCCGCCTCGCCCTCACGGGAGGCGGCGCGGACGACCCGCTCCGGCCGCTGGCCGACGAGCTCGGCGTCTCCGCCGACATCGACTTCCTCGGCTGGGTCTCCGCCGACGAGCTGGAGAGCGCCTTCCGGCGATCGTCGCTCGTCGCCTTCCCGACCCGCTTCGAGGGGTTCGGCCTGCCGGTGCTCGAGGCGATGTCGCGCGGCCGCGCTGTGCTGTGCTCCGACCTTCCCGTGCTCCGGGAGGTCGGCGGTGACGCGGCCGTGTATCTCGACCCGTCCGACGTCGCGGCCTGGACGCGCACGCTCGGCGAGCTGACGCGCGACGACGCCGAGCTCGACCGCCGCGGGGCCGCGGGCCTGGAACGCGCGGGCGAGTTCTCCTGGGAGCATGCCGCCGGCCGCACCCTCGCGGAGTTTCAGTCCGTCCTGGCGCGCTCGTAGCGCCGGAGGAGCTCGTCCACCGACGCCCGCAGGTTGCGGGTGGCGCTGGCCTCGGCGAACCAGCGCCTGGTCGACGCGCGCAGCTCGTCGCCGCCGTCCAGCGCCCGCACCACCGCGCCGCCCAGCTCGGCAGGCGAGACGCTGGGCGACAGGAAGCCGTTGACCCCGTCCTCCACGAGGTCGGCCGCCGCGTTGTCCTCGCCGGCGACGACGACGCTGGGCGTGCCGTGCGACGCCGCCTCGGCCACCACCAGGCCGAACCCCTCCCGGCGGGACGGGTTCACCAGCACGGACGCGCGCGCCATCAGGTCCTCGAGGTCGTCATCGGGGACGCGCCCCAGGACCTCCGGCTCGACGCCGGCCTCGCGCGCCGCGGAGAGCAGCGCGGGAGTCTCCGGCCCCGACCCCGCGACGACCAGCCGCGCGCCGGGGTGCGAGCGCTGGACCACGCGCATCGCGGCCGGCAGGGCGTCGAGCTGCTTGTCCGCGATGTGGCGGCCGGCGAAGAGGATCAGGTCGCGGTCCGTCTCCGGCTCGACGCTCGGCGCCGCCGCCCCGGCGAGGTCCATCAGCCCCAGGACGAGGCCGCCTCGCCCGCGCCGCCGGGCCTTGCGGAGCGTGAACGAGCTGTTGACGGTGACCTCGTCGCTCAGCCGGAGCCCGATGACCTGGAGCAGCCAGGCGACGGAGCCGACGACCGGCCCGGAGTACTCGAACCATTTCCGCAGGGACCACACCTCGAGCCAGTCGGCCACCAGCCAGCTCCTGGTCCCGCGCAGCGCCAGCCGTGCGGCGAGGACGTTGAGCGGGGGAAGCGCGCTCACCACGACGATGTCGTAACTCCCGCGCGAGCGGCGAAGGGCGCGGTACGTCGCCCGCGCGAAGCCGACTGCGGCCCGCGGCATCCGGTCGCCGTGCTCGTCGGCGATCTCGCCCCGCCAGATCTCCCGGATGGCGAAGTCCACGGACGGGGCCTGCCCGGGCGGCCACTGCGCGCGGGTCAGATAGTCGACCGCGGCGCCGCGCTCGGCGAACCGCTCCGCGAGCGCGCGGTACACGCGCTCCCCGCCGCCGGTGTTCACGGGGTAGAGGCAGTCGTAGACGACGGCCACCGTGAGCGGTGCGTCCCCGCTCACCGTGCGACGGCCTCGTCGCCCGCGCGCGGCCCCAGGTCGGCGGCGGCGGCACGACGGGCCAGGAGCCCGACGAAGGCGGCGAACGCGGCCGACAGCACGACGAACAGCACGACCAGCGTCATCCAGCCGAGCGGAGGCTGCCACTGCGCGTGCTGGAACATCCGGGTGATGGGCGTGCTCTCCCCCACCACGTAGCGGCGGAGGGCGAGCACGAACGCGGCGACGCCGAACAGCCACAGCAGGCCGGCGACCACCCAGGTCGCGCGGACGGAGAGGAAGGCGATCCGCCTCCCGCCTCTACGGCCGAGCACCCAGCCGGCGAGGGCGATCACCGAAAGGTAGAGGAACAGCCCGTAGCGGCCCTGCCAGATGACCCCGGTCTGGTGGGTGCTGTACGCCTGCACCAGGACGGGCACCAGGAACGCCGCAGCGCAGGCCACGGCGAGCGTGACGAGCTCGCGCCGCCGCGCGGAGAGGAACGCCAGCCCGCCGACGAGCGCGAGGGCGGCGATCGCCGGCCAGAACGCCCACCCGGGCAGCGGTGCGTCGAACCAGCCGAAGTAGCCCAGCGCCTGGGTCAGGAAAGCGGGGGTGCCGCGGACCATGTACGCCGCGCCTGAGAGGAAGCTCGCGCCGACCAGCGGAGCGTCGCCCTTCTCGGCCTGGCTGGACAGGCTTCCGCCGACGAGCGTCCAGCCGACGGAGAAGACGCCCCCGAGCGCGAGCAGGATCAGCCACGGATACGACGCCCGCCGCCGGAACACGGCCAGGAACGACCGCACCCCCGTCGCGACGACGCACAGCGCGACCAGGACCACGACCCAGAGCGGCCCGAGCGCCCTGGCGTTGGCGAGCACGATCCCGGAGACCGTCACGATGGTCCACAGGTAGCCGAGGCCCAGTCCCGGCGCGGACGACGACTCCGGCGCCTCCGCCCCGAACCGGCGCAGGAGGCGGAGGAGCGAGACCGTGAAGGCGAGGCCCGCGACGATCTCGACGCCGTTCGGGTTGATGGCCCCGTTGAGGTAGACCACCATCGGCAGCGCGGCGAACGACAGCGCGAGCGGCATCCAGCGCGCACGGGGTGACGCGACCGCCGCCTGCACGGCCCAGGCGAAGAACAGCGCGCCGAAGAGCGCGCTCGCGACGCGCATGGCATAGATGCCCGCCGAACCGCCGAGCAGGAGGCTCGGCCAGCCGACGACGTAGTAGTAGATGGGGTTGTACGCGCTCACCCAGCTCGCGGACCAGAGCGTCCCGCCCGGTGCGCCCAGGGAGCTCCCGCAGTCGGCCGGGGTGTTCGGGTGGTACACGAAGCACATGATCTGGGGGTTGACCGCGTACGACGGGGGCAGGTCGACCACAAGGTTGCGGATGCCGGGCTCACGGTGCCCGATGGCCTCGCCGCGCACCTGCGCGATCGCCTTGACGGCGTGGGCGCTCTCGTCGGGGACGGAGAAGATCGGCGAGGCGAGGGCCCAGCTCACGCAGAGCGCTGCGAAGAGGGCGAAGGCCGTCCAGAACACCCAGGCGGTCCGCTGCACGGCGGGCGACGAGGCGCGCTCGGGCGCGGAGACGCCTCGCGCCACGACGTCGTCCGGCACGGAGCCGAGCGCGTCCGCAGCAGGGGCGTCGATTCGGGGTGAGGGCACAGACGGATTATGCCCTGCCGACCGCATCCGTGCGCTCAGCCCACTCCGCGAAGCGAAGCGCGAGGTCGGGGTGCTCCGGGCGCAGCTCCGCGGAGCCTCCCTCGGCGTAGAGGCGGACGAGCTCGTCGACCGCGTCGTCGGGCAGGCCCGCGCGCCGCATCCCCACCGCGTTCGCGCCGCGCACGCGCGCCGGGTTCCCGAAGGCCTTCGCCCACGGCGGCAGGTCCCGGGTCACGACGGCGCCCATTCCCACCATCGCGCCCGCTCCGACGTAGCGCCGCTGGTGCACGGAGACGCCGAGCCCCAGGTTCGCGCCGTCGCCCAGCTCCACGTGCCCGGCCAGGAGCACACTGGAGGCCAGGGTCACGCCGTCGCCGAGCCGGCAGTCGTGCGCGATGTACGACTGGTTCATGATGAACGCGTCGTCGCCGACGACGGTGCGGTCGTGCCAGCCCTGGTGGATCTGCGCGTACTCGCGGATCGTGTTGCGGCTTCCGATCGTGACGCCGTTGCCCGCGGAGAACGACGCGGCGTCACGCGGATGCTCGAAACCCCGCACCTCGGGAGGGGCGCCGACGACGGCGCCGGTCCCGAACCAGTTCCCGTCGCCGATCTCCACCGGGCCGATGATGACGGCGAGCGGGCCGATCGTGTTGCCCGACCCCAGCCGGACGTCGCCGATGAGCTGAGCGGACGGATGGATCGAGTTCGCGGCGTCGCTCATCGCTCGCAGGCCCGGCTCGGAGAGACAAGGTAAGGTGGCAGCGCATACTTTTGTCGCACCCCCATACCCTAACCACACGAAGGCTCCATGATTCCCATCACGACGGTCAAGTTCGGTCCGGAAGAAGAGCGTGAGGTCCTCGAGGTCCTCCGCTCCGGGTCCATCGCTCAAGGCCCGAAGGTGGCGCGGCTCGAAGACGAGTTCGCCCGCATGCACGGCGTCCCGCACGCGATCGCGGTCAACAACGGGACGACCGCGCTGGTCGCCGCTCTGCAGGCACTCGACCTGCAGCCGGGCGACGAGGTCGTCACGTCGCCGTTCACGTTCGTGGCGACGCTGAACGCGATCCTGGAGGCCGGCGCGACCGCCACCTTCGCGGACATCCGCTTCGACGACTTCAACGTCGACCCCGCTTCCCTGAAGGAGGCCGTCGGCCCGAACACCAAGGTGCTCCTCCCCGTGCACCTGTACGGCCAGATGGCCGACATGGCGCCGATCGCCGAGCTCGCCGCCGAGAAGGGCCTGCGCATCCTGGAGGACGCCGCCCAGTCCCACGGCGCGACCTACGACGGCCGCTTCGCCGGCAGCTACGGCCTCGGCACCTTCTCGCTGTACGCGACCAAGAACCTCACCACCGGCGAGGGCGGCCTGATCACCACGAACGACGACGCGATCGCCGACACGCTGCGCGTGATGCGCAACCAGGGCATGCGCGCCAGGTACGTCTACGAGATGGCCGGGCACAACTACCGCCTGACCGACCTGCAGGCGGCCCTCGGCCTCCCCCAGCTCGAGCGCTACGCGTCGATCGTGGAGGCGCGCAAGCGCAACGCCGCCCGCCTCATCGAGGGCCTGGAGGGCGTCCCCGGCGTCGTCGCCCCGCGCGAGCTGCCCGGCCGCTCGCACGTGTGGCACCAGTTCACCATCCGCGTCACCGACGAGGCGCGGGTCGACCGCGACACGTTCGTGCAGCGCCTCGCAGACGAAGGGGTCGGCGCCGGCGTCTACTACCCGCGCCTGCTGTGGGACTACGACGCCTACCGCCACCACCCGCGGGTCCTGCGCCGCGAGGCGCCCGTCGCCGAGCAGGTCGCCCGTCAGGTCGTCTCGCTGCCGGTCCACAACGCCCTCTCCGACGACGACCTCTCGACCATCGTCGCGGCCGTGCGCAAGGTGGCCGGAGCATGACCGCCGCACGCATCGCCCTGGTCGGCGCCGGCACGATGGGCAGCCACCACGCCCGCGTGATCGCCCAGTCCTCGCGCTCCGAGCTGACCGTGCTGGTCGACCCGCGCGAGTCCGTCGGCACCGCGGTCGCCGAGCGCTTCGGAGCGCAGTGGCTTCCCGAGCTGCCCGACCTCTCCGACATCGACGGCGTGGTCGTCGCGGCCGCGACCGAGGCGCACTACGACCTGGCCATGCAGGTGCTGTCCCAGGACACCCCGCTGTTGGTCGAGAAGCCGGTGGCCGACAGCCTGCTGCGCACCGAGGAGATCCTGGCGCTGGCCGACGAGCGCGACCTCCCCTTCATGTGCGGCCTCCTGGAGCGCTACAACCCCGCCGTGATGACGGCGCGCGAGCTGATCGCCGAGCCGGTGCACGTCACCGCCACCCGCCACTCGCCCTACGCCCCGCGCATCCGCACCGGCGTCGCGTGGGACCTCCTCGTGCACGACGTCGACCTGGCGATCGGGATCATCGGCGCCGCGCCCGGCAACGTGGAGTCGCGGCTCGGTCACTTCCACCCCGACTCCCTGGCGGACGCCGAGGACGTGGCGGAGACCCTGCTCGACTTCCCGGGCGGCGCCATCGCGCACATCTCTGCCAGCCGCGTCGGCCAGCGCAAGATCCGCCAGCTCTCGATCTACGAGCGCGACCGCCTGATCGAGGTGGACCTGCTCCGCCGCGATGTCACGGTCTACCACCACGTCTCCGAGAACTCGGTCGACGACGGACGCGGCTACCGGCAGCAGACGGTCATCGAGATCCCGGAGCTGGTCAGCTCGGCGGAGCCGCTCACGACGCAGTTCGGGCGATTCCTCGACGTGATCGACGGCTCGGCCGACGCCGCGGCCGAGCGCGGGACGATCCTGGCCCCGCACCGCGTCATCGACCAGGTGATCGCGCGCCGCCCCGTGCTGCAGGGATGAGCGTGCCCGCCGCCGCAGGAGAGCCCACCGAGGAGAGCAAGCGCGTCCATCCGGTGCGCGCGTTCGCCGACCACCCGGTCGTCCGCTACCTCGTCGCGGGCGGGCTGGCGTTCATCGTCGACTTCACGCTGCTGTGGCTGTTCCACGAGGTCTTCGGCTGGGCCACCTGGCTCGCGGCCGCCGTCGCCTTCGTCATCAGCTTCGCGTTCACCTACACTATCCAGCGGGTGCTGGGCTTCAGCTCGCAGGTGCCGCACGGCCCCGCGCTGATCAAGTACACTCTTCTGGTCGTCGTGAACACCGTGGCGACCGCCGTCATCGTCGCCCTGGTCGACCAGTCCCCGTTGAGCTGGGCGGGCGGCAAGGTCATCGCGACCGCCGTCACGACGGTGTGGAACTACTTCGCGTATCGCTACTGGGTCTTCGCCGGCCCCCGACGATCGAGCACGGCCGCCGAGGCCGCCCGAGAGGACTGAGGATGTACAACGGCGCACGGATCGCCGCAGTGGTGCCCGCCTACAAAGAGGCACTGATGATCAACACGGTCATCGACACCATGCCGGACTACGTCGATCACATCGTGATCGTCGACGACCACAGCCCCGACGACACCAGCGGTGTGGTGAAGGCCAACCCGGACCCCCGCATCACCCTCATCCGGCACGAGGCGAACCAGGGTGTCGGCGGCGCGATCATCACGGGCCACCGCGCGGCGATCGAGCTCGGCGCCGACGTCAACGTCATCATGGCCGGCGACGCCCAGATGGACCCGACCTACCTGCCCGCGCTGATCGACCACGTGACCACGGAGGGCTACGGCTTCGCCAAGGCGAACCGCTTCTTCGCGCCCGAGTCGTTCCACGGCATGCCCCGCTACCGCATCTTCGGCAACATCGTGCTGTCGTTCATGACGAAGCTCGCCTCGGGGTACTGGCACCTGTTCGACCCGCAGAACGGCTACACCGCCATCCGCACGGATGTGCTGCGCCGGGTGCCGCTCGACCACGTGGCACGCCGCTACTCGTTCGAGAACGACCTGCTCATCCACCTGAACATCCTCCAGGTGCCGGCCGTCGACGTCCCCGTCCCCGCGGTCTACGGCAACGAGGTCTCCAGCATCAAGCTCGGCCGGGTCGTGCCCGAGCTGCTCAGCCTGCTGACGCGCGGTTTCTGGCGACGGATCTGGTACCGCTACGTGCTGTGGTCGTTCTCGCCCATCGCGCTCCTGCTGGTGCTCGGCCTGATCCTCTCGCTGTTCGGTCTGGGAGTCGCGATCTGGGTGTGCTTCCAGATCGCCGCCTCCGTGGTCGCCACCGCCGCGACCGTCATGCTCGCGGCGCTCCCGCTCATGCTGGGGACGCAGATGCTGATATCGGCGCTGCAGCTCGACATCCAGGCCAGCCCGTCGAAACCGACCTACCCGCCGTTCTCGGCCACCTAGACGCCCGTACACGACGAAGGGGGCCGCTGCAGTCGCAGCGGCCCCCTTCCTCGTTGTCCGACGGTCAGCCCGGGATGCTCATGACCGCCACGTAGCTGGCGAGTCCGACGGCCGGGGCCAGGTAGCGCGTCCAGACCGCGCGCGTGAACAGCACGCCCGCGCAGGCGAGGAAGAACGGGATGAGCGACATGCCGTACCGCGGCGGGAGCGAGAAGTAGTACCCGCTCACCGCGATGTTCGCGACCGCGAGGATCGGCCCCGCGAGGAGCGCCACCACGAACGACCCGAGCGCCAGGGCTTCGTGCTGGGTGCCGCGCTTGGACGCTGCCAGCAGGCCCAGGACGCCCGCCACGATCACCCAGGTCATCAGGGTCGCCGCGATGACGGCCGCGAAGCCCACCTGGCTGGGCTGGATCGCCCCGTTGGCGACGCCGGGGAAGAACTTGAACACCTCGTCGACGAAGGCCTTCTTGCCGAACGGCGTGGAGACCCCCTGGTCCGGGAAGGTGCCGACGGTCAGGGCGTTCCTGATCAGAATCCAGATGACCTGGCCGACCAGCGAGGCGACCAGGGCGATCGCCCCGATCAGGACGCGACGGTCGCGGAAGAACGTCCTGGTCCGTTCACGCCAGACGCCCTCGGACCGGAAGGCGTCGTTCGCCGCCATGATCAGCAGGATCAGCACCGCCGCGGCGACCGCCATGAGGTTCTGCAGCTTGGCCAGCGTGACGAGCACGCCGAACACGACGAACAGGATCGCGCCGCGTCTGCCCGGTCTGCTCAGCATCGTCAGCCCGAACAGCATGAGCGAGCCCGCCAGCAGTGAGGTGGCGTCGGTGCTGATGTAGGTGTTCGACCAGTACGCGGAGAGCGAGCCGACCATGAGCAGGCCGAGGCCGGCCGCCGTTGCGGGGTGGACCCGGAGCCGACGCAGCGAGAGGTAGAGCAGGATCGCACCGGCCGCCAGCCACGTCCAGCCGGTCAGTCGCCCGGCCTCGGTGATGTCGGTGATGCCGAAGAGCCGGAGCGGTTGGGCCATGAGCCACGTCGCGCCGAAGTACAGCGGTGTGTAGAGGTCGGCCGTGGTCTTGCCCGTGTTGGGCATGCGCGCGACGTCGGCGGCCGTCCAGTGCTCGCAGAACGAGTCCGGGTAGAAGCCGATCGTCCGTACACCGTGGCACGACAGGTAGAGCCGGGCGTACTGGCCGGTCTCCTCACCCTTGTGCACGATGATCTGCGTCGGCACCTTGGCGAGGTAGTCGATGTAGACGTACTCGTCGATCGGCGAGACCGTCGCGTGCTGCGGGGTGATCCAGACGCCGAGCAGCAGGCTCGCGAGGCCCAGAACGACGCAGAGGATCGTGTCGATGAGCCGCGGCCGCGAACGGAACCGGCCGGGGCGGCTCGCGTCCGCTTCGGGACGATCGATGTCGGAGGAGGTCGTTTCGAGGCTCACGCGAGAGTCTCCCCGAGCAGATCTGTGCACTCGAGGGCAGGGGTGTGGGCCAATCTCTTGCCTTTCTGGAGAGGGGTGCACGCGGGAGAGCGTGTCGTCACTTGACGACGACCTGCGTGCATCCCAGGAGTGTAGTCGACCCGAACGGCGTCAGCGGCACGCCCTTGGCGCACAGCTTGTAGGTGCCGGGCTGGGTCACTCCGACCACCGTACCTGAGAATCCGTGGGCCGACCCGAACGCGGGGAACGCCCTGCCGACGTCGGCGCGGGTCCCGGAGGCCGGGACCTGGAGGCTGACCACCGTGTTGTCCGGCTTGGTCACCTCGATCGAGACGGTGGCGGGGCTGGCCGGCACCGCCGGGTCGACGGCCCAGCCGCTGGCGGAGATCGTCCAGTTGCCCGTGGTCCCCGCCGCCGCGGCCCAGTCCAGCGACCCCACCAGCTGGTTGGCGGTGATGGTCAGCGACCGGCAGCCGATCAGCGCGTTGCCCCGGTTGTACGTGGATTGGGCGATGCCGAAGGCGCACAGCCGGTAGGTGCCGGTCTTGGTGACGGTGAAGCTCTGCGTGAAGCCGTGCAGGCTTCCCATCCCCGGGAAGGCCCGGCCGATGTCGTCGCGCGGGTTCGTGGACGCCGTGCGGATCGCCTGCACGGTCCCGTCCGGCTTGTCGAGGTACAGGTCGACGGGGATGGACGTCCCCGGCGCGCCCTGGTCGAGCGCCCACCCGGACGCGTTGACCTGGGCCGCTCCCGCGGTCGCCGACATCCAGAAGCCGTCGAGCGACCCGATCGGGGTCACCTGCGGGACGGTGACCGGGAGGCACCCGAGCATGGCGTTGGCGGCGCCGAACGGGGATTGCCCGATCCCGAACGCGCAGACGTTGTAGGTGCCGGGCTGCGAGAGCACGAGCGATCCGGAGAAGCCGTGCGCCGCCCCCGCGCCGGGGTAGAGGCGCGCGATGTCGTTGCGCGTCCCCGTCGTCGGGACGCGCTGTGCGGCCGTGGTGCCGTTCGGCCTGTCGATGTACACGTCGACGGGGATGCTCGTGCTGAGCCACGCGTTGTCGACGGCCCACCCGCTGAACAGGATCGAGGTGCGGCCGTCCGTGCCGAGCGAGATCATGGCGGAGTCGAGGACGCCGGCCGGATTGCTCGCGCCGAGTTGCACAGTGCGGCAGCCGACCGAGGCGTCGGCCTTGCCCGCCGCCGTGTGGCCGGAGATCGTCACGCAGACCTGGTACGCGCCCGCCGGCCCTGCCGGCACGGTGACCGGGATCGAGAACCCGTGCGCGGCCCCCGCGGCCGGATAGGCCGTGGCGACGTCGGGACGTGCGCCGGACGCCACAGCGGTCGCCGTCGCTTTGGCGCCGGTCGGGCCGGTCACCGTCGCGGTCGCCGTGGCGGCGGTCGCCGCCGACGTCGGGTCGAAGCCCCAGCCGCTCGCGGTGAGGGTGGCGCCGGTCGCCGTCGCCGTCGCGCCCACGGAGTCGAGGCTGCCGATCGCCGCGGTGCCGTTCACGGTCACCGTCCGGCAGCCGAGCAGCCAGCCCCCGGCGCCTCCGGTCATCGGGAAGACGCAGACGTTGTAATTGCCCGGCAGGGTCGCGGGGAACGTCGACTGGTAGCCGTGGTTCGGCCCGGCGGCCGTGTAGACCGCTCCGACGTCCGGGCGGGAGGTGTTCGCCTTGATCTCGTAGCCCTTGGTCGTGCCGTCGGGCTGGTCGATGTAGATGTCCACGAGCGCGGTCGTCGCCGGAGCCGAGCGCTCGATCGCCCAGCCGGACACCAGGATGCCGGCGCCGCTGTCGGTGTAGCGGACGGAGACGTCGTCCAGGCTGGCGAGCGGATCGACGGTGCCCGTCGGCGACCCGAACCACTGGTTGTAGTAGACCCAGAAGTTGCGGTTCCCGTAGCTGGAGCACGAACCGCCGGCGCCGTACAGGTTCGCGAGGGCCGCCTGGTCCGGCTGATACGGCGTGTAGTAGTACAGCGCGGCCGTCGCCAGGTTCTTGATGGTGATGACCGGCGCTGCGCAGCCGGGGCTGGGGCTGTAACGCACCGCCGAGGGCGAGCCGACCGGGAACCAGGTGAAGTAGTTCGAGGTGCCGGGCGGGTTGCCGTAGCGCACGAGCTGGTGGGCGGCGCTGTAGATCTGGTTGAACACTCCGTAGTAGGAGGTGTCGCATCCGGAGGTGTCGGGGCAGGCGTAGCCCATCGCCTTGTTGAGCTGCCCGGTCGTCGGGGCGGCCGCCGTGATCAGGCCCTGCTCCTTCTGCAAGGTGACCAGGATGACCTTCGCGCTGATGCCGCACGCCTGCTGGACCTTGAAGATGATCGCCGCCGTGGACTCCGTGCCTCCGCCCGCGTACGCGTTGCACATGGCGTCCGCCGCCTTGCTCGACGTGGCGAACTGCCCGACCGCGAGGCACGAGCTGGTCTGGCACGACACCTTCGAGCTCAGGAAGGACTGGACCTCCGCCTGGGTCATCGCGTTCGCGTTGTAGAAGTTCGCGTCCGAGATGATGTTGGACGGATCGAAGTCGGAGCCGGACAGCGCGTCGGCGCGATCGGGCGCGGACCAGCCGCCCATGACGGCGGCCGCGATGGCGACCAGGAGCACGAGAGCGCTCGCGACGACGCGTTTCGGAGTCATTCCGGTTCTCCTCGCCCGGTGAGAATGGCCCCAGTGAGACCCGCAGGATGGAACGTTTCGTCCAGCCTATTGGCTCACCACGCGAAAAGCTTGCGTTTTTTGCCGCTCACGCGCGCAAACAGCACCCCCGTTCGGGTGGTGCCCGTCACAGCTCGGAGGCCTGCTTCCGCCGTTCGTTGCGCGCCTTGTACCGCTCCATGACCGCCGACACGCCTCCCTCTTTGAGGTAGTACGCGGCCCGATCCAGGTCGCGGCGGATGCCCGTCCGGGGCACGACCTGGACCTTCTTCACGGCCTTGCCCGCGGAGGACTTCGAGTTCACGTCCTTGTCCGCCGCCCGGACCGGACGCCGGCAGAACTCGATCAGCGGCGCCAGCGCGCGACTCCAGCGGAAGTCCTCGCGGACCCGCGCGACGGCGGCGCGCGCGGAGGCGGCGGCCTCCTGGTCGAACAGGTACCGCTCGATCGCCTCGGCGAGCGCGTCCACGTCCCGCTCCGGCACCGAGGCGCCGAGGCCCTCCTTGGCGACCAGATCGCCGAACGAGTCGCCTGCGGTCGTCACGATCGGCAGCCCCGCCCACAGGTAGTCGAGGATGCGGGTGCGGAACGAGAAGGTGGTCTCGACGTGCTGGAAGTGCGTGGAGACGCCGAGGTCGGCGTCGAGCAGGTAGTTCTGACGCTCCTCGTACGGCACCCAGCTCTCGTTGAAGAACACGTTCGTGCCGAGCAGGCCCAGGTGCTCGGCGAGGACGCGCGCCTGCGAGACGGCCTCCATCTCCGGTACGTCGGGGTTGGGGTGCTTCACGCCCATGAAGAAGAGGCGGAGGTTGTCGTGACGCTCCACGAGCTGCGCGACCGCCCGGATCAGCGTCTGGGGGTCGAACCAGTTGTAGATTCCGCCGCCCCAGACGATGACCTTGTCGTCCTGCCCGATGCCGGGGACCGCTCCGCGGATGGCGTGCTCGGTCTGCTCCGGGTCCTCCGACGGGATGCCGAACGGCGCGATCGCGATGAGCGAGTCCAGCTCGGGGTCGCGGGAGTACGTGTACGCGTTGATCCGGCCGAGCGCGGCGAGCTGGCCGAGCCAGAAGTGCCGCTGCCGGTCGCTGGCGCAGAGGAAGAAGTCGCCCTGGTCGAGCTGCTGGTTGAGCGTCTCAGTGGCGTCGCCGATCTGCTTGTTCCACTGCTTGAACGTGTTGCCGCGGCCCTGCTCGAGCTGCTCGAGGTGCATCGGGTCGTAGACATCGACCACGAGGATCTTCTGCGACTTGGCCAGCGCCGGGAACAGCGCGAGCGCGTTCCCCTGGAGGACGATCACGTCCGCCCACTTCTCGTGCTCGACCACCGTCGAGGGGTGGTGGTGCGAGATCGTCGCGAGCTCGAACGGCGCGTCGATGGGAGACACCGACGTCATCGACAGCAGCCGGACGTCGTGCTCGTGCGCGAGCTCGCCCGCGATGTGCCACGAGCGGATCGCGGGGCCGGCCATCCTGGCCCCGATGGGGTCGCCCGTGATGACCAGCACGCGCCGCCTGCGGCCCGCGTTCTCCAGGACGTCCAGGCTGGCGACGATCTTGGCGTAGCCGTCGAGGTACGACTCGATCGGGTACGCGGGCTCGTCGAGCTTCCCGAAGAGCGTGATGAGCTCGCGGTCCGTGCGCACGCGCGTCGCCTGGATGGCGCGGCGCTTGTCGGTCATCTCGGGGAGGAGCTCCACGAGGCGGTCGATCGCGAAGACGCCCGCCATGGTCGACTTGGGCACGTCGAGCGTGCGCTGGTCGTCGCCGCCCGGGTTGCGGAGGTCGAACTGGGTCGAGTCGAGCCCCCCGCGACCGACGGCGCGGCGGACGGCCAGCAGCAGCGCGGCGGAGAAAGTGTCGTCCAGCAGCTCGTCGCCGAGGTTCTTGTAGAGCGTGTAGAGCGCGTTGCGCTCGAGGAGGTACTCCTCGCGGAAGTTGCCGAACTTGTTCATCGACGCGTGGTGCTTGTGGTAGGCCAGCGACGCCGGCTGGAACCGGAAGCGGTAGCCGGCGAGGTTGAGGCGCCAGCCGAGGTCGACGTCGTCGTAGAACATGAAGTAGTCGTCGTCGAAGCCCTCGAGCTGCTCGAACACCTCGGCGCGGATGAACATCGCCGCACCGGTGCCGAAGAGGACGTCCTTCTCTTTGTCCCAGGAGCCGCGGTCCTGCTCGCCGGCGTGCGGCTTGTAGCCCATCCCGTACCAGGTGATGGCGCCGTCGACGAAGTCGACGTCCGTGCCGTCCCAGTCGAGCACCTTGCTGGCGACCGCCCCGATGTCCTTGCCGGTGGCGAAGGTGTCGATCGCGGTGCGGATCCAGTCGGTGTGAGGTTTCGCATCGTTGTTGAGGAACGCGACGAACTCTCCGGTCGACTTCGAGACGCCCAGGTTGCAGCCTCCGGTGAAGCCGAGGTTCGCTCCGGAGTCGATCAGGACGATGTCGTCGCCGAGGGCGCTCAGCTTCTCCATGCTGTCGTCGCCGGAGCCGTTCTCGACGACGACGATCTCCAGCAGCTCGGCCGGCCAGTTCAGCGCCCGCAGGCCCGCGACGCACTCGATCGTGTCGTCGGCGCCCCGGAAGTTCACCAGCACGACGGAGACGACACCCGGTCGACGCTTCTTCATCATTCGTCTCGTTCCTTAAGTCTTTTCCACTGCGTTCGGCCACGGACCCCGCAAAGTCTAGTCGCACCCGATCACGGCCCCACCGGTGCACGCACAGGCGCTACCGAGGTTCGCACCCGCTCAGCGATTAGAATGACCTTCTGTCAATCGCCGGGATCACCCGCTTCCGGCGCTCACACGAGAAGGCGGACGAGAACGATGAGTACAAGCGCAGCCGACCTCCGGGCGCTCGCCATCGAGGAGACCCCTTTCCAGACGGTCAGTCAGAAGCAGGGCTTCTTCCGTGGAAGCGGACGGTCCATCGCCGACGTCTGGGCGCACAGGGAGTTGCTCGGCCTCCTCGTCAGGCGCGAGATCAAGGCCCGCTACAAGGACAGCTCGCTCGGCCTGGTCTGGAGCCTGGCGCGACCGCTCATCCAGCTCCTCATCTATTACTTCGCGATCGGGCAGGTGCTGGGCGCGGCCCGCAACACCCCGGACTTCGCGATCTTCGTATTCACCGGCCTGACTATCTGGGGCCTGTTCAGCGAGATCGTGTCCAGCTCGACCGGCTCCATCATCGGCAACGGCGGGCTGGTCAAGAAGGTCTACCTGCCGCGGGAGATCTTCCCGCTCAGCAGCGTGGGCGGGGCGCTGTTCAACTTCGGGGTCCAGCTCGTCGTGCTGGTGATCGCCATCCTGGTCCTCTCGCACTTCCCGATCGGCGTGACCCTCCTGCTCGCGCCGCTGTCGATCGTGATGCTCGTGGTGTTCGCAACCGCGGTCGGGCTCGTGCTCTCCGCGGTCAACGTCTACCTGCGCGACACGCAGCACTTCGTCGAGATCGCCCTCCTGGTGCTGTTCTGGGCCTCGCCGATCGTGTACCCGTTCACGTTCGTGCACAACGCCCTGCACGGGAACTGGATCGAGCAGCTCTACCTCGCGAACCCCGTCACCATCGCCGTCATCGGCATGCAGAAGGCGCTCTGGGCCGGCGGCCTGGAGGGCGCGGGCGCGACCGCCCAGGTCTGGCCCAGCCAGCTCGGGCTGCGCCTGGTCATCATGCTCGGCATCAGCCTCATCCTCCTCTGGCTCTCGCAGCGCGCGTTCGCCAGGCTTCAGGGCAACTTCGCGCAGGAGATCTGACCCGTGACCGACATCCCCCTGATCCGCGTCGACGACGTCTCGAAGCGCTTCGTCATGCACAAGGAGAAGTCCCTCAAGGAGCGCATCCTCAACTTCTCCGCGTCGCGCAAGCACCGTGACGACTTCTGGGCGCTCCGCGACGTCTCGCTCGACATCGACATGGGCTCGACGGTCGGCCTGGTGGGCCACAACGGCTCGGGCAAGAGCACGCTCCTGAAGGTCATCGGCGGCATCATCGAGCCGACGACCGGCTCCGTGTCGCGCCGTGGCCGGATGGCCGCCCTCCTGGAGCTCGGCGCCGGCTTCCACCCCGACCTGACCGGCCGCGAGAACGTCTACCTCAACGCCGCCATCCTCGGGCTGACCCGCAAGCAGACCGACAAGTACTTCGACGCGATCGTGGACTTCTCCGGCATCGAGGACTTCATCGACACCCAGGTCAAGTTCTACAGCTCGGGCATGTACGTGCGCCTGGCGTTCGCGGTCGCGGTGCACGTCGACCCCGATCTGCTGCTCGTGGACGAGGTCCTCGCCGTCGGCGACGAGCCGTTCCAGCGCAAGTGCATGGACAAGATCGAGGAGTTCCAGCGCGAGGGCCGCACGATCGTTCTGGTCAGCCACTCCGCGGAGCAGGTCGGCCGCCTCTGCGACCGCGTCGTGGTGCTGAACCACGGCCACCTCATCCACGACGGCAGCCCCACCGAGGGCCTGCGCGTGCTTCGCCAGGGCTTCGAGCAGCAGCGCATCGACCACGACGCCGCGCACCCGACCACCGTCGCCCCGAAGACGGCGACCATCGACAGCATCGTCGCCCTGCCCCGCGTGGACGGCGTCGTCGACACCTCGCGCGAGCCGGCCGACAAGTCGGAGGCCATCCTGCTCGAGCCCGCGTCGGATCTGGTGATCCGCTACCGCTACCGGCTCACCGCTCCCCAGGAGCCGCTCGCCGCCGGCATCGCGATCGAGACCGCGACGGGACTCGCCGTCTACGGCCTCAACACCAAGATGCTGGAGACGACCATCCCTGCCGAGCCCGGCCTCCACGAGGTGGACTTCGTGATCGACCGCAACGCCCTCGGCGCCGGCACCTACTCGGTGCGCGGCAGCCTGGAGGAGGTCGCCGGGACGTCGCTCGACCGGATGACGCCGGCCTCCATGTTCGAGATCGCGCCCTACGACATCGGCTCGGGCATCGTCCGGCTGGACGCGTCGGCGGCGGTCGTCGGAGCCGAGGCGGAGGTGCCGTCCGGGCTCAGCGCCTGAGAGCGCACGCTCCGCGACGGCACGCTCAGAGCGAGCGGATCCACTCCCACTGCCGCCGGAGGCCCTCCTCCAGCGTGACCTTCGGCTCCCAGCCCAGGGCCTCGCGTGCGCGCGTGCTGTCGCCGCCGGTGCGGAACACGTCGCCGCGCACGGGGTCCAGGCGCTGCACGTCCAGGCGCTCACCGGTCACGGCGGCGATGGTGTCGAGCACCTCGTTGACCGAGACGCTGCTGCCGCCGGACAGGTTCATCACCCGCGGCAGGGCCGAGGTCGCGTCCAGGCCGGCGATCAGGGCGTCGACGATGTCGCCGACGAACGTGAAGTCGCGGATCTGCTCGCCCGTTCCGTAGACGGTGATCGGCGAGCCGTCCCGCGCCGCGCCGAGGAAGCGCGTGAAGGCCATGTCCGGCCGCTGCCGCGGACCGTACACGGTGAAGAAGCGGAACGCGGCCGTCTGTACGCCGAAGCTCTCGGCGTAGAGGCCGGTCAGGTGCTCCCCCGCCAGCTTGGTGACGCCGTAGGGCGACAGCGGGCGCGGCAGCATCTCCTCGTGGGTCGGATAGGTCTCGGCCTGGCCGTAGACGGACGACGACGACGCGTAGAGGAACCGCGTGCCAGGAGAGGTCCGCACGATCGACTCCAGCACCCGCTGGGTGGCGTCGACGTTGGCGCGCGTGTACGCCACGAAGTCGTCGCCCCACGACTTGCGCACGCCCGGCTGGCCCGCGAGGTGGACGACGGCGTCGGCGCCGTCGAGGACGGGCGCGAGATCGACCGTGTTGAGGTCGGCCTCCACGACGGTCAAGCCGGGGCCCGCGACGGCGTCGAGCGCGGCGCGCTTGAGCGCCGGGTCGTAGTACGGCGTCAGCGCGTCGACGACGACCACCTCGTCGCCCCGCCCCAACAGGGCGGCGACCAGTGTGCTCCCGATGAAACCGGCGCCGCCGGTGACGATGACCCTAATCGTGGCTTCCTCTCGCCCGCATGCGCTTGGCCGAGTCACCGACCCAGCGGATGGGCGCGGAGGCCTTCCACGAGGTGCTGGTCAGCAGGCCCTGGAGCTGGCCGCGCCACTCCGCCTCGATCCTGGCCTGATCGCGGGCGGCCGCCAGGCGCGTCTCGTGCAGTTCGCGACGCGTCTCCTCCAGCAGACGGTGGTCGTCGGCCTGGTCGGCGAGCTGCTTGGAGAGCTCGGCCGTCTCGCGCTTGAGGCGCGCGACCTCGGCGAGCAGCGGCCCGGCGTTGCGCTTGTTGTTCTTGCCCAGGTGGATCTTGCGGCCGACCTCGACCGGCCAGCTGTGCAGGTCCGAGTCGAAGTTCTCCAGCTCGACCGCGTTGACGCGGAGGCCGGACAGGCTGAGCGTGACGTTCGCGGAGAGCTGGTCGCGGCGCGAGAACCGGAGGACGTGGTCGAACCAGCGCTCCATCGCGACCTGCACCTCCGGGGTGTTGCGCCGGGCGATCATCCCGTTCCAGTAGGGGTGCTGCTGGAGGAGGTCGGGGTAGAGATCGGCGTAGTGCAGCAGCTGCTCCTGCACCCGGGCGGCGTCGTCGTAGTTGAGCGCGACGACCTCGTCGAACTCGTCGATGACGCGCTCCCGGTAGCTGTGCAGCGACACCGCGTAGTCGGCGTCGGCCAGCCACGCGTCGAGGATCTCGTCCGGGGTCTTCTTCAGCAGCACCGAATTGTCGATGTACAGCGTCTCCTCGAACCCGGCCACGTCCTCGTGACCGCGGATCTTGAACTCGCGCTGGCTGCGGACCAAGTCGAGCGGGAACATCGGCTCGACGTGGACGATCCTCCAGGTCTCGCTCGTCAGCGCCGCGTCGTCGGTGAAGCAGATGAACGGGATGTCCGTCTGCGTGGCGACAGGCTGCTCGAGCAGCTCCTCGTATCCACCCAGCAACGCCGTATAGACAGCACGACGTCCGCTCATTGGTTCTGGCTCCTTCGGGTAGACGATCCTGAAGACGATATCACCTGGCCACTGTAGGGTTGTCGCATGCCCCGCCTGGTATTCCTCTACGCCGAGCCGTTCCGAGGAGCCGGCTCGACGGTGATGCGGGGCTTCCAACTCGCCGACCTCGCGCGCGACCAGCTCAGCCGGCACAGCGTGCACGTCAAGGCCCTCGGTTCCCGCGTGCGCAACTCGACCGTCTTCCTCACCAAGGGCGCCCTGAAGCTCGCGACCCCGGCGCAGCTCGACGAGCTCGTGCGCCACGGCAACCGGCTCCTGTTCGACCCGGTGGACGAGCTGCCGCCCGGCACCACCGCCCGGTTCGCGGACGTCCTCGTCGCGAGCTCGCTGACCGCGTTCGAGGAGTACGGCCGCGCCTACCCCGGCACCCGGGTCGCCCTGGTCAACCACCACGTCGACCCGCGGCTCGACACGACGCAGCCGCCGCGCGACACGTTCCGCGCCGGCTACTTCGGCGAGAGCATCAACGCCGTGCTCACCCCGCGGATCGAGGAGACCGTCGACGTCGTCCCGATCGACACCTCGCGCGAGGACGCCGGCTGGCTCGCGCGGGTCGGCGACTACTCGTTCCACTACGCCGTGCGCCTGCACCGCGAGCTCGACCACTACAAGCCGTTCCTCAAGGGCTTCACCGCAGCCCACTGCGGCGCGCCGGTGCTCATCCAGCGCGACCAGCAGGAGGCCGTCCGCTGGCTCGGCGGCGACTACCCGTACCTGATCGACGCCCCGGTCTCGGAGCAGCAGATCCTCGACGCCCTCGCCGAGGCCGAGTCCGACTTCGGCGGTCCGCGCTGGCGCCGGGCGCTGGCAACGATGGCCGGCATCCGCTCGCGCACCACCCCGCAGCGCATCGGCGAGGAGCTCGCGGCGGCGGTGCTGTAGCCGCCGGCCTCCGCGCCCGCGCACCGGTCCTCGCAGGCTGTCGATCTATGCTGGAGGGCGATGTCCTCACCCGTCCCCTCCCGCGCGACCGCCGTCGTCACCGTCAGCTACAACTCGAGCGGCGAGCTCGGCGGCTTCCTCGACTCCGTCGACAGCGGCGAGCTCGCACCGCACACCTACATCGCGGACAACCTGTCGGCCGACCTGGAGGCGACCAGGGCCATCGCGGCCGCGCACAACGCGACGGTCGTGGAGGTGGGCGAGAACCGCGGCTACGGCGGCGCCGTCAACGCGGCCGCGGCGGCCCTGCCGGACGAGGTCCGCTACATCCTGGTGTCCAACCCGGACGTGCGGCTCTCCCCGGACACCGTCCGCGTCCTCGTGCAGACGCTGGAGGACCGCCCGGAGCTCGGCGCCGTCGGCCCCCGCGTGCTCAACGTGGACGGCACGCCGTACCCGTCCGCGCGCTCCTTCCCGTCGCTGCGGACCGGGATCGGCCACGCGGTGTTCTTCTCGCTCTGGCCGGGCAACCCGTGGAGCCGCCGGTACCTGTCGCACCGCGACGGCTCGCTGGAGCCGCGCACGGTCGACTGGCTGTCCGGGTCGTGCGTGCTGGTCCGCCGGTCCGCGTTCGACCAGCTCGGCGGGTTCGACGAGGGGTACTTCATGTACTTCGAGGACGTCGACCTCGGCTACCGGCTCGCCAAGGCGGGCTGGAAGCGGCTCTTCCTGCCGACGACCAGCGTCGTCCACTCCGGGGCGCACTCCACGACCACGGAGTCCGCCAAGATGATCCGCGCGCATCACGACAGCGCCTACCGCTACCTGAGCCGCAAGTACTCCGGCCCGCTGCTGGCGCCGCTGCGCTGGATCCTCCGGCTGGGCCTGGACCTGCGCGCCGCCTACCTCACCCGCCGGGCAGCGTAGGCGTCGGCGGGGGTGGGCGTCAGCCCTCCAGCAGCCGCATGAGGTACTGGCCGTAGCCGCTCTTCACCAGCGGCGCGGCGAGCTCGGCGAGACGCTGGTCGTCGATCCAGCCCGCCCGCCAGGCGACCTCCTCGACGCAGCCGACCTTGAAGCCCTGCCGGTCCTCGATCACGCGCACGTACTCCGACGCCTGCATCATCGACTCGAATGTCCCGGTGTCGAGCCACGCGGTTCCGCGGTCGAGCACCTGGACCTGCAGGTTGCCGGACTCCAGGTAGCGCTCGTTGACCGTCGAGATCTCCAGCTCGCCGCGCGCGCTGGGCTCGATGGTCTTGGCGATCTCGACGACAGAGTTGTCGTAGAAGTACAGGCCGGGGACGGCGTACTTGCTCTTGGGCCTGACCGGCTTCTCCTCGATGGAGAGCGCGGTGAAGTTGTCGTCGAACTCGACCACGCCGTACGCGGTCGGGTCGCTCACCTGGTAGGCGAAGATCAGGGCGCCGTCGATGTCGTTGTGCTGCCGCAGCGACGAGCCGAGGCCGGTGCCGTGGAAGATGTTGTCGCCGAGGACGAGCGCGACCGACTCGTCGCCGATGAACTCCTCGCCGATGATGAACGCCTGCGCGAGCCCGTCCGGCGACGGCTGCACCGCGTACTCCAGCCGGATGCCGAGCTGCGAGCCGTCGCCGAAGAGGGCGCGGAACTGCTCGTTGTACTCGGGCGTGGTGATGATGAGGATCTCGTTGATCCCCGCCATCATCAGCGTCGACAGCGGGTAGTAGACCATCGGCTTGTCGTAGATGGGCATGAGCTGCTTGGAGATGCCCTTGGTGATGGGCCAGAGCCGGGTGCCGGAGCCGCCGGCGAGGATGATTCCGCGCATGGTGTGGGGTCGTCCTTACTTGTCGTTCAGCGAGGCGTAGAAGGCGCGCGCAGCATCCCAGGTGGGGAGCAGTCCGCTGTCTTTCGCCTGCAGGAGGCCGGGGGCGTCGGTGTCCTTGGCGGAGAGCAGGAGGTCGTCCGCCGGCAGGGGGAAACCGAGGGCGATGTCGCCGTCGAGCGGGTTGATCCCGTGCTCACGTCCCGGGTTGTACACGTCGGTCACCAGGTAGCTCACGGTCGCGTCGTCGGTCAGCGCGACGAAGCAGTGGCCGAGGCCCTCCGCCACGTAGATGGCGCGGCGGTCGGTGTCGTCCAGCAGCACGGAGTCCCACTGGCCGAACGTCGGCGAGCCGACGCGGATGTCGATGACGAAGTCGAGCACGGCGCCGCGAGGCGCCATCACGTACTTGGCCTGGCTCGGCGGGATGTCGGCGAAGTGGATGCCCCGGACCGAGCCTCGGCGCGACACCGAGGTGTTGCCCTGCTTGAGGTCGAGCGAGTGACCCACCGCCTCCTCCAACCGGTCGAACCGGTAGAACTCGAAGAACAGGCCGCGGTCGTCCGCGTGCTGCACCGGGGTGATCTCGTAGGCGTCGGGGATCGAAAGTTCTCGGATCTGCACCCGTGGAGTCTACCAACGGGGCCTCACGGTAGACTCGACGCCGGTTCACCGACAGAAAGCAGCCCATCCGCATGAAGATTCTCGTCACCGGTGGCGCCGGGTTCATCGGCTCCAACTTCGTCCGCCGCACCCTGCAGGACGCCTACCCGGGCCTGGAGGGCGCCGAGGTCGTCGTCCTCGACGCACTGACCTACTCGGGCAACCTGGCGAACCTCGCCCCGGTCGCGGACTCCCCGCGCTACACCTTCGTCAAGGGCGACATCCGCGACGGCGGCCTGCTGGACGAGCTGTTCCCGACGATCGACGCCGTGGTGCACTTCGCCGCCGAGTCGCACGTCGACCGCTCGGTGCGCGACGCGTCGATCTTCGTGGAGACCAACGTCCTCGGCACGCAGCAGCTGCTCGACGCCGCCCTGCGCAACAAGGTCGAGCGCTTCGTGCACGTGTCCACCGACGAGGTCTACGGCTCGATCGCGGAGGGCTCGTGGGCGGAGGACCGCCCGCTGGAGCCGAACTCCCCGTACTCGGCGTCGAAGGCCGGCAGCGACCTCCTCGCCCGCAGCTACTTCCGCACGCACGGGCTGAATCTGTCGATCACGCGCTGCTCGAACAACTACGGCCCGTACCACTTCCCCGAGAAGGTCATCCCGCTTTTCGTCACCAACCTGATCGACGACAAGCACGTCCCGCTCTACGGCGAGGGCAACAACATCCGCGACTGGCTGCACGTCGACGACCACACCCGCGGCATCGCGATGGTGCTCGTCAACGGCCGCGCGGGCGAGATCTACAACATCGGCGGCGGCACCGAGCTCACCAACAAGGAGCTCACCCAGCTGCTGCTCGACGCCACCGGCAAGGACTGGTCGTACGTCGACCGCGTCGCCGACCGCCTCGGCCATGACCTGCGCTACTCGGTCGACATCTCCAAGATCCAGAGCGAGCTCGGCTACGAGCCGCTGGTCCCGTTCCAGCAGGGCCTCGCCGACGTCGTGCAGTGGTACCGCGACAACCGCGACTGGTGGGAGCCGCTCAAGGCCCGCGCCGCGCTGGACAACTGATGCGCGTCCTCGTCGCCGGAGCGAACGGACAGCTCGGCCAGGACCTGCAGAAGGCGCTGGCCGCGCACGGGCACGAGGTGACGGCGCTCGGCCGCGCCGGGCTCGACGTGACCGACCGTGAGGCGGCCGTCGCCGCGGCCGCCGGCCACGACGCCGTCGTCAACGCCTCGGCCTACACCAAGGTGGACGACGCCGAGACGCACGAGGACGAGGCCTACGCGATCAACGCGCTCGGCACCGAGAACCTCGCCGTCGCCGCCGCGCAGGCCGGCGCCCGGTACGTGACCGTCTCCACCGACTACGTGTTCGACGGCCACGCCACCGAGCCGTACGCCGAGGACACCGTGCGCGACCCGATCAACGCCTACGGCCGCACCAAGGCGGCCGGCGAGGAGCTCGCGCTCGCCGCCCACCCGGACGGCACGTACGTCGTGCGCACCGCGTGGCTCTACGGCGCGGGCGGCCCGAACTTCGCCAAGACGATGGTGAAGCTCGCCGGCAGCCACGAGACGGTGAGCGTCGTCGCCGACCAGCTCGGCCAGCCGACGTGGACCGGCGACCTCGCCGAACAGATCGTCTCCCTCCTGGAGTCCGACGCTCCCGCCGGGGTCTACCACGGCACGAACTCGGGCCAGGCGAGCTGGTTCGAGTTCGCGAAGGCGGTCTTCAGCGCGGCCGGATTGAACCCTGATAGGGTCACACCGACCGACAGCGCGACGTTCGTCCGTCCCGCACCCCGACCGTCCTATTCCGTGCTCGCGCACGGGGCATGGGCGAAGGCCGGACTGGCGCCGATGCGGTCGTGGGAGGCCGCCCTGGCAGACGCCGCACGGCAGGGAGTCCTGGACCTGGAGACGAATGACGACACTCAGCGTGGTGGTCGATGAGCTCACCTCGGCCGAGACCGGCGGAGCCCGCCGGTACACCGAGGAGCTGACCCGTCAGCTGATCGCCACCGCACCCGCAGGCTGCGAAGTGCGCGCGTACGTGTCCAACGTCCCCGACGAGCAGCTCGCCGAGTTGCGCGCCGCCCTCCCCGGGCTCGCCGACCTGGTGCGGCTGCCGCTCGCCCGCCGCGAGCTCTCGCTGGCCTGGCAGTCGGGCATCGCCGTGGGCGGCGTCCGCGGGATGGTGCACGCGCCGAGCCTCCTCGCTCCGCTGCGCAAGCACGACACCCTGAACAACGGCGACCAGGTCGCCGTGACGATCCACGACACCCTCGCCTGGACGCATCCCGAGTCGCTCGGCACCGCGACGGTGATGTGGACGAAGTCGATGGCCAAGCGCGCCCGCAAGCACGCCGATGCGATCGTCGTCCCCACGCACGCAGTCGCGAACAGCCTCGCGGACTCCCTCGACTTCGGCGACCGCATCCGGGTCATCGGCGGCGCCCCCGCGACGACGCTGCGGCTCCCGGCCGACGCCGACGAGCGCGCCGCCCGGCTCGGCCTGCCGCCGGTCTACGCGTTCACGCTCGGCTCGATCATGCCCCGCAAGGGCATCGCGCCGCTCATCCGCGCCATCGCGCGGCCTGAGGCCCACGACATCCCGCTGCTCATCGCCGGCCCGGACCGCTACGGCGACGGCACGGCGACCGGTGTGGCCGCCGCGGCGGGCCTGCCGGAGGACCGCGTGCGCGCGCTGGGGCGTCTGGACGACGCCGACCTCGCGGTCGTGCTCGACCGGGCAACCCTGTTCGTCTACCCGAGCCTCGCCGAGGGCTTCGGCCTGCCGATCGTGGAGGCGTTCAAGTTCGGCCTCCCGGTCATCCACTCCGACGACCCCGCCCTGGTGGAGGTCGCCGCCGGCGCGAGCCTGGTCGTGGAGCGGCCGGCCTCCGCCGAGGACGACGCCGGCTACAGCGAGCGCCTCGCCGGCGCGATCGGCCGCGTGCTCGACGAGGCGGAGCTGCGCAGCCGCCTGGGCGTGCTCGCCTCCGACCGCGCCCGCGCCTTCAGCTGGCGCGACTCCGCCGAGCGCGTCTGGCAGCTGCACGCCGACCTCTGACGCGATTCGTGCCGAATGGCGCGAATGCGCCGGTGAAAGCCGCCATTCGTGCCGAATGTCAGCGGGTGGCGGCGCGCTCCGCGTGCTCGGCGTGCTCGACGCGCTCAGTGGGCTCGGGGCCGAACCAGGCGCGATAGCGCGCGGAAGCCCACTCGCCGGCGGCCTTCGACCAGCCGTGGCTGCGCTTCTCGATCAGCCAGGTGAAGCCGACCGCGACCAGCCCCGCCAGCGGCACGGCGAACAGCAGCGGCACATACCAGGCCTGCCCGGCGAACAGGTACGTGCTGAACAGGATGATCGGCACGTGCACCAGGTACAGGCTGAACGAGATCGCGCCGAGGAACTGCAGCGGACGCGACTCGAACACCGCACGCAGCGGGGTCCAGCCGATCGCGGCGACCACGAGGCCGGCCGCCGCCAGCGGGAGCAGCCCCTTCAGCACGTTGTCGAGCTCCGGGATGCTCCCCACGCCCGGGCCGATCAGCCACGGCGCGATGAGCAGCAGCGCGCTGCCGACCGTGAGCCCGGCCCACAGCGGGTGCCGGAACCAGCGGGTGTTGATCCGCGCGGCGGCGTCGCGGACCACGTCGAGCCGCACGGCGATGATCGCGCCGACGAAGAACGCCGGGAAGTACTGCAGCTCCCCCGATCCGGCGTGCGCGCCCAGCCAGGTCAGCGCGCAGGCCAGCGCCAGGCCGCCGATCCACCACCTGCGCACGGCGAGCGCCGCGATCGCGAACACCGGCAGCAGCAGCGAGAACGCGAGCTCCCAGCGCAGCGACCACAGCGGGTTGTTGATCTGGCCGTCGCCGCCGAGCAGGTCGATCGCCTTGACGATGTACTCCCACGAGAAGTTCGGGGTCGAGGAGTTGCTGAGCCATGTCCCGCTCGGCTGGGTGCTGACCTGCGGGATGGCGGCCACCCACGCCGCGGCGAGCACGACCGACGCCGCGACCGGCACCATCAGCCGCACCACGCGGCGCGGGAAGTAGGCGACCCAGTCGAAGCCGCGCCGGCGCACCGCGGGCAGCGTCACCACCAGCCCGGACAGCACGAAGAACACGATCACCGACTCCACGCCGGCGGAGGCCAGCTTGAGCGGCGTGTAGCTGATCCACCACATGAAGGACCCGGCTGGGGCGTGGCCGCCGCCCGGGGCCCCGGGGAACTCCGGGTTGGTGTAGAGGGCGTGGTGGAAGACGACGACGACCGCCGCGAGCCCCCGGAGTCCGTCGAGGGCTGTCAGGCGTGCACTGCTGTTCATCCGCGTCTTCTGGTCCACACTTCCACCTGTACCCGTCATAGGCGGGCGACGGTACCGGCGGGCGCTGGGTGGTTCCTGTGACCTGTTCAGGGGTCAGCTGGGACGGGTGGGCTCAGTGGCCGGACGGCGTGGGCGTCGACGGCGTCAGCGCCGTCTTCACGAGCTGGCGGATCTGCGTGTAGTCCGGCTTCGTCGGGTCGATCGCGGGAGGCACGAGCTCCAGTTTGTCGACGGGCTGCGCGCGCGTCTTCATGCCGAGGTCGACGAAGTAGCCGAGCATCGACTGCGGGATGTCGGTCTTCATCACCTGCGCGCCGGCGTGGGCGATGTCCTGGAACTTGGTGACGACGTTGAGCGGGTTGAACTGCTTGAGGATCGCGTCCTGCAGCTGCCGCTGGCGCGCCATCCGGTCGTAGTCGCTGGTGCCGTGCCGTGCCCGCGCGTACCACTGGGCGTGGTAGCCGTCCATGTGGTGCTCGCCGGGCTGGATCCACTCCACGACGCCGTTCAGGTTCTCGTCGCCGCCGATCGGCACCTTCTCGGTCACCGTGATGTCGACCCCGCCGAGCGCGTCGATCAGGTCGGCGAAGCCCTGCATGTCGATGAGCACGTAGTACTGGATGGTCAGTCCGGTCGCGCCTTCCAGCGCGTCGCGCATCGCCTCGATCCCCGGCTCGCTCTGCTGCTTCTTCGCGTTCGGGTACAGGCCGGACTTGTAGAGCTCGACCTCGGTGTAGATGGAGTTGAGCTGGCAGACGTCGACGTCGCACTTGTCGTGGTAGCCGTAGCCGTCCGGGTAGACGGCCCGCAGCGGCGATTTCGGGGAGAACGGCACCGGGTTCAGGTCGCGCGGCAGGCCGATCGTGACGGCCTTCCCGGTGCTCGCGTCGATGCTGACGATCGACATGCTGTCCGGGCGCAGCCCCTGCCGGTCGGGCCCGGCGTCGCCGCCGAGCAGCATGATGTTGTAGCGGCCGTCCACCGGTGCGACGGGGGCGCCGTCGGCGAAGATGTCGCCGAGAGCGCCGCGCGCCGAGCCGGCGACCGCCGAGCCGTAGGCCGCGGTGCCGGCCAGCCCGACCAGCACCAGGACGGAGAACGCGGCGATCCAGCCGCGCATCTTCGCCCGCGCCTTGATCAGCCGGACGAGCCGCAGCGTGTCGAGGGTGAGCACCACCCACAGCACGGCGTACGCGATGAGCAGGATCTGGACGACGGTGAGGCTGCCCGCCTGGGTCGCGAACGTGTACAGCGACGACGGGGACGCGATCACCAGGATCAGCGCCACGAGCCCGAGCAGCCACAGCGCCAGGGTCGCGTAGATCCCCACGCGTCCGAGGGCGCGGTTGCCCGCGACGAGCTGGGGCGTTCCGGGGAGCAGGATGTTGAGGCCGACGAGCCACCATCCGCGCGCGGTCATCTCCCCCGGCGACGACGCGTCGGGGTTCCGCAGCGGGGTCCGCGAACTCATAGCCGCGACTGCAGCGCCCGGTTCTTCTCCTCCACGCTCGCCTCGAGGTCGGCGGCGAAGCGCGCAAGAGCGGCGGACAGCTCCGGGTCGGAGGTGGCGAGGATCTTGACGGCGAGCAGCCCGGCGTTGCGGGCGCCGCCGATGGACACAGTCGCGACGGGGACGCCTGCGGGCATCTGCACGATCGACAGCAGCGAGTCCAGGCCGTCCAGCCGCGCGAGCGGCACCGGCACGCCGACGACGGGGAGGGTGGTGACGGCCGCGATCATCCCGGGCAGGTGCGCGGCGCCGCCGGCTCCGGCGATGATGACGCGCACACCCCGGCCGGCCGCCTCCTTGCCGAAGGCGATCATCTTCTCGGGCGTGCGGTGCGCGGAGACGACCTCGACCTCGTGCGCCACACCGAACTCGGTGAGCACCTTCGAGGCCTCCTCCATCACCGACCAGTCGGAGTCGGAGCCCATGATCACGGACACGACGGGCTGGGACTGTGCGGGCATGCGACCCAGGATAGGTGCGGCGCGCGGCGTGGGTGGGTTAGGCCCGCCGCGAGGGACGGAGATTCGGGACGAATCCGGGCTCAGCCCTCGAAGAAGGAGGCCGCCGCGCGGGCGCGGTAGGCCACGTCGTCCAGGTCGTCGCCGCTCACGGTGACGTGGCCGACCTTGCGCCCCGGCCGCGGCGCCTTGCCGTAGCCGTGGAACTTGGCCTCCGGATGCGCCGCCAGCGCCGCCGGGTAGCGGTCCTGCAGCGTCCCCTCGGCGGGGCCGCCCAGGATGTTGACCATCACCGACCACTCCTCGCGCGGCGCCGTCGAGCCGAGCGGGAGGTCGAGGACCGCGCGCAGGTGCTGCTCGAACTGGCCGGTGACCGCGCCCTCGATCGACCAGTGGCCGCTGTTGTGCGGGCGCATGGCCAGCTCGTTGATCAGCACCCGGCCGTCGGTCGTCTCGAACAGCTCCACCGCGAGCACCCCCGTGACGCCGAGACCCTCCGCGACGTGGCGGGCGATGTCGGCGGAGGCCTGCGCCACACGGCCGACCGAGCCGGGCGCCGGGGCGATCACCTCGGCGCAGACGCCGTCGCGCTGCACCGTCTCCACGACCGGCCACGCGGCGATCTCGCCGGACGGGCGCCGCGCGACGAGCTGCGCCAGCTCGCGGCGGAAGTCCACCAGCTCCTCGACCAGCAGCGCGCCGCCGCGGCCGTCCTCGGCGAGCGCGAGGAACCAGTCGTCGGCGCCGGAGGCCTCCGACACCACGCGGACGCCCTTGCCGTCGTACCCGCCGCGCGCCGTCTTCACGACCGCGCGGCCGCCGTGGTCGGCGAGGAACACGCCGAGCTCGTCGGCGGACTCCACCGCCGCCCAGTCCGGCACCGGGAGGCCCAGCTCGCTGAGCTTGGCGCGCATCTGCAGCTTGTCCTGCGCGTAGAGCAGCGCGTCGGGGCCGGGGTGCACCGGGATGCCGCGGCCGACCAGCTCACGCAGGATCGCCGGAGGCACGTGCTCGTGGTCGAAGGTCACGACGTCCACCGTCTCGGCGAACGCGAGCACCGTGTCGAGGTCGCGGTAGTCGCCGACGCCGGTCGCGGCCAGGTCGGCGCTCATCCCCTCGGCCTCCTCCAGCACGCGGATGTCGATGCCGAGCTCCACCGCGGGAGGGATCATCATCCTGGCCAGCTGTCCGCCGCCGATCACACCGACTTTGTTCCTGGCCATCTCCGATGTCTCTCCTCGATACTCTTCACACGGTGCGCGGGCAACTCCCAGATACCGGACACCCGGGCCGCGTAATGTGGCGAACGCACTCCTATCTTCCCGCATAGCCAGGCTGGAGCATGACGACCGAGACGACCACAGCGCACCGCACGGGGCGCTTCCTCCCGCAGCTGATCAAGTTCGGCGCGGTGGGCGCCGTCGGCTTCGGGGTCAACCTCGTCGTCTTCAACGTGATGCTGCTGATCGTGCTGCGCAACGTGGAGCACCGGACGATCTACGCGACGATCATCGCGACGGTCATCGCCATCCTGACGAACTGGATCGGCAACCGCTACTGGGCGTTCTCCGGCCAGCGCCAGGACAACGCCGCCCGGGAGGGCGTCGAGTTCTTCGCCGTCAGCCTCGCCACCGGCACCGGCATCCCGCTGCTGTGCGTGTGGGTGTCGCACTACCTGCTCGGCATGGTGGGCCCGGTCGCCGACAACATCTCGGCGAACGTCGTCGGACTCGCGGTCGGCATGCTGTTCCGCTTCGCGCTCTACCGCTGGTGGGTGTTCTCCCCGGTGCGCGCCGAGAAGACGAAGGCGAAGGCCGGGACCACCACGGCCGTCGTCACGCCGGAGCCGGCCACCACGACGGGCTCAACGCTAGCGCGAACCCCAGACAGTGGTCTCGTCGGAGACTGACTCCGACTGCTGACGGCGCACCGCCACGACGGTCTGCGTGCGCTCCATCAGCTCGCTCAGCGCGCGCTGCACCTGATCGGCCTTCGGCACGTCCCGCAGCACGACCGGGTGGTCGAGGCCGGAGTTGATCAGCACGTCCCCGGAGCGGAACATGCTCTGCAGCCACGAGCGCCGCACCGCGACGTCGTAGCCGCGGCTGTGCAGCAGCTCCTGGCGCACCCGCACGAAGAAGCCGTGCCGGATGATCAGCCGGCGCGTCGTGATCGTGTAGCGCCGGCTCAGCCAGACGGCGAGCGGGAGCAGGAACAGCAGGAGGACGACGGCGGCCGCCGCGCTCCACAGCAGCACGACCTCCCACACCTCGGAGACGCGTCCGGCGAAGAAGCCGACGCCGCCCGCCGCGGCGATCAGCGCCAGGCTCGGCCAGAACATCGCGCGCGCGTTCGACCGCAGGCGGGCGATGACCCGCTCGGGAGGTGGCGCGGGCGTACCCTCCGGCGTGCTGCTCATGTATCCCATTAATACCGCAGGTGCGTCACGTCGCCCGCCGCCACCGCCGTGGGACCGTCATCCGAGTCCACGATCAGCCGTCCGGACTCGTCGATCGACGTCGCGGTGCCCAACAGCACGTCGCCGCCGGGGAGCTCGACGCGCACCGAGCGGCCGATCGTGTGGCAGGCCTCCACGACCTCGTCGCGCAGAGCGCTGCGCACCGGGTCGCCGCCCGCGGCCACGAACTCGCGGTAGAGCACGCTGAGCTGGGTGAGGTACGCCGCGAGCACGGCGTCCGGGTCGACGTCCGTCGCTCCGGCCAGGGCGAGCGAGGTGGAGGTCGGGGTGGGCAGCTCGTCGTGCTCTAGCGTCAGGTTCACCCCGGCGCCGACGATCACGCCGTCCATGCCCGGCAGCAGCTCCGACAGGATGCCGCACACCTTGGCCTCGTCGATCAGCACGTCGTTCGGCCACTTGACCGCGACCTCCCGGCTCGTGAAGCCCGAGAGCGCTCGGCTCATCGCGACCCCGGCGAGCAGCGGGAACCAGCCCAGCGCTTCCGGAGCGAGGCCCTCCGGGCGCAGCAGCACCGAGATGGCCAGCGACTTGCCTGGAGGCGAGACCCAGACCCGGCCCAGCCGGCCGCGGCCGCCCGTCTGGTTGTCGGTCACGACGACGGCGAGGTCGGGCAGGTCACCGGCGCGCGCCTGCAGCACGTCGTTGGTGGACGCCGCCTCCGGCAGCACCTCGAGGACGGGGACGACAGCCCGGCTGCGACGGAAGCTCATTGCTCAATTCTGCCAGCGAACGCCCTCGGATTTGTAGGAATCCGTAGACGGCATCGCTAATCGGCTGGCAGGTAGAGTGAACGGCGTGACCGACACCGAAGCACGTCAGAGCCCCGATCCCTTCACGACCGCCGGCAAGCTCGCCGACCTCAAGGAGCGGTTCCACGAGGCCGTGACCGCGAGCGGCCAGGCCGCGATCGAGAAGCAGCACGCGAAGGGCAAGCTGACCGCCCGCGAGCGCATCGACCTGCTCCTCGACCACGGGTCGTTCGTTGAGTTCGACGAGTTCGTCCGCCACCGCACCCACGCGTTCGGCATGGAGGCCAAGCGGCCGTACGGCGACGCGGTGGTGACCGGCGTCGGCACCATCCACGGCCGCAACGTCGCGGTCTTCAGCCAGGACTTCACCATCTTCGGCGGCAGCCTCGGCGAGGTCGCGGGCGAGAAGATCATCAAGGTCATGGACCACGCGCTCAAGACCGGCGTGCCGATGATCGGCATCCTCGACTCCGGCGGCGCGCGCATCCAGGAGGGCGTCGTCGCGCTCGGCAAATACGGCGAGATCTTCCGCCGCAACACCGCCGCCTCCGGCGTCATCCCGCAGATCTCCATCGTGATGGGCCCGGCGGCCGGCGGCGCGGTCTACTCCCCCGCGCTCACCGACTTCGTGATCATGGTCGACAAGTCGAGCCACATGTTCGTCACCGGCCCCGACGTGATCAAGACCGTCACCGGCGAGGACGTCGGCTTCGAGGAGCTCGGCGGCGCGCTCACCCACAACAAGATCTCCGGCGTCTCGCACTACCTCGCCAGCGACGAGGAGGACGCGCTCGACTACGCGCGCACCCTGCTCAGCTACCTGCCGCAGAACAACCTGGCGGAGCTGCCGGTGTTCGAGGCGGAGCCCGAGCTGGAGATCACCGATGCCGACCGCCGGCTCGACACGATCATCCCGGACTCCCCCAACCAGCCGTACGACGTGACCACGATCATCGAGGGGATCGTCGACGACGGCGAGTTCCTGGAGATCCAGCCGCTGTTCGCGCCCAACATCGTGATCGGCTTCGCCCGCGTGGAGGGCCGCTCGGTCGGCATCGTCGCCAACCAGCCCAGCTCGATGGCCGGCACGCTCAACATCGACGCGGGCGAGAAGGCGTCGCGGTTCGTGCGCTTCTGCGACGCGTTCAGCATCCCGATCCTCACCCTCGTGGACGTGCCCGGCTACCTGCCCGGCACCGACCAGGAGTGGACCGGCGTCATCCGGCGCGGCGCGAAGCTGCTCTACGCCTACGCGGAGGCCACCGTGCCGCTGGTGACGATCATCACCCGCAAGGCCTACGGCGGCGCCTACATCGTCATGGGCTCCAAGCAGCTCGGCGCCGACATGAACCTCGCCTGGCCGACGGCCGAGATCGCGGTCATGGGCGGCCAGGGCGCGGTCAACATCCTGTACCGCGGCGAGATCAAGCGCGCGGAGGAGGCCGGCGAGGACGTCGCCGCCGTGCGCGCCCGGCTCGCCAGCGAGTACACCTACAACGTCGCCAGCCCGTTCCTCGCCGCCGAGCGCGGTGAGCTGGACGGGGTGATCCAGCCGGCCGCCACGCGCATCTCGGTCATCAAGGCACTGCGGGCGCTGCGCACCAAGCGGGCGTCGCTGCCGCCGAAGAAGCACGGGAACATCCCGCTGTGAGCGGCGCGCACGCAGCGTCGGCCGGCCCGTCCCCGCTCGACCCGTCGCAGCTGCGATTCCTCACGAAGGGCGTGACCCCGGAGGAGATCGCGGCCGTCACCGCCGTGCTCGCGACGGCCGCGGCGGAGGCCGCTGCTGCGGCACGGGACGCCCGGCCGCAACACGGACCGGACGGCTGGGAGCGCACCCAGCGCGGCCTCCGGGAACCGCTCACCCCGGGTCCCGGGGTGTGGCGCTCATTCGCTGGCTGACTCCCGGGCGGCCGTACCCCGAAATCGGTTTTGTACCCCGACCGGGGTGTCCCCCACATCGGGGACACGCGGCAATCCGCCACGCACGCTCCGCGCGGCCCGGAAACTGTCCCCCTGGGGTCCCCCAAAATGACGACTATGTATTTATCGCCCGTGCCGACAATATTGTTATTGCTAGGTGTCTCTCCTCGTGAGTTACACCGCCAATCACTCGCCGACTAGGGTAAGCGGGCGAGTGTTTTGGGGGCGAGTCAGGACGATATTCGGGTTGTCGTCCTGACTCGGGGTTTGAAAAGGGGCCGACAAATTCGGGTGTCGGCCCCTTTCATCCGTTAAAGCCCACGTCTCCCGTCGCCGAGGGGCACGTTGTTGTCACTTCGGGGCGCCGAAAGTGACAACAACGTGCCCTTCGGCGGGTGATCAGGAGGCGGCGACCACGAGTGGGCGCGGGATCTCCAGCCAGAGGTCGACCTCGTCGTCCTCCGAGTCCGCTCCCAGCGCGTTGGCGGCGCCGTCGTCGGACATCCGCAAGCCGACGACCGTCACGGCGGTCTTGGACGACCGGGGCACCGTGCGCACGATCAGCTTGTCCGTCGTCGTGCCGCGGATGGCATCCGCGAGCCGGCGCAGGACCGTCTCCAGCCCGGACTGGTCGAGGTCGTCGATGCCGCCCTCGTCGAGCAGGCTCACGACCACGCCGCGGCGGCGGGCGTCCATGACCTCCCGGCGCACGTCGTCGTTGAGCAGGCGGCGACCGCGGATCTCGTCGCGGATGGCGCCCTCCAAATAGCGGCACTCGCGCCGCTCCGCCTCGGTGAGGTCGCCGCCACGGCGCACGATCTCCGCGAGCATCGGCGCGGCCACCCGATAGGTCTGCCGCAGGCGCAGCTGGCGCTCCATGACGTGCGCCTCCTGCGCGGCCTGCCACTCGGTGGCCTCCCGCTCCGCCCGCGCGAACTGGAGGGCGTCGCGGCCGGCCTTGGCGAGCGAGCCGGAGATGACGACGGCGACGCCGACCCAGACGACCGAGCCGATGACACCCAGCCCGGCGAGCGCGCCCGGTCCGGCCCAGACCACCGTCTGCACCGCCAGGAAGCCGACACCGACCCACGCGACGAACTGCTGGCGGCGCACGGCTGCGATCGTCATCAGCGTGCCCACCGCCGCGACGTACCAGGTCGCGTAGCCGTTGTCCTTGGCCGGGTTCAGCTCGCTGGTGACCAGGATCGGGATGACCACGCAGACGGCGAGGTCGAACGCTGCCAGCCACAACGGCATCTTGGTCGGGCTCGTCGGCCACAGGCTGATCACGGTCGCGACCGCGTACAGCGCCATCGCGACGATCGCCGGGCCTGGGGTGCCGGGGATGGACAGCGACGACAGCCCGAGGAACAGGTGGTAGGCCGAGAAGAGCGCTCCGAGGCCGAGGAACAGCACGCGGTTGAGGGTGATCATCCTGCGGCCTCCTGCTCGCGCTCCACGACCGAGGTGCGCTCGGCCGCGGGCCAGACGATGGTGACCGTCGTGCCCTCGCCGGGCGCTGAGACGACGCTCGCGCGGCCTCCGACCTTCGCCAGCCGCTCGCGGATGCTCACCCGCAGGCCCAGCCGCTCGGCGGGGACCTCGTCGGCGTCGAAGCCGCGGCCGTCGTCGGTCACGATCACTCGGACCGCCGCGCCGTGCTCGCCGCCGCGGACGACCACGCTGCGCCGCACCTCGTCGCCGCCGGCGTGCTGCATGCTGTTGACCATCGCCTGCACGGCCGCCGAGTAGACGGCCTCCGCGACGTTGACCGGGAGGCTGTGCAACTCGTCGTGGTCGCGCGCGTCCACCTCGAACGGCGACGAGAACGCCCGCGCGGCCGTCACCAGCCGGTCGGAGAGCTGCTCGACGCCGACCTGGGTCTGGTCCTCCGGGCCGGACGCCTCCGCGGCGTGCAGGTGGCCGATCGCGTCGGCGGCCATCCGAGCAGCGAGGTCCTTCTGCTCCTGCGTGCGGGCGCTCGCGGCGGACAGCAGCGTGGTCAGCACGCTGTCGTGGACGATCGCGTCGACCTGCACGCGCTCCACCTCCGTCGCGTGCTGGCGCACCGCGTTGCCGTACTTGGCGAGCGCCTGGCTCTGCGCGACGTCGACGGCGGTCGCCGCCTGCCGCATCATCGCGATGATGGCGAGGATGACGCCGCCGAGGATGATCGCGTAGACCGCGTCGAGCCCCGCCAGCTCCGCGCCGACTCCCCCGCCCGCGGGCAGCGCGCGGACGACGCCGTAGGCGATCGGGGTCACGATCGTGTAGGCGATGGCCAGCCAGAGCGGGTAGGCGACGGCGGCGAACGCGGTGAAGACCGAGCAGAGGAACCAGACCCACGGCTTGTCCGAGGTGAACGCCTTCGGGTCGGCGGCGAGCAGCGGCCAGGTGACGATCGCGGCGAAGTACACGACCGACAGCACGCCCATCGTGACCTTGACGACGCGCTGCGCGAAGATCGCCAGCAGCACGGTCAACGCGAGGCCGCCGAAGATCAGGACCAGGACGATGACGCCCCACGGACTGCGCAGGGCGCCGAGCTGCCCGAGCGCGGTCGGGAAGGTCTGCAGCCCGAAGACGAGGCCGAACGCCGACACCGTGCGGTCGGAGATGCGTTCGATCCTGGCTCTGCTGAGCGGGTTGCGCGGCTTGGCCGACTCGCGGGGTGCTCCGGCGGCGGAGCGCGGGACGCTAGGCGCGCTCATTGCCCGTGTCGGGGTCGAGCCCGGGCAGGATGCCGTCCTCGACCGCGCGGCGGAGGAGGTCCACCTTCGTCGGGGCAGGACGGCCGACTTCCACGTACTTCACGCGGATGCGGTCGAGGTACTCGCGCGCCGTCGAGTTGGCGATGCCGAGCTGGGCGGCGACCGCCTTGAGCGGCAGGCCGGACGCGTAGAGGTGGAGCACGTCGCGCTCCCGGCGGCCGAGCTGGGCCTTGGCGAAGTCGCTGTCCGCGTCGATCGCGGTGGCCCACTCCAGGTTGTTGAGCACGTCGCCGCGCGCGACCGTCTCGATCGCGTTCATGACCGTCGTGGTCGGCGAGGACTTCGGGATGACGCCGGCGGCGCCCGCGGCGAGCGCCTCGCGCACGCTGGCGACCCGGTCGGCGATGCTGTGGACGAGCACGGCGGCGCCGGTCGCCTGCGCGCGCTTGACGTTGTCGGTCACCTTGGAGCCGTCACCGAGCGACAGGTCGAGCACGACGACGTCGCACTCCTGCGTGCCGAGCTGCTGGACGAAGTCGTCCACCGTCGCCGCGGTGACCACCACTTCGTAGCCCGCGTCCTGACAGGCCGCTTTGAGCCCGAGCCGCACGGACTCGTGATCGTCGACGATTGCCACTCGCACCATGCTGACCATCGTAGTGTGCGGGTACATGTATTCCGGTCGGATCACGGAGTCAGCGTGGCGACGGCCTCCACATGGTGGGTGTTCGGGAACAGGTCGAAGGCCCGCAGCGTGCGCAGCGGGTAGCCGCGCTCGGCGAAGTAGGCGACGTCGCGCGCGAGGGCGACCGGGTCGCAGGCGACGTAGACGATCTGGGCCGGACGCATCGCGGCGACGGCGTCGACGACCTCCCGGCCGGCGCCGGAGCGCGGCGGGTCGAGCACGACGGTGGCCGCGCGCTGCCGTGCGCGCTCGGTCGCGGTGGCCTCCGCGGCCAGGCCGGTGACGAAGCGCTCCACCCGGGCGGTCACGGCGCTCGCGCCGACCCACTCGGCCAGGTTCTCCGCGGCGTCGTCGGTCGCGGCCTCGTCGGACTCGACCGAGGTGATGCGGAGCGTGGAGCCGAACCGGTCGCCCAGCGCCGCGGCGAGGAGGCCGACGCCGCCGTAGAGGTCGAGGTTCGCCGCGCGCGGGTCGAACAGCGCCTCGTCCACCGCGGAGCGGACGGCCTCCGTGAGGGTCGCCGCCGCCTGACGGTGCACCTGCCAGAAGCCGCGCGCGTCGAGCCGGAACTCGCGCTCGCCCACCCGCTCGCGGATCGGCACCGGACGGCGACGCGGCCGGACCAGCCGCTTGCCCCGCCGCTCCGGGAGGTCGTTGACCAGCACGTGGGTCGCGCCGCTGCCGGTCGCGACGACGTCGACGGACTCCGCTCCGGAGAAGCGCTGGCCGAACGGGGCCGACTCCTCGACGGCCGCCGTCGCCAGCGGGAGGTCGGTGACCGTGACGATGGTGTGGCTGCGGGCGGCGTACGGCCCGATCGCGCCGTCCTCGCCGACCTGGAGCCGGACGCGCGTGCGCCAGCCGGTGCCGTCGTCGGTCTCGCCGGCCACGGCCTCCACGACGGGGCCGGAGCCCGCGCCGAGCGCCTCGATGGCGGCCGCGTCGAGCTTCGCCGTGCGCTGGAGGGCGTCCACGATCACGCGCCGCTTGAGCTCGCGCTGGTGGTCCAGCCGGATGTGGCCGAACTCCGCGCCGCCCGCGCGCCGCTCCGGCGGCCGGCTCAGCGCCGCCGCGCCCCAGACGTGCTCGCGCCGCTCGGCCGCGGGCTCCAGCACCTCCACGAGCTCCGCACGCCAGAACCGGTCGTGCGCCTGGTCGGCGATCCGCGCGCGGACCCGCTCCCCCGGGATGGTGTCGGGCACGAAGACCACGCGGCCCTCGTGGCGGGCGACGAACACGCCGCCGTGCGCGACGTTGATAATGTCGAGTTCGACCTCGTCCTTCTGGGGCATCCTTCGAGCATCCCACAGGTGACCATGCGCCTCTACCTCGCCTCCACCTCCCCCGCCCGCCTCGCGCTGCTGCGCGCCGCCGGCGTCGAACCGATCGTGGTGCCGTCGCACGTGGACGAGCCCGCGGCCGTCGCGGCGGCGGAGGCCGAGCACGGGCCGCTGTCGCCGCATGCGATGGTGCAGCTGCTCGCGCGGCTCAAGGCGGAGGCCGTGCGCGGCACGCTGGACGGGGCGCCGATCGACGGCCTGATCCTCGGCGGCGACTCGGCGTTCGCGATCGACGGGCACATCCACGGCAAGCCGCACCTGGCGGAGGTCGCACGCGAGCGCTGGCTGCAGCAGCGCGGCCGCACCGGCATGCTCCACTCTGGGCACTGGCTGATCGACCACCGCGACGGGCGCGAGAACGGCGCGGTCGGCGCGGCCGCGGTGGCCTCCGTCACCTTCGCCGATGTCTCCGACGCCGAGATCGACGCGTACGTGGCGAGCGACGAGCCGCTGGAGGTCGCGGGCGCCTTCACCATCGACAGCCTCGGCGGGCCGTTCATCACCCGCGTGGAGGGCGACCCGAGCACCGTCGTGGGACTGTCGCTGTCGACGCTGCGCGACCTCGTGCGCCGGCTGGGCGTCGAGTGGACGGAGCTGTGGAACCGGGCCTGATCCGGATCCAGCAGCATTTGTCGACTCTCTGAAGCGTTGGGAATGCTTTTTTGTGAGGATCGTCCAAAAGCTGGTCCCGCTCCCGGCATAGGCTAGGGAATTGTGCCCCGTATCTCGAAGGTCCTCATCGCCAACCGAGGCGAGATCGCCGTCCGCGTCATCCGTGCCGCGAAGGACAGCGGAATCGCCTCCGTCGCCGTCTACGCCGACCAGGATCGCGACGCCCTGCACGTACGGCTCGCCGACGAGGCGTACGCCCTCGAGGGCACGACGAGCGCCGAGACCTACCTGGTCATCGACAAGATCCTCTCGGTCGCCCGCCGTTCAGGCGCAGACGCCGTGCACCCCGGCTACGGCTTCCTCGCCGAGAACGCCGACTTCGCCCGCGCCGTCATCGCGGCCGGCCTGACCTGGATCGGCCCGTCTCCGGAGGCCATCGAGCGCCTCGGCGACAAGGTGTCGGCCCGGCACGTCGCCGAGAAGGTGGGCGCGCCGCTCGCCCCCGGCACCCTCAACCCGGTCGCCGACGCGGCCGAGGTCCTCGACTTCGTCGACCAGTACGGCCTCCCGGTCGCCATCAAGGCGGCGTTCGGCGGCGGCGGCCGCGGCCTCAAGGTCGCCCGCACCCGCGACGAGGTCGCCGAGCTCTTCGACTCCGCGACCCGCGAGGCCATCGCCGCCTTCGGCCGCGGCGAGTGCTTCGTGGAGAAGTACCTCGACCAGCCGCGCCACGTCGAGACCCAGTGCCTCGCGGACGCCTACGGCAACGTCGTCGTGGTCTCCACCCGCGACTGCTCGCTGCAGCGACGCCACCAGAAGCTGGTGGAGGAGGCGCCCGCGCCGTTCCTCACCCCGGAGCAGCTCGACAAGCTCTACAGCGCGTCCAAGGCCATCCTCAAGGAGGTCGGCTACCAGGGCGCCGGCACCTGCGAGTTCCTGATCGGCAAGGACGGCACGGTGTCGTTCCTGGAGGTCAACACCCGTCTCCAGGTCGAGCACCCGGTCTCCGAGGAGGTCACCGGCATCGACCTCGTGCGCGAGCAGTTCCGCCTCGCCGAGGGCGGCGAGCTCGACTACGAGGACCCGACCCCGCGCGGCCACTCCTTCGAGTTCCGCATCAACGGCGAGGACGCCGGCCGCAACTTCATCCCCTCCCCCGGCCCCGTGCACGTCTTCAAGGCGCCGGGCGGCCCCGGTGTCCGCGTGGACAGCGGCATCCAGGCGGGCGACGTCATCTCCGGCGCGTTCGACTCGATGCTCGCCAAGCTCATCGTGACCGGCGCCAGCCGAGACGAGGCGCTGGAGCGCTCCCGCCGCGCCCTGGACGAGTTCGAGGTCGCCGGCCTGCCGACCGTGCTGCCCTTCCACCGTGCGATCGTGCGCGACCCCGCCTTCGCCCCGCAGGACGGCGAGCCGTTCTCGATCTACACCCGCTGGATCGAGACCGAGTGGGCCGGCGGCGTCGAGCCGTGGTCGGGCGAGCTGGGCGAGGCCGGCGCGGCCGAGCGCCGCAGCAACGTCGTGGTCGAGGTCGAGGGCAAGCGCATCGAGGTGTCGCTGCCCGCGCGCCTGCTCACCGGCGGCGGCCCGGCGGAGGCCGCGGCTCCCGCCCCGCGCCGCCGCTCCGGCGCGCACGCCGTGGACACGGCGACCGGCGACTCGGTGACCGCGCCCATGCAGGCCACCGTCGTGAAGGTCGCGGTCGCGGACGGCGATGAGGTCGTCAAGGGCGACCTGGTGCTGGTGCTGGAGGCCATGAAGATGGAGCAGCCCCTCACGGCCCACAAGGACGGCACCGTCGCCGGCATCAACGCCACCGTCGGCGACACCGTCTCCTCCGGCCACCTCCTCCTCAACATCGTCTAACCCCCCTCTCCCTCCTCCCTCCCGCAGCCAACGGAGGAGATCCCCTCCCCCGGGCCCCGATCTCCTCCGTTAGCCGCCTTTCGGGGAGATTCACGCCCTGATCTCCTCCGTTGCCAACACGGCCTCGATCGTGGAGACGACCGCGTCCGCGTCGGAAAGTATGTCCCTGGCGGGGAATCGGAGCCGTCGCGACCCGAGGAGCGCGAGCGCGGTGTCGCGCGTCCGGTCGCGCTCGAACGCCTCCCTGCTGCTGTGGAACGCGAACCCGTCGATCTCGACGTACAGCACGCCGTCGACGCGCGCGTCCACTCGTCCGACGCCCGAGACGGCGACCTGCTGTTCGACGACGTGCCCGCGGGCGGTCAGTCGCTGGCGGAGGATGGACTCCACCCCCGAGTCCGAGCCGGGGCGCGCGCACGCCGCCACCGCGCGGGCCGCTGCGGAGCTCCGCGCGAACACGCCCCGCAACCCGATCATGGTCACCAGGCGCGCCGCGAGCGCGGTGTCGAGGACGGCGACGGCGGTCTCCTCGTCCGCGCAGTCGACCACCGAGCGGAGGCAGTCCGCCAGGGACACCCGCCACAGCTCGCCGCCGTCGTGCGCCTCCCAGTGACGTACCGCGTCGTCGGCGGTTCGTCCGGCGTGCGGATGCACGCGCAGGTGGAGCCGCCCGTCCTGCCCTCCCCACAGTCCGTAGCTCCGCGCCGCGGACACGCACGACAACCTCCCGCCCGCCGCCAGGGCCGCGCGCCCCTCGGCGGGCAGCCCCGGAAGCGCGTAGACACCGCGCCGCGGCCGGACCAGACGCCCGTCCTCCACCGCCGCGGCCAGCACACGATCACCGACTCCGGCCTTCCGCAGCTCCAGCCGCGTCACCGCCCCGCCCCGCTCACGGAGCACTCTCTGCCAACTCATGCCCCCACTCTGCTGATCCGCGGGGCCCGGAATGCGGGCCTGCCGAAATCTGTGGAGAACTGCTCGCGGGGTGGCGGTTGTGAGGGGAGGACATCCACCTCGACACGCCCGGGAACGGCAGTCAACGGAGGAGATCGGGCCGCGATGGGGGTGGATGTCCTCCGTTAACCGCGTGGGGTGGGGGCGGGAGTGGACGGGAGGGGGCGGGGACGGGGCGGGGTCAGGGTTCGGACATCACTTGGCGGAGGTAGGTGAGGAAGACCTGTTCTACTCCGTCGGTGCTGGGCGCGCCGCGGCGGAAGTGGGCCCAGTGGTCGTAGACGGCCATCGACTCGGCGGCGATGCCCGGGAAGTCGGGGTCGTAGCCTCCGGCGTAGGTCGCCGATTGCAGCAGCTCGTCGCTCGGGATGTACCCGGGGATCTCGTTCGTGTACGCCAGGAACCAGACCCCGGCCGAGCCGCCGTTCTCCTGGCGGATGTCGACGGCGAACCCGGAGACGACCTCCCCGCCGCAGAACAGCAGGACGAGCGGCTCGTCCCCGCCGATGGTCCAGCGCTGCACCGGCAGCGGCACCGTCTGCTCCAGGTCCGCGAGCGGAGTCGTGTCGATGAGCTGGGTCATCCGCTGGGCGTGCCGGCGCTCGTAGCCGACGACGGCCGCGTTCGCGGCCCGGGCAGCGTAGTCCGCACGGACGGACGCGACATTGGCGAGGGTCAGCGTCACGTCGAGCGGGAGCGACACCTCGCCGTAGCTGGAGGTCATCGGCCCGGTCAGCACCCGCCCCGGGTGGGCGATCGCGTTCACCACGGTGTCGCCGAGGTCGCCCCCGAACGTGTCCACGTCCCCGAAGCCCGTCGTCGAGGTCGGATTCTGGTCGCCCGCCGGCCCCGTCATGAACTGGGCGACGCACCCCGGCCACGCGGCCTGGATCGCGTCGATCGCCGGGCCGGGATAGTCCGCGTCGAAGAGGGTCTGGATGCCGCCGGCGACCGGGTGCGCGCCGTACCCGAACAGCACGGCGCGCGGCGTGCCGTCGTTCCCGCGCGCTACGAGGCACGGCACGTCGCGTTCGGCGTACGGGAGCCCCTCCCGGTTGAACGAGAAGTCCTCGTCGAGCACGAAGTAGTCGAGCGTGCACGGCGTGCTCGGCGCGGCCTTGGTCTGCGCGACGAGCGTCGTGATGGTCGCCACCAGCCACGTCGTGTAGGTGTCCACCGAGGTGAGGTTCTGGAGGTCGTAGGCGATGAACGGGTCCAGGCCCTCGGTGAGCACCGGCCCGTTGTGCGTGTGGGTGGCGGTCAGCACGAAGTCCTCCGCCGGGATGCCGAGCCCCGTGACCGCCGCCCGGATCTGCTGGTGGGTGTCCCTCCGGAAGCCGAGGACGTCGACGGTCACCAGCACGTGCGGCACAGCACCGTCGTAGAGGATGGTGCAGCGCGCGTACAGCGGCCGGTTGGTGCCGGTGGCGAGGCGCGGCGAGTCCACGCCGTAGCCGGCCATCGGATAGCCGGCGCCCGGCGTGATGTCGATCGTGCCTGTCGAGACGGAAAACATGGAGCGCCCCCTCTGCTCCCGCCGTCCGGCCCGATCCGGTCGGCGAACGTGTCACAGCGTAGAACCGGCGTGGAGGCGTCGGCAACGCTTGCATTCCGACCCGGCGAGCGAGGGTCAGCCGGTGGCCTCGGTGGGGTCGCCCTTCAGGTCGATGCTGATCTCGTCGGCGTCGAGGTTGCTGAGGGCGCCGGCGAGCACGTCGGCGCTGAACGCCCCGTCGTCGCGGGCGTCGAGCAGCGCGTCGCGCTGGGCCCGGATGCGCTTCAGCCGCGCGGCCTTGTGCTGGTTGAACGCCTCGGGCGTCCGCTCCGTCGTCTCCGGCATCGGCACCGCCTGCCCCGCCTCGTGCAGCAGCTCCAGCAGCCGCCTGCGCTCCTCCTTCTCCGCCTGAGGGTCGGAGGCCGTCGGCTTCACCACGCGCAGGGCCAGCCCGAGCGTCCCGCCCTGGAGCAGCAGCGACCCGGCAGCCACGAGGAACGCGATCAGCACCAGCACCGACCGGCCCGGCGTGTCCGACGGGAGGCTCTGCGCGGCGGCGACGGTGACGGCTCCGCGCATGCCGGCCCACACCACGATCGTGCCCTCGCGCCAGCCGAGCGGCGTCCCCGTGAAGTAGTCGATGTCCGCCAGCACCCGCCGCAGCCGCGTGCCGAACCGGGCGATGTTCTCGACGGTCCAGGCCCGCTGCCGCTGCCGCTGCCGCCGGATCAGCCGGCCGCGCCAGCCCGCCGGCGTCGCCCCGATCCGGTCGCGCGTGACGCCAGCGGCCTCCTGGACCCCCGCCACCTTCGCCACCTCCGCGTGCGCGGCGTCGGGATCGGCGGCCAGCACGTCCGCGTGCGCGTCCGGGTCCTCCGCCGGGTCGACGCCCTCCGGCAGGGCGGGCATCGCGTCGGGCGGAGGCGGCCCCTGCTCCAGCAGCCGCCGCGCGGCCTCCGGGTCCTCCAGCCGCTCCTGCAGCTTGGTCAGCGCCGGCCGCATCCGCTCGCGCCTGCGTCCGCGGCGGGCGAGGAGGGCCAGCAAGGGCGCCACGAACGCGGCCCGCACGAGGATCGTGAGCAGCAGCGCGGCCGCCGCGATGCCGACCGCCGGCAGCACGCCGGAGTGGTCCGTCTGCACCTTCTGGACGATGCCGAACAGCTCCAGGCCCATCGTCAGGAAGATCATGCCCTCCAGCACGAGCTCGACCGTCCGCCAGTTCTGGGTGTCCGACAGCCGGTGCTCCGGCGACAGCACCCGCGGCGCGCGGCTGCCGGTGATCAACCCGGCGACCACCGCGGCGACCAGCCCCGACGCTCCCAGTGCCTCGGCCGGGATGGAGGCCAGGAACGGCACCGTGAACGACAGCACGGTGTTGACCGTCGCGTCCTTCACCCGCGCCCGCACGATCAGGTTCAGCCGCCCGACGACCCAGCCGAACACGACGGCGACGACCACCGAGTAGAGGAACGACAGGGTCACCGCGCCCAAGGTGAACGAGGCCACCGCGGCCGCCGCGACCGCCGCCCGCAGCAGCACCAGCGCCGTCGCGTCGTTGAGCAGGCTCTCGCCCTCCAGGATCGCGACGACGCGCGGCGAGACCCCCGCGCGCTTGACGATCCCGGTCGCCACCGCGTCGGTCGGGCTCACGATCGCGCCGAGCGCCACGCCCCACGCCAGCCCCAGCCCGGGGATGACCCAGGCGAAGAAGATCCCCAGCAGGACGGAGCTCACGATCACGAGCACCACCGAGAGCCCGCCGATCGCGCCGAACTCCCGCCGGAAGTTCATCGACGGCATCGACACCGACGCCGAGTAGAGCAGCGGCGGCAGCACGCCCGCGATGATCCACTCGGGCTGGACCTCCAGCACCGGCACGAACGGCAGGAAGGAGACCAGGATCCCGAAGACCACGAGGATGAGCGGCGACGCCACCCCGAAGCGCTGCCCGTAGACGGTGGCGGCCGCGATGGTCAGCACGGCGAGGACGCCGACGACCAGGACCTCCTCCATCCCGTGGCCTCCTATCTAGAGCACGATGTGCATCGCCCGCGCGGCGTCCGAGATCGAGCCGGAGAGCGACGGGTACACCGTGAACGCCCTCGCCACCTGGTCCACCGTCAGCCGGTGCTCCACCGCCAGCGCGAGCGGGAAGATCAGCTCGGAGGCCCGCGGCGCGACGATCACGCCGCCGATCACAGTACCCGAACCGGTCCGCGCGAACAGCTTCACGAAGCCGTCGCGGATGCCGAGCATCTTGGCGCGCGGGTTGGACTTCAGCGGGAGCTTGTAGATGTCGCCCTGCGCGATGCCCTCCTCGATCTGCTTCTGGTTCCAGCCGACGGTCGCGATCTCCGGCTGGGTGAAGATGTTCGAGGTGACGTTGCGCAGCTCTATCGGGTTCACCGCGTCGCCCATCGCGTGGAAGACGGCGGTGCGCCCCTGCATGGAGGCGACGGAGGCCAGCGGCAGCAGGTCGGAGCAGTCGCCGGCCGCGTAGATGTTCGGGATGGACGTGCGCGCGACCCGGTTGACCCGGATGTGGCCGGACGGCGTGAGCTGGACGCCCGCCTCCTCCAGGCCGATGCCCGCGGTGTTCGGGATGGAGCCGACGGCCATCAGACAGTGGCTGCCCTCCACGGTGCGCCCGTCGGTCAGCGTCGCGACGACGCCGTTCTCGGTGCGGACCACCGACTCGGCGCGCGACTTGGACAGCACCTGCATGCCGTTGCGCCGGAAGACGTTCTCGATGACGCTCGCGGCGTCGGCATCCTCACCCGGGAGGACCTGGTCGCGCGACGAGATCAGGGTGACCTTCGAGCCGAGCGCGGTGTACGCGGACGCGAACTCCGCGCCCGTGACGCCGGATCCGACCACGATCAGGTGCTCCGGCACGGTGGCGAGGTCGTAGAGCTGGGTCCAGGTGAGGATGCGCTCCCCGTCCGGCTCGGCGGAGGACAGGATGCGCGGGCTCGCGCCGACAGCGATCACGAAGGTGTCGGCCTCCACTCGGTCGAAGTCGGTGCCGGACCCGCCCGTCCCGGTCGAGACGATGATCGCGCCGTCCCCGTCGAGGCGGCCCTCGCCGGTGATGATGCGCACGCCCGCGCGGACGAGCTCGGCGCGCATGTCCTCCGACTGCTGGCGGGCGAGGCCCATCAGGCGCTTGTTGACGGCGGCGAGGTTGACGGCGATCTCGGGACGGACCGGCTTGCCGGTCTCGCCGCGCGAGAAGAACTGGACGCCGAGGTCGGTCGCCTCGGCGATGGAGTTGGTGGCCTCCGCGGTGGCGATGAGGCTCTTGGAGGGCACCACGTCGGTGATGACGGCCGAGCCGCCGACACCGGAGCGCTCCACGAGCGTGACGTCCGCGCCGAGCTGCGCGCCGGCGAGCGCCGCCTCGTACCCGCCGGGTCCTCCGCCGAGGACGGCGATGCGCTGCTTGCGCTCGAATTCATAGGCCATGCTGCTTATTCTTCCGTATCCCGGTACACGGATGCGCAGGCCGGCCGACGCTGTACCGCGCGGTGCCGCTCAGTAGAGTTGCCTCATGCTCGAAACCACCCAGAATCCGCTCGACGACCCCGCAGCCGACCCGTTCGAGGTCGCCAGGCAGGCGGCCCGGCAGCTCGCCGAGAAGACCGGCGTCGAGAAGCACGACATCGCCCTCACCCTCGGCAGCGGCTGGGGCAAGGCCGCCGACCTGATCGGCGAGACCGTCGCCGTCATCCCGGCCCACGAGATCCTCGGCTTCAGCAAGCCGGCGCTGGAGGGCCACGCCGGCACCCTGCGCTCGCTCCGCCTCGCGAACGGCAAGCACGCGCTCGTCATCGGCGCGCGCACCCACTACTACGAAGGCCACGGCGTCCGCCGGGTCGTGCACAGCGTCCGCACCGCCGCGGCCGCCGGCGCGACCACGATGGTCCTCACCAACGGCGCGGGCGGCATCAAGGAGCACTGGAAGCCGGGCACGCCCGTCCTGATCAGCGACCACATCAACCTGACGGCGGACTCCCCGCTGGAGGGCGCGACCTTCATCGACCTCACCGACCTCTACTCGACGCGGCTGCGCGAGCTCGCGAAGACCATCGACCCGAGCCTGGACGAGGGCGTGTACACGCAGTTCCGCGGACCGCACTACGAGACCCCGGCTGAGGTGCAGATGGCCAAGGCGATCGGCGGCCACATCGTCGGCATGTCGACCGCCCTGGAGGCCATCGCCGCCCGCCAGGCCGGCATGGAGATCCTCGGCATGTCGCTCGTCACCAACCTCGCCGCGGGCATCCAGAAGACCCCGCTCAGCCACCAGGAGGTCATCGACGCCGGCCGGGAGGCCGAGCCGGTGATCAGCGCCCTGCTCGCCCGGATCGTGGAGGCGCTGTGACCCCACAGGACACGCCTCGGCTCCTCGAGGACGCACGCGCCTGGCTCGCGCAGGACCCGGACCCGGAGACCCGCGCCGAGCTGGACGCACTGATCGTGGCCGCCGAGGCGGGCTCCGCGGAGGCGGTCGACGACCTCCACGCGCGCTTCGACACCCGCCTGGAGTTCGGCACCGCCGGCCTGCGCGGCCGGATCGAGGCCGGCCCCAACCGGATGAACCGCGTGCTGGTCTCGCAGGCCGCCGCCGGGTTCGCCCGCTGGCTGCTGGAGCACGCCGAGGGCGGCCAGCCCTCCGTCGTCATCGGCTACGACGGCCGGAAGAACTCCGACGTCTTCGCGCGCGACACCGCCGAGCTGATGGCCGGCGCCGGTGTGCGCGCGGTGCTGCTCCCCCGGCTGCTGCCGACCCCGGTGCTGGCGTTCGCCGTGCGGCACCTCGACGTCAGTGCGGGCGTCATGGTCACGGCGAGCCACAATCCGCCCCAGGACAACGGCTACAAGGTGTACCTGGGCGGCGAGAACCACGGGTCGCAGATCGTCTCGCCGACCGACGCGGAGATCGAGGCGCACATCCTGGAGGTCGCGCGCGGCGACATCGGCGATCTCCCGCGATCCGAGCAGTTCGAGATCGCGTCGGGCGACGTGGAGGCCGCCTACATCGAGGCCACCGCCGCCGTCGCGACCACGACCTCCCCGCGCGACGCCGTCACCTTCGCGTACACCGCGATGCACGGCGTCGGCTGGCGCACCGCGGAGGCGGTGTTCGAGCGCGTCGGCTTCTCCGCCCCCGTCGTGGTGGCGGAGCAGCGCGACCCCGACCCTGCGTTCCCGACCGTGTCGTTCCCGAACCCCGAGGAGCCGGGAGCGATGGACCTGTCGTACGCGACCGGCCGCGCCGCGGGCGTGGACCTGATCATCGCGAACGACCCCGACGCGGACCGGCTGGCCGTGGCCATCCCCGACGACTCGGCCGACGGCTTCCGCCGCCTCAGCGGCAACGAGGTCGGCGCCCTGCTCGGCTGGCGCGCCGCGGACCTCGCCGAGCGCACGTCGACCGCCGGGGCGGCTTTCGGCGCGCTCGCCTGCTCGATCGTCTCGTCGCCGGCCCTGGCCGCCGTCGCCGCCGCCTACCACCTCGATTTCGCCGACACGCTCACCGGGTTCAAGTGGGTCTCCCGCGCCCCCGGCCTGATCTACGGCTTCGAGGAGGCTCTCGGCTACCTCGTCAACCCGCAGACCATCCGCGACAAGGACGGCATCTCGGCCGCGACCGCGTTCCTCGACCTCGCGAACGAGCTCGCGGCCTCCGGCCGCACGATCGCGGACCACCTGGACGCGTTCGCGGAGCGCTTCGGCTACTTCGCCAGCGACCAGATCTCGATCCGGGTCACCGACCTGTCCCGCATCGGCGAGATCATGGCCGCGCTGCGCTCGACCCCGCCGAGCCGCCTCGGCGAGGTGGCCGTCGACCACATCGACGACCTCCGCGACGGCTTCGGCGCGCTCCCCCCGAGCGACGTGCTGCGCATCGTCCTCGCGGACGGCTCGCGCGTCATGGTCCGCCCGAGCGGCACCGAGCCCAAGCTGAAGATCTACATCGACGCGTCCAGCGACGAGGGAGACGTGCCCACGCGCCGCGCCACCGCGACCGCGCGCGTGGCAGCCCTCGCCGACGCGATGCGCGCGCTCACGCAGTAGGGTCGGGGCGCGCCACCGCGGGGCGTGCCCCTGCGCGCGCGCCGTGACCGAGCAGGAACGCGGCCAGCGCCACCAGCGTCACGGCCGCGCCCGCGAACGGCACGGCCTCCGCTCCGCCTGCTCCGAGGGCGAGCGTGCCGATCGGGGGTGCGATCGCGATGCCGATGTACATGGCCGTCGAGTACCACGAGAGCACGAGCGCCGACGAGCCGGGATCCAGGTGGACGAGGCGGTGCTGGACCGGGATGGCCATGGCGAACGCGGCGACGCCCCAGAGCGCGAAGACGGCGAGCGAGGCGACGAACGACGCCTCCACGAACGGGAGCACGACGAGCGCGGCCACCTGGCCGAGGAGCGCGACGGCCGCGACGCCGCGGCTGCCGAAGCGATCGGTCAGCGGGCCGGCCACGACGTTGCCGATGACGCCGGCGGCGCCGTAGGCGAGCAGCAGTGCCGCCAGCAGCGGCCCGGCGCCTCCCGTGGACGCGCGGGTCACGGCGGCGGAGAAGATGTAGACGATGTTGAACCCCGCGATCATGAAGACGGTCGTCGCGAGCAGCGCCAGCACGCGGAGATCGGCGAGGGCGGCCAGTCTGCGGCGCAGCGTGGCCTGCGGCGCGAGCGGGACCGCGCGCACGAGCAGGGGGATCAGCGCGGCCAGTACGGCGCCGAGGGCGACGACCGACCACAGCGCGAAGCGCCATCCCGCGACACCGCCGAGCGCGGTCCCGAGCGGTGAGCCGACCGCCGTGGCGAGCGTGAAGCCCGCGCCCACGAGCGCGAGGGCACGGCCGCGCTTCTCCGGCGGTGCGAGCGCAGCGGCGGCGGCGGTCGCGGTCGGCACCAGTGCGGCGCCGCCGATCCCCGAGAAGGTCCGGCCCGCGATGAACCAGCCGAGGTCGGGGGCCAGAGCGGCGACCGCGGTCCCGACGGCGAAGACCGCCAGGCCCGTCGCCATCAGCAGGGACCGCGGCACACGCGGGAGCAGGATCGAGATGGCCGGCGCGGCGACCGCGACGACGAGCGAGTAGGAGGTGATCGACACGCTGACAGCCGTGGGCGAGGTCCCGAGCGACGCGGCGATCTGCGGCAGCAGGCCGGCGATGACGAAGGCGTTCGTGCCGACGACGAAGAGACCGAGCGCGAGGACCACGAGCGCCGGTGTGGTCCTGCGGTACGATTGTTCGATGATCGTCATACGGTTAGGGTACGGCGATTGTTCGATGACTGTCAAACAATTGGGTGCGCCATGACCGAATACCCCTCCCCGCCGATGGACGAGGTCCAGCTCGTGGACGTGCTCCGGGCCGTCGCAGACCCGGTGCGGCTGCAGATCGTGCGGGTGCTCGCCGACGGCGAGCCGCACCCCAAGGGGGTCACCGAGTGGGGCTTCGACGTTCAGAAGTCGACGATGGCGCACCACTTCAAGACGCTGCGCGAGGCCGGGCTCACGAACACGATCGTGAACGGCCGCACCCACGACATCCAACTCCGGCGCGCGGAGCTCGACCAGCGCTTCCCCGGACTGATCGCGGCCCTGCTCAGCGATTCGGCCGGCTGACCCCGGACGGAGCCGCCCGGCCGCTCAGCCCAGCGCCTCGTCCAGCTTCTGCTCCAGCTCATCCAGGTCGAAGTAGTTCTGCACCACGATGACGTCCGCGTTGGTCGGCCCGAGCCGGTCGACCAGCTCGGGCGACGTGAGGATGATCTGCGCGTCGCTCGACGCGGAGGCCACGCTCGCGACGTCCGCGGCGGTCACGTCCGCATCCAGGCCGAGGCGGTCGAGCACGCGCTCGGCGTTCACCTTCAGGATGCCGGAGGTGCCGATCCCGGCGCCGCAGATCGCGACGATCTTCACAGAGCCTTCTCCGTCATCGTGCCGCTTCCTCTTCGCTGAGCGTGAGGATGCGCTGCACCTCTGCGACGTCGCCCGCGGCGGCCAGCGCCGGGATCGCGTCGGGGTCGTTGAAGACGTTCGCCAGCTCGGCGACGCTGGACACGTGCGCCTCCGGCGACGTCACGGCGAGGCCGATCACGACGGACACCGGGTCGTTGTGCGGGTGGCCGAACACCACGGGGTCATCGAGCGTGACGACCGACAGCCCGTCGCGGTTCACGTCCGGCCCCGGTCGCGCGTGCGCGAGGGCGAGGCCGGGCGCGATCACGATGTAGGCGCCGAACTCCTCGATCACCTGGATCATCCGCGCGCCGTAGGACTCCTCCGTCGCGCCGGAACGCGCCAGCGCCTCCCCCGCGAGCTCGACCGCGTCGCGCCAGTCGGACGCGTGGGCTCCGACGGTCACAGCGGTGGCGGGCAACGGTGGCAGCGGCATGGGTCCAGCGTACGCGTTAGCGGGTCACGAACCCTCGAAACCTGCTGTGATGATCTCGGCCAGTTCCTCACGCTGCTCGACCGGGAGGAAGGCCCCGGCCGCGGCGTTGAGCTGGAAGATCTCCAGGTCGGTGAGGTCGTACGAGAACGCGTCGGCGAGGATGCTGAGCTCGCGCGTCAGCGTCGTGCCGCTCATCAGCCGGTTGTCGGTGTTGACCGTGACGCGGAAGCCCAGCTGGTACAGCAGGTCGAACGGGTGGTCGAGGATGTCGTCGCCCCACGCCGCGATCGCGCCGGTCTGCAGGTTGGAGGTCGGGCTGGTCTCCAGCGCGATCTCGCGGTCCTTCACCCACTGCGACAGCGTGCCGAGGGTCACGTAGGTGTTCTCGTCGTCCTGGCGCTCGATCGTGATGTCCTCCGCCAGGCGCACGCCGTGGCCGAGGCGCAGGGCGCGCCCGTCGAGGAGGGCGCTGCGGATGCTGTCGAGCCCGTCGGCCTCCCCCGCGTGCACGGTGGAGGGGAAGAACTGCGACGCGAGGTAGTCGAATGCCGCCTTGTGGTTCGAGGGCGGGAATCCCGCCTCGGGCCCGGCGATGTCGAAGCCGACGGCGCCGCGGTCGCGGTGGCGCACGGCCAGCTCGGCGATCTCCAGGCTGCGGTCGGTGTGGCGCATGGCGCTGACGAGCTGGCCCACGCGGATGCGGCCGCCGGCGGCACGCACATCCTCGATGCCCTGCTCCAGGCCCTCCTGCACGGCCTCCACGGTCTCGTCCAGCGTGAGGCCGCGGGTGAGGTGCTGCTCGGGCGCCCAGCGGATCTCGCCGTAAACCACGCCGTCGGCGCCGAGGTCCTGCACGAACTCGCGGGCGACGCGGCTGAGGCACTCGCGGGTCTGCATGACGGCGGTCGTGAGGTCGAAGGTCTTGAGGTACTCGACCAGCGAGCCGGAGTTGGACTTCTCGGCGAACCAGGCGCCGAGCGCCACCGGGTCGTCTGCCGGGAGCTGGAGGCCGATGCCGTCCGCGAGCTCCAGCACCGTCGAGGGCCGGAGGCCGCCGTCCAGGTGGTCGTGCAGGGACACCTTGGGCAGCGCCCCGATGTCGGTCCCGTCGGCGAGCGTGTAGCTGCTGTTCTCGTTCAAGCTCATGGGTCTCAATCTATCTAGGCGATGCGCTCGGCGACGAGGGGGGTGCGGGTGAAGGGGGTGCCGAGGGGCGCGAGGCGGTAGGCGCCCTCCAGCGCTTCCAGCGCGCGCTCGAAGCGGGCGGGCTCGTCGGCCGACAGCGTGAACAGCGGCTGACCGGCGCGCACCTCGTCGCCCGGCTTGGCGTGCAGGTCGACGCCGGCGGCGTGCTGCACCGGGTCCTGCTTGCGGGCGCGGCCCGCGCCGAGCCGCCAGGCGGCGATGCCGAACGGGAGCGCCTGCTGCTCCACGAGCACCCCGTCCGACTCCGCGACCACGGTGTGCGTCTCACGGGCGACGGGCAGCGCCGCGTCCGGGTCGCCGCCCTGCGCGCGCACGGTCTCCCGCCACTTGTCCATCGCGCGGCCGTCCTTCAGCGCGGCCTCCACGTCGGCGTCCGGCTGCCCGGCGAGCGTCAGCATCTCGCGGGCGAGCGCCACGGTGAGCTCGACGATGTCGGCGGGTCCGCCGCCGGCGAGCACCTCGACCGACTCGCGCACCTCGTTGGCGTTGCCGATGGCGAGGCCGAGCGGCACGTTCATGTCGGTGAGGAGGGCGGAGGTCGCGACGCCCGCGTCCTTGCCGAGCTCCACCATCGTGCGGGCGAGCTCGCGGGACTTGTCGATGTCCTTGAGGAAGGCGCCCGAGCCGAACTTGACGTCGAGCACCAGGGCGCCGGTGCCCTCCGCGATCTTCTTCGACATGATCGAGGACGCGATCAGCGGGATGGTCTCCACCGTCCCCGTGATGTCGCGCAGCGCGTACAGCTTGCCGTCGGCGGGCGCGAGCCCGGAGCCGGCCGCGCAGATCACGCCGCCCGGGCCGCGGAGCTGCGCGATCATCTCCTCGTTGCTGAGGTTCGCGCGCCAGCCCGGGATGCTCTCCAGCTTGTCGAGCGTGCCCCCGGTGTGGCCGAGGCCGCGCCCGGAGAGCTGCGGCACCGCGACGCCGAACGACGCCACGAGGGGCATCAGCGGCAGGGTGATCTTGTCGCCGACGCCGCCCGTGGAGTGCTTGTCGGCGGTCGGCTTGCCGAGGCCGGAGAAGTCCATCCGCTCGCCCGACGCGATCATGGCGAGGGTGAGGTCCCGGATCTCACGGCGGGTCATCCCGTTCAGGAAGATCGCCATCGTCATCGCCGACATCTGCTCGTCGCCGACGTAGCCGCGCGTGTACGCGTCCACCAGCCAGTCGATCTCCGCCGTGGTCAGCTCGCCACGGTCGCGCTTGGTCCTGATCAGGTCGACGGCGTCGAACGCCTCGACCGCTCCTGCGGTGCTCACGAAGATGTAACCCTCTTGCTCGGTGGTCGTTCGGTCAGTCGGCGTCGCGCTCGGCGGCGCCGTGCTCCTCCGCGTACGCGGCGAGCTGGCGCGGCCCGAACGCGTCGGGCAGCACCTCGTCGATGGTCCGGATGCCGGAGACCGTCTCCAGCAGCATCCCCTCGGCCGAGTGCTCGTAGAGGAGCTGGCGGCAGCGGCCGCACGGCATCAGGGTGTCGCCGTCGCCGTTCACGCAGGTGAACGCGACGAGCCGCCCTCCCCCGGTCATCGCGAGCGACGACACCAGGCCGCATTCGGCGCACAGGGTGATGCCGTAGCTGGCGTTCTCGACGTTGCAGCCGCTGACGATCCGGCCGTCGTCGACCAGCGCCGCGGCGCCGACCGGGAACTGCGAGTACGGCACGTAGGCGTGCGTCATCGCCTCGTTCGCGGCGGCGCGCAGCGCCGGCCAGTCGATCGCGTCGGTCATGACTTGATGTACGGCTTGCCGTCCGCGGCCGGGGCGCGGGACACCCCGACGAGGCCGGCGACCGCGAAGATCGTGACCACGTACGGCAGCATCAGCATGAACTCGCTCGGAACCGGCGAGCCGATGATGCCGAGCACGTTCTGGAGGTTGGTGGCGAAGCCGAACAGCAGCGCGGCCAGGGTCGCGCGGATCGGGTCCCAGCGTCCGAAGATGACGGCCGCGAGGGCGATGAAGCCCTGGCCCGCGGTCATCTCCTTGGAGAACGCGCCCACCGAGCCGAGCGTGAAGTACGCGCCGCCGAGGCCGGCGACCGCGCCGGCGAGGGAGACGTTCCAGAACCGGGTGCCGTTGACGTTGATGCCGACGGTGTCCGCGGCCTCCGGGTGCTCACCGACCGAGCGCAGGCGCAGGCCCCAGCGGGTCTTGAACAGCCCGAACCAGACCAGGAAGATCGCGACGTACATGAGGTACTCGATGATCGTCTGATCGAACAGCACCTTGCCGATGACCGGGATGTCGCTGAGGATCGGGATGGGCCAGTCCGGCAGGCGCGGCGGGTGGTTGAGCATCTGCGGGTCGCCCGCGAGCACCGCCGAGTAGAGGAAGCTCGTGAGGCCGGTGACCAGCACGTTCAGCACGACGCCGACGATCACCTGGTCCACCAGGTACTTGATCGAGAACGCGGCGAGCACGAAGGAGACGAGCACTCCGGCGACCATCGCGGCGAACAGGCCGACCAGCCAGCTCCCGGTGATCGTCGCCGTCATCGCCGAGACGAACGCGCCGGCGAGAAGCTGGCCCTCGATGGCCACGTTGACGACGCCGCCGCGCTCGGAGATGACGCCGCCGAGGGCGCCGAACACGAGCGGGACCGACAGGCTGATCGTGCCCAGCAGCAGGCCGGTGACCGGCACCGGGAGCTGGCCGGACCCCGCCCAGGCGAGGAACGCGAACATGAACAGCAGCGCGTAGACGATGACCAGCCAGATCGGCGTCTTGCGCACCTTCCAGGACAGCCAGGCGCTGTACGCGGTGATCAGGACGAGCAGGATCGTGACGACAGTCGTCGTCGTGAAGGTGTCGACCGTGAGGTTCGGCAGCTTGATGGCGTCGGACGCCTCCGAGAACCGGAAGGTGCTCTGGCCGTGCCGGGCGAAGCCGAAGAACAGCACGATGCTGATCACCACGAAGACGGCGAGGGCGATCGGCGCCTTCCAGGACCGGACCTCGGCCTTCTCCAGGACGATGGGCGAGGAGTCGGGAATGACGGGGGCTGCGGTGGTCACTTGGCCGCCACCTCCTTCGTGACGATGGGACGCTGTCTCCGGGGCGCGCTCCCCGGCGTCGGGAGGCGGAAGATCGCGCGCACCAGCGGCGGCGCGGCGACGAAGAGCACGATGAGGGACTGCATGATGAGCACGATGTCGATCGGGATGCCCCCGGCCTGGATCGTGTAGCCGCCGGCCTTCAGCGCACCGAACAGCAGACCGGCGACGAAGACGCCCCACGGCCGGGACCGGCCGAGCAGCGCGACGGTGATCGCGTCGAAGCCGATGCCCGCGTCCACACCCGAGCTGATGCCGGCCGGGAAGACACCGAGCGCCTGGCTCGCGCCCGCGACGCCGACGAGGGCGCCGGCGAGCAGCATCGCGTAGACGTAGATGTTCTTGACGTTGATGCCGGCGACGCGTGCGGCGTTCGGGTTCTCGCCGACCGCGCGGAAGCGGAAGCCGAGGCTGGAGCGGTTGATCAGCCACCAAACGAACACCGTGGCGGCGATGACGAGCACGAACGCCCAGGTCAGGTTGTACTGCACGCCGAGCAGCGGCGGGAGCACCGCGTTGCCGTGGATCGGCGGCGCCTTCGGGTTGTTCGACCCGGGGGCCTGCAGCAGGCCCTTGGTCCGCAGCATGTAGGAGATCAGGTAGAACGCGATGTAGTTGAGCATGATCGTCACGATCACCTCGTGCGCGCCCGTCCTCGCCTTCAGGAGGCCGACGATGCCGGCCCAGACCGCGGCGCCGGCGATGCCCGCGAGCACCGCCACGACGAGGTGGATGACCGGGGGCAGGTCGAACGAGAAGCCGACCCAGGCGGCGGCCGCCGCGCCGATCAGGAGCTGTCCCTGACCACCGATGTTGAACAGGCCGACCCGGAACGCCAGCGCGACGCCGAGGCCGGCGACGATCAGCGGGGTCGCGAAGGTCAGCGTCTCGGTCAGCGGGCGGATGCCCGCGGCGAAGGTCGGCCGGCCGAAGTTGTAGATGGAGCCCTGGAACATCGAGGTGTACGCATTGGAGACGGACGTCCAGATCGCGGACAGGGTGTCGCCGGGCCGGGCGAAGAAGTAGGCGGAGGCCTTCTGCACTCCCGGGTCGGTGAGCGCGATCAGGATGCCTCCGACGATGAGCGCCAGCACGACGGCCAGGACCGAGATGATCACCGGGCCGCCCATGATGTCGCGGACCGCCCTGCTCCAGCGGTCGTCGTGCTCCGGCTTCGCCGCGGGCTGACCCGGCTGCACCGGCTGTCCCGGCTGCGCGGGCTCGGGCGTCGCCACCGGCTGGCTGGGCGTCGGGGTCCCGGTCATGCTGCTGCTCCTGCCTGCTCCGGCGACTCGCCGGCCATCATCAGGCCGAGGACGTCACGCGACGTGTCCCCCGGCACGATTCCTACGATGCCTCCGCGGTACATCACCGCGATGCGGTCGGCGAGCGCCGCCACCTCGTCGAGCTCGGTGGAGACCACGATCACGGGCACGCCCGCGTCGCGGGTGGCGACGATGCGCTTGTGCACGAACTCGATGGATCCGACATCGAGGCCGCGGGTCGGCTGCGCGGCGACGAACAGCCGCAGCTCGCGGCTCAGCTCGCGGGCGAGCACGACCTTCTGCGCGTTGCCGCCGGAGAGCCGGCCGACCTTCTGTTCGATCGACTGCGTGCGCACGTCGAACTCGGACACCTTCTCCTCGGCGAACTGCTTGAGGTAGGAGAACTGGATGCTGCCGCCTTTGACGAACGGCGCCCCGGTCGAGCGGTCGAGCATCAGGTTCTCCTGGATGCTGAACTCGCCGACCAGCCCGTCCTCGTTGCGGTCCTCCGGCACGAAGCCGACGCCGGCGTCGAGCACCTTGCGCGGGCTGTGGCCCTGGATCTCCGTTCCGTCGAGCAGGATCCGGCCCTCGACGCGCGGCTGGAGGCCGAGGATCGCCTCGGTCAGCTCGGTCTGGCCGTTGCCCTGCACACCGGCGATCGCGAGGATCTCCCCCGCGCGGACCTCGAAGCTGACCTTGTTGACGACGAGCTGGCCGATCGGGTCGATGACCGAGAGGTCCGTGACGACGAGCGCGGGCTCCCCGGGGGTGGCCGCCTCCTTCTCGACCGTCAGCGACACGGCGCGGCCGACCATCATGGAGGCCATCTCGGCGTTCGTCGCGGTGGGCTCGGTCTCGCCGACCACCTTGCCGAGGCGGATGACCGTGATGCGGTCCGCGACCTCGCGCACTTCGCGCAGCTTGTGGGTGATGAAGACGATCGCGGTGCCCTGCTCCTTGAGCTGGCGCATGATCGCCATCAGCTCGTCGGTCTCCTGCGGGGTCAGCACCGCGGTGGGCTCGTCGAAGACCAGCACCTTGGCGTTCTGCGACAGCGCCTTGATGATCTCGACGCGCTGCTGGACGCCGACCGGGAGGTCCTCCACGAGGGCGTCGGGGTCGACGTGGAAGCCGAACCTGGCGGAGATCTCGCGCACCTTCGCGCGGGCCGCGTTCAGGTCGAGGCGGCCGCCGAGCTTGGTCTGCTCATGGCCGAGCATGACGTTCTCCGCGACCGTGAAGACGGGGATGAGCATGAAGTGCTGGTGGACCATGCCGATGCCGGCCTTCATGGCGTCGCCCGGGCCCGCGAAGTGCTGGACGACGTCGTCGAGCAGGATCTCGCCCTCGTCGGCCTGGTAGAGGCCGTAGAGCACGTTCATCAGGGTGGACTTGCCTGCGCCGTTCTCGCCGAGCAGACAGTGGATCTCGCCGGGTTCGACGGTCAGGTCGATGTGGTCGTTCGCGACCAGGGCACCGAACCGTTTGGTGATGCCGCGAAGTTCGAGCTTCATTCGGGTGGGTTCCTTCTCTACTCGCCCGGGGGGAGCACAGAGCTTGGTGAGGGGGATGGCACGCGAAGACCGCTGGTGGCCGCGCTGCGCATCCTCACACTACCTTTCTGCGCATATGTCAGTGTGTGCTCAAACGAGCGTCCGGGACAAGGTGCGGCCGGGCGTGCGGTGGACGTGCGACGGGGAGGCCAGCGTGCGCTGACCTCCCCGTCGAGTGTTCGTCCGCGCCGGTTACTGCTTCGGCGACGACGGCGAGGTGACCTTGATCGAGCCGTCGATGATGCCGGCCTTGATCTTGTCGATCTCGCCCTGCAGGCCCGAGTTCACCTTCGACGCGAAGTCGTGGAACGGAGCGAGGCCGACGCCGTCGTTCTTCAGCGTGCCGACGTACGGCGTGCTGTCGAACTTGCCCTTCGCGGCCTGGGTGACCACGTCGTTGGTGGCCGGCTTCATGCCCTTCATCACCGAGGTGAGGAGCAGGTCCTTCACGGTGGGGTCGGACATGTAGACGTCCGCGTCGACGCCGATCATCGCGATCGGCTTGCCCGAGTCGCGGATGGCCTGCGCGGCCGACTGGTAGATCGGTCCGCCGACGGGCATGATGACGTCCGCGTTCTGGTCGATGACGCCCTGAGCGGTGTTCTTCGCGGTCTCGTTGGCGTCGAAGCCACCGGTGAAGGAGCCGTTCTGCTTGTCGACGTCCCAGCCGACGACCTTGACGTTCTTGCCCTTCTGCTGGTTGTAGTACTTCACGCCGTCCGCGTAGCCGTCCATGAAGATGGTGACGGTCGGGATCTGCATGCCGCCGAAGGTGCCGACGATGCCGGTCTTCGAGTAGCTCGCCGCGGCGTAGCCGGCCAGGAAGGCGGCCTGCGCGGTGTCGAAGATGATCGGCTTGACGTTCTTCGCGGTGATCGAGCTGTCGTCGATGATCGCGAAGGAGACGTCCGGGTTCGCCGCAGCGGCCTTCTTGGTGGCGTCGGCGAGCAGGAAGCCGACCGTCACGATGAGGTTGCAGTTGGCGTCGACCATGCTCTGGATGTTCGGAGCGAAGTCGTTCTCGCTCTTCGACTCGGCCTTGTTGTACTTGACACCAAGGGTGCCCGCGGCCTGCTGGAGGCCCTCGTAGCCGAGCTGGTTGAACGAGTGGTCGTCGAATCCGCCCGAGTCGGAGACCATGCAGGGCAGGAATTTGCTGTTCGCCGCACCGGTCGTCGAGGTCGACGACGGGGCAGCCGAGCACGCGGCGAGCAGCGCGACGACGCCGGTCACCGCAAGGCCGACGAGGCCGGCCTTACGAGCTGTGATTGTCAAGGTTGTCCTCCAAGATGCAGGCCGCCTCGGGTGCCGGACGGCCAGTGTATGCATTGCACGTTACCGAATGTGACGAACGGCTCTGATCGAAAATCCGGCTTCTTCATGCAAGCGTTACAAACGCGCGCGCGGTTGGCGACTGCTCATTTGAGCAGGCCTACATCCTGACGCCGCAGGTGATGGGAAAAGCGGTCCGTCGCTCAGCCGATGATCGACTGCATAGCGTTCCAGCCCGAGCCGACGACGCGGGAGGCCGGCGTCCCATTCTGGCCGTCGAGCGGGCTCGGCACGTAGACGAGTTGCCCGTTGCCGTTCGGGCTGGCGATCAGGAGGCCTGAGCGGCCCGTGCCCTCCACGTCGGCGATCGACCATCCCCGCCACGCCTGGCCGCCGTCGGCGACCTGGGGGATCCACGCGTCCGACAGCAACGACCCGAACCCGGGGGTGCCGGCGGTCGTGCGATTCGGGTGCACCGCGTGTATCGCGTCGACGAGATCGGCGTAACCGTCGCCGTTGAGGTCGCCCAGCACCTGGCCAGGGCCTGCGGCGATCTGATCGGTGAGAAGGGAGCCCGACACGAACGGGCGATGCTGCGGGTCGCTGGCCGACACGTTCAGGTACTGGTACCAGCCCCAGGGGGTGCTGCCCACGATGTCCGCGTAGCCGTCGCCGTTGATGTCGCCCACCGCCAGGGTGAAGAAGTTCGACCAGCCGCTTCCGATCACGAGCCCGCTCGAGTATGGCGACCCCGTCGCGGAGTGCGCGATGCCGTTCGGGTACTCGACCAGCGCGCCGTCGCTGCGGATGGCCACGAGGTCGGCGAAGCCGTCGCCGTTGATGTCGCCGAGCGCGGGAAGCTTGGGGCCTGCAGGGAGGCTCCAGCCGGAGCCGACGACGCGGCCGGTGCTGAAGGGCGCTCCGCCGGCGTTCGACCGGATGCCGTTCGCGTAGAGCAGCAGGCGCCCGCCGCCGTCGATGGCGAGGAGGTCGCCGTAACCGTCGCCTGTGATGTCGGAGTCGTGGGACTTCGCGTGGATTCCCGCGGCGAGGGGCGGGCAGGTGTCGGTCGCCGTCACGGTGCCCTGGGCGACGTCGCCTTGGCGGCCGACAGCCGTCACCGTCCAGGTGAGCGCCCGTCCCGAGAGCTGCGGCGCGGGGTAGTCCACTGTGCGATCGAACGTCAACGTGCCGTCGGGAGCGGCGGTAGCGGTCCGGGTCCCACTCACGTCGTTGAGCGTGTAGGCATGTCCGGCCAGGTAGCCGCTCAGGGTGCCCTGGACGCGGATCGCGGTGCCTTCCACCCCGTGCGGGGTCAGATAGCGCGAGGGGCAGTCATACCCGACCGTCGGCGCGCCGGCGGGGGAGATTCCGCTCTCGCAGTCGTTCGTCGTCACCGGGGCCGTGGCCACGACCGCGCCAGCATGCCAGAGCTCGGCGACGAAGGGGTAGTTCGACTTCACATACACCGACGTCAACGTGGTGTCCGCCGTGCCTCCGCCCTGAGCGTCGACGGCGACGGCCCCCGGCTGGTACGGGGTCGACTCCCCGGCGGAGCGCTGAAGGCTCGCCTGATAGGCGTCGCCCGGCGTCAGGCCGGCGAAGGTCGCCGTGAGCCTCAGCGTGCGGTATCCGCCGTTCGACAACGCGCTGCAGTCCACCGTCGCGGCCACAGCGACGAACGGCGGCGATACCGTGGAGGCCGCACCAGCGGGCGCGACGAACGCCCCGCCGAGAACCACGGCCACGGCCAGGGCGAGGGCGGAGGCGAGGGCCGCGCGACCCGGCCTCCTCGTACGAGTCCGCGTCATCACGACACCACCGTCATCCGATAGGTCCAGCCCGAGCCGATCACCCGTCCCGGGGTCGTCGGCACCGGGCCGCCCTGGTCGATCCCGAACACGTACGCACCGCCCGGGGTCGCGCCCGCCACCGTCGCCGTCACCCGGATCGAGGTGTAGCTGCCGCCCTGGAGGCTCGAGCAGTCGACCGTCACCGCACCCGCGCCGATGAGGTTGGGCGCTGGAGCGGCCGCCTGCGCAGGAGCGCCGAGCAGCCCTCCGCCCAGAACAGCTGCCGCGATCACCGCGACGAGACCGACGAACGACCGACGCAGACGTGCGCCCACGTGAACCCCCTGAATTCCCGCCGGTCCGAGTGCGGCGGCGCGGATATCAACATACCGGCCGGAATGTCGATTGCGTTCACCCGCATACGAGGGGCGTCGATTTGGTATTGTCCCCGGTAGATGCGGGTTTCTGAGGGGGTTCTCATGAATGTTCGACGTGCGCGACGAGCGGGCCTCGGCATCGCGCTCACTGTCGCGATGGCGGGAGCCGCAGTTCTCGCCACAGGATCGCTCGAGGCACGTCCGGCGCACGCCGCCACGGCGAAGCCGAGTACGGTCACCACCGACTTCTTCTACTACACCGGCACACAGGGCTCCTACGCGGTGCCCGCCGGGATCAGCAAGCTCACCGTCGAGCTCAGCGGAGGTGCGAGCACACCGATCGGCGCGCCCACCAGCTCACGCAGCGGTCACATGGTGATCGACCTGGGCACGACCTACGCGGGCCAGACATTGACGTACCTGGTGGGAGGCAACGGGCTCGGCAGCGCAGCGGCGCCGGTCGGCACGCAGAACGCGGGCGGCGGCGGCACCTACCTCGCCGCCGGCAACACCCTCCTCGCGGTCGCGGGCGGCGGCGGCGGTAACGGCGGCGACACCACCGGCCAGACCACGACGACGACGATCGGCGGCACCGGTGGCTACGTGAACACGGGCGGAACCGCCGTCGCGGGCACGAGCGGCGCAGCCGGAACCAACCCGCAGGCGGTCGGCGGCGGCGCCTCCGGCACCACGCCGGGAACGCCGGGAACGAGCAGCACCGGCACCCCGGAGACGACCGGGTCGGCGGGCGGCGCCACGGCGTCCGTGTCCAACGGCGTCATCCAGCCCGCACTCGGAGGCTACGGCGCGCCGGGCGCGGGAGGCGGTGGCGGCGGCTACACCGGCGGCGGGGGCGGCAGCGTCTACGCGGCAGGGGGCACGACCTCCGCGGGTGCCGGTGGCGGCGGATCCGGCTATGTCGCTCCGGGGATCCCCGTGACGAGCAGCAGTGGGACGTCCGGGCTCGGCATCATCGCGTTCCGCTTCTACATCGACTTCAGCTTGACGGTGACTCCCACCTCCGTCGCCGGAGGATCGGCCCTCACCGCGACGGTCACCGGCCTCACCCGGCAGAACTGGTTCTCGCTCCGCCTCGACTCGATGAACGGGCCGCTGCTGTTCAGCGGCCTGACCGACCGCGTCGGCGGCGCGACCGTGAGCGTGACCATCCCCCCGGGCACCTCACCGGGCGACCACGTGCTCCATCTGCTCGAGAACGCCACCGAAGGCGGTGGAGGCACGCAGGGCGACAGCAACCCCTTCACCGTGACGGCGACGGTCTGGCGCCTGCACGACTTCAACGGCGATGGGCACCCCGACGTCATGGCACGCGACGCGGCCGGCGGGCTGCAGCTGTACCGGGGCGACGGCAGCGGCGGCTGGGGCCGCCCTGCGGCGACGCAGGTCGGTTCCGGCTGGAACCTGATGACCGCCGTCATCGCACCGGGGGACTTCAACGGCGACGGGCACCCCGATCTGTTGGCGCGCGACTCCGCGGGCGCCCTCTGGCTGTACCCGGGCGACGGCTCCGGCGGCTGGGGGACGCGCTCGCTCGTGGGCACGGGCTGGAACATCATGCGGTCGATCATCGCGGTCGGCGACTTCACCGGCGACGGGAACCCGGACGTCATGGGAATCGCGACCGACGGCACCCTGCGGCTCTATCCCGGCGACGGGCACGGGGGCTGGGGCTCACCCGCTGTCGTCGGTTCGGGCTGGGGCGTCATGAGCGCCGTGTTCTCCCCCGGCGACTTCGACGGCGACGGCTCGCCCGACCTCCTGGCGCGGGACGCCGGCGGCCGTCTCCTCCTCTACGGCCACAGCCCGGCCGGCTGGACGTCCGTGACGGCCGTGGGCTGGGGCTGGAACGGCATGAGCGCGATCCTGTCCGTGGGCGACTTCGACGGCGACGGAACCACCGACGTCATCGCCCGTGACTCGGGCGGCGACCTGTGGCTCTACCCGACCGATGGTGACGGCGGCTGGGGCGACCCGTATCCGATCGGCTCGGGCTGGAACGGGATGAGCTGGATCGGCTGACCACACGTACGGGAGGAGACGCGCTGCTACATCCAGCCGCGCTTCTTGAACACCACGTACAGCAGCGTGCTCAACCCCACCATCGCGAGCACCGCCAGCGGATACCCGAGCGGCCATGACAGCTCCGGCATGTTGTGGAAGTTCATCCCGTAGATGCCGGCGATCAGCGTCGGCGCGAAGAGGATCGCCGCCCACGAGGAGATCTTCTTGACCTCCTCGCCCTGGCGGTGCGTGGAGTGCGCCAGCCGCGTCATCTCCTCGTTCTGGCGTTCGGAGACCAGCGTCGAGTTCACGGTCAGGATGTCGCGCAGCAGGTAGCGGAAGCCGTCCACCCGCTCGTTGACCTGCGTGAGGTGGTCGGCCACGTCGCGCAGCCGCCGCTCCAGCTCTTCGGTGACGCCGTACTTCGCCGAGCCCCGCTCCAGCGCGACCATCACCGACGACAGCGGATGCGTCGCCCGCTGGAAGTCGATGACCTCCCGCGACAGCTCGTAGATGCGCCGGGAGACCAGCACGTCGCCGCCGAACACCTGGGTCTCGATCTCGTCGATGTCGTTGGCGAGCCCGGCGACGACCGGGCTGTACGCGTCCACGACGGCGTCGATGATCGCGTAGAGGATGGCCTGCGGGCCGAGCGCGAGGAGGTCGCGCTCGCGCTCCATCCGGTGCCGCACCGTGGAGAGGTCGGGCGACTCGCTGTGCCGCACCGTGATGACGAAGTTCGGCCCGACGAAGAGGTGCAGCTCGCCGAAGTCGACCTCCTCCGGCACGTCCAGGTAGCTGGCCGCCTTCAGCACGACGAACAGCACGGAGTCGTACCGCTCCAGCTTGGGCCGCTGGTGGGCGACGATCGCGTCCTCGATCGCCAGCGGGTGGAGGCTGAACTCCTCCGCCAGCGACATCAGTTCCTGCTCGGTCGGCCGGTACAGCCCGATCCAGGCCACGCCGCCCGGGGTGTCGTCCAGCGCGCGGTAGGTCTCGGCCAGGGTGCGCGGCGACGCGACCCGCACGCCGTCCGCGTAGATCGCGCTGTCCACCATGCTCGACCGGGAGGCGGCCCTCGGTTCGGTCAGGACGGGCTCAGGCGAACTGGGAGGATCGGCCCGCCGGGCTCGCGACACGAAGGGCATCGGGATGCCGCGTCGGTTCAGGTTCGCCAAGGTTCACCTCCTGGTGCGCGGAAAAAAGTGAGGTGGCCGACGCCCGGCGACCCGGGCGGCAGCGCCACCTAACTGTACGCGCGCAGCCCGCCGGTGCGCTCGGCCCCAGCGCTGCGGGCGCCGGTGCAGGCGTCGAGGATGACCTGCTCGTAGTGCCCGACGAGCTCGGAGCAGAGCACGTCCCAGCCGCGGCCGAGCACGCGCCGCCGGCCGGCCTCCCCCATCCGCAGGCGCAGCGGCGCGTCGGTGGCGAGCATGGAGACGGCGGCGCGCAGTCCGCGGTCGTCGGCCGGAGGGAAGAGGAGCCCGTCGACGCCGTGCTCGACGAGGTCGATCGGGCCGCCGGCGCGCGGGGCGACCACCGGCAGTCCGGAGGCGTGCGCCTCCTGGACCGTCTGCCCGAACGTCTCCTCGGAGCCGGTGTGGACGAACACGTCGAAGGCCGCGTAAGCGGCGGCGAGGTCGGCTCCCCCGAGCCGGCCGAGCCAGATGGTCGGGACGCCGTGGAGCTGCCGCTCGACGGCCTCCCGGGACGGCCCGTCCCCGACGATCGCGACCGAGACCCCCGGCAGCCCGCGCAGCACACGCAGCCGCTCGACCTGCTTCTCCGGCGCGATCCGGCCGACGTAGCCGACGACGACCTCCCCGTCCGGCGAGAGCCGCTCCCGCAGGGCGACGGCTTCGGCCGTGCGCCGATTGTTCGGGTGATACCGCTCCAGGTCCACGCCGCGCCCCCAGCGGGCCAGCCGCCGCACCCCGGCCTGGCGGAGGTCGTACTCGCTGGCCGACGAGGGGACGAGGGTGACATCCGCGCCCTCGTGCACCCAGCGCACGTACTTCCAGGCGATGGCGGCGGTCATCCCGAGCCCGTTGCGGCGCGCGAACCCGGCGACGTCGGTCTGGTAGATGGCGACGGAGGGCACGCCCACCCGGTTGGCGGCGGCGATGGCCTGCGCCCCCAGGAAGAAGGGAGAGGCCGCATGTAGCACATCGGGCTCGAACCTGGCAAGGATCCGCTGCACCTGCGGGCTGGGCAGCCCGACCGGGAACTGCCGGTACGCGATGGAGGGCACCTGGTGGATGCGGTACCCCGCATACTCCTCCGGTGCCCCGGCCTCCGGACAGATGACGATCGCTTCATGGCCCTCCGCGGCCAGATGATCGAGCACCCGGAGGACGCTGGTGGTCACCCCGTTCACTGTGGGGAGGAAGCTCTCGCTGACGACGGCGACCCGCATGACCTCAGTGTCGCGGTGGGGAATGTCCCGGCTGTGAACGGAAGGTGTCCAGAACCGCTCGGTATCCTTTCGTCATGACTTCTCTTGGCGCGCTCGACCGGTTCTACAGCATCATCCCGGCGGGTGGGATCGGCTCCCGGCTGTGGCCGCTCTCGCGGGCCGACGCCCCGAAGTTCCTGCACGACCTGACCGGATCGGGTCAGACCCTGCTGCGGAACACCTGGGACCGGCTCGCTCCGATCTCCGGCGAGCAGCGGATCATGGTCGTCACCGGACGCGCCCACCGGGCCGCCGTGGAGGCGCAGCTGCCCGCGCTGGCCGACGCCAACGTGGTCCTCGAGTCCGAGCCGCGGGACTCCACCGCCGCCATCGGCCTGGCCGCGGCCATCCTGCAGCGCCGTGAGCCCGGTGTCATCGTCGGGTCGTTCGCCGCCGATCACGTCATTCGCAACACACGGCTGTTCGCCTCCACCGTCAAGGAGGCCGTCGCGGCCGCCGACGCCGGCTACATCACGACCATCGGGATCAAGCCGACCGAGCCCGCCGTCGGGTTCGGCTACATCCGCTGCGGCGGCGAGCTGACCGTGACCGGCGCCCCGAGCGCGCTCGCGGTCAAGGCGTTCGTGGAGAAGCCCGACCTGCCGACCGCCGAGAGCTACCTCGACAGCGGCTCGTACCTCTGGAACGCTGGCATGTTCATCGCGCGCGCCGACCTACTCCTGGAGGAGATCGGGCGCAACAAGCCGGCGCTCCTCGCCGGGCTCCTCGAGCTCGCGGAGGCCTGGGACGACCCGGCCACCCGCGGCCCCGCCGTCGACCGGATCTGGCCGAAGCTGGAGAAGATCGCGATCGACTACTCCGTCGCCGAGCCCGCCGCGGCCGCCGGCAGGCTCGCGGTCATCCCCGGCTACTTCGACTGGGACGACGTGGGCGACTTCGCCTCGCTCTCCAAGCTGAACTCGGGCGGGCGCACCACGGACCTCGCGATCCTCGGCGAGAACGCCCGCGTGCTCGCGGACGCCTCCAGCGGCATCGTCGTCACCCAGACCAAGCGCGTCATCAGCCTGATCGGCGTGAAGGACATCGTCATCGTCGACACGCCCGACGCGCTGCTGGTCACGACGACCGACAACGCGCAGCGGGTGAAGTCCGTGGTGGACGCGCTGAAGGTGACCGGCTCGACCGACGTTCTCTGAGCCGCAGGCCCCGCGGCCCTCAGTCGACCACGGAGGGGCCGCCCTGCACGTCCCTCGCGATCCGGCTGATCTCCTCATCGGTCGCGTCGATGCCGGAGTCGCCCAGCCGCTGCCGCAGCACGCGCTCGCTGTCCTCCAGCGGAAGGAGCTGCATGTCGGCGCGCATCTGCTCGACGATCCCGGCGATCCTCGCCTCGCGATCGGCCTGCACCCCGCCGTCCATGATCGGTTCGTCCTGCGTCATGCCGCGGACGGTACGCCGCGGGCCGGCGGGGTCAACCGGCCGCGCCCCATTTATCTCGACGTCGAGATAACCAAGGTCACCCTAAGCAGCGCGCACGCGCCCCGCGGCATAGACTTGCCACGCGCTTCGTGCGCCTACTTTCAGCGATCGCAACCAGGGAGGGTTGTTCGTGCCAGAGCAAGCGGCAGGGACCCTGCAACCGACGAAGTCGAGGCCGGGCGGCACGCTGTACCGCGGCCGTGAGGGCATGTGGTCGTGGGTGCTTCACCGCATCACCGGCGTCGCCATCTTCTTCTTCCTTCTCGTCCACATCCTCGACACCTCGCTCGTCCGGGTCAGCCCCGAGGCGTACAACGCGGTGATCGGCACCTACAAGAACCCGATCATGGGATTCGGGGAGATGGCGCTCGTCGCGGCGATCATCTTCCACGCCTTCAACGGCATCCGGATCATCCTGATCGACTTCTGGAGCAAGGGCGTCAAGTACCAGAAGGTCATGTTCTGGATCGTCATCGTGCTCTGGGTGATCCTCATGGCCGGCTTCGTGCCGACCCAGCTCATCCACATCTTCTCGGAGGTGAACTGACGTGACGACCATCGAGGCTCCGCGCACGCCGGCCCGTCCGGCCCGCACGGGCGTCAACTGGGAGAAGTGGGGCTGGATCTACATGCGGGCCTCCGGCCTCGTGCTGGTGATCCTCATCTTCGGCCACCTGCTGATCAACCTCGTTCTCGGCGACGGCGTCAAGCAGATCGACTTCGCGTTCGTCGCGGGCAAGTACGCCACGCCGTTCTGGCAGGTCTGGGACCTGCTCATGCTGTGGCTCGCGCTCATCCACGGCGGCAACGGCATGCGCACGCTGATCAACGACTACGCCCACAACGTCATGGTCAACCGCATCCTCAAGTGGGCGGTCCTGGCGGCGGTCGTCGTGCTCATCGTGCTCGGCACGCTCGTGATCTTCACCTTCGACCCGTGCCCGGCGGGAGCCCACGCGGCCGACCTGCCTTCGTTCTGCCCGGCCAAGTGACTGACTGACGGAAACCAAACGCTGTGACAACTGAAACCACCGAATCCACCGTCATCGACGGCGTCCACTACCACGAGTTCGACATCGTCATCGTCGGCGCTGGCGGCGCCGGCATGCGCGCGGCCATCGAAGCCGGCCCGCACGCCAAGACCGCGGTGATCTCGAAGCTCTACCCCACCCGCTCCCACACCGGCGCGGCGCAGGGCGGCATGGCCGCGGCGCTCGCCAACGTGGAGGAGGACAGCTGGGAGTGGCACACCTTCGACACCGTCAAGGGCGGCGACTACCTGGTCGACCAGGACGCGGCGGAGATCCTCGCCAAGGAGGCCATCGACGCGGTCATCGACCTGGAGAACATGGGCCTGCCGTTCAACCGCACGCCCGAGGGCAAGATCGACCAGCGGCGCTTCGGCGGCCACACCCGCGACCACGGCAAGGCGCCGGTCCGCCGGGCGTGCTACGCGGCCGACCGCACCGGCCACATGATCCTGCAGACGCTGTTCCAGAACTGCGTCAAGCTCGGCATCAACTTCTTCAACGAGTTCTACGTCCTCGACGTGATCATGAACGAGGTGGACGGCGTCGACCAGCCCGCCGGTGTCGTCGCGTACGAGCTGGCCACCGGCGAGCTGCACGTCTTCCACTCCAAGGCGATCGTCTTCGCGACCGGCGGCTTCGGCAAGATCTACAAGACGACCTCCAACGCCCACACCCTCACCGGTGACGGCGTCGGTATCATCTGGCGCAAGAAGCTCCCGCTGGAGGACATGGAGTTCTTCCAGTTCCACCCGACCGGCCTCGCCGGCCTCGGCATCCTCCTCACCGAGGGCGCACGTGGCGAGGGCGCGATTCTCCGCAACGCCTCGGGCGAGCGGTTCATGGAGCGCTACGCCCCGACCATCAAAGACCTCGCGCCGCGCGACATCGTCGCCCGCTGCATGGTCCAGGAGGTCGCGGAGGGCCGCGGCGCCGGACCGCACAAGGACTACGTCCTCCTCGACTGCACCCACCTGGGCGCGGAGGTGTTGGAGACCAAGCTCCCCGACATCACCGAGTTCGCCCGCACCTACCTCGGCGTCGACCCCGTGGTCGAGCCGGTTCCGGTCATGCCGACCGCGCACTACGCGATGGGCGGCATCCCGACCAACAACAACGCCGAGGTGCTGCGCGACAACACCACCGTCGTCCCCGGCCTCTACGCCGCCGGCGAGTGCGCGTGCGTGTCGGTGCACGGCTCCAACCGCCTCGGCACCAACTCGCTGCTCGACATCAACGTGTTCGGCAAGCGCGCCGGCAACAACGCGGTCGAGTACGTCAAGACCGCCACGGCCGTCCCGCTGCCGGCGGACCCGGCCAAGGCCGTCCGCGACATGATCGACGGGCTCCGCAACGGCACGGGCACCGAGCGCATCGCCGCGATCCGCAAGGAACTGCAGGACGAGATGGACCGGAACGCCCAGGTGTTCCGCACCGACGAGTCGCTCGAGAAGGTCACCGGCACGATCCACCGCCTGCGTGAGCGCTACAAGAACATCGTGGTGCAGGACAAGGGCAAGCGCTTCAACACCGACCTCCTGGAGGCCGTCGAGCTGGGCTTCCTGCTCGACCTGGCCGAGGTGGTCGTCTTCTCGGCCCGCAACCGCAAGGAGTCGCGCGGCGGTCACATGCGCGACGACTACCCGAAGCGCGACGACGAGAACTACATGCAGCACACGATGGCCTACCTCACCGGCGACCCGCACTCCGCCGACGCGGCAGACCACATCACGCTCGATTGGAAGCCGGTCGTCGTGACCCGCTACCAGCCGATGGAGAGGAAGTACTGATGTCCAGCGCCGTGCTCGAGACTCCCCCGGCCCCCGAGGCCCCGATCCAGTCGTTCACCGTGACGCTCATCATCCGCCGGTTCGACCCCGACGTGGACACCGAGCCGCGCTGGCAGGACTTCGACGTGGAGCTCTACCCGACCGACCGCATCCTCGACGCCCTGCACAAGATCAAGTGGGAGCAGGACGGCTCGCTGACGTTCCGCCGCTCGTGCGCCCACGGCATCTGCGGTTCGGATGCCATGCGCATCAACGGCCGCAACCGCCTCGCCTGCAAGACGCTGATCAAGGACCTGGACATCTCCAAGCCGATCTACGTCGAGGCGATCAAGGGCCTGCCGCTGGAGAAGGACCTCATCGTCGACATGGAGCCGTTCTTCGCGAGCTACCGCGAGGTGCAGCCGTTCCTGGTCGCCAACTCGAAGCCGGAGAAGGGCAAGGAGCGCGTCCAGTCGGTCGCCGACCGCGCCCGCTTCGACGACACCACGAAGTGCATCCTGTGCGCCGCGTGCACGTCGTCCTGCCCGGTCTTCTGGACGGACGGCCAGTACTTCGGCCCGGCGGCGATCGTCAACGCGCACCGTTTCATCTTCGACTCGCGCGACGACAACTCGCAGGTGCGGCTCGACATCCTCAACGACAAGGAGGGCGTGTGGCGCTGCCGCACGACCTTCAACTGCACCGACGCGTGCCCCCGCGGCATCCAGGTGACCCAGGCCATCGCCGAGGTCAAGCAGGCCATCATGCGCGGCAAGGTCTGACCTCGCCCGAACGACGAAAAGGCGCCCCCGGTCTCCCGGGGGCGCCTTTTCGTCGTTCTCCGTGCGTCAGCGGGTGACGGCGAAGTAGCTGTACTGGCTCGTGCCGATGTCCCGGATGCCGACCAGGCCGGCGACCTGCTTGGGACGCAGCACCGGACTGATGCGGTTGCCGTTGCCGTTCTCGCCCGAGCCGTTGTAGCCCCAGTGCCAGACCGAGCCGTCGTTCTTGAGTGCGAGGCCCGAGTGGGTGTTGAACACGACCTTCTTCACGTCGGTGAGCCCGTTGTCGAAGACGCCCACGGGGTAGCCGCCGTTCACGCCCTGTCCGTTGGACGCGAGGTCACTCGTGCCCCAGATGCGCATCGATCCGTCGCTGCGGACGATCGCCGTGTTGTACCAGCCGGCGAAGAGCTGCCGCGCGTCCGTCGCACCGGGGACCTGCAGAACCTGCGCTCGGGCGGCGATGGAGGTCACGCCGAGCATGTCGTACAGACCGCAGCCCCAGCCCCACACGGTGTGGTCCTCCATGATGACGTGACCGCCGTAGAAGTGTGCCGAGACGTCGATCGCTCGATATCCCTCCGGCAGCTTCACCCGGGTGGGCACCCAGGTGCGCACGGCGAGGCCGTCGCCTCGGGCCTGGTAGGCGGTGTCGCCCCACGACCAGACGGCGCCGTTCTCGTCGAGCGCGTAGACGTTCCACAGCGCGGCCGCGACCTTGACGATCTTGCCGGCTTCCGGCGGGAACTGCACCTCGGAGGGCGTCCGCTTGTAGCCGCCCTGGTCGGTCGTGACCCCGTCGCCGAGCATCGCGTAGGCACGGTACCCCCACGACAGCACCCGGCCGTCCGACATCAGCGCGTAGTGGGCGTAGTACCCGGAGACCACATCGGTCGCGCCGGGGAAGGTGCCCACACTCACCGGCTCGGCGTTCAGCGGGCTGTAACCGGGGATTCCCGGAATCCCATAGCCCCAACCCCAGATCTGGCCGGTGGCCGGATCGAGCGCGAACTGGCTCACACCGGCCGAACGGCCGGCCCGGAGGCCGCTGATGTCGGGAATCGTCACGCCGAGCGGGACCGTCGAGTCACCCGCGGCGATCCCGGCCCCGAGCACCCCGAGGTAGTTGTAGCCCCACGAGACGATGGCGGCGTCCCGGAAGACACGGAGGACGGCGGGTGCGGCGCTGGCCGTCTTGCCCGCCGCCGTCGCCTCGGCCCGCAGTTCGAGAGAGCCCTGCCACGGTCCCGACGTGATCTGCGGCAGCACCAGCACCCCCGACGCCGACGTGATGCCGACGTACGTGGTCCCTGCTGCGAAGCGTGCGGTGGGCCGCGCGAGCCCGGCCACGCCCTCACCGGGATGCTCGATCCCGGGCTCGCCCGTGCCGTCCTCCGCACCAGGGCCGGTGACATCATCAGGATCGACGATCGTGACCGTCACCTGCGCGTTCCCTACCGGCCCCTTCGGGTCGATGACGGTCACCGTCACCGCACCGCCGGGAAGACCCGTACTCGGTGCGATCGTATAGATGCTCCTGTTGAAGGTCGCGGTCAACGTCGTCGGCGGCGGCGAGGAGGCGAACGCCGGAGCAGCGGTCGACGCGACGATCGCGGGCGCCGCCCACGCCGCGGTCTTCGCGATCGTGCGGCGGGAGATGGAGGAGGAGACCGAGGTCGACTCCGGTGTTTCGCTCATAGTGAGCCCTTTCCTTGTCGGTCAGTGCGTTCCACATTCGGCACGATGGCTCGGCTCGATTGTGTCCACGCCGATATCGCAGCCGGTCGGCTGCTTCTTCGAGTGGTCGGCTATCTCTGCGGGTAGTCGCTCGCCCACACCAGTGGGAACCCGTCCTCCGGGTGCCCCGGGCTGAACGCCAGGAGATATGTGAAGGACTGACCGGCCGGCGCCGTCAGGATCAGTGAGAAGGTGTCGGGCCCGGTCATCGCCGGGGAGCCCACGATCTTCCCGGTCGACACCGCGGATTGTACGGCGATCGTGAAATCGGCCGGCAGCGTCGTGCCCGGGGGCAGGATGACCCTTCCGGTGACCGTGAGCGGCCCACGCCGCCGTCTTGGCGAGGGTGCGGCGCGTGATGAGTCGCGGGCTCTCCTCGTCGGGGTGGTGCATTGAGTTTCTTTCGGCCCTGTAACATTTATTATCGAAATCTTAGCAGCTAACCGTGAAACCGCGCAAGGTTCATCGGATACGTGTTTTTTCGCCGTGATCGCGGCCACTCTCAGCGGGTGACGTGCGAAGTCACCCGGAGCGCGTGGGTGCACATGCCGAAGGGGCCCCGGGAAACCGGGACCCCTTCGGCGGACGAGCGATCAGTTGTAGCGGTGATCCCGCTACGAGGGCTAGGAAACCGTGCCGCTGTAGGTCCAGACCGTAGCAAGCGGGATCTCGTTCACGGGGGTATTGATATCCGTGACCACACTCATGACGAGGAACTCTCCGAAGAGTTTGCTGACCATATCCTGTTTGACGACGAGCGTGAAGGTGTTGTCGCTCCTGTTGAGGTGAACCGCGGTAAGGGGATTAGGGTCATAGATGCTCCAGCCCTCCTGGCCCGAGAAGGCAGCGAGTGTGAAGTCATCGGCGAGGACCGTACCTTCGGGCAGTTCAAGCCTTCCGGAGAGCTGCGTGAGCGCTCCGGGCACCGTCTGGAAGTAGGGCTGGTTCCACACGATGGTGGGGATTCCCGCGGGAAGAACGACGGGCGGCGCAACCGCCTCTTTCTGGAGCACGACCGTGCCGGACTTCCAGTCCGGGTAGTTGGAGCTCGAAACGGTCAGCGTGCCGTCCGCGATATCTCCGTCTCCGGTCGCTCGCACGAGCACCGAGAAGGTCCCGTCGCTGACGACGGGCTGGACCAGCACCTCGTAGCCGTCGGAGCACGTAGCGACGAGGAGCATGTCGGCGGGGAACTCTCCGCCGGTCAGAGTCAGGGTTCCCTCGGCGAGTTCCGAGAAGCTCTTCTTCGCGGTCAGCGTGTACGAGCTTTCCTTGAAGCCGATGGTACCGCTGGAGGTGCCGTTGCCGTCGGAGGCGGCGTGGGCCGGCGAGGCAGCGGCGAGGGCGATGGCCGGGGCCGCCCAGGCGGCCGTCTTGGCGACTGTGCGCCGGGAGACGAGGCGGGGAGCCTCGGAATCGGGTGTGTTGTTCACGAGAGGTGGCCTTTCAATGGCGTTTAGAATTTCTCACGCCAATCTTACCCGCCAAAACCGAGAATTTGCTTATCGACCGCGTGAGCCCGAAGGCGCCCTGGGTGACCTGGGCGCCTTCGGGCCGAGAGCGCTCAGTTGTAGCGGTAGTCGAACACGAAGCCGATCCTCGTCAGAGCCCCGTCCTGTCGCGTGACAGAGGTCACGATCTCGACCCTGCCGACGGCGCCCTTCGGCAGCGAGCTCGGCAGGAAGGCGTAGACGTTGCCGTTGGCCGTCGCGGCGCCGGTCGAGTCGCGGTTCGGCCAGAAGGCGACCACAGGCTCGGCCAAGCCCGTGAGTGCTCCGGGACCAGTGACGGTCGCCCCACCGAGCCGCATGCCGATGCCGCGACTCACGTCGTGTGCTACGCCGCCGACAGTCAGGCTGACCACTTGGGCCTCCGTGCGGAGAGCGAGCGCCGGGAAGCCCCCAGGGAAGGCGCCGGTATACACGGGCTGCTGGAACGGGTCGGTGAGGAAGTTGTCCGTGAAGGTGGCCTGGTTCTGCAACGAGACCCGCAGGTCGAGCCACGCTTTGCCGAGCGTCGCCGCGCTCACGACGAGTGGGCCCGCCGCCGCCGGCCGGAACCAGCGGACCGCCGAGTCCCGCCCGCCCGTCGCCTTGGTGGCGGCGACCCAGGTGTTGGCGATCGGGAGCATCCCGTAGCCGGCCTCGACGTAGCCCGGCGGGAGTACCGTGAGCTGCGTCTTCGCGGCGGAGTATCCGGGGTAGTTCGGGCTGTGGACGGTAACCGCCCCCGCCGCACCACCCTGGTCGGCGACCTTCAACGAGAACGTGTTTCCGGACACGGACACCGGCTCGCTCAGGGTGTAGCCGACGTCTTCGACGACGGCCTCGAGCCGGATGTCGGACGGGATCTCCGTGCCGTCGGCGGGCACGAGGGTTCCCGAGAGGCCGAGCTCCTTGCCACTCTCGACCACGTAGAGCGGGTTGTCGAAGAGGAGGGAGCCGCTCGCCGTGGGCACGGGAGCGCCGATCACGGTGATCGTGGCCTCGCCCGGCGCATAGACCGGATAGTTCGAGGACGACACCCGCAGCTTCGCGCCGTCCGTCGCCTGCTCGTAGGCCGTCAGGGTCATCGTGAAGGTCGCGCCGGCCACGGTCGGGCCGGTCCAGCTGTATCCCTTCGCCCCGGGAAAGGTCACGTTGAACCGGAAATCGGCGGGAACACTCTCTCCCTTGCCAGGAAGCAGCCTCCCCGTGATCGTGATCGTCTCGCCGACCTTCACTTCATACGAGTCCTTGTCGAACAGGATCATCGGGTCAGTGGACGTCGCGAACGCGGGCGACGCGGCAGAGAGAGCGATCGCCGGAGCCGCCCACGCGGCTGTCTTGGCGACCGTCCGGCGACTCACGCTCGCGGAGGCCGGCGGGAAAACGTGCTTGTCATTCATAAGGACCTTTTCAATGTAACAAGGTAAGATGTTTCCTGTTAAGCGTAGCAGTTCTGCTTCGGGGCGTCGACTCGCCGCGTCTGCGGGCGCACCCGCAAACCGGAGTGTCCCGGCGGCGAGTGCGGAGTCGATATCCTTGCCGCGTGGCCAGGAAGTCGCGAGGCGGGGAGGGCACGGTGACGGCGGAGCCCGATCCGGCGCTTCAGCGCGCCGAGGGTTCCGTCGAACCGCAGGAGACGCTGAAGGAGCGCATCCTCGACGCGGCCGAACCGCTGAAGGAGCGGCTCGAGAAGCCGGCCGCCCGGGTCTCCCGGTGGGCGAAATGGGTGCAGGCCCTGCGTCCGTACCGCGTGTACATCAACTTCTCGCACTCCGACGGGAACCTCCGCGCCGCCGGGATGGGCTTCCAGTCGCTGTTCGCGGTGTTCGCGGCGGTCTGGCTCGGCTTCTCCGCGGCCGGAGTGTGGCTCAGCGGCAACCCGGACATCTACGAGTCGCTCGTCACGATCATCAACCGGGCGATCCCGGGACTCATCTCGACCGACACCTCCCCCGGCGTCATCAACTCGGAGCAGCTCGAGTCGGCGACGGCCTTCGGCTGGTCGGGCATCGTCGCCGCGGTGAGCCTGCTCTGGACTGCGATCGGCTGGCTCTACTACACCCGCCAGGCGGTGCGCGCGGTCTTCGGTCTCAGCCGCGACACGACCAACTACGTCCTGCAGAAGATCCGCGACCTCTTCCTCGCGCTCGGGTTCGGGCTGGTGCTGGTGTTCTCGGCGCTGATCTCGATCATCAGCACGCAGGCACTGACCTTCTTCATCCATCTGCTCGGGCTCAGCGCCGACACGTTCTGGTCGGAGGCGCTCACCCGGTTCTCCGGGCTGCTCATCTCGGTGATCCTGAACATCTTTACCCTGGGCGCGATGTTCCGGGTGATGGCTCGGGTCTCCATCCCCTGGCGCAACCTGTTCTTCGGCGTGCTGCTCGGCTCGTGCGTGCTGGCCGGGCTGAGCGCGCTCGGCGGCCTCCTCCTGTCCGGGGCGACGAAGAATCCGCTGCTGGCCACCTTCGCCGTGTTCGTCGGTCTGCTGATCTGGTTCAACCTGATCTCGCGCGTCATCCTGCTGTCGGCGTCGTGGATCGCGGTCGGAATGTTCGACCGCGGGATCTCACCGAGGATGATCACACCGGAGCAGGCCGCCGCCGAGCGCGCGGCCGCCGAGTACGACGCGCGGGTGCTGGTCGCGAAGGCCGAGCTCGAGACCGCGCGGGACGAGCTGGCGCACGCGCGGTTCCTCGCGCGGCTCGGCGCCCAGCGCAGGGTCGAGCGGGCCGAGCACCGGCTCAACGACCTCCTGGACGACAGCGGCGTCGGCCCGCGGGGGGAGCGCGCCCACGCCCCCGTCGAGGAAAACTCCTCGACCGCGTCGTCCTCGACGGCTAGCGGGGCAGGAAGTACGTCGAGTACTGCGACTGGGCGATCTGCTTCACCGGACCGATGCCGGGGACGCGAAGCGGCACCTTGATGTTCCCACGCACGCCGGTTCCCGTCTCGTAGTTCCCGTTGTAACCCCAGCCGTAAACGCTGCCGTCGGTGAGGAGCGCGTGGCCGGTCTGGAGCCCCCACGACAGCGCGTCCACGTTCGTCAGGCCGGGGTCGACGGGAACCCGCGGATCGGTGGTCGACCCGTTGCCCAGGTTGTAGTAGCCGGCGTTGCCCCACAGGCGGCAGGTGCCGTCGGCGAGGACGACACCGACGTTCCAGTAGTTGGCGTACACCCGCTTCGCGTCGGTGAGGGAGGTGACCTGGGTCGGGACGTAGCGACGAGCGACCGTGCCGTCGCCGATCTGCCCTTCGCCGTTGGAGCCCCAGGACCAGACGGAGCCGTCGTCCAGCACGGCCGACGCACCGTCGTACCGACCCGCGACGTCGACCACGGTGCGATCGGCCGGGAAGCCCGTCACGCGCGTCGGGGTGGTGACCCGGTGAACGGTGGTGATGCCGTCCCCGAGGCTGCCGTACCGGCCGTAGCCCCAGTTCACGAGCGTCCCGTCTTCGAGGAGGGCATGCATGTTGTAGTGGCCGCCGGCCAGCTTCTTCACCGGGCCGAGATTCGGGATGCGGACCGGAGTCTCGCGGTACGTGGCAGCGGTCGTCCCGTCCGCGAACTGGCCCTCCCGGTTGTAGCCCCAGCCCCAGACCTCGCCGCTGCGGGTCAGCGCGAACATCGCGTAGTAGGTGCCTTCGAGCTGCACGATGTCGCTCGGCATCCCCGTGAACGGCACAGGGATCGGCTGGGTGCGGCGAACCGCCTGGGTGCGGTAGAGGTCGGAGCCCCAGCCCCACACGGTCCCGGACGCGTCGAGGGCGAATCCCGAGCGGTACAGCCCGGCGCCGAGCAGAGTGATGTCCGGGGCGGACGACGGCAGCGCGACAGCCGCGGGGATCGGGTTGTTGGTGTTGCTGCCCGCGCCCAGCGCCGATGTGCCGCGGTAGCCGGCGGACAGCGGCACGATCGTCGTCGTGACGGCCGAGATCCGGATAAAGGCCTCGGCCGACGCGCTCTCCACGGTGCCACCGCGGTTGACCAGGGCCGTTGCCGTCACCCGGAGCACGCCGGCGACATCGCCCGCGAAGATGACCTCGGGGGTGGCCAGTCCCGTGGCCGACGATGTGACGGTGTTCGCCGGGGCGCCGCCCAGCCGACCGAACGCGGCCACGACGTCGCTGCCGTCCGGCTCGTCGTCACCCTCCTCGGTCTCCGATCCGTCGCTGATCTCGACCGGCGCGATCACGAAGGTGACGGAGGAGTCCGCCACGGGTCCCTTCGCGTCCCAGACGGTCGCAGCGACGACCGGGGTCAGAAACTGACCGCCCTGCGTCGTGGTGTAGAGCGGCTGGGTAAACCGGACCGTCAGGACGGTGACAGGAGGAAGGGAGGTCGCTGCGGCAGGAGAGGCCACGGACAGCGCGACGGCGGGCATGGCCCAGGCGGCGCCTTTCACGATGGTGCGACGGGAAGGGGAGGCCGAGGGCTTCGACGGGGTGTTCATTCGGGGGCCACGCTTTCGATTCTGGGGGCTGGTTACGATATCGGGTACCTCGGGTGTTTTGTTAATGTATCAGTAGTCAGATGCTACCTGTTTGGAACGTTCCCGGCTCCTCGTGCTGTCGGTGCGCCCCGGTAGGCTGGAGGCATGCCCTCGAAACCCCTGCGCATCGCGACGGTCAACGTCAACGGCATCCGGGCCGCCTTCCGCAAGGGCATGGGCGCGTGGCTCGACAGCAGGGAGGTCGACATCCTCGCGCTGCAGGAGGTGCGCGCCTCCTCCGAAGACCTCCAGGGGCTCCTCGGCGGCGAGTGGGACATCGTGCACGACCCCGCCACCGCCAAGGGGCGCGCGGGCGTCGCGATCGCCAGCCGGCATCCCCGCGCGGAGATCCACCGCGTCGAGCTGGGCTCCCCCGACTTCGACAGCGCGGGCCGCTGGCTGGAGGCCGACTACCAGGTCGGCCCGACGGTGATCACGGTCGTGAGCGCCTATGTGCACTCCGGCGAGGCCGGCACCGAGAAGCAGGACGCCAAGTACGCCTTCCTCGACGCGATGGAGGCCCGCCTCCCGCAGCTCGTGAAGCACAGCGATTACGCGGTCGTCATGGGCGACCTCAATGTGGGCCACCGCACGCTCGACATCCGCAACTGGAAGGGCAACGTCAAGAAGGCGGGCTTCCTCCCCGAGGAGCGCGCCTACTTCGACCGCATCCTCGGCGCCGAGGACGACGCGCGCTACAACGACGGCGCCGGCCTCGGCTGGGTCGACGTCGGCCGCAAGGCCGCGGGCGAGGTCGACGGCCCGTACACCTGGTGGTCGTGGCGCGGGCAGGCGTTCGACAACGACACCGGCTGGCGCATCGACTACCAGCTCGCCTCCCCCGCCCTGGCGGCGACGGTGAAGAACTACGCGGTGGACCGTGCGGCCGCCTACGACGAGCGATGGTCGGACCACACTCCCGTGGTCGTCGACTACGCCCTCTAGCATCCGCACCCCTCTCGACTACGAAAGCAGTGACATGAGCACACTCCCCCGCCTGTACTCCGGCATGCAGCCGTCGGCGGACTCCCTTCACCTCGGCAACTACGTCGGCGCCCTGCTGCAGTGGAAGGAGCTGCAGGGCGACCACGACGCGTTCTTCTCCGTGGTCGACCTGCACGCGATCACCGTCGCGCAGGACCCGGCCGAGCTCCGCGAGAAGACGCGCCGCACCGCCGCGCAGTACATCGCAGCGGGCATCGACCCGTCGGCCTCCACCCTGTACGTGCAGTCCCACGTGCCCGCCCACGCGCAGCTCGCCTGGCTGCTGAACACGATCACCGGGTACGGCGAGGCCGCCCGGATGACCCAGTTCAAGGACAAGGCGGCCAAGCAGGGCGCCGAGGCGACCTCGCTCGGGCTCTTCGCCTATCCGGTGCTGATGGCCGCCGACATCCTGCTCTACGACACCGAGGTGGTGCCGGTCGGCGACGACCAGCGCCAGCACGTCGAGCTGACCCGCGATCTCGCCGAGCGCTTCAACAGCCGGTTCGGTGAGACGTTCGTCGTGCCGCAGGCGATGATCCTCAAGGACGGCGCGCGCATCTACGACCTGCAGAACCCGGAGTCGAAGATGTCCAAGTCGGCGGAGTCGGGCGCCGGGATCGTCTGGATGCTCGACGAGCCGGACGTGACGCGCAAGAAGATCATGCGTGCCGTCACCGACACCGACGGGGTCGTCTCGTTCGACCGCGCGGGCAAGCCGGGCATCTCCAACCTCCTCAGCATCTACTCGGCGCTCACCGGCCGGGTGATCGCGGACATCGAGCTGGAGTACGACGGCACGGGCTACGGCGACTTCAAGAAGGGCCTCGTGGAGGTCGTGGTGGAGACGTTCGGCCCGATCCGCGAGCGCGCGCTCGACCTGCTCTCCGACCCGGCCGAGCTCGACCGCATCCTCGCCGGGAACGCGGAGCGGGCCAGCGAGGTCGCCGAACGGACGCTGGCGAAGGCCTTCAACGCGATCGGCCTGCTGCGACGGGCGCACTGATGCCTCCGGTCCCGGTGGAGCTGGCGGGCGGCCCAGTCGTTCTGTCGGCGCCGCTGGAGGCCGACATCGACCGGATCGCGGAGTTCTGCCGCGATCCGGAGGTCGCCGCGTGGACCACCGTGCCCTCGCCGTACGACCGCGCCGACGCGGAGCGGTTCGTGACCGGGATCGTCCCGGACGGCTGGGCGAGCGGGCGCGAGTGCACGTGGGCGCTCCGCGACGCGGAGACGCGCCTCCTGCACGGGATGATCGGCCTGCACCACCTCCACGACGGCGAGGGCGAGGTCGGCTACTGGCTGTCCGCCGGCGCGCGCGGTCGGGGGTGGATGGCCGCCGCGCTCGACCTGGTGCTCGACTACGCGTTCGATGCGACCACGGGGCTGGGGCTCCAGCGCGTCGTGTGGCACGCGTACGCGGGCAACGTCGCGAGCGCCGCCGTCGCCCGCCGGGCCGGCTTCCAGTGGGAGGGCGTCGCCCGGCTCGGCGTGGCGCACCGGGGCGTCCGGCGCGACGACTGGCAGGCCGCGATCCTGCCCGCCGACCCGCGGCTGCCCGCGGACGGCTGGCCGGCCTTCACGTTCCCGCAGGCGGCGCGGTGACCGGCCCGAGCGTCGTGCTCTTCGACCTCGACGACACCCTGTTCGCGCACCGCGCCGCGGTGTCGGCGGGCATCCAGCGCTACGCCGGCCGGCTCGGCGAGCCCTACGGCACGATGGAGGCCGTCGACCTGACCGCGCTCTGGCACGACCTGGAGGAGGAGCACTACCATTCCTACCTCGCGGGCCGGCTCGACTTCGAGGGGCAGCGCCAGGCGCGCGCCCGCGACTTCGCCGCCCGGCACGGCGTCGAGCTGAGCGACACCGAGGCGAGCGCCTGGTTCGCGGACTACTTCGAGCACTACGTCGCGGCCTGGTCGCTGCACGACGACGCCATCCCGTGCCTAGACGCGCTGGAGGCGGCGATCCCGGGCGTGCGGTTCGGACTCATCACCAACGGCGACCTCGCGTTCCAGCGCCGCAAGGTGGAGGCGGTCGGGCTCGACACCCGCATGGAGCACCTGATCGCCTCCGGCGAGGTCGGCGTCGCGAAGCCGGACGCGCGCATCTTCGAGCACGCGTGCTCGGTGTTCGGGGTGCGGCCGGACGACGCGGCGTACGTGGGCGACCGGCTCCGCACCGACGCGATCGGGGCTGCGCGGGCCGGGCTGACCGGGGTGTGGCTGAACCGGCGCGGGGACGTGCCGACGGCGGAGGACGCAGCCGAGGCCGCCCGACTGCGCGTGATCGAGCTGAGCTCGCTGGCCGCCGTCCCGAGGGCGCTCGTCGCAGAAACGAACTGACAGGACTCGCCGTCCGGCGCGCCCGCTTGGCGGCGTGTCCTGTCAGATAGGTGGGCTAGTTGCCCTTCGTGCAGGTCTGCTGCGCGGCCGTCTGACCGGTGACGTTCGACGGGAGGCTGACCGCCGAGGAGGTCGGGTCCGGCGTGCTGCCGCTCGCGGCGCTCGACGTCGCGCTCGGCGCCGGTGTCGCGGCCGTGCTGGGCGCGCTCGACGGCGTCGCCGACGGGGCCGGGGTGGCCGACTCCGTGCCGTTGCCGGTCGTTCCGGTGAGCTGCACCGGGGTGTCGGTGGAGAGCGCCTGCTTGAGGGCGTCGACGCCCTCCGGCTCCGGCACGACGCGGTTGACGTTGCTGGGGTCCGTCATCGCCGGGTACTGGAGGAAGACGAAGTCGCTCAGCGGGACGCTCTTCAGCGCGAGCCCGATGGACACCAGGGTCGTCGGGGACGACAGCGTGTCCGAGAGCGTGAGGTTGGAGGTCGCGGCCTTCGCCAGCGAGAACAGGGTGATCGGGTTGCTCAGCACGCCGGCGCTCGTCACCGTGCGCAGCAGCGACGAGAGGAACAGCTGCTGGTTGCTGATCCGGCCGAGGTCGCTGCCGTCGCCGACGCCGTGGCGGCTGCGGACGAACGCGAGGGCCTGGGCGCCGACCAGGGTCTGCTGGCCGGCGGGCAGGTTCAGTCCGACATACGGGTCCTTCAGCGGCGTCGCGAGGCAGACGGGGACGCCGCCGACGGCGTTGGACATCGCCGAGACGCCGTCGAAGCTGATCTCGGCCGCGTACGGGATGCTGAGGCCGGTGAGCGCCTCCGCCGTGAGCACGACGCAGGAGAGGCCGCCCGTCGACAGCGTGGTGTTGAACTGCGCGCTGTCCTGCGGCGAGGTCGAGCCCCCGTTCGACGTCGGGCACGACGGGATCGGCACCATCAGGTCGCGCGGGATGCTGATCACCGTCGCGTGCTGGTGGTCCGCCGACAGGTGCAGGACCATCGTGACGTCGTTGTTGCCCGCACCCGAGCTGCCGGCGAGCTCCTGCGAGGTGGAGAACTGGCCGCCCTGGCCGGTGCGGGTGTCCGTTCCGGCGAGCAGGATGTTGACCGCGCCGGACTCCGCGCCGACAGCGGGCACCGTGACGGCCTTGCCCGCCGCGGAGACCAGGTGGACGGAGGGCTTCAGGGAGCGGACGGTGTCCTGCACCGCGTACGCGGCCACGGCGCCCACCGAGACCACGGCGACGGCGACGATGCCCGCGAGCAGCCGCGCGACCGGTCCACGGGCGCGGCGGACCGGCAGCCGGCCGTGCCGTACCGGGGTCGGTCGCGCGACCGTGGAATGCCTCATCCTTCGAAGTTAGGGCAGCAAACTGCGGGAAACCTTTCCCGCGGGTGAGGAATCTGCAAGGTTCCACACGCACCACGCACGAGCGCCGCCCGGCGGGAGCCGGACGGCGCTCGGTGGCGCTGTGCAGGGACTACTTCACGTCGTCGTCGACCCAGTCGAACGTCTTCGTGACGGCCTTCTTCCACAGGCGGAGCTGGCGGTCGCGCTCGGCAGCGTCCATGTTGGGCGTCCAGCGCTGGTCCTCCTGCCAGTTCTTGCGCAGGTCGTCCAGGTCGCTCCAGAAGCCGACCGCGAGGCCGGCGGCGTAGGCGGCGCCGAGGGCGGTGGTCTCCGCGACGACCGGACGGACGACCGGCACGCCGAGGATGTCGGCCTGGAACTGCATGAGGGTGTTGTTGGCGATCATGCCGCCGTCCACCTTCAGCTCCGACAGCTCGACACCGGAGTCGGCGTTGACCGCGTCCAGCACCTCGCGGGTCTGGAAGGCCGTGGCCTCCAGGACGGCGCGGGCGATGTGGCCCTTGTTGACGTAGCGCGTGAGGCCCACCAGGGCGCCGCGCGCGTCCGCCCGCCAGTACGGCGCGAACAGTCCGGAGAACGCCGGCACGAAGTACGCGCCGCCGTTGTCCTCCACGGTCTTCGCCAGGTCCTCGATCTCCGGGGCGCTGGAGATGATGCCGAGGTTGTCGCGCAGCCACTGCACCAGGGAGCCGGTGACGGCGATCGAGCCCTCCAGGGCGTAGTGCGGCTTGTCGTCGCCCAGCTTGTAGCCGAGCGTCGTCAGGAGGCCGTTCTTGGAGTGGACGATCTCCTCACCCGTGTTGAAGATGAGGAAGTTGCCGGTGCCGTAGGTGTTCTTGGACTCGCCCGGATCGAACGCCGCCTGGCCGAAGGTGGCCGCCTGCTGGTCGCCGAGGATGCCCGCGACGGGCACCTCGCGCAGCAGGCTGGACGACTCCACCGTGCCGTAGACCTCGGACGAGGCCTTGATCTCCGGGAGCATCGACTTGGGCACGCCGAACACCTCGAGGATGTCGTCGCGCCAGGTGAGGGTCTCCAGGTCCATGAACATGGTGCGGGAGGCGTTGGTCACGTCGGTGGCGTGCACGCCGCCGTCGGGGCCGCCGGTCAGGTTCCAGAGCACCCAGGCGTCGGTGTTGCCGAACAGCAGGTCGCCCCGCTCGGCACGCTCGCGCGCCCCCTCGACGTTCTCCAGGATCCAGGTGATCTTGGTGCCGGAGAAGTAGGTCGCCAGCGGGAGGCCGACATCCTGCTTGAAGCGCTCGACCCCGCCGTCCGCGGCGAGGCGGTCGACGATCGGCTGCGTGCGGGTGTCCTGCCAGACGATGGCGTTGTAGACGGGCTCGCCGGTGTTCTTGTCCCACACCACCGCGGTCTCGCGCTGGTTGGTGATGCCCACCGCGGCGATGTCGTGACGGGTGAGGTCGGCCTTCGACAGCGCCTGGCCGATGACCTCGCGCGTGTTGTTCCAGATCTCGACCGGGTTGTGCTCGACCCAACCCGCCTTCGGGAAGATCTGCTCGTGCTCCAGCTGTCCGCTCGACACGATCGACCCGGACTTGTCGAAGATGATCGCTCGGGTGCTCGTGGTGCCCTGGTCGATAGCGACGACGTAGTCGGCCATACGTAACTCCTTTGTTTTGGGGGGTGGGACTGAAGAGGGCCGGTCGGGGTCTCCCCCGGCCGGCCCCCGGGTGTTACTTGGTGAGGATGGGCAGCAGCAGCAGCGCGAGCCAGCCGGCCAGCAGACCGCCGATGATCGGGCCGACGACCGGGATCCAGGAGTAGGACCAGTCGCTGGGGCCCTTGCCCCGGATGGGCAGGACCGCGTGAGCGATGCGCGGGCCGAGGTCACGCGCCGGGTTGATCGCGTACCCCGTCGGACCACCGAGGCTGGCGCCGATGCCGACCACGAGGAGGGCGACGGGCAGGGCTCCGAGGGCGGCGAGGCCGGCAGCGGTGCCGGGCTGGTGGCCGAAGGCGATGACGACGAACACCAGAACGAAGGTGCCGATGATCTCCGTCACGAGGTTCCAGGCGTAGGTGCGGATCGCCGGGCCGGTGGAGAAGACGCCGAGCTTGTTGCCCGGGTCCGGCTCCTCGTCGAAGTGCTTCTTGTACGCCAGGAACGTCAGGCAGGCGCCGATGAACGCGCCGACCAGCTGGGCGACGATGTACAGCAGCACTGTCACGAAGTTGACCGGCACCAGAGTGTGCGCGGCGGCACTTCCGAACGCCTTGGCTCCGTTGGCGACCAGGCCGAGCGTCACGGCGGGGTTCAGGTGCGCGCCCGAGTTGTAGGCGACGTTGACACCCGCGAAGACCGCAATGCCCCAGCCGAAGTTCACCAGGAGGAACCCGCCGTTGAAGCCCTTGTTCTTGATCAGGGCGACGTTCGCGACGACACCGGTACCGAGAAGCACCAGCATTGCCGTTCCGCACAACTCTGACAGGAAATCAATACCGATATTGTCCACGTTGACCTTCCAGTTGTTCAGTTGACCCGCACCCTGTCGTGCGATGGTGTTGGCTCTCGCCAGGGGGCGTTCGAACGCTATTGCGGTCGGGTCCGTCTGGGCAAGGACCGTTCGATGCACGTTCGTGCATTATCGGAGCGCCGCGGCTTCGCTCCCGTCCCCCGACGCCAGGTTCACCCGGTGGGCGGCTGCCAGTTCCGCTTGGAACGCATCTTCCTCCTCCGACCGCCGATTTGGCGACCATCCGAGGGCGTTTGCGACGATTTCGCCGATCTCGTGGACCAGCGGGATCGAGACCGATCCTGTGAACGCCAGGCTCGTGCGGCGCAGGAACACGTCGGAGAGGTGGGCCACGCGCTCCGTGCGCACGAGGTGGTCGATCTCCGCGCGGGAGTACGCGGGAGCGGCGGCGAGCGGCGCGTCCTCGCCCTCCCAGCCGGCGATCGCGTCGATGACGAAGGCGGCCTTGGTGCCGTAGCGCTGCAGCAGCGCGCTCGCGCGGGCGGCGCCCACGTCGGCGCCGTAGCGGGCCACCCAGTCGCGCTCGGCCTGCGGGGTGGCCGGGAAGCCGGCGCCGCCGCCGATCGGGAGGCCGAGGGTGGCGACCGTGCGGGGCATGCCCAGGGCCTCCAGCGTCTCGTTCGCGAGGTGCTCGCTGAGCGCGCGGAACGTCGTCCACTTGCCGCCCACGAGGCTGAGCACGGTGGTGTCGCCGAGGCCCGCGATCGTGCCGGGCACGATCCGGTAGTCGCGGGAGACGAACCCGGGTGCGGTGTCGTCGTGGTGCGGCAGCGGGCGGACCCCGGAGAAGCTGTAGACGATCTGCTCACGGAGGACCGGGATCGTTGGGAAAACGTGCGCGACCAGCTCGATGAAGTAGTCGATCTCCTCCTCGGTGCACACCGCGGGAACCGCCATGTCGGCTTCGAGGTCGGTCGTGCCGACCATGACCTTGCCCTTCAGCGGGTAGATGAGGACGATGCGGCCGTCGTTGTTCTCGAAGAAGATCTCGCGGCCGGCGCAGGCCTCCAGCAGCTCGGGGTTGTCGAGCACGATGTGCGAGCCCTTGGTGCCGCCCATGAACTGCGTCGGCCGGCCCAGGGCCGCGTTGGTGAGGTCGGTCCAGGGGCCGGACGCGTTGACGACCACGTCGGCGGTGAGCGTGAACTCGTCGCCGGTCTCCCTGTCGCGCACGAGCACACCGCCGTCCTGCGCGCCGACCGCCTCCAGGTAATTGGCCGCACGGGCGTGCGGGCCCGCAGCCAGTCCGTCGGCGAGGACGTCGAGCGCGAGCCGCTCCGGGTCGTGCACCGAGGCGTCGAAGTAGGTGGCGGTGTATTTGAGGCCGGGGTTGAGCTTCGGGAGGGTCTCCAGCGACTTCCGGCGGCCGTGGAAGCTGTGCCGCGGCACACTGCCGCCCTCGCGCGAGAACGTGTCGTAGATCGTCAGGCCGGTCTTGATCAGGAACGCGCCGCGCTCCTTCGGCTTGCCCTGCTTGTGGGTGAGGAAACGCAGCGGCGCGGCGAGGATGCCGGAGAAGGTGGAGTAGATCGGGATGGTGGTCTGCAGCGGCTTCACGTAGTGCGGCGCGATCTTCAGCAGGCCGTTGCGCTCGGTCACCGACTCCTTGACCAGGCGGAACTCGCCGTTCTCCAGGTAGCGGATGCCGCCGTGGATCATGTGGCTGGAGGCCGCGGACGCGCCGGACACGAAGTCGTTGCGCTCCACGAGCACCACGTCGACGCCCTGCAGGGCGAGGTCGCGGAAGGTGCCGAGCCCGTTGATGCCGCCGCCCACGATGACGACCTGCGCGCTCGGGCGCTCGCGCAACTGCTGGATCTCGGGGCGGACATTCGACTTCGTCGTCACGGTGACTCCTGGAACTTCTACTGAACGGCGGTGGGCTTCGCTATAGTCTTCGATGCCGGCACAACTTCGATCAAGCCGGATGCACATACGTGCAGCGCCACCTCCACCAGTCACCCGAACCCGGAAGGCGGTCCCCGAATGTCCGCGCCCGACACCCAGAACCTCCCCGAGAAGGTCCGCGACGCCCTCAAGGCGGGCCACCTCTACTACATGCAGGACCTGACGATGGAGGCCATCGCCCACGAGATGCACACCTCGCGGTCCAGCGTCTCCCGGCTCCTCTCCTATGCGCGCGCCTCCGGGCTGGTCACCATCCAGATCGCGCAGCCGCACGAGGGCGCCACGCGGGTGCAGCAGGAGCTGCACTCCCGCTACGGCATCGGAGCACACATCGTCCCGATGCCGAGCGCGATCAGCGACGTGGACCGGCTGGAGCGCGTCGCCATCTCGGCTGCACGGATTCTCGACCGCTTCATCGACTCCAACACCACCGTCGGGGTCGCCTGGGGCTCGACGATGAGCGCGCTGAGCAGGCACCTAATCCCGAAGGACCTGCACAACGTGGAGTTCGTGCAGCTCAACGGCGCGGGCAACACCTATACGACCGGCGTGCTCTACGCATCGGAGATCCTGCGCCGGTTCGGGGACACCTACTCCGGGACGATCCAGGAGTTCCCGGTGCCCGCGCTGTTCGACGACCCGCAGACCAAGCAGGCGATGTGGCGCGAGCGCAGCACCCGGCGCATCCTCGACATCCAGGAGCGGATGGACGTGGCCCTGTTCGGCCTGGGCTCGCCGTTCTCCGAGGTGCGCTCGCACGTGTACGCGGGCGGCTACCTCGACCCGGACGACTACGCGTCGCTGGACGAGTCCCGGGTCGTCGGCGACGTCGCCACGGTGTTCTTCCGCGAGGACGGCAGCCACCACGGCATCCCGCTGAACGAGCGGGCCAGCGGGCCGGACATCGACCTGATCAAGCGCGTGCCGCGGCGCGTGTGCATCGTGTCGGGGCCGTCGAAGGTGCACAGCCTGCGAGGCGCACTGGCCGCGGGGCTGATCACCGACCTGATCGTGGACGAGGGGACGGCGCGGGCGCTGGCGGATCTGTCGGAGCCGGTGGAGGACGTCGAGCACGCCGCAGCGTGACGTCACACTGCACGGGGAATAGTTCGCGCGATCCGGCGTTGATCTAGACTCGACAACAGAAGAACGTGCTCCGGGGTCGGTGAGAGTCCGAACCGGCGGTGACAGTCCGCGAGCGGGAGGCGAGAGCCCCCTGCTGAACCGGTGGAATTCCGGTACCGACGGTAATGCGTGCAGGCGGGAGCCTGGGCGCTCAGTCCGGATGGGAGGCGCACGTCGGCGGTCGGTGACGACCGTCGCGAACGCGGGCTTTCCGCTTCAGTGACCCCGGCACCACGTCTCGACGGCAACGAGAGACAGGACGACGGCCGGATGACCCGGACTGGAGATTGGGAAGCCGCGATGCGCACCGCGCTGCGGCTCGCCGAGGGCGGCCCGGCCACCGGCGTGAACCCGCGCGTGGGCTGCGTCATCCTCGACGCCGAGGGCCGCACGATCGCGGAGGGCTTCCACCGGGGTGCGGGCACCGCGCACGCGGAGGTCGACGCGCTCAGCAGCCTCCCCGAGGGCGGGGCGCAGGGAGCGACCGCCGTCGTGACTCTGGAGCCGTGCAACCACTGGGGGCTCACCGGGCCCTGCTCGGAGGCGCTGATCGCCGCCGGGGTCGCCCGCGTCGTGTACGCGGTCGCCGACCCGGGCCGGCACTCCAGCGGAGGGGCCGAGCGACTCAGGGAGGCCGGGGTCGAGGTCGTCGGCGGCGTGCTCGCGGACGACGCGGAGCGCTTCCTCGGCGACTGGCTGACGGCCGCGCGCCTCGGTCGGCCGCACATCACGGTCAAGTGGGCCAGCACCCTCGACGGCCGCACCGCCGCCGCGGACGGCACCAGCCGGTGGATCACCGGCGCGGCCGCCCGGCAACGGGTGCACGAGCAGCGGGAGGCCTCCGACGCCATCGTCGTCGGCACCGGCACCGTCCTGGCCGACGACCCCAGCCTGACCGCCCGGGGCGACGCGGGCGAGCTGCTCGCCACCCAGCCGACGCCCGTCGTCGTCGGGACCCGCGCCGTGCCGAAGGACGCCGCGGTGTTCCGGCACCCGCACCCCGTGATCTTCGAGGGCACCCACGACCTCCACGAGGTGGTCGCCGACCTCCATCAGCGCGGCTTCCGCCGGGTCTACGTGGAGGGCGGCCCGACCCTCGCGAGCGCGTTCGTCGCCGCGGGGCTCGTGGACGAGTACGCCATCTACCTCGCGCCGTCGCTGCTCGGCGGCCCGAAGCTCGCGCTCGGCGACATCGGCGCGGAGACCATCGGCGACCAGCGCAAGCTGCGCGTCCTCGACGTCGAACGGCTCGGCGTCGACCTGTACCTGCGGGCCGTGCCCGTCCCGACCACCCACCAGGAGGCGTGAGCGTGTTCACCGGAATCATCGAAGAGCTGGGCGAGGTCGTCGCCGTCGAGCGCGACGCCGACGCGATGCGGATCACCGTGCGCGGCCCGCTCGCCGTCAGCGACGCCGGGCACGGCGACTCCATCTCGGTCAGCGGCGTCTGCCTCACTGTGATCGGCCAGGACGCCGAGACATTCACAGCCGACGTGATGGCCGAGACGCTCGCGATGAGCACGCTCGACGACGTCGCACCAGGGCGTCGGGTGAACCTGGAGCGCGCCGCGCAGGTCGGCGACCGCCTCGGCGGCCACATCGTCCAGGGCCACATCGACGGCACCGCGACCGTGCTCTCCATCGAGGACGGCAGCGCCTGGCGCGTCGTCCGGCTCAGCCTCGACCCCGCCCACGCGCCGCTGGTCGCGCGCAAGGGCTCCATCGCCATCGACGGCGTCTCGCTCACGGTGAGCGACGTCGGCGGCGGCCGCGAGGACGGCTGGTTCGAGGTCTCGCTCATCCCGGAGACCCTCGCCGCCACGACCCTCGGCGACCGCGTACCCGGCGACCGCGTGAACATCGAGACGGACATCCTCGCCCGGCACGTCGAGCGGATGCTCGCGCTCGAGCCCGACTTCGCCGCCCGCTTCTCCCCCGACACCGAAGCAGCCACCCAGACGCTGACAGAACGGAGTGCGTCATGACGCTCGCCACCATCCCCGAGGCCCTCACCGAGCTGCGCGCCGGCCGGCCCGTCATCGTGGTCGACAACGAGAGCCGCGAGAACGAGGGCGACGTCGTCATCGCCGCCGAGCTCGCCAGCCAGGAGTGGATCGCCTGGACCGTGCGCAACTCCTCCGGCTTCATCTGCGCGCCGATGACGAACGAGATCGCCGACCGCCTGGAGCTGCCGGTGATGGTCGCGAACAACGAGGACGCCCGCGGCACCAACTACACGGTGAGCGTCGACGCGGCCAACCGGCTCTCCACCGGCATCAGCGCCGCCGACCGCGCGCACACCCTGCGCGTGCTCGCCGACACCGAGTCGACGCCCGCCAGCCTCCACCGGCCCGGCCACATCATGCCGCTGCGCGCGGTCGACGGCGGCGTCCGCGAGCGCGACGGCCACACCGAGGCCGCGGTCGACCTCCTGAAGCTCGCCGGGCTGAACCCGGTCGGCGCCATCTCCGAGATCGTCGCGGACGACGGCGAGATGATGCGCCTCCCGGGCCTCCTGGAGCTCGGCGAGCGCGAGGGCGTCCTGGTGATCACCATCGAGGCGCTGATCGCGTACCTGCAGGAGTTCCACTGCGACCAGCAGCTCGCCTCCCCGGCTCCCATCCCGGAGTCGTCGCGGGTGATCTTCGAGGTCGAGACGACCGTCCCCACCACGAACGGCACCTTCCGGATGCGCGCCTACCGCGACCGGATGACCGGCGCCGACCACGTCGCCATCGTCTCGGGCACGCCCTCCGCCGAGGGCACGCTCGTGCGGGTGCACTCGGAGTGCCTGACCGGCGAGGCGTTCGGCTCGCTCAAGTGCGAGTGCGGGCCGCAGCTCGACGCGGCGCTCGCGACCATCCAGCGGGAGGGCGGCGTCGTCGTCTACCTGCGCGGGCACGAGGGCCGCGGCATCGGCCTGATCAACAAGCTGCGCGCCTACAAGCTCCAGGAGGACGGCCTCGACACGCTCGACGCCAACCTGGCGCTGGGCCTGCCGATCGACGCGCGCGACTACGGTGCGGCGACGGCCATCCTGCAGGACCTCGGCATCGAGTCGGTTCGCCTGCTGACCAACAACCCCGAGAAGGTTCGCCAGCTGGAGGAGCACGGCATCACGGTCGAGGAGCGCGTGCCGCTCGTCGTCGGCGTCGGCGTGTTCAACGAGGGTTACCTGGAGACCAAGCGCGACCGCATGGGTCACGTGATCGCCGAGATCGAGAACGAGGAAGACGCCGCTGTCGCGGCGGAGAGGACAGCACGATGAGCGGAGCCGGAGCACCCCAGGCGACCGAGGCCGTCGACGGGAGCGGCCTGCGGGTCGTCATCGTCGCCGGCACCTGGCACGAGCAGATCACCGACGGCCTGATCGCGGGCGCGACCCGGACGCTGGAGGCCGCGGGAGCGGACTACTCGCTCGTGCGGGTCCCTGGCAGCTTCGAGCTCCCCGTCGTCAGCAAGGCGGCGCTGGAGGCCGGCGCCGACGCGGTGGTCGCGCTCGGCGTGATCATCCGCGGCGGCACCCCGCACTTCGAGTACGTCTCGGCGGCGGCGACCGACGGCCTCACCCGGGTGGCGCTGGACACCGGCAAGCCGGTCGGCTTCGGCGTGCTCACGCTGGACGACGAGGCGCAGGGCATCGACCGCGCCGGCCTCCCCGGGTCCAAGGAGGACAAGGGCGAGGAGGCCGCGCACGCGGCGCTCGCGACCGCGATCGTGCTGCGGGAGCTGCGCGCGTAGCGGTCAGGCGAGGCTACGGCTTCCAGACCATCAGGACGACCACGGCGACCAGCAGCAGGCTGGCGACGCCGGAGCCGGCCGCGATGGCCGGATACGTCGACGCCTCGCCGCCCTGCGCGGTGTCGACGGCCCGGAGCGCCTCCGCGGCGCGCCGCATGGTCGGGACGACCAGGAACAGCGTCAGCCCGAGGGCGATCACGTACAGGACGATCGACCAGAGGATCCATGGCGTCGCGATGCTGAGGTCGTACTTCTTGTCGGCCAGCCCCATGACGCCGAAGCCGAAGAAGACCACGAGCAGCGACAGCAGCGAGATCAGGTTCGTCGACTTCGCGAGCACCTCCACCTGACCGGCGTTGCCCGCACGCACGGCGCGCATCGCCGTCATTGGCAGGATGGCCATCGGCCCCACGATGAACACTGCGGACACGACGTGCAGGACGGCGAAGAGGGTTTCCATGCCCTCAGCCTATCGAGCGGGGCGGGCGCCCCGATTCGGCCGGGCCACGCGGGCGGCATAGGGTGAAAGGGACGCCACAAGCGTCCCGTTCCCCTCCCCGCCCGCGCGACGCCCGACCGACGCCCACGCTCTGCGGCTCCTCGTCACGTCACCGGAAGTTCTCCACGCATGTCCACGACGGCCTCCGTCACCTCTCCCGCCCCCGCCAACACCCGCGGTCGCGTCATCCTCGCGAGCCTCATCGGCACCTCCATCGAGTTCTACGACTTCTACGTCTACGCCACCGCCGCGGTTCTGGTCTTCCCGTCGCTGTTCTTCACCAGCGAGGACCCGACAGCCGCGCTGCTGTCGTCGTTCGCCGTGTTCGGCGTCGCGTTCATCGCGCGCCCGGTCGGCTCCATCCTGTTCGGCCACTTCGGCGACCGGATCGGCCGCAAGGGCACCCTCGTCGGCTCGCTGCTCACGATGGGCATCGCGACGGTCCTGATCGGCTGCCTCCCGACCGCGCAGACGCCGGGCTGGGAGTTCTGGGCGCCGTTCCTGCTCGTGGTGATGCGGTTCTGCCAGGGCCTCGGGCTCGGCGGGGAGTGGAGCGGCGCCGCGCTGCTCGCCACCGAGAACGCGCCGGCGGGCAAGCGCGCGATCTACGGGACGTTCCCGCAGCTCGGCGCGCCGATCGGCTTCATCGTCGCCAACCTGCTGTTCCTGGTGCTCAGCCTCTCCATCGACGCGGAGCAGTTCGCGGCGTGGGGCTGGCGGGTGCCGTTCCTGCTGAGCGCGGTGCTCGTCGTCGTCGGCCTATACGTGCGGCTGAAGCTCGTGGAGACCCCCGCCTTCCAGAAGGTCGTGGACACCGGCGAGGTGGCGAAGCTCCCGCTGGCGCGGGTGTTCCGGACCAGCTGGCGGCAGATCGTGCTCGGCACCTTCATCATGCTGGCGACCTACGTGCTGTTCTACCTGATGACAGCCTTCACGCTGACCTACGGGACGACGGCGTCGACCCCGGAAGCCGCGCAGGCCGCCGCCGAGAAGGCCGGCAAGACGTTCTCGGCCGCCGGCTTCGTGCCGGGACTCGGGTACGCGCGCAACGACTTCCTGGTCATGCTCATCGTCGGCGTGGTGTTCTTCGGTGTCTTCACCCTCGTCGCCGGACCGCTCGCCGAGCGCTTCGGCCGCCGGAAGACGCTGATCTGGGTGACGCTCGGGATCATCCTGTTCGGCCTGCTGTTCGTGCCGCTGTTCGCCGGCGGCACGGTCGGGACGATGGCACTCCTCATCGTCGGCTTCACGCTCATGGGGCTCACCTTCGGGCCGATGGGTGCGGAGCTGCCGGAGCTGTTCCCGACGAACGTCCGGTACACGGGCTCAGCCATCGCGTACAACCTGGCCAGCGTGCTCGGCGCGGCGGTCGCGCCGACCATCGCGGTGTGGCTGTGGACGATCGGCGGCGGCAGCACGGTCTGGGTGGGCGTCTACCTCTCCGGCGCCGGCGTACTGACCCTGATCGCACTGCTGCTGTCGAAGGAGACCCGCGACATCGACTTCACCGACAACGTCAGCTGAGCCTCCGCCGCTCCCCCGAGGGGCACGTCGTTGTCACTTTCGCGCGCGAAAAGTGACAACGACGTGCCCCTCGCGCGTGGTCAGTCGAGGAAGAGGGCGCGGAGGCGGCGGGTGGTGAGGATGAGGCCGAGGGCGATCATCACCGCGAAGTAGAGGACGTGCCACAGCATCCCCAGGTCGACGGCGCCGGTCGTGAGGCCGCGGACCAGTTCCACGCCGTGCCAGAGCGGGAGGGCCATGATGATCGACTGGATCCAGGCAGGGTAGACGGTGATCGGGTAGAAGGTCGCCGACAGCAGGAACATCGGCAGCAGGATGAAGTTGATCCAGTCCATCTGCTGGAACGTCTTCATGTAGCTGGTGATGCCCATCCCGAAGCTCGCGAAGCCGAACGCGATCAGCAGCACCGCCGGGAGGGCGAGCAGCGCCCACCAGGACAGGTTCAGGCCGAGCACCTGCATCACGATCTGGAAGCCGATCGCGTACAGCGCGCCGCGCAGGAGCGCCAGCAGGATCTCGCCGAGCGCCACATCCAGCGGGCCGAGGGAGGTCGACAGCATCCCCTCGTACAGCTTGGCGAACTGCATCTTGAAGAAGACGTTCCAGGTGGAGTCGTAGACGGCGCCGTTCATCGCCGCGGTCGCGAGCAGGGCCGGCGCGATGAACGCGGCGTACGGCACCTGCTGGCCGCCGGCGGTCGTGACCTCCCCGACCAGCCGGCCGAAGCCGATGCCGAGCGAGAGCAGGTAGAAGATCGGCTCGAAGAAGCCGGAGACGATGACCAGCCAGTTCGTGCTGCGCGTGGCGGACCAGCCGCGCTGCATCACCGAGCGGGCGTTGCCGGCATAGAGCGCACGGAGCGGACGCGGCCGGGAGGCGGTCTCGACGAACGGGTCGCGGGTGGTGGTCACTTGTTCAGCCTCCGTCGCGCGATCCGGCGCGCCCAACGCCAGAACACGACGAACAGCGCCGCGAGGTAGAGGACGTGCACGAACGTGAGCCAGAGCGGCTCGGCGTAACCGTACGCGAACACGCGGGCGAGCTCGGTGGAGTGCCAGAGCGGAGAGATCCAGCCGATCCACTGCAGGTAGACCGGCATCGACGCCAGCGGGAAGAAGGTGCCGCTGAACAGCGTCATCGGCAGCAGCACGAACCGCATCAGCATCGCGATCTGGCCGGTGTCCTGCTCCAGCGTGGAGACGTACGCCATCACCGGGGCGCCGAACGCCAGGCCGCCGAGGGTCGCGGCCAGGATGGCGAGCCAGCCCCACGGGCTCGGCACCGCCCCGAAGAGCAGCATGAACAGGTAGTAGACGACGCCCGTGCCGAGCAACCGCGCCACCACCGAGATGACGACGCCGTCGATGATCTGCCCCGGAGCGATCGGGGAGGCGCTGATGCCGGTGAACGTCGGATTCCACTTGAACCCGAGGAAGATCGGGTAGGTGAACTCCTCGCTCCCGACGGTGACGGCGGCCGTGCAGAGCAGCGCGGGGGCGACGAACGCCAGGTAGCTCACGCCGTTCACGGCGGTGGGGCCCATGTGGGCGCTCACCAGGCTCCCGAGCCCGACCCCCATCGCGAAGAGGTAGAGGAACGGGTTGCCGAAGCCGGTGACGAGCAGGGTCTGCAGGTACGAGCGCATCACCCGGAAGCGGTGCTCGGCGACGTACCAGGCGCCGAACCGGCGCGGCCGTCCCGAGGCGGCGAGCGCGGCCCGCGTGCCCTCGTCGGCCGAGGTGGCGGTGCTCATTCGATCAGGCTCCGCCCGGTGAGCCGCAGGAAGACGTCCTCCAGACTCGACCGCCGCACCAGGCTGGTGAGCGGGTGGAGGCCGCGCTCGGTCAGCCGGGCGAGCTCGGCCTCCCCGTCGTCGCTGTAGACCAGGATGCGGTCGGGCAGCACCTCGACGCGTTCGCCGATGCCGTCGAGCCGCGGGGCGACCTCGGCATTGCGCTCGGAGCCGAAGCGGACCTCCAGCACCTCCCGCGTCGAGTACTGCCGGATGAGGGACGCCGGGGTGCCCTCGGCCATGATCGTGCCCTTGTCGACCACGACGAGGCGGTCGCAGAGCTGCTCGGCCTCGTCCATGTAGTGCGTGGTGAGCACCAGGGTCGTGCCCTGCTCCTTGAGCCGGAACAGGCGGTCCCAGAGGATGTGCCTGGCCTGTGGGTCGAGGCCGGTGGTCGGCTCGTCCAGCAGCAGGATGCGCGGGTCGTTGATGAGCGCCCGGGCGATGGTGAGCCGGCGCTTCATGCCGCCGGAGAGGTCGTCGACCTTTGCCTTGGCCTTGTCCTCCAGCTGCGCGAACGCGAGCAGCTCGTCGGCGCGCTGCCGGACGCGGGCGGACGGGAGGCCGAAGTAGCGCCCGTAGACGATGAGGTTGTCGCGCACCCGCAGCTCGGTGTCGAGGTTGTCGGACTGCGGCACCACGCCGAGCTGCGACCGGATCTCCGGCCCGTACTTGTCCGGGTCGAGCCCGAGGATGCTCAGCTCGCCCGCCGTGCGGGTGGAGACCGCGCCGATCATCCGCATGGTGGTCGACTTGCCGGCGCCGTTCGGGCCGAGGAGCCCGAACGACTCCCCCGCCTCGACCTCGAAGCTGATGCCGTCGACCGCGGGGAAGTCCTTGTACTTCTTGACGAGGTCGGCGGCGGTGATGACGGACGTCGGCATAGTTCAGCACTGTAGTCCGGGCCACGGACATTCCCGCAGTGTCAGCAAACCGGCAGCCCGCAGGAAGTACGGTCGAAGCAGCATCCCGAACTCCTGTCGAAGGACCCCCCATGAGCACCGAGACCACCGCCGCTCCACGCCGCCGTTCGCCCTTCGCGCGGCGGGAGGCGGACAGCGGACCGCGCGCGCGGTTCAGCCAGCTCCTCCCCTACCTGCTGGAGCACCGCGGAGTGCTCTCGTTCGTCGTCGTGCTGAGCGTGCTCGGCGCTGCCGCAAGCCTCGCCCAGCCGCTGCTGGTCAGCCAGGTCATCACGATCGTCGGCAAGGGTGAGCCGCTGAACGGGATCGTCTGGGGGCTCGTCGCGCTGGTCGTGGTCTCCGCGCTCATCTCGGGCTACCAGCACTACCTCCTGCAGCGCACCGGCGAGGGCGTCGTGCTGTCGTCGCGCCGCAAGCTGGTGGCGCGGATGCTGCGGCTGCCGATCAGCGAGTTCGACACCCGGCGCACCGGAGACCTGGTGTCGCGCGTCGGCTCGGACACCACGCTGCTGCGGGCGGTGCTGACCCAGGGGCTCGTGGAGGCCATCGGCGGCGCGCTGACGTTCATCGGCGCGCTCATCGCCATGCTCATCATCGACCCGGTGCTGCTCGGGCTGACCGTGCTCGTGGTCGCCGTCTCCATCGTCGTGGTCACGCTGTTGTCCGGCCGCATCCGGGTCGCCAGCCAGAAGGCGCAGACCAAGGTCGGCGACCTCGCCGCCGCGGTGGAGCGCGCGATCAGCTCGGTGCGGACGATCCGCGCGGCGAACGCGACGGACCGGGAGATCGCGGCGGTGGATGACGACGCGACCGGGGCGTGGAAGATGGGCATCCAGGTGGCGCGCATCTCCGCGCTCGTCGTGCCGGTCGCCGGGATCGCGATGCAGGTGTCGTTCCTGGTGGTGCTCGGCGTCGGCGGCTTCCGGGTCGCCAGCGGTGCGATCACCGTCGCGAACCTGGTGGCGTTCATCCTCTTCCTGTTCATGATGATCCTGCCGCTCGGCCAGGCGTTCGGCGCGATCACCGCGGTGAACTCGGCGCTCGGCGCGCTCGGGCGCATCCAGGAGATCCTCGATCTCCCCACCGAAGACCAGCACGACCGCGAGATCGCGCCGCTCGGGATGACCGTCGGCGTCGCGAACGAAGGGCTCGCGCCGCACGCGCCCGCGATCGAGTTCGTGGACGTGCAGTTCGCCTACCCGTCCTCGCCCGAGCGCGACGAGCCGTCCGTCGTCGCGGCCGCGCCCGCCGACGCCGAGCGCGTCGCGCTTGCGGCGTTCGGCGGTGTCGACGTGGTCGCCGAGGCGGAGGCGGCGGCCGGGCTCGGCGCCGACACCGCAGTGGCGACGCACGGCGGGGTGCTGCACGGCGTCAGCTTCACGGTGCCGCGCGGTAAGCGCACGGCGCTGGTCGGGCCGTCCGGCGCGGGCAAGTCGACCATCCTCGCGCTGATCGAGCGGTTCTACGACCCGGAGGCCGGCGAGGTGCGCTTCGGCGGGATGGACGTCCGCACGCTCGACCGCGTCGCCCTGCGCTCCAACATCGGCTACGTCGAACAGGACGCCCCGGTGCTCGCCGGCTCGCTGCGCGACAACCTGCGGCTCGCGACGCCGGAGGCGACCGAGGAGCAGTGCGTCGACGTCCTCCACGCCGTCAACCTCACCGAGGTGCTGGAGCGCAGCGACCTCGGCCTGGACGCGCCGGTCGGCGAGGACGGCATCATGCTCTCCGGCGGCGAGCGTCAGCGGCTCGCGATCGCGCGCGCGCTGCTCGCCGCGCCGCCCGTCCTGCTGCTGGACGAGTCGACCTCCAGCCTCGACGGCCGCAACGAGCAGCTCATGCGGGAGGCCATCGACGCCGTCGCCGAGGACCGCACCCTCCTCGTCATCGCGCACCGGCTCTCCACCGTCGTCGACAGCGACCAGATCGTCGTCCTCGACCACGGCCGCGTCGTCGGAGTCGGCACCCACTCCGAACTCGTCGCGACCACCCCCCTTTACCGCGACCTAGCCAAGCACCAACTCCTCGTCTGACCCTCAATCTCTCCCGGACTTATGTACGCGACACGCCGGTCGCAGGCGTACACAAGTCCGGAAGCGATTGTTGGGGTTACGCGTGGAGGTGGTAGCGGAGGGAGGCGAGCTCGGCGTTCAACGCCGGGGGGACGCGGGTGCCGAACTGGGCGAAGAACTGCTCGGTGAGGTCGCACTCGGCGAGCCAGCTCTCGGTGTCGACCTCGAAGAGCTCGGCGACGTCCTCGGCCGGAAGGTCGAGGCCGTCGAGGTCGAGGTCCTCCACCAGCGGCAGGCGGCCGATCGGCGTCGACGCTGCGCCGGCCGTGCCCTCCACCCGGCGCGCGATCCACTCGATGACGCGCGAGTTCTCGCCGAACCCGGGCCACAGGAACCGGCCGTCGTCGCCCTTCCGGAACCAGTTCACCTGGAACACCGCGGGCGCGTTCGAGCCGAGCTTCTCGCCCACGTCGAGCCAGTGACCCCAGTAGTCCGCCATGTTGTAACCGCAGAACGGCAGCATGGCGAACGGGTCGCGGCGCAGCTCGCCGACCGTGCCCTCGGCCGCGGCCGTCTTCTCGGACGAGATGGTCGCGCCGATGAAGACGCCGTGCTTCCAGTCGCGGGCCTGCGCCACGAGCGGCACGTTGGTGGCGCGGCGGCCGCCGAACAGGATGGCGTCGATCGGCACGCCGTCGACCGCGTCCCAGTCGTCCGCGATGGAAGGGCACTGCGCGGCCGACACGCAGAACCGGGAGTTCGGGTGCGCGGCCGGGCGCCCGCTCTCTGGCGTCCAGTCGTTGCCCTGCCAGTCGATCAGGTGCGCGGGCGGGGTCTCCGTGAGGCCCTCCCACCACACGTCGCCGTCGTCGCGCAGCGCCACGTTGGTGAAGATCGTGTTGCCCCAGAGGGTCTCGACCGCGGTCTTGTTGGTCAGCTCGCCCGTCCCCGGCGCGACGCCGAAGAAGCCCGCCTCGGGGTTGATGGCGCGAAGCCTCCCGTCAGCGCCCTGCCGGAGCCAGGCGATGTCGTCTCCGATGGTCTCCACGTTCCAGCCCGGGATGGTGGGCTTCAGCATGGCGAGGTTCGTCTTGCCGCACGCGGACGGGAACGCGGCCGCGAAGTGGAACGCGCGCCCCTCCGGCGAGGTGACCTTGACGAGCAGCATGTGCTCGGCCAGCCAGCCCTCGTCGCGCGCCATCGCCGACGCGATCCGCAGCGCGAAGCACTTCTTGGCCAGGATGGCGTTGCCGCCGTAGCCGGAGCCGAAGGACCAGACCTCGCGCGTCTCCGGGAACTGGACGATGTACTTGGTGGTGTTGCACGGCCAGGACACGTCGTCGTGACGCACCCCGTCGTCGTCGATCAGCGGCGCGCCGACGCTGTGCACGGTGGGCACCCAGGGCTGCCCGGCGTCGATGAGATCGAGCACCTGGCTGGTCACGCGGGTCATCAGCCCCATGCTGACGGTGACGTAGGCGGAGTCGGTCAGCTGGACGCCGACCTGCGAGATGGGGCCGCCGAGCGGTCCCATCGAGAACGGGACGACGTACATCGTGCGGCCGCGCATGCTGCCGGCGAAGACGCCGCGCAGCTCGGCGCGCATGGCCTCCGGCTCGCGCCAGTTGTTGGTCGGGCCGGCATCCTCCTCCTTGAGGGAGCAGATGAAGGTGCGGTCCTCCACGCGGGCGACGTCGCCCGGGTCGGTGCGCGCCAGGAAGCTGTTCGGGCGCCACTCCGGGTTCAGCCGGATGAGCTTGCCCTCGGCGACGAGCTCCTTGGTCAGGCGGTCGGCCTCCCCCGGCGTGCCGTCGCACCAGACGATGCTCTCGGGCTGGGTGAGCTCGGCGATTTCGGCGACCCAGGCGCGGAGGCCGGCGAGGCCGGTCGGGCGGGTCGGTTCGGTGGCAGGCGCTGGGCGTGCGGCCGGGGTGGAGGCCGCCGGGTACGCGTGCGTCTCGTGGTCGGCGTCGGCGTCGTGTGCCTGGTCGGTCAGCGGGAGCTCGGCGATGGACATTCCGTCGTCCTCTCGGTTGGAAAGATCGGGTCGTGAATCCAGGATCGAGCAGGATTCGGGGCCGCGGGTGAGAAACTGCACGTAAAGAATCACGATTCTTTCGCTATTGTGAAGGGATGGACTCCCTCGCCACCGAAGCGGCGACCGCCGACGTCGCCACCCTCGGGCACCGCATCCGGCACTTCCGCACGCAGCGCGGCCTGACCCTGGACGAGCTCGGCGCGGCCGCCGGGGTCGCCGCCAGCCAGCTCTCGCTGATCGAGAACGGCAAGCGCGAGCCGCGCGTCTCCCTGCTCGGCACGCTGGCCGCCGCGCTCGGCGTCCCGCTCGCCGAGCTGCTCTCCGCCGAGCCGCCGGACGAGCGGGCAGCGCTGGAGATCGAGCTCTCCCGTGCCCAGAAGGGCTCACTGTACGGCTCGCTCGGCCTCCCCGCCGTCAAACCGACGAAGGGCACGCCGACCGAGACGCTGGAGGCCCTGGTCGGCCTGCACCGCGAGCTCGCCCGCCGTGCCAGCGAGGCGATCGCGACGCCGGAGGAGGCCAGGCGGGCGAACACCGAGCTGCGCGAGCGGATGCGGCGGCAGGACAACTACATCCCGGAGATCGAGCGGCTCGCGGAGGAGCAGGTGCGCGCCTCGGGACACGTCCGCGGCGCGCTCACCCACCGCGAGGTGAGCGTGATGGCCGAGAAGCTCGGCTTCGAGCTGATCTATGTGGACGACCTCCCGCGCTCCACCCGCTCGATCACCGACCTGGAGAACGGCCGCATCTACCTGCCGCCGGCCTCCATCCCGGGCGGCCACGGCCTCCGTTCGATGGCGCTGCAGGCGATGGCGCACCGGCTGCTCGGCCACGAGCGCCCGGCCAGCTACGCGGACTTCCTGCGGCAGCGGCTGGAGATCAACTACTTCGCGGCGTGCGCGCTGATGCCGGAGGCCGCGGCGGTGGCGTTCCTCCAGCAGGCGAAGAAGGAGAAGGACGTCGCCGTGGAGGACTTCCGCGACGCGTTCGGCGTCACCCACGAGGCCGCGGCGCTGCGCCTGACCAACCTGGCCACCCGGCACCTGGACATGCCCCTGCACTTCCTGCGCGTCGGCGACGACGGCACGCTCTACAAGGGCTACGAGAACGACGGCCTGCCCCTCCCGACCGACGTCACCGGCTCCATCGAGGGCCAGACGGTCTGCCGCAAGTGGGGCGCCCGCAACGCGTTCGCGCGCACGAACCGGACGACGGAGTTCTACCAGTACACCGACACCCCGGCCGGGACGTACTGGTGCTCGACCCAGACCGGCAGCACGGCGGACGGCGGCTTCTCGATCAGCGTGGGCGTGCCGTTCGACCAGGCCAAGTGGTTCCGCGGCCGGGAGACGACGGCGCGCGCCGAGTCCCGCTGCCCGGACGAGTCGTGCTGCAAGCGGCCGGCGACGGAGCTGACCGGGCACTGGGCGGGCAAGGCGTGGCCGAGCGCGCGCCTGCACGCGCACATCCTGTCGCCGCTGCCGTCAGGGTCGTTCCCCGGCGTGGACGACTCGGATGTGTACACCTTCCTGGAGGCGCACTCGGGGATCTGATCGCGCCACATTCGTGCCGAATGGCGCTTATCGCCGCGCCGAAGCGACCATTCGTGCCGAATCTTGTGCGGCTACTTCGGCTGCATCCGAATGGCGCCGTCGAGGCGGATGGTCTCGCCGTTGAGCATCGGGTTCTCCACGATGGCGCGCACCAGCTGCGCGTACTCCGCGGGCCGGCCGAGCCGCGACGGGTGCGGCACCTGGGCCGCCAGCGAGTCCTGCGCGGCCCGCGGGAGGCCGGCCATCATCGGCGTCTCGAAGATGCCGGGCGCGATGGTGACGACGCGGATCAGGCTGCGGGCGAACTCGCGGGCGAGCGGCAGCGTCATCGCGGCGACGCCGCCCTTCGACGCCGAGTAGGCGGGCTGGCCGATCTGGCCGTCGAACGCGGCGACGGACGCGGTGTTGACGATGACGCCGCGCTCCTGGCCGCCGGGGAGGTCCTCGCCGAGCGGCTCGGTCTCCGCCATCGCTGCGGCTGCGAGGCGCACCACGTTGAACGTGCCGATCAGGTTGACCCGGATCACGCGCTCGAAGCTCTCCAGCGGGAGGACGCCGTCGCGGCCGAGCACCTTCTGGGCGGTGGCGATGCCGGCGCAGTTCACGACGACGCGCAGGGGGCCGAGGGAGCCTGCGGCGTCCACGGCGGCCTGCACCTGCTCCTCGTCCGTGACGTCCGCGGCGACGAACCGGGCATGCGGGCCGAGCGCGACGGCGGCCTTCTCGCCCTCCGAGCTGGGCAGGTCCAGGATGACGACGCGCGCGCCGGCCTCCGTGAGCGCCCGGGCGGTGGCGTTGCCGAGGCCGCTGGCGCCGCCGGTGACGAGCGCCGAACATCCGTCGATCTGCATGGGTGATCCTTTCGAGGTGGGTGGCTACAGCCGTTCGATGAGGGTGGCGTTGGCGGTGCCGCCGCCCTCGCACATGGTCTGGAGGCCGAAGCGGCCGCCGGAGGCCTCCAGCTCGTTGAGGAGGGTGCCGAGCAGCCGCGTCCCGGACGAGCCGAGTGCGTGGCCCAGCGCGATCGCGCCGCCGCGCGGGTTCATCCGCGCCGGGTCCGCGCCGAATTCGCGCAGCCACAGCAGCGGCACCGGCGCGAACGCCTCGTTGACCTCGTAGGCGGCGATGTCCTCCAGCTTCACCCCGCTGCGGTCGAGGAGCTTACGGGTCGCGGGGAGGATGCCGGTGAGCATGAACAGCGGGTCACTGCCGGCCACCGCGAACGAGTGGAAGCGGGCGCGCGGCCGGAGCCCCAGCCGCGCCGCCGCCTCCGCGCTCATGATCAGAGCGGCCGAGGCACCGTCGGTGAGCGGCGACGAGTTGCCCGGCGTGATCCGCCAATCCAGCTGCGGGAACCGCTGCGCGAGCCGGTCGGTGCGGAACGACGGCGACAGCGCGGCCAGTTTCTCCGCGGTCGTCCCGGGCCGGATGGTCTCGTCCGCCACGACGCTCCCGCTGTCCGGCGTCGGCACGGGCACGAGCTCGCCCTCGAACGCGCCGGACGCCGCCGCCTCCGCCGCGCGCCGGTGCGACTCGGCGGCGAACGCGTCGAGCTCCTCCCGGGGGAACCCCCAGCGCTCGGCGATCAGCTCGGCCGCGACGCCCTGGTTCACCAGCCCCTCCGGGTAGCGAGCGTGCAGCAGCTCGCCGCCGATCGACGCACCGCCGAGGTTGGAGCCCATCGGTGACCGGCTCATCGACTCCACCCCGCACGCGATCGCGATGTCGTACGCGCCCGCGATGACGCCCTGCGCGGCGAACGCGGCGGCCTGCTGGCTGGAGCCGCACTGCCGGTCGATCGTGACGCCGGGGACGCTCTCCGGAAATCCCGCGCTCAGCAGCGCGGTGCGCGCGATGTTGCCCGCCTGCTCCCCCGACTGCGTCACGCAGCCGGCGATGACGTCGTCCACGAGCGCGGCATCGACGCCGTTGCGGTGCACGATCTCGGCCAGCACCCCGGCGAGCAGGTCGGCCGGGTGGATGTCGGAGAGCTCGCCTCCGGGTTTGCCGCGCCCGGAGGGCGTGCGGACGACGTCGACGATGACGGCTTCGGTGGCCATGATGGTGCGCTCCTCGGCTCGGTGGTGGACTGGGCTCGGATGGTGCCGGGACTCAGACGCTGAACGGGTCCGGCGTCAGGGTGTACTTGGTGCTGAGGTACTCGTGGATGCCCTCCAGGCCTCCCTCGCGCCCCAGCCCCGACTGCTTCACGCCGCCGAAGGGAGCGGCGGCGTTGGAGACGACGCCCACGTTGAGCCCCATCATGCCGGTCTGCAGCCGGTCGATCATCCGCTGGCCGCGCGCGAGGTCCTTCGTGAACACGTACGAGACCAGCCCGAACTCGGTGTCGTTGGCGATCCGCACCGCCTCGTCCTCGTCGCGGAAGCGCACGATCGACAGCACGGGGCCGAAGATCTCCTGCCGCAGGATCTCGCTGCCCGCCCTCACGTCGGTGACGACGGTGGGCTCGAAGAAGGTGCCGGGGCCGGAGACCCGCGACCCGCCCGCGAGCACCGAGGCGCCCCGCGAGACCGCGTCCTCCAGCAGCTCGGCGGCCTTGTCGACGGCGTCCGCGTTGATGAGCGGGCCGATCGTGACGCCGTCCTCGGTGCCGCGGCCGATCTTCATCCCCTTCACGCGGTCGGCGACCCGGCGGCCGAACTCGTCGGCGACGTCCTCGTGCACGATGAACCGGTTGGCGGCCGTGCAGGCCTCCCCGATGTTGCGGAACTTCGCCAGCATCGCGCCGTCCACGGCCCGGTCGAGGTCGGCGTCGTCGAACACGACGAACGGCGCGTTGCCGCCGAGCTCCATCGAGGTGCGCAGCACGTTCTCCGACGCCTGCTGCAGCAGCTTGCGGCCGACCTCGGTCGAGCCGGTGAACGACAGCTTGCGCAGCCGCGGGTCGGCGATGATCGGCGCGGAGACCTTTCCCGAGGTGGAGGTCGTGATCACGTTGAGCACACCGGCGGGGAGGCCGGCGTCCTCCAGCAGCCGGGCGAAGTACAGAGTCGTCAGCGGGGTCAGCTCGGCCGGCTTCACGACGACGGTGCAGCCCGCGGCGAGCGCCGGCGCGATCTTCCTGGTCGCCATCGCGAGCGGGAAGTTCCACGGCGTGACCAGAAAGCACGGCCCGACCGGGTGCTGCGAGACGATCATGCGGCCGGTTCCCTCGGGGTTGGTCCCGTAGCGGCCGGCGATGCGCACGGCCTCCTCGGAGAACCAGCGCAGGAACTCGCCCCCGTAGGTGACCTCCCCGTTGGACTCCGCGAGCGGCTTGCCCATCTCCAGGGTCATCAGGAGGGCGAACTCCTCCCTGCGCTCCTGCAGGAGGTCGAAGGCGCGGCGCAGGATCTCGCCGCGGGCGCGGGGCGGGGTGGCCGCCCAGGCGTCGGCGGCGGCCACCGCGGCGTCGAGCGCGCGCGTGCCGTCCGCCACCGACGCGTCCGCGATCTCGCGGATGAGGTCGCCGGTGGCCGGGTCGTAGACGTTGAGGGTGCCGTTCGATCCCGGCAGCCACTCGCCGCCGATGAACAGGCGGTCGGGCACTCTCTCCAGCAGGGTCTTCTCGTCCATCGTCGCTCCTCGTCTCGTCTCGGGTCGTCGGGTGTTCGCGCGCTCAGTCCTCCACGGCGGACTCCACCAGCGGCACGCTGCGGTGCTCGATCGTGGTCTCCAGGGCGATCACCGTGGAGGTGCGGCTGATGCCGGGCTCGCTGAGGATGCCGCTGATCACCCGCTGCAGGTCGGCGTTCGAGCGCGCGACGACTCGGATCAGCAGGTCCCCTGCCCCGGTCACAGTGTGCACCTCCAGGACCTCCGGGATGCCCCGCAGGTGGTCCACGACCGAGAGGTCGCTCTGGGCGATCTCCGCGGTGACGAACGCCGTGACGGGGAAGCCGAGCCGGAGGCTGTCGATCGTCGGCGCGAAGTCCTTGATCACCCCCGTGCGCTGCAGCCGGTCGAGCCGGGCCTGCACGGTGCCGCGCGCGACGCCGAGCCTCCGGGAGGCCTCGAACACGCCGAGCCGGGGCTCCTCCGTGAGCAGCGCGATGAGGTCGGCATCCAGCCTGTCGATCATGCGGGCACTCCTTCGCTCCTCGCACATCGTACGACCCGCCAGGCGCGTCTCCTACAGGCTGACCGAAGCTCCCAGGAAGGGAAGAGCAGCCTGCTTGAAGGCGCGGGCGCTGAGTGCCGTGATGTGGTTGCGGCGCGGCAGCAGCACCAGCTCGGCGCCGAGCAGGCGGGCGGCCTCGTCCGCGTCGACGGCGACGGGATCGGCGTCGCCCGCCACCACGAGGGTCGGCACGGTCGAGGCCAGCGGCAGCGGATGCTGCGCCATCCCGGCGGCGCACGCAGCGAGCGCCTCGCGGTCGGCCCCGGGGGCCTCGCGCAGGGAGGCCAGCAGCGGCGCCAGCGGGGCGTCTGCCGGCAGCGTGTCCGCGCCGTCCAGGATGGCCCGCTCCACGGCCTCCACGCCCCAGTGGGCGAACTGCTCAACCGTGCCGACGCCGCCGACCACGAGCCGCCTCACGCGCTCCGGCGCGAGGCCGACGAGGGCCAGGGCCACCCAGCTCCCCATCGAGTACCCGACGACATCGACGCGGTCGAGGCCCTGCTCGTCCAGCACAGTCAGCAGGTCCTCCGCGAGCAGGTCGGGCGAGTACGCTGCCGGGTCGTGCGGCGCGTCGGACGCTCCGTGGCCGCGCAGGTCGGGGACGATCGCGCCGCGGCCCGCCTCGGCGAGCGCGGCGACCCAGCCGGTGGACTCCCAGGTGAGCGCGCCGGTGGTCGCGAAGCCGTGGATCAGCAGGACGGGATCGGCTCCGGGATGGCGTTCGACGTGGATGCGCATGGTCCCATCCTCGCCGATCGCGGCCGGGTTCAGGCTCCGACGGCGAGCCGGGCGCGCAGCCGGTCGGCGAGCGCGTCCGCGGTGTCGGCGACCTCGGCGAAGAAGCCGTCGTCCACCGTCCCGGTCATGCGCAGGCGCTGCTCGCAGACCACGAGCGGGTCGCGCGCGGGCCAGGCGGACGGGCCGGGCAGGACGGCGTCGATCAGGACGGGGCCCGCGCCGGACCTGGCGAGGTCCAGCGCCTTCACGGTGGCGTCGTGGACGGCGAGCGCGTCGGCGCCGTCGACCAGCAGGACGGGCATCCCCGCCCCCTCCGTGCGGCCGGAGCTGGAGAGGAAGACCACCGGCAGGGCGGAGCTTCGCGCGGTCGTCACCGCGGTGCGCAGCTCCGCCGCCGATCCGGCGCCGGCGCCGAGCTGGATGAGGGCGCAGCCTCCTGTGCGATCGAGCTTCGCGCAGAGCGCCCAGCCGACGGCGTGGGTCACCGGCCCCTCGACGGTGTCGACGCCACGCCGGAAGCGCAGCGCGGCCGCGGGGTCGCCGCCGAGGGCGATCGACATCCCCGGCTCGTGGGCGGTCGGGAAGGCCCGGTCGCGGGAGGTCTGCAGCGCGAGCGCCGCGCCCACCTGCACCGCCTCCCGGCCGCGCGAGTCGACGTAGCCCGGGAGGACGCCGTGGCCGCGCAGGACGACCGCTTCGCGATCGAGGCGACGGACGGTCGCCAGGGTCCGGTACAGCCGGCGGAGCAGGGCAGCGACGTCGGCGCCCTGTCCGCCGATCGACGCGCCGAGAGCCGGCTCGAGGATCGTGGGGGTCATGCAGGCCACTCTGACCGACCGTCGCGGAGGCGGCAACGCGCCGGTGACACGCCGTGCATCCTGCTCATCCGAGCAGCGGCCGGCGGCCTCCCGCTATACAGACTGCCCTGGTGTGCGCCACAGCTTCGACGGCCACCAGATCGCGCGCCCCACGTCGTACGAGACCGCGGGCACGAGCAGCGAGCGCACCAGCACGGTGTCGAGCAGCACCCCGAACGCGACGATGAACGCGATCTGGACCAGGAACAGGATCGGGATGACGGCGAGGGCCGCGAACGTCGCCGCCAGCACCACGCCTGCCGACGTGATGACGCTGCCGGTCATCCCGAGCCCGCGCAGGATGCCCGGCCGGGTGCCGAGCCGCAGGGACTCCTCCCGCACGCGCGTCATCAGGAAGATGTTGTAGTCCACACCGAGCGCGACCAGGAACACGAAGCCGAACAGCGGCACGCTCGCGTCGGCCCCCGAAAAGCGGAACAGGTGGTCGAACACCAGCGCCGAGACGCCGAGCGCCGCCGCGTATGACAGCACGACGCTGCCGATCAGGAGCACCGGCGCGAGGATCGACCGGAGCAGCAGCATCAGCACCAGCAGGATCACCAGCAGCACGATCGGGATGATCCGCAGCAGGTCGCGCTGGGCCGTGTCGTTGGTGTCGAGGGCGATCGCCGTGACGCCGCCGACGAGCACGCCCGATCCGGCAGCCGGGAGGTCGCGGCGCAGGTCGCGGACCACCTGCTCAGCCGCGGACGAGTCGGGCTGCGCCTTCAGGGTGGCCTGGATGAGGACGCGGCCGTCCTTGACGACCGGCGGCGTGCTCTGGCCCGGCCGCACATTCCCGGCGTACAGGGTCGCGGCCGAGATGCCGTCGTTCTTCTTCGCGGCGGCGAGCACGGCGTCCCCGTCGCCCTCCTTCGCCACGATCAGGACCGGCGCGCCCGACCCGGCGTCGAAGTGCCTCGCGAGCACCTTCTGGCCGTCGACGGCGTCCGACTGGGTGAGCACCAGCGCGGTCTGCTCGACACCGTTCGCCTTGAGCTGCGTCAGCCCGAACGCGCACGCGACGAGGACCACGAACGACACGATCCAGGTCAGGCGCGGCCGGTGCGCGATGAGCAGGCCGACCCGCCGCCAGACGCCGCGGATGCCCTCCAGCCCGGCAACGCGCTCCGTCCCCTCGTGCTTGTGCTCATGCGCGTGCTCGCCGCCCGCGTACGTCGGCCGGAACGGCCAGAACGCCGCCCTGCCGAACACCGCGAGCAGGGTCGGCAGCAGCGTCAGCGCCGACAGCAGCGAGAAGACGATCCCGATCGCGGCGATCGGGCCGAGGCTCTTATTGGAGTTGAGGTCGGAGAACAGCAGGCACAGCAGCGCGAGGATAACCGTGGCCCCGGAGGCCAGGATCGGCTCGAACGCCGCCCGCCATGCCGCCACGATCGCCGTCCAGCGCGACTCGTGCTGCTCCAGAGCCTCCCGGTAACGGGCGACGAGCAGCAACGAGTAGTCGGTGGCCGCGCCGATCACGAGAATGGAGAGGATGCCCTGGCTCTGGCCGCTGAGCTTGATCCAGCCCCAGAGGGCGAAGAGGTAGACGACGAGGATCGCCGCGCACAGCGCGAACACCGACGCGAGCAGCACCAGGACCGGCAGCAGCAGCGCCCGGTACACCAGCAGCAGGATCACGAACACGGCCCCGACGGCGACGAGCAGCAGGATGCCGTCGATGCCGCCGAACGCGTTGACCAGGTCGGCGGTGAGCCCGGCCGGCCCGGTGACCCAGCCCTGCGTCCCGGAGGGCAGCTCCCTCTTCAGTACGCTGCGGAGGTCGGCGACGACCGTCTTCACGTTGTTCGTGTCCGCGACCGGGACGATGAACTCGACCGCACGGCCGTCCTGCGACGGAATGGGACCGGCGACGCTGGTGCGCTGGCCGGACTCCGGAGCCTGCACCCCCTTCACGTCGCCGAGCTTCGCGCCGAGGGCGGAGAACGAGGCGAGGTCGCTCGGCGGGATGGTCGAGTCGGACTGGACGACCACGATCGCGGGCACCGCCTGCGAGTCGGTGAAGCGCTTCTGCCAGTCCTGCCCCGCGGTCGACTCGGCGCTGGCCGGCAGGAACGCGGCCTGGTCGTTGCTCGACACCCCGGAGAGCTTGCCGAAGGTCGGACCGCCGAGGCTCCCGGCGGCGAACCAGATCACGATGACGACGGCGGGCAGCACGATGCGCAGCCAGCGGGCCGGCGTCCAGTCGGATCGGGTCTTCATCTGGGCGCCTCCGGATTAGCTAGCCTGGTTAGTAATCAGCCTAGCGCGCACACGAAGAGTCACGCCACCCGAGGATGACACGACGGGTCGGCAGCTACGACGTGACGACGAGCTCGGCCCCCGCATGCGCCAGCTCCGCCAACGCCGCCTCTGACGACTCCGCCGCCACCCCCGCCACCAGCCCGGTCAGCACCCGCACCCGCTGCCCGTGGCTCAGCGCGTCCAGCGCGGATGCCCGCACGCAGTAGTCGGTCGCGATCCCCACGACGTCGACGGTGTCGATCCCGTGCTCGTCCAGCAGGTTGTGCACCGACGAGCCGGCGTCGGTGCGCCCCTCGAAGATCGAGTACGCCGGGACGCCCTGCCCCTTGCGGATGTGGTAGCCGACGCGGGACGTGTCGAGCGCGGGATGGTACTCCGCGCCGTCCGTGCCCGCGACGCAGTGCGCGGGCCAGGTGTTCACGAAGTCCGGCTCTGCGTCGGTCGCGAAGTGACCGCCGTTGTCGTTGTCGCCGTCGTGCCAGTCGCGGCTCGCGAGGATGATCGCGTACTCGTCGGCGTGCGCGCGGAGGTGTTCGGTGATGGCCGCCGCCACCGCCGCTCCCCCGTCCACGCCGAGCGCTCCGCCCTCGGTGAAGTCGTTCTGCACGTCGATGATGAAGAGCGCCTTGCCCATCGAAGCCTCCGTCCTCGGCCGACCGGCTCAGCCGTTGGTGAGGTTGTCACCGCACTTGTAGAAGCCGGCCGTCAGCGCGTCGATCGCCTGCTTGGCATTGTCGCTCACCGGGCCGAGCGCGTACACAGCGAACGTGAGTTGCGATCCGTCCGCCGCGTCGATGATGCCGGAGAGCGTGTAGCCGTTGTTGATCCAGCCGGTCTTGGCGTGCACCGAGCCGTCCGCGACCGAGCTCGCCCCCGTGAACCGGCTGTAGCCCGGCCCGAGCGTCCCCGTCCGGCCGGCGACCGGGAGTCCGTCGTAGACCACGCCGAGCCCGTTCTGCCGGTTGAGCACCTTGATGAAGAGCCGGGTCAGGTACGCCGGCGGCACGGCGTTGTCGGCGCTCAGCCCGGAGCCGTCGGCGATGTGGATGCCGGTGGTGTCGATGCCGTAGCCCTTCAGCCCGGCCAGCACGCCCGCGTTCTCGGCGGCGAAGGTGTTGCCCGCGCCGGTCTTGATCGCGACGAGCCTGGCCAGCTCCTCCATGATCGTGTTGTCCGAGTACGTCATCGCCTGGTCGATCAGCGTGGTCACCGGCTGCGACTGCACGGCCGCCAGCTGGCGAGCGCCCGCCGGAGCCGTGCCGGAGGTCACCGGGACGTTCGTGCCGAGGTACTGCTGGAAGTACTGCACCGCGCGCCCGACCGGGTCCGTGCTGCGCGGCGACTCGACCGCGCCGGGGTCGTTGCGGTCGCCGTCCACCATCAGCGAGGACATGTACGGCGTCGAGCCCTCGACGACGCGCTCCTCCTGTTCGTCCCAGCTCGGCTGCCACAGCGGGCCGCCGAACAGCGACGTGTCCACCACGATGGAGGTCACGGGCGCACCGCCGAGCGCCTGCTTGGTCTGGGCGGCGAGGTCCTGGATGGAGGGCGCGTTCGTGTAGAAGGCGCCCCGGCCTCCCGGCAGGCGCGACAGCGTGACGTCGCCGCCGCCGACGATGACCACCTGGCCGGGCACGCTGCCCGCGACCACCGTGGTCTGCACGCGGTAGTCCGGGCCGAGCGTCGCGAGGGCTGCGGCCGAGGTCAGCGTCTTGAGCACGGACGCGGTCGGGCCCGGCTTGCCGCCGTCCCGGTCGAACAGCACCTGACCGGTCTTGGCGTTGACGACCTGGGCCTCCAGATTGCCGAGGCGGCCGTCCTGGGCCAGGGAGCCCACCGAGCAGGTCCGGATGCGGCTCGCGGCGGGCTGCGCGGCGGGCACGGGGCGCGCCGGGTCGGCGGTGGGCGTGGGGGTCGGTGTGGGCGTGCGGGTCGCGGAGTGCGTCGGCGTCACCGCGGGCGCGGCCCCGGCAGGCGCCGACCCGGCCGTTGCGCCGAGGGCCACGCTGCCCGCGCCGAGGAGCAGGAACGCGACGGTGGCGCCGGCGGCGATCCAGGCCTTCGGGTGCGTGCGGATGGCGGACAGGACACCCGCGACGGCGCCGTTGAGGGCACCGGAGGCCGCCGCCCCCGAACGCGCCCCGCCGGCCGAGCGACGGCCGGAAGGGGTCGCTCCCGTGCCGGGCTCACTCGTCGCAGAGGAGTCCCCGGCGGGGAGAACAGAGTTCAGGGGGTTCGTCGATTCTGACCCGGTGCCGTCGGTTGCACCGGAGTCGCGCTGGTCCGGTTCGCGCATCCGGGTATAGTACCGGCGTTCCCTGAGAGCGCCAGTCGGCGCGGGCCATCACTCCCGCGCTCCTCCCGCACGCACCCGGCGCGTCGCGGGAGGAGACGAGGAAGCGATGGCGGCTCAGGGCACGGCTACCACTTGGTAGTTGGAGAACTTCACGGTGACCGGGGACACCGTCGCAGCACCCGACAGGTAGGCGCGCAGCCCGACGCTGCCGAACGACTGGAGCGCCGCTGTGGAGTCGGTGAGGCTCACCTGCCACGACGACGGCTCCGCCTGGGTAGCGGGCCAGAGCTTGGCCTGAAGCGTCGTCGGGGATGTGCCCACGGCCTGGACCCGCAGGTTGAGCTGCGTGCCAGGAGTGTAGGTGAGACCGCTGACGACCGCCGAGGTCAGGGTCGTCCCGCTCTGCAGGAGCTGGACCTGGACGGCGCCGCTGGAGCTGATCCACGCTCGACCTTCGTAGGCCACAGAGCCGACCTGCCGCGCGAGCGCCGAGACGAAGAGCCCGCCACCGGTCGGCGCTACGTCGGTCGTGAAGCCGACGGTGGTGTCGGTGCGGCTGGAGGAGACCGAGCCGAGCGACGCCGTCATCGTGCTCCCTGCGGCATCCTTCATGTTGCCGGTGCCCGAGGTGACCGTGTATGACGCCGCCGTGCCGGAGACCGTCCACGCTCCTCCGGTCGTCGCCGAACCCCAGCCGCTCGTCGTGGTCCGGGCGAAGCCGTCCTGCGCGATCGCACCCGCGCTCGAGACGGTCACGGACTTCGACAGGGAGTTGGTCGCGCCCCCGTTGTCGGTGACGGTGAGGGTCACCGTGTAGGTCCCTGCCGCGGCGTAGGTGTGCGCCGCCGTGGCTCCCGAGGCCGTCCCTCCGTCGCCGAAGGTCCAGGCATAGGACGCGATCGTGCCGTCCGGATCGGTCGAGGCGGACCCGTTGACGTTGACCGTCAGCCCGTTGGTTCCGAAGCTGAACGATGCCACGGGCGGCTGGTTGGAGCCGCCTCCCGCGACCACCACCGTGTTGCCGGTGCGCGAAATCGTGTTGCCGTCGGGATCGGTGACCCGGAGCGCGTAGGTGTGTGAGCTGCCCGGCGCGAGCCCGGTGTCGGTGAAGCTCATCGGCCCCGTGTTCCAGAAGTTGTTGCTCTTGACCGCGGTGTAGACCGGGTGCGCCGTGTCGCCGTCGCGCGACAGCGCGTAGGTGAGCTGGATGTTGTCCTGGTCGTAGGTCGAGGTCCAGGCGATGGTCGCCCTCCCCGACGTGGTGGAGGTTGCGTTCGGGGTGAGTGCCGCGTTGTTGTTCGGTCCGGTGGTGCTGCGCCGCACCGCGTCTGTCGCGAAGCGGGTGAGGCCGTACTGGTTCTGCCCGTTCACCTGAGGGAACTCGCCGCCCACGACGACGTATCTGCTGTCGCCCGCGATGGTCCACGTCGCCTGGCCCTGGCCGGTGAAGGTGCCCGTCGCCCAGTTCGGGAACCAGGTCTGCAGGGTCGGCGCCGGCTTGCCCGCGAAGTTGGTGTAGTTGCCCACGGTGTTCTTCGTCACGGTCCCGGTCGCCGCCTTCGAGAACGCGAGCGAATGATGGTACGTGCGCGGGTTCGTCTCGGGGAAGCCGCCGATGTTTCCGCAGAAGTGCGGATGCCCGACCGCATAGAGCACGTTTCCGAGCGGCGCCACCGAGTAGGTGTCGCCGTGGCAGTCCTCCAGCCAGATCAGCGCTCCCGTGACCGGGTCGGCGGAGAAGCTCCCCTCGAAGTTCCCGCCGGAGCCGAAGACGTATCCGGAACCGTAGACGGCGTCCGAGGTCGCGGACAGGGCCGTGATCCCGGCATTGGGCCCGGCGTCGCGGATGACGCTGTTGGCCGCGAACGGCATCGTGGTGGCGTTCGTCCCGTTGAGCATGACGAGGCCGTAGTGGCTCTCGCCGTTGATGTGCTGGAACTGGCCGCCCGCGTAGACGCGGCTCCCGTCTGGGCTCACGGCAAGCGCCTGGACACCCGCGTCCGCCGTGGGCGACCACGCGGTCACGAGCGCGCCGTTCGTCGGGTTGAGCTCGGCGAGGAACGACCGCGAGACGCCGTTGACGTTCGAGAACGTGCCGCCGGCGTAGACCGCCGTGTTCGTCACGGCGAGGGAGCGCACCTGCGAGTCGAAGATCGGCCTGAACGTGGTGATGACCTGCCCGGTCGCAGTGCTGACGGCAGCGAGCCGGTAGTAACTGGCTCCGTTCAGCGTCGTGAAATCGCCGCCCAGGTACACACGCGTGCCGTCCGGCGAGGCCGCCACCACCCTGACCTGCGCGTTCGCCTGCACATTGACGCTGGTGAGGAGGGCGCCGGTGGTGACGTTGTACGCGAGGAAGTTGTTGCGCGGCGTGGTGTTGGATCCGGCGGGCGAGCCCGCGGGACGGGCGGTCGTGAACTTTCCGCCGACGTAGACCGTGTCGCCGACGACGACCTGCGACCAGGCGACGCCGTCGATCTGGGTGGTCGCCAGCGCGGTCGCCCCGACGGTCGGCGGCGAAGCCGGACTCGACGGATTCGGTGGCATCGTGTCCGCCGAGGCGGGCGCGGCGACGCTCAGTCCTCCCCCGATCAGCAGCAGCGCACTGGCCACCGCGGTGAACATACCGAGCATGCGTGCCCGAGATCCCCGTCTCGATTCCATGACATTCCCCAAGGCAAACTGAATTAATCTCAATTTGCCAGGAGTCTACGCCGGCGACGACGGGCGCGCACGGGGGAACGACCGGTCCCAACGGACTCGGAGAAAGACGGAAGAAACGGAGCCGCCCAAGGGAATCGAACCCTTGACCTTCTCATTACGAGTGAGATGCTCTGCCGACTGAGCTAGGGCGGCGTGGCCGGACAAGCGCCCGGGCACAGTCAGATAGCTTACCCGATCCCGCGGGGTGCTTTCGACCACGCGCGGAGGCGGCGGGCACCGCTCAGCCGAGCTGCCCGCCGAGGGCCTGGAGCTGCGCGAACGAGCTGCGGAGACGGTCGGAGAGGGGCTCGACGCCGCCGTGGTCGGCCCAGCACGACCAGGCGTGCCGCATGCCGGCGAACGCCACATACGTGACGAGGCGCGCCCGCTGGTGCAGGGCCTCCTCATCGGCGGCCAGCTCCGGGTCGTCGTGCGCGAGCCTGCGCTGCACGACCGCGCTCAGGGCGTCCTCGAACTTGTGCATGCTCGCCATCCGCTGGGCGAACAGCTCGGGGTTGCCCTTCAGGAGCGAGCGGCGGAGGACGTGCAGCTCCTTCGCAGTGGCCGCGTTCTCGCCGTCGTTGGCGCCGCCGAGGTCACCGTCCAGGTCGCCGGTCTCGATCGCCGCGATGAGGAGGGTGCCCATCCCGTCCAGGATCGGCTCGGCCGGGCCCGCCTGGATGAAGCGCTCGATGCTCTCCTCGTCCGGGAGCTCCGGCAGCTCGCCGATGATCGCCGACTCCTTCGACGGGAAGTAGTTGAAGAAGGTGCGCGGCGAGACGTTCGCCGCGTGACTGATCTCGTCGACCGTGACATGGTCGAATCCCCGCTCGCTGGCCAGTTCGAGCGCGGCGAGCTGGATGGCGCGCCTGGTCGCGATGCGCTTGCGCTCACGGAGGCCCAGCTCGCCCTCCGAGGTCCCGATCTCTACAGTCACGAGTTCGATTATTTCACCGTCTGCAAAATTGCACCACTCCACGCGGCGTTCAGCAGGTCTTGCCCGTGGGCGGCACAGTGCCCCCGACCAGGAAGTCGTCCACAGTGTTGTTCACGCACGAGTTGGACTTGTTGTACGCCGTGTGGCCTTCGCCCTTGTAGGTGAGCAGGTGGCCGTTCTCCAGCTCGGACGCCATGTTCTTCGCCCACACGTACGGGGTGGCCGGGTCGTTCGTGGTGCCGACGACGAGGATGGGCGCGGAGCCCTTCGCTGCGATCGGGCCGCGCTGCGCGGTGGACTTGTACGGCCAGGTGGCGCAGCCGATGTCGCCGTACGCCATGTACGGGCCGATCACCGGCGCCGCGACCGCGAGCTCGGCGGCCTGCGCCCGCATCGCGGCGGGGTTCGCGTCGTAGCCGTAATCGAGGCAGTTGATGGCCGTGAACGCCTCGGTGGAGTTGTCCGAGTAGGTGCCGTCGCTGTTGCGGCTGTTGTAGCCGTCGGCGAGGGTGAACGCGACGGAGGCGTTGCCCTTCATCACGCTCGCGAACATGCTGCTCAGGTACGACCACGCCGTCGCGTCGTAGAGCGGGTAGATGATCGCCGTGACGAGCGTGTTGGCGCCGAGCTCACGGCCGTCCGAGTTGCGGATCGGACTGCGCTCCACCGCGGCCAGCAGCTGGGAGATGGTCTTCATCCCGTCGTCGACCGTGCCGCTGAACGGGCAGTTCTTCTGTGTGAGGCAGCTCTTCAGATACGCACGGAGGGCGCTCTCGAAGCCCATCGCCTGCACCTTCGTCACCTCGTCGTTGCTCGCCGCGGGGTCGAGCGCGCCGTCGAGGACGAGCCTCCCGGTCTTGCCCGGGTAGAGGTCTGCGTACACCGCGCCGAGGTAGGTGCCGTACGAGTACCCGAGGTAGTTGAGCTTCGTGTCGCCGAGCACCGCACGCAGGAGGTCGAGGTCGCGCGCAGCGCTCACCGTGTCCACGTGATCGAGCAGGGCGCCCGTGTTCTTGGCGCACGCGGCGCCGAACTGCTGCGAGATGGCCGTGTTCTCGGCGATCCACTGGTCGGACCCGCGCTGTCCCGGCGTGATCCCGTAGAGGTAGTCGTCCATCTGCTTCGGGTCGTAGCACTTCACCGCGGTCGAATGGCCGACTCCGCGCGGGTCGAAGCCCACGACGTCGAAGTGGCTCTGCAGCGTCTTGTCGGTCGCGTAGTCGACGGAGTCCTTGACGAAGTCGTAACCGGAGCCGCCCGGGCCGCCGGGGTTGACCAGCAGCGACCCCTGCTTCGTGCCCTTCGCCTGCTGGCGGATGAGCGCGAGGGAGACCTGGCCGGCGGAGGGGTCGTTCCAGGTCAGCGGCGCCTTGGCGGTCGCGCACTGCTTGCCGCTGGAGCAGTCGGTCCAGACCAGCTTCTGCTGGTAGAACGGCTGGAGGGCCGCGGACACCTTCTCGGGCGCCGGCGTGGAGGTCGTGGACGACTTCGCAGGAATGAACCAGGTGACGCAGCCGGTCAGCGTCAGCGCGACGACGGCGGCGATCGCGACGAAGACGGTGCGAGCGGCCCGCCGGCGGGCCGGACGGCCCTCTCGGGTGGTCACAGGTCTGTCCCCTTTCGCGCGGCTCCCCCGCGCAGGATCGTCGTGAGCATGGCTTCCAGCGCCAGGGCGGGAGCGACGTTGCCGTCGATCCGCTCGCGGGCGGTCGTGACGGCATCCATCGCGGCGAGCGTAGCCGCGGGACTCGTGTGCGCGCTGAGAGCGGTCAGGCGCTCGCCCAGCTCGACGTTCACCAGGTCGCTGCCGCTGCCGAGCTGCAGCATCATCACATCCCGGTACAGCGAGAGCAGGTCGGTGAGGATGCGGTCGATGCCGTCGCGCAGGCTGCGGGTCGCGCGGCGCTTCTGGTCCTCCTCGAGCTGGCGGAGCTGGCCGCGCAGCGCGGGCGGGATGGCGCCGCCCGGCTCGATCCCGAGCGAGCGGAGGGCGTGCTCGCGCTCCTCGGCGTCGCGCTCCTCGGTGATGGCCTTCGCGTCGGCCCGCGCCACCTCCAGCAGCGTGGCGGCGGCGAGCACGGCCCCGGAGACGGAGCGGATGCCGAGCGCGAGATCGAGGGTCTGCGCGCGCCGGCGGCGGGCCTCCTCGTTGGTGGCGAGCCGGTGCGCCATCCCGATGTGGCTCTGCGCGTGGCGCGCCGCGCGCTCGGCGACGGCGCTGTCCACGCCGTCGCGGCGCTCGATCAGGCGCGCGACGTCCGCGACGCCGGGAACTTTGAGGCGCACGGTGCGGACGCGTGAGCGGATCGTCGGAAGCAGGTCGGCGTCGCTCGGCGCGCAGAGAATCCAGACGGTCCGCTCCGGCGGCTCCTCCAGCGCCTTGAGCAGCACGTTGGAGGTGCGCTCGGTCATCCGGTCGGCGTCCTCGATGACCATCACGCGGTAGCGGCCGACCGACGGCGCGAACTGGGAGCTCGCGACCAGCGTCCGCACCTCCTCGATGGAGATGATGACGCGCTCGGTGCTGAGGACGGCGAGGTCGGGATGCGTGCGGGCCTCCACCTGGCGCTGCGCCGCAAGGTCGCCCTCCGGGTTGCCCGGGCTGAGCAGGGCGGTGGCGAACGCGTAGGCGAGGTTGGAGCGGCCGGACCCGGGAGGGCCGGTGATGAGCCACGAGTGCGTCATGCCGCGGGCCGCCTCGGCGGCGGGTCCGGTGGCGGTGGCCGCCTCGGCGGCGGAGCGGACGACGGCGATCGCCTCGTCCTGACCCGTCAGGTCGTCCCACACCGCCATGCGTTCCAGGCTAGTGGGAACGGAGGACAGCACGGGAGCGGCTGCGGCGGTCAGACGCGGTCCTCCAGCCGGCGGCGGATGTCGGCGGCGATCTCCTCGACCGGGAGGGCGGCGTCCACCACGAGGAACCGCTGCGGCTCCGCCTCGGCGAGCCCGAGGTACGCCGCGCGGACGCGCGCGTGGAACTCGGACCGCTCGGCCTCCAGCCGGTCGTAGCGCGTGCGGGACGTGTCCAGCCGGGCGCGGGCCGCGGTCTCGTCGAGGTCGAGGAGGATCGTCAGGTCCGGGAGGAGCCCTTCGGCCGCCCAGAGCGAGAGGTCGCGCACCTGTCCGGCGTCGAGCACGCGGCCGGCGCCCTGGTAGGCGACGGACGAGTCGATGTAGCGGTCCTGCACGACGACCTCGCCGCGCTCCAGCGCCGGACGCACGACGGTCGCGATGTGGTGGGCGCGGTCGGCCGCGTAGAGGAGGGCCTCCGCGCGCGGTGCGATGTCGCCGCGGTGGTGGAGGACGATCTCGCGGATCTCCACCCCTGCCGCGGTTCCGCCGGGCTCCCTGGTGCGCACGACGGTGCGACCGCGCTCGCGGAGCCACTCCTCCAGGAGGGTGGCCTGCGTCGACTTCCCGACGCCGTCGCCGCCCTCCAGAGTGATGAACAGGCCGCTCCGGGACTCGCTCACTCGGCGGTCTTCTTCGCCGCCGCGCGGGTCGACGTGCCGGTCTTGGGGGCGGCCTTGGTCTTCGCGGCGGTCGTCTTGGCCGCCGTGGTCTTGGCCGCCGTCGTCTTCTTGGCCGCCGTGGTCTTCGCCGCGCTCGTCCGCGCGGTCGCGCGCTTCGCGGCCGGCTTCTTGGCCGGTCCCTTCGCGCGCTTGTCCGCCAGGAGCTGCACTGCGCGGTCGAAGTCGACCTCATCCACCGTCTCACCCCGAGGGATTGTCGCGTTCGTCTCGCCGTCGGTCACGTATGCGCCAAACCGGCCGTCCTTGATCTTGATCGGCTTGCCGCTGACCGGGTCGGCGTCGAACTCCTTGAGGGCGCTGGACGCCCGGCGGTTGCCGTACTTCGGCTGCGCGAAGAGCTCGACGGCGCCGGCGAGGTCTATCCCGAAGATGTCGTCCTCGCTCGGGAGCGAACGCGTGTCCGTGCCCTTCTTCAGGTACGGGCCGTAGCGGCCGTTCGCCGCCTGGATCTCGGTGCCCGTCTCCGGGTCGGCTCCGACCGTGCGCGGCAGGTCGAGCAGCTTCAGCGCGGTGTCGAGGTCGATGGTGGACAGGTCCATCGACTTGAACAGGGAGGCCGTGCGCGGCTTCGCAGCCGTCTTCTTCGCGGTCTTCTTCGGCTCGACGACCTCACCGGTCTGCGGGTCCACCTCGGGCTCCGGCTCCGGGTCCGCCTCGGTCACGTACGGGCCGAAGCGGCCGTCCTTGGCCAGGACGAGCTTGCCGCTCTCGGGGTTCGTGCCGAGCTCGCGGTCGGTCTGGACCGGCGCCTCGATGAGCTCCTTCGCCTTGGCGGGGGTGAGCTCGTCGGGGGCGAGATCCGGCGGGAGGTTGACCCGGCGGGGCGTCGCGTCCTCGGCGGCGCCGGCCTCCTGCACCTCCAGGTACGGGCCGTACTTGCCGATGCGCAGCGTCACGTCGTCGTCGATCGCGATCGAGTTGATGCTGCGCGCGTCGATCTCGCCGAGGTTGTCGATCACCCGGCGCAGGCCCTTGTGCTTGTCGCTGCCGAAGTAGAAGCTGTTCAGCCAGTCGACGCGCTCGGCCTCACCGTCGGCGATCCGGTCGAGGTCGTCCTCCATCTCGGCCGTGAAGTCGTACTGCACGAGGTCGCCGAAGTAGTCCTCCAGCAGGCGCACCACGGAGAAGGCGACCCAGCTCGGCACGAGCGCCTGCCCGCGCTGCGTCACGTAGCCGCGATCGATGATCGTGGAGATGATGCTCGCGAACGTCGACGGGCGCCCGATGCCAAGCTCCTCCAGCGTCTTCACGAGGCTCGCCTCCGTGTAGCGCGGCGGCGGGGTGGTCTCGTGGCCGTCCGCGGCGATGTCCTGGACGCCGAGCACCTGGCCCTGCGTGAGCGGCGGCAGTTTCGCATCGCCGCCCGCGTCGGCGTTGCGCTCCTCGTCGCGGCCCTCCTCGTACGCGTTGAGGAACCCGCGGAACGTGATGACCGTCCCGCTCGCGGTGAACTCGGCGACCGTGCCGTCGAGGGGTCCTTCGCCGATCCGCGCCTCGACGGTGATCGAGGCGGTCTGGCCCTTCGCGTCGGCCATCTGGGAGGCGACGGTCCGCTTCCAGATCAGGTCGTAGAGCCGTAGCTCGGGACCGCGCAGGGACTTCTCCAGCTCCGCGGGCGTGCGGAAGACCTCGCCGGCGGGGCGGATCGCCTCGTGCGCCTCCTGCGCGTTCTTGCTCTTGGAGGCGTAGGTGCGGGGCTTGTCCGGGACGGTCTCCGGGCCGTACAGCTTCGCCGCCTGGGTGCGCGCCGCGTTGGTCGCCTGCTGCGACAGCGACGCGGAGTCGGTGCGCATATAGGTGATGTACCCGTTCTCGTAGAGCGTCTGGGCGACGCTCATCGTCTGACGGGCGGAGAAGCGCAGCTTGCGGGCGGCCTCCTGCTGCATCGTGGAGGTCGTGAACGGCGCCGCCGGTCGACGCGAGTAGGGCTTGGAGTCGACCTTCGCGACGGTGACGGCCGTGCTCTGCTGGCGCACGGCGTCGGCGAGCGCCTGCGCGGACGTCTCGTCGAGGATCGTGGCGCCGGAGGTCAGCCGGCCGTGGTCGTCGAAGTCGCGTCCGGTCGCGACGCGCTCGCCGTTCAGGCGGGCGAGCCGCGCCTCGAACGCCGCGGCGTCCTCCGGGAGGAGCTGGGCGGTGAGCCCCCAGTACGAGGCCGCGACGAACGCGAGCCGCTCGCGCTCGCGGTCCACGACGAGCCGCGTGGCCGCGGACTGCACGCGACCGGCCGAGAGCCCCGGGCCGACCTTGCGCCACAGCACGGGCGACACCTCGTAGCCGTAGAGCCGGTCGAGGATGCGGCGCGTCTCCTGCGCGTCCACCAGGGCCGTGTCGATGTCGCGGGTGTTGTCCCGCGCCTTCTCGATGGCCTCCCGGGTGATCTCGTGGAACACCATGCGCTTCACGGGCACCTTGGGCTTGAGCACCTCGACCAGGTGCCACGCGATGGCCTCCCCTTCGCGGTCCTCATCAGTGGCGAGCAGGAGCTCGTCGGCGTCCTTGAGCGCGCGCTTGAGGTCGGCGACGGTCTTCTTCTTCTGATCGGACACCACGTAGTAGGGGGCGAACTCGTTCTCGACGTCGACGGAGAACTTGCCGAGCGACCCCTTCTTCAGCTCCGGCGGGAGGTTCTTGGGCTCGATCAGGTCGCGGATGTGTCCGACGGATGCCATCACCTCGTAGCCGTCGCCCAGGTACTGGGCGATCGACTTCACCTTGTTCGGCGACTCGACGATGACGAGCTTCTTGGTGCCAGACACGTGACTCCTCTTATATAGCAACTGTGTTCGTACGGACCTCACTGGTCCGAAGCGCGCTCCCCCGAGCGCCGCGCAGAGGGCGGCGAGCGTGGGCCGCACGGCCCAACAGGCAAACCATACACACCTAGGCCGCTTGTGTGCCTAATCGCCGGCCGCCCCGTTCGCCGCGGGCGGACGGCTCGTACGGCGGGGCCTGTTGCTCGCCGAGGCCCGGGAGGACAATGTGATCATGGCAACGACCTCAATGACGACGTACACCGCCAAGCTCATCGACGGCCCTCTGGAAGGCAAGACGATCACGACCTCCTTCCTCGACTCGGGCGACCCGCGACCCCGCCTCGAACTCCGCGCTGCGGCGGGCGGGAAGCACTACCTGTATGTCCGCGGCTCGGCGTCGGAGACGGAGTACGCGTCCGACGACCCGAGCGGCTCGCTCCCGAGCGCGGTGGCGTATCGGTACGTGGAGACGGTGTTCGACTGAGCCGGAGGCCGAGCTCGTCACCGTGACCCCGGCGGACCTGCGCGGGCGGCCGCGGAGGCCTCCCACCCGAGATACGGGACGGAGACCTCCACGCTGACGACGACCGCCGCGACGACGCATCCGGTGACGGAGGCGCCGTTCGCCCGTGCCACGATGTCGGCCTCGGCGCACGGCTCGCCGCTCGTCCTGCCCGCTGCGACGTCGGCCGCGGCGAGCGCGGTCGCGTCGGCGGCGACCGCTGCCTTCTGACGCGCGCCCCAGGCTCCGACCACGCCGATCGTCGCGGTGGTGAGGGTGACCGTGACCGCGACGACGGCGAGCGCGAGGACTGTCCCCGCCCCGCGGTCGTGCCTCGGCGGAAGCGGGGACTCCTCGCACCTGACACCGGAGATGTGACGACTCACGTTCATCCCTCCTCCGTGTCGTCGAGCACGCACGAGCGGGCCGCCACCGTGAGCCCGACAGCGCCGAGGCCGCCAGCCCGGCTCGGTGCCGTGACGGTCACGCAGAGCAATCCGTCATCGGACCCGACCCGTCGGGACGCACCCTCCGGCGGTGCGGGTGCGACGTCCCCACGACCGATGAGCCGCGCCGCGGCCGCCGCGTGATCGAGCAGCCGCGCCTGCTGGGCGCCCGCCTGAATCGCCCCGACGCAGAGCGCCAGACACACCAGCACGGCGGGAAGGGCCGCCGCGAACTCGGCCGTCACGCTCCCCCGTTCGCCGGCCGGGTGCAGCCCGACGCCGCTCGGCCGGCAGCCCTCGCCCGTCCGGCGTGCCGCTGCTTCGTCAGCCATCGACCGTCAACGCCCGTCTGACGAGGTCGGTGAGGATGGACCTCACCTCGTCGCCGCGCAACAGCATCAGCAGCGTGCCGGCGAATGCCACCGCCGCCATCGTCGTGACGGCATACTCCGCCGTGCTCGCTCCCCGTTCCTCCCAGCGCAGCCGGTGAATGATCTCTCGCATCTGTGGTCCCTTCTCCTTCGTTCGTCTTCTGTCGTTTCCGCCGCCCTCCGGCGGCACATCTCGATCGTCTCGTCCGGCGTCTCCGTGGTGGGCGGCGCCGGCGAATCTGTGGACAACTCAGGTGAGGCCGGCGACGGTGGAGGACATCATCCCGAGGATGACGGGCACCACGCCCAGGAGCACGAACGCCGGGAGCACGCACACGCCGAGCGGGAGCAGCAGCCGCACGGCGAGCAGTTCCGCCCGGCGGCGACCGTCCGCGCGGGCGGTCCGCCGCTGCTGTCGGGCCTCGGCGGACAGGAGTTCGATCGCCGGCGCTCCCGCCCGCTCCGCGATGCGGAGCACTCTGTCGACGGACGCGTCGCCGTCCGCGACCGCGTCGAGGCCGATGCGGCGCGCGACCTGCGCGATCGTCACCCGGGCGGACGGCACCGACATGCCTGCCGCGAGCGCGATCGCCATCAGGTCGTGCTGGATCCCCGGGACCGGCCCCTCCCGTGATGCCGACCGGACCAGCGTGCGCGTCCAGGACCGGCCCGCGATGAGCAGAACGCACCCGGACCCGGCCGCCATCCAGCCGAGCGGGCCGGAGACCAGCGTGCCGATCACGTCGACGCCGATCGCGTACGCCATGACGACGCCGACGATGGGCAGCCAGGACATCAGGCGTGCCGTCGCGCGCGGGCCCGCGAGCGCGGTGGCGATGTGGCGCTCGGCTCCGGCACGATCGCGCAGGACCTCGGCCGCGCCGCGCAGCGCGGGCGCGAGCGAGGCGCCCGCGTGTTCTGCGACGGCCCACGCCGCGGCGACGGCTGCGACGCCGGCGTCGCCGCCCCCACCGCCCACCCGCCCACGCCGCGCGGGCAGGGCCGGCCCGTCACCTACCCGGCCAGTCTTGGCCGCCGCGGCCAGCGCCTCGGACGGTGGGATCCCTGCCGCGACGAGCGTCGCCGCTCGCACGACAGCCGGATGGGCCGCCTCCGCAGCCACGTACTCCCACGCCGACCGGGGCGAGATGCCGGCATCGAGGAGCACGGCGAGCGCCTCCACGGAGCTCGATAGGAGGTCGTCGGCTGGGCGGCCCGCTCGATCGCGGGCTGCCTGGCGTCGCTCACTCATGCGCCATCACCGCCAGTCGTCCGTCCGGGGTCGTCCTGAACCGGCCGAAGCCTGCTACTCGGCGGCGGTCTCCCGAGCGCTCGACGTGGACGATCAGTCCGATCGCGCTGATCGTCTGGCGCGCCGTCGCCCTGTCGTCGAGGCCGGCGAGGGCGCCCAGGGCCTCCATCCGGGCGGGGACGTCGTCCAGCGAGTTGGCGTGGAGGGTGCCCGCGCCGCCGTCGTGCCCGGTGTTCAGGGCGGAGAGCAGGTCGGCGACCTCCTCGCCGCGACACTCGCCGAGGACGAGCCGATCCGGCCGCATCCGCAGCGCCTCCCGGACCAGTCTGCGCAGTCCGACGCCGCCGGCGCCCTCCAGGTTCGGCTGGCGGGTCTGCATGCCGACCACGTGCGGGTGCGGGACGCGCAGCTCGGCGACGTCCTCGATGAGCACGATGCGCTCGGTCGGCGGCGCGTGCGCCAGGACGGCGGCCAGCAGCGTCGTCTTGCCCGCGCCACCGGCGCCGGTCACGAGGATGTTCGTCCGCGCGGACACCGCCGCTCGGAGCACGTCCGCGCCGTCGGCGGTCAGCGAACCGGCCCGGACCAGGTCGTCCATCGTGAGCGCGGCCGGTGCGGGGACGCGGATCGACAGCAGGGTCCCTCCCGTCGAGATGGGCGGGAGCACCGCGTGGACGCGGACCCCGCCGGGGAGCCTCACATCCACGAACGGCGTCGCCTCGTCGATGTGCCTGCCGCCGGTGGCGATCAGCCGGGTCGCCAGCGCGCGTGCCGCGTGCGCGTCGGCCGTCCAGCCGTCGACCCGGTGGAGGCCGCGCGGACCGCCGTCCGACCAGAGGACGCCGTCGCCGGTGACGAAAAGGTCCGTGACGCCCGCGCGCATCAGGTACGGAGCGAGCGGGCCGAAGGTGTCCCAGACGTCCGGGGCGGGCGCTGCACGTGCGGATGGCGGTGGCGCCTTCAGCGGTGGCGGGGTCGGCGGCGACGGTTCCACCACTGGCCTCGCTCGCACCGGGGGCTGCGACGTCCACGGCACGGATGGGGCGAACTGCGACGACTGCGTGACCGTCGCGATCGACGGCGTGATCCACTGGCTTGAATTCCTCATGACCTCGACGCTACGAAGTCCGAAGAACGGCCGGACCCGGCGGAGGAGATCAGTGGATAACCCGTGTCATCCACAGCCGGTCGTGGACAAGTCCACCAGAAGGGCCAGGCATGAGCCGTCGGGTTAAAAAAAGGGGGGCCGCACCTATTGGGGGGAACAGGTGCGGCCACTGCGGCGCATGATTGGGGGGAATCGATTGCGCCGCACGCCAGAATTATCATTCGGCCGCTGCCTAGTTTACGCAGAATCAATGCAAACGCAAGTCTGCTCGGAGGCCGTCACTCGCTGGTTGTAGAGTCAGGGATTGTCGCGCCACGACTCGGACACCAGCATCGCGAAGGAGCGAAAAGACTCCCCATGAGCAACACAATCGACAATCTGCTGCACGAAGCCCGGCGGTTCGCGCCCAGCGAGGAGTTCGCCGCCAACGCGGTCGCGACGGCCGAACTCTACGAACGCGCATCGGAGGACAGGCTCGGGTTCTGGGCCGACCAGTCGCGCGACCTCCTGCACTGGCACACGCCCTTCACGCGCACCCTCGACTGGACGAACCCTCCCTTCGCGAAGTGGTTCGACGACGGCGAGCTCAATGTGGCCTACAACTGCCTCGACCGCCACGTCCTCGCCGGCAACGGCGACCGCGTCGCCATCCACTGGGAGGGCGAGCCGGGCGACACCCGCTCGATCACATACGCCGAGCTGACCGCGGAGGTCAAGAAAGCGGCCAACCTGCTCACGAGCCTGGGCATCCGGGCCGGGGACCGCGTCGCGATCTACCTGCCGATGATCCCGGAGGCCGTCATCGCGATGCTGGCCGTCGCCCGCATCGGCGCGGTCCACTCCGTCGTCTTCGGCGGCTTCAGCGCCGAGTCCCTCCGGTCGCGCATCGACGACGCGTCGGCCAAGCTCGTCATCACGGCCGACGGCGGCTGGCGCAAGGGCCGGGTCTTCCCGCTCAAGGACGCCGTCGACGCGGCGCTCGCGAACGGCGAGTCCACGGTCGAGCACGTGCTCGTCGTGAAGCGCGGCGAGAACGAGGTCGCCTGGACCGAGGGCCGCGACCTGTGGTGGCAGGACGAGCTCGCGCTGGTCGACGCCGACCACGTCGCCAAGGCCTTCCCCGCCGAGAACCCGCTGTTCATCCTCTACACGTCGGGCACGACCGGGAAGCCGAAGGGCATCCTGCACACCTCCGGCGGCTACCTGACCCAGGCCGCGTTCACCCACAAGAACGTCTTCGACCTCCACCCGGAGTCCGACGTCTACTGGTGCAGCGCCGACGTCGGCTGGATCACCGGCCACACCTATGTCGTCTACGGTCCGCTCGCCAACGGCGCCACCCAGGTGCTGTACGAGGGCACCCCGGAGACCCCGCACCCGGGCCGCTGGTGGGAGATCATCGAGAAGTACAAGGTCTCGATCTTCTACACGGCTCCGACCGCCATCCGCTCCTTCATGAAGATCGGGCGCCAGCACCCGCAGAAGTTCGACCTGTCCAGCCTGCGCGTACTCGGCTCCGTGGGCGAGCCGATCAACCCCGAGGCGTGGATGTGGTACCGCGACGTCATCGGCGGCGGGGACACCCCGATCGTGGACACCTGGTGGCAGACCGAGACCGGCGCGATCATGGTGTCCGCACTCCCGGGCGTGACCACGCTCAAGCCGGGCAGCGCGCAGGTGCCGCTGCCGGGCATCTCGATCGACATCCTGGACGAGGCCGGCGTGCCGGTCGGCAAGGACCAGGGCGGCCTCCTCGTCGTCACCGAGCCGTGGCCGAGCATGCTGCGCGGCATCTGGGGCGACCCGGACCGCTTCGTGGAGACGTACTGGTCGAAGTTCGGCGACAAGTACTTCGCCGGCGACGGAGCCCGCTACGACACGGACGGCGAGATCTGGCTCATGGGACGCGTGGACGACGTGATGAACGTCTCCGGACACCGCCTCTCGACGGCCGAGATCGAGTCCGCGCTGGTCGCGCACCCGCTCACGGCGGAGGCCGCGGTGGTCGGAGCGGCGGACGAGACGACCGGCCAGGCCGTCGTCGCGTTCGTCATCATCAAGCAGAACCAGCTGGAGACCGCCGAGTCGATCGACGTCGCGGCGGAGCTGCGCAAGCACGTCTCCGAGCAGATCGGTGCGATCGCCCGCCCGCGGGACATCTTCATCGTGACGGAGCTGCCCAAGACCCGCTCGGGCAAGATCATGCGCCGCCTGCTCAAGGACGTCGCCGAGGGCCGGGAGGTCGGCGACACGACTACGCTCGCGGACACGGCCGTGATGAGCTCCATCCAGGCGAAGCTCACCTAGTCGTCCCCGAGCCCCTACGACGAACCGCCGCGGATCAGTGCGATCCGCGGCGGTTCCCGTTCGCAGAGGTTCTATTCGAACGCGACGATGATCTCGACCTCGACGGGCGCGTCGAGCGGGAGCACCGCGACGCCGACCGCGGAGCGGGCGTGGACGCCGGCGTCGCCGAAGATCTCGCCGAGCACTTCGGAGGCGCCGTTGATCACGCCGGGCTGACCGGTGAACGACGGGTCGGACGCGACGAAGCCCACGACCTTCACGACCCGGGTCACGCGGTCGAGCGAGCCGATGACGCTCTTGACCGCGGCGAGCGCGTTGAGCGCGCAGATGCGGGCGTACTCCTTGGCGTCGTCGGCCGGGACGAGCCCGTGGCCGTCGCCGACCTTGCCGGTCGCCGGGAGCGCGCCGGAGATCATCGGGAGCTGGCCGGAGGTGTAGACGTGGCCGGCGTCGACGACGGCCGGCGTGTACGCGGCGACCGGCGGCACGACGTCGGGGAGGTCGATCCCGAGCTCGGCCAGGCGCGCTTCGACGGCGCCCATCAGGCGGCGTCCTCGGCCGGCACCGGACGCTTGAGGTAGGCCACCAGACCGCCCTCGGGGCCGGTCACCACCTGCACCAACTCCCACCCCTCCGAGCCCCAGTTGTTGAGGATCGCGGCCGTGTTATGGATCATGAGAGGAGTCGTAAGGTATTCCCAGCGCAGCATGGTGCTCTTTTCATTCGGGGGGTTTAACAGCTTCATCGCCTACTCTGATCCTATGTCTGCGCAAAAACCACAGGCTAGAGGTGTGCTCGGAGCAGTCGGCGCGTTCGTCGGCATGAGTGCCGTGGCCGGTCTTCTGGTCACCGCTGCCGTCACCCCCGCCATCGCCGTGACGGGCATGGCCGCCAACAACGGCATCGGCGTGTTCGAAGGCCTCCCCGAGTACCTCCAGATCGGTCAGCTCGCCCAGCCGACCACCATCTACGCGAAGAACGGCGACCAGGACGTCCCGCTCGCGACCTTCTATTCCCAGAACCGCCTCCCGGTCGGCTTCGACCAGATGTCGCAGGCGGTCAAGGACGCCGCTATCGCCGGTGAGGACCCGCGGTTCTACAGCCACGGCGGCGTCGATATCCAGGGCACCATGCGCGGTGTGCTGTCGACGGTCTCCGGCGGCGGCGTGCAGGGCGGCTCCTCGATCACCCAGCAGTACGTCAAGAACGTCCTGCTGCAGAAGTGCGAGGCCATGCCGCTCAAGACCGACGCGGAGAAGAAGGCGTACCAGAACTGCGTCGACGACTCGACGGGCGTCACTCCCGACCGCAAGGTCAAGGAGATGAAGTACGCCATCGGCCTCGAGAAGAAGTACACCAAGGACCAGATCCTCGAGGGCTACCTCAACATCGCCGGCTTCGGCGGATCGGTCTACGGCATCGAGGCCGCGGCCCGCTACTACTACAACACCACGGCCGCCGCGCTGACCCCCGCGCAGGCCGCGAGCCTGGTCGCGATCGTCAACGAGCCGACCGGCCTCAAGATCGACAACCCCGGCTCAACGACGAACGGCGCGGCCAACGGCTACGCCAAGAACAAGGACCGCCGCGACTACATCCTCGGCAAGATGTACGAGTACAAGAAGCTGACCAAGGCGCAGTACGACGACGCGATCAAGACCCCGATCCAGCCGGTGATCACGCCGTCGGCGCGCGGCTGCCAGACCGCGGGAGGCGCGGCCTACTTCTGCGACTACGTGCAGAAGATCATCCTCAACGACCCGTCGTTCGGCCAGGACGTCGACACCCGCACGGCGAACTTCAACCGCGGCGGCTACAAGATCTACACCTCGCTCGACCTCGACCTGCAGAAGGTCGCGAATGACACTCTGAACAACTGGATGCCGAAGGACTACAACCAGAACGTCGGGGCGTCCCTCGTCGGTGTGCAGCCGGGAACCGGTCGTGTGCTCTATATGGCTCAGAACAAGGACTACACGCAGGACCCCGACGTGGTCGCGAGCAATCCGGCGGTCTACACAGGCATCAACTTCAACACGGATCAGCAGTATGGCGGCTCCAGTGGCTTCCAGCCCGGATCGACATACAAGGTCTTCACGCTCGCAGAGTGGCTCAAGCAGGGGCACTCGCTGAACGAGACGGTCAACGCTCGGGTGCAGACCTACGGCGGTTCGAACTGGCCGTTCAAGAATTCGTGCACGTCGTCGGGGTCGGGCCCTTGGAAGCCGACCAACGACGACGGCAGCAACCCGGGAACGATGAACGCCATCCAGGCGACTCGTGGCTCTGTCAACACGGCGTTCGTCGGCATGGCGAAGCAGCTCGACCTGTGCAACATCAGGAACGACGCCCAGGCCTTCGGCGTCCACTCTGCTGTTGCGGGCAAGGAGCTCGGGTCGACCGCGGCGAGCGTCCTCGGAACCAACGAAGTCGCTCCCCTGTCGATGGCGACCGCCTTCGCGGGAATCGCCAACAAGGGCGTTGTCTGCACGCCCATCGCAATCGACAAGATCATCGATGGCACCGGTCACGAGGTCGCTGTACCGAAGTCCTCGTGCTCGCAGGCCGTCGATGAGAATGTGGCCGCGGCGATGGACTACGCGCTGCAGCAGCCGCTCGGGCCCGGCGGCACCGCCAATGGCGTGAACACGTCGAGCGTCGACATGCTCGGCAAGACCGGCACCACCGACAACGCCGAACACGTGTGGCTGGTCGCCGCAACCACCAAGGTCGCAGGGGCCTACTGGGCCGGCAACGTCGAGGGCGCTACGTCGATGCGGTCCATCAAGCCCTCGCACGGCAAGACCGTCGCCAACGCTCGCGTCAACGTCCAGAACTCGATGATGATGGCCGCCGTGTCGAAGTACGGTGGCGACAAATTCCCGTCGGTCAACGACAAGCTCATGAAGGGGGTCCAGGTCGCCGTCCCCGACCTCACCGGCAAGTCGCCCGACGAGGCGAAGGCCATCCTGACCAGCCTCGGCCTCGACAGCGCGGACGGCGGTCCGCAGGACTCCGCCGCCGCCGCAGGGACGGTCGCGTCGACCAACCCGCCCGCGGGGTCGCAGGTCGGCAAGGGAACCGTCATCACGATCTACACCAGCAACCAGTCGCTGGTCGCCATCCCGAACGTCATCGGCCAGAAGCTCTCGGCGGCGCAGGCGGCCCTGGCGGCGGCAGGATTCGTCGCGAAGGTCGGCGGCGGCGCCTCCCCCGACGACGTCGTCCAGGCGATGGACCCCGGTGCGGGAACGGCCGCGAAGGCCGGCACCCAGATCATCCTCACCGTGCAGAAGAGCACGCCCACTCCCGGACCGGGAGCGGGCGGCTAGTGCCCGGCGCTTCGCGCTTCCGGCCGGTGGGCGCCGCACTCGCGGTGCTCGCCGGCGCGGGCGTGGCCGCGTTCGCCTACGGCTCGCTCGTGGAGCGCCGCGCGTTCACGCTGCGCGAGGTGAGCGTCCCGGTGCTGCCGGCCGGCGCCCAGCCGATCCGGGTGCTGCACCTTTCCGACCTGCACATGGCGCCGTGGCAGGCCGACAAGCAGGAGTGGCTGCGCCAGCTCGCGCGGTTCCAGCCGGACCTGATCGTGGACACGGGCGACAACCTGAGCCACGAGAACGGCCTGGAGGGCATCCGCGCCGCATTCGACGCGTTCCGCGGCATCCCCGGGGTCTTCGTGCACGGGTCGAACGACTACTACGGCCCGCAGCTCAAGAACCCGTTCAAGTACTTCCTCGGCCCGTCGAAGCGGCACTCCTCGACGGCCCCCCGCCTCGACGACAAGGCGCTCACCGCGTACTTCGACAGCCTCGGCTGGCTGAACCTCAACAACGCCGCCGGCGCCCTCGACATCCGCGGGACGCACCTCGAGTTCTTCGGTGTCAACGACCCGCACATCCAGGCGGACCGCGTGGAGGCCATCCCCGGCGCCCTGGACGAGCTGCGCGAGGACGACCCGTACTCCGACGACGCGATGTGGCCGGCGGACGAGCCGCGCACGGAGCGGCCCACGGTCACGCTCGGAGTGGTGCACGCCCCGTACCGGCGGGTGCTCGACGCGTTCGTCACCTACGGCGCCTCGATGATCTTCGCGGGCCACACCCACGGCGGCCAGGTGTGCGTCCCCGGCTTCGGCGCGCTCGTCACCAACTGCGACATCCCGCGTTCGCAGGTCAAGGGGCTGAGCATCTGGCGGCACGCGTTCCGCGCGGCCTACCTCAACGTGTCGGCGGGGCTCGGGACGTCGATCTACGCGCCGGTGCGCTTCGCCTGCCGGCCGGAGGCGACGCTGGTCACGCTGACGGCGTCGGAGTGAGCCGGGTGGTCATTTGCACCCCCCGCGCTCGTGTATCCTAGATGAGGCCTTCGGGCCACCGGGGTGTGGCGCAGCTTGGTAGCGCGCTTCGTTCGGGACGAAGAGGCCGCAGGTTCAAATCCTGTCACCCCGACCCAGTGGTAAGGCAAAAGGACAGCCGGCTCGCTCAGCGAGCCGGCTGTCCTTTTGCCTTACCACTGTTCGCTGGAGTCTAATGGGCCCCTGCCGCGAGGGGCCCCGGGCGACGCCCCGAGCGAAGCGAGGAGCGGCGTTTGGGGGAGCGCGTAGGGCGCACCCCGACCCAAAGGCAAGAGCCGGTTCGATTATTCGAACCGGCTCTTGTCGTTCTCGGGTCTAAAAAGCGTCGGGCCGCGCGAAATCCACCGTCGCGTACAGCGACTGCGGGTCGATGTGCGAGCGGATCAGCGGCAGCGTGCGCGACACGGTCGTGTTGATGCGCTCGCGGAGGTCGTCGGAGGAGATCGCGTAGTCCGTGAAGTCGGACTCGCTCGCGTAGATGCCGAGCGGGAGCGTCAGCGACTGGAAGAAGCCGAACAGCGGGCGCATCTGGTGCTCCACCAGCAGGGCGTGGCGGTCGCTGCCTCCGGTCGCGGTGAGGACGATCGGCTTGTCGACCAGCGCGTACTGGCCGATGTGGTCGAAGAAGAGCTTGAAGAGGCCCGTGTAGGTGGCGCGGTAGGCCGGTGAGCCCACCACGATGACGTCGGCGGCCTCCACCGTCGCCAGTGCCTCCTGCACCCGCGGGCTCAGCCCGCTGCGGAACGGGGCGGCGCCCAGCTCGCCGAGCAGAGGCGCCAGCTCGATGGTCGTGGAAGTGCCGCCCGTCGCCTCGGCGAACGAGCGTGCGACCGCGTCCACGAGGACCGTCGTGCGGGAGGGCGCGGTGGGGCTGCCGCTCACGCCGACGACGTGGGGTGTGCGTGCCATGCGGGGTACCGCCTTCGCTGGGTGGGGAGGGTCGCGAACGGGCCCAACGCTACCCCCGGCCCTCCCGGAGCGCCCTCGCGGCTGTCACGGTCCGTCATGCAGGCCGACCCGCAGGCCGTCACGCGGGCGGGTACAGCCCCGCCACGATCTCCAGGGAGCGGATGCGGCCCTCCACCGTCGCGGCGCCGGAGGAGACCATCAGCTCGTCCACGCCGGTCGAGGCGATCAGCGCGTCCAAGCGCGCCTTCACGTGGTCCGGTGTGCCGATCGCCTGGCGGGCGTTGCGGGCGGCGATGAACTCCTCCTCGGCCGGGCTGAACTCGTAGGCGAGCGCCTCCTCGACGCTCACCGGCTGCGGCTTGAGGCCGCGGCGCATACGCAGGAACGAGAGCTGGCCGGGCAGGGACAGCGCGCGCACCTGGTCCGGGTCGTCGTCCGACACCACGTTCACGGCGATCATCGCGTGCGGCTCGGCGAGCTGCTCCCCCGGCTCGAAGCGCGAGCGGTAGAGGTCCAGGGCGGCCTCCGTGTTCTCCCCCGCGAAGTGGTGGGCGAACGCGAACGGGAGGCCGAGAGCCGCGGCGACCTGGGCGCTGTAGCCGCTCGACCCCAGCAGCCAGACCTGCGGGGCGTCGCCGAGGCCCGGCACGGCGGTGATGCTGTGCAGCGGGTTCGCGTCGCTCATTCCGCCGTAGAAGAAGCCGAACAGGTCGAGGAGCTGCTGCGGGAAGTCGTCCACGCCGAGGCCCTCCGCGCTGCGGCGCAGCGCCATCGCGGTCGCTCCGTCCGTACCGGGCGCGCGTCCGATGCCGAGGTCGATGCGGTCGCCGTACAGGGCGCGGAGGGTGCCGAACTGCTCCGCGACGACGAGCGGGGCGTGGTTGGGAAGCATCACCCCGCCGGAGCCGACCCGGATGCGCTCGGTCGCCGCCGCGACGCCCGCGATGAGGACGGCCGGCGCGCTGGAGGCGATCGCCGGCATCCCGTGGTGCTCCGCCACCCAGAAACGCCGGTAGCCGAGACGCTCCGCCTGCTGTGCAAGACGGACCGTCCCGGCTACCGCGTCGGCGTTGCTGCCGCCGGCTGGTCTGCTGGCGAGGTCGAGGACGTTGAGGGGGATGCTGGTGGAGGTCACAGGGAGGGCAACCGCTGCCGCCCTCCCGCCATTCCGTCAGGTCAGGACGACCGCACCTTCCGCATCCACGCCGCCACGGCGACGCTCACCAGGCCGATGACCAGGAGGCCGCCGCCGACCCAGATCGACCACTCGGCGATCACGGAGCCGGTGTCGGCGAGGCCCGAGCTGCCCGGGTCGTTGATGGTGGAGGAGGTCGCGTCCGCCGGCGTCACCGTGAGCGACGCGGAGCAGACGTGGCCGCTCGTGGCGCCGGTGCCGGTGATCGTGTACACGCCCGTCGCGTCGGACGGGAGCGTCACCTTGAGTACGTCGCTGCCGTCCGCGTTGGAGTGCTTGGTGAACGTCACCGAGCTCGCCATCACGATGGCCGAGCCGTTGGAGCCGCTTCCGACCCAGGTGATGGACTCGCCGCCGGCCCAGGTGCCGGGGACGCACGTGAGGGTCGCGGTGTGGCCGGCCTGCGTCACGCTCACGTCGAACGTGCAGGGCGCGCCGCTCGGGTACGACACGGCATTCGCGGCCGCGGGCGCCGCCAGCAGCAGCGCCGCGGTGACGGCTGCCGCCGCCAGGATCTTCTTCAACATTCGGGTACGCCTTCCCTCAGACCCGGCCAGTCGTCGGGTTTAGTGATTAATTCTCATTTTACGACGGAGTTGCATGGCACAGCAATCCTCGCGACGGAAGGCCGTGCCCCCACATCGGGGGTCGAGCCGTCCCCCTTCAGCGTCGGGGTGACGTCCACCGTCAGTCCGGGAGCCCACTGCTTCGTACCGAGGAACTGCACGTCGATCGTCTTCGACTCGCCGGGCGCGAGCTGCACCTCCACGACCGCGACCGGGCGCCCGCCGTCCGTGCCCGCGACGGACGGGACGTCCACGCCCTTGCTCTTCACCTCCGCGAGCAGCCCCTGCTCGGGTCCGTAGAAGGCGATCCTCGTCTTGATGTCGCCGGGCGGGACGCCGTAGGACCCGGCTCCCGTGACATAGGCCGGAAGCGCGGTCGCGGCGTTCGCCGGCGCGCCGTTGGTCAGGGTGACCTGCACCATCGAGGTCACCTTCCCGTCCGCGCGGCACACCGCGGCGCCCGCGGCCACCGACGTGCGGAGGTAGTAGTCCATCTTGGAGCCGGTCGCGTCGTTGAAGTAGACGCCGAGGGCGGCGGTCTCCGGCGTCGACACCGGCAGGGCGCCGGCGAGCGTCGTGGTCTGCAGGATCGCCTGCTCCGACGGGTGCGAGCTCCAGATCTGGATGCGGTTCGACGTCCCGGAGGCCGCGAGCGCCTTCACCAGCGCCTTGCCGTCGACACCGCCCATGACGCGGTCGAACACGGCCGACGCCGCCTTGGTGAAGAAGGCGTCCTGCTTCTGCGGAGCGTCGGGATAGCGCGCGTAGATGCCGCTGAGGAGGAGCGGCACGGCGTTCGCGGAGGTCAGCACGTCGCCGGACGGCAGCGCGACGGGCCCCGTCGCCTTCAGCATCGCGCTCAGGACGACCGGGTCGACGGTGATGACGCCGTCGACCACCCCGCCGTGCGTGCGCACCCACATCGCCGCAGCCGTCCGCGCCGCGAGCGGGAAGTCGGGCGTGAAGTTGACGTCCTGGAGGTACCGGCCGACCAGGGGGCCGTAGAGGCCGGTGGTCGCCTCCGGCACGTCGAAGACCGGCGTCGGCCACGGCCCGATGGAGGTGCCCGCCACCTCGGTGGACAGCACCGCCGCCCCCTTGTCCGCGTTCACGAGCGCGACCGAGCCGATGAGGCCTCCGGTGGCGCGGAGCTCGGCGGGGTTCTGCGCGACGATCAGGTACGAACGGGGGCCGTTCGCTCCGAGCATCCCGGGCAGGAGTCGGACGGTGTTGTCGGCGGCCTGCAGATCGGGGGCGACCTCCGACATGAGGGAGCGCATCTTGGTGACGGCCGAGCCGATCGGGCTGATCACGCTGCTCCGGTCGATGGATCCGATGTCGCGCCGGGCCGAGTCGAAGGCCGTCTGGGCCTTGGCCATCACCGGCTGGGCGGCCACGAACGGGGCGAGGTCCAGCTTGCCGCCCGACAGCCGCAGGGTCCGCGGGTCCACCGAGCCCGCGATCGAGACCAGCGGCTTGATGACATCGGTGGCCACGCTGTCGGTGGCCCGGGAGATGGTGCTCACCGCCGACAGATTCCCGCCCACCCACGGGATGCCCTCCGCGAGCTGCCACACGGGATCGCTGGTGAGCGACATCGCGGCGTGCGCGTGCCTCTGCAGTTCGGCGGCGGCGGAGACGGCCCCGGCGGTGTCGCTCGTCGCGACGGCGGAACGGACGGCTTTCACATCCGGCACCGCGGCGTTGAGCTCCTGCTGGGCGAGGAATCCGCGCAGGCCGACCCACGCGATGGCGAGGAAGACCAGGGCGGCGACGACGATCACCGCGAGAAGGAGGCCGCGACCTCGGCGGCTCCGGTGGCGATGGCGCGCCTCGTACGGCGGGGCCGCAGATCGCGGCGGCGCGTCTTGGTGCGAGAGACCAGTCGCCATGAGGATAAAGGTAACAAATCCTCAGTTTATTCAGCAGCCCCTTTCGTACCCCAAAATGGGGGCACGTCGCTGCGTCAGCGACCGAGTCCGCGGAATTGCCACCCGGCGGCGCGCCACCGCTCGGCGTCGAGGGCGTTGCGGCCGTCGATGATCCGGCGATGGGAGACCAGCGCGCCCAGCTCCTCCGGGTCGAGCCCGGTGAACTCCGGCCACTCGGTGATCAGCACGACGATGTCCGCGTCCGCTGCGGCCTCGGCCGCCGACCCCACATAGGTGAGCTGCGGAGCGCGGCGGCTCGCGTTCGCGTTGGCCTCCGGATCGGTCGCGGTGACGATCGCGCCGCCGTCGGCGAGACGCATGGCGATCTCCAGGGCCGGCGAGTCGCGGATGTCGTCCGAGTGCGGCTTGAAGGCCAGCCCCAGCACGGCGACGCGCACCCCTTCGAGGGCGCCGGTCTCCTCGCGCACCAGCTCGACCACGCGCTCGCGGCGGCGCAGGTTGATCTTGTCCACCTCGTCCAGGAACCTGACCGAGTCGCCGCGGCCGAGCTCCCTGGCGCGGGCGCTGAACGCGCGGATGTCCTTCGGCAGGCAGCCCCCGCCGAAGCCGACGCCGGCGTTGAGAAAACGCCGCCCGATCCGGGCGTCGTGACCGATCGCGTCCGCGAGCTGGGTCACATCGGCGCCGGTGGCCTCCGCGATCTCCGCCATCGCGTTGATGAAGGAGATCTTCGTGGCCAGGAACGCGTTCGCCGCGACCTTCACCAGCTCCGCCGTCGCGTAGTCGGTGACGATGACCGGCGTGCCGTTCGCCACCGCAGCCGCGTACACCTCGTCGAGGATGCGCGCGGCTCGCGCGCCCTCCTCGCCCTCCGGCACGCCGTAGACGAGGCGGTCAGGGCTCACGGTGTCCTTGACGGCGAAGCCCTCGCGGAGGAACTCCGGGTTCCAGGCGAGCGTCGCGCCGGGCACGCGCTCGGCGACGAGCTCCGCGAGCCGGGAGGCCGTGCCGACCGGGACGGTGCTCTTGCCGACGATCACGTCGCCGGGCGAGACGTGCTCCAGGAGCGAGTCGAAGGCGGCGTCCACGAACCGGAGGTCGGCCGCGTCGCCCTCCGCGGACTGCGGCGTGCCGACGGCGACGAAGTGCACGTCGGCGTCGGCGATGGCGGCGAAGTCGGTCGTGAACCGCAGCCGCCCGCTGGCCGTGGCGGAGGCGAGCACGTCCGGGAGGCCCGGCTCGAAGAACGGCGCGCGCGCCTCGGAGAGGGCGGCGATCTTCGCCTCGTCCACGTCGACGCCGACGACGGTGTGGCCGAGGTCGGCCATGGCTGCGGCGTGGACGGCTCCGAGGTAGCCGACGCCGATGACGGAGATGCGCATCAGGTGAAGTCCGGGTCCGGTTCGGTGTCGTAGGCGGTGGGCGTGGACGCGGGCCAGTGCCGGCGGCCGTTGTTGAGCACACCCTGGCTCTCATCGAGGTAGCAGTTACCGCACAGCGCCTCGTAGCTCACCGAGGCGCCGTCGATGGCGACCTGGTCGCCGTCGAACACGAAGACGCCGTCGATCTTGCGCGCGTTGAAGATCGCCTTGCGGCCGCAGCGGCAGATCGTCTTCAGCTCCTCGAGGCTATGGGCGACCTCCAGCAGGCGCCGGCTGCCGGGGAACGCGACCGTCTGGAAGTCGGTGCGGATGCCGTAGGCGAGCACCGGCACGTCGTCCAGCAGCGCGATCCGGAGCAGGTCGTCGATCTGCGCCTCGGTGAGGAACTGCGCCTCGTCGACCAGCAGCGCGCTGACGTCGCGGCCGAAGCGCTTGAGCGTCCGCTCGCGGTGCTGCTGGAAGCGTCCGTACGCGTCGGTCTCCGGCGCGATCAGGTAGTCCACCTGCCGGGTCACCCCGAGCCGCGACAGGATGCCCATGTCGCCCTTGGTGTCGATCGCCGGCTTGGCGAGCAGCACCCGGTGCCCGCGCTCCTCGTAGTTGTACGCAGCCTGCAGCATGGCGGTGCTCTTGCCGCTGTTCATCGCGCCGTAGCGGAAATACAGTTTTGCCACGGAGCAATCCTATGCGGGCGCCGGAGGGTCAGGTGAGGTAGCCGTCCTCCGCGGCGCGGCGGATGAGGTCCGCGCGCGAGCTGGTGGGCCTGCCGACCTTGCCGTACTTCTCGCGGACGCGGCGCAGGTAGGTCTTGGCGGTCTCGTACTGGACGTTCATCGCGCGGGCGACCTCGGAGGTCGTGCGGCCGTCGGCATAGAGCACGAGCGCCTGCCGCTCGCCGTCGCTGAGCTTGGGGCGGGAGGCCTCGGGGACGGTCGGGCGCGGACGCCACGCGGGCGCGGGCTCCTGCCCCTCCTCGCGGCCCATCGCGGCGAGGGCCGCGCCGATCAGCTCGGCCATCGGCTGGGTCTTCGTGACGTACGCGACCGCGCCGGCGGCGAGCGCGGCGTCGCGGTCCTCCTGCGTGTCGACGGCGCTCAGGACGACCACCTTCGCGCCGGCCGCCCGGCACGTGCGCACGCGCGCGCCGATCGACACGGACTCGCGGAGCTGGAGGTCCATGATGACCAGATCGGTCGGGAACGCGTCGCTGTGGACGAGCTCCAGCCAGCTCCCTGCGCGCACCACCAGGTCGAAGTCGGGGGCGTTGCGGTCGATCCAGGCGGCGAGACTGTCGAGGAGGATCTCGTGGTCGTCGAGGATGGCGAGCCGGATCGGGGTGGCGGCGGATCCGGGATGTGCTGTGCTGGTGCTCATGGTGCTCGCCTCTCAGGATAGGCGAAGCGGACGGTCAGCCCGCCTGCGCGAACGCGCATGGATGCCACCATCGACACCGACTGCAGCGCGCTGAGGTACGGGACGAGCGCCGACCGGAGCACGCGCCGCGGCTCGTCGACCCGGGCGGTGAGCAGGTAGACCGGGGCGTCGGGCCGCTCCACCGTCACGGCCAGGGTGTCGGGGTGGAGCCCTGGAAGGCCGGCGACGGTCCCGATGAGCGCGCCGACGACCGCGCGCTGCTCCTCGCTCAGCACCTGTTCGAGCCGGTCGGGGTCGTCGACGCGAGAGCGGCGGTCCGTCTCCGCGCCCGTGCCTCGCCGGGAGAGGGCGAGCGCGACGGTCTCGGCCAGCCAGCTCCGCTCGACGGCCTCCACGGCTGACGCGCGGAGCCGCTCGGCGATGCTGCGCGCGCGCCGCCTGTCGTCCTCGGTGACGACGCCGCGGGCGGCCAGCGCGGTCAGGAACGGGACCGCCTCGGCGTTCAGCGCCGTCGCGCGCTCCTGCGCGACCATCCGCGCGGCGACCTGCCGCAGCTCGGCCTCCAGCCGGAGCTGGCCGGCCCGGGCGACCTCCCGCCAGCGGAGCGTCTCGCCGGTCATGGTCCACGCGTATCCCGCGCCGCCGAACGCCAGGGCGAGCACCGGCGTCGCGGCGATGGTCGCGTAGACGAGCGGGTGGTTCGAGATGACCAGCGAGCGCCCCTGCGCGGCGGCGAGCGCGCCGAGCACGACGGCGGCGACGGCGGCGACGGTGAGCACTTCGCCGACGGGACGGTACAGCGGCATCGCCGTCAACAGGAGGGCGACGGCGATCTGGCCCCAGTCGTCCTGGATGCGCTGGTTGTGGCCCCAGACCGCCGCGGCGAAGAGACAAGCGGCGGCGACCGCGACGCCGACGATCGCCAGGTGCGACCACAGCCCCACCGGAGCGAGGCCCGGATGGGTGCGGATCGCCGCGACGACGACCGCCACGAGCAGGACGACGATGGCCCAGATCGCGAGGGCGGGACTGCGGAACTGGTCGTGGTGCAGGATCGTGGAGATCACCGCGTCCGCCACCGCGGCGGCGCCGAGCAGCGGGACGAGGAGCCACGCGGACTGCACGCCGAGCGGGTCCAGCCGCTGCGGCGTGCGCTCGACGGGCAGCGACCGGTAGTGGACGATCGTCTCGGACAGCACCTGGTTCATGACGCCTCCGCGACCGGGAGGGTCATGATCACGGTGGTCCCGACGTCCTCGGCCGAGTAGACGGTGACCGTGCCGCCGACCTTGCTGATCCGGTCGTGCACCGACTGGCGCAGGCCCAGCCGGTCGCCCGGGCCGCCGCCCGCCGCGAAGCCGCGGCCGCCGTCGACGACCATGACCGAGACGGAGGCGTCGCCGCAGGAGAACGCGACCTCGGCGGTGGCGCTGCCGGAGTGCCGCAGCACGTTGACCAGGCACTGGCGGACGGCGAGGCCGACCGCGCGGCGGGCGTCGGCGGTCAGGAGAGCGACGGCCTCCGGCTCGCCGGAGACGTCGACGGCGATGCCCTCGTCGCGCGCATCCTCGATGGCCCGGCGGAGTTCGCTGTCGTACCACGGGTCCTCGTCGGCCGGCGTGTGGTCGTCGGCGGGCAGCCCGGCGCCGCCGATCCGGTGGAGGTCGGACTCGATGCGCTGCCGGAGCCGCGCGGGCAGCTCCCCCGGCTCGGTCGCGGCGACGGCGACGAGCTCGCTGAGCACCGTGTCGTGGAGGTCGGCGGTGGACTCCGCGATCAGCTCGCGCCGCAGGTCGACCAGCCGGGCGTCGCGGACGGCGCGGTGGATGGCGCCCTGGGTCCGCGAGCGCGACCCGCGGGTGAGCCCGTCGAAGGCGAGCACGCCGACCAGCAGCAGGTAGGCGCTCAACGAGATGGCGTCGGGCCGGAAGTCGCGCCCGGCCGCGGTCGCCCCCAGGTACACGGCGGTCTCCGCGAGCGCGAAGCCGAGGGTCGCCCACAGCACGCCGACGAGCGAGCCGGTGCCGGTGCCGCCGACCAGGGTCATCGCGACGACGGGGAGGGCGACGACGAGCAGATTCGTGTCGTGATACGCCGGGGTGCTGTCGAAGATGAGGAAGACGTAGAAGAAGGTGCAGACCGCGCCGACGAGCAGGTAGGCGAGGGTGAGCAGGACGGTGCGCCCGCGCGAGAGCAGGAGGAGCAGCGCGATCATCGGCAGGAGCACGACGGTGCTGATCCAGGAGGCGGCGCCGGTGGTCCCGCCGACCGTCGACACGGTCACGTTGATCGCGGCCATCACCAGGCAGACCAGCGCGGCCCAGCGCGCCGCGGTGGCCAGCGCGCGGGAGTTCGCCGCCCTGGAGAGGTGGCTGGGAAGGCCGAGCGACACCGGACTCCTTCGGCGCGAGAGGGACCGACGGTGGGGGCGTCGGTGGGTGAGCGCGCATTCGGCGGCCTCCCAGTGGGGATTATGGCAGCAACCCTGCCCACTGTGTACCCCGGGCGGAACGGCGTGTTGTACCCCGCGGGAGCGCGTGACCCCCTCAGAACAACGTCGGCTGCACCCCGAGCGTCACCAGCGCCGATTCGGGCGCGACCTCCTCGGGCGCGACCCGATCCACCGCGCGCCGCTCCCCCTCGCCGTCGCGCAGCATCCCGAGTGCCGACGACCGCACCCCTCCGGTCAGCGGGTCCTCCTGCCCGCGCTCGAGCCGGTGTGCTCGGATGAGCGGCTTGATCCGCGCCGCCAGCCAGCTGCGGTACTCCTTGGGCGCGTACGTGCCGCGGCCGTACATGCTGCGGTATCGGGGCAGCAGCTCGGGATGTTCCCTACCGAGCCACAGGTAGTACCACTCCTTCACCCCGGGCTTCAGGTGCAGCGCGGTGTAGAGCACGCTGGTGGCCCCGGCGTCCTTCGCCTGCCGCAGCGCCTCATCCAGGTGCGCGCGCGTGTCCGTGAGGTACGGCAGGATCGGCATCAGGAACACCCCGCAGTCGAGGCCGTGCTCCCGGACCGCGGTGACGGTCGCGAGCCGCGCCTTAGTCGTGGGCGTTCCCGGTTCGACCGACTGCTGGAGCTCGTCGTCGTAGACCGCGATCGACATCGCGAGGTCGACGGGGACCCGCTTCGCCGCCTCCGCCAGCCGGTCGAGGTCGCGCCGGAGCAGCGACCCCTTGGTGAGGATGCTGAACGGCGTGCCCGAGTCTGACAGCGCGTCGATGATGCCGGGCATCAGCGCGTAGCGTCCCTCCGCCCGCTGGTACGGATCGGTGTTGGTGCCGAGCGCGACCGGGTGGTGGCCCCAGCTCGGCCTCGTCAGCTCCTTGCGCAGCACGTCGGCCACGTTGACCTTGACGATGATCTCCTGATCGAAGTCCTTGCCCTGGTCGAGCTCCAGATAGCTGTGCGTGGGACGCGCGAAGCAGTACACGCAGGCGTGCGAGCAGCCGCGGTACGGGTTGATCGTCCAGCCGAAGGGCATCGGCCCTCCCCCGCCCGGGATCTTGTTGAGCGCCGACTTGGCGAGGATCTCGTGGAACGTGATGCCCGCGAACTCCGGCGTGCGCACCGATCGCACCAGGTTGTTCAGCCGGGCGAGACCGGGCAGGGCCGACGGCGTCTCCACCGCCAGCTCCTGCCCGCTCCACCTCATGGGACTATTCGAACATATGTTCGAATCTGCGTCAAGCGGTCACCGGGTCTGGCCGGGCAGCCCCTCGTAGGACAGATTGTCAGCGGCGATGTTCGCGTCGATCAGTGCGGGCAGGCCGGCGAGGAACGTCTTCCGCTCCGACACGACGTTCTTGAAGGCGGCGTCGACGTTCTCGGGCGTGATGCGGGGCATCAGGTAGGTCATGTTCGGCTTGACCTTCTCCCCGCGGACGGTCTTGGCCGCGACCGCGAGTCCGGCAGCGAGCTCCACGGTCCCGTTCTGGAGGGACGTCCCGATGAACCGTCCGCTCTGAACCGCCTTGAGGCCGTCCTCGATGCCGTCGACGGCGACCACGGGGATGTCGGTGAGCCCGGCCTCGCGAAGGGCCTGGACGGCGCCGAGCCCCATGTCGTCGTTCTGGGCGATGACGCCGTCGATGTCGTCTCCGAACGCGGAGATCCAGTTCTTCGTCTTGTTGATCGCCTCGTCGCGCTTCCAGTTCGCGGTGTCTTCGGCGAGCACCGTGATGCCGGGATTCTCGTCGAGCACCTTCTTGATGCCGGTGCTCCGGTCGAGCTGGCCCGAGGCGCCGAGCGGTCCTTTCAGGACGACCACCTTGCCCGAGCCGCCGAGGTGGTCGACCATCGCCTGAGCCTCCTGGACGCCGGAGTCGACGTCGTCCGGCAGCACGCTGCCTGTGAGGTCCTTGCTCAGGATGCGGGTGTTTACCGTGAAGATGGGGATGCCCGCCGCCTTGGCCGCCTGAACCTGCGGCTCGAGCGAGTCGGCCTGCACCGGGAGCACCACGATGGCGTCGACCCGAGCGGAGATGTACTGGTCGACCTGACTGGCCTGGGTGTTCACGTCCGTGTTCGCGGAGTTCCAGAGGAGGTCGATGTCGTTCGCCTTCGCGTACGCGTCCATGCCCTCCTTGCCCGCGGTGATGAAGGAGGTCATCTCGTACGCGGTGACTCCGATGCGGACGCGGTCGGCTGATGCCTCGCCACCGCTGCTGCAGCTCGCGAGGGCGAGCGAGGAGACGGCGAGCGCGGTACCGAGAGCGATGCCGCGGGCGATGGTGGACTTCTTCATTTCATTCCTTTGATTTCGGGATTCCGAGCAGTGGGAGTGGGAGCGGTTACCGTACGTTGCGTTTCGTCGCCCAGACGTCGATGGCCACCGCGGTGACGATCAGCACGCCCTTGATGACGTCCTGCCAGTAGGCGGGCACGATCAGGATGTCGAGGCCGTTGTTGAGGGTCTGGATCAGCAGGAGGCCGAGGGCCGTCCCCCACACGGTGCCCCGCCCGCCCATGAGGCTCGCGCCGCCGATGACGACGGCCGCGATCGCGTCGAGCTCGTAGCCCTGCCCGAGGGTCGGCGCGCCCGAGATGACACGGGAGGAGAGCATGACGCCCGAGACCGCCGCGAGGCCTCCACTGATGGCGTACACGCTGAAGAGGATCCCTCGCGACTTCACGCCCGCGATCTCGGCGGCGAACCGGTTGCCGCCGACGGCGTAGACGCGGAGACCGTAGGACGTGCGCCGCATGATGAGAGCAAGCCCGAGGATTCCGACGACCATGAGGATCACCGGGACGGTGACGCCGAGCACCTTGGTGTTCGCGATCTCGCCGAAGGTCGATGGGAGGCCGTTGATGGGCGCGCCGCCGCCGATGACGAACGCGACGCCCGAGGCGAGTGTCATCATGCCGAGCGTGGCGATGAACGGCGGAACGTTCAGCCGCGAGACGACGAAGCCGTTGAGCGACCCGGCCAGCAGACCGACCGCGACCGCGCTGACGACTGCGAGCCAGAGCTGGTCCGGCGCGCTCTTCGCGACCAGCGCCGCCGTCATGCCGCTCGCCGCGATGACGGAGCCGACCGACAGGTCGATGCCTCCGGTCAGGATCACGAGCGTCTGGCCCAGGGCGATGAGCGCGAACGGCGCGGCCGCCACGAGGATCGTCATCAGGTTGTCGGCCGTGGCGAAGCGGCTGCTCTGCACGATGAAGAACACGATGATCGCGAGCATCACGAGCACCATGGCGTAGCGCACGCCGAACCTCAGGGCGCGGGCCCCGAGCGGTGGGCGCACGGGGGCGACAGGGCGGGCTGTGTCGGTCATAGGGTCGTTTCTCCGGGCTTGGTGGTCGAAAGCTGGCCGGACGCGAGGCGGAAGATCCGGTCCTGCGCATCGGGGCGGGAAAGGTCGTTCCGGTCGAGTTCGGCGGCGACGGCGCCGTTCGCCAGCACGAGCGCGCGGTGGCTGAGGCTGAGGATCTCGGGGAGGTCGGAGGAGGCCATGACGACGGCCATGCCCTGACCCGCGAGCGTGACGATGAGGTCGTAGATCTCGCTCCGGGCGCCGACGTCGACGCCGCGGGTGGGTTCGTCCAGCAGGAGGACGTCGACCGCGCCGATGAGCCAGCGTCCGAGGACGACCTTCTGCTGGTTTCCCCCCGACAGCGTGCCGACTTCTTGGCCGAGGCCGTTGCTGCGCAGAGCGACGGCCTTCATCGCGGCGTCGACGGCTTCACGCCTGCGGGCCTGCGAGATGACCCCGGCGACCGTGAAGTCGCCGATCCGCGGGAGCGACGCGTTGCTCAGCACGTCGAGCGCCAAGACCGCCCCGGCGTCCTTCCGGTCTTCCGGGACCAGCGCCATGCCGGCGCGGATGGAGCGGCCCGGTGACCCCGGAGCGACCGTCGCCCCGGCGACCCTGACCTCGCCCGACGCGACGGCGCGGATGCCGAAGAGGGCTTCCAGCAGTTCCGTACGCCCCGCGCCGACCAGACCGGCGAGACCGACGATCTCCCCGCGCTTGACCTCGAAGTCGAACCCACTGTCCGCCCCCGCGAGCACGAGGTCGGTCACCTCCAGCACGACCTCGGAGCCGGCCGGCTGCTGGTCGGGGAAGAGGTTGCCGAGTTCGCGCCCGATCATCGCCGTGACGATGTCGTCGTCGCTCAGCTCCCGAAGCGGCTCGTCCACGATCAGCTGGCCGTCGCGAAGCACGACGACGCGGTCGGCGACAGCGCGGATCTCCTCCATCTTGTGGGTGGTGAAGAGCAGCGAGACCCCCTGATCTCGCAGGGCGCGCATCGTGCGGAGCAGCATCTCGACCTCGGGCGCCGCGATCGCGCTTGTCGGCTCGTCGAGGAGGATGACGCGCGCACCCTGGCTCGTGGCCTTGATGATCTCGATGATCTGGCGCACCCCGACCGGCAGCCCTCCCATCCGCCGGGTGGGGGCGATGTCTAGTCCGAACCGCGACAGCGCCGCGGCGGCGGCGCGGATCATGGCGGCGCGGTCGAGCAGTCCGAGGGCTCTGCGCGTCTCGCGGCCGAGGTAGAGGTTCTCGTAGACCGTGAGCTCCGGGATCGAGGCCAGCTCCTGGGGGACGATGGCGATGCCCTGAGCGATCGCCTCCTGGACGTTGCCGGACGACAGTTCCCGCCCGTTCCGGGACACTGTCCCCTGGTCCGCGGCGTAGAGCCCGGAGATGATCTTCATCAGAGTGGACTTGCCCGCCCCGTTCTCGCCGGCGATCGCCGTGATCGTCCCGGGCAGCAGGCTGAAGCTGACCCCCTTCAGGACCGGGATCCCTCCGAACGCCTTCGTCACACCGGCGGTGGTGAGTGTCGGCACGCCTGCCGCGTGGGCGGCATCCGTCATCGCTCGCCTCGTGGCAGGGCGGCGGCGCCGGGCCGGCCCGGGACGACGACCGTCTTGATCGCGTCGGGATCCGATCGGTTCATCAGCAGGCCCGCCTCGACCTGGTCGAGTCCGACGTGCCCCGTCACCAGCGGAGCGACCCGGACGGCTCCCCGGGCGACGAGCTCGATCGCGGTCGGCCAGGTGTTCGCGTACCGATACGTCCCGGTCAATTCCAGCTCGCGGTTCTGGATCACGGAGACGGGCAGCTCGAGGTCGTCGTTCCCCATGCCGACGAGCACGATCCGTCCACCGCGGCGCAGAGTCGGGATCGCCTGCCTGATGGCCCTGCCGTTGCCCGAGGCGTCGATGTACGCGTCGAAGTGGAGTTCGAGCGAGCCGAAATCGGTCTCGACGGGATCGACCGTGGCGATGTCGCCGAGAGTCTGCGCGAAGCGGCGGCGGTTCTCCACCGGATCGCTGACGACGACCTCCGACGCACCGAAGGCGAGCGCGACCTGAGCGGTGAGCAGGCCGATCGGGCCGGCGCCGGTGATGAACACTCTGCTCGACGCCGTGACGCCGGCCCGACGGCACGCGTGCACCGCGACCGAGACGGGCTCGATCAAGGCGGCCTCGTCGGCGCTGAGGGAGTCGGGCACGGCGAACGCGAAGTCGTCTTGGATGACGGCGTACTCGGAGAAGACGCCGTCGATCGGATAGGCGCCGTAGAACTCCATCGCGACACACAGGTTGTAGTCGCCCGTCTTGCAGTGCTCGCAGCGCCGGCACGGCCGCTGCGGCTCGATCGAGACGCGTTCGCCGATCCGGGCCGCGGAGACCGCCGAGCCGACGGCGACGATCACGCCGGCGGACTCGTGGCCGAGGATGATCGGCCCCTCGACCACCAGATCGCCGATGTGGCCCTCGTGGTAGAAGTGCGTGTCCGAGCCGCAGACTCCGACCGCTTCGATGCGGACGAGGACCTGGTCGGCATCGAGCGCAGGGATCGGGACATCGCGCAATTCGATCATGCCGGGAGCGGTGAGCACGCTCGCCGACATTTTCGTGGGCAGGGCAGGAGTAGACATCGCAGTCATCGGGTCCTTTCGGTCGAGGCCAACTGGCACGGCCTCCTCGGAATGATCGCGACGAGACTAACCTTAACTCTCATGCGAGATGTTACACTGCTCACATGAGCGGGAAGATTGTCAATCCCGACGAAGCGGTGAAACTCGCCTATGTTAGCAAACGGTATTTCAAGGACTCGGTCCCCCGCACGGAGATCGCTGACGAACTCGGACTCTCGCGCTTCGCCGTCGCCCGGATGATCCAGAAGGCGCTCGAGTTGGGCGTGGTCACGATCACGATCGACGCGCCGGGTCCCGTCGATGTCGATCTCTCGCTGCGGCTCGTCTCCCGCTTCGGCCTGCAGAACGCGTTCGTCGCCCGCATCGCGACCGATGACCGCGAGGAGATCCGCGTCACGCTCGGACGGCTGGCCGCGGACGTGCTCTCCGGGATGATCGCTGAGGACGACATCGTCGGCCTGACCGCGGGCCGGACGCTGATCGAGATGTCACGCGCACTCGGCGAGGTCCCGAGCTGCGATGTCGTCCAGCTGACAGGAGTCGCTGATCCGGTGCGCGAACGCGGAACCGAGGCGGTGAACACCATGGCGCGCCGATCCGGAGGCGCGGTCTATCCGCTGCACGCGCCGTTCGCCGCCACCGACGCGGCGGCCAGGGCCACGATCATGGCGCAGCCAGGCATCCGCCCGAGTCTGGCCAGACTCGACAGACTCACCAAAGCGGTCGTCACCATGGGCGCGTGGCCGGACGATTCCCTCTTGCACGACAGCCTCGAGCCGAGCGGTGAGGCCCGGCGGCTCATCCGGCGCGGTGTCGTCGCCGAGATCGGAACGACCCTGCTCGGCGCCGACGGGCGCGAGATCGACCTGCTGACGGATCGCGTGATCGGCATCCGCACCGCCCAGCTGCGCAGAGTGGCGCAGGTGATCGGCATCGGAGGCGGCCGCCGCAAGCACGCGGCGATCAAAGCCGTCCTCGCGTCCGGGCTGCTCTCGCAGCTCATCACGGATGAGGAGACGGCTCGGTATCTCCTCGCCTGACGCCCGTCACCCGATGCGGCTGGATCGGCCCTGCGGAGGCGCAGCCGGCCGGCAGCTTCTCCGCCGCCGGCCGGCCCGTCCTCCCCGTCAGCTCACGCGTCGCGCAGCGTGGCGCTCCGCAGCGACACCACCTCCCCCGCCCAGCGCTCGCGCAGCCACCGGTCGTGGCTCGCCACCACGACCGCGCCGGGGTAGCCGCCGAGGGCGGCCTCCAGCTCGGTCGCCAGGGTGAGCGAGAGGTGGTTGGTCGGCTCGTCCAGCAGGAAAACGTGCGGCGGCCGCGCCATGATCAGCGCCAGCGCCAGCCGGCGCTGCTGCCCGACGGACAGCGCGCCGACCTCCCGGTCGAGGTCGCGCGGCGCGATGAGGCCGAGCCCCGAGAGCGGGACCGCCTCCGCGCGCCGCTCCCCCAGCGCCAACTCGTAGATCCGGCGCGGGGTCTGCGTCGGGTCCGCGAAGCGCACGTCCTGCTCCAGGAGCTCCACCCGCAGCCCGCGGCGGCGCTGCACCGTGCCGACGAGCGGAACGATCCGACCGGCGAGCACCGAGAGCAGCGTCGACTTCCCTGCCCCGTTGGCCCCGGTCACGAGCACCCGCGACTGCGCCTCCACCGCGAACCGGTCGAGCCTCAGCCGGCCGGGCACGTGGAGGTCGTCCGCCTGCAGCAGCGACCCGGCCTCCTCGCCCACGGCCTGGAACCCCGCGGGGATCCCGGAGAACGCGAGCGGTTTGGGCGGCTTGCGCACCTGCGTGCTGGTCAGCTCCTCCAGCCGGCCGTCCGCGTTGCGCACGCGCCGGCTGATCTGCCGGTCCAGGGTGTTGCCCTTGTACGACTTCACGAACTTGTCGTTGTCACGGACCTTGCCCGACCACGCGATCGAGCGCGCCGTGACGTCCACGGCGTGCTTGAGCGCGACGAGCTCGGCCTGCTCGTCGGCGTACTGCTTCTCCCAGCGGTGCCGCTCGGCCGCCTTCTCGGCGAGGTAGGCGCTGTAGCCGCCGCCGAACACCGTCGTGCCGGAGCGCGTCGGGTCCAGGTCGAGGAGGCCGGTGGCCGCCGAGTCGAGGAACGCGCGGTCGTGGCTCGCGAAGAGCACCGGGCCGTGCCAGCCGAGGAGCTGCGACTCCAGGAACGCGGCGGCCGCGTCGTCCAGGTGGTTCGTCGGCTCGTCGAGCAGCAGCGCCTCCGGCCGGCCGAGCAGCAGCGCGGCCAGCGTGAACCGGCTGCGCTGGCCTCCGGAGACCTCGTCCAGCCGCCGGGCCAGCGGGATGGCGCCGACCCCGAGGCCATCGAGGAGCGCGTCCCGGCGCGACTCGATCGACCACACCTCGGCGAGCTCGGCCGCCGCGAGGGCGGCGTCGTACCGCGCGTGCGCAGCGGGGTCGTCCCCCGCGAGCGCCGCCGCCGCGGCCTCCAGCTCGTGTTCGATGGCACGCACCTCGCCGAGGGCGTCCTCGATCAGCGTGGCGAGCGTCTCGTCGGGCCGGAAGCGGACCTCCTGCCAGAGGAAGCCGACCCGCCTCGGCCGCTGAACGACGCCGGAGTCCGGAGTCTCGGCGCCGGCGAGCACCCGCAGCAGCGTGGACTTGCCCGCGCCGTTCTCGCCGATCAGGCCGAGGCGGGCGCCGGGAGGCACGGTGAGGGAGACATCCGAGAGCACGCGCCGGTCGCCGTAGCTGACGGAGACACCGTCGGCGCGCAGTGGAGTGAGAGTGAGTGTTGGCAATGCTGACCACCTTCCGGGCGCTCCATCACGGAGCAGGCTCCCGCCGGGCGGACTTCCGCGACGAGTGCGCCGGAGCGCCCGGTGCTGGATGACCAGGCGGCGCAGGACCTATGGGGTCGCTCACTCGATCGACGGCGCCTCGGGCGCGGGACGAGAGGAGGTGATCACTTCATAGCGTGGACGACCATAACAGGTCGCGGACGCGGCTGTCCAGTCGATCCGTACCACTCGGTACGGATCGACTGCGGTGACCGGGTGTCAGGCCTTGACGACCTCGCCGGCGGGGCTCTCCGCCAGGTCGAGCACCGCCGCGGTCTCGGCGAGCACGCGCTCGGCCTCCTTCGGGCGGTCGTTGAGCGTGGTGCCGACGGTCGGGATGAGCTGCTTCAGCGTCGGCAGCCAGCCCTCGTAGCGATCGGGGAAGCAGCGCTTCAGGAGGTCGACCATGATCGGCACGGCCGTCGACGCACCGGGTGACGCGCCGAGCAGACCGGCGATCGAGCCGTCCGCCGAGGCGATCACCTCGGTGCCGAACTGCAGCACGCCGCCCTTCTTCGGGTCCTTCTTCATCACCTGCACGCGCTGGCCGGCGGTGATGAGCTCCCAGTCCTCCGACTTCGCGGTCGGCATGAACTCCTGCAGCGCCTTCAGCTTCTTCTCGCGGTTGGCGAGCACCTCGCCCACCAGGTACTTGATGAGGCTGAAGTTGTCGCGCGCGACCGCGAGCATCGGGCCGAGGTTGCCGGCGCGGACCGAGCCGGGCAGGTCCCACCAGCTGCCGCTCTTCAGGAACTTGGGGCTGAAGCCCGCGTACGGGCCGAACAGCAGGGAGGTCTCGCCGTCCACCACGCGCGTGTCCAGGTGCGGGACCGACATGGGCGGGGCGCCGACCGCGGCCTTGCCGTAGACCTTCGCCTGGTGCTGCGCGACGATCTTCGGGTTGGTGGTGCGGAGGAACTGGCCGGAGATCGGGAAGCCGCCGAAGCCCTTGATCTCGGGGATGCCGGACTTCTGCAGTAGGTGGAGCGCGCCGCCGCCCGCGCCGACGAACACGAAGCGCGCGGTGGCCTCGTGCGGCGTGTGGCCGACCTCGTGCCTGACCTTGATCTTCCAGAGCTTGTCGGCGGTGCGCTTGATGCTGAGCACCTTGTGGTTGAGCGCGAGGTCGGCGCCGTTCGCGACCAGGTCGTCCACGAGGGCGCGGGTGAGCGCGCCGAAGTCGACGTCGGTTCCCGCGGTCTGGCGGGTGGCGGCGATGCGCTGCTTGGCGTTGCGCTTCTTGGTGAGCAACGGGGTCCACTCGCCGATCGTCGCCGGGTCCTCCGAGTACTCCATGCCCTCGAACAGCGGCTGGTCCTTGAGCGCCTCGTAGCGCTTGCGGAGGTAGCGGACGTTGTCGCGGCCGCGCACGAACGTCATGTGCGGCGTCGCGTTGATGAACGTGCTCGGGGCAGGCAGGTGACCGGCGGCGACCAGGGAGGCCCAGTACTGCCGGCTCAGCTGAAACTGCTCGTTGATGCTGATGGCCTTGGCCGGGTCCACGCTGCCGTCGGCGGCCTCCGGCATGTAGTTCAGCTCGCAGAGGGCGGCGTGGCCCGTTCCTGCGTTGTTCCACGGGTTCGAGCTCTCCTGGGCGACCTCGCCGAGGGACTCGTAGATGCGGATGGTCCAGTCGGGCTGGACGCGCTGGATCATGGAGCCCAGCGTCGCGCTCATGATGCCGCCGCCGATCAGGACGACGTCGATGGGGTCAGTGCTCACCAGACAATCCTACGGTGAGTGGGCTCGTGACCTGCCGTCGCGCGGGGATTCTGTCTCGATATCGAGACATCGGTCACGCCGCGGACGCCCCCGCGACGATCAGGGCGACTCCGGAGACGACCATGCTGACCAGCAGCACGCCGAAGCCGATCCAGACCAGCGCGATGGCGCCGTTGGGCTTCCGCGGATCGCGGCCGAGCGGCGAGAAGAAGAACCCGGCGGGGATGAGGATGGCGGCGACCAGGACGCCGATCGCGCCGAAATGCATCCAGCCGGTCACCTTCGCCGCGTCGAGCAGCAGCAGCGTGACGAGGCCGAGGATGACGAGGACGCCGGCGTGCGCGTGGCCGGCGCGGAAGAAGGACTTCTGGAGGTCGTTGGCCCCCTGCGTGCCGGTGACGACGCGCAGCATGAAGGTGCCGCCGTACGCGACGCCGATGACGGTGAGCAGGACGATGCCGGCGGTGATGGCGCTGGCGGGTTGCAGCAGCATGACGGCTCCTTGGATAGTTTCGGTATCCAAAGATTAGATAGTATGAGTATCCAGAGTCAAGGGTCGGAGGACGGATGCGCATCTCGGAGCTGGTCGAGCGGACCGGTGTGCCGCTGGCGACGGTCAAGTTCTACCTGCGGCAGGGGATGCTCCCGCCCGGGGCGGCCGTCAGCGCGACGCGCGCGGAGTACGGCGAGGAGCACGTGCGGCGCATCGGCCTCATCCGCGCGCTCTCGGACGTCGCGGGGCTGCCGCTGAGCCGGGTGAAGGACGTGCTCGATCTGATCGACCATCCCGACGGCGAGCTGTTCGACGCGCTGGGGAGCGCGGTCGCGGCGCTGCCGCCGTACCTGGAGGACGCGCAGCCGCCGTACCCCCGCGCCGAGGCCGCCATCGCGTCGATCGGGCAGGTCTACGACGAGCGGTACACGGCGGTCGCCCAGCTCGAACGCGCGCTGGAGGCGGTGGAGGCCGGCGGCATCCCGATGACGGACGAGCGCCTCCACGTGTACGCCGAGCACCTGCGGGCGATGGCGGAGTACGACCTCAGCCGGATGCCGGAGGAAGGCGGCCGGGAGGGCGCGCTCGGCTACGCCGTGCTGGGCACGGCCCTCTACGACCCGGTGGTGGCGGCGCTGCGCCGTCTGGCCCACCAGGACGTCGCCGCGCGCCGCCTCAGCGCGCTCCCCGAGCCGCGGACGGGTTAGTGGGCGACGCGGGAGGCGAGGCGGGCGGCGACGAGTTCCGCGATCTGCACGGCGTTGAGCGCGGCGCCCTTGCGGAGGTTGTCGTTGCTGATGAACAGCGCGAGGCCGCGGCCCTCCGGGGCGCCCTCGTCCGCGCGGATGCGGCCGACGAAGCTCGGGTCCTGGCCGGCGGCCTCCAGCGGGGTGGGGACGTCGGTGAGCGTCACACCGGGGGCGTCCGACAGCAGCTCGGTGGCGCGCTCGGGGCTGATGGGCGACGCGAACTCGGCGTTGATCGACAGCGAGTGGCCGGTGAACACCGGCACGCGCACGCAGGTGCCGCTGACCAGCAGGTCCGGGAGGCCGAGGATCTTGCGGCTCTCGTTGCGGAGCTTCTTCTCCTCGTCGGTCTCGTTGAAGCCGTCCTCCACGATCGATCCCGCGAGCGGGATGACGTCGAACGCGATCGGGCGCACGTACTTCACGGGGTCGGGCATCGTCACGGCCGAGCCGTCGTGCACGAGCTGGAGGAGGTTCTCGTCGGCGACCGCGGTGCGGATCTGGCCGGCCAGCTCCTCGGCGCCGGCGAGGCCCGAGCCCGACACGGCCTGGTAGGTGCTCACGATGAGCCGCTGGAGGCCGGCCTCCTCGTGCAGGACCTTCAGCACGGGCATGGCCGCCATCGTGGTGCAGTTGGGGTTCGCGATGATGCCCTTGCGCGCGTCGGCGATGGCCTCGGGGTTCACCTCGGAGACCACGAGCGGCACGTCCGGGTCCATCCGCCAGCCGCTGGAGTTGTCGATGACGATCGCGCCGGCCTCGGCGAACCGGGGCGCGTGCGCCTTCGAGCCGGTGGCGCCGGCCGAGAACAGGGCGATGTCGATGCCCGAGACGTCGGCGGTCTCCACGTCCTCGACGGTGATCTCCTCGCCACGGAACGGCAGCTTGGTGCCGGCCGAGCGCGACGACGCGAAGAAGCGGATGCTCTTCACCGGGAAGTCGCGCTCCTCCAGCAGCTGGCGCATCACGCCGCCGACCTGGCCGGTGGCGCCGATCACGGCGATGTCGAAGCCGGGAGTGGTCTCGCTCATGGTGTGTCCTTCGTCTGTCTGGTCTGAAGAGGGGAACGGGATGGCGGCGGCGGCCATTCCCGCGAGCGGCGGGAGCGGCTCAGCGGCCGGTGCCGGCGTAGACGATCGCCTTCTCGTCGCCGTCCAGCCCGAAGGCGGTGTGCACGACGCGGGCGGCCTCCGCCACGGTGTCGGCGCGGGTGACGACCGAGATGCGGATCTCGCTGGTGGAGATCATCTCGATGTTGATGCCGGCCTCGTAGAGCGCCTCGAACAGCTTCGCGGAGACGCCGGAGTTGGTCCGCATCCCGGCGCCGACGAGGGCGAGCTTGCCGATCTGGTCGTCGTACTGGAGGGTCTGGAAGCCGACCTCGTCGCGCTCGCCGTTCAGGGCGGTCAGCACGCGCTGGCCTTCCGACTTGGGGAGGGTGAACGAGATGTCGGTGAGGCTGGTCGCCGCGGCGGACACGTTCTGGACGATCATGTCGACGTTGGCGTTGGCCTTCGCGACGATCTTGAAGATCTGCGCGGCCTTGCCCGGGACGTCGGGCACGCCGACGACGGTGATCTTCGCCTCGCTCAGATCGGTGGCGACTCCGGAGATGATCGGCTCTTCCACGGTTCCATCCTTCTTCGCGGCCTCGGCCGCAGCTGCTTCGTTGAGGACGTACGTGCCCACCCGGTTCGAGAACGAGGAGCGCACGTGCAGGGTCACGTTGTGGCGGCGGGCGTACTCCACCGCGCGGATGTGCAGGACCTTCGCTCCGGCTGCCGCGAGCTCCAGCATCTCCTCGCTGGTGATGCGGTCGATCTTGCGCGCGAGCGGGACCTGCCGGGGGTCGGAGGTGAAGACGCCGTCGACGTCGGTGTAGATCTCGCAGACCTCGGCGCCGAGCGCGGCGGCGAGGGCGACGGCGGTCGTGTCGGACCCGCCGCGGCCGAGGGTCGTGATGTCGCGGGTGTCGCGGTTGAAGCCCTGGAAGCCGGCGACGATGGCGATCGCGCCCTCGTCCAGCGCCTCCTTGATGCGGCCGGGGGTGACGTCCACGATGCGGGCGGAGCCGTGCTGGGCGTCGGTGATCATGCCGGCCTGGCTGCCCGTGAAGGAGCGCGCGTCGTAGCCCATGCTCTTGATCGACATCGCGAGCAGCGCCATCGAGATGCGCTCCCCCGCCGTGAGCAGCATGTCCAGCTCGCGCGGCGCCGGGATCGGCGTGACCTCGTGGGCCAGGTCGACCAGCTCGTCGGTGGTGTCGCCCATCGCGGAGACGGCCACGACGACCTCGTTGCCCGCCTTGCGCGTCTCGACGATGCGCTTGGCGACGCGCTTGATGCTCTCGGCGTCGGCGACGGACGAGCCGCCGTATTTCTGAACGATCAGGGCCACAGGCACTCCAGAACTCACGGGAGTGACCATTCTACCGGCCCGGGATATGCCCGCCCGGCCATGTGACGGACCGCCGAGGGGCACGTTGTTGTCACTTTTGGCCACGAAAAGGGACAACGACGTGCCCCTCGGCGGATGGCGGCAGAGGTCAGGAGACCTGGCGGCGGCCCTCGAAGGCGCGGCCGAGGGTGACCTCGTCGGCGTACTCCAGGTCGCCGCCGACGGGGAGGCCGGAGGCGAGGCGGGTGACCCGGATCTCGAGGCTGGTCAGCAGGCGGCTGAGGTAGGTGGCCGTGGCCTCCCCCTCCAGGTTGGGGTCGGTCGCGATGATGACCTCCTGCACCGCGCCGTCGGCGAGGCGCTGCATGAGCTGCCGGATGCGGAGGTCGTCGGGCCCGACGCCGTCGATCGGGCTGATCGCGCCGCCGAGCACGTGGTAGAGCCCGCGGAACTCGCGCGTGCGCTCAATGGCGACGACGTCCTTGGCCTCCTCGACCACGCAGATCGTGTCGGGCGAGCGGCGCGGATCGCGGCAGATCGAGCAGGTGGCCTGCTCGGAGACGTTGCCGCAGATCTCGCAGAAGCGCACCTTGTCGCGCACTTCGAGAAGCACCTCGGCGAGCCGGGTGACGTCGAAGCTCTCGGTCTGCAGGATGTGGAACGCGATGCGCTGCGCCGACTTCGGCCCGATGCCGGGGAGGCGGCCGAGCTCGTCGATCAGCTCCTGGACGATGCCCTCGTACACGGCGTTACCTCATGCCGTTCATGGGAGGGGCGGGCTGCTCCTCCAGGAAGCGTGCGCCGAGGATCTCGCGGACGACGGCCTCGCCGTAGCGCTGCGGAGCCTGGAAGGTGGGCGTGCGGGCGCCGGAGGCGGGGGCGGAGCGCTCGGGGGCGGGGCGGTCGGCGGCGGGACGCTGAGCCTGGGCCTGAGGAGCGGATCGCTCGGGTGCGGCCGCGGGGGCCGAACGCACGGACTCCGCGGGCGCGGCGGACCAGTCGCCCGCCGGCTCCTCGGGGACGGCGGCCTCGTACGGCGGCTCGGTCTCCTCCGGCGGCTCCAGGTCGTCCGGCGGGAGGTCGTCGGGCAGCCCGGCGGCGGAGGGGCCCGGAGCGGCGACGGGCGCCGCGGGGGCCTCCGGACGCTCCAGCGTCGCCACAGCGGCAGCCGGGGCGGACGGGATCGTGACGGTCGCCCACTCGGTGACCGAGGCCGACGGCGACGACGGAGCGGCGGACGACGCTGACGGCGCGCCGCCGGCGGGCCGGGACGCGGGCGCGGACGACGCGGGTCGGCCGGCGGACGACGAGTCCCCGTCCGCGCCGGGCCACGTCGGGGCCTCGGGAGCCGAGGGCGCGCCCGCGGACGGCCGGGCCGGCGCGCCGCCGGACGGAGCGCCGTCGGCGCGCGCGATGAACTTGACCCGGATGCCCAGGACGTCGATGATCGCCTGGCGCAGGTACTCGCTCACGCCCTGGCCGCCCTGCGACTGCGGCTGGCGGAAGCTCTGCACGTCGTTGTCGCTCGGGAACGACAGCGTCAGGACGTCGTCGTTCAGCGACCGGACCTGGGCGGTGAACACGACCATCCACGCGCTGCGCTTGGCGCGCTGCACGGCGTCGAGGATCTGCGGCCAGGAGTCCTTGACCTGCTGCGTGCTCACGGCGCCGACGGCCGCGGGCGCAGCCGGAGCGGCGGGTGCGGCGACCGGCTCGGGAGCCGCGGCGGCGGGAGCAGGCTCCGCGGCCTTCGTGGGCTTCGCGGGAGGCTCGACGGGCTCCGGAGCGACCGGCGTCGAGACCGGGGCGGCCACCGGCGCCGAAGCAGCCGGCGCAGGAGCAGGCGCAGGAACCGAAGCCGGCGCAGGCGCAGCAGCCTCCCGCGCCCCACCGGCGTCGCTCACCCCGACCCGCCGCTCCAGCCGCTCCACGCGCGCCAGCGCCCCGCGCTCGCTGTCGTCGCTCGACGGCACCAGCACGCGCGCGATCATCAGCTCCAGGTGCAGGCGCGGCGAGGTCGCGCCGGTCATCTCGGTGAGCGCGGCGTTCACGATGTCGGCGGCCCGGCTGAGCTCGGCCGCGCCGAACTTCATCGCCTGCACGCCCATCCGGTCGAGCTCGTCCTGCGGCACACCGCGGAGCACGGCGGCCGCGCCGTCGACGCTCGTCGCGGCGACCACGATCAGGTCGCGCAGCCGCTCCAGGAGGTCGTCCACGAAGCGCCGCGGGTCCTGCCCGGTCTGGATGACGCGGTCCACGGCCGCGAACGCACCGGCCGCGTCGCGCGCCGCGATGGCGTCGATGACCTCGTCCAGCAGCGTGGCGTGCGTGTAGCCGAGCAGCGCGACCGCGCGCTCGTACTCGATGCTGCTGCCCTCGGACCCGGCCATCAGCTGGTCGAGCAGGGAGAGCGTGTCGCGCGGCGAGCCGCCTCCGGCGCGCACCACCAGGGGCAGCACGCCCGGTGCGACCGTCATCCCCTCGCTGTCGCAGAGCTGCTGGACGTACTCCAGCATCTGCGCGGGCGGGACGAGCCGGAACGGGTAGTGGTGGGTGCGCGAGCGGATCGTGCCGATGACCTTCTCGGGCTCCGTGGTCGCGAAGATGAACTTCACGTGCTCCGGCGGCTCCTCCACGATCTTCAGCAGGGCATTGAAGCCCTGCGGTGTGACCATGTGCGCCTCATCGAGGATGAAGATCTTGTAGCGGTCGCGGGCGGGGGCGAAGATGGCGCGCTCGCGGATGTCGCGGGCGTCGTCCACGCCGTTGTGGCTGGCGGCGTCGATCTCGACCACGTCGAGCGATCCGGAGCCGTCGCGGCTCAGCTCGACGCAGCTCGCGCACTTTCCGCAGGGGGTGTCGGTGGGGCCTTCGGCGCAGTTGAGGCAGCGCGCCAGGATGCGGGCCGACGTCGTCTTGCCGCAGCCGCGCGGCCCGGAGAACAGATAGGCGTGGTTGACCCGGTTGGTGCGCAGCGCCGTCATGAGCGGCTCGGTCACCTGCGATTGGCCGATCATCTCGGCGAAGGTGTCGGGCCGATAACGGCGATACAGAGCGGTGACCACCCACACATGCTACTTGCCGCAACCGACAATCCGGCCGTCCCGCGAGGACCGTGCGGAATCAGTGACCCGGCACCGACGACGGAGCCGTCAGCGCGGCCATGATGTCCGCCCACAGCGCCTCCCTCGCGCGCTCCGTGGGCTGCGCGGCGGAGCCTGCCGGAAGCAGCAGCGGCGTGTACGGCGGCAGATAGAAGAGGTGCGTCGCCCCCGGCGCGATCAGGTACGCGTCGCCCTCGCGGAGCGGCCGTTTGCGGGCGGCGGCGTCCAGCCACGCGCAGCCGTTCCCGAGCTCCTCGTCGCGTCCGGCGCAGCCCAGCACGACCGGCCCGGGGATGCGCTGGATGTCCAGCACCGCCGCAGGCGCCGGGTCGTGGGTGCCGGTCGTGCACGGCACCCAGGCCCCTCCGACCGTCACGGCCGGGCTGGGCACCGGCGACGGGCAGATGAGCCCGGTGGTGCCGCCCGGCGCGATGGCGCCGTAGACGGTGCCCGGATAGGCGGAGGCCGCCCAGAGCGCAAGCTGCGCGCCGCGGGAGGCCCCGAAGGTGAAGATGCGCTGGTCGTCCACCCCGGGCTGCGCGCGCAGCCAGCTCACGGCGGAGAGGAACCGCTCGGCGGGGAGGCTGCGCACCGGGGCGAGCTGCCCGGCGGAGCCGTAGGTGGAGAGGTCGAGCGTCGGGAAGCCGAAGGCCGCCAGCGTCGCCGACACGAGCACGCCGGTCGGCTCGCCCGGATCGGTGCCGTCGAACACGATGACCCCGGGCCGTACGCCCTCCGCGGAGCTCGTGGGCTGGAAGTAGTCCCCGGTGATGCCGTCGTCGAACACCGCGCGCGACGGCGCCGCCACCGACAGGCCGGTGCGCTGAACCCGGGTCTCGGCGACCCGGCGGCCGCCGACGGAAGCCTGGAGGTCGACCGAGAAGGACGAGCCGCCCCAGGTCACGTCGGAGGTCGCCGCCTCCCCCGTGCTGCTGCGCATCGTCCAGAACAGTCCCATCCCGTCGGCCCCGGTGAACGGCGCCTCCAGCGGGACGTCGCGCGCGAGGTCCACAACTCCGTCGCCCGGGACCGCGTAGACCGCCTGCGACGACCAGAGGCCGCCGGGGACCAGCGAGGCACGGATGGTCACCTCCTGCCCCGGCGGCAGCGCGAGGACCTGGATGCCGACCGGCTGCCACACCGGGCTGGGGTTCGCGCTCAACGCGAAGCGCGGTCCCGCCGCGCCCTGCTGGGTGCCGCAGCCGACCAGCGCGACCGCCGCGAGCGCGACGCCGGCCAGCGCCGCGAGCGCACGGCGCGCGGCGAAGCGGGTCCTCCTGGCGGGGTTCACGGTCCGATGGCTCCTTCCAGCAGCGCGGTCACCCGCGACCAGAATGCCACCCTGGCGTCCTCCGTCGCCTGCGCCGTGGCCGGTGGGAGCCCGTCGAGCCCGATCGGCAGCATCGGCGGCGCGCTCAGCTCGTGCGCAGAGCCCGGGGCGATCAGCGTCTCCCCCAGCGCCCGCGCGCCGCGCTCGTCCGCCCCGGCGCGGGTCCAGTCGCACGCGCTCGGCAGCTGCTCGTCGGCCGTCCCGCAGGCGAGCAGCAGCGGCCCCGGGATGCGGTTCAGCGGCAGGATGGGCGTGTCCGCGATCCGCCGGTTCGGGCTCGCGCACGGCACAGGGCGGCCCTCGTTCAACAGGGTGGGCGCGCCGGACGACGACGCGCACAGCTCGGCGGTCGGCCCGCTCGCGGCGATGGCGCCGTAGACCGTCTGCGGCTCGCTCGCCGCGAACCAGAGCGCGAGCGGGGCCGCGCGGCCGGTGCCGTAGACGACGATGTGGTTCGGGTCGACGCCCGGATCCCGCGCGAGCCAGGCGCGCGCGGCGTCGAAGGCCTCCACCGAGAGGGCGGCAGAGCCCGGGATCTGCCCCTCCGGTCCGAAGGCCGGGAGCATGAGCACGGGAAAGCCGATCGCGGCGATCCGGCGCGCGGCGAAGGCGCCGGAGGCGGCGTCGTCGTCGCCGTCGATGAGGATGACGCCGGGCCGCGGGTGCACGAGCGTCGGCAGCGGGGTGAACAGGGTGCCCGCCCGCAGCGCCTGGGCCTGGTCGGCGGAGGGCGCGGTGCCGGCGGGGACCGCGGCTCTGGCGAGGGCGTCCACCGTCACGTCGCGCTCGACGCTCTGCGCGGACAGGGCGGTGCGCGGCACACGCGCGACGGCGACCCTGACGCCGCGCTGCTCGGCGGTGAGCTCGACCTGCACCGGGCCCTCCGCCCAGGCGCGTTCGAGCTGGGACTGGCTGAGGGACGGGCCGGACATGCTCCAGAACGGCGCGGCGGCGTCCGGTCGCACGTACGGGGCGGTGATCGGCTGCTGGGAGGAGAGGTCCACTCGGCCGCTGGGCGGCACGGCGTAGAGGACGCGGGAGGTCCAGGTCCCCGCGGTCGTGGTCGCGGTGGCGCGGAGGACGACATCCTCCCCCGGGGTCAGGCCGGTGAGCGAGACGACGACCGGGTCGGCGGTGGCGTTCCCGAAGCGCGCGACCTCGATGCGGGCTCCGCCTGCCGGTGCGACGCAGCCGGTGAGGGCCGCGACCGCGACGATCGCGGCAGCGGCGGCGAGCGCGCGCAGCCGCCCCCTCACGACAGCACCGCCCGCAGCAGCAGCTGGCCGACCGCGTTCCAGAACGCGATCCGCGCCTGCTCGGTCGCCTGGCTGCCTGCGCCCGACCCGTCGCCGGGCGCAGGCAGCGCGATGGGGAGGCCGGGCGGCACCGTGACCGCGTGCGCCGCGCCGGGAGCCACGAGCAGCTTGTCGCCCGCGCGCGGCGTCCGGGTGGCGGCGAGCTCCTGCTGCACGGCGCACGCGCCGGGGAACACGTGGTCCACCTGGCCGCAGGTCAGCACGACCGGCCCGTTCACAGCGCCGAGTGGCGGCGCGGAGGTCGTCCCGATGCCCGGGCTGCGCTCGCACGGCACGCCGACGCTGCCCTCGAAGACCGGCGACGCGCTCGATCCGGCGAGGCAGAGCAGCTCGGCGGGACCGGCTCCGGCGAAGAGCCCGTGCAGCCGGGTCGGGAACCGGTTCGCCGCCCAGATCGCCAGCTGCTCCGACGCCCCGGTGCCGTAGACGAAGACGTGGCGCGCGTCGACCGACGCGAGATCGTCCAGCCAGTCCAGGATCGCCGAGATCGTGCCGGCGTCCGTCACCGTGGACAGGTGCACGCCGTCCGCGGAGGTCATCGGCACGACGAACACCGAGGCGCCGAACTGCGAGAGCAGGGCCGCCGTGAAGTCCGCCGAGGCTCCCGGGGTCGGATCGTCGAACATCAGCACCGCGGGCCCGGTCGGGCGCTCGATCGACGACGCGTCGAAGAACCGGCCGACCGGCACGTCCTCGTGCGTCTCGTGCGGCGGCAGCGCGACGCCGGCGGCCGCGGGCGCGAGGTCGTGCGTGTAGACGGTCCGGCCGTCCATGGTGCCGCCCAGCCCCTCCAGCCGGAACGTGCGCCGGGCGACGACCCGGTCGCCGTCGCTCGCGGTCAGCGTCACCGCGTTCGTGTCGTGCATCCACTGCCGGGCGAGGTCGGCGACGCCGAGCTCGGGGCCGCGCAGCGACCAGAACAGGCCGGCGGAGTCCGGCGCGGAGAACGGGGCGAACAGCGGCTTGTCGCGCGCGAGGTCGACCGTCCCGTCGCCGCCGACGTCGTAGCTGGCGGCCGACGTCCAGGCGCCGTGGGGGGAGTCGAGGGAGGCCGTGATCCGCACCCGGGTCCCCGGCTGGGCGTCGATCAGCTCCAGCGGGACCGGCCACAGCACCGAGCTGTAGCGGATCAGCGGCGGCGTGATGAACCGCGGGCCGACCTGGTCGCCGTCAGAGGCGCATCCCGCCAGCACCGCGCCGGCCGCGAGCACTGCGGCGACCACGGCGGCGAGCGCCGGCCGCAGCCCGGCCCTCCGGGTGGACCTGTCGTCCCGCCCGGCTCCGCCGCCGCGCCGCCGCATGGTGCACCCGCCCGCTCAGCCCGCGCCCACCGCCTGCAGCGACTGGCGGGCGATCTCCAGCTCCTCGTCGGTCGGCACGACCAGCACGGCCACGCGGGAGTCGTCGGTGGAGATGAGCCGCGCGTCATGGGACGGGCTCGCGTTGCGCTCGGGGTCCAGGCGGATGCCGAGCACCTCCAGGCCCGCGCACACCTCGGCGCGCAGCCGGGCGTCGTTCTCGCCGATGCCCGCGGTGAAGGTGAGCACATCGAGGCCGCCGAGCTCGGCCGTGTAGGCGCCGATGTAGTGCTTCAACCGGTGCACGGCAGTGTCGAGCGCCAGGCGGGCGGCGGCGTCCCCCGACTCGGCGGCGTGACGGACATCCCGCATGTCGCCGTGGCCGGAGAGCCCGAGCAGGCCGCTGCGCCGGTTGAGCAGCTCGTCGAGGTCGTCGATGCCGAGGCCCGCGCGCCGGGCCAGGTGCAGCAGCACCGCGGGGTCGAGGTCGCCGGAGCGGGTGCCCATGACGAGCCCCTCCAGCGGAGTCATCCCCATCGAGGTGTCGACCGAGCGGCCGGCGTCGACGGCGCAGACCGACGCGCCGTTGCCGAGGTGGAGGACGATCTGCTTCAGGTCGCCGAGCGGCCGGCCGAGGAACTCCGCCGCCGCCTCCGACACGTACTTGTGCGAGGTGCCGTGGAAGCCGTACCGGCGGACCCGGTGCTTCTCGGCGAGCGCCGCGTCGATCGCGTAGGTGTAGGCCTCCGGCGCGAGCGTCTGGTGGAAGGCCGTGTCGAAGACCGCGACGTGCTCCACGTCCGGGAACGCCTTCTTCGCCGCGCGGATGCCCTGCAGGTTCGCCGGGTTGTGCAGCGGGGCGAGGTCGGAGAGGTCCTCGATGTTGATCTCCACCAGGTCGGTGACGATCGTCGGCTCGAAGAACCGCTTGCCGCCGTGGACGACCCGGTGCCCGACCGCGGCGAGCGGGTTCTCGTCCAGGCTCGGGCCCTCGGCGGCGAACGCGTCGAGCATCACCCGGAAGGCGGCGGTGTGGTCCGGGATCGCGAGCGTGGTCTCCCACGTGCCGCCGGGCCCTTTGTGCCGGATGTGGCCCGAGGACTCCCCGATGCGCTCGATGAGTCCGGAGGCCACGGCCTCCTCGGTCCCGGCGTCGATGAGCTGGTACTTCAGCGACGACGAGCCGCTGTTGACCACCAGGACCGCGCTCATCACAGCGCCGCCTGGATCGCGGTGATGGCGACGGTGTCCACGATGTCCTCCACGGTCGCGCCGCGGGACAGGTCGTTGATCGGCTTGCGGAGGCCCTGGAGGACCGGCCCGATCGCGACCGCTCCTGCGCTGCGCTGCACCGCCTTGTAGGTGTTGTTGCCGGTGTTGAGGTCGGGGAAGATGAAGACCGTCGCGCGACCGGCCACCTGCGAGCCGGGCATCTTCGCCGCCGCGACCGCCGCGTCCGCCGCCGCGTCGTACTGGATGGGGCCGGCGACGGCGAGCTGCGGCGCGCGCTCCCTGACCAGCTCCGTCGCGGTGCGCACCTTGTCCACGTCGGCGCCCGCTCCGGAGTCGCCGGTGGAGTACGACAGCATCGCCACGCGCGGCTCGATGCCGAACTGCTCGGCCGTGCGCGCCGACGAGACGGCGATGTCGGCGAGCTGCTCGGCGGTCGGGTCGGGCACGACGGCGCAGTCGCCGTAGACGAGGACCCGGTCGGCCAGCGCCATCAGGAACACGCTCGACACCACCGAGACGCCGGGCGTGGTCTTGATGATCTCGAACGCCGGCCGGATCGTGTGCGCCGTCGTGTGCGCGGCGCCGGACACCATCCCGTCGGCGAGGCCGAGGTGCACCATCATCGTGCCGAAGTAGGAGGCGTCGGTGACGGTGTCCGCGGCCTGGTCGACAGTGATGCCCTTGTGCGCGCGCAGCTTCGCGTACTCGTTCGCGAACCGCAGCCGCAGCACGTCGTCGAACGGACTCAGCACCTCCGCCTTGCCGATGTCCACGCCCAGCTCGATCGCGCGCGACCGCACCTCGAACGGCTCGCCCAGGATCGTCAGCCGCGCGACGCCGCGCGCCAGCAGGGTGGCGGCGGCGCGCAGGATGCGGTCGTCCTCCCCCTCCGGCAGCACGATGTGCTTGTCGGCCGCGCGGGCGCGCTCGATGAGGTCGTACTCGAACATCAGCGGCGTGACCACCGCGTGCCGGGAGACGTCGAGCAGGGAGAGCAGCCGCTCCGCGTCCACGTGCCGCTCGAACAGCGCGAGCGCCGTATCGTACTTGCGCTGCGAGTCGGCGGCGAGCCGGCCGCGCGCGTGGGTGATGCGCACGACGGTGTCGTAGGTGTCCAGCCCGGTGCGGACGATCGGCAGCGGCGAGCGGAGGCCGGCGAGCAGTCGCTCGATCGGCTCCGGGAGGTCGAAGCCGCCGTTCAGGACGATGCCGGCGATGGACGGGAAGGTGCCGGACGCGTTCGCCATCAGCACCGCGAGCAGCACCTCGGTGCGGTCGCCGGGGACCACCACGACCGAGCCCTCCACGAGCCGCGGCAGCACGTTGTTCATCGACATGCCCCCGACGACGACGCCGAGCGCCTCGCGCGCCAGCAGCGCCTCGTCGCCCGCGATCAGCTCGCCGCCGGTGACCTCCATGATCGAGCGGATGCTGGGGGCGACCAGGAAGAGGTCCTCCGGGATCGCCCACACCGGCGGGAGCTCGGGACCGGACGCGGCGGCCGGGCCGGCGGCCTCCACCGCGCCGCTGACCGCGGCCACGATCGCGTCGAGCCGGTCGGCGTCCGCCCGGTTGGCGATGACCGCCACGACGCCCGCGTGCTCCTGGCGCAGCTCGGCGAGCGCGAGCTCCGCGAGCTGGCGGAGCTCCTCCGGCGAGCGCGGCTCGGCCTGGCCCAGCCGTTCGCCGAAGCCCTGGCCGATCCGGCCGCCCAGCACCAGCAGCACCGGAGCGCCGAGGTTCGCGGCGATGCGCGCGTTGTAGCCGAGCTCGGTCGGGCTGCCCACGTCGGTGTAGTCGGAGCCGAGGATGACGACCGCGTCGCTGCGCGCCTCCACCTCCCGGAAGCGCCGGACGATCTCGCCGAGCGCCGCGTCCGCGTCGGCGTGCACGTCGTCGTAGGTGACGCCGATGGCCTCCTCGTAGGAGAGGTCGGCGGTCACGCGGTCGAGCAGCAGCTCCAGCACGTAGTCGCGTTCGACGGCGGAGCGCGCGATCGGCCGGAACACGCCGACGCGTTCGACGGAGTGCCGCAGCGACTCCAGGACGCCGAGCGCCACCGTCGACTTGCCGGTGTGTCCTTCCGCGGAGGTGATGTAGAGCGAACGGGCCACTTTCAGCGGGTCTCCTCGTCTGTGATGCGGTCTGCACTGTCGTCGTCGTCGCTGTCTGCGCGCTCGATCGGCGCGAGCCGGTAGCTGCCGTCGAGCACGGCGGCGCCGGGGGCGTACAGCCGCAGCAGCGGTCGGAACTCCCCCTCCGGCGCGGGCAGCCAGTTGGCGGCGGCCTTCGCGTCGGCCGGCCGGGTCGCGCTGATCGTGATGGTCAGCCCGCCGTCCTCGTCGTACACGATCCCGGGCGTGCGGTCGCCGATCGAGTACCGCCCGATCGGGTTCGCCACCAGGAAGAAGTGCGGGAGGTCGTACATCGTCAGCGACCAGAACGCGTGCACGGGCGGCGTCGGGCTCAGGCGCAGCCGGTAGACGTGCGCGCCGCCGAGCTGCTCGCCGGCGGCGTCCACGTAGGTCGGGAAGTACGCGGCCTCGTAGCCGTGGTTGCCCCACAGCCCGCCGAGGGCGGCGCCGGCCCGGCGGGCGTAGCGGGTGGTCGGGTCGGTGAGCTGCCAGCCGCGGCTGTCGAGCGCGCCGACCTCGAAGAAGTCGGTGTTGTAGTCGAAGACGTGGAGGTTCACCTGCCAGCCGTCGGTCGTCGGCACGGTCGTGTGCAGCGACGACTCGAGCGCCTGCTTGCCGACCGCGTACCCCTCCTCGAGCGCGGCGCGGACGTCCTCCGGCAGCTCGTGCATCGGCGTCGCCCCCGTGAGCCCGATCGGCTCGTACGTCGCCAGCGCGTCCCGGTCGTGGTCGGCGGGAGGGAACTCCTGCGACCACACCCGCATCCGCTCGAAGAAGGTCAGCGCCTCGGTCGGCCCGGCCGCCACCTCCGGGATGCCCGCGGGCGGCGCGAGCGTCTCCAGCGTCGGGGTGAGCACGGTGGCGTCCTGGAGGGCGTGCACGGCGGGGAGGTCGTCCGCCCCCGCGACCGCCCAGCGCCCGACGATGGTGCCGACCCGGGTCGGGAAGCGGATGACGGTGGATTCGGCTCGCCGTTCGTCCCCGGCTTCGTCCTCCCAGCCGGGCGGGACGAGCAGGAACTCACCCGCCGCCGAGCCGGTGGCCCGGGTGCCGACGTAGGCGAAGTTGTTCGTCCAGGCGTCCACGAACTGGAGGACGTAATACCGGTCGCCGACCGCGGGCACGGAGAGCCGGACCGGCCCGACGCTCAGGTCGAGCTGCGCGATCGAGTAAACGGTGTCGTTGTTGATCGAGACGAAGGTGGTCTCCGGACCGGCCAGCGTGCGCGCGTGCCCGAACACGTTGAACGGCGTGGGCGGCACGGCGCCGAGCCCGTCCCGAGTGAACCGCTCGACCTGCTCCAGATCGAACACGAGCGGGAACCCGACCACGAACGCCTCGGAGGCGAGCTCGGCGATCCCGTGCTCGACGGTTTCCTGCTCGGTCATACGCGCACCTCGACTCGTCGGAGTGTCATTCTACAAAGCGTAGAACATAGGTCAGCTGCTGTGCTGCCCACACTCTACGCGGCGCGTGTGACGGGTGCCTGAACACGAAAAAGACCCCCCACGCACCCGCCAGAGCCCGGTTACCCTTGCTGCGTTTCCGCCCTGGGGGAGTTGGCCTGGATGGCGCCACGTGGGGAGCCGCGAACCAGTCTAGCGGGTCCGGCTGGGAGGCCGTGCACAGCAGGGCCTCCGGCGTCCGCTAAGATATTGTGAGCCGTCGCCCGCAGGGTGGTGGCAACCCAGGAGAATTCGCCTAGTGGCCTATGGCGCACGCTTGGAAAGCGTGTTGGGTGCAAGCCCTCGGGGGTTCGAATCCCCCATTCTCCGCCATTTTCCAGAGATCACGAGGGCCCCGAGATCCGCGAGATGACGCGGAAGTCGGGGCCTTTGCTCTTTCCTCAGTCGGCCGGTTCAGCTCTCCGTGCCCACACTTTGCCCACACTTTTCTGATGACCTCCCTCATTGAGGCGCATCGCGACCTCGTCGAGGTCGTCATCGAACAGGTCGGCGTAAGTGTCGAGGGTCATCGCGGCGGACTTGTGCCCGAGCATCCGCTGGACGGCTTTGACGTTCGCTCCGGAGCTGACTGCAAGGCTCGCGGCGGTGTGCCGGAGGTCGTGTGGGGTAAGGCGTTCCAGGCCAGCTCCGGCGAGCGCTGCGAGAAACCAGGACCGCTTGTTCTTGCTGGCGCTCGGGCGGCGGAGGAAGCCGCCGTAGCGATTGGCGAAGACGAGGTCGTCGAGACCCTTCCCGGCGCAAAGCCGAGCCAAAGGTTCGGAGAGGAAATCAGGAAATGGGACGGAACGCCGCTCCCAGGACTTGGGCACGCCCTCGACGACGTTGCCATCCACCTCGGTCGCCGTGTGGTTGATCTCCAGCCGACGCCGTTTCATCGAAATGTCGCGGACGCGGAGGCCCGTGGCCTCCGCCCACCGGAGACCGCAGTAGGCGAGCACCATCAGTAGCGTCGCCTGCATGTCGGTGTCGGCTGCCTCGGCGAAACTAATCACCTCCTCGTGTGTGAGGTATCTACGCGCCTTGTTCGAGTGCTTGCGTGGCGAACCATCGGCGCCGCGGGCAACGTTCTTTGTGATGCGACCATCTTTCAGTGCGACGTCGAGGATGCCAGCGAGCACTCCGAGGGCACGAAGCACGACCGTTGCCGAGCGCGGTCTCGATTCGTCAGCTGTCCACACAGCCTTCGGACTAGACACTGCGGTTCCCTGTCCCAACTCGCGAATCCACTCTGCGACGCCGCTGGGCCGGATGGCGCCGACGGCAACCGTTGACCACCGAGGCTCGACGTACACCCGCCACGACGTCTCAATCGAGTGGAAACTCGAGGGTTTCATCGCCTGACGCTTGTTCGCAAGCCAGCCCGGAGCGAGTTCCCCCACTGTGATTCGTGCCGCCCGGGGATCGATGAATGAGCCGACCGCTTTCGAGACCTCAACGTTCGCCAGGTACAGCTCGGCATCACGCTTAGTCTTGAAGCCTCGTTTGTCCGTCTGACGGTGTTCGGGTGTGCGGTAGCGCACACGCCAACGACGACCCGCACTGGTCTCGTACGGAGTAACAGTTCCCATGATGACCTCCTCACTTGCACGTTCCGGATGGATGCCGACTCTGGCGCGCGCAATCCTTCGGCCTCCCCATTTGTGGGGCATACGCGATGCCTGGTCTCTGTCAGGATCGTGAGTCGGATGGGCAATTCAAGAGGGGGCGTGCGTGAAACTGACGCGAATTGATGTTCGGTTTTTCAAGTCGTTCAACTTCGATTACGAGTTGAAGGCGAAAGAGGACCAGGAAAATCGAGTTCCACCCACGTGGGAGTTGTCGGACGGTAAGTGGTACCCGTTCGTCCGCGTGCCCCTCGATGAAGAGATCACCGCGATTGTCGGCGCCAACGAATCCGGCAAAAGCCAACTCCTTACCGCCATAGAAGCAGCTTTGACCGGCAACCCGATCAAGCGAGAAGACTTCTGCAGATACTCTGACCTCTACTCCGTAAAGCAGGGTGAAATCCGCCTGCCTGAATTTGGAGCGTGGTTCAGGGTGGACAGCGATGAAGCGCGTCCTGCAATTCCGGCTCTGCAATCGGCCAGCGAATTCGCGCTTTACCGACCCGGAAATGCCGCGCCGTTCCTGGTAGTTGAAGGTCAGCGTGTCGCGGTGACTCCTGAACATCTGGCCGAACTCGCACCCGCGTTGCCATCGTTTCACACGCTTCGCACAGATCTGGCGATTCCCGACAGCGTATCAATCGCTCGCCTCGCGGGCCGCAATTTGTCACCGTTCCCGCGGCGGGAACGAGTATCGATCTTGACGACCCTTTTCGGCTCCGAGAAGACCGAAGCGGGCCTCGGCAAAGCACTGCTCCCGTTTCTTTCAACCTCTTCGTCCCCAGACGCGGGAAAGTCCGACGCTGAGTTCGAGCTCGCCCGAAAACTCTTGGTCGATGCAGCGCGAATTGACCAAAGAGCGTTTGGCGAGTTGTTAGACGCTATAGCCGACGGTCGCGAAGGCCAGGTCGAAGGCCTAGTGGACAAGATGAACGCCGCCATCAAGGAAAACCTCAATGTTCAGAGATGGTGGACACAGGACAAGGACTTCGACCTCCTGGTCGAGGCTCGAGAGCACGAACTAGCCTTCACCATCAAGGACCGCACAGCATCCACGTACTCGTTCAAGGAAAGAAGCCAGGGTCTTCGATTCTTCCTGAGCTACTTTGTGCAGCTCACCGCACATCGGCTGCGCAACCAGAAGCCCGACATCTTGCTTCTCGATGAGCCCGACGCATACCTATCCAGTGTCGGCCAACAGGATCTACTGCGAGTCCTACATGATTATGCGTTTCCGGAGGATGGCAGCCCGCGAAGCCAGGTTGTCTACGTGACGCATTCGCCGTTCCTCATCGACAAGAACGCCGGCTACCGCATTCGCGTACTCGACAAGGGGTCGGAGGACGAAGGAACACGCGTCGTGAGAGACGCAGCGAATAACAGGTATGAGCCGTTACGGTCATCCCTTGGCACATACGTTGCGGAGACAGCTTTCATAGGTGGTCAGAACCTATTTGTCGAAGGGCCAGGTGACCAGATCTTGCTGGCGGGCATGTCGTCGCATCTCGCTCGGAGGAATGGATCGACGGCGGGCGTACTTGATCTCAATGCTGTGACCGTCGTTGCGTGCGGAGGTGCTGACGCTATCCCCTACATGGTCTACCTTGCACGAGGGCGGGACACCGTAAAGCCAGCCTGCGTTGCCCTTCTCGACAGCGACAAAGCAGGGAAAGACGCCGCCAAGGTACTCCGACGCGGAGAGGCCCGAAAGAAGCGTGTACTGCAAGATCGCTTCATTGTCACCCTCGCCGATTGGGCGCAGAACAGTGGATTATTCAGAGATGGTGACGTTGAGGAAATTGAGGACCTTGTCCCAATCCCGCTGGCACGCAGGGCCGCACTGAATTACATCGCTCGTTTTGTCGACCTTTCAGGTACACGAGCTGGCGCCTTCAGCGTCGAGCTCATCACGGCTGAGGTGTCACGCGCGAACGGACGAATCTGGCAGGGGCTCACGGCTGCGTTGCGCGTTGCGTTTCCAGAAGAACATCTCGAAAAGGCCGGCTTCGCTCGCGAGGTAGTGGAACTACTCACTATGAACGCTGATGTGGAAGGTGCAAGCGACATTCGCGAGCGTTTCGCCTCATTGCTCGGTCTGCTTTCCGAGACTCTGCTCGACGCTGATGAGGACGAGTCGCACGAGCGCTCGGACGACCGTCTTCAAAGGGCCGTCCGGACGTTCCTGCGCGACTATCCGAAAGGTATGCGCAAGTTCGAGGCGTCGCGCACGCTCAGAACGATCAACACCGCTCTCTCACAGGCGGACCATGCCGACGACATCAGGGCAATCGTCGCGCGACTTGAACGTGAGTACGAGTTGTCAGATCTTTCAAACCCGAATGTCCCGAGGTTCGAGCAGTTCAGGGATGAGATCAAGGCGCTGATCAGTTTGGATCGCGTTCTATACCAAGACGATAGCGATGTAGATCCATCCGCAGCTTTCACAGTTCAAGAACCTACGCAAATCGCACCAGTGTCGGATGTCAGCGTTCCGCCTCGATCAAGCTTAGATTCACCTGGACCGAGCGCGGCCGTTGAATCCGACCTTGTGACTTGACAGCCCGAGCGCCGCATGTCCCTCGACACCACGATTAGGTCCCGATAGATCTACTCGGACCAAGCACGATGAGTTTGGCTTGATTTTGAGCGGTTTTCGATTTCTTAGGCTTGGGTCGAATCTCGCTGAATCAGCTTCAATGTGCGGGGTGAATGCGGGGCGAGCCGGACATCATCGATGCGGACGCTTGCTCGGAAATGGCCTTTTCGCTGGATCGTTCACCAACGGGCGTCACCTCCTACTCTCCCTTTCCGGATCTACGCCTGGCATTCTTCGACCACGATGCAGTGCAGCAAACGGCTTCATTTGAGGCCTGGATATCGAACGGCGCGATGACGCGTACGGCCCAGTGACTTCCGCTTCCGCTTCCGCTTCCGTGGAGCTGGAATACGGCAAATTGTGTAGAGAACGATCGGCCGGTTTGTCAGTGCCAAGCCATAGGCTTTAACGCGGTCCACAATTTGGAGGAGGACGATTGCCCGAGGCGAGACGATCACGATGCACCGTCCCGCGTGAATCTCCGTTGTCATGGCTCGATTTCATCGACCAAGACAATGAGGAAGTGCTGTCGTTCTACCTTTGGCTGCAAGGCCTGGCAGAGGTAGACCAAGAACTAGTCATCGGCCGGATTCGGGCCCTACGCGAACTGGCTGCAGCCGGCGAGATCGATGAGTTCGACGAGGAGTCGCTCGTGCCGATTCGGCGCGATCCCGACCTCTACGAACTGCGCTGGAACGAACTAGGCACGCTCATTAGGCAGTATCACGGCGAACCACCTTCCCGTCCCGAAGTCCTCGTGAACCTGCATCTACATATCAAACGAATATCGCCAACGAGCGAAGCTGTAACCGAGGACCTGCAGAACATCGAAATCAGCCATGCGCTCATGAGGTACCGGGGCGGCGAGTCGCGGAGTTGGCAAAGCTGAGTATTGACGTCGGCGTTTTACGATATAGACTGCAATCTATGTCGAAGCTTCACGATCTGCTGTTCTCCGACCGGATCACCCCAACCCAGCGGAGAGCTACGGAACTCGCCAAAGCTGATTACCGTCTTCTGCTCGGACTAATCAAAGCGCGAAAATCGCGCGGCCTTACTCAGAAAGATGTAGCCGACAAACTTGGTGTCTCGCAGCCCACGATCGCAGACTTCGAGCGGCAGGATTCGGACCCAAAGCTCTCCACCATTCGTCGTTACGCTCACGCCGTGGGCGCCATAGTTACGCACCAAGTGGAACTTGATAACGGTCAGTACGACCAGGTTCAAGACTGGTCGGCTAGGACTTATCGCATTGTCGCACCGCTGAGTTACGCGGCCCCCGCGTCTGCGAGAGCGGACTTCGCACTTGCCGCGTAAGACCACAACGCCTGAGCCATCGCGGGTGAGCAACATTCACGAACTCGTCGCAGCTGTGAATATCTCTGACGTCGTCGTCCATGAAGAACGGGGACGACGGATCTATTGGGAGGACGCCGAGCGCGACGACCTCACTTTTCCACTCACAGACAACTCGCTGGGCATGCGTAATGACGGGCAAGAGATCGGCTTCCGCTTCCGGTCAGTATTCAGCGACGAACGAGCAGAGTTCGTCGCAGACGTCGAAGTGATCTACAGCGCTCAAGAGCCGATCATCGTTGTTGACGAGGTGCTGCGCGAATTCGCCGAGCGAGTCGCGTTCATGGCCGTTTACCCGTTCGTTCGATCATCCATCCACGGATCCGCTAGTCGACTCAATGTGCCCGCCCCGGTACTCGGGATGGTGCGACAGGGAGAGTTCTCGCTGGGTGAAAAGATGAGCGAGGATGAAACTCGGATCGCGTTCGGGGATAACCGCTCCGAATTCTCGGGTCCAGAGTAGAGCAACACACGTTCCGATGCGTGTCGCTGGCTATCCGGGCGTTGTCGATTCTCGCGGGGCCCGGACGACTTAGCGGCCACGTCGCGAATATCGGTTGGGCCAGTTCCCCGGCTCCTCCGCGCAAGAGGCTCGCAGCCCTCCCATTATGAGCCGTGCGCTCAAGTTCGCCCACCGCGAGAGCAGGTGTCGCGCCGGACTTCCGCGGAATTTAGCGGAAGTGCAGGTCCCCGACATCACGGTGATCAGCAGGCCTGGCATCAAGTCGGGGCAAAATGTGGGCAAGCGCACCGAATTGCACGCCTAGACTTTGACGCCGCCTGGGACGAGAAGATTGCGGCGCGCGTGCGCGGCGTCCGCTGAGCAGCAGGACGACCGCGTGGGCCACTCCCAGCGCGGCGAGCGCTGAGGCGAACACCAGACGACCCGCGGCGCCCAGGGAACGGACACCCACCATCGCTCAGCTCGACGCTCTGATGTTCTCCACGTACTTCTGCACCCGCTCGAACAGTTCCACGTCGTAGGGGCCCCACTCAGGCTGCGGGGTGTCCGGACCAACGTAGGGCTCGTCGTGGTAGCGCCGCTGGTACTCGGCCATCTTCGCCTCGAGCTGAGTGCGGATCTCCCGGTACGCCGGATCGTCTGCGATGTTCCGCACCTCGGTCGGGTCGCCGTGCAGGTCGTACAGCTCCCACTCCGGCTCCAAGATCCGGTCGGACGCGCCGGGGACGCCCATCCCCGCGCCGTAATAGTAGATGAGCTTGAAGCAGTCCGTCCGGATGCCGTAGTGCGCGGGGGCGGCGTGGATCGGATCGTCGTGCTCCCAGTAGCGGTAGTACATCGCGTCCGGCCATTCGTCGATCTGATCACCGCGCAGGAGGGGCAGAAAGCTGCGGCCCTGCGACGTGGGGAGCTCGGATGGCTCGATGCCGCAGGCCTCCAGGATTGTGGCGGCGAAGTCGACATTGGTGATGATCGCCTCGCAGCGGCTGCCCGCCTTGATCTGGAGGGGCCAGCGCACCAGCATCGGCATCTGAAGCGACTGGTCGTACATCAGCCGCTTGTCGAACCAGCCGTGATCGCCGAGGAAGAATCCCTGGTCGGAGGTGTAGACGATGAGGGTGTTCTCTGCGTGGCCGGTCTCTTCGAGATGGTCGAGCAGCCGGCCGACGTTGTCGTCGATCGACTGGATGCACTGCAGGTAGTCGCGCATATAGATCTGGTACTTCCAGCTCATGCGGGCAGCACGGTTCTCGGGGCCGCGCAGGTGCTCTGGCACCTCGGTCTTCAGATCGTCGGCGCCCATGTCGTCCGCGATCGTCATGTGGACGCCGCGTACCGCCCTGCTGCGTGTGGCGTAGTCGTCGAAGAAGGTCTCGGGCTCCGGGATGCTGCCATCGGCATAGAGGTGCTTGTGCTTCTCGTCGGGCACCCACGGGCGATGGGGCGCCTTGTGGTGGACCATCGCACAGAACGGCTGGTCCGCGTCGAGGCTGTCGATCCAGTCGATCGAGAGGTCCGTGACGATGTCGGTGGCGTAACCCGGCACGATCCCGGAGCCGTCGGCATCGATCATCTCGGGGTCGAGGTAGTCGCCCTGACCGGGGAACACCCTCCACGCGTCGAAGCCTCGGGGCAGCGACTGGCCGTGCTCTCCCAGGTGCCACTTGCCGAACATCGCCGTCTTGTAGCCGTTGCGCTGCAGCACCTCGACGAATGTCGGGACACGGTAATCGAGTTCGGTCCAGATCGAGGAGACCCCGTTGATGTGGCTGTAGGTCCCGGTCAGGATGGTGGCGCGGGAGGGGCTGCAGATCGAGTTGGTGCAGTAGACCGCGTCCATCCGCATCCCCTCCTGAGCGATCCGGTCGAGGTTCGGGGTGACGTTGACCCGGCTGCCGTAAGCCGAGATGGCGTGCGCTGCGTGGTCGTCCGACATGATGAAGATGATGTTGGGTCGCTTCATGGTCGTCTCCTGTGAAGTCGTGGTCGGTGCGGTCACAGGGTCACCGTGACCAGCAGGGGCAGGTCGGTCACGGAGGAGCCGACACGCAGGTCATACTCGCCGGGCTCGAAACGCCAGGCCCCGTCCCAGTAAGCAAGGGCGCGACGCGGCACAGGGATGGTCGTCTCGACGGTCTGCCCGGATTCCGCACGGACGACAGCGAAGCCCACCAGCCAACGCTCTGGGCGGTCGATTGCCGAGTCGCGCTTTTCGGCATACACCTGGATGACGTGCTTGCCCGCACGGACGCCGGTGTTCGCGACGCGGACGAGGACGTCCGCCCGGCCGTCGTCGAAGCCGTCGGTCGCGGCGTCCTCGAACGTCCAGGTCGTGTAGCCCAGACCGTGGCCGAACGGGTACGCCGGAGCGGCGTCGGAACGCAACCAGGCGCGGTAGCCGATGTGGATGCCCTCGTCGTAGCGCGCGACCCCGTCCTCGGGCGTGACCTCCAGGACCGGCACATCGGCCATGCGGCCCGGCCAGGTGGTCGGCAGGCGACCACCGGGCTCTCGCGCTCCCCTGAGGATGTCCGCGACTGCCGAGCCGTACTCCTGGCCGCCGAACCAGGTCAGTAGGATGGCGGCGGCGTCCGCGCGCCACGGGAGCTCGACGGGCGAGCCTGCGTTCACCACGACGGCGGTTCGTGGGTTGGCGGCCAGGACGGCGCGGACGAGGTCGTCCTGCTTGCCCGGGAGGCGCAGGTCGGAGCGGTCATACCCCTCCGACTCGACGCGCGAGTTGGTACCGACCACGACCACCGCGACGTCGGCCGACGACGCCTGAGCCACCGCCTCCGCGATCAGACGGTCGGGGTCGGTCTCTACCGGCTCGGTGCCGAAGGTGACGCTGAGCGCATTGCTGAGACCTCCGGCGAGACGCTGCGGCTGCAGTTCGACGCGCACCCGGCGCGGGCGTCCGGCACCGAAAGCGACCGGGACGGAGACGGCGGGTGGGGCGAGGAACGCGGCACCGAGGTCGTCTCCGACGCCTGTAGGCGTCGCTTCGGCCTTCAACTCCCCGTCGACGAAGATCCGGCCGGTTCCCACGGAGGCGAAGCCGACGCGGTATACGCCGGACTCGCGCATGGTCAGATCGGTCTCGAACACGAGGGTAGCCAGCGATCCGACCGGTGCGTCGCCGCCGAAGTACACGAGCGCGCTGGCAAGGCGGTCCTCCGCGAAGATCACAGCGCCGTCTTCGTCGAGGAACTCGACTCGCGCGCCGGGAGCGCCTGTGACGGGATTGGTCATCGCATCGCGGTCGAACTCGGCCAGGCCCTCTTGCACGATCGCCCCGAGGGAATACGTGATCTCGGCTTCGGGGAAGGCCGTCGCGATACCGGCCAGCGGCGAAACGACCTTCTCCGGGATGACGGTCGCACTTCCGCCGCCCTGTGTGCGGGCCGCGGAGGCGTTGTGTCCGATCACCGCGATGCGCTGCGGACGTCCGAGCGGGAGGATTCCGTCGTTCTGAACCAGGACCGAGCCCTCCGCGGCGGCCTCCCGTGCGAACGCGACGCCGTCCTCGACGTTCGACGGCTCAGCGGCGACGGCGTCGACACCCTCCAGCGCTCCGACCCGTGCGGCGAGCAGCAGGAGTCGGCGCACCTTCCGATCGATCGCCGACTCTGCGACGTCGCCGCGACGAACGGCATCGACGAGTGTGTCACCCCAAGGGCCGACCGGACCGGGCATCGCGAGGTCCTGCGAGTGCTTCGCGCTCTCGATGCTCCGGACGGCGGTCCAGTCGCTGATCACCACACCGTCGAAGCCCCACTCCGAGTTCAGCGGGGTCTCGAGCAGGTCGTTCTCGGTCGCGGTCGCCCCGTTGACGGAGTTGTAGGCGCTCATGACCAGCCAGGCGCCGGCTTCCGTGATGGCGTCCTCGAACGCCCGGAGGTAGAGCTCGCGGAGGGCGCGGTCGCTCACCGTGACGTCGACGGTGAAGCGCTCGGTCTCGAAGTCGTTGGCCACGTAGTGCTTGGGCGTAGCTCCGACACCGTTGTCCTGCACTCCCCCGACATAGGCGGCGGCGAGCTGGGCGGTGAGTACGGGGTCTTCGCTGAACGCCTCGAAGTGACGGCCGCCGAGCGGCGACCGGTGCAGGTTGATCGTGGGCCCGAGGACGACATCCACGCCCTTGCGCCGCGCCTCGACCGCGGACGCCGCCCCGTAACGGCGCGCGATCTCCGTGTCCCAGGAAGACGAGAGCGCCGTCGCCGAGGGCAGGTTGAGGGACGGGGAACGCTCGTCCCACACCTCGCCGCGGACACCGCTGGGGCCGTCTGAGACGAGGATGCGGCGCAATCCGATCTTCTCGATCGGCCAGGTCGTCCAGAAGTCCCGCCCGGTCAGGAGCCGGACCTTCTCTTCGAGGGTGAGTGCCTCCAGCCGTGAGGTGATCTCCGGTGAGTCCTCGGTGAGCTCGGTCAGGGTGCTTGTGCTCATGCGGCGTCCGTTCGTTCTTCGGTCGAGGCGGGGTCGACCAGTAGTTCTTCGCTGGTTTCGTATCCGAGTCGCCAGGCTCTGGCCCAGACGGGCCCGTCGACGGCGATCGGTGCGGTGTAGGGGTGCCAGAGCCGGCCGTCCGCAGGGGCGGAGCCGAAGGCGGCCAACGGCGGCTCGGATCGATGGTCCGCCTCGGCCGATCGCGCGGGAACCGTCGTCCAGCCGAGGATGGCGCCGGCCGTGTCGCTGGAAAGGGTCAGCACGCCGTCCTGAAGGGTCACTCCGGGCGTAGCCGTCCGTCGTCTGCGGCCGTCCGGGCGCCATCGCTGTTCAAGTTGGTCCTCGGGGAGGAGCCCGAGATCGCCGTAGGCATCTCGCCACGAGGCGAGCGCAGCCCGAAGTCGGTCGAGCTCGGCGGAGTACGCCCGATCCGCCGCGAGGTTCGTGGTCTCATGCGGGTCGGCGATGATGTCGTACAGTTCCTCCGCCGGCTTCGACTGCGCCACGACCGCGCGCTGCACGGGGTCCATTGCAGAAGGCCGCTCACCGCGGGCCCGCTGCTGCGCTTCGTCGGACGCCAGCCGCCGGTAGGCCGACCAGGTCGGGAAACGGTCGGCGTAGTCCGTGTGGAGCATCGCCGGCTTGTCCGGATACTCGTTGCGGATGTAGCGGAACCGGGCGTCCCGGACGGTGCGCGACCGGTCCTCGGCCTCACCCTGACGGTCCCGGCCTCCGTACGCGTACGTATTCGGTTCGTCGACGATCGCTCCCTCCGCCGTCAGCGCCGGCACGCCGTGCATGGCATCGGGGATGTCGATGCCCGCCAAACGCAGCATCGTGGGCGCGAGGTCCATCGTGTGGACCAGACCGGTCGCTCCGGCACCCTCCGGAAGGTGACCGGGCCAGCTGATGATCAGCGGCTCGCGGAGTCCGGACTCGTTGGGCCAGCGCTTCGCGCGCGGCATGCCCTTGCCGTGGTCGCTCCAGAAGACGACGATTGTCTCCTCGAGGAGGCCATCCTCCGCCAGCTCGGCGAGGATGCCGCCGGCCCACACGTCCATCGCGGTGATCAGGTCCGCGTAGCGGGCCCACGCGGTTCGAAACTCCGGCTCGTCCGGGTAATAGGGCGGGAGCGGTGCGGTCGCTGGATCATGCCGTGCGGAATCCGGGACATGCGCTGTCGCCGCCGCGAACGCGTCGTCAGCCAGGTACAGCTGGGATTCGTGCGTGGCCATCCCATGGAAGATCGCGAAGAACGGCGTCTCCGCGTCGGGTCGGTTCCGCCAGTGCGCCGTGGGGCTGCACTCGTCGAACACGACCTCCGGCAGATCCATCTGGAAGTCCGTGAACCAGTTGTTGGTGCAGTAGTAGCCCGCCGTTCGGAGGATTTCCGGGAGCAGGCGGACATCCGGCGGGGGGACCGCCTTGGAGCGCATGTGCATCGTGCCGATCGCGGTGGGGTAGCACCCGGTGATGATGGCGGACCGAGACGGTGCGCAGATGGGTGCGGCGGCGAAGGCGTTGTCGAAGCGGACGCCGCGCGCGGCGAGGGCGTCGAGATTGGGGGTCGAGGCGTACTCGGCACCCGGCCAGACGCCGGCGTAGCATCCGAGGTCCGGGTTGATGTCGTGTGTGCTGATCCACAGGATGTTCGGGCGGCGGGAGGCGGACGGGCTCACGAGACCACGCTCGCCTCGGTCGCCGCGGCCAGGTCGTCCGCGATCGCGATGAGTTCGGTCGCCCCGATGCCCCCGGCCCGCGCCATCCCGAGGATGCTGAACCACGGAGTGGAGGCGACCTGTTCGGTAGTGCCGATCCACGGGAGATGGCGGTCGAGCACCGACCGGATCGCGTCGTCGGCGAGGAGCGCGTGGACCGGTGTCTGCAGCAGGGCCTGCGCGGGCATGTCCTCGAGCGCTGGCAGCGGCTCGGCGACGGCACGCGCGCGCTCGGCGTCGGCACGCACGGCGAGGTGGCGCGCGTCCGCGTCGCCGTGGAGTGGAAGTCCGAGCCGCTCGAAGACACTCGATGGCGCATCGTTCGTGCGGAGCAGCCCGAGCAGCAGGGCGATCATGCTCAGTTCGACGTTGTCGTCCACGATCGGGGACTCCTGACCGGGATCGGTCTCGAGATCCCACAGCAGCGTGCCGTGCTGCCACGAATTGATGCGGAAGCCGCCCTCGGCGTCGATCCGCATCGTGCGCAGTCCCTTGGTGAACGCGAAGGGCTCCGCCGGCTCCCAACCCCGCAACTCGTCCACCCCGAACCTGCTGCGCATGTGCGTCGGCATCAGCGTGTAATCCTCGATGGGACCGTTCGCCGCGTCGGAGCTCGCGCGCATGTAGACGTACCGGCCATCCGTGACGTTGACATGGCCGCCGTGGATGCCGAACAGCGCTCCCGCCTTCCCGTCGGCGAGCTCGAGATCGTGTCCGAGCATGTCGGGCGTCGGTTCCAGGCCGAAGAACTTCAGAACTGTGGGGGCGATGTCGATGGTCTGCGCGAGGTCGCCGCGGCGTGTGTCGGCGCCACCTGACCGGGGGTCCCAGAGGAACATCGGCAGATGAACGAGCTCGTTGAACCACGGCTGCACCGACTTCGCCCACCAGCCGTGCTCTCCGAGGAGGAAGCCATGGTCGGTATTGACGATCAGCATGGTGTCGTCCCACATGTCGTGTTCGTCCATGTAGTCGAGGACGCGCCCGAGCGAGTGGTCGCACATCGAGACCAGCGCCGCGTACTGGGTGCGAGCGTGCTCGACCTGATCGGCGGACTCGACGACCTTCGCGTAGTCCGGCCAGTCGAACTCTGGCCCGTCGTACGCCTCCGGGTACAGGTCCCGGTACTTGTGGTGTACGAAGAACGGCTCGTGCGGGTCGAACAGCTCGATCTGCAGCAGCCAGCGGTCGGCGCCGACGTTGGTGTCGAGGAACTCGATGCCCGCGTCGACGGTGCGGGTCTGGGTGTGCTCGGCCTCGGTGGTCATGTAGCGGCGGTTGACGGCGTCCTGGGTTCGTAGCGTGGCGGGGAACCGGACGCCGCGAAGCGCATCGGCGTCCCCCTTCCAGTTGTCCCCTTCCTGGCCGCGGAAGAACTCCCACGTGTTGTAGCGGGTGTGATAAGTGGCGCCGCCGTCCTCCCAGTAGTGCTGGTGATCGGACACCAGATGCGTGTGCACCCCCGCGTTCTTCAGCATCTCGGGCATCGAGTCGTCGAACGGCTCGAGCGGGCCCCAGCTGCGGTGGAGGAAGTTGTGGCGACCGGTGTGAAGCTCTCGTCGCGCGGGCATGCACGGCATCGAGCCGGCGTAGAAGTTGTCGAACGTCACCGCAGTGCGCGCGAGCCGCGCGAAGTTGGGGGCGTCGACGAAAGTGTCCGCGTACGGCGGCAGCATGTGGCGATTGAGGCTGTCGAACATCAGGATGATGGCGCGCATGTGAATTCTCGTTCCGGGGATCAGACGGCGGCGACGGCGATCGTGCTGGTCGATTCGCGATTCTGGCTGGCGAGCAGAGCGTGGCGCTCCGTCCGTCGTTTCTGCTGGAGGACCGGATCGGGCACGGGGGCCGCCAGGAACAGCCGCTGCGTGTACGGATGCTCCGGACGGGTCGTGACCTGCTCGGCCACGCCCCACTCGACGATCTCCCCGTGGTACATCACCGCGACCCGATGGCTGAGGTGGCGGACCACCGCGAGGTCGTGGGACACGAAGAGGTACGCGACTCCGGTGCGGTCCTGGATCTCCTTGAACAGCTCCAGGACGCGGGCCTGAGTCGACAGGTCCAGCGCTGAGACGGGCTCGTCGCAGACGATGAGCCTGGGCTGGAGCGCGAGCGCCCGGGCGATCGCGACCCGCTGGCGCTGTCCGCCGCTGAACTCGCGGGGAAGACGCTGAGCGGCGTTGCTCGGCAGCCGCACCTCGTCGAGGAGCCCGCGCACCCGTGCACGGGCTTCCTTGACGGGCACGTCCCGCGCCGTGAGAGGTTCCATGAGGATCTGCTCGATGGTCATCGACGGGTTGAGTGACGTGTACGGGTCCTGGAAGACAACCTGGATCTCATGGGCGAGGCCGCGGCGGTCCTTCTTGGAGAGCCGGGCGAGGTCCCGTCCGTCGTAGGTGATCGATCCCCCCGTGACGGGCGCGAGACCGAGCACCGCGCGCCCGAGGGTCGTCTTCCCGGACCCGGATTCGCCTACCAGGCCGACGGTCTCACCCGCCTTGATGTCGAGGGAGACGCCTTTGAGGGCGCGGAACGGCTTCTTCCCGAATCCCTTGGCTGGATACTCGACCTCGACATCGCGGATGTCGACCAGGGTCTCGCTCATCGGAGTACTCCATTCGTGTCGGCGGTCTCGGGCTCGGACGGCGCGTCGACTGCTTCGCCCGTCTCCTCCAGGACCGCGTCGAAGAGGGACTGGGTGTAAGGGTGCTTCGGACCGGCGAAAAGCTCTCGCACCGGTCCGGTCTCGACGATGCGCCCCGAGCGCATGACGGAGACGGTGTCGCAGATGTCGGCGACCACACCGAAGTTGTGGGTCACGAGGACCATCCCCATGTTCCGTTCGCTCTGCAGGCTGCGGAGCAGGTCGAGCACGTCCGCCTGGACCGTCACATCGAGTGCGGTGGTGGGCTCGTCGGCGATCAGCAAGTCGGGGTCGCAAGAGACAGCGCCGGCGATGAGCACGCGCTGCGCCATGCCGCCCGAGATCTGGTGCGGGTACGAGTCGAAGGTGCGCCCCGGGTTCGGGATGCCGACCCTGCGGAGCAGCTCGAGCGCTCGCCTCTTCGCCTCGGCCTTGCCGATCTTCAGCTTGACCCGCATCGGCTCGACGAGCTGGCTCCCGATTGTGAAGGAGGCGTCGAGGTTCGACATCGGCTCCTGGGGGATGTAGGCGATCTTGAGGCCACGGAGGCCGCGCATCTTGGCCTCGCTCTGCGTCGCAAGGTCCGTCCCTTCGAAGGTGATCGATCCGGCGATGATGCGGCCGCCCTCGGGAAGGAGGCGGAGGACCGACCATGCCGTCTGGGTCTTGCCCGAGCCCGACTCGCCGATCAGTCCGTGGACCTCGCCGCGGTGGACCGTGAGGGAGACGTCTTCGACGACCGTGGTGGTCGAGCCGTCCTCTTGGCCGTAGCCGACGGCGAGTTCCTTGACGGAAAGGAGCACCTCAGCCTGGTCGAAGCGGTGGTCGCCGGGGTGCTCGACGATCGGCTCATGGGCGATCGCCGGAACCGCGGTCGCGACGGGGCGCCGCGCACGACGGCGCCGGGTGCGTCCGCTCTGCTCGAGCGTGTCGCGGAGGGCGTTCGCGAGCAGGACCAGCGACATGCAGGTCAGCCCAATCGCCAGGCTGGGCCAGAGCATGAGCACAGGATCCGTGTAGATGTTCGAAAAGCCCTCGTTGAGCATCGAGCCCCACGTCGGGATGGACAGATCGCCCAATCCCAGGAACTCGAGCCCCGCCTGGATGGAGATCGCGATGCCCGCCACGAAGGAGGCCTGCACGAGCGCAGGGCCGCGCACCACGGTCAGGATGTGGCGCGAGATAATGCGCCCGTCGGTCAGGCCCGACACACGGGCGGCGTCGACATACAGCTCGTCGCGCACCGCAGAGACCGTCGAGTACACGAGGCGGTAGAACGCCGGCGAGAGCAGCACACCGAAGATCGCCATGGAGGTCCAGAGCGACGGGCCGAGCACGGCGCGCGCCGCGAGCAGGACGACGATGCCGGGGAGCGCCTGCAGGAGGCCGACCACCCAGGACGAGAGTCCCTCGAACCAGCGTCCGTAGTATCCCGCGATGAGACCTCCGGTGACGCCGACGAGTGCCGCCACGAGCAGGGCGAGCGCCGCGCCCGCGATGCTGAACCGCGTCGCGTAGAGCAGCCGCGAGAGAACGTCGCGTCCCGCACTGTCGGTGCCGAACGGGTGTACAGGGCTGATGCCGCCGAGGACATCCGCGGCCGACGCGGCGTTCGGGTCATGCGGCGCGAGCATCGGCCCGAAGATCGCGACCAACACGATCAGGACGAGGAATGACAGCGCGGCGACCGCAATGGGCTTCTTCAGCAGCCGACGGAGGAGTGGCCGCGACGACCGCGTGGCGGCGGCGTGGATCTCCTCCGTGAGGTCTGCGGCGAGGGGGTCGATCATGACAGACGCACCTTCGGGTTGAGCCAACCTTGTGCCAGGTCGACGACGAGATTGAGCAGGACGACGAGGATCGCTGTCGCGATGACCAGACCCATCACCAGCGGGATGTCGCCCTGCGAGGTCGCGGTCACCGCCACCTGCCCGACGCCGGGGATCGCGAAGATCTGCTCGATGATGACCGCACCGCCGAGCAGCCCGACGAAGTGGACACCCAGCACAGCGAGCGCGGGGCCGGCTGCATTGCGGAGCACGTGCTTCAGGACGACCGACCGGGTGGACAGGCCACGACTCTTGAGAGTGCGCACGTAGTCCTGGCGGAGCGAGTCGAGCATCGAGCCGCGGATCTGCTGGGTGACGCCGGCGATGCCGCCAAGGGACAGCGCGATGATCGGCAGCGTGACCGAGCTGATCCAGCCCTGCGGGGAGTCTGCGAACTGCACGTACCCCGTCGGTGCAAACCAGTGGAGGTTGATGGCGAAGACCACGACCAGCCCGAGCGCGATCAGGAAGCCCGGGATAGCGGTGCCGACCAGCGAGACCACCTGGACCACACCGTCGATCCAGCCGCCGCGGGTCGCGGCCAGCACGCCGAGCACGACGGAGACGATCGCGATGAGGATCGTCGCGCCAAAGACCAGGGAGAGGGTCACCGCCAGCCGGCTGACGATGGCGTCGTCGACCGGCTGGCTGGTGAACCAGGAGGTGCCGAAGTCCCCGTGCAGCACGCCCGACACCCATGATCCGAATTGCGCGATCAGCGGTCGATCGAGCCCGAGCTCGTGCGCCTTCTGGGCGACCGTCTGGGCCGAGGCGTCCTCGCCGAGGAGGCGTCTGGCGATGTCTCCGCCCCCGGCGTAGAGGAGTAGGAATGCGATCACCGAGATGGCGACGACGAGCACGATCCCAGACAGGATGCGGCGGGTGATGAATGCGAGCATGGCAGGGGTCCTCAGCGCCTTACTTCTTCGGGACGAAGTTCCAGAGGTACGGGTAGGCGTTTCCCGTCTGCGTCTGTACCGTCGTGTTCGGGTCGGTGGCGTAGGTCTGCTGGGGCCGGTACCAGGGCGCGAACCAGGCCTGCTTGACGATGTACTCGTTCAGCTGCTTGGCCGCCTGCGCCGACTGGTCCTTGGTTCCGCTCTGGATCGTCTTCGCCAACGAGGCCACGGTGTCGTCCGCAGTGTGGAACGGGTTCCATCCCGCCTTGGGGAGGACATCGAGGGTCAGAGTCTCCCACGTGGTCGGCGCGGCCTTGAGCTGCATGACTGTGCTGCCGTACTTCGCGGCAAGGAGGTCACCGAGGAAGCTCGTCGGCGCCACGTTGACCTGGTTGACCTTGATGCCGATGTCGTCCAGATACTGCGATGTGAGCGCGTACGTGGCCGGGGTGAAGCCCGACGAGGTCGGCATGGTCAACGTGATCTGACCGTCGGAGTAGCCGGCCTCTTTCAGGAGCGCCTTGGCCTTCTTCGGGTCGTAGCTGTAGTAGTTGTCCATCGACTTGTCGTAGCCGGAGGAGTCCGGCGAAAAGATCGAAGAGGTCACGTTGCCGTAGCCCTGGCCGATCGCCTTGAGCATGGCCTTGCGGTCGAAGGCGTAGTTGATCGCCTGACGGACCTTGACGTTGCCGAGGGCCGGCGAGATCGCGCCGCCGCGGTCGAAGAGCAACAGGCCGAAGAAATTCAGCTGCTGGCCGTTGGCTGTGTAGCCGGCGCCCTTCACCTGGGGGATCGTGGAGTTGTCGGAGAGCGGCGCTCCGTTGATCTGGCGCCCCTTGATCGCGTTGAGGATCGCGGTCGGCGTCGAGTACACGTTCATCACGAGCTTCGCGTAGTGCTGCTGCTGAGGCGCCCAGTACTTGGGGTTCTTGGTGAAGACGTACGTGGATCCGACCACGGTCGCCTGCTTGTCGAGGACGTACGGTCCGGAGCCGACCGGCATGGTCTTCTCATCCGGCGTCCCGAACGCGGCCGGGCTCTCCTGCAGGCCCGGATTCTGGGTGAGGAACGACAGCAGCGACGGGTTCGGTGCGCTGAGAGTCAGCTTCAACGTCGTCGGATCCACGGCCGTCGCGTCTGCCAGGGTGCTCAAGTACGCCTTTTGGGGCGAGGTGCCGTCACGGAACCGGAGGAGGTTCTTGGCGGCGACCGTAGCGTCGAACTTCGTGCCGTCGGTGAAGGTCACATCGTCGCGGAGCTTCAACGTCAGGACGGTGTTGTCCGCGTTGTAGGACCACTTGGTCGCCAGCCAGGGCTTGACTGTGCCGTCCGGATCCGCGTGCAGCAGCGTGTCGTACGCCGCCTGGAGGTACGGGGATTCGTTGGCCCACGCCGAGTTGTCGACCGCGAAGGTCGTGGACGCAACGATCGTGCCGATCGTGAGCGTCCCGCCGGATGCGGAGGACGACGACGAGCCGGCGGATGAAGTCGAGGGCGAGCAGCCCGAGAGTGCGAATGCGGCGATGGCCGTCGCTGCGACTGCCGCGACCACCCGCTTCCTGAAGTTGAACATCGTTGTCTCTTCCGGTGCCGTGCGGTCCACCGTGGACCGACCTTGCGGCGAACGTAACAGAAAATCGCGCAGGATTCCACAAGTTGAGTAAAAAAAGTCAATTTGTGGAATACTTCTCGTGAGCGAGAACGCGGGATTACGCTGTTCTCAACACCAGACACGAAGGAACCACGATGAAGTTGGAGCACCTCCTCCTCGGCGTTCTCCTGGTGCGCCCGCGAACCGGTTACGACCTCGCCCGCTACATGGAGATGGATGGCGTCTTCATGCGCCCCCGCACCCAGATGAGCCAGATCTACCGATCGCTTTCGCAGATGGCGGAGCGCGGCTGGGTCACCTTCACGGTGAGCACGCGCCCGGGCGCACAGGACGCCAAGATCTACGAGGCGACCCCGCTCGGCCATGAGGTGTTCATGCAATGGCTGACCACTCCCTTCAAACCCACCGTCGAATCCGTGAATTACGAATTCCGCGCCCGCCTGTTCTTCTCCGGCTTTCTCGACGAGAACGCGGTGATCGACCTTCTAACCATCGAGATCGAGTCGCGCAAGAGGCAGATCGCCAAGTACCGGTACCGCGACCGCACCATCGAGTCGGCCCCGGACTCCGGATTCGACGTCGACCTGGCCACGGAGATCGAGGACTTCGAGCACGAGTCGGGCGCAGCCGCCATGGACAGGATGGTCGGTCGGCTGGTCGAGCTGCGCGAGATGATCCGCGAGCGGCAGCGCAAGCAGCAGCACGAGTTGGAGCCCGCGGGCCAGGGAGCCGGAACATGAGTGCCGGACACCCGATACCTCAAGCCGACATCCCGCCGGGCGTCTTCGTCATGGGCGATCACACCGGCGACGGTCGTCCGGCGGACGGAGAGCGCCCCGTGCACGAGGTTTCGCTGCCGGGATTCTCGATCGATGTCCACACGGTCACGAACGATGCCTTCGCCGCGTTCGTCAACGCCACCGGGTACCGGACGGAGTCCGAGAAGTTCGGTTACTCCGCTGTCTTCCAGCTCGTCTTCGCGGGCGACGACTGTGACATCCTCCGTCGGCCACCGCAGGCCCCGTGGTGGGTCGGCGTCGCCGGCGCCGATTGGCGGCATCCCGGCGGGCGTAACTCCTCGCTCGAGGGGCTCGGCGATCACCCGGTCGTCCACGTCAGCTGGAACGACGCGCAGGCGTACTGCCGGTGGGCAGGCCGACGCCTCCCCACCGAGGCCGAGTGGGAGTACGCCTCCCGCGGCGGGCACGCCGGCCACCGCTTCCCCTGGGGCGACGAGCTGCTCGTCGACGGGGCCTGGAACTGCAACATCTGGCAGGGTGACTTCCCGGGAACGAACACGCTCGACGACGGCTACCTGACCACCGCGCCGGCGCCGCACTATCGGCCCAACGACTACGGCCTGTACCAAACCGTCGGGAACGTCTGGGAGTGGTGCCAGGACTGGTACGACCCCGATTACTACGGCCGCTCGCCCGGCCGGATGCCCGAAGGCCCGGACTCGGGCACGCAACGCGTACTCCGCGGGGGTTCCTTCCTCTGCCACGACTCGTACTGCAACCGCTACCGGAACTCCGCCCGGTCGCAGAACACCCCCGACTCGGCAATGTCGAACGCGGGGTTCCGAACGGTGGCGACCGCCCCGTGACCCGTCGCGACCCGCCCGCCTGCCCGGCCCTGCCACCGAAAGGACCACCATCATGACCGAGAACAGCGTCGACGCCGACATCGCAGCGGATGGTGAGCCCATCGTCCAGGAACCCCGCGACTGTTGCGCTCCCGGACGTGCGGCCTTCCTCCAGACCGCCCCCGACCGCTCGGCCGGCGCGTGACGCAGCGAGCGCGCTTCCCCGCGTCCGTCTTCTCCGTCGGCAGCGAGCCCGACGCCCGCTTCAGCCTCGCGAACGAGCGGACCTTCCTGGCTTGGATCCGGACCGGACTCGCTCTTCTCGCCGGCGGCGTCGCGCTGGAGGCCCTCGGACTCGGCATCCACCCCGGATACCGCTTCGCCGCATCGCTCGTGCTCCTCGCGGCCGGGCTACTGACGCCGTTCCAGGCGTGGCTGGGATGGAAAGCCACGGAACGGGCGCTTCGGAAAGGGACGCCGCTCCCGAATGCGCTCCTCACCCTTCCCCTCGCGGTCGCCGTGCTCATCGTCGGCGTGCTAGTCCTGCTCGGCGTCGTACAGCGATGAGCAAGCTCTTCGACGCCGGCCTGCAACCCGAGCGCACCGCCCTCGCCTGGCGCCGGACCGGGCTCGCGCTCCTGGGCGGATCGCTCGTAGCGGCACGCATCCTCCCCGCCGTACTCGGCGCATGGACAGCCATCCTTGGACTAGGCGGCGTCATCTCCGCCGGCGTGCTCCTCTACGCCATCCACCGCCGGTATCAAAGCCACCACACGACACTCACGACGGAGGGCAAGCTCGCCCCGATGGCGGGTGGGCGTCTCATCGCAATCACCGCCGGATTCGTTCTCGCCGCCGGCGTCCTGACCCTGGCTATCGTGATCGCCGTGCACATCAACGGACGGGCCAGTCTCGGGCTGTGATCCCCTCGGGAAGGCTCGACAGAACTCGCGGAGGGCGTGGGATTCGAACTCTATCTGGGCGTCTTTGACGGCGGCGCTGAGCTTCCACACCGCAGGAAAATCAATGACTCCGACCGTCTTTGATCTCCTTCGACCCCCCTTTGACCTCACCCGCTTGTGCGCAAAATGTGCGCAGATTTGAGGTGTCTAAAGCCCGAGGGCGTTGTGCAACTGACGGAGGCCTATGACAGCGGGCTCTGCGTTTTCTGCTTGAGTCGCTCGTAGGGGGTTTGGCCTGCGAGGGCTCCGTGTGGTCGATCGTAGTTGTAGTAGTCCTCCCATTGTTGGAGGCGGTCGTTGAAGAGGTTGACGTCGTCCATGACCTGCCCCTCCAGGAGCCGGTAGAACTCCTCAGCGTCGATCCGGTGCGAGCGCTCGACCTTGCCGTTCAGGCGCGGTTTGGCCGGTTGGATGCGGATGTGATCGATGCCCTTGTCCAGCAGGTACCAATAGAAGGACTGGCCGAACTCGGTCCTGTTATCGGGATGGACCTTCTCGACCTTGAACGGCAGTTTCGAGAGCACGTGGTCAATGTAGCGGATCGTGGTCTTCTGATCGTGCGTCGGGTAGGCCTTTTGCACGGGGAGCGCCAACTGTGCCTGCGCCGACAAAATTAGGTTTGCCCGTCATAGGGCTTTAAGGATCTCTTCCACTCGGTCCTTCGCATCACCGAAGAGCATCTGCGAGTTCTCGCGCCAGAAGAGGGGGTTGGCTACGCCAGCGTATCCGGAGGCCATCGATCGCTTGAAGACGATGACGTTCTCGGCCTCCCATACCCTCAGCACCGGCATGCCCGCGATCGGCGATCCCGGGTCTTCCGCGGCGGCGGGGTTGACGGTGTCGTTCGCGCCGACGACGAGCACAACGGAGGTCGATGCAAGGTGGTCATTGATCTCGTCCATTTCGAGCACGATGTCATACGGCACCTTCGCCTCAGCAAGTAGCACATTCATGTGCCCTGGAAGGCGTCCGGCCACGGGGTGGATGCCGAAGTGCACCTTGACGCCTCGATCGCCCAGTTGCTTGGCGAGCTCGGCGATCGGGTATTGTGCCTGGGCGACCGCCATTCCGTATCCCGGAGCGATAACAACGCTGGATGCACCGGCGAGCATGGCCGCGGCGGTTACGGCGTCGATCTCACGGTGTTCCGCGTGGTCTTCGGCATCCTTCCTCGGCGCTTCGATGCCAAACCCGCCGGCGATCACTGAGATGAATGACCGGTTCATGGCTTTGCACATTATGTAGGACAGGTATGCACCGGAGGACCCGACAAGCGCGCCGGTGACGATGAGCAGATCGTTGTTCAGCAGGAAGCCGGCCGCGGCGGCCGCCCAACCGGAGTAGCTATTGAGCATCGAGACCACAACCGGCATGTCCCCGCCTCCGATCGAGGCAACTAGGTGCCAGCCCAGCCCCAGCGCCAAGACGGTCACGACGACGAGGAGCCAGGGCTCAGGCGTGATCACGTACCACACTGTCAGGGCGACGAACGCGACGAGCGCGCCTAGGTTGAGCACGTTCTTGCCGGGTAGCACGACAGGCCGCGAGGAGATTCGGGCGGAGAGTTTCAGGAACGCGACGATCGAGCCGATGAAAGTCACTGCACCGATGAAGACACCAATGGACACCTCAGCATGATGAATACCCTCAAGGTCGACGGGAATGCCCACCGCGTACTGAGCGCCGTTCCAGCCGACAAGCATAGCAGCAAGTCCTACGAAGGAATGGAACAAGGCGATCAGCTGCGGCATCGCCGTCATCTCGACCGCTCGCGCCCGCCATAGTCCGATGACGGCGCCGATGAGGACGGCGACGACGAGGAAGGTGAGCCCGAGATCAGCTTGTGGTTGCCCCCATGTCCCGACGACTACCAAGCACAACGTGGCCAGCAGGGCAATCGTCATGCCGGTGATGCCGTAGGTGGCGCCCCGGCGGGCTGACCCGTGCTTGCTGAGCCCTGCAAGGCTCATGATGAACAGCAGACTGGCGACTACATACGCGGCGGTCGCGATATCGGAAACGAGGTCGATGGCTGTCATCGGTCACCTGCCTTCGTGAACATCGCGAGCATTCGACGGGTGACGGCGAAACCGCCAAACACATTGATCGACGCGAGCAGCACGGCGACCGCGGCGAGGACCTGCACTGTAAGCGACGGCGCGACGATCTGCAGCATCGCGCCCACGACGATGATGCCCGAGATCGCGTTGGTCACGCTCATCAATGGGGTGTGCAGCGCATGCGCGACATGCCCGATGACGTAGAACCCGACGACGACTGCGAGCGTTAGAACAAGAAAGTGCTGTGGCAGCGGTGAAGGCGCGATCACGCATATCCCGAACAGCGCCCCGATACCCAGCGCGATCAGCCGAGACTTGGCCGCCACCGACAGGGTTCGCTTCGCCTTCGGAGGTACGACTTCGACGGCCGCCGTCACAACCGTAGCGGCCGAGACCTGCACCGGCGGCGGTGGCCAGGTCACCTCGCCATCCTGTACGACCGTCACCGCGCGCTGCACAACGTCGTCAAAGTCGATGACGAGCTGCCCGTCCTTGCGCGGGGTGAGGAGCTTGATGAGGTTCAGCAGGTTCGTACCGTACAGCTGCGACGCTTGCGCCGGGAGTCGCCCCGCGAGGTTCGTATACCCGAGGATGATCACGCCGTTCGAGGTGATTGTCCGCTCCCCGGGGACCGAGCCCTCCACGTTCCCGCCCTGAGAAGCAGCCATGTCCACGATCACCGATCCGGGCTTCATCGATGCCACGTCCGACGCCGTGATCAACCGGGGAGCGGCGCGCCCTGGGATCAGCGCGGTCGTGATGATGACGTCGACGTCCTTGGCCTGCTCGGAGTAGATCTCCGCCGCTCGTCGGTCGTACGCTTCACTCGTCGCCCTCGCATACCCGTCGGTGGACTGTTCGACTGCGACCTCCACGGGGATATACTCGCCGCCGATCGACCGCACCTGGTCCGCGACTTCCGGGCGCGGGTCCGTCGCCCGCACCACCGCCCCCAGGCTCGAGGCTGCGCCGATCGCCGCCAGACCTGCCACACCGGCACCAGCCACGAGGACCTTCGCCGGCGGCACCTTTCCCGCCGCGGTCACCTGCCCCGTGAAGAACCGGCCGAATTCGTTGGCCGCCTCCACGACCGCGCGGTAGCCGGCGATGTTAGACATCGAGGAGAGCACATCCATCGACTGGGCCCGGGAGATGCGGGGCACGGCGTCCATCGCCAGCGCCGTCAGATTCCGGGTAGCCAAGGCCTCCAAAAGCCCTGGCCTCAAGGCCGGGCTGAGCAGGCCGGCAACCGTGGCTCCGTCCCTCAGGCGAGTGATCTCGTCCGGCGTCAGCTCGCTCACCTTGAGGACGACGTCCGACGTCCACGCCGTCACGCCGTCCACGACCGTGGCGCCGGCCGCCAGGTATGCAGAGTCGAAGTATGACGATGCGACGCCTGCTCCGGCCTCTACAGCTATCTCGTAGCCTAGGTCGCGGAGTTTTGCGACCGTATCTGGTGTTGCCGCGACACGGTTCTCACCGGGTGGCTCGACGACGATGCCAACGCGCATAGTTGGTCCTCTCTGGCTTGTATAAGGTAGTGCCGAGCCGATAGGGCGGCACGCCCTTGGGGAGGTTGCGTGGCTACCAGACTCGGTGGTGCAAGAGATGAAATGTCGATCAACTTCAATGTGGGGCTTGGCAATCGCGAAATGTTGGCACTACCGCCAACAATCCGATAGGCCGTTTTACGCAACCGGGTGGAAGGAATCTCGCCCTTCGCCGGATCAGCGTGTGATGTATATTCCGCCGGAAACGTGGAGATTCTGCGCCGTGATGTGACGCGCCGACGAGCTCGCCAGGAAGTACACAGCCCCCGCAACATCCTCCGGGGTCCCGGGGCGCCCATCGTGCGTCGAGGCCACAAGGGCGCTTCGCATCTGGTCTGGCAGCGGCGTCGAATAGAAGTCGGTTCCTTCTGTGTAGTTCGGCGTCACGGTGTTCACCGTGATCGCGCGCGGGCCGACGAGCCGTGACAGCCCTGCGGTCCATGCCGCCAGCGCTGCTTTTGCTGCACCGTACGAGGTCGCGGCGGACTCGGTTGCTTCGGATCCGATGGCGATTATCGACCCGCCGAGACCAATTCTCGGAAGGAGCGCGGCCGTAGTAAGCACAGCGGGGAGCAGGTTGGCGTCCAGTCCCCGATGCCACTCGGCCGCGAGCTCACGCAGATCTACTGCCTCGGATGCCGGCGGAATTCGGTCCGTGTTCGCTCCGACCGCGTGCACAAGAACATCGATCTCGCGCGGAAGCTCGAGCTTCAGAGCCTCGATATCTGCGGGGTTTGAATGATCGCAACGCAACGAGTCCGCTCCGATCGCAGCCGATGTGTGATCCAGTTTTTCGGGATTTCGTCCGGTGATCCAAACGGAATCACCGTTCGTCGCGAACCGGCTGGCGATCGCCCGCCCGATGCCGCTTGATCCGCCGGCGACTAGGACGTTTCGGCCCATTGTGATCTCTCCTCGCTCGACCGCGGTATGCCATCCTCGATTGCTGAAATGATGCGCGGGTCGTCGGGGACGACGTGATGGGCAAAGCGCTGAATGACACCGTCAGGTCCGATGACGAACTTCTCGAAGTTCCACCGGATGTCGCCTCGATAACCCTCTGCGTCGGCGACTTGCGTCAACTCCTGGTAAAGGCGTGACGCGTGCGGCCCATTGACGTCTACTCTTTCGAACATGGGAAAAGACACGCCCCATGTCGTCGAACAGTATTCGAGGATCTCTTCGTTAGTCCCTGGTTCCTGGCCCATGAATTGGTTGCATGGGAAGCCGAGCACTGTGAATCCCTGACCCTCATAGGTTCGCTGGAGGGCCTCGAGCGCTTCGTACTGCGGCGTCAAACCGCACTTTGAGGCGACGTTCACGATGAGCATCGTCTGACCCTCGAAGCGCCCGAGGGTCGTTGATTCACCTGTGATCGCTCGGATGGGAATAGTGAGCAGGTCTGCCATTTCGTCTCCTTTCAGGTTTCCGGTCACGGTTGAATAGGCGGAATCCGGTGCAACTGGTTACCGCCCGGGCAATCCGAACAAAACGGACGAAACGACGCAGCCCGCGGGACCGATGTGCCATCCGTGGTCGACGCCATTCACGATGGCGCTATCACCCGGAAGCAGCTCGTGCTCGCCATCGTCGAGCACGAGCCAGAGTGAGCCCTCCACGATTGTGTGCGTGTCGATCGTGTTGGTGTAGTGGAGTGGGCGAACCTGGTTCGCGGGGAACCGCACGCGATTCCATCGCGCGGTCCCAACAGGCACCCCGTAGTCCCGATACTCGGAGACGCCGACTGCGCGGGCAGTGGGCTCGCTGACTGCGATATCGGCGACGGAGGTGGCGTCGACGTCTGACGCTTTGGGGTTATGAGTCCATTCGACTTGGTGTACAACGCACGAACGTCCTTCGCGTACATCGGCGATGATGAGCTTCATGGGATGGTCTCCTCTTTCGCGGTCAGTGGACAGCGCAATATCGTCCCGCCCGACATCGCTCGTCTACCGGTTCGAACGGCCGAGTGCGACCGGGAGTTGAATTCCAGTGACGTGCCGCGCCTCGTCGGAGGCGATCCACGCCACCGCGGCAGCGATGTCCTCTGGTTGGCTGATGTAGTCTGGGAGAGCGGGGTTGAACATCGGGCGGTAGACCTCGTACTGGTCGAGAAGCGATCCGACCTCCGTCATCTGCAGGCCGCTCTGCACACCGAACGGGTGCACGCTATTGCAGCGGATCCAGTACGGAGCCAGTTCGTTTGACAACGCCTTAGCAAGACCGGTGACGCCATGCTTGGCCGCGACGTAGTCGGCCATGAATGGCAGACCGACGAGGCCGGCCATCGAACTGGTGAATGTGATCGAACCACCTGTGCCCTGCTCGATCATGATCGGCATCGCCGCCTTCGCGGTGTAGAACGCTCCGGTCAGATTCATCCCGATGGTTACATCCCAGTGCTCATCGTCGATATCCCACGCCATCGCACCGGAGGTCATCCCTGCGTTCGCGACGACCACGTCGAGGCGCCCGAGCTCTGCGACCGCGGCATCAAGCTCCCGCTTCATCGTCCTGTAGTCGCGCGTGTCCGACTGGATTGTGACCACTCGACGGTCGAGGTTCTCGACCATTGCAGCCGTCTCGGCGAGGTCTTCTGGCGCTGACCCCTTGTACGTCACCGTTGGGATGTCCTCGCACAGGTCGAGAGCGATGATGTCCGCTCCCTCAGCTGCAAGCCTCACGGCCTCAGCGCGTCCTTGACCGCGAGCCGCGCCCGTCACGAAGGCGACCTTGCCCACAAAACGCTGCGCGATCGGGTCCGATGGCACGGGCGGCGTCGGAATCGAGCCGAAGGCGGGGGTCGGGTAGTAAGTTGGCGCATCGCTCATGATGGGCTCCTTCTGTTGTCGTTCTGATTGTTGGAATGGATGCTTCGGGTTGATCCGAGGTCAGCCTCTGCCATAGGCATCTACCAGGCCCATCGGCGCGCCCGCGGGATCGGTGGAGGTGAGCCCCTGCGCAACCAACTCCGCTTGGAGCTCGTTAAGCAGACCTCGCGAATACGGGAACATATAGCCGTCCGAGAAGCCGTTGATCATGCGGCAACCGGCAGAGACGTGCTGCGCGCCCGCCTTTGCTCCGGCACCGCCGCCCGACCACGCGATCTTTCCAGCAGCAAGAATCTTCGTGTAGGCGTTGAAGACCAACTCCATCGTCTCAGGGCCGCCGAGCGGCGCCCCCATCTTGACTGCGAGGTCGCCAGGGCCGGCCATCACGGCGTCGATCCCGTCGACGGCGAGGATGTCGTCGAGGTTTTCGTGACCGAGAGGCGTTTCGATGAGCGCAGCAACGAAGATGCTCGTGTCCGTCTCGCGGATCGTTGCCGGCGACATCGTGTAGTCGTTCCAGCGAGTCATTGGATTCCAACCCCGATCACCCTTGGGTCCGAAGCGGGCAGAGCGCACGAGAAGCTCGGCGTCCTCCACGGTCTCGACGGCCGGCATCATGACACCCGACGCACCCACATCGAGTAGCTGCTCGATATCGCCTTGCGTCTTGTCCATCGCGCGGGCGATCACGGGAACACCGTAGACGTTCGCCGCGTTGATGCACGCCGCCAACGATTCGATACCTCGATTACCATGTTCCGCGTCCAGGAAGATGAAGTCGAAACCTGCGCTGGCGAGCAGCCCGCTGTAGTCGTAGTGCGGAATGTACTGACCGGCACCGACCAGCACCTCCTTCTGCGCAAGCAGTTCACGAATCGTGGGAACGTTCTTCATCTCGGTCTCCTTTGCTTCGAGCGATTGGTTCGGTCTTTGGGTTCGGGACCACGACAGAGCATCAGTCGAGGCCGAACGTGACTTTCATCTGCCCACTCGCGGGCCGAGTGGCGGCGATGAACGCCTCCTCTGCAGAGGCGTAGGAGTACGGCGATGTGAGGTAGGCGTCCGCGATTTCAGGAAAGCCCGCGAGATAGTCCTCTGCGTCGGCCAGCACGTGCCTGCGGACCTTCTCGGGGGTGTAGCCGGCCTTGAGCGTTGCGTTTTTCCGGAGAAGGAGATTGATGGGCAGCGGATACACCTCGTCGTTGGGGATGCCGAAATAGAAAACGCGCCCCTCTTCCGCGACCGCCTGCATCGCACTCGTCATGGTCTCGACCTGGTGGCCGATAGCCTCCACAACGATGTCTGCCTGTTCATTCGCTCTGAGCTCGAGAGCCCAGTTGGCGGTGTGGGCATGCACAACCTCATCGATTCCGAACGAGGGGCCGACATCGGACCGGTTCACCCGATCGACGCCGACGACGCTCGCGGCGCCGCGCGACTTCAGGACGTGAGCGAACAACACGCCGATCGGGCCCAGTCCGAGAACCGCAGACGATCGACCAGCGACGTCGCCGATCTGGTTGACAGCGTGGATCACGCACGCGAGCGGCTGAATCATGATCGCCGTCGATGCCTTAAGTTGTTTCGAGTACGAATGGAGGCTGCTGCCTCGCGATACGACGAACTCAGCCAGTCCGTCGTTGGCGGTTGCCCAGCCGACTACATGCTCGCCGACTTCGATCGAGTCATCCGCGGACGCGAGGACCTCCCCGGCGACCTCATGCAGCGAGAACCCGGGGGCGTGTGGCCCTCCAGGCAGAGGGGCGCCGAACGGCCGACCTTGGAAGAAAGGAAGATCACTCCCGCAAACTCCACCTGCGAGGCTGCGGATCATGACTTCCCCCGGCCGCAATTCTGCCGCAGTTGGCGCTGGCGCCTCGTCCATTGCCAGCTGCGATGGGCCGGTTAGCCGCAGGGCCCACATCGATGACTTCATCTATCGCTCCTCGCTGAGTACGAATTCGGGAAAGACCTCCCGCTAGCACGCTACCCATAAGTAGCATGCTACGTTCGCCGTTTGGCCGTGCGGATCGCGGGCGCGACCCGCTGTCGAGCCCCGCCCGTTCACCCCCACACATCCGCCGCGGCATCAGTTGACCGTGACGAATGCCGTCTCTTCGAGCATCTCTTCTTCAGTGAACAGGACTTCCTCGACGTGATGCTCGAGCCAGTCGGCGAGAAGCGCCTGAAGCTGGACAGGGCCGGGGGCGAACTCAGTCGACCTGCCTCGGTACTTTCCTTCTCCGTTGTAGAAACCCGGGGTGCAATGAATACGGAAAGCCAATGCCGCATCTGCTTCAGGCTCGACAGTCGCCGCGATCTCCGCCGTCCACGCATCCTCCATCTCCGCACTTGGCTCGATGAATGCGGCGCCCGCATTCTTCGCAGCCCTGATCATTTCGGTGACGTGCTCCCCGTGAAGCTGCAGCACATGCGAGAAGTTCACGGCATTCGCGCTCTGCATCGGGCCGAGCTGGAAGAAGTTGGGGAACTCATGCGTCATGTAGCCATGGAAGAGGCGCGGCCCTCCCCCCCACACCTCGAGCATGCTGCGACCCTTGCGCCCGATCACTGGCAGAGCTCCGGACATCACGGCCGTCAGCCCGACGTCGAAGCCTGTGGCCACGACCAGCAGATCTAACGGATACTCCTTATCTCCCACGAAGATCGAGTTCTCGCCGAGCCGGGTTGGCCCCCCGAAGTCAGCAGTATCGACGAGTTCCACGTTCGGAAGGTTGAACGCGGGTAGGTACAGGTCGGTGAAAGTCGGACGCTTGCACGCGAAGCGGTACCAGGGCTTCAGAAGTTCCGCAGTCGCAGGGTCATCGACCACTTCGTCAACACGATCACGGATGGCGTTCATCGCGCGCGCATCGAGGTACTCCTCATATAGCTCGCGGATCTCGCCCTTGTACGGCGATATGTAAGTGCCGGTATTGTGCCGATGCAACAGCGGCCAAATGGCCGTCCAGCCGTCGTTCACAAGATCTTCCTCCGGGTTGGCGCCCGTGACGATGTCAAGGAAGTTGTCCATCCGTCGGCGTTGCCACCCGGGCTCAGTGGTGCCGGCCCAGGTGTCATCGGTCTTCTGGTTTCCACGGAAGCTGACGGTGGAAGGCGTCCGCTGGAAAAGGTAGAGCTGATCGGCGTACTTGGCGACCTCCGGCACAATCTGGACTCCCGTCGCACCGGTGCCGATTACCCCGACCTTCTTGCCTTCAAGACCCGTGAGCGGCTCGGTTTCGCTACCACCCGAGTAGGAATAGTCCCATCGACTCGAATGGAATATCTTGCCCTTGAAGTCTTCGATCCCTGGAATGTTCGGCAGCTTCGGGTTCGGGAATCCGCCTGTGGCGACGATGACATAGGTCGCCGTGAACGAGTCGCCGCGATCGGTCTCAATCCGCCAAACGCCGTTCTCCCAGGTCACGCCAGTCGCCCTCGTGTGGAACAGAGCATCTCGGTACAAGTCGAAGTTCCGCGCCAGCTGGTGAAGGAGACCTCGCACCTCGTACCCCGGCGCATATCTCATCGACGGAAGAGCTCCGGTCCGCTCAAGCATCGGAACGTAGATGTGCGACTCGATGTCGACGCGCAGGCCCGGATACCGGTTCCAGTACCACGTGCCACCGAAATCTCCCCCGACATCGAGGATTCGAAGTTCCTCGATCCCAGCTTCGCGTAGATGCACGGCAACCGACAGCCCGGCGATTCCGCCGCCGATAACCAGTGCTTCGACGTGACTTGTGACCGGGTCGCGGTCGACCACGGGCACATGTGGATCGCTCGCAAATCCCGCGAACTCCCCGGTGGCTGAACGGTACAGGGTGCGAGGGTCGCTACGTTCACGACGACTGCGCTCGAATTCGTACTTTGTGCGGATCGCCTCGATGTCGATCTCCGGGAACATGGCCTTGATGTCTTCAACAGTGGTCACTGGTCGTCCTTTGCTGATGGCTGCGTCACGACTGTCGTAGGGGTGGCACATCCGTGAATGAGTCGTCGTAAGCTGCGCCGCTGCAGGCATGTCCACCCTTGGCTGCTTGCCGGCTCCCTTGACGACGTACTTGGCTCGTTCGTACCTTTATCGTATCACGTACCGTAGTTAATTCGATATGAATCTTCGCCGGACGCCGTCACGCTGAGTGGTCGGCCGCTGGAAGAGCCCGCGGGCACGGCACCATCGCGGATCAGCGCGATTAGGACAAGTGCGAGCGACAGAACCGCGGTCGTCGCGGCGGAAGCCCAAGGGAGCAACCCCTCGCGTGCTCTTCCGCCGCGACTGCACCTCAAGGGAGTTAGCTGGGCAGCACGATGGCCGGCCCCGCCTCTTCGGTCGCCACCTCTGCGGCGCCCAGAGTCTCCTCGGCCTCGGCCCCCCGAAGGCGCCGCATGAAGAACGGCGGAATGAGACCCAACGCTGCCATGATCGATGCTGTCAGCAGAGCGAGGGCGACGCCGAGGGTCGGCCCTTTGCTGACGATGACGCTCCCGAAGACGGCAGCGGCGGCGATTGGACCGAAGACGATCTGGGTAGAGATTGCGCCTGTGGCTTGCGGCCGAAGGGCCCCCGGCACCATGATCTGAGGCGCAGCCATCACCGTTCCCTGCTGGCCGACGTTGTAGATGCCAGCCAGGAAGCAAGCGGCGTAGACGACCCAGATGTTGACTGTCTCGGGGGCGACGAGCATCCATGTTCCGAGACCGATCATCGCGATGAGCTTGAATGCGGTCGATGACCAAATCACGCCCCTGACAGTGCCCGTGTTGGCGATCCAACGACCGACAAGCGGGCCGAGGAAGATCGCAGGGATTCCAAACAGCGCTGCTGCGATGCCAGCCTCGACCGCGGTTCCGTGGAGCCCATTCAGGATGTAGACCGGAATGAAGGATTCGGCAACGAGCAACGATCCGGCAGCAAAGAACACCTCGAACATCAGCGCGAGGGAATTCCGGTTCTTGAGCACGGTCGTGGGGATGAACGCCGCCGCCTTACGACGCGCCGTCACAATGCTGAAGCCGATCAACGCAACAGCGGAAACGGCGAAGTAGAGCGTGTTTAGTGGCGATCCGTAGGGGATCGCAGAGGTCCCGAGCGCCAGAGGCAGCACCAGGAATGTGATGAAGGCGGTCAGAAGGATCGCGCCCAACCAGTCGAACGACCCTACGCGGACGGCGAAGGGAGCACACTCCTTCTTTGACGGGCGCGCGCCGAACATGACCAGCAGCGCGGCCACGAGCAGCCCTGCCCCGCTGAAGATGCTCACCCCGCGCCAACCAGCCGACTGGATGATGATCCCGATGATGATCGGGCCCGCGATGACTCCGATTGACGAGACGCTACTCACCGCCCCCAGGAGCGTGCCGGCACGATGCACAGGGAACATGTCTCTGATCAGGGGCAGGCCGATTGTGTAGCTTGCGCTTGTGCCGATCGAGAGCAAGACAGTCGAAGCCACGAGTGCTTCTGCGTCCCAGGCGAGGCCGCGGAGTGCAATGGTGGCAACGACGATCAACAGCGAAACGCCGAGCATCATGGGTCGCGCGTGCGGAAATCGCGCCGCGAGGAAGCCCAGCAATGGCATGGCCACGACGGCCGCGATACCTCCGATGGAGGTCGCGAGAGCATAGAGCTGCATGCCGCCGAGCTCGTTGAGGGCTACGGGAAGCAGGACCGAGAACCCGATCGCGTCGCCGATAACGAAGAAGAAGGTCGCGTAGACCCCGATTAGCGTTGCTACTCGCCGCCCCGAAGGCTGCGTGAGATAGGGATTGAGCACAGAACACTCCTTTGTGTGCGCGGTACTTCCCGTCGGGAAGTGGCGGCGTCATCGTCGTCGCTGGCTAATGGTACGCCATACGGTATCGCGAACGGAAGATGAATCGATGACGGAACTGAGTAGTCAGGCGGGGCGCGCGAATCGCTGCAACCCCTTGAAACGCAGTCGGCCGCCACACCCGTCAGGCGTGGCGGCCAACTGCGTTGCCGTGGCTACTCGAACGTGAGATGCGAGATCTTATCGTCGGTGACCGTGAAGACGAACGTAGGATTGGCCTCCCCGCCCGGGAAGGCATCGCTTTCCAGGTGGTTGAGGACGGCATACACACCGTCGCCGCGATTGGACGCCGACGTGATCTGCAGCGTGTAGACGAACATGCCCGTCGTCCTCTTCAACCATGCTTCAACTTCGGCGACTCCGGTGAATGTCTCCCCCTGGTCGTCGACCCTCGCGTTGTCGGCGAAGAAGGTGATCGTACTCGGCCTCGCGTCGCCGGCCGAGTCGGCGAGAAAACCCCGGATGGCTTCGGGCAGCGTTGTCGTCTCGATCTGCTGGGTGTCGTTCATATGCATTGTCCGTTCTTGGTGTGTTGGGTGGTAGGGGTTGCATACGGGCCGGTTACGACGGTGTCAACACCTCGTCGCGGGCGTTGATCAGCGCCAGGAGGCGCGACCTGACTTCATTGACGTAGTGATCGTCGCTGTAGACGTAGCGACGGTCCCGTTGGATCGCATCGAGCACATTCGCCGCCACTGTCGATGGCTCAACAGTGCCGATCGGGTTCATCGGCGTGCGGATCATGCCAGGGAAGACAGTGCTGACCCCGATCGAAGGCGTTAGCGCGGCCAGTTCGGCGGCGAGTGTGTCCCCGAGCGCAAGTACGCCATGCTTTGCCGCCCCATATGGGCCGACGCCTGCCAGCGGCAGCACTGAGGCCATGGAACCGACATTCACGAGGTGCCCGCCTTCACCAGTCGAGATGATCCGCGGGATGAAGGCACGCACGCCATGGATCGGCCCCCACAGCTGCACTCTGAGCACCCGGTCCCATTCATCGAGCGATGCTTCCCAGGTCGTCTGACCGTTCGGGGCGACACCCGCGCTGCTCACGGCGATATGCAGCCCGCCAAAAGCACGGACGGCGGCTTCCGCAACCGCCTCGACCGAGGACTGGTCTGTCACATCGACCTTAATGGCGCGGACGTCCGCACCGGTGCTTTGCGACAGCCGCTCGGCGTTCGCCTGGGCCAGCTCGAGTTGAAGGTCGGCCAGGAGCAGGCCGCGGACGCCGGCTTCGGCAAGGGCCTCAGCAATAGCCAGCCCGATGCCTCCCGCCGACCCGACGACGACCGCAGCGCGGCCTTTGACTTCGATCACGGTCTCAGTCCTTCCCGTTAGTGTTGGCTCAGCCCGGGATGCCCGCCTCGACGAGATGAAGCATCTGGCCGGTGTCGACACGCAGTTGCATGCCGGTGACGTAGCGGGACTCCTCGGATGCGAAGAACAGAACAGCGTTGGAGATGTCGACCGGCTCCATCCATGGCACGCCCATCGGCGAAGTGGCTTCGAAGGCGGGGATCGCGTCCTCGGGAGTCGGGTTCTCCAGGTCCGGACGGAACAGGCGATAGATGTGATCGTTCTGAATAAGGCGGGTGTTGGTGTTGAACGGGTGGATCACGTTGACGCGGATGCGCCGACTCGCGAAGACGCGTGCGATGTCGTGCGCGTAACGAGCGGCCGCGCGCTTGGCCGACGAATATGCCATGCCTCCGGGACCGATCTTCTCAACTGTGTTCTCCATGAGCGCCGCGGTCGACGAGGTGATGACGATCGATGCGCCCTCTGTGAGGTGAGGCGCGACCGCATCGACGGTATTGACGACCCCGAGGAAATCGACGCCGAACACATCGGTGAACGCCTGAAAGTCCTCCTGGTCGAAGGAGAGGATCCCCGCGTTCGCCGAGATGATGTCGATGTGTCCGAACTCCGCGATACCCTTCGCGACCGCTTCACGCATCTGGCTGGGTTCCCGCACGTCGGCCTTGACGGGCACGATACGACGATCGAGTGCCTCGACAAGCCTGACGGTCTCGTCCATGTCGGCCTGCGAACTCATCTCGTAGGCGGCCGTCGAAATATCCTCAAGGATATCGACGGCGATGATGTCCGCTCCCTCTTCTGCCAGTCGCACGGCGTGGCTCCTGCCCTGCCCCCGTCCGGCGCCCGTGATGAGAGCGACCTTTCCTTCGACTCTGCCGGTCATTTCAACTCCTATTTCTCGGGACCGCATCGATGCGGTCACTGTGGATCGGTGTGTAGTGACAATCTGTGTGTTCGGGTGCGCAGCGCTCAGCTGAAGTCGAGGACCGCACCCTCGAAAACGTGAGGCCCACGAAGTGTGGCCTCTGCGCCGCCGTCGACGAAGATGCTCTGCCCGGTGACGTGCGTGTTCTCCTCGCTCGTGAGCCACGCAAGGAGGCGCGCTACCACCTGTGGCTCGCCAGGGCCGTTGAGCGGCATGGGCGTCGACTTCGAGACCATGGCTCGCCCCTCGGGCGTTGCAAGGTGGGGCGCGACCATCTTCGTGATGAACGTCCCGGGGGCAACCGAGTTGAGGGGGATTCCTTCCCCCGCCCAATCAGATGAGAGCGCCGCCACGCGGACCCATTCGGCGACTGCCCGCTTGCTCGAGGTGTACATGTAGCCTCCCCCGTTGTTCGCGACGAGGTCCTCTCCCAACGCCAAAGCCGCAGCGTCCTCACCTTCGAGCAGCAACCGGGTGAGCTCCGGGTGGTTGGGATGGACAACCGAGATCGACGTCACGACCGCCGCACGAGGCGCGCTCGACGTCAGGAGTTGGGGGCGCAGCCCGACAAGCAGGTCGCGCACGCCGTAGAAGTTGACTTGCAGAGCCTGCGTTGTCATCTCCGTGGTGCCCGCTACTGCGATGATCCCGTCGAGTGTGCCACCGGACAACTCAGCGACTGCATCAGCGACGGTCGCGCGCTGGCCCGGATCGCTGAGATCCACATTGACGTCTGCGCCGTTTCGGGCGATGCCGATCACCCGATTGCCGGCGTTCTCCAATACCTCTTTTGTTGCCTGTCCGATGCCGGAGCCCACCCCGGTCACGGCGTACGTTCTGCTCACGCGCTCACGCTCCTCTCTTTTAGTTCTTGCTCATCGTTGCGATGGTGGCCATATGCTCGTAGGCCAGCCCCGCGTGCAGATCTTCCGCCATCGCGCGACGCCACGGCTGGTTCATCACTGCCCGTGTGTTCATCAGTGACCACAGCGGGAACTTCGTCCACTGGTGCGCGATTTCCATGGCGCGCGGGAGAAGATCCGGGAGAGGCAGCACCTCGTTGACAGCCCCCCATTCCAGCGCTTGTGCGACGGTGATCGTCTGTCCTGCCATCAGAAAGTAGCGTGCCCGGTTGATGCCGATAAGCTGCGACCAGACGATCTGCATGCCATCTGACGGTGGAATGCCCTGCACGAAGTGCGTCCCATCCGAAAACTCGGTCGTGTCCGCAGCGAGCACGACGTCCGCGAGGAGTGGCAACTCGGAATGGCTGACGACTGGCCCGTTGATGGCGGAGATGACCGGGATTTCCAGGCCCACGAAGTTCCGCAGCAGGCGGGAACCGTCGCGGAACAATCGCATGGTCAGGTTCGGGCCGTCCTCCTGCGCCTGGCGCATGAAGTCGTCGATGTCGACCGCAGACGTGTACGAATCGCCAGTACCCGTTAGAACGACGACCTTATTCTCGTAATCGCCGTTTATATATTCGAAGAGTTCACCGAGATCGTGATGGGTACGCTCGTCCCACAGGAACGGTCCGCCCTCCTTGTGAAGGCGCAGAAGCAGCACCCCCGTTTCGTCACGCTCGATGTGCACCGTCGGATAACGGTCCACGTAGTCTTTGAGGCTCATTGCATCTCCTGTCGAGGGCTCGGTCGAGAATGTTGGGTGATCAGTCGAGGGTTATCAGCACCTTCACCGCCGCGCCCGGCGTCTTTGCGAGATCGAGGGCCTCGAGAGCTTGGTCATACGGGAAGCTGTCGCTGATGATCTGCGCGTACTTGTCGGGATTCGCAATGATGGCGTCGGTCACCTCAAAGATCTCGGTGGGGTATGCCACCGACCAGCGGAGGTCGATCTCCTGCACGAGGACTTGGGCGAAGTCGATGAGAATCGGCGTCTTGTGAGTCGCGACGACGACGATCACCGCGCGCGACTTCGCGGCCGCCATCGCCGCCTCGATGACCGCCGGCGACCCCGCAGCGTCGATGTATACGTCGCTTCCGGCACGCATGCTGATACCCAGGGTGTCGGGGGCTTCACCGTGCAACTCCTTCAGCCCAGCGACGACATCCTGAGTCGTCGAATCGATCACGGCGTCCGCGCCGATGTCGAGCGCCTTCTGCATCCGTTGGCCCCCTCGGCCGACGACCACGACGTGGGCAACACCCTTTGCTTTGAGCGACAGCACCGCTCCCAGGCCGATCGGGCCCGCACCGAATACGACCGCCCTATCGCCTGCTTGCGCGCCAGAGCGGTTCACGGCGTGGTGAGCGACAGCCATCGGTTCGTTCAGCGCGGCTACGGCCCACGGGATCTCCTTCGGAATGACGCGGAGCTGGCGACCCGCTTCGAACTCCTTGACCACGACGTACTCTGTGAGCCCGCCTTGCGCTCCGCCACTGCCGCAAATGCCGTCCGCGAACTTGGTGACGTCGATGACGACGTGGTCGCCAATCGCGATCCCACTGCCGACCTCCGCACCGATCTCGACAACTTCCCCGGCCGGCTCGTGTCCGAGGCGCGTTGCACCGATGTGCGGAGGGATGCCCCCCATGTCCGAGTACATGCCGTCCGAACCGCAGACGCCGCACGCTCTGATCCGCAGAAGAACGTCACGCGGACCGATCTCCGGCTCTGGCACCTCCGCCCAACCGTTCTCTCCGACACCCGTCACCTGCACTGATCGCATGGCCACTCCTCTGTGCGCCTATGGGGCCCTCGCGAGCCGCTGGTGGAAATCAAGGCCTCGAGCCGCATCGCTCGAAGTCGTCATGTAGTTCGCGTCACGTAACTGCATCGACGAGAGCGACGGCCGCTCCGCCGCGAGCGTGATGCATGGATATCAGCGACCGGCGCGTATCGTGCCTCGGTCGACCAATGAGGTGCCCGGCTACACAGCTGGCGAGGAAGCTGGCCACGGACACTCTGACCTCCTCGTCGATTGATTGGTAGATACCGTAGTAGATACCGAACGTGATTACAATACGGTTGAATGGGCGTATCCGTGGTAACCACAGGACTGCTCTCACGGCCGGAGGGTAGCATGCTACTTGGGCGAGAAGCCAACGAGCACGCAGACTCATGAATGCGCCGAGTCAGAGAAACCGATCGGCTGGCTAGTGGCGGGCGAGGGTACGATGCCGCATTTCGGCTGCATCCAAGATGAGGTTCAGCCCGGCGATGAAAGCTTCCCCCGTGCCATCCAGGCTGACGCCATGCTCGGTCACAAGTAGAGCGAGCAGCGGCATCGTAGACTGATCCAGCATCGACAGCTGCGCGACGCCCTCGGGAGGAATGCCGGTACTCCGTCGCGTACGCTCGAGCGAGGCGACCTGACTCGTGTAGAGCCACAGTGTCGAGTGCAACTCCCATGCAGCCAGTGGTGTGAATCCAGCGTCGACGAGGAATCCGAGCTCGCCCTCTTGTCGCTGCATCGACGCGCGCGTGACCAGATCACCCGCGTCGACTTTGCGACCGAGCATGAGTTCCGAAAGGACATCGTCATCGGCGTACTCGCGTCGAAGCTGTCGGAAGAACTCGAGAAGATACCTGCGCCAGTCTGAGGTGCCGAAGTCTTCATACTTGCAAAGCCGGCTGTGTAAGCCGAGCCCTACTGACTCATGCATTCGCTGCAGAAGATCATCTTTGCTCCGGACGTACCAATAGATGCTCGTGACGCCGACGTTGAGCTGCGTAGCGAGCCCCTGCATGGTCATCGCATCGAGGCCATCACGATATGCGAGCTCGAACGCGCCGCGAAGGATCATTTCGGCGTCGATCGAGCCGCGCGACCGGCGCGAACGCTTTGAACTCGGAGTGCTCATGATTTCCTACCTTCTACAAGCTCCCATTCTAGACGCGATCGCGATACGGTACACGATCCCGTGCTCTGCACCCTCCACATGTACCGCCCCAACGGCGCCCGCTCGAACGGACATTCGCGCCCAAGATCCCCTGGCACCGAGGCCGCGAGCGCAGGACTCGCCTTTCGCTCGCGGCCGAACTTGGTGTGCTTGGCGCCAGAAGATCTAACGACCTGCGTCCATTGATGAGCCGCCATCGACCATCAGTGTGTGACCCGTCATGTAGCTCGCGGCGTCGCTTGCGAGGAAGACTGCCACCGATGCTACTTCGTCCCCGCCGCCGAACTTATGGAGCGGAACTTGATTCAACATCCATTCCTTTGTCGCATCGTCTGCCTTGTCAAGGAAGATCTTCATCGACGGTGTGTCATATGCGGCTGGGCAGATGGTGTTGACACGGATGCCGTCAGCGCCCCACTCGTGCGCGGCGACGCGTGTCGTCGCCCGGATCGCTTCCTTCGTTGCGGCGTATGCGAAATGCTGCGCCAGGCCGTTGGTGCCAGCAGCGGATCCGATGTTGACGACGGCGCCCTTGTGTTCCAGGAGCTGGGAGTAGCACGCCTGCATGAAGTAGTACGTACCGTAAAGACCGCTACGCATGTGGGCCTCAAGAAGGGCGTCGTCGGTGTCGACGAAAAGCCTCTGAACGACGCGCAGGTTCTGCGCGTTGTTCACGAGGATATCGATCCGCCCCATCTTCTCCACCACTTCGGCGACAGCCGCGTTCACCTGGTCCCGCTCGCTGACGTCACAGGTGATGGCCATTCCCGGCTCACCGTGGGCGCTGAGTTCCTCGGCGACCTTCGTCGCGTTCGCGGCATTGAGGTCGACCACCGCGACCCTCGCTCCCGCTTGAGTCATCGCAATTGCGATATCGCGTCCAAGCCCCTGCCCCGATCCGGTGACGATCGCCACTTTGTCCTGCAACGCCCCGTCGAGGAACGCGAGATTGCGAACCATGCCCGACCTCCTTGTCGAATACTGTACCGAATGCCGTTTGCATTGTTGACGGCCACACTACACGGTGGCAGGCAGAGCCGCTTGCTGACGTCGATATTCCGCAAGATTTGCGCTATCGAATGTACATCGGTATCAACTACGATTAGTGCGACCAAGCCTCAAGGGAGAGCGCATGACCTCGCCAGGAAGTAAAGCAATCGCCGAGCTCGTGCACCACCGGAAGCAGCTGGGGCTCGTAGGCATTCATCCCTACCAGGCGGCGTACGTCACGAATGATCTCGCGCACGCGATAGCGGGCTATCGTCGTATATTCGGAGAATTTGACTTCGCGGTCGCAGAATCCACCGCCCAGATTCGCGTACCGCAGGGCGACGTCACAATGCATCTTCGGGTCGCGCTCGCGTATGTGGGTGACCTCATGATCGAGATCATCGAGCCGCTCTCAGATCCGACTCGGTTCTACGCAGACGCGGTGCCGGCAGTCGGCTCAGGGATCGCTCTGCATCACATGGCGTACCTGCTCGAACCGTCGGCCGATTGGGATCGCTTCCGAGAGACTCTTGAAACTGAGCGGGTTGCGTTCGAGATGTCCGGCGACCCGAAGGTCGTGTACCTCGACACTCGGGCAGAGCTTGGACACTATCTCGAGTACGCCCAGTACAGCCAGGCACTTACAGATCGAATCGAGACGCACATCCCGCACAACAACTAGGGGCGCGACGTTCGATTGTCGAGACTCTCGAGGCAGATCGGTCACGCCTGGAAAAAGGTCGAGAGCGCCGGGGCAACATCGCCGAACCGTCTGACCACGCGCACCCGACCACGACCGTGTCTCGCCAAGTCGCGGGCCAGCTCCGCGTCGTGTTCTCCCGAGGCGTCCAGAAGGACGTCCAGCCTGGGTAGAGACGCCGCTATCGGCTGGGGTTGGGGGCCGGCGTTGTGCACGCAGTCGGACAGCAAAATAACGCGAGCGTCACGGGTCGGCACCCCTCTCAGTTCCCGAGCGGCCAGCTGAAGCGGGAATGCCACGTTCGTCAAGCCCTGCGCAGGGATGCGCAGAAGTGTGTCTAGAACGCGGTCGGTGGATGTCGGCTCGTCGAGCGGGCTGATCATTGCTGCGTCCGACCAGAAGGCGATTACCGCGACGCGATCTCTTTCGAATTCGGCGGTGACGGCGCCTACCGTGGCCGCCGCAGTGCGCACCTTCTCGCCCTTCATCGACCCCGATAGGTCCACTAGGAGCACTACAGAGCGCCGTGGCTGGTCCCGTTCTCGCACGACCAGGTCGCCGTCTAACGCGAAAGGCTCCTCGGCCAGGACTTCGGTCGTCTTGTCCAGGTCAAGCTCTGTCGCACCCTCGCGATACCGAAGACTCACCGGCCTCCCGACGCCACGGCGAGGCTCTCGTCGCAGCCTCGGCCGGGGAACAGACAGCAGCGCCGCGATCCGACGCGCCCGAGCACGAACTTCGGGATCGACGACTGCGGACGGATCCGCAAGAACGAGCTTCGCCTCCTCGTCGGTCGAACCGCATTTTGCCGCTCCCCACCGACTTCCCTGGAACTTCCTTCCTATGGGTACCAGCATGTTGAGCGATGAGCACCTGCCCACCACCGCCGGCCCCGAACAGCGGCGGCTCCTGATCAAGCTGCTTCGACTTTCTCGGGCCATGCTGGGGGCGCATCGATTCTGAACGCCGAGCAAGCGGCCCGTCAGACTCAACCGCTCTTCATCCGGGCTCGGCCGCCGCAGGATCGAGCACGAAGTACTGCTCACAGATTTCACGCAGCACTTGCTCCGGAGTGCTCTCCGACGCTTCATCGACGTGGATCCGACCAGACAGGGCGACTTGCATCGCGTCGGCGAAAGCGCCCTGATAGCTGACGGACGCCCGGACTCCCCCGCGGTCACGCACTTCGCGTCCTTCTAACAGGCGCTATGCGATGAGTGCGAGATCGATGGCACCGCGAACGCTGGATCCCTGACGGACATCTCGGTGGTCGCGGGTCATGCGGCACACAGCGACGGAGTCCGCCGTGATCGCCTCCGAAAGGGGCCCGTCGAGGCCGGTTCTCATCCGGAGGATATTCTCCTCGGCCTCTGCGTCCTGATAGCCGACAACCACGCGGTTCAGACGGTCACTAATGCTCGTCGAAAGTCTGGTCGTACCGACGTTGTCGAAGGGGTTCATCGATGCAATTATGCGGAAGGTCGCCGATGCCACGACGCGACCATAACGCGGAACTTCGATCTCACGATCCGCCATCGCCGTCAGCAACACGTTCAACGGATCCTCGGGAGCTCGATTGAACTCTTCGATGTAAAGGAATCCACCGCGCTGCATCGCGGCCACCAATGGCCCGGGAACGAAACCATCAGCCGTGTAACCCTCACTGAGCACTCGGGCCGGCGAGTGGTAACCGATCAGTTTGGATGGGGTGAGGTCGCCATTGCCCTCCACCAGAACAAGTGGTATTCCCCACTCTGAACTGATCGCCTTCAACATGGTTGTCTTGCTGGTGCCCGGCGGCCCCTCCAGCACGAGATCACGACCGGAATCCACCGTTGCCAGCGCCAGTTCGAGCTCTCGCTCTCGGCCGACAACGCGTTTGGCGATGAGCTTGCGAGGGTTTGGACCAGTCATTGGCATCCTTGTCGATCGACACCCGTTGAAATCGCTTTGTAGCATGCTACTAGTAGTATGCGACACTCCCCCGAGATCGGTAACGTTTGGGTCATGACCGATCGGGACAACCTCAAGGAACAGGCATTCGTGTTCCTTCGCGACGCCATCATCTCCGGCCAACTCGAGGACCAGTCCCTGAACTCCGTGTACCGGCTGGCTGACCTCCTCGACATGTCGCGCACTCCTGTCCGCGAAGCGGTCCTGCAGCTCGCAGAAGCAGGAATGGTGACGATCGAGCGCAATCGCGGCGTGCGGATCCATGGCCTCAACACCCAAAAGATCCGTGACATCTTTGAGCTGCGATTGCTTCTGGAGGTTCCCGCCGCATCATATGTCGCACGGTTCGGGAGCGCCGTGCTGCACGCAGAACTCCAGCAGGCCAACGTGGCGGCGGGGGCCGCGCTCGCCGTCGGCGACCAGAAAGGCTTTCTCGCGAACGATCGGGCATTCCACGACCGCCTCGTCGTCGGTGTGGGAAACCACCAGTTCAAGCTTGCGCTCGACGGCGCGCGCGATGTCGTACTGGCCCCGCGTCTCGACGATCCGTTCGGCGGCCGCAGCCCTGAGGATGTCGTGAAGGAGCATGCCCTCATCGCTTCAGCGATCGCCGCCCGCGACCCTGAAAGGGCCGCATCCAGCATGCGTGATCACCTCCAACGCACGGGGACGATCATGTTGCGCGACCTCTCGCTCCGAACGTCGGAGACCTTCGACGCCAACTGGGCAGATCGGCTCGGCTGATTCCGCGACGGAAGATCTAGGTCTCAGCCGTCGATAGCGACATAGTGCAGTTCGGCCCTGGTGCGCTCGTCAAAGAGGTCGAGGTATTGCTGGGCGATCACGGACGGCTCCGCGTCCGGTCGACCTCCTCCGATCCACGCCATAATCGCGACATGCGCGACGTAGACCCCTTTCGACGACAGTACGTTGTGAAGGTTCAGCACCCAGTTGCGGAGACCGGCTGCTGCAATGTTCACATTCGCCAGATAGGGCAGCGGTTCGACGGACCCTCCGCCCGTTGTGATCAAGATGGTCCCTGCGCCGGCCGTGATCATGTCGGGCAGAACTTGCGAGACGGAATTGATGGCGCCACCCACATAGAAGTCGACGTGCGGGCGTATGTTCGCAAGCGAGACGTCGGGCGCCTCCACTGCGGAGGCGAGATCGCGAGCGGCTGGAGAGAATTCGAGCACGTCGACGCGACCGTACGTGGCCCGAATTCGGTCGAAAGCTTCGGCCACTGCGTCGGCATCGGTGACGTCTGCTTCGAATCCGGCGGCTTCGATTCCCTCGTTCCGAAGTGTCGCAACGAGGGCGTCCAGCCGCTCCTGATTGCGCGCGATGAGGGCGACCCGAAAGCCACGTCGACCGAAGCCGCGGGCAATCTCGATTCCGAGGCCCGGTCCGGCCCCGACTACGGCGATGGTGGGCACGAGGTCATTCTTCGATCGATGCGCGACCACCGAAGAAGCGTTCGTTTTCGGCGACCCGGTCGGCCCCGACAAGCTTCAGGTAATCGACCATGTCGTACTGGCTTGGGTGTTCCTCGAAGTAGCGAGCGGCCAGGCCATCCGAGAGCGCCTCGCGGAGCGCGAGTGTCATGGCTGCGGAGGCCGCGTTGAACGCAATAAGGGGAAGGATGACCCACTTGAATCCGGCGTCACGCAGTTCCGGTGCCGAGAAGGTACGATCGACACCGCCCACTGTCACCAGCGGTCCATTGATCTCCCGAACGATCCGCCGGTACCACTCGTAGCGTTCGGCCCTCGGCAGCTGCGACAGGGGCTGGTCGTCGACGAGCACAGATCTCAGGATGGGGAAGGCGACATCTGCTCCGGCCTCAAGGAACAGATTGCATCGTTCGATCAGATCTACGACAGAGACAGCAGTATCTGTGCGGCCGACGATGAGGAACTCGGGGTCCGTCCGCGCTGCGAGAGCTGCGCGCACGCGCCCCACGGCCTCCTCTTTCGGGACGACCCCGACTCTCGGATCGCCGAGTCTAGTGATCGGGAAGGGCACGTCCTCGATGTGCACTCCGCCTGCACCGGCACGTTCCAGTTCCCGCGTCGTTCGGAGGATGTCCTCTACCGCGCCGAACCCGGTATCGATGTCCGCTAGGACCGGTAGATCGACCGCGCTTGTGATTCGACCGACTTGGGCCGCGAGTTCCGGCATCGTATAAACCATGCCCGAGTAAGCGAACTGACTGGTGTGGAACGCACCACCGCTGAAGTGCAACGAGGAGAACCCGACATGCTCGGCCAATTTGGCCGACCAAGCGTCGAAGCATCCCGCCGATAGGAGCCACCCGTTCGCGAGCTGGTCGCGCAGCGATGCGGGTTTCACGACCTCTCTCTGACTGGTGGGAGACATGTGTTCATTCGCGAGGCCGATCGAGCTCACTGGTCTCCATTCCGAGGCGTGCGCCGAGCAACCGGGCGACAGTGCCACTTTTTCACAGGCTTTGAGTATAGATGCTACTACGGTAGAGCATACCGTTTGTGCCTGCCACCCGCGAGCGCCGAGAACCGAGCATCACAAAGCGAACCCGCCGATGACGGTGTCGCGTCATCGGCGGGCACGAGTGGGTTGTGGAGTTCGCCTGCGGTCAGGCGAGGGGCGACATGCCTCCATCCACGCCGATCATCTGGCCATTGAGGTAGTGAGCACCCTCGCTGGCGATGAACGCAAGGATCGGGCTCGCATTTTCGTACGGCTGCCCCATGTATCCGACCGGGCTCACCTTGGCGATCATCTCGACACTTGAGGTGCCCTCGGTTCCCTCACCGAAGTGGTCGTTCCAGGTGACCGGGAAAATGCAGTTCGTGGTGATCCCGAATCGGCCCCATTCGGACGCGGCAGTGCGCGTAAGAGCCATCATCGCGGCCTTCGACATGCCGTACACCGCGAATCCCGGCGTTGCGTGGATGGCGGCACCGGAGGCCGTGGTGATGATTCGGCCGTAATTCTGCGCCTTGAAATAAGGCAGAAGCTTTTGCATCAGCAGCATCGTGTAAAGCGGTCCTGAACGGTAGCTGAACAAGGCCCCCTCTGCGGTCGCCTGCGAAAGATTGGCTCCGCCCTCCAGACCACCCTGCGCGCTCGCAAAGAGGATGTGCACGGCACCGAACTCTTCGATCGCGTTCGCGACAACGGCGTCGAGGTCAGCTTCCTTCTCGACATCGCATTTCCTGGCCACTATCCGGCCCTCGAGAGCACGACTCCGCGCCTCTTCGACGAGGGCTTCCAGCCGGTCGACCCTTCGGGCGGCGACGAGAACATTGGCACCCTCTTCCGCGAAGCGCAAAGCGGTCCCGTAGCCGAGGCCAGAGCTGGCGCCGACGATGATCGCCGAGCACCCCGAAAGGATTCCCATGTGTAACTCCTTTGTCTCACGTTCCGACGGGGACGAACGCACGGCAAGCATTGGGCCGCAGGCGTCAATTTATCGTACAGACCACCGTATCTAATTCTGTAACGCGGTCCGCACGAAGTTTGCCTGCCGCGATCGGCTCAGTTCCGCTCGAGAAGCTCAACCATTTCGATCAAGCGCTTCGTCGCCCACGATGCCTGGGCCGGATCCTGTGGGCCGCGGAACCGCGGCTCGACGACCATGATGACGAGCAGGTAGACCGTGTAGAGCCGGCGCCTGATCCGCTCGTACGGAGTGAGCGCTCTCACTCCGTATCCGCGCATGAAGTCAGCCCAGTCCCCGAGCATGGGGAGGTCGATGCCGATGAAACCGGCTTCCATCAGCGGATCTCCGAACACAGCGCGTTCATGGTCGATCAGGCACAGACTCCCATCGCTCTTGACAATCGCATTGCTCGGCCAAAGATCCCACTCCACGAGTTTGGGTACATCCACCTGGTCAAGCAACGGCTCGCATTTGCGTGCGATTTCTCTTACTCGGTCCGCAATATTGCCGAGATTGACGCCAGCGCGTTCCGCGTCGGCCAGGCCATCGTTGAGCAGGGAACTGAACGCGGCGCTCCAACTCTTGTGCCCGGGTCCGGCGACCATACCGAAGCGGTCGCCTTCTATTGTGTTGATCTGGCAATTCATCTCGCCGAGCCGAGCCAAGGCCGGCGCGGCCGCCTGCGCGGTCAATCCGCCAGATTCGAGCAACTCGCCCAGGTTGTCGCCCGCGACATAAGACATGAAGAACCAGTCGGCGCCACAGATGTCTCGAGTCGTGTCCGCGAAGAGGACATCCGGGACAGGAATGCGGGGATGTGCCTTGAGGAGCGCCATCGCCTCGAGTTCGTTCGTCATGAGGTTGCGCTCGTATGTCATCAATTCAGTCGCTGGCGATGGCGCAATCTTGAGCACCACGGTGCGCGCGTCCGCCAATTCGAGACGATAGGTCGCCGAGAACAGTCCGTGCGTGAACTCACGTATCGCGGCATCATCGCCGGGTACGACAGCGGCACCGAATGCTCTCTCGACCATCAGTCGAATCGTCGATGACGTCTGTCGATTCTTCGTCAGGCTGTCCACATGCCCATCCTTCCGCAGGTAGGTCAGGACGGCTCGCAGTAGCATGCTACATGCTCTAGCATGCTACTCGTGGGAACAGCATCGAGCCGCCGTCACCGAATGCAAAATCGCGCTGGCGGAACTCAATCCCACTCCACGGTCAAGGTGTTCCTCGGAATCGTCCTCGGCCTGCTCGTCGGGGTGCTGTCCACCTCGATGATCAACACCTCGCTTCCGGTGATTGTCGCGGATCTCGGCGGCGGTCAATCCACGCTCACCTGGGTGGCCACCGGGCCACTGCTGGCACTGACGGTGAGCACCCCGATCTGGGGGAAGGTCTCAGATGTCGTCGGCCGCAAACCCCTTATGCTCATTGCCCTTCTGCTATTCATCGCCTCATCGTTCGGGGCGGGGCTTTCCGCCACACCAATCATGCTCATCGCGGCACGTTCCGTCCAAGGCCTCGCAACGGGCGGACTGCTCACGCTTCCCCAAGTCGTGCTGTCCGATGTCATCAGCCCGCGCGACCGCGGGCGCTATTCGGGGCTTATGGGAGCAATCATCACGGCCGGAACCGCCGGCGGCCCAATCGTGGGCGGCTCCATCACCGACGCATTCGGGTGGCGCTGGACCTTCTTCGCGCTCGTGCCGTTCGCGATCGTCGCGCTGGCGGTCATCGCCCTGCGACTTCGCCTACCGCACCGCCACTCGATCGGCCGGATCGACTACGTCGGATCCGCTCTCCTCGTCGTGTCGATCTCGGCGCTACTCCTCTGGCTCTCGCTTGCAGGGACCGCCTTCGCATGGGACTCGGCGTTATCGTGGGCGATTGCCGCTGGGGCTGTCGCGCTTCTGACAGTCACCGCCATTGTTCAAGCGCGCAAAGCGGACTCGGTTCTTCCGGTCCGATTGTTCCGCGACCGAACGTTCGCGCTCGCCGTGATCTCCAGCTTCTGCGTGGGCGTCGTGATTTACGGATATTCCATCTACTTGATTCAGTACCTCCAGTTCAGCAGGGGGGCAACAGCGTCGCAGGCCGGGCTCATGACTCTCCCTCAAGTGACGGCCAACCTGATCGCCTCCAGTGCAGCGGGCTTTCTCATCAGTCGCTTCGGAGCATGGAAGCCATGGCTTGTCGCTGGCGGGGTGTTCATCAGCTCGTCCGCCGTGCTCCTAGCCACTCTGCGCGCGGGGTCGCCCATCGTCATCGTATACATCGGTGCGGCACTCATCGGCCTTGGCCTGGGAATGACCCTGCAGACCCTCGTTCTGGCCGTTCAGAACGCTTCCGATCCTCGAGAGGTCGGCACCGCGAGCTCCGCGGTGTCATTCTTCCGCAGCCTCGGAGGCGTCCTGGCCATCAGCTGCTTTGGTTCTCTGCTCGAACATCGGGTAAGCGCAGAGATCGCCTCTGGGCTCGCCCGAGCAGGAATCACCCATAGCACCTTGGGGACCACGCCCGGGGCGCTCCCGGACGTAACAAGCCTGCCGCAGTCGGCACGTATTGTTGTGGAGACCGCCTACGGCGACGGCATCGGACTGATCTTCGCGATAATGATCCCCGTCGCCCTCGTAGCCCTCGTCTGCATCATCCTCATTCCGAATGCTCGATTGAAGACCCAGACCGGAATCGAGCAGCTCGCCGAGTTTGACGCGGTCGATTCCTGACGCCGAACCACTCCGATGGGGTTGTTCAGATATTCCACACCGAGAAGGGGCCACGCTTGTGCAAGTGAACTTGCAGGCGGGACCCCTTCTTCTTGCGTTGGCGATCAGTCCGTTTCGGGTCGGAAGTCGGCGAGCGGGTCCTCCATCAGATCATTAATCGGCCGGGCGATACCGTTGTTGGAGATGCCCAGGTTCGGCTTGATGTCCAATGCGGCGACTGCATCCGGGCTGCGGCCAATATTGACCGCGACCTTCCCAGACTTCGAATAGCGGGTCGTGCGGTGCGAGTGATCCTGGCTTGGCTTGTGCAGCACGGCGTCTGCTGCACGCTGCTCGAGCAGCGCTTCGCCGTAACCCTGAACACACTCCGGGTCCGGCCCGTCCAGGGGCAAGCCGGTGAAGAACTTTGCCGCCATACACCCGCCCTTACAGGTGTCAAAGAATTGGCAGGACGAGCATGCACCGCCAGACTGCGGCTGGCGCAGTCGCTGGAAGAGCTCGGAATGCTGCCAAACCTCCTGAAAACCCGCGTCGCGGATGTTGCCAGCCAGGAACTCATCGTGGATGGCGAACGGGCACGCGTAGACGTCTCCGATCGGGTCAATGAGGCAGACGACCCGACCGGCGCCGCAGAGGTTCAGACCAGGTAGGGCCTCGCCAAATGCCGAGAGGTGAAAGAACGAATCTCCTGTGAGGACACCATCGCCGTGCGCGACGAGCCATTCATACAGCTCCAGTTGCTGCGCAGGAAGTGGGTGCAGTTCGTCCCAGACATCGGCTCCGCGTCCTGATGGGCGAAGCCTGGTGAGTCGCAGCTGCGCACCATAGCGGTCGGCGATCGCCTTGAATTCGTCCAATTGCGGAATGTTCTGCCGGGTGCAGACAACGGAAAGTTTGAAGTTCTCGAACCCAGCGGCCTGCAGGTTCTCCATGGCGCGGATCGCAGTGTCGTACGACCCGGGACCGCGAACGAAGTCGTTGACTTCTGCAGTTGCGCCATCCATCGAGATTTGAATGTCGAGATAGTCGTTGCGCGCCAACCGCTCCGCTACCTCTGGCGTGATCTTCACCCCGTTGGTCGAAAACTTCACGCCGATGTGGTGGGCCGTCGCGTAATCGACGAGCTCCCAGAAATCAGGACGCACCGTGGGCTCACCGCCCCCGATGTTGACGTAGAAGACCTGCATTCGCTCGAGTTCATCGATCACAGCTTTGCACTCTGCGGTGGTCAGCTCGCGGGGGTCACGACGACCGGACGATGAGAGGCAATGGACGCAGGACAAGTTACAGGCGTAGGTCAGTTCCCAGGTCAGGCAGATCGGGGCGTCAAGGCCGTATTCGAAGAGATCGACCAGCCGCTGGCCACGCGGCGGGTGCGCTACCTGAGTGTCAAGCAGTGTCATGCGATGCGCTCCTTCAGCATTTTCGACGCGGCGAGCGCGCCGAGCGCCGCCTCGAAGGTTGGGATCTCTGTGTCGGATACGCCGGCGGCTGTCAGTGCGGCCCGGGCCGAGGGGGCATCGGAGAGACCGGTAACTGCATCCAGCAGGCGCCGGTCTTTCAGGAAAGAAAGCTTGCGCGTACCGAAGTGATATACGAGCGCCCCAAACGGCTCAGGCCGCACGGCGACCTGTGGATCGAGCGCCCATGGACGATCCAGATTCATTGCGCGTCGCCGAGCTCAGTAGACGCCGCACATGCCGTCGATGGAAACTTCCTCGACGAGGATGTCTGCGTCCACGGGTGCTTGAATCGGGTTCTGGGTATCAGGAATGGTGTTCTCCATGGGATCCTCCTTGATCGGAACTTCGGTTAGGGTAACATGCTATTGGCATCGAGTGCCAATGAAAAGAGGACGGCGTGGAGAAGCCCCTAACAGCCGACGTGGTCATTGTCGGGGGCGGCACTGCGGGCAGCGTACTAGCCGCAAAGCTCAGTGCAGCGCCTGACCGGACCGTGGTGCTTCTGGAGGCCGGCCCGGTCGAATTGCCGCAGATGCAGACCCTTCTTCATGCGGAGACCATTCCCGGTGCACGCGGTGAATCGAGTTGGCGATTCGCGGGCTCACTTGCTGCTGGTCGAGAGTGGACACACGTGAGAGGCAAGGTCATCGGTGGATCCTCGACCACCAACGGTGGCTATTTCATCGCGGCTGGACCTCGCGATGTCAACGAATGGGCGACTGTGGGCGGCGGTCCATGGTCATGGGAGAATTTGCGTCCGCTTCAGATCGGCATCGAACGCGATCTCGACTATCCCCAATCCCCCGCGCATGGGCATGACGGACCAGTCACTATTGAGCGCGCCCGAGCCGACGATCCGAGCATCGAGGCATTCCACTCTGCTGCGGTGGCGATGGGACTAGAAGGCGACCTCGACAAGGGCGCAGATTGGTCCGACGGCTTCGGAGTCACCCCATCGAATCGACACGATGAGATCCGCAGCAATGCAGCGCTGGCGTACTTGCTCCCAGCAGCGAAGAAGTCCAACCTTCGGATCGTCGGCAACGCTGTTGTACTGCGGGTGGACATTAGCCGCGGACGCGCAACAGGGGTTCACGCACTCATCGATGGCGAGCTCACCCGCGTCGCAGCAGGCCAGGTCATCTTGGCGGCGGGCGCCCTGCGCTCCCCTGATCTACTCGGACTCTCAGGAGTTCGCCATCCCCGACTCGGTCGCGACCTGCACGATGAGCCGCAGCTTATTCTCGAGATCGATGGCTGGCCCGACAGCACCGAAAGGCGCACCTGGTTAGGCGGCGTCGTACACGCGACATTGGCGGACGGCGGGTCCGTCGAGATCTTGCAATCCCTCCGACCACTTCACTACATCATTGGGCAACCGCCGGAACCTTCGACTCCGGTCCCGCTCTTCGTGTCCGTGGACTCCGCCGCCGAACCGGGCCAGCTCACGCGGACTTCGGAGGACCCGATGCAGCTTCCGAGAGTCGAGTTCGACTATCTTGCAACCTCCGCAGCACGCACTCGACTGCGACACGCGGTACGCTTCGCTGCCGAGCTCGCTTGCGCCGGCGGCGGCACAGTCCTCCGCCTCGACACGACGACGTTGTCCGACGATTCCCAGCTGGACAGTTGGATCCGCGCGAATCTCGGCACTGCTTTTCATACAACGGGTGGTGCAGCGATCGGGGATGTGGTCGATGGGGCAGGCTACGTGCTGGATATTGAGAACCTGCGAGTGGCAGACCTGTCCATACTTCCAAGCAGTCCGCGTCGGGGACCCGCGGCGACCGCATTCCTGGTGGGCGAACTGCTCAGCCGATCCTGAGACTCATCGCGTTCGACCGCAATCCGTCGGAGTAGCATGCTACTCTGGGTGGCCGACGAACGAGGCGGATGATCAAGAAGCACTTGGTGAAGTTGCGTCCAGGTGTGTCGCTATACATCAGGCTGGAAGCCAGCCTCGTTGCGTCGATCGAAGCAATGAAGATGGAATCCTTAATTACCTCCCCGATTACCGGGCGCGTCGAACGGATCCTGCTGGATAGCACGCGCCAGGTCGAGAACGGCGATCTCCTCCTCACGATCGCCTGAAAGTGGGGGAGGCCAGCTGCGAACGGCGGGCCTCCCCCACGTTAGCTGGTGAACGCGGCGCATACTGAGCGACCTACTGCTGGTCGAGCAGCAAACCGTTCGCGTCAGGTGCCCACCTACGAAGTCGGCGCATCATCGCAGTGGTCATCGCGGCAAGAAGGTTCTCGCCCTCATCAGTCGACGCGTCTCGTGCGTCGCCGAGCACGCCGTTGGCGGAAACGCTGCCTACGCCCTGAGCGCGCAGTCGCGATAGGAGGGATTCAACCGGTTCTGTGACGCCGACCGGCCGTTCCGGGCCCACCGTCTCCGGACGCAGCTCAAGCATTAGCGAGGTCTCTGCGCGCCCCGCATGCAAGTCCATTCCGTCCACTGCGCACGGCGCCCACCCGACGTCGTGCTTCTCGTAGCGCACCTGGCGTACAGCTGAAACGAGCGCATCTACGTTCCCGCCATGGCCATTGATGAAAGCGATCCGCGACGCCCATCGTGCAGACCGAACAAGCTCGACCAGGATCGTCGCTAACGCCGTCGTGCCGATAGAGAGCGTCCCAGGGAACCCCGCGTGCTCTCCACTTGATCCGTATGCCAGCGCTGGCGCCACGACAGCCCCGAGGAAGTCACCGGCACGCCTTGTGACGGCTGTGGCGATGTCCACGTCAACGGTAAACGGAAGATGTGGGCCGTGCTGCTCCGTCGATCCGAGAGGAACCAGCAGCACAGGGTGCTGCGGGAGGTTGGTCCATGTGGTGTCAGCGAGTTGCGGTGACATACGCGGTCCGACCCTCCGCTAAGCCGGCGCAGCACACACTCTCGGACCGGTGCGCGCTAGATCCCCCGTTCGTCCTTGCACCTCTATCGGGCGCTCTCATCGTGTGGTGGCCCTTCCAGCAGATGCCATCGTTTCCGCGAGCAGCTCGGCGAGGTGCACACCCTTCGCGCCGGCGAGCTGATCCGCTTGGGTTCTGCAGGACAGGCCATCTGCGAGGAAGATGGTCCGTTCATCCGCTGCGCGGAGCGCAGGGAGCAACGAGTTCTCTGCAACTGCGACGGACATCTCGTAATGACCGCGCTCCATCCCAAAGTTGCCGGCAAGGCCGCAGCATCCAGCCAGCACAGTCGTCTTCGCGCCGAGGTCGATCAGCAGTTGTTGGTCTGTATTGAAACCCATCACGGAGTGATGGTGGCAGTGAGGCTGCACCACCAACGTGGTGCCGGACAGGTCCGGACGCGCCCAGGCAGGTCCAGGGCCGATCGGCTCAGGGGCCGTCAGGAGTTCGGCGAGAGTGAGCAGACCTCTCGCTACCTCCGCCGCACGCTGGTCGTCGGGAAGGAGCTCCACCAGATCTGACCGTACCGCGGCTGTGCAGGATGGCTCGAGCCCCAGGATCGGGATTCCCGCCGCGGCGTATCCGTTGAACTGGTCTACAAGGTCGCGCATCATCCGTCGCGCGCCGTTCAGCTGGCCCGTCGTGATCCAGGTCAAACCGCAGCAGACCGGCCTTTCGGGAACGATGACCTCGTAGCCGGCGGCCTCGAGGATGGCCACAGCGGAAGTGCCGATCGACGGCGAGAAATTGTCAGAGAAAGTGTCGGCCCACAGCACAACCCGCTTCGTACGCGCTCGCTCAGCAGGCCGCCGCTTCCACCATGACCTGAATGGGGTGTTGGCGAAGCGAGGGATCGAGCGGCGGGTGTCCATTCCGCCTGCGAAAAGCGTGAATTTCTCGACTGGGCGAATCGAGATGGCCGCGTTCGCCAATCCTCCAAAACGTGTAGCCAGTCGCGCCCAGCGCGGCATCCAGCCCAGAGTGTAGTGCGAGATCGGCCGCACACGCCTTTCGTAGGTTCGATGCAGTACCTCGGACTTGTAAGCGGCCATGTCGACACCGGCGGGGCAGTCGCTCGAGCATGCCTTGCACGACAGGCAGAGGTCGAGCGCCTCGTGCACCTCCGGGGAGCGCCAACCTTCGTCGATCAGCGATCCGTTCATCATCTCCTGGAGTACGCGTGAACGTCCGCGGGTGGAGTCCTTCTCATCCCCGGTTGCCTGGAACGAGGGACACATGAAGCCGCCTGCAGCAGTGTTGTCGGCGCGGCATTTCCCGACTCCGACGCAACGATGCACTGCGCGAGTGAGGTTGCCGTCGTCGTGGGAGAACGCCAGACCGTTCACTTTGCTGATGGTCAGCGCATGCGGTCGCCGCAGGTTGGCGTCGATCGGAGCGGGGCGGACAATCACTCCCGGATTCATGATGTCGGCCGGGTCCAGGAGGTCTTTGAATGCGGAGAAGACACCGAGCATGCGCTCGGAGTACATGTACTTCAGGAGTTCTCCGCGCGCTCGCCCATCGCCGTGCTCGCCTGCAAGCGAGCCGCCATGGCGAGCGATGAGTTTCGCGGCGTCGGTCATGAAGGACCGCAGCACACCGTCGCGCTCCAATGGAATGTCGAGGCGTACGTGTACGCAGCCGTCACCGAAATGGCCGTACGGCATGCCTTCGATGCCGTACGAATCTGTCAGCCGCTCGAATTCACGAAGATAGGCGCCCAGGTGCTCCGGCGGGACAGCCGCGTCCTCGATACCGGGCCAAGCCTGGCGACCCGACTGGGTGCGGCCGGCGAGGCCGGCCCCGTCCTCACGGATGCGCCAGATCGCACGAGCCTCCGGTCCGGCCGGGAGGACACGAACCGAGGACGTACCTGCAGCCGACGCAAGTTTGCGGGCTCGGTCGAGAGCATCGCCGGGCTCGCGGTCGGCCAGTTCGACAAGAAGCCAGCCCGAGCCCGCAGGCAGCACTGGGATGCTCGAGGCCCCGCCGCGTGACTGCAACGCATCGACTATGCGCGCGTCCAGACCCTCGATCGCCATTGCACCGAACTGGATCAGCGCCGGCACTGCGTCCGCCGCAGACGGCATGTCAGGATAGCCGAGCACCACGAGAACCGGTTCCCTCGGGATCTCCACTAGACGAACGGTCGCCCCCAGAACTGAAACAACCGTCCCCTCTGTGCCCACCATCGCCCGGGTAAGGTTCCTGCCGTGTTCGGGGAGAAGGTGCTCGAGTGAATATCCGGAAATCTGCCGTCCGAACCGTCCCAGTTCCGTACGGAAGATGTCCAGATTCGCTGTGACCAGGTCTTCCAGACCATCGAGCGCGTCCATACCCGTTGAGGTGTCGAACCGACGTCCGATTCCATCGATCACATCGAGATCCAGGATGTTATCGGCGGTGCGGCCGAACGCGAGAGCTCGAGGACCGCACGCGTTGTTTCCGATCATCCCGCCGATCGTGCAACGCTTCCAAGTGGATGGGTCGGGGCCGAAGCGAAGGCCATGAGGCGCCGCGAGGTCCTGGAGGGTCCCGAGGATCGCACCAGGCTCGACGACAGCCGTTCGCGCATCGGGGTCGATTTTCAGGACTCTGTTGAGATGACGGGAGGTTTCCACCACAAGTCCCGCACCGACTGCGTTTCCTGCGACCGAGGTTCCGCCGCCGCGCATGGTTACCGGCGTGCCACTCTCGCGGGCCACGGCAAGCGCAGCGAGCGTCTCATCGGTCGATCGGGGAAAGACCACTACTTCAGGAACGACCCGATAATTGGAGGCGTCGCTGGAATACTCGGCGCGCCGCCGGGCGGACCGATCGACTTCGGCAATTCCCTGCCTTCGCAGTTCTGCCTCAAGCTCGGTTGCAAGCGAATTCATGCGTCCTCGCGAATTCTTCGATAGCTGCTCCACCGCGAAAGACACAAGTAGCATGCTACCGCGTCGGCGAAGAATGCCTTAGCGAAACAGCTTCATCGGCGGATGGTGATCCCAGGGTTGTCAGCGTGTCGTGGTTACGTATTCGGCACGACTCTCCGCCGACGGTGCGAGGGCGGCATCATCCGCGCCCAGGCGGCGGGCAAAGCCAGCCGGGATATAGAAGTCAGCCGGAGAGAGTTCCTCGATCGAGGAATGACCAAGTCCGAGCAGAGCGGACTTCAACCCCATCCCCAAGAGGTCCAGCACGTTCTCCACCCCGGTTTGTCCATTCGCGGCCAGCCCCCACAGATACGCCCGACCGATCATCACAGCCCTAGCGCCCAGGGCCAAGGCCTTGGCCACGTCACCCCCACGGCGGATCCCGCCATCCAGGAGCACCTCAAGCTGGTCGCCAACCGCCTCTGCGACCGCTGGCAAGCAACGGATTGACGCCGGGGTGGTGTCCAGATTGTTGCCACCGTGGTTCGAAACCGAGATGGCATCCACTCCCACATCCACCGCCCGCCGAGCGTCATCGACCCGAGTGATGCCCTTCAGCATCACCGGCCCACCCCACTCCTTCTTGATCCAAGCGATATCCGCCCACTGCGCAGGCGGAGTATTCATCCACTCGTAATAAGCGCCGAAAAATGTCGGCGCCACACCCGTCTGCGGATCCCGCAGATTCGGCGCCGTCAAATCGGGCAGACCACCGCCAGTCAGCCACTGACGCGCCCACGGAAGATGCGTCAGCCCCTCCCACTTCATCCCCCAGACCGCTTTCAAGTCCATCTTCTCCGGAATCTGCGGGCTCCCCCAGTCGCGACCGATCGAGAACGACCAGTCTGTCGTCACGATCAACGCCTTCGCCCCCGCCTTCCGCGCCCGATCCATGCGCTGCACCAACTGCTCTCGGCTACCGGTCCAGTACATCTGGAAGAACGTGTTCTTGTTCGCTGCTGCGACCTCCTCAACCGGCTTCGACGCGAAGGAGGACAAACCCATGATCGTCCCCCGGTTCGCCGCCGCACGGGCGACCGCGACCTCGCCCTCCGGGCGAATCGCCTGCACGCCTGTCGGTGAAATCATTACCGGCATCGACACCGGGATCCCGAGGATCGTCGTTCCCATCTTGATTTCCGACGAGTGCCCAACAACATGTGGGGCGAACTCCAACTCGGCGAACGCGTCCTCATTGTCCTGCGGCGTTCGCCCCCGCTCCGAACCAGCCACTAATGCTGCATATACCGACGGCGGCAAGAATGTCCTAGCGCGCCGCTGCGCCTCAAGAACGGTCTCGAACCAAGGATTCTGCTTAGCCACGCTAACTCCCTCGTCTGTGGTGACCCATATTCTAGTGGCACCCGGTGCCAAAGCGTCAAGTGAAACTTGAATCGGTCACCCACGCCTCCTTGGCTCGGCAGCCAGCGTGAACAACGAGAGAATGTGAGAATGAGCGATACCGGACCCAAACCCGCGCCACCTTCCAAGCGCCCTAGGCGGAATGGTCGCGCGAAGGTAACAAGCCGTGCGGAGCTCAGCCGGGTCGGACTCGAGCTGTTCATCGAGCGGGGCTTTGACGAGGTGACGATTCCGGACATCGCTGCCGCGGCAGGCATTGGCCGGCGCACATTCTTCAGGTACTTCCCCTCAAAGAACGACCTGCCGTGGGGTGACTTCGATCTCCTGGTCAAGGAAATGGGTCAACATCTCGCCACCGTTCCCGATGACGAGCCCCTCATCGACGCAATCAGCGCCGCCGTGATCACCTTCAACACGTTCCCCGACGACGAGCTGCCCTTCCACCGCGATCGGATGAACCTGCTCTTCACCGTGCCGATGCTCACGGCGCACAGTGCACTTCGCTATCAGGCCTGGCGAGACGTGATCGCCGAATTCGCCGCAAAGCGACTGGACCACCCGGCGTCCTCAATCGTCCCCCAGACCATCGGCTGGGCGTTCCTCGCCGCGTCCCTGGTCGGGTACGAACAGTGGCTGAAGGATCCTGGCAGTTCACTTACCGACACCCTCATCTCAGCCCATCGCGTTCTGAGACAGCTCGGACAGTACTGACCACCGTTTCGCTCTGGCACCCAGTGCCATAGAGTAGTAAGAACTTGCTAGCCAACGATGACGGAGGACGCCGCAATGACGAGCACGCAGTTGCCCGACGGCGCGGTAATCCGTCTCAACCGGCACACCCGCACATGGCAAGAAGGAACGGTGCTCGTTGGCGGGTCGCCCACCCGGGTGCTACGCCTGTCGCCCACGGCCGCCAACTGCCTCGCGGGACGCGAGGTGACCGTCTCGGACTCCACATCGCGGCTACTCGCCGAACGACTACTCTCTACTGGGCTTGGCGACCCAGTGGCAGCCTCGCTCCCACCAATTCCGCGAAGCCAGCTCACCGCCGTGATTCCCGTCAAGGACCGGCAGCAAGCCCTTGATCGGCTACTCTCCAGCCTCCCGGCAGGCCTCGCAGCGACGATCGTCGTCGACGATGGATCCGATGACGCCCCAGCGGTGGCGCGTATTGTCGCGGCTCACCGGGCGCGGCTTATCGCCCTTCAGCAAAACCAGGGGGTCGCTGTGGCAAGAAACGCGGGGCTTGCGGCAGTGGAGACACCATACGTGGCATTCATCGACTCCGACGTGGTGGTGCAGCCGGGGTGCCTGGAAACCCTGCTTCGACACTTCGTCGACCCCAATCTGGCCATTGTCGCACCCCGAGTTCTGGGCCTGGAACGAGATGGCCCCAGTTGGATCACGAGCTACGAGAACGCCCGGTCCTCGCTCGACCTCGGGCCAGATGCCGGACGCGTCCGACCGCGCAGCCCGCTCACCTGGATCTCAAGTACGTGCATGGTCGCCCGCGTCGACAATCTGGGGGCGGGCTTCGATGGGTCAATGGAATTCGGCGAGGATGTGGACCTCGTCTGGCGATTGGTGCGCGAGGGACGGATTGTGCGGTTCGACCCTTCCGTGGCAGTGCTTCACGAACATCGCACGACCGTTCATGCGTGGCTTCGTCGCAAATTCCTCTACGGTACCGGGGCCCAACCGCTCGCCGAACGTCATCCCCGAAACATTTCCCCGGTTGTTCTTCCCCCCCTGGGGCGCTGTCGTGCTCAGCCTCCTGCTGATCCAGCGGCGATGGTCAATCGTCGCCGCGGTCGCCGTCGTCATCGGAGTCGGCTTCCGTATCCGGCAACGAATAGATTTCGTCGAGAAGCCAACTGCCATCGCCGCTCAGCTAACGGCACATGGACTCGTCGCCACGCTGTCCCAGGGAATGGCGCTGCTGGTGCGGCACTGGTGGCCCGCCACCATCATCGCGAGCGTGATCTCGAGGCGGGCGCGCCGCGCGGCTGCGGCAGCCGCAGCGTTGGACGCGGCGTTGGAATTCATCCGGCTCCGGCCAACGCTAGACCCAGTGCGCTTCGGCGTAGCGCGACGACTCGACGACATCAGTTACGGAGCCGGTGTCTGGATGAGCGCGTGGCGGGGACATTCCGTGCGAGCCTTGATACCCGCCATTACGCGAACGTCCCGAAGGGGGCGCTGACGCAGGCAAAGACAGCGGTAAGTGATTGGTCGCTGCGTCATTCGTTCATGGGTCTTGAAGTTCAGTCTTCCCGGGGCGCGATGCCCTTCAGCGCAGGTGTCTCCGCGATCGCCGTGCCTTTGACACACGGCCTTGCGATAAAAGGGCCTAGAAGACTAAGCACCTGCGCAAAGCCGATCGCGATCGCGACGGGCCAAGTTGCACCGACAGTGGCGGCCGCCAGCGCAGTGCCCATCCATGGCGCTGTTGCTGATCTCAAGATGCCCCGAGAACCGCGGAATCCCGCGGCTTCTCGATGACGTGACCCCGCTTTCGGCTACTGCAGTTGTGAGGCTCTTGTGGGGGCTCTGCTGCCCTCCACGACGCGACTCACCATTCCAGCCCGACTGAACGCGCCTCCCACACCAGCTCCTGGACCATCGCCGGCGGCAGGAGGCCACACGCCAACTCCACCACCATCTGCAACGGGCAGTCGAGCACCGGTTCGAGCAATTGCTCGTGCACCGCAACCTCTGAGAGCGCTCGTCGCATCAGCGACCCGCCCCGTCAATCGGACAGCCACTCTCTCATAGTGCTCGCTGAGTCGACGGCTTGGGAGTAATCATGAGTCGTCCCGGCTACCGCGTCAATTGCCCCGCGAGCACGAAGTCGCGGTATATCTTTGTCCGCATCAGGCCGGAGTTGAGCATCACTCCGGCGACGAGTTCGTCCCAGCCGCCGGTCAAGGTCAGGCGGGAGGCGACCTCGCAGGTGGTGGCGGCGTGCTCCGTCTCGATCGCGACGACCTCACGCGCGCAGGGTGCGCGTGCTCGGCAGCGGAAACGGTAGCCGTGGCCCGAGAAAGCCGTCTCCTAGAGCCTGTCCACTTGCGCGGACGTCGAGGCGCATCCGCGGCAGCGCCCGCGGGCTCGACCAACCAAATGGTGGCTCCCCCGGCGAGATAGCGATCACCGCCGAGCCTCGTCGAAGAGCCGGCGGCGCTCGCGTTGGAGAGACCGTCGGGAACGGACTCGGAAGTAGCAACGCGATGCTGTCTGCTCGAGGTCATGGCGCTGTCGACCAAGGCGTCAGCCCGCTCGGCCCACGATGGGACGCCAGCTTTACAACTCGGGCGGCCAATCGTTAGGCCTCGTCATCTCGAACAACGGGACAACCCGAGTCCATGTCCTCAACCAGCAGCGGCGTATTCGGACCAAGAAGAATCCGGGGAACCCCCACATGCCCACCCGCGGCACGAGCGACAAGATCGACAACGGCAGTCTCCCCAGCCTGTGCTACCGCACGGCTGGAAGCAAGCGCCGCCTCGGCCGTGTCATCGCCGGCACAAGGGGCGGTGAGACCGGCTGACTGCAATCACTTAGGTTTCGCGAGGCATGGAGCGATCGCTCTCCGGCACGCAGCCCGGCAGCCCCTTACCAGCCGGGGCGGATGTGGCGAATCGCCGAATCTCGGTCCTGGTCAGGATGCTGCACGATTACACTGCCACCTGTCTGAAAGATCATGGTCGACTTCGACTTGCCGTACTGCGGCCAACTCAGTCGATCTGTCGAGGGATCACCACTGCGCGCGAAGGCTCCCCATGCCGCCATCATCTCGTCACGGAGCAAGTACCTTTGCTCGCCCGGGTCCGCTGCTGCCCGCGAAGCGTCTGTGTCGACACCGTCCCATGCGGTCGGGTAGGCGAGGTTCCCGAAGACGAACGGCAGCTCACTTGCGTGAAGCGCCCACAGACTTCCGAATGCGGGTGTGCGCCATCGGAACTCGTACACGTAGGTGGGGTTGGGACCGCCGGACGCTTGGCGGAGGTCCAGGAGATGGAGTAATGAACGTCGCATCCAGATGTCAGAGGTCAGTTCCCAGGCCAATTCCTCGTCCGCGCTGTGCTCTGTGAGGCACCGGTAGCGCGCGATCAGATCTGCGATCTCTGCGTCCGTCAACGAGGCGCTACCGAAGAAGTCCCGAACTTCGTCAGCGACCGAGCGACCTAGTTTGCATGCTTCGGGGATGAATCCACGGCTTTCGTCGCGTGTCATTCCGATCATCATCGGAAGCCCGACAGCTCCCAGAGGCTGGCTCTCGGACCACGGCTGCCGCGACATGAGCGTCTCGTCGATCACGGGCTGAAACGCGAGCACCCCAAGGTCGTTCTCCACGGCTTGAGTTGCGCGCTTGAGCGACTCCACGTCGGCCGCTTGGAGCTCTTCGACACTGTCGACTCCTAGCACCTTCAGGAACCTCTGCGCCACTTCGGTGGCCTCCTGCCGCTCGAGCAGACACGTCTGAGACCCGCTTTGGATGATTACCCGATGAAAGAGTCCTGCTGCGGCCTCCGTGTTGAGGAGAGCGCCGATCTTCGCGCCGCCGCCGGACTCGCCGAAGAGGGTGATGTTGGCCGAGTCCCCACCGAATGAGCTGATGTTGTCGCGGACCCAGCCAAGGGCGGCGATCAGATCGCGCTGACCGAGATTTCCGTGCCCGGCGAGCTCAGGAAAGATGTCACCGAACCAGAGGTATCCGAAGGCGTTAAGCCGGTGATTGATCGAGACGACGACGACGTCCTGAGAACGTGCCAATTTCTGTCCATCGTAGATTGGGGCGCCCGCCGACCCGTACTGATAAGCACCGCCGTGGATCCAGACGAGGACCGGTCGCTTTGCCCCCGCGGCACTGTTCGGCGTCCAGACGTTGAGGAAGAGGCAGTCCTCCGATTCTTTGCCTGGGTCGAGCCATGCGGGGTAGTCCGGGTTGGTTTGAACACTCGGATGCCCGAGCCGTGTGGCTGCCCGCGGCGTCTCCCAGGGGCGAGGCGCTTGCGGTCGCCGGAATCGGTTCGCGCCAATCGGCGGTTCGGCGTAGGGCACACCGAGGAAGTGATCGACATCGTCCACCCGAAACCCCACGATGATGCCGGTCTCGGTGGAAACGGCCGGCTCCGTCCGAGTTTGCGTGTTGTCCGTCACAAGCCGTCTCCGTTGATCTCGAGGCGCATGGATACGGTCAGCTGCTGAATGACTCAGCGGGGTCCGGCACCATGTCGCCAGCGTCATCGCGCCCGATTCGGCTGTACACATCGGGCCGACGGCTCCGGTACACGAGCGCAAGGATAACTCCAACTGCCACGAGGCCCCAAATGAGCAACAGAATCAGGAAGGTCGCGACGCCGCTGGTTCCCGCGAGGAGATCAAAGTTCATCGTCGCCAGCACGAGCGCGACCGCGAGGAAGACGAATGCGATCGATGTCGCGGCCGCGGGCAACCACGCCTTCCGTTCGCTCTTGTCGCGGAAGAGGAACACCGCGATGGCGGCGGCCGCGACCACGAGGAGGATCACGAAGCAGTACGAGTAGATCCCGGCCAAGCGGGCATAGACGGTCGATCCGTCCAGGCCCAGGATGCCGAAGGCCACGATCCCGATGAGCGAAAGGATGCTGAGTGCGACTGAGGCGCGATGAGGAGACCCGAAGCGTTCGTGGACCCGGCTCAGCGCACGTGGCAGGACACCGTCAGCGCTGAGGTTGTAAAGGTATCGCGAAGTGATGTTGTGACTTGCCAGGATCAGCGCGAACGAACTGGTGATGAGGAGCACATCCGCCGAGAAGTAGGCAACTTCACCGGTGTACTGCCGGACGCTGTCACTTGATGCACTCACGAGATTCTTGCTCAACACGGACATGATCGCGTCGGTGCCGTACGCATTGATGAACACCCACGCCGTCAGACCGTAGAGGAGAGCCAGGATAGCGACCACCGCGTAGGTGGCGCGAGGAATGGTGCGCTTCGGCTTCTTCACCTCGTCGCGGAAGATGACGGTCGCCTCGAAACCTCCATAGAGGCCCACGCCAAAGATGAACGCAACGGTGATGGAGCCCGAGAAGATGCTGGACGGCTGGAAGGACTCCAGATTGAACCCGTTCGCGCCGCCCTGCGCGATTACGGACGCGTCGTAGATGATCATCAGGCCCAGCTCGAGTGCGAGGAAAATGGTCAACACCTTGGCGGAGAAGCTGATGTTCAGGTATCCGAGGACAGTGACGATTACGAAGAACACGAGCGAGTACAGCCACCACGGAACGCTCGGGCCGTGCAAGGCGCCGCTGATCAGCGAGTCCGTCGCGACTCCCGCCAGAGCGTAGGCCGAGACGTTGGCTGAGTAGTAGCAGACCATGGCGGTGAATCCGGTCCCCAATCCGGCCACCTTGCCGAGCCCTGCCGACACGAAGGTGTAGAACCCTCCGGGCTTCGGCAAGCGCAGTCCCATTGCCACCATCCCAGACGCGAACAAGACGGCAATCACTCCGCAGAACAGGTACATCGCGGGTGTGCCGATGCCGTTCCCGAGAAGGATGGACACCGGGATGAAGCCCAGGAAGACGACCATCGGTCCGTTGTAGGCGAGGACCGTGAAGACGAGGTTGAAGAAGCCGATGTTGCCTTGTAGATGGCTGGTCCCGATCGGTTCAGGGGCCGCTGACATTCCCTCCGGACTTGTGCTGAGCATTTCGGTCTCCTGTCAATCGGCACGTTACAGGCGTGCGTAGGTTTCTCGCAGCGCCACAGCACGGCAGCTGTGAAGTCGGCGGCCCTTCACGTCGAGAGCCTGCGATGAGGTTGAGGTTAGGGACGTCGCGAGGGTCGCGCCTATTGGCGATTCTCCGAATGCCATCGACGCGGTTTGGCCGGATCACAGTACGCGGACCGAACTGCTCTGAGGCCACGCTGGACTGGCACATAACGACTTCCGCAGCGTCGTATCCGACGCCGCCGATGCCGCAATATCGCATTTCTCATGGAGCATGACGTGCTTGTATCGCGAATAGTCGTCGATGGACATTCCCGAGAGTTCTTGCCGTACCCGGAGCCGGCGAAACCGCCGAAGGGCATCTCGGCCACTATCCACACGTGGGAGTTCACCCACCCGGTAGAACGTTGCTGGATGACTGCAATTGTGGGGTTCTTGGAGGCTGCACATCGCGGACGGCCTTGGCGAGGCGTCGCCACGCTCACACGCCCGCCGGTACCTGCTCTCTCATGTCGGCGCTGGGTACACGATGATGCACGATGGACGGCTGATTACAGCCAAGCTATGGACATCCAGCCGGGCTTCGGACCCGCGCCCGCGTACTCTGTCCCTGTGGTAGAGCACTGCGTTCTACCCAACTCTGCGCCGAAGACCTGCCCGATCCGACGCGACCGTTGTTGACTTAGAAGGTCGAGACTGTTCTGGAAGTCGGGCCGATGGTAGAAAGATCCGTATTCGCTCCACATACGATGACAGCCACGTTTTCGCCGTCGTCTGGTCGATAAACCCCAGAGGTGAGAGCGGCAAGCGCCGCCGCCGCACCATGCTCGGCCGGGATCCGGTAGTCGTTCCAGAGTAAATTTCGAGCAGCGTCGATATCGTCGTCCTCAACGAGAACACTGACTGGCGATGTCTGAATGGCAACGTCGAACGCGACACGGCCGATCTGCCTCGCTCCGAGCGAATCGGCGGCGATGCCGGCGACCGTCACGTCGCTGGGCCGGCCGGCCTGGAGCGCTGCATGCAGCGTAGGGATGTTTGTAGGCTCGACGGCGACGACACGAACGCCAGCGGACGCGGCAACCGTTGCGATGCCGGCATACAGGCCGCCGCCTCCGACAGCGAGAACGATTGTGTCAACGCCGGGCAGATCCTCGAGGATCTCCAGGCCGATCACCCCGGCGCCGGCGGCGATCTCGGGTTGGTCGTACGCGTGGCAGAAGAGCGCGCCGGTGTTGGCGACGAAATCTTGCGCGGCGGTGAAGGCTTCTGCGTACTCGGAGCCGATGAGGCGGACGGTCGCGCCGTACTGGCGTAGCCGGTCGACTTTTATTTCGGGAGCCGTGGCTGGAACGAACACAGTGGCGGGGACTCCAAGCTGCGCAGCTACGAATGCGTTCGCGAGTCCTGCGTTACCGCCAGACGCGGCGACGACGCCAAGCTTCGGGTCAAGCTCGCCGCGCTCGCGGGCAGCCAGCTGGCGGTTGAAAGCGCCACGTGTCTTGAATACTCCGCAGCGCTGGAGGAACTCAGCTTTTAACCAGATCCGCCCCTTCGGCTGTGGGTCGCCTTCAAGCATCGGCGTGCGACGGACGTAGGTTTTCGTGCGAAACTGTGCTGCTTCAACGTCGGCGAGCGTGAGTATGACTGCCTCCTGCGCTGATCCGGGGATGGTGGGAGAGTTTTGAACTCTACTGGGTTATTTCAACGTATGCATGACGAGAAGTTTCGCGGAAAGCCGAGCGGTTTTCGAGCGTGGACCCCAACTCGGCACACGCCAAGCGGCTCCCGAGGACTCACTTTTATCGCTCCTGCAGCATGACGTGCTTGTAGCGCGAATAGTCTTCGATTGACATCCCCGAAAGCTCCTTGCCATATCCCGAGCCATCAAACCCGCCGAACGGCATCTCGGGAACAGTCCAAAGGTGAGTGTTGACCCAGACGGTTCCGAAGCTCAAATCCCGCGTGAAGCGGTGGACCTCGTTCACGTCGTTCGTCCACACGCTGGCAGAGAGACCATACGGCACGTCGTTGGCCCAAGCCAACGCCTGGTCGGCGTCGGCGGCTCGCTGAACAGTGACCACCGGCCCGAACACCTCCTTCTGGATGATTTCCGAGTGCTGATCCACGTCGGCAACCAGAGTTGGCTCGTAGAAGAACCCTGGACGGTCCATCGTTCTGCCTCCCGCCAATATGGATGCACCGGCCGACCTCGCACGATCGACGAACCCTTCCGCTCGTTGACGCTGCCTGTCAGACACCAGCGGCCCCATGGTCGTGGCGTCGTCGAGTGCAGATCCGACTCGGATGGCCTTCATCTGGGCCTGGTACCTGTCGACGAACTCGTCGTAAATCGCGTCGTGAACGATAAGACGGCAGGCAGCAGTGCAGTCCTGGCCGGAATTGACGAAGCCGGCTGATGCTAAGAATTCGGCGGCCGTTTCAACATCGGAGTCCGGGAGAACGACCACGGGAGATTTGCCGCCGAGTTCCAAATGCACGCGCTTCAGGGACACCGCTGCACCGGTTGCCACAGCGACTCCTGTGCCGACGTCGCCGGTGAGTGACACCATCCGGGTGCCCGGATGGTCTACGATCGCTCGCCCCGTGCTTGCATCGCCGAGCACAAGGTTGGCTACGCCTGCAGGCAAGATTTCCGACATCAGCGAGAACAGGGCCGCCGTCGTCAGCGGCGTGATCTCGGACGGTTTGAGCACGACCGTGTTTCCCGCAGCAAGCGCCGGCCCGAGCTTCCACACCGCTTCAAGCAACGGGTAGTTCCACGGTGTGATGAGGCCGACGACGCCGACCGGTTCCCTCTCGACCCTCGAGTGCAGCCCTTCCGCGAATCGTCCGGAAGCGGTGCCATGGGTTGTGCGCGCGGCCGCCGCATAGAAGCGAAAGGTGTCAGAGATCCCTGGCATTTCCGCCCGCGCATTCTGAATGGGCTTACCGACGTCCAGCGATTCAAGACGCGCGAGACGATCCGCGTTCGCATCGATCGCATCAGCGATGGCGTTGAGCGCGGTGGCGCGCTCCGCTGGCGTGGCGCGCCCCCATCCTCGACTGGCCGTCTGAGCGGCTTCAACAGCGCGGTCGACGAAGCCGGCCGACGCGATCGGAAGAGCAGCAATGCGAGCGTTCGTCGACGGATCGAGAACATCGATGGTGGCTCCGCGTGCGACCACCGGCGTGTTGTTGATGACATGTTCGAGGGTGGGGACGCTTACGGCTGTGACGCTCATGCGTTGTCCTCCTTGATCAGATCGGCTGCGCGCATACCGATCATGATGATGGTCATGTTCGGGTTCACGCGGATGATTTCGGGCATGACAGAGCCATCGACGACGCGCAGTCCCGAGACCCCTTTGACTCGAAGCCTCGGGTCGACCACCACCTCCGGGTCTGCAGGGTTGCCCATCTTGGCTGTGCACATCGGGTGATAGACGGTGTTGGAGTACTTGCGCGCGTGAGCGCCGAGCTCCTCATCGGTCTGATAGTTCGGTCCCGGCACGATCTCGCGCACGATCCAGCCCGAGAGCGCCTTGGTGTCTGCGAACTTGCGAGCTACCTTGATGCCTGCCACGAGCTTCGCCTCGTCGGCACCGCCAGGATCCGTGAAGTACCTCGGATCCACCAGAGGCTTGTCTCGGTAGTCCGCAGAGGCAAGTCGAATCGCCCCGGAGCTTTCAGGTCGTGCGACATTCGGAGCGAGGGTGAGGGCGAGCTCGCTGTGCTCCAGGTCAGTGAACGGCGGAGCGTCGAGCCAGTAGTTGACGTGCCCTACCGTGAACTGGGTGTCGAAATCCTCGTCGCTGCCGAGGGATGCGTAGATGCCGAGATCAAGCCCGTTGATGCTCTCGCCGGGGTCTTTTGAAATCTCCCAGGTGACAGGCGTTTCGATGTGGTCCTGGAGGTTCGAGCCGACCCCAGCGAGATCGACCTTCACGTCGATGCCGAGCTCGCTGAGATGCTCGGCAGGTCCGATCCCCGAGAGCATGAGCAACTTCGGTGTGTCGATTGCACCAGCGCTGAGCACGATTTCACGGCGCGCGTAGAACATGCCGTGGTCTGTCTCCACGCCGCTCGCGCGGTCGCCGTCGAAAACAACGCGCGTGGCGAGTGTCTCCAGCTGGAGGTGCAGGTTGGCGGGCAATTCGGTCAGTGGGAACAGGTATGCCTGAGCTGTTGAGAAGCGCTTGCCCTCGTATTCGTTCAGCGATACCCAGGAGATGCCTTCGCCGTATTCGCCTGCGGTGTTATCGATCTCTGGAATTCCGATCTCGCCGGCGGCCTCGATGACGACGTTGGACAACTCGGCGTTCTTCGGCACTGGATGCACGTGCATGTCAGCGAAGACACGCTTGAAGTATGGGGCGGTGTGCGCTGAGTCCCAACCCTCGGCGCCCTTGGCCGCCCAACGGTCCATGTCCGCGTCGGGCGCGCGAAGTGCCCACGCGTCGTTGTGCGCGCTACATCCTCCGAGCATCTTGGCCCGGCTGATACGCAGCAACGAGTTACCGCGTTCCTGTTCTACCAGCGGATAGTCGTAGTCGTACTTCGGGTCTCCCGTGAGCGCGAGGGACTCCGAGAGGTAGACGACCTTGGGGTCATCCTCGTAGGCGGGACCACCTTCGATAAGGAGGACTGATGTCTCTGGATCATCGGAAAGTCGTCTTGCAAGGACCGCTCCTGCACTCCCACCGCCGACGATCACGTAGTCGAAGGTGTTCGCGTCATCGTTGACCGTCATGATTCCCTTTCGAGCCGAGTGCTGCTGCCCCGCGGCGATTGTCTAGTTGTGGCGTTTCTGCGAATGCTCCTGGGCATCCTGTGAATCCGAGTGACCTGACATCCATTGTTTGAGGTCCTGGTCTGAGCTTCGACCTCTATGAGGCTCACGAGGTTTGTTGGCATTGGCCCTCGGCTTCGCGAGCTAGAGTCTGCAAGGCTTTCCGCAATCCAGGCCAGATCGAGGTGCGAACGAAGAATCCGGTGTCTTCGTCCTTCACGCACGCGACGTGCCTGGTGCTGACCCGAAGGACCTCACGACTAAAGACCTCTTCGCACCAAGTCGTCTCAAACACGAACTCAGTGTCACGCAGCGAGGTCACCGCAGGCGTCATCTTCAGAGTTTCCCCAAGGCGAGCACTGGCCGGGTATTCAGCCCAACTCGAGCGAACGGGAAGACCGCGGCCAGTCCCGAACAAGCCGTGTAGCGGGACATCGACCTGAGCAAGCCAGCGTGTGAAAACCTCTTCATGCCAACGGAACACATTGCCGAAGTACAGCACACCCGCCGCATCGACATCTCCTAGAACGATGAGTCGAGATGATTGACTCTGTCGTGCTGCATCGGTCATGGTTCGAACCTCCGTCGAAGCTGGTCCCGGCCTGCGATCCGCTTTGGACTCACCAATGCACAGCAACGCCAGGAACGATCGGGTCAAGTGTTCGGCCCCAGCGCACTTCTGTCAGGTCGATCTCGGGGCTGATACCCCGAATGAGCTGGCTGACCAGCTTGCCAGTCATCGGACCCGACGAGTTGCCGAAGACATGACCGGCAGCGACGATCAACCCGGGAGCAGCTTCGTCGATGATCGGAACCATGTCCGACGTGAACGGAAGAACGCCAGCCCAGATCCGATCGATGGCGGCGTCCTTTAGCCCGGGGAAGTCCTGCCCGATGTTCTCTGCTGTTGCGCGGATGCCCGACAGAGTGGGTGACAGGTCCACATCCGCCGGATAGTCCATCGGGCATCCGAGGAGGATCTCGCCGTTCGCGCGCTGAGCCGCAAGCGTGAGCATCCATGAGCCCGTCTCGATCTCGATCGGCGAGAGGAAAGCCGACTCATCCCACGACGGCAACGCTCGAAACAGCTCATACTGCTTCGCCGTGAGCGGACCATAGACGACCGGCCGGATCTGGGCAGGCAGAGGCTTGGTCGCGATCACCTGCAGACGCTCCCGACCTACTCGGGCGTCGACACCACTTGCCGCCATTAGCTTCTCGGTCCATGCCCCCGACGCGACCACGACGTAGTCAGCGAAGTACGTTCCGTTCGTGGTGCGCACACCGGCCGCGCGATCCCCGTCATAGATGACCTCGAGGACAGTCTCATGTTCGCGAATGGTCGCGCCGGCTTCGCGGGCGCCCGCTGCGAGGGCGGCCACAACGGTCGGGGTGTTTATCTGTGCATCGTTTGCACAGAAGCTCGCACCGAGCACGTCTTCGCGGATTGGCTTGACGAGTTCTCGAACCGCCTTGCCGTCGATCAGTTCCATGTCCAGTCCGTCACTACGGCGGGCCGCGACGAACTCTTCGAAGACGGGAGCTTGCCTTTCATCGGTGAAGTAGATGAGGCCTCCGTCCGCTCGGAATTCGAACGAAACCGGCAGATCCTCCTTGAGCTCGTCGTACAACTTGCGTCCGGCGAACGATACGTCGAGGGCCCAACCAGCGTTTCGGCAGTGAAGCCAGACGAACCCGGGGTTGCGCCCGGAGGCGCCGTACCCGATGGTCTCCTGCTCGATGAGCGTCACGTCCAGCCCCTCACGGGCGGTGAAGTACGCAGTCGAGGTACCGACCAGGCCGCCCCCGATGACGATGACTGATGTGGTCATGAGTTTCCTTTCGCTTAGACGCGCGTGGACTGAAAGTACGGCGCGACTTCGGCTGCTTCGATGGGGTCGTGGCTGCTGAGCGCCTGGTAAAAGGCCGCACGCGAGATGCGATACATCCCACGAGAGTTCAGCTGCGCGAAAAGTTCTGCCGCTTTGACGGCCATGATGTTGGGATTGACGACCGAGAGCTCGCTGAACTTTGAGTCGCCATTGGCGGCGGCAAGCTCATAACAAGCGGACACGATTGTGCATCCCACGATGACGGTTTCGGCACCGGTGCGATGCATGACATCAAGGATCTTGAGGTAGGTGTCTTCCGCAACCGCGACGGGGTCGAGGACCATATCGTCGACGAACCAACCGATGGACTCAACTCCGACGCAGTTCGGCTCTGCCCCGTAGATCCTTATCGTGTCCTGGAGCATCGGTACGGCCTTGTGATGGTCTGTGACGATAGCGAATCGATGCCCGAATGGGCGAGCAAGGCCCACCGATGACTCCAGGGGGCCGATGACCGGAATAGAGACAAGTTCCCGGGCCTCGGTCAGTGCCGGGTCGTAGCAGCATCCGATGACGACAGCATCGAAACCGTCTACCTCCGCCTGTTTGACCGCTTTGAGGATTTCGACTTGAACAACCTGCTTCGGCGCGTAATAGTCGAGATTCCGTGGGCCGGCATCGAGGTGGCGGATTTCTAGCGTCGTATCTGGAAGCAGCGAACCTTTAAGGACCGTCCCGATGATTTCGTCATAGGCGTCGGTACCGAACGGATTCAGAAAGCAGATCTTCATCTGTGAAGTCCTCCGATTACTGGGTGATGAATCGACAGTACGGGCGCACCCACGCGCCCTCCATAGGTGGCCTACTGAGCGATCCACCCGTAGGTTGGAATTCTTACGGCGACCGTTCGTCGTCAACCCACGCTTGAGCGATGTCGGAGAGCGTGGCGAACCAGACGCCGGAATGGCCTGCGACGTAATCGAGGAAACGTTCGAACATCAGCAGGTGGTGTGCGCGCGCGATCGTCTGCGGATGAACCGTGAGCGCGAACACTCCTCCGGGGACTCGTTCGTATGCGAAGTCGAACGAGTCCTTCCAGCGGTCGAAGACGTCAGCGGTCGATGCCATGCCGACGCTACGCGGAAGGTTTTCCAACGGCGGGAAATCATCCAGATACCAGGAGACAGGGATCTCGATCACTGAAGACGGTTCGCCGAAGGTGTTTCCGTTTTCCGGGTCTTGTTCGACGACCGGTCGGGGTCGATACACCTCGAAGTCGCGGCCCATCAGTGACGAGTCCCACGAGAACTCGTACTCCTCCAACAGGCTCAAAGTGATGTCGGAGAAGTCCCAAGCAGGAGACCGATATCCCTTGGGACGTGCGCCGAGCAGGCGCTCGTGCTGCGCTATCTGAAGCTCGAGCAGTCGGCGCTCCTCTGCCGGGTCAAGCTTGTGGATCGGCTCGTGGTACACGCCGTGCGCGGCGATCTCATGGCCAGCTTCGAGTATCTGATCGCACTGTGCACGAAACGTTTGAATCGTGTGCGTGGGGGTGCACCACGTGGTCGTTATTCCGAAGCGCTCGAACGCGTTCAATACTCTGCCCACGCCCACAACGGCGCCGAACTCGCCGCGAGACAAGTAGCTTGGGGAAGTTGTGCCGAAGGTGCCCATCCACACGCTTTGCGCGTCGAAATCGGAACTGATGGAGACCGCCAGCCGTGTACCATCGGGGAGCTCGAGGGACATAGTTCAGATCCACTCCAGGTCGGGCTCGGAGCGACTCAGCCCGGCACCGACTAGATCCGTGAGGACTGCGTTTGACCCTTCGCCCGCGATGAAGAGGGCAGAATCGCGAAGGAAGCGGGAGAATTCGCGATCCTCGATGTATGCCCACCCGCCTCCGAGCTCCATGCCAGCTAATGCGGCGTTGATTGCGCTCTCGCCGGCTGCGATCTTGGCAGAAGCGGCTTGGACGTCTTTGCGACCGCCTGCCTGTTTCGCTCGAGCCGCGGCTAGAGTAAGTGCTTTTGCTGCCGCGATCTGAGTCGCCACATTTCCCAGTCGAGCCCTCACTGCAGGCATGTTTGCCAGAGTCGTGCCAAATGCTTCTCGATCGCGAACGTATCCCACTGCGTTCCAGAACGCGCTTCGCGCGACTCCGACCGCCGCCGCTGCGACAGCTACGCGTCCTACCTCGAGTCCATCCATAACCTGGCTGAACCCTCGACCGGGAACTCCTCCGATCAGACGATCGTCCGGAACCATGATTCCGTTGACGGAGAGTTCCACTGTTTCGATTCCGCGTGAACCGAGCTTGTCGAGCTTTCGGTCAACCGTCCATTCACCGGACTGGAGCAGGAAGAGACTCAGCCCACGAGCGCCCAGGTCGGGGTTCGGATCCGTTCGCACCAGGATAAGAAGCAGGTCGGAATGGGCTGCATGCGTGATCAGCGCTTTTCGAGCGCGAATGAGCCATCCGTGTTCAACTCGCTCCGCGCTCGACGTGATTTTTTGAAGGTCGGAACCCGCGTGCGGCTCCGTCAAAGCTAGGGCAGCGATGGTCTCCCCCGACTGCAAACGGGGGCTCCAGTACGCCTTTTGTGCCTCAGTCCCGTAGTTCTTGACGCTCCACACGCTGGTCGAGTGAGCATTGACGATGGGGATGAGGCTGAGCCAACCTCGCCCGAGCTCTTCGAGAGCGAGAGCATACGTCTCGAGATTGCGGGTACATGCATCGAACAGCCGGAGCGCGCGAAGATGTGGAACGAGGTCACTCGGGTATTCTTCGCGCGCATCACGTTGATGGACATCATGAAGGTTGTTGACAAAACCCGTAATCTCCCGAAGGAACTGGGCGTCGTCCCGGCTGAGGTCGCTGTGCATTCGGTCATCTCCGGAGGTTGTTCTCGATGAGCGAATCGCGATGCCGCGCGAACGGTCCGAGAGGGATCGTCGGCTCCTCGCCAGCAACCAGCTGGGCCATGAGCTCACCCGCCAGAGGGCCGGACGCGGTGCCCGAGACGTGCCCGGTATTCACGTAGAGTCCGTCGACCTTGTCGATGATCGGCAAGCGATCGGCCGTTACTCCAACTAGGCCTGCCCAAAGACCGGTGACGCCCAGCTCACCGAAGCCGTTCTTCCTGCGCTGCAATGAGCGAAGCATCACCCCTGTCGCATCGACGGTGATGTGCGGGTTCAACGACTGTGCGTCATCGTGCGTGTGGCCCACGATGATGTTGCCTTCGGCGTTCTGCGTTACGACATCCTCGAAAGTCAGACTCGAGCCCTCGGGAAGGTCCAAGGTCTCGAATTCGGTGGGTTCGAACGCGCTCAAGGAAGTGAGCGCACTGAAATTCTCGACGCCGTGCGGTCCTCTTGTCTGTACATGAACCTGATTCGCCACGGGTTGGGTCATGAGCATTCCCACGCGAATGGGTGTGATCGGCAGGTCCATCCCCTCCGCTGACAGCGCGGAAGCCCAAGCGCCGGTGCACCAGACGACGCCGCCGGCCGAAATGTCGCCTCGCACAGTACGAACCCCTGTCACGGCGTCGCCGTGACGTGTCATGCCGAGAACCGGGGTGTTTTCATATAGCCGCACACCTCGGCGCTTGCACGCGTCCGCGAGGGCGCGGGTGAATTTCGCCGTGTTCACTTGGGCATCGTCGCTGCTGAGCACTGCTCCGATAGCCGAGTCGGGAACTCCGCTGGACAGATTCCGTGCCTCAACTGCGCTGATGATCTCGGCCTGAATTCCGTGTTCGGCACGGTCCGCCACATAGTCCTGGAGGATCCGCCTCTGAGCGTCCGTCTCGAAGTAGATCAGTCCTCCGTCTCGTCGATATTCGAACGTGTCGCCCAGATCGTCCAGGAAGGCCTCGTACAGCGCCGATCCTCGGCGCGCCAGCTCGAGCTCAACGCCACCCCGCACTGTCTGCACCCAGATCCCGCCGGAGTTCCGGCCCGATGCACCGAATGCGGCAAATCGTTGCTCGACGACGACAACATCGAAACCACGTTTCTTGAGGGCGTAGGCCGTCGTCATCCCAACAATGCCGCCACCGACGACGACGATATCTGCCTGATCGAGGAGCATTCTGGGCCTCCGCTGCCGTAACTGCTGGATAAAGTACTGCCATTGTCTGGCGTCAGGTGGCCGACCAGCCACCATCGACGTGGATAACCTGCCCCGTTACGTACGACGCCTTCTCGGAAGCGAGGAATTCAATGACGGCGGCAACTTCGTCGGCGGTGCCTCCTCGCCGCGCGGGGATGAGGAAGTCCCAGAGTTCGGGTGATGCACCGATTCCCCGATTCATGTCCAGCATCCCGCCGAGTTGCTCCCCCGAGTTCTTGCGAATGTCTGTAGCTGTGACGCCGGGTGCGACGACGTTGGCAGTGATCCCAGCTGGCCCGAGGTCAATCGCCAACCGCCGGGTCATGCCTTCGATGCCGGCTTTGCTGGCGGAATACGACAGCCCATCGGCGGCGCCGCGTTGACCGGCGACAGATCCGACATTGATGATCCGTCCACGTTTGTTCGGGAGCATAAGCTGGGCTGCGACTTTGCAGCCGTGGAAGTAGCCGGTCAGGTTGACACCAATGATTCTCTGCCAGAGGTCCACCGTCGTCTCGGTGATGCTGGCGTACGCGTCGAAGACTCCGGCGTTGTTGATGAAGACGTCCAGACCCTGCGTGCCAGCGGCTGTAACGCCGAAAGCGGACATTTGGTCAAAATCAGTGACGTCTAGACGAGAAATCGTCGCCGTTGGGATGGTCGCCTTCGTCGCTTCGAGGCGTTCTTCCGAGATGTCGCCGATGAAGACCTCATCGCCCGCTGCAGCAAACGCGCGTGCCACGGCAAGTCCAATGCCGGATCCGGCTCCCGTGATTGCAACTCGTCTCACCATCCGGCGACCTCCTTGTCGGATTCGAAGTCTCGCACGATCGTGTCGTAGGAGACGTCTTCGGGCGCGACGATTCGGATCGGCCGGCCGCTGTTCTGTTCTTCTGTCAGGTGCGCCACGACGCCCGGCAGCGTCGAAATGATCGCGATGCCAGTGGTTTCGTCGGGAGTGAATCCCATTTCCGCCAGCACGAGAGCCATCACGCCAATGTCGTTCAGGGGAATCCAGTCGCGGCCCGATTGCCGGCGAAACTCGGTGTGGATGAGCTCGTAGAACTCGGCCTGTGGGCCCCAAAAGCCGAGTTCGCGAGCGAGAGTTTTGATCTTTTCGGCACGTGGGTCGACGTTCTTGAACACAGGGTGCCCAAGTCCGGGGATTCGTCGCTTCGCTGCGCGCTCCTCGGCCACAATCCGCGCAGCGACGACGACAGCGTCGTCGTTCGACTCCGTTAACCGCTTGTAGCTATCGATTGCGAATCGTGCTGTGTCTTCGGGGGCGAGCGTGTTTTTTCCCACGGCGAGGACGGCTGAGGCGAGACTGGCTGCCACGTTTGGGTTCGCGGACATGACATAACGTGCTGCGACCGTACCGGGCTTCTGCAGGGCATAGTCGAGAACGGCTGTCAGCACAGCGTCCATCATCTTCGTCTGGTTGGGCGTCGGTAGAGCACCACGGATCAGAAGGTACGCAGCCGAGGTGAAGGTCAGCCCTCCGATGAGCTCTTCGAGGTCATATCCTCGAATGCGGACGGTGGAGTCGTCGATTCGACTAACCGCCGACTCCCAATACTGCTCTGCCAAGAGGTACCTCCCGTTGCCTGGCGCATCGTGATCGTGTCCCCGACACTACGGCCAGATTCCGCATCGGCACATTGGTACTGTTCCAGCGCTGCAACGGTTCAGCTGTGAAATTTCCCAACGCGCCGCCTCCCCAAGCTCGTTAGACTCCCGTCATGTTCGAGACCCTTGCTCGACAGCCGGGATCGATGTGGTGCCCATGAGCCGTCCCGTTGTGAGCCCTTGCACGCTTGGCGACCTGATGACGCATGAGGCGCTCGGGCTGCGTCGTGCAACAGGGACAAACGGTTTCGACGAACGTCAGGTCAACTCCGTTCAGATCTTCTCCGACCGGTTCGATGAAGCACGCCTCGGCGCCGGCGATCTCATCGTTCTCATCGCAGGGTGGTCCGATTCACCCGATGCGTTCGAGCAGCTTGCCGACGTGTTCGCTGACGCCGAGGTCGCAGGTGTTGCCTATCCCGAGACTCTCGCCGAGGCGACCCAGTTGGATATCCGACAGGCGCTCGCTCGACGCGATGTTCCGGCGATGGTGATCCCGAGGACAACACGTTTCGCGGATATCATCGACACGGTGAGCCGAGCTCATGCCAACCCAGACACGGCGCGGTTTCAGCGGATGCTCTCCATGCAGCAATCGCTAGTGGCGTCGATGTCCGGCAACGACCCAGCCGCCTCCTTGGTCAGACGTCTCGCAACCCTGACCGATGGCATCGGCGGCATCACAGATGACGCGGGTGCAGTTGAGTCCGCGACTGGAGTCCTACCGTTCGTTCTTTTCCGCCAGGAGATCGGCGGGTTCGAGGCGCCGATTATCGACCTGGAGGTCGCCGGCTGGTGTGGGCTAGCAGTTCGCCTGCACTCGTTACCGGAACGCCCTCGTCGGTGGCTTATCGTTGCCAACCGTCGCGAGGATTTTGCGAACGCGTATACGCGGACAGCAGCCGCAGTGACGGCTTCGTTGATCGAGGCGTCCAAGCGAATTGACACTCTTGCGATGAATCAGGACCGGGCAGTGAGAAGCTCGATCCTTCGGCGGGCCCTCGACCTTCAGCCTAATGAAAACGCTGACGAGCTGAACGAGCAGGCGGCAGCGCTCGGATTGAGCTTCGTGCAAGAGGTACGAGTGCTTTCCGTCGTTCAACCGATCGCCTCAAAGCAGCACCGGCTGCCGACGGCGGACCTGTTCGAGGAAACGCTCACCACGCACGACGCGACTGTCTTCACGAGGGAGCAGCACAACGGGTACACCGTCCTCATTCAAGCGAACACGGATCAGCGTGACCGGACAATCAAGACAATGCTCTCGATGCACCCAGGATTGTTCGTGGGAACGGGACGGGCGATCGAACAGATTGGCGAAGTACCCACTTCGCATCAGGATGCCGTGCTTGCAGTTCAACATGCGTTGCGTAGTCACACCAGGCGCTCAACGACTTACGACGAGTTGGACTTCTCAATCCGGCTGCTCGCCGACATCGGTCAGGCGAGTATGGCGGCTTGGCGAGAACGAATCCTGGGGCCGTTTCGGGACAAGCCGCTACTTCTGGAAGCGATAACCGCATACTTCGCACACGAGTTCGACGTTATGGCAGCGGCGAAGGACCTGAAGATCCACCACAACTCGATGCGCTACCGGCTATCCAAAGTGGAAGAGATCCTCGGCGCTTCCGTGCGTTCGCCGTCAATGATCACCGCCTTGCACTTGGCCATGACTGCCGAAGCCGCGGGTGATGAGTTGACGGCGGAGCGCTCAGGACCCTTGCGGCCATCCACCGAGCAGCATGCGCGAGTTGCAGACGCCGTCGTAGGCGATGCCCCGGTTGGCGCTCCGGTATTCGGTGAACCAGACTCGTTTGGAGCCGCCAGGGTCGACTGAGTGGGGCTTTAGCAAGCCGGTGAGACGAGCCCTACGCGATCGAGGCCCTCAACGAGGTAATGACACGCTCGGCGGTATTCACCATCGAGCGGACAATGTCACCGGCCGGCGTGATCTCGTGGATGTTCTCGACTCCCTGTCCGATCGGCATCATGCCCTCGTCCAGATCGCCATCCTGGTATCCCGTCTCTACGCGCTCAGCGGCGACTGCGTATTGCGCGGGGAAGTTCTTGATCGAGTCGACCTGAGATTCCCACCGGGTTGTCCACTCATTTCGAAATGCACGCAGCGGTTTACCCGTGTACGACTTCGTCAGGATGGTGTCCCGGCTATGCCCGGCAACGACCCTCTGCTTGAAAGCTCCATGACCGTATGCCTCTGGGGTCGCGATAAAGCGGGAACCGACCCACACGCCGCCAGCCCCGAGCGAGAGGGAAGCGGCAAGTCCGCGACCGTCCGTTATCCCGCCTGCAGCCGCGACCGGGATCGACACCGCATCCACAACCGCCGGCGTCAACGCCATTGTGGCGATGTAACCGGTGTGCCCACCACCTTCAGTTCCTTGAGCGACTAGAAAGTCCGCCCCGCTTTCGGCGGCGCGTTGTGCTGCACCGATCGAGCCGACCATCGCGCCGATCGTGATCCCGCGTTGCCTGGCTGCTTCGATGAACCACTTCGGCGTGGCGAAGGTCAATACAACCACGGGCGGACACTCGGCAAGGACAACGTCCACCTGGTCCTTCACCGCTCCTGGCGTGAGCAGCGCCTCGACGCCCGCGAGCTTTGTCCGCTGGGCCGGGTTCATTTGCTCCCAGAGCTCCCGAACCGGCGCCCACGTTGCCTCATCACTTGTCGTGAGCGATTCGGGAAGGAGGAGGTTGACGGCGTACGGCTTCGTCGTGCGATCCTTGATGCCTTTGATTTCGGCTTGAAGGGCTGCCGGCATGAAGCTGACGCCGCCCAAGCATCCCATTCCTCCTGCTTCGGAAACGGCGACCACGAGATCGGCTTGGGCGACGCGAGCCATGCCGGCGGAGAGCACGGGGTGCTCGATCCGGAGCAGTTGTGTCAGGTCGGTGCGGATCATTGCTCGAGCTCTCCATCTGAGGTTGTCCGGTCGGCGGTCAGCGCAGCCGCGATGGCGGTCGGAATCGGCGTAGCACGCCCCGTACGCAGATCGACGTTCACGTAGGTGCTGTGAATTACGCTAAGAGTTTGATCGTTTCGAGTGAGCTCGAAACGTAGTTCGGTTGATGACGTCCCGATCTTGGAGCAGCGCACGTGCATCTTTAGCGATTCGTCGAGCGTCGCGGGGCGTAGGAACTCGATCTGCGTGGCAACAAGGGATGGGTCAAACCCGAGCTCAAGCAGTTCGGGATAGTCCCAGCCGAGGTGCCGAAAGTATTCCGTCATGGCGACGTCGGCGTACTCCAAGTAGCGACTGTTGAAGACGAATCGTTGAGGGTCGGTTTCGTGGTAGCGGACTCGGAAGATATGGACGAATGTGGTCATGCTAGTGAGCACCTGCTGTCAGGCGTCGATACAGGTCCTCGCGCCGGTACCGATAACCCGGCGGCTCGGGGTTGGCGCGGGATTCGGCCAATCGTTCCATGTCCAGCTCGCCAACCACGTAGCCTTCGACCCCATCGTCGGGGTGCGCTACGGCGATGCCTTCGTTGTCTCCGAATCGTTTCTCAAGCGGCATCGCGATGAACGAATTGCCGGTTCCATACATGGCTCCGTCCTGGGGGAGCCCGCTTGTGCCCACCAAGGTCGATACCGCTACGTAGATCTGGTTCTCCATGGAACGGGCGTGCGCACCGTAACGGACGCGCTGAGCGCCGCGTCGGTTCCACGTCAGCGAAGGAACGAGAATGAGATCGACGCCCTGACTGGCGAGATAGCGGGAGACTTCAGGGAATTCGATGTCCGCGCAGATTTGCACGGCGACTTTCGTTGAGCCGATTCGGGTGACCAGGACGTCGTCACCGGGCTCAGTGCCGAGCAAACGTTCTTCAGGAATGAGGTGAAGCTTGTCCTGCTGTTCGACGCGACCATCAGGGTGGAGCACGTATGCGGTGTTGCGGTATCCGCCCGTCGGGGTCCGACGATAATGGCTGCCGGCGACGATTACGATCTCGTGCGCCGCTGCCAGTTCACTCATCACGTGAATGAATCGTTCGGTGTACGCCGGGAACACCGTGCGATACGCGGCGTTCAGATCTCGAACGGTGAGGCGCTCCACCTCTGAATGTGTTGCGAGCAGCCCGGTGGTCACGAGTTCCGGAAGCAGAACCACTTCGGCGCCGTCGCCAGCGACGGCGCCGATGATCTGCTGGGCGTGATCGGCGAAGTCTTCGAAGGTGCGCTCCGGCCGAAGCTGAAATTGGGTCGTGGCGACCTTAAGCTTCATGTGGTGCTCCCGACCGGGAACGCGGTCGTGGCGACGGCCTTTCGGTCCACTTTTCCCGTTCGCTCATTCAAGGGCAGCTGCCCTACTTCGACGATGAATGTTGGAACTTTGAACGAGGCGAGATGCGCCGCGCAGTAGGCGCGAATCGCATCGTGGTCGAGGCTGGCACCCGTGCGCGGAACGATGGCTGCGACCACCTCTTCTCCGTAGCTTTGATCGGCGCGTCCGAAGACAGCGGCTGCGCGGATGTCGGGAATCTGGGCCAGAACAGACTCGACCTCTGCTGGCGATACATTAGCGCCGCCGCGGATGATCATGTCCGAGAGGCGACCAAGAACGAATACGTAGCCGGCTTCGTCCACGCGGACGAAGTCGCGTGTCCGGTACCAGCCGCTCACCAGCGCCGCCTCGGTTGCGGCGTCGTCACCCCAGTAGCCGAGGAACTGGGCAGGCGCGCGCCAGAGCGCCTCGCCAGGCTCGCCAGCCGGCACGTCTGATCCCGATTCGCCGACGACGCGCATCGTTGCACCGGGAACCACCTTGCCCGCAGATCCGAGCCTTGGCTCGGGATCGGCGACCGGGTCGTAGGTCACGACCGGAAAGCACTCGGACGCCGCGAATACGTCATGTACGGCGACACCGCAGAATTCGCGCCATCGGGCGAACACGGTTTCGTTGCGCGGTTCGCCTCCCGAAATGCACAGCCTCAGCGAGGCGAGTTCAGGCATCTCTTCGAGGGACTGAATGTGTTCGGTCAGCTTGACAAACATGGTGGTTACACCGGGAAGGAACGTTCCGTTGCGCCTGACGATCGCTTCCAGTAGTTGTTCGGGCTTCATGCGCGCGAGAACCAGGACCGTTCCACCGGCTCCCAGCGTCGACATGGAAGCTGTCGTGAGACCGTATACCCACGCCAGCGGCAGACAGACGATTGTCTTATCCGTCTCGGCGAGGCGCCACACGGAGCCGTACGCTTCCGCTCCGGCAGAGAGCCCCGAGGCCGAGTGCATAACCGCTTTGGGGCGGGCGGTGCTGCCAGAGGTATAGCAAATAAGGGCGAGTGCATCCGGGTCGAGGTGATCGAGTGAAACAAGCTCGCCGGCCGCCGTGCCGGTGGGAGCAAAGATCTCACTGTTTGAGATGGCCCAGGCGGCGTGGATCTCGGATCCCTCGACGCGGCTCGCTGATCGTTCATCGACAAGCACGAGGTCCGCCTGCGCGTTGTCGACAACGTAGGCCAGCTCCTCCACAGTCGAAGAGGGGAATACGGTGACGAGCACGGCTTGCAGCCGCCAGACGCTGAACGCGACGGCCAGATATGCTGCCGAGTTGTCCGCGATCAATGCGACTCGATCACCGGCTTTGATCCCGTTCCGCTGGAGACGCACTGCATGGTGGTCGACTGCGCGGAGGAGGTCACGATAGCTGATGACAACTTCACCGTCTTCCAGCGCGACGGCTTCGCTGTCGCCGCGACGCGCGAGTCGTTCCAGGAACCGCATGAGCTAGGCCTGCTCCCTCTTGAACATCACAACCCACTGACCATCCTGAGCAATCTCGCCGTTCTGGGTGACAACAGCCACATCGAACGTGACGACGCCTCGGTCCGGCTTCGACGAAGACGGTTTCAGCGATGCGACCACTTGACGGACGTGGATGGTGTCGCCGATGCGGACAGCCCCCTTGAGATTCCACGTCATACCGAGGAACGCGATCGCGGTGCCCTCTTTGATGCCGAGCCGTGACTCCAGTCCAGTGGCGATAGCGAATACACCCGGACCGTGGAAGATTCGTCCGCCGAACTGCGTCGCCTTGGCGAACTCTTCATCGGTGTGCAGAGGGTTGTAGTCTCCGGAGATCCCAGCGAACAACACAAGGTCCGCTTCAGTGATCGTGCGAGCTGGACTCTCCCAGGTCTGCCCGACGGTGAATTCGTCGAAGTACATCCCCCGCTGCCGGGTCTGCTCTGCCACGTCCATGCGTAATTCCTTTCGAGCTTAGCGCCGACGCAAGATCATCGGCTTATAGCAATCTTCCGGATCGTGAGCGCTGCCGCTATTGGTGAATTACCAACAATCTCTTGCTGCTGTCGGCTTGCGCACCTTGCGGGCTCTCTTCTCCCTGTATCCAACGCACCAACACCTGTGGGAGGGCAGTCTCGCGTGATTGCCCTCCCATAGGTTTTCGTAGCTGCTTCGGTCCTACTGGGCAGGATCCGGAACCAGGTCCCCAGCATCGTCGCGACCGATTCGCGCGTAGACGGCCGGCCGTCGCACTCGGTATACGGCTGCTAGGACAACGCCGCCAACGATGAGACCCCAGATGAGCACAAGCACGAAGAATGTCGCCCACCCACTGGTGCCGGCCAGGATGTCGAAGTTCGTTGTCGCGATCACAAGCGCGAGGGTCAGGAAGATGCACGCCACCGCGGTCCCAACTGCCTGCCAGATGGCCTTCTTCTGCGAGGTGTCGCGGAACAGGAACACTGCGATGGCGAGCGCGGCGATCACGAGGAGGATTACGAAGCAGTAGGAGTAGACGCCCGAAAGTCGCGCGTACGCGGTGTTGCCGTCAATCTGGAGTACTGCGAAAGCGACAAGGCCGATGAGGGACGCAATGCTGACCGCGAGTGAGGCGCGGTGTGGGGAGCCGTGACGAGAGTGGACCTGGCTCAGCGAGCGCGGCAGCACACCGTCGGCGCTGAGGTTGTAGAGATATCGCGATGTGATGTTATGGCTTGCCAGCACTAGCGCGAACGAACTGGTAATTAGGAGGACGTCCGCGGTAAAGTACGCGACCTGGCCCGTGTAGTGCTGAACACTGGCGCTGGAAGCACCCACGAGATTCTTGTTCAGCACCTCCATGATCGCCTCGCCACCATAGGAGTTGATGAACACCCAGGCGGTCAGCGCATAGAGGAGCGCCAGGGTAATGACGACCGCGAACGTTGCCCGCGGGATTGTACGAGAGGGCTTCTTGACCTCATCACGGAAGATCACTGTCGCTTCGAACCCACCGTAGAGTCCCACGCCGAAGATGAAGCCAACCGTCAGGGAGCCGGAGAAGATGTTGGACGGCTTGAAGCTGTCGAGGTTGAATCCGTGTGCGCCGCCCTGCGCGATGACCGAGATGTCGTATGCGATGAGCAGTACGAGCTCTAGGGCGAGGAAGACGGTGAGGACGCGTGCAGAGAAGCTGATGTTGAGGTAACCGAGAACTGTGACAACCAGGAACATGATGGCTGAATAGATCCACCACGGGATGCTGGGACCGTCAAGGGCTCCGTGTACCAGCGAGTCGACCGCCACGCCCCCCAGCGCGTAAGCCGAGAGGTTGGCGGCGTAGTAGCAGACCATCGCGGCAAAGCCGGTACCGAGACCCGGGATCTTGCCGAGACCGGCCGAGACAAAAGTGTAAAACCCACCAGGCTTGGGTAGACGCAGACCCATCGCAACCAGGCCAGCCGCAAAGAGGAGCGCAATGACACCGCAGAAGAGGTACATCGCCGGGGTGCCTACACCATTGCCGAGGAGGATGGTGACCGGGATGAAACCTAGGAAGACCACCATCGGGCCGTTATAAGCCAGGACGGTGAAGACAAGGTTGAAGAAGCCGATACTTCCTTTGAGCCCTGCGGCGGGGGCATCCGCCGTTGTCGTCGGCTCCTCCGAACCAGTTCTGATCATGTTCGGGTTCTCCTGTCGGTTGGCACGTGATCGTGCTGATCTGCTGTTTCGCAGTGCGTAACGCACGGCTGCAGGGCGGGCAGCCAGTCCTCATCGTCGAGGGCCTGTGATGCCGTTGACGTTAGAGAAGCTGCGGAATCCCAGCCATTGGCGATTCTCCAAATCACGCGGTAGCGGTTTGGCCACTCGACAAGTGGAAAGCAGATACTGCCTGAATGGGCGACGCGATTCCCATGCTCTTCGTGGTGCGACGCGACAAGTGGGCCCCTGCCACCGAGTGGGCCCATCGCGTCGTCCCTCGACTACTGTCAACGGATTCGGCAAGCCCGCAATGTTCCGGGAGCACCCAGATCGCTTCAATCGAGCACTTCGAGAGTTCCTGGACTCGATCACGCTAGCTGACGCATTGCCAACCTTCGGCGAGTGAGGCCTCGCGTCAGTTTCGTCGAATCCGTCGAAACGAACATTGGATCGGCGGCGATACACCCCGGCGAGAATGACTCCGGCAGCGATCGCTCCGTAGATCACTGTGAGCACGACTCCCGTCCTCCAAGCTACGATCGGCCGCCGGAACGACAAGCACAACCGTCAACACGGCGCCTCCGCGGGCGATTCCACGAATCGGTTCCCTATCGTGGGTCGAACGGAATGATGTGAGCGTTGCGCGCAACGAGAGCACGAAGGGTCTCCAGGTCACCAGACACCAGCCCTGCCGACCGCGCCTGCACGAGCGCGTTTCCCAGCGCCGTCGCCTCCACCGGGCCTGCGAGAACGGGAAGCCCGGAGCGGTCTGCCGTCGCTTGACACAGCAGAGCGTTGCGCGCCCCGCCGCCCACGATGTGGATGGTCTCCACCGGCACGCCGGATAGCTCGGCGGCGCGGCCTACTGTGTCCGCGAACGCCTGCGCGAGGCTCTCGATGATCACGCGGACGGTCCCAGCCGGGCTTGCCGGGCCGCGCATCCTGCGCTCGACAAACCACGCCGAAATGCGCGACGGCAGGTCGCCCGGTGCCAGAAACCGCGGGTCCTCGGGGTCGAACAACTCGGCGGGCCGAGGTAGCTCTGCCGCCTCCGCGAGCAGGCCCTCCAGCGTGACCTGGAGCCCGCGGCGCTGCCACTCGCGCAAGGACTCGCTGAGAAGCCACAGGCCCATCACGTTGTGCAAGTACCGGATGCGGCCATCGACGCCGCCCTCATTGGTGAAATTCGCCGCCCGGGACTCGTCGGTCAGGACGCGACGCTCAAGCTCCACGCCGACGAGACCCCAGGTGCCGCACGAGATGTAGGCGGCGCGGGACGCGTCCATCGGCACAGCGACGACCGCCGACGCGGTGTCGTGCGAACCGACCGCGGTCACTGCAGGGCCGGCACCGGCGAACGGCAAATTAAGTGAGGGAAGTAAGCCGGCGATTGGCGTTCCAGGTGAAATCGTCGATGGAAACGCCTGCCAAGGAAGGCCCAACTTGTCGATCAGCGCCTCATTCCATGTTCCCGCTGCGGTGAGCAGCCCGGTGGTGGACGCATTGGTCCTCTCGGCGTGCTGCCTGCCGGTCAACCAATAGGCGAACAGATCGGGAATCAATAGAAATCGTGTGGCTTCGCCCAACTCTCCGCTGGCAAGGTCCGCGGCGAGCTGGTAGAGCGAGTTGAACGGGAGGAACTGGAGGCCGCCCTCGCGGTACAGCACCTCCGCTGCCACCTGGGCGTGCACGAGCTCGACGCCCTGCGCGCTGCGCTCGTCGCGGTAGTGGTACGGCTCACCGAGCAGGCGGCCGTCGCGCAGCAGGCCGTAGTCGACGGCCCACGCGTCCACGCCGACGCTCCGGAGGCCGGGATCGGCGTCGGCGACCGCGCGGAGGCCGTCGAGCACGTGGGCGTAGAGCCCGGTGACGTCCCAGTGCAAAGCGTCGCGACCGCCCTCCTGCACCCGGACGGGCCCGTTCGGGAAGCGCACCGCCTCGGTCAGCTCCAGGGTGTTCGCGCCGACGCGGGCGTGCATGACGCGCCCGCTGGTCGCCCCGAGGTCGACCGCGGCGACCGTGCCCGCCCGCACCGCGTTCATCGCAGGGTCCCGTTCATCGCAGGAACGCAGCCGCGACGCCCGCGTCGACGGGGATGTGGAGTCCGGTGGTGTGGTCGAGGTCACTGGAGGTGAGCACCGCGACCGCGTTGGCGACGTGCTCCGGCAGCACCTCGCGCTTGAGCAGGGTGCGCTGGGCGTAGTACTTGCCCAGCTCCTCCTCGGGCACGCCGTAGACCGCGGCGCGCTTGGCGCCCCAGCCGCCGGCGAAGATGCCGGAGCCGCGGACGACGCCGTCGGGGTTGATGCCGTTGACCTTCACGCCGTAGTCGCCGAGCTCGGCGGCGAGCAGCCGCACCTGGTGGGCCTGGTCGGCCTTGGTCGCCGAGTACGCGATGTTGTTGGGGCCGGCGAAGACCGAGTTCTTGGAGGAGATGTAGACGATGTCGCCGCCGAGACCCTGCTCGATGAGCACCTTCGCCGCCGCCTTGGAGACCAGGAACGACCCCTTGGCCATGACGTCGTGCTGCAGGTCCCAGTCGGCCTCGGTGGTCTCCAGCAGCGGCTTGGAGATGGACAGGCCGGCGTTGTTGACGATCAGGTCGAGGCCGCCGAACTGCAGCAGCGCCTCCTGGATGCCGGCCAGGATGTCGGCCTCGCTGGTGACGTTCGCCGCCACCCCGATCGCGACGTCCGTGCCGCCGAGCTCGGCCGCCGCCTCCTGCGCCTTCGCCAGGTCGAGGTCGGCGACGACCACGCACGCGCCCTCGGCCGCGAGCCGGGTCGCGATGGCCTTGCCGATCCCGGAGGCCGCTCCCGTGACGAGCGCGATCCGGCCGGCGTGCGACTTCGGCTTCGGCATGCGCTGCAGCTTGGCCTCCTCCAGCGACCAGTACTCGATGTCAAACTTCTCCGCGTCCGAGATCGGCGCGTAGGTGGAGAGCGCCTCCGCGCCGCGCATCACGTTGATCGCGTTGATGTAGAACTCGCCCGCAACCCGCGCGGTCTGCTTGTCCTTGCCGTAGGAGAACATCCCGACGCCCGGGATGAGCACGATCGCCGGGTCGGCGCCGCGCATCGCCGGGGACTCCGGGGTCGCGTACTGCTCGTAGTAGGCGGTGTACTCGGCCCGGTACTGCTCGTGCAGCTCCGTCAGCCGGGCGATCGAGTCCTCGACGGAGGCGTCGGCCGGGAGGTCGAGGATGAGCGGCTTGACCTTGGTGCGCAGGAAGTGGTCCGGGCAGGAGGTGCCGAGCGCGCCGAGCCGGGTGTGCTCGGAGGACGCGAGGAAGTCGAGCACCACGTCGTCGTCGGTGAACGAGCCGACCTGCGGCTTGTCCGTCGACGCCAGCCCACGGATCGTCGGCGCCAGCGCAGCCGCCTTGGCCTTCCGCTCGGCGAGGGCGAGCGGCTCGTTCGCCGCGATGCGCGGCCCGAACGGCTCAGGCCGCCCGTGCGCCGCGATGTAGTCGGCGGCGGTCTGGATGATCCACAGCGAGTTGGCCTCGGCCTCCTCACTGGTGTCGCCCCACGCGGTGATGCCGTGACCGCCGAGGATGCAGCCGATCGCTGACGGGTTCGCCGCCTTGATCGCGGCGATGTCGAGCCCGAGCTGGAAGCCGGGACGGCGCCACGGCACCCACACCACGCGACCTCCGAAGATCGTCGACGTCAGCGCCTCACCATCGGCGGCGGTCGCGATCGCGATGCCGGAGTCCGGGTGCAGGTGGTCCACGTGCGCCGCATCCACCAGGCCGTGCATGGCCGTGTCGATCGACGGCGCAGCGCCGCCCTTGCCGTGCAGCGTGTAATCGAACGCCGCGACCATCTCATCCTCGCGGTCCACACCGGGATAGACGTTCTGGAGGGCGCGCAGCCGGTCCAGGCGCAGCACCGCGAGGCCCGCCTCCTTCAGCGTGCCGAGGTCGCCACCGGAGCCCTTCACCCACAGCAGCTCCACCGGCTCCCCGGTCACCGGGTCGGTCTCCGTGCCCTTGGCGGAGGTGTTGCCGCCGGCGTAGTTCGTGTTCCTCGGGTCGGCGCCGAGGCGGTTCGACCGGGCCAGGAGGGCCGCGACAGTCGGGTTGGTCACGATGTCTCCATTCGTCGTGCGGTATCTGCCTTTTCGGTGGCAATACGGATCCGTGGGGTTGCTGCGAGTAGTTCGGTTGAAAGGCGAACCAGGTCTTGGGCTGTCAGCGCCAAGTCGGCAGCGCGCGCGCTATCGGCCACCGATTCGGGACGGGACGCGCCCACGATCGGCAACACATCAGGCCGGCACGCCAGCAGCCACGCGATGGTTACCCGCTGTGGAGAGACCGATAATCTGGCGGCCACCTCTGCGAGTTTCGGGAATCGTCCAGCGCGGAGACCGGCCATGACGCCGGAAAGCGGCGAATACCCGAGGTAGACGATTCCATGCGAGGCGCAGTGCTCAGCCATGCCATCCTTGGGCGCCTCGGTCGCGGGGAAGCGGTTCTCCACCGCCGCGACCGTCGCTACGTCTTGGACGGACTCGAGCTGCTCGATGGTCACGTTCGAAAGACCAATGTGAGCGACTTTTCCTTCAGAGCGCAGCTGGTTGAGCTCGCCCACGCTCTCAGCCAGAGGAACCGTAGGGTCCGGGTGGTGGAGAAAGTAGAGTTCGATTCGTTCGCGGCGCAGACGTCGGAGGCTGCGCTCACAGTCGGCGCGGATCGCCTCTGGCGAACCGTCGATTCCCCATGTCGACTTGTCGATCCGGAAGTGGCCACCCTTGGTTGCGATGACCACGTCCTCGCGACTCCCGAGCGCTTCGGCGAACAGTCCTTCATTGTGCGCTTCTGCGTCGACGGTGGTGTACGCGCGGGCCGTATCGAACAAGACGATTCCGCCGTCCGCGGCAGCCCGTATCGCCGTTATCGAAACGCAGTCGTCACGTTCGGCAGACAGCGACATTCCAGCTCCGCCGAGTGCGATGGAACCCACCGGCCGGCCACCAAGGAGATGTCCCGGCCCACGCGGCGGCGAGTCTGCTGACTCAATACCGACCATCGGTCTTACGCCCCCCACCCGGCCTGCGTGCCGCCGACCCGCTCGGTCTCGATCTTCTGCTGGTATCCGGAGGCCTTGTACGCCGCCATCGGGTCGGCCGGGAGGCCGCGCGACTCACGCCAGGCGGCCAGGTCGGCACGCACATCCGTGTTGAACGCGTCCATGAACACCGTGTTCGCGGCCAGCACGTCACCGGCGGCCTGCGCAGAGGCCAGCGCCTCCGTGTCGACCAGCAGCGCCTTGGCGGTGGCCTCCTGGACGTTGAGCACCGAGCGGATCTGACCCGGGATCTTCGCCTCCAGGTTGTGGCACTGGTCGAGCATGAACGCCACGTCCGGGTTGGCGTAACCGCCACCGCGGATGACCTCGAACACGATCCGGAACAGCTGGAACGGGTCCGCCGCGCCCACGATCAGGTCGTCGTCCGCGTAGAACCGGCTGTTGAAATCGAACGAACCGAGCTTCCCCAGCCGCAGCAGCTGCATGACGATGAACTCGATGTTCGTGCCCGGCGCGTGGTGGCCGGTGTCCAGGCACACCACCGCACGCTCGCCCAACGCCGCGGTCTGCACGTAGCTGGTGCCCCAATCCGGAACATCCGTGTGATAGAACGCCGGCTCGAAGAACTTGTACTCCAGCACCAACCGCTGGCCCGCACCGATCCGCTCGTAGATCTTCGCCAGCGAGTCCGCCAGCCGATCCTGCCGGGCCCGCATCGAGTCCTGACCCGGATAGTTCGTGCCGTCCGCGAGCCAGATCTTCAGATCGCGCGACCCTGTCTCGTTCATGATGTCGATGCACTCGAAGTGGTGATCGATCGCCTTCTGCCGGATCCGGTCGTCCCAGTGCGTCACCGACCCGAACTTGTAGTCGTCGTCCTGGAACGTGTTCGAGTTCACCGTTCCGAGCTCGACGCCGTTGTCCTCCGCGTGCTTCTTGAGGTCGGCGTACGAGTCCACCTTGTCCCACGGGATGTGCAGGGCGACCGACGGCGCGAGCCCGGTGTGCTTGTTCACCCGCGCCGCGTCCGAGATCTTCTCGAACGGGTCACGCGCCGTGCCCGGAGTGCCGAACACCCGGAAACGCGTGCCCGAGTTGCCGAACGCCCACGAGGGGAGCTCGATCGCCTGCAGCGCCAGCTGCGAACGGATGTCGTCGGTGAGGGTCATGGTCTCCCTTTCGTGATTGTCCTGGATGCTCGTGGGGTCGCCCGAGGGCGGTGCTACGGAAGGTGGAAGTACTCGGTCAGCCGCTTCATCGTGCTGTCCGGAGCCGTCTCGTCCGCGAAGAAGCCGGCCATCGTGGCCTGCCAGCGCGCGTTGACCTCGCGCTCGTTCATCGCGGCGATCGCGCCCTCGAAGTCGTCGGTCTCCAGGATCCCGACCACGAGCGCTTCCTCCCGGTCGACGAAGAGGGAGTAGTTCCCCCAGCCGGTCTCGCGCAGTGCGTCGAGCATCTCCGGCCAGACGGCCTCGTGCGCGGCCAGGTAGTCTGCGACCCGCTCCGGCTTCAGCCGCATCGTGAAGCACACCCGTTCCACGTCAACTCCCTCGTCGTCTGTGTCTGCATTTATGAATCGATTCAAACTGAATCGATTCAAATGATAACACAGTGAATCGCCCGCATGTTGTGGGGCCCAATCTCAGCCCTCGGAGACGCGTATCGTTCGGCAGGTGGTCGCCGGGAGGCCTTTACGTCCGCCGGGCACTGTCGATCTCCGTCCAAGCAATTCCCCCTACGGAAGTCAGACAGGCCGGCAAGGGCGTCACTGGCTCAGCGGAGAGCGTGGGATTTTGTGAAGCCAAAGCTGAGTGGAGCCTCGAGCGGCACCGTGCCTGATGGCTCGTCCGTCGGCCTGGCGGTCGATCGTAGTTCACTCCCACGGGCTGCGTGCCGGGTCGGCGCGTCGATACCGAGCAGGGTCGCGGCAAGCCGGTTCCCGTTGCTCATGCCTCCCTCGACAACCGTCCATGACGCGGTGAGCGCAATGGCGACAAACTGGGCGGCGTCCTTGGGGAGGGTCTTGCGGGACAGGAAGGTGGTAGGCCATTCGCGGCGGACGATCTCGGCGGAGGCCCATGCCTTGTTGTTCGCGATCAGGGTTCGACGTTCCTCCTTCTGCTCGTCACTCATGGGCCCGGCGGTTCCGGTGGCGGTGGCCTTCTTGAACCCGTGGGTCTTGGGGTCGGTGACGAAGTACGCCACGTCGACCTCGCCGGCGTAGTGAGAGCGCACGTGCGCGAACTTTTCCTCCACCTCGGTCAGGTCGTCAACGGTGACGGGGTGCCGTCGGCGGTAAGGAGGTCGCCGATGTTGATGTGCTCTTTGTCCCAGTACTCCTCCGGCCGGTTGTCCAGGATCGTGAACCCAGCGTCGGTGAGGCGTTGCTGTTCGGCGGTGACGAGTTCGGCGCGGGCGTGGTTGTCGCGTTGCCGTTGCAGTTCGTGAGCGAACTGGTCGGGCTGGTTCTCGGCGGTGTCGACGCTCAGTGTCGAAGCCGGTCGTGATCGACGAGATGGGATACGACGGCGACATCCAACAAGGGTGGGGAAGTCTTCCCGCCGAGGAGCTGGTGATCCGGTTCTGGCAGGTGACCAGGCGGGGCCGGCTTCGCGACGCACGGTGAGACGATCAGGCACGACGACGAGGGGATCTTCTGGGCGAAAGGCGGTACGTTGGAGGGAGAGAGCCCAGCCAGGATCGGGTTCCTCCGCGAACTCGTCGCGGCGTCGCTCAGCGGGCGCGTGGACGCATTGCCCTCCCAGTTCGACGCGGTGTGGGGAGGTGTCGCCGGTGAGTTTGTGCTGATCCACTTCGGACGCGACCGTCCGGTAATCCGAGACATCGCCGTCCCCGAGGGCTTCGTTGCGCAACTGGCGGTGATCGACGGCTGGAACATGACGATCGACGAGGTACCGGGCGCCCATACGGGCACGATGCGCGTCGACCTGCCTGGACGCCAGCACGTCGTGGTGCGGATGTTGCTGCAGCCGGTGGCCGAGTAGCGGTTCGTTCAGTCGTCGAATGTGCAGAACCTCATCCGGGTGCTCGACGTGAACCGTTTCCCGACACCCAGAACGGTCGACGGGAAGGCGGGTCGGTTGGGGCTGTCGGGGAAATGCTGCGGTTCCACCGCGATCCCCGAGCGCCGGCCGTAGGCGCGACCGCCGTGTCCGAGGAAGCGACCGTCGAGCGCGTTTCCGGAGTAGAGCTGCACGGCGGGCTCCGAAGTCGCGAACTTGAGGGTGCGCCCGCTTCCAGGATGTTGGATCGTCACTGCAGGCCGCAGCCGTTCAGCGTCCTGCGGAGGGCGCAGAACGTAGCTGTGGTCGATTCCCCCCGCTCGCTCCAGTTGCAGGTGGTTCTGACCCAGTCGCTCGTCCAACGGACCGAGCTGTCGGAAGTCGAACGGCGATCCGGCCACCGGCTCGAGGGTCCCGATCGGGATCAACTGATCGTCGACTGGCAGGTAGCTGTCGGCGTCGATCCGCAGGAGGTGTCCGGCCGCGGACTCCGCCTCGTCGCCCGCGAGATTCCAGTAGCTGTGATTGGTCGGGTTGAGAACCGTGCGGGCGTCGGACTCCGCACGAGTTTCCAGTGTGAGATCCCCATCGATGAGCGTAAACTCCACCGTCACCCGGACCGTCCCGGGGAAACCCCCCTCGCCGGCTGGTGACGTGTACTCCAAGCGCACACCGTCATCGAGCGGCGTCGCGCTCCATAGCCGTCCGTCGAAGCCTTCGGCGCCACCGTGAAGGAGGTGGGGGCCCTCGTTAGCCTGTGGGCGGTATTCGACGCCATCCAAGGAGAACCGGGACTGGGCGATGCGATTCGCGTACCGACCGATCGTCGCACCGAAGTAGGGGTTGTGACGCCGATACTCGTCGCGGAGGTAGTCGGCCAGCCGGGGGAACCCGAGGGCGATCTCGGAGCTGACACCGCTCCGATCCGGCGCCCTGACGGACTGAATGCAGGCTCCCCACTCCATCACCGACACCGTGACGCCCCGGTCGGCGTCGTGCATGGTCCATAGCCGAACGAGTCGACCATCCGGGGTCTCGCCGAACGGACGAGCCGTCACCGTGGACGCCATCAGACCGTCGGCACCTCGAAGCGATCACGTGCGAGGAGCGGCTGCGTCCACAAGATGGAACCGTCCCCATTGAGCGCTTCGACCCGCAGGTAGGTCTCATCACCTTGGAGTCGGTAGCTCCCCGTACGACCACGCTCCGTCGCACGGACAACTCCTCCGTCGGAGATAAAGCGGTACTCGGCTTCGCCGGCGCGCTGATACGGCAAGTCGGCCTCCACCTGGAGGACTTCGCCGTCGAACGACCAGCCGTACAGGCGCATGCCGCGACTGGCGACGACGGCGCCCGCGACCACGGCGGACTTGAACGCTGGGAAGTCGTCCGTCGCCGAGAGGACGTCGGTCCACCCGACATTCATCTCCCAGCCATTGTGCGAGTCGTCGGTGGCGAAACCCCACAGGAGCCGGCCGGAGCTCAAGGCCTCGTCCCAGTAGTCGGTCGCGAGGCTGAGGCCGAAGGGCACCCCCGCCATCTCCCGACGCGAGAGGCACCCCGTGTAGATCTCGACGCCGACGACGCCGGTGAGGGTGCGCGACATCTCCTTGGTGAGCAGCACGGGGATGCCGGGCAGCTCGCTCAGCGCGGGATTCTGGTTGGGGTGGCAGATGATCGCGAAGCCGCCCTCGGCGTTCGTCTCGTCGATCACATCCTGCGGTTCGCCGCGATGGCCTCGCTTGATCCCGACCAGGAGGATCCCGTCGTAGTCGACGTACTCCTCGCCGTTGAACGAGCGGATGCCCACCAGCTCGTCGAGATGCGAGGTGTCGAGCATGTCGTTGTGCATCGCGTGAGCGACGACGTCGAAGCCCGCCGCCTTGTAGTCCCAGAAGAAGTCGTCCATGCCCTCCATCGAGTAGGTGAAGGAACCGCGCGCGGGGTCACCGCGCAGGTTGTGCATGTGGAACTGCGATTTCAGCCATCGCCGGTCATCGCCGCCGAAGCCCGCGTAGGGGTTGTAGTACTCGGTCATCAGATTGCTCCTCCTCAGAGTCCGTAGCGCCGCACGAAGTCGCGGCTGATGGTGGCGCACTCGAGCGGCGTTCGGCCGCGGCTCGGGCCGAGGTTGCCGTTCTGTTCGATGACGATCCATCCCTCGTAGCCGCCGCCGGCGATGAGCTGGGCGATGCCGTCCCAGTCGGCGTATCCCTCGCCGAGCGGAGTGTTCAAGTCCGTCTCATCGTTGAAGTCCTTGAACTCCAGGTACTCGAGCGTTCCCCACCGGCGGGTAAGGAAGTCGAGCGCGCGTTCGGCGGGCGGCAGTTCCGGGAAGTCCTTCGTCGCGTGCCCGACATCGAGCATCACGTGACGGTGCGCGGGCTCGATCCCGTCGAAGATCGCCTCCACCTGCGCCATGGTCTCGCCGACTCCGCCCGTGTGGTTGTGGTAGTAGACCTTGAGTCCTCGGGAGTCACCCACACCCGCTCGCTCATCGAGGATCTCGATGGCCTTGGGAATGGTCAGCGTCGTATCGAAGTCGGTGCAGGCCAGATGCTCCGCGCCGAGTGCGCTCATGAAGTCCATGAGCTTCTCCGCCCACTCCTGCGTGTCGTCGAGCAGCCCGGTCACTGCCGCCAGTTGCAGACCCCGTGCGTCGAGCAGGCGCCCGAAGTCGTCCGGACGGTCGATGAAGTCCTTGATCTGGAAGCCGAACACGGCGACGCCGTCGTAGCCGGCTTCGACGACCTCGTCGAGCCAGCCGGGGATGGCGTCGCCCATCGGAATCGTCCAACTGATCGCGTGTGCCGCGAACCGGATCTGCTTTGCGATCTCAGGGGGAACGGTGATGGTCATCGTCGTCGTCTCTCTTCTGGCGGCTTCACGCCGCGTCGATGGCGCGGAACTGCTCTCGCCGCGCCGCCTGTCGCTCGGGGTCCGGCACCGGGGCGGCGAGCATGAGCCGCTGGGTGTACGGATCTCGTGGGTCTGTGGTCACTTGCCGCGCGGTCCCCTCTTCCACGGTGCGCCCTTGATTCATCACGACGACGCGATGGCTGATGTGGCGGACCAAAGAGATGTCGTGCGTCACGAACAGATAGGCGACGCCGGTGCGGTTCTGGATCTCCATGAAGAGATCGAGCACAGTCGCCTGATTGGACAGGTCGAGTCCGCTCACCGGCTCATCGCAGACCACCAATCGGGGTTCCCTCGAGAGCGCTCGCGCGATGGCCACCCGCTGGCGCTGGCCCCCCGAGAATTCGTTGGGGTAGCGGTCCCCGGCGTCACTCGGCAGATGCACCTGGTCGAGGAGCGTCTGCACGCGCCGACGCGCGTCTGCGGAGGAGATTCCCGCAACCCGAAGGGGCTCGGTGAGGATCTCGAACACCGTCATGGCCGGGTTGAGGGAGCTGTACGGATCCTGGAAGACCACCTGGATGTCGCTGCTCAGCGCGCGGCGATCGTGCTTCGCGAGGTGCGAGATGTCGCGTCCGTCGAATGCCACGCGGCCCGAGGTCACCGGCGCGAGCCCCAGGATGGCGCGACCGAGCGTCGTCTTGCCCGAGCCGGACTCGCCGACGATCCCCAGCGTCTCGCCGCGAGCGACCTGGATCGACACCTCATGCAGAGCACGGAATGGCGGCCGTCGCAGACCGCGGCCCGGGTATTCGACGACCAGGTCGTCCACGCGGAGCAGCGGCTCCCGGTCGGTGACGCTCATCCGGCGAGCTCCTCTCGGAATGGCGAGTCGGCGAGACTCGAGTCCAACAGCAGGCGCGTGTACGCGTGCTGGGGGTCGGCGAACAACTGTCGGACCGGGGCGCTCTCGACGATCGTCCCATCCCGCATGACCACCACACGGTCGCAGATGTCAGCGACCACGCCGAAGTCATGGGTGACGATCATCATCGCCATGCCGCGCTCCGCCTGGAGGGATCGGAGCAGCTGCAGGACTTCGGCCTGCACGGTGACGTCGAGGGCGGTGGTCGGCTCGTCGGCGATCACCAGGTCGGGATCGCACGAGACCGCCCCCGCGATCAGCACGCGCTGTGCCATCCCGCCCGACAACTCGTGCGGGTAGGAGCGGAACACCCGCTCGGGCTCGCGGATGCCGACGCGCGCGAGCAGCTCGAGCGATCGGCGACGAGCTTCGGTGCGCGAAATGTGAAGATGCCGGCGGATCGGCTCGACGAGCTGGGAACCGATCGTGAACGCCGGGTCGAGGTTCGACATCGGCTCCTGAGGGATGTAGCCGATCCGTTTGCCCCGCAGTCGATTGACGGCCGCGTCGTCGATGGTCTGGAGGTCGGAGCCGTCGAACAGGATGCGAGCCGCCCTGCGCCGTGCGGCGGCTGGGAGCAAGCCCATGATGGCGAAGGCCGTCTGCGACTTGCCGGATCCGGTCTCGCCGACGATGCCGAGCACTTCTCCTGCCATGACGGCGAAACCGACGCCGGCGACGACGTTCCGGTCGCCGTAGCTGACGCGGAGGTCTTCGACCTCGAGAATGGCTCCCTCGATCGGGGGCATGGCCGACCCTCCATTCGTCACCTCGATGTCGCCGGCCCGTGACGGACGGACGCTCTGGCGCCCCCGGCCCTGGTATCGGTCGCGCACCGCGTTGCCGAGCAGGGAGGTGCAGATCACGGTGATGACGATGGCCGCAGACGGCCAGACCAGCAGAAGCGGATCGGCGTAGATATTCGGGAAGGCGTCGTTGAGCATCCCACCCCAGCTGGGCTTGCTCGCGGAGCCCAACCCCAGGAACTCGAGACCCGCCTGGATGACTACTCCGACCCCGAGCAGCTGCGACGCCTGGATGATGAGCGGCGCGATCGACACGCGGAGGATGTGACGCCGGACGATCCTTCCCTCGCTCAGGCCCGCCACGCGTGCCGCATCGACGTACAGCTCCTCGCGCACGGCCGTGACGGACGCGCGCACGATGCGGAACACACTGGGCGCGATGAGCACACCGAAGACGACCATCGCGATGTAGATGTTGTTGCCCACGGCGACCAGGACGACGAGCAGGAGCACGATCGCCGGGATCGCCATGATCAGGTTGAAGACCCAGTTCGACACCCCGTCGAACCAGCCCCGGAAGTAGCCGGCGATGAGTCCGAGAGGCGCTCCGATGGCGATGGCGACCGCGACCGTGATGAGTGCACCGAGGAGGCTCGCCTGGCCGCCGTAGAGCAGTCGTGCGAGCACGTCACGTCCGACGCCGTCGCCGCCGAGAGGGTGCGCGGCCGACGGGGGGATGAGGATGTCGCCGGTCGATGAGCGGATCGGGCTCGCTGAGGTGATGAGCGGCGCCGCGACGCAGACGACCACGATGAGCGCGAGCACCGCGGCGTTGGCGACGATCACCGGATCGGAGAGCATCCGACGAAGGGTGCCCGGTCGGGGTTGTTTCACGCCGATTGGAACGGCGCTTGTCGAGTCGGGAATGGTCACGCGGCACGCACCTTCGGATTGAGCCAGGCATAGGCGAGATCGAGGACGAGGTTGATGATCACGATGACGAGCACCAGGATGGCGACCACGCCCATCACGATCGGGACATCTCCTTGGCCTGCGCCCCCTTGGATGGCCGATCCGAGGCCCATGAGTCCGAACACCTTCTCGACGACCACGGTGCCGCCGATCAGCCCGATGCACTGCAGGCCCAGTACGGTGACCGCCGGCGGGGACGCGCTGCGCAGGGCGTGACGGAGGTACAGGCTGGCGCTGCTGATCCCGCGGCTGCGAAGTGTTCGGACGTAGTCGGACTGCAGCACGTCGACCATCGACCCCCGCACCTGCTGGCTCGTTCCCGCGATCACCTGAGCGGCGAGGGCGAGAGTCGGCAGGGTGATGGACGCGAGCCAGAGCGCGGGCGATTGGGCGATCGGGACGTAGCCGACGGCGGGGAACCATCCCAGCTGCACGGCGAAGAACAGGGCGAGGAAGAGGGCGAGTACGAACCCCGGTAGCGCGAAGCCGAGCAGCGAGACCGCCTGGAGCACCCGATCGACCCAACCCCCGCGAACCGCCGCGAACACCCCGAGCGCGATGCTGATCACGGCGGAGAGCAGGATGGCGGCGATGACGAGCGAGAATGTGACGGGCGCCTTGTTCTGCAGCAGCACGCCGACCGCATCCCCCGTGAACCAGGAGCGTCCGAAGTCGCCGTGCAGGGCGTTCACCACCCACTCGACGTACCGCACCAGCACGGGTTGGTCGAGGCCGAGTTCGACCTCCTTGGCGTGAACGACCGATGCCGGTGCCGAGGTGCCGACGATGGTCCGCGCGACGGTGTCTTCGTTGAGACTCATCAGCAAGAAGGTGAGCAGAGTCACGACGAGTGCGAGAACAATCGCACCGACGACGCGGCGGAACAGAAACCAGAGCATGGGGAGGACCTCGACGGTTCGTCGGGGCCCGCCCGGGCGGGGCCCCCGCACAAATAAAGTGGGGGGACGGTAGTTGTACAGCGGCGGGCGCTTCGAGTACGCCTGCGGCGTCACGGTGACGTCGCTGGTCGTAGCGTAGGTGAGGATCGCCGCCGCGATCGGCGCGGACCACGCCGTCTTGACCAGGTACTCGTTCAGCTCCTTGTACAGCGCGAGCTGTTTGTCACCGGTCGCCACCTGTATCTGCGAGATCAGGTCGGTGACCGTCGGGTCCTCGTAGTGGAAGGGGTTCCAGGGCGAGGTCGGACGTAACTGGTAGCCGATCAGATCCCACGGTCGGTTGTCGTCGTACGGCTGCCAGCCCATCGGGTACTTTCCCTGGAGCGTGCTGGCGTACAGCTTGTCCGGCGGGAGGGTGTCCGGGACCACCTTGATCCCGACATCCGCCAGGTTCTGGTTGATCTCGGTGAGCGGCGCCGGCGCGACGGCGGCCCAGTCCGGCATCGTGATGCTGAAGCCGTTCGGGTATCCGGCATCGGCAAGCAGCTTCTTTGCCTTCGCCGGGTCGTACGGGTACGTCGAGTCCAGCCTCGGATCGTAGATTCCGTTGTCCTTCGAGATCGCGAACATCTGCTCGGTCGGAGTCGCCAGCGTTCCGTATTCGGCCTTGACGATCGCCGCGCGGTTGAGCGCGTAGTTGATCGCCTGCCGGACGCGGACATCCTTCAGCTGCGGAGCGATGGTCCCGTTCTTGTCGTAGAAGTACAGCGCCTCGAGGTCGCCGTTCGCCCAGGTGATGGTGTTGAATTTGCTGGCCTTCGCGACCGCTGCATCTTTGACGCCGTCGATCGTGCCGCCTTGGATCTGCTTGGTCCGCAGCGCGTTGAGCACGGCAGTCGGGTCAGCAAGCACGGTCAACACGACCTTGTCGAACGGGAAGTCCTTGGTGTTCCAGTAGGTCTTGTTCCGCACGTAGGTATAGGTCGTCCCCGCGGTCGTCGCGGCCTTGTCGAGTGTGTACGGACCCGATCCTGCTGGCGTGTCTTTCAGTGTCTTCGCCGTGATGCCCGCGGGATTGGCGATCATGCCGGCTTGGTTGCCGAGATTGGCGAGCAACGAGGGATCGGGGGCAGACAATGTGATCTGCACCTCCTCGGCACTCGCGGCGTGGATGCTCTTCACTGACGCCAGTTGTGTGGCCGTGGTCGAGGTGCCCGATTTCGTGTGCTCCAGGCTCTCCTTGACGGCATTTGCATCGAGCTTGGACCCGTCGCTGAACTTCACGTCGGTCCGCAGGTCGATGGTCAGACTGGTCAGCGACTTGTCGTAGCTCCACTTGGTCGCCAGGTTCGGCGTCGGCTCGCCCTTGGGGTTGAGCCGGAACAGCGTGTCGTAGACCGGCTGCATGTACTGCTCGAAGTAGCCGGGCTGCGATTCGGCCGGGTCGAAGCCGAGGCTCGGCCCAGGAGTGGAGAGCGTCAGCGTCTTGGACCCGCCGCTTGGGGAATCGGTGCCGCCGGATGCGCAACCTGCGAGGGTTGCGACCACGACGAACGCAGCGGTCAGTGCCGCCGCCATGCGGACCGGGGAACCGGACCGCCAGGTGCTGTGGCGCATATCAGTAGCCTCCTTTGCCTACCTTCGACCGGCGTTCTCACCGATCGCGGCGCGGGCGCCGATGTCCGGGCCTGCGGTGTCGTCAAAAGTAACCAGGCCCTACCAGTACCTCCATGAACTATCTCGCTGCATCCCTTCGTTTTATTACTCGGTCGGGCCTCCCCTGGCAGCACGTCGGTATTCCCCGGGAGCGCGACCGGTGTATCGCTTGAAGGCGACGCCCATGTACTCGGCGTGCGGGAATCCCAGGCGCTCCGCGAGCTGAGGGAGGGTGGCATCGGTCTCAGCGAGGAGCTGCGCGAGCCTCTCCATCCGCACCTGCGTGATCTCGCTGTGCACCGTGTGGCCGATGAGCTTGAGAAACCGGATGTCGAGGGCGCGGCGCGCGAGTCCCGCGTGACGCTCGACGAGGGAGACCGAGACCGGCTGCTCCGCGCGCTCCCTGATGAATCGCAGAGCGCGGACGACGACCGGATCGTCGACCGCAAGAATATCCGTCGACTGTCGCGTCACAATTCCCATCGGCGGCACGAGGTGCAGCTCGCCGGGTACCGGCGCACCCGCCATCATCTCGTCGAGCAGCGACGCGGCGAAGTATCCCGTCCGGGACGCATCGGATTGAATGCTGGACAGTGGTGGACTGGTCAGATTGCAGATGAGATCGTCGTTATCGACGCCGAGCACCGCTACCTCGTCGGGGACGTCCACCCCGGCTATGGCGCAGGCCTCGAGGACCGACTGGCCTGCGATGTCGTAGCACGCCAGGATGCCGATGGGCTTCGGCAGGTCGGCCACCCATCGCGCCAACGCGGCGCGGTCGTCGGCGATCGTGCCACTCGGCGCGAGGTCGTACTCGTGCGCGACGACGCCACGCTCGGCCAAGCAGAGTCGAAACCACTCACGTCGCTTGATGGACCAGGCGAACCGCTCGTCGCCGCAGTACGCGAAGTGGCGCAGGCCTCGCGAGGCAAGGTGGTCGACGGCACCCCTCGCGATCTGTTCATCGTCGGTCTCCACGCAGGGCAGCTCGGGGAGTAGACGTGCCGCGCTCAGGTCGACGGCGGGCAGATCTAGCCGGCGGACCTGGTCGGCGATCTGACGGTTCTCGATTCGCGCGATGATGCCGTCTCCCCGCCATCCCTCCAACCAGGAGAGGTCGGTGTCCTGACGACTGTGCTCGCCGAGGTAGATCGACCAGCCCGGGTGGTCGATCAGATAGCGCCGGATCCCTCCGAGCAGTCCACGCGCGTAAGCGTTCGACGTTTCGATGAGGAGGGCGACTTGTCGTTCGCGCATCGCAGGCATGCACTAAATCTAAGCCTCACAGCGAGATAGTTCATGGAGGTGCCGGCGGGCGATGGTTAGCGTTGAGGCTCGCTACGAAGGAGGGCTTCAATGGGGCAGCGAGTGCGAGTCGCGATCGTGGGATTGGGTTTCGGCGCCGAATTCATCCCGATCTACCAGCGGCATCCCGACGCGGAACTGGTCGCGATCTGCCGCCGCGATCGCGGCGGTGTCGACGAGGTCGGTGACGCGTTCGGCATCGAGAAGCGCTACACCTCGTATGAGGAGGTCCTCGCCGATCCCGACGTGGATGCGATCCACATCAACACGCCGATCCCAGAGCACGCGCAGCAGTCGATTGCCGCCCTCCGAGCGGGCAAGCATGTGGCGTGCACCGTACCCATGGCCACCAGCCTCGAGGACTGCAAGGCGATCATCGATGCCGCCCGCACCGCCGGAAAGAACTACATGATGATGGAGACGGTCGTGTACTCGCGGGAGTTCCTGTACGCACAGGAGCTCGCGAGGTCCGGAGCGCTGGGCCGCATTCAGTTCCTGCGCGGTTCCCACCAGCAGGAGATGGGCGGGTGGCCCGGCTACTGGGAAGGCCTTCCGCCGATGCATTACGCGACGCACGCCGTGAGCCCGTTGCTGACTCTCGCGGGGCACTCCGCCGCCGCGGTGTCGTGTGTCGGATCCGGGCGCATCGACGAGGCGCTGATCGGCCGGTACGGTTCGCCGTTTGCCATCGAATCGGCCCACCTGCGTCTGCACGACTCGGATCTCGCGGCCGAAGTCACCCGATCCCTGTTCAACACCGCTCGCGAGTACCGCGAGAGCTTCGACGTCTACGGTTCACTCAAGTCGTTCGAGTGGGAGCAGACGCAGGATGCCGGCTTCGTCGTGTTCACCGGGGAGACTCCGGAACGTGTCGAAATCCCGGACTTCGCAGATCGACTCCCCGAGGAGATCCGGTCGTTCACCACACACGGGGTGTACGACGAGGAGAACGCGCATCTGTCGTTTGTGCAGGGCAGTGGGCACGGCGGATCCCACCCGCACCTGGTGCACGAGTTCGTCTCGAGCATCGTCGAAGGGCGACACGCTGCGATCGACGAGGTGACTGCTGCCAACTGGACGGGCGTTGGAATCGCGGCGCACGAATCCGCAATGCAACAGGGCGCGTGGGTGGAGCTTCCGGCCTACACCCTGAGGCATAGAGGTCTCGCGGTTCAACAGAGAGGACGCTAGCGACCATCTGACAAGCGTAGACACGGAAGCGTCTCGTTATCCCTTGACACCGCCCGATAGTCCGGAGAAGCTACAGCCTCAGCGAAGTCGAACAGATCGCGACTGGTTGGACGACCATAGAGACGGAAGAAATCGGTCCTTCAGCCACCGCCGAACCGGGCGCGGGAGGCTGAGCCGCACACGGAAGCGGACCCGTGCTGGGTCCGCTTCCCTTGTGCGTTCAGGACAGTTCGCGCGCCGGTGACCCAAGCCTCAAGGCCCCGATCACCGGGCCGCCCCGCTGGGCGACCCGGTTGAAAGCTAGGAAGGGCACGCCTGCGGTCTCGGCCGTGATTGCCGCAAGCCGGCCGATCGGCGTGCGTGGGTCCGCGGCGATCGCCCATCCATCGACGGCGTATCTGCTTACGGTCTCCACACACTCCCTCTTCTCCTCCGCCGAAGGGCTGGCCGAGCCAACCACCCCGATCAGGCCGCCTTGCACTTCCGGACCCATGTTGCTCGCATCGATGATGAATAGTCGCATCCTGATCACTCCCCTGGTTGATCGACCCTTCTATGGGCCGGTGTCAAATTGGTCTGCCGAGCCGGCGTGACCAGGCGGGGCGCTTTGCTGTCCTGCTCCTGATCGTTTTTCTTGCCGTTCCGGCACAAAGATCGAGAGCGGGCGGAGGCAGCGCAGTGCCCGGAGGGAGTGGTTGCTAAGCGCAGGGAGCGCAGCGAGTGGAGTCTGCAAAAAGCGCGCGAAGGGAACGGAGCTGGTGGAGCTCGCTATGATCGGCTGCCGGATCGGAAAGAAAACCAAGGGGAACAGCACGCCGGAGGCGTTCCATCCGACAAAGACGGCGCCGCCTCCGTGCGGCTCCAGTGCCTTGGCCGCTTCGGAGACAGCGACCGCTGTGCCCAATTCGCCGACCACGCGGATGAGAAGGCATTCAGGGAGCTAGTGGCGACGCTTCACGTGGATCATCCTGTGGGCATGAGTGGGACAGCCGACAACAACGCGTTCTTGGCCAGGGCGGACGACAGCGGGGCGTCGCTGTTGACGCTGCACTTCTCTCAGCAGGAGCGCATCGAGATCCTGCGACTGGCTGCTGCGCTTAAGACGACGCCCGAACAACTGATCCGACAGATCATCCGCAGACATCTTCCTCACGATGTCGCCTGGAACAGACGGAACTGATCACACCCTGGCCGTGAGCGCAGCGGTCACGGCACTACGGCGTTCAGATGACGGAACAGTTGCCGGGCGATGTAGCGCTTCAGGCCGCGTCGAATCTCGCGTTTGCTCTTGCCTTCGGCCAGCCGCCTGGCCAGATAGTCGCGGGTTGGAGGATCACAACTCAACCGGACCCGAGCGATGACATCCAACGCCCGGTTCACCTGCCGATCGCCATGCCGATTCAAACGATGCCGGGTCGTGTTCCCGCTCTAGGCCCCCAGCGGAGACGCTCCGGCCAGAGCGGCGAACGCCGCCTCGCTGCGGACACGCCCCTGATGCGAATACGCGGTGACCAGGATCGCGCCGGTGACAGCACCAACTCCGAGCAACTGCTGCAACCCGGGCGCAAGCTCCTGAACATGCCCGGCCAACGCCGCCTGATTCTCAGCCAGCTGCGCGGAGAGCGCTTGGACCGAGACCGCCAGCCGACGCGCTTCCTGTCGGATCGTGACCATCGCGGCGTCCTCGGCTGAGCGCTGCCGCCAGCCGGCGACCTCCTTCACCTGGGTGTCAGTGAGTGGCTTGCGAACGTCGATGCCGAGATCGAAGCTGCGCAGCAAGGCGGTCAGCGCGTTCCGCTCTGCGGTGCGCCGGCTGTCCATCGCCTCCCGTGCGACCAGCAGCACTCGCAGCGCCGCGCGGAGTCCGTCCGATCGCGGGGTCGTCAGCCGTTCGACATCTGAGGCCAGAGCGGTCCGGGCTGCTGCGATCGCGTCGATCTCGTCCGATTTGCCGCGGCCAGCACGAGCGGCCCGCTTCCGCGGTCGGACGTCGCAAACGTCGACGCCAGCGGCGATCAGGGCTAGCCGGAGGCCCGAACCATAGGAACTCGCGCCCTCGATTGCGACCAGGACGCGACCCTGAGCGCACCGTCGCATCCAAGCCAGTGCTCGGCCGAGCCCGTTCGCCGTTGTCGGGAAGGTTGCCGCGTCGAGTCGGCGTCCGGTCCCTGCTTCCAGAACGGCATAGGTGTGTGTTCGTGCACGCGTGTCGACGCCGACGACATGGTCATAGTGATCAGCCACGGAGCTCACTCCGATGGTCCCCTTCCGGTTGGCCAACAGTGCAGTTCGTCGGTCTGGAGGTGTTTCGAGGCGGAACTCTTATAAGCCACACGAGCCGGTTCGCCGGTCGCGGACGACCTTCTATCAAGCCATCGGAACAGACAAACCGACGCCCAGCTCAGCGCGCGGACAGATCGATCGAAAGGCACCCTAGAGGCCATTGTTGTTTTGAGTCACGCGACGCCGAACCGGACGTCAGTCTGCCAGCCAGTCCCAGACCAACCGGTCTCATTAGAGTTTTGTTTGCCTTTCCGGCGGGGAGATCTGTGGCGACTGGACGGTGCGCAGTGCGGGGACTGTGGAATACCGCAGGGAGCGCAGCGAGTGAGGATATGCCGCTGTCAGTCTGGACTCGGCTGGTCTGGGACTGGCTGGCAGGGTTGGTGTTGGTCGTCTTCGTCCGGTCGTGGCTCGATATGCCGCTGGCCCCGTGTGGGCCTTGCTTTCGACATGTCCGTCCGGGCGAGGGCGGCCGGCGCCACCCGGCCCACCTCGATGACCTGATTAGAAGCCTGCCCGACCCTTTGCGGGGTCGTGGCCCGTCACAGTGCTGCCTCGAAGTGACTTCCTCCCGGGCCGGCGCCGGCCGCCGTGCGGCCGAGCCCGTGTTCCATCGAAGGAAGGATCCGATCCGCAATGACTATCGTCGCGCATTCCCGTTCGTTCGTCATCGGCGTGGATACCCACGCGAAGACACACACCTATGCCGTGATCCAGACGTCGTCCGGGCAGCTGCTCGGCTGCCAGCAGTTCCCGACCACCCCGCAAGGCATCGCCCGCGCAATCGGGTGGGTCGCCCGGCTGACCGGTGGCGACGCCGACGCTCTCTGGGCGATCGAGGGCGTCGCAACCTACGGGGCGAAACTCGCCCGCGCTGCAGCCGAGAGCGGATACGAGGTGACCGAAGCGCCCCGGATGAACGCGAAGGCCCGCCACGGAATCGGCAAGTCCGACCCGCTGGACGCGCACGCGATCGCCACCGCCGTTCTGCCGCTGGACGAGGACCGGTTGCGCCGTCCCCGCGCCGATGACGGGACCCGTCAAGCGCTGCGGGTGCTGGTGACCGCCCGCGATCAGCTGGCGCAGGAGAAGACGATGAACGTGAACGCGCTCACCGCGCTGCTGCGAACCAACGACCTCGGCATCGACGCCCGCAGGCCCCTGGCCGCCGCCCAGATCGGTCAGGCATCGCGGTGGCAGCACCGCACCGAACCGCTCGCTCTCGCCACCGCACGACGCGAGGCCGTTCGGCTGGCCCGGCGCATTCTGGAGCTGGAGGATGCACTGACCGTCAACCACGCCCGTCTGAGCGAACTCATCACCGCGAGCCCCGCGGCGCCGCTGCTGGAGGAGACCGGCATCGGCGCATACACCGCCGCCGTCGTCATCACCGCCTGGTCCCATCCCGGCCGAGTCCGCAACGACGCCGCATTCGCAGCCCTCGCCGGCGTGAACCCCATCCCCGCCTCCAGCGGCAACACCACCCGGCACCGCCTCAACCGCGGCGGCGACCGACGTCTGAACAAGGCGCTCCACTACATCGCGATCACCCGCATGAGCCGCCACCCCGGCACCAAGGCCTACCTCGAGAAACGCCTTACCGAAGGACGCAGCCGACGCGAGATCCGCCGCTGCATCAAGCGCTACCTCGCCCGACACCTCTATCGGACCCTCAACGCCCTCTACGCCGCCCCCGAGACGACTTGACAAACATAGAAGCGTCGAAAGCCCGGCACGGAGAACCTGGAACGAGCTACGATCGGCCGCCGGAAATACAAACAAGACCGGCCAGTACAGCGCCGCCGCAGGCGGCTCCACGCTGGGGCGCAGACGCGTCGCACCTAGATACAATCAAATGCTCAGGTACGTGCCCAGTTTGCCGATCGTCGAGAACGGTATGTCGTGTTCAGCCGCAAACTCTTCGAGTTACTCGCCACGCAGCATGTCGCCGTCATCGCCGATGATCTCGACGATGAGAGCCATTGGGTGCAGACCCGCTAGCCGAGCCAGGTCGACAGCTGCCTCGGTGTGCCCAGGCCGTTGAAGCACTCCCCCAGGTCGTGACACGACCGGAAACAGATGACCTGGACGGCTGAAGTCGTCTGCGACTCCGTCAACGGCGAGTCGCGCCGTGATCGCACGATCCGAAGCCGAAATGCCGGTCGTGACACCGTGTTCCCGGACAGCATCAATGCTCGCCGTGAACGCTGTACCAAGGGGGTCGGTGTTTGTTCGCGCCATCTGTTCGAGATGAAGCTCCTTCGCTCGTTCCGCGGTCATCGCAAGGCACACCAGCCCACGGCCTCTTGTGATCATGAACGCCAAGGCCTCGCGGCTCGCGAACTCCGCTGCCAGGATGACGTCGCCCTCGTTCTCCCTGGATTGGTCATCCGCCAGGATGGCGAAGCCTCCGTTACGGATCGACTCGACCAGCTCGAGGATAGGGCTGTAGGTCACGGTTGCAAGCATACCCACCGCGGAATATCGCGTCATCGCGTGCGCTTTGCGTGAGGCACGATCGCAAATATTGCGCAAGCCGTGACGGGGTTGCCCGATGGCTTGCTAGCGTTCGATTGGCACGAGCCAAGTCGTGCCTGCACTCTGCGAGAGGTCGGTCCGTGACACTGTCAATCCCTGCTCCGCGCGTCATTCCCGTCGATTCGGTTCCGCAATTGCGCTGGGGAATCGTCGGCACCGGAATCGCAGCCAGCTTTGTGGCGGCTCTTCATGGCCACACCACCCAGCACGCGACGGCGGTCACCGCGCGCGACGTCGAGAAGACTCGCGCGTTCGCCGTGAAGCACGAAATCGCGGTTGTGCACGAGTCAATCGAAGCACTGGTCGAGGATCCGACTGTCGATGTGGTCTATGTCGCGACACCGCATCCGCTCCATCACGACGTCGCTCTTGCGGCGATTGCCGCCGGGAAGCATGTCCTGGTTGAGAAGCCGATCGCGATGTCCGCTGCAGAAGCCTCCGAGATCACCGAAGCTGGCCGAGCTGCGGGCGTGCTGGTTATGGAGGCTATGTGGACGCGCTACCTGCCGCAGTCCGATGTCATCCGCCAGCTGCTCGAAGACGGCGCGATCGGAACTGTAAACATCGTCGACGCGAACTTCGGTTTCCCGGCACCGTTCGACCCGATGAGCAGGATGTGGAGCAAAGAGCTCGGAGGAGGAGCGCTGCTCGATGCGGGGGTCTATCCGATCTCGTTTGCGTCCTCGATCCTGGGATCACCGACGTCCGTTACGGCGAAGGGGACGGTGACCGAGACCGGTGTCGACGGTACGGCCAGCCTTCTTCTGACCGCGCAGAGCGGCGCCACAGCACTACTGACCACCTCGATGCTCACCTCTGTGCCCACCACCGCCGTCGTCATGGGGACGAAGGGCTACATCGAGATCCCAAGCCCGTTCTTCGGCCCGACCGGCGTCGTGCTCCATCGTGGGGCGCTGGGTCGTTACGAGGTCACCGAGTGGCGCGACGACTCGCTTCCGGGATTCCAAGACGGTCTCAGCCATCAGGCGACCGCGTTCGCGTCCTACGTGGGCGATGGCAGACTTGAATCCCCACTGCATGGGCACGCTGAGACGGTCGCTGTGATGGCGACGATCGACGAAGCACGCCGCCAGATCCGCGAAATGGCGACGCGATGACGGGGACGGCCAGCGCTGAAAACGGCGAGCTGGACTTCGATCAGTTCGGCCACGGTGACGCGTGGGCGCTCGGCCAGACGATCATCCGGCTCGCATCAGAGCGATCCCTCCCGATCGCGGCTTCGATCTGGATCGGTGAGCAGCATGTGTTCCATGCGGCACGACCAGGCACCTCAGCCGATAACGACGGCTGGCTCGAACGGAAAGCCGCACTCGTCCGCCGCTATGACGTCAGCTCGCTGTTCACGACCCAGCGACTCAAAGAACTGGGAATCCGCGAAGCCTTGCCCGTCCTCGGCCTCGACCCACGAGTCCACGTGCTGAGCGGCGGCGCTGTACCCATTCGTGTTCGCGGAACGTCCGTAGGAGTGGCAGCTGTTTCGGGTCTGACTGAGGAAGATGACCACGCACTGGTCGTCGAAGCTATCCAGAGCACCATTAGCAACATCGCGAAACGGAGAGAGGGATGAGAATTCAGCACACGGTCGTCTTCAGCCTGATTCACGACGCGGGATCGGCCGAGGAGACCGCGTTTCTGGACACTGCAGAGCAGGTGCTTTCCTCCATCCCGGCGGTGACTGATTTCATCGTGTGTCGTCAGGTTAGCGAGAAGAGCTACCTCGAGTGGCAGTTCTCGATGCGCTTCTCGGGCTTAGCAGAGTACGAGGCGTACAACAGCGCTCCCGCGCATGTCGACTTCGTCGCCACGCATTGGGCCGATGAGGTCGCCGCTTTCCAGGAATACGACTTCATCGCCCGATGACACCAGAGCCGCTCGATCTCCCCCATCGGTTGCCGACGATGGGCGACGTCGCGCAACGCGCGGGCGTGTCGCGGCAGCTGGCCTCGCTTGTTCTGAGAGGTGAGCCCGGGCCGAGTGAGGCCTCTCGCGAGCGCGTGCTTGCTGCGGCCTCGGAACTCGACTACCGTCCCAACTCCGCGGCACGCCTCCTGCGCCAACCGCGGACACGGCTAATCGGGGTCATGTTCACTGCGCTCAACTCCTTTGAAGCGCGCGTCGTCGAACGGTTGATGGAGCGCGCCGAGGAAGAGGGCTTCACTGTTGTCCTCGGACCGAACACCACGGCCAGGACAACAGAGGTCGTCATCCGACAACTCCTGGAGCAACGGGTGGAAGCGCTCGCATGTTTCAACCCCGACCCGGCGTCGCCGACGTTTCAACGCGCGCTGGATCTGGTACCGGTGGTGTGGCTGGGTGAGCGGAGTGATGAGCTGCGCGCAGACGTGGTCCGGACGGACGACGACGCCGGTCTGATGGAGCTTGTCGGCTACCTCGCCAACCTCGGCCACCGTCGCATCGCGTACGCCGGCGGTCGGGGAGGTCGTGTCGGACCGGATCGGGCCGCCTCGTATCGCGCCGCAATGCTCAGCCACGGCCTGAGCAAGTCGATCGATGTCGTCGAGGTCGGATTCGGTGAAGAGGACGGCGCCGAGGCTGCCCGTGAGCTGATGGAACGCGAGGCTCTCCCCACTGCAGTCGTCGGGTGCAGCGATCACTGTGGCGCTGGCTTGCTGGCCACATTCCGCGCCGCTGCCGTGGCCGTTCCGGGCAAAATCTCGGTGACTGGATACGACGACAGCGATATCGCGGCCTTGTCCTACAACAGCCTGACCGCCGTTCATCAAGACGTCGGGCTGACGGTGGAAGCGACTCTCGCTGCGATTCTTTCTCGACTTGCCGAACCGACACTGGGTCCACGGCGGTACGCAACGCCGGCCCCGGTGGTGGTTCGCGCCTCGACAGGTCCGGCGCGCGCCGGGCAGGCTTGAGCCCTTGCGCACTCACATTTCGGTAGAGCAGGAGTCGGGGCGACGATTCGCCGCCCCGACTCCGCTCGCTCAGCTGCCCGGGATATTGACCGGCTTGATCGCGTTGATCAGCTCCCACGAGGCCAAGTTGGACTCGAAGGCCGGGTAGATCCAACGCCCCGAGTCCGCCTTGTTCCACTGGAGTGGCGCGTTGAACTGGTAGCCGTTCGAGTCGACGTTCCAGATCTGCGTGGCGACTGCCGATCCCAGATCGATACCCGTCTGACGGAACTGCGCGCTGCCGAATCGTTTGGCTGCGTCGACGTAGGTCGCACCCATGAAGTAGTTCACCGTTGGCCAGACACCATCCTCGTATGTCGTGCCCGCAAACCCCGTGTACGGGAAGCCGGTCGAGCCTGGGGGCAGCGCCATGTTCGGCGACCCGATCTTGTTGCCCTGGGCATCAGCTTGTGAGGCGAACAAGCCCGTCTGGGTAATCAACTGCTGCCGATAGTGCACGGGGTCGACCAGGTCCGGCAAGCCGGCCCGCTCCGCCAGGTGCTGCGCGAAGAGCGTCGCCAATAGGACACTGTCGTTGTCCGCTGAGGGGCCCGGCGTATACCGGTAGTACTGGTGATCCGGGTTCCAGAAGGTTGCTTCGTACTCGGCCTTTGCCGCCTTCAGCTGCCCGCTCCATTTCGTCAGGGTCTCTCGCGACACCCCGAGCTTCTTGCCGGCAGCCGAAATGGACTCGAGGGCGAGGAGATAGAGCTGTGAGTCGTACGCGTCGACCTTGTTGACCGGAATGACGTCGAAAACGTTCGCGTACGGGAGCGGGCTCTTCAGGTCCGGGCTCGGCGCGTTCATGTTCGGAGCCTGAGGAAGCGTCGATCCTGCAGGGATCGTTGCCTGAATGTATGACAGCAGCTTCTGCATCGCCGGGTATGCACGCTTGAGGAAGCCCTGGTCATGGCTCGACTGGGCATAGTCGTACAAGCGGAAGAGGTTCTCGCTCGGCCGATCGATGAACCACACATTCCCCGGCGAGGGTTGCGACCCTTGGGTCCAGGTGATGAACGGATCTCCGGTCGCTGTGTACGCCGCGGGGTCGGTAGACGAGGTCAAGCCGGGATCCCACGGATCTCCATACGGATCGGCGAGCACCGCGTCGATCTTGGCCTGAAGGCGGTCACGTTCGATGGTCGGGAAGACCTGACGGTAAGCTAGATAACTGTAGGTGCCGACCTCCGTTCCCATCCCGCCGTTCGCTCCGCCTCCGGCGTTCGAGTCGACTCCCAGATAGAGGTGGGTTCCGGGTACCGACGTGCCCTGCCGTTTTCCACCGGTCGGCGTGACGGTGTTGGACACCAGGCCGCCCTCCCACAACGCGGTCTTGAATGGGACCTGTGCGAGTTGGTTCAGGGCACCGGTTCGAAGAACAACCGGGTATGCGGATTCGTTGGCGATGGGGTTCCACCAACGCTCGACGGCCTTCAACGACTGGTCGTGGTCGGCAAGAGCGTCCCGTGCAATTGCGAAGCTCTGGTGGAACGGGTATGAACCCTGGACGTAGTTGTTCTGCTTGTCCTCCTTCGCGCCGTAGAAGTCCGTGTAGCGACGCATCCAGACAGAGTTGTTGTCTGCGAAGGACACCTGCGGAAAGTCCCAGCTGAGAGCGAACGGCACAGTCGACACTTCGCCGGGCTTCAGCTTCACGGAAACGGAGATCGCGCCGGCCGAGTGGGAACCGTCGATCGGGGTGTCAGCTAGCGACCCGGTGGAGGTGAACGGCGCGTAGACATCGCTTCCGTCCCCGTTGGCGTTCCATGAGGTGGTGTAGCTGACCCGTTGCCCATTCTGCGGCTGGGCGGCGATAGTCCATTCCGACTTCGTCGCATCGGCTGTGTTCGACGGGTCGTCGGAGCTTAGGGTGACGGCCTGCACGCCGCTCTTCTTGTCCGTGGTGAACGAGCTCGCGAGCCCGGTCCGGACGGTGGCCGGCTGCCGGCCCTCGTGACCGGGGACGTTGGGCATCGTGAACATGACCGAGACGTTGCTCGTCTTACCAGTGTGGTTGGCAAGCCTGACATCGAAGTATGCGACCGGAAGCGATGTGCGCCGATCCTCTCCTGCGACGATCGGCGAGAAGAAGCGCATCGAGACATCGGTCTTGAACGGCGTATAGCTGGTGTATCCGAACGGATACAAGGCCGCGTATGACCCTTCGCCAGGCTGGAGAACGTTCCACGCCGGCAGAGGCGACTCCCACGATCGCGCGGCGGACGTGCCCTGCGGTCCATCCGTCGCGAGCGTTTTCACCGTCGCAGGGTTGTCACCGACCTGTTCCCGAACATGGAATGCCGCTTGTGTCAGTGCTCGCGTCTCCCATGAGTCGTCCTGTGATCCGCCGAAGAACCAGGGCCCGAAGGTGCCGGATTGATTGACCATGAAGGATCCGGCACCCACGCCGCCAAGTGGAACTCCCAAGCCGGGCACGCTCTCAGGAAGGCCGGGAAAACCGGGTGTCGTCGGCCCTGAGGGGATCTCACCGAGCGGTCGCACCGTCGCCGCAGCTGGAATGGCAAAGTAGTCGCGGCCGGAACTGGGTTGGGGGCTCGGTGCGGCGAGGGCGCTGCTGAGCGGAAGGAATCCGCCAACCAGGCCAGCCGTGACAGCTGTCGCTATTCCCGTTCTCCACAGAGATCGTGCACGCGCGTCTCTCGGTCTGCGTGTGCCTTTGGGTTGGATCATCGTCGGTCCTTCCGAGTCCATCGTCGTCGGTGGATCCACCTCGAATCGAGGCGGCTGTGCCGTCGTAGCGTCCCAGTTTCGCGGCACCGCCGCGACCCGATTGCGCAAAAATCGGAGGCTGGTCAACTGCGGTCGAGCGCCGCCACCCGCCAGGGTCGCAGAACGAAGAACAGCGCCAATAGTGCGATCATCATTCCCGCGCAGATGACGCCGCCCAGCGATTGCGCCGTCCCTCCCCCGAGCACTCCGGGCAGTGGTGAGATCAGGCCGCCGATCACGGAGTTCGCGAACCCTGTGATAGCGGCTGCGGTTCCGGCCCGCCCGTGGTGATCCTTGAGCGCAAGGATGCTGATGCAGGGGTTGGCGAACCCGGTGGTCGAGACGAAGACGAAACTCGCGACGGCGACGCCCGGCAGCCCCGAATGATTGGTGTCGAGAACCACGAGCGCCAAGCCGGACGCCAGCATTATCGCCAGAGCGCTGGCGAGCATCCACGCCGGCTCCAAGACTCGCATCAGCCTGGCTGAGAGCTGGGTGGCGATCAGCAGGCCAACCGCGTTCACCGCGAACAAGACGCCGAACTCCTGAGGATCGAGGCCAAGGCTGGTCTGGAACACGAAGGGGGACGTGGAAAGATACGTGACGATTGAAGCGAAGATCATGCTGCCTGCGACCGCCGCACCAACGAACGCACGGTCCCGGAGCACCGCTCGCAGTCGGGACAACATTGTTCCGTTCTCAGCTGTGTTCTCGCTGCGCGCGGGCAGCGTTTCGGGAACGACGAGTACGCAGAAGATCAGGATCGCGAGTCCGTACACGGCGAGCGCTGCGAAGACGCCGCGCCACGAGATGACGAGCAGGAGCTGGGAGCCGATCACCGGCGCGATGATGGGGGCGAGGCCGCTGATCAGAGCGATGCGCGCGAGCATCCGCACCAGTCGATACCCGCCGAACAGGTCGCGGATCATCGCCACGGTGACGACGGCGCTCGCAGCCGCGCCGAGCCCTTGGCCGAGGCGGGCCAGCGAGACGATTGCGATCGTCGGCGAGATCGCAACGACGAGGCTGGAGAACACGTGAAGAGCCGTGGCGATGAGAAGAGGGCGGCGGCGGCCGAACGCGTCGCTCATCGGTCCAACGAGCAGCTGACCAATTCCCATCCCTACTGCCGTCGCTGTGAGGGTGAGCTGGACGGCCGCCTGTGTCGTGGTCAGATCGTGTTGGACCTGCGGGAATGCCGGCAGATACAGATCCATCGTGAACGGTCCGAGCATTGTGAGTCCGCCGAGCACGAGGACGAGGAGCCAACGGCGTTCCACGCTTGACGTGGCAGCAGGTTCACCCAGCGTGGCGCTCTGGTTCGTGGATGAGTTCGTCATCGGGCGGACGGCCCCTTATCTTCATGGTGATGGATGGCGGGGCAGAACCGCTGAGGGTCAAAGGCAATCACAATCGCGACCTCACAAGCCACTAAATTGCGCAAAATCCAGCCACATTTGCGACAATTGGGACGTGGACTCCAAAGCCGTGACCTTGCAGGACATTGCTGACGCCGCATCGGTCTCGGTGTCGACGGCCTCTCGCGCCCTCTCCGGACGCGGTGACTTGAAAGCGAGCACTCGAAACGAGGTCCTTCGGGTCGCGAGCGAGCTGGGTTACGATCCCACCCAGACCTCACGTGGGCGACCGACGACCCTCGATCTCCGGCTCATCGAGCTGGTCCTTGGCACTTTTGGGGATGCCTGGACTGACGCGATCGTGGCCGGTGCTAGACAAGGGGCGTTCGATCACGGGTACGACCTGGTACTCACCTTGGAAAGGGATGACCCGTCCGACGATTGGCCTGCCCGGGTGGCACGGCGCAGGCCATCCGGCGTGATCCTTGGCCTAATTCGCCCCACGACTCGTCAGCTGGAGGAACTCAGCGGCGCCCGGATCCCGATCGTGCTTCTCGACCCGCGCTCAGATCCGCACGGAGAGCTCGCAAGCGTCGGGACCACGGACTGGCAGGGCGGGTATGACGCAGGTAAACTGCTCGCGTCCTCCGGGCTCAGCCGGTTCGCCGTCGTGACGGGCCTCCCTCACTATCGATTCGGGAAAGCCCGCGAGGAAGGCTTCCGCGCGGCGATCGTGGATGCACTTGGCGATGCACCGGTCACCCGCATCGATGCCCGCTGGACCGGGCCCAACATCACCCCGGACTTCCGCCGGTTCATGGCGTCCGATGCTTCACCGGTTGGCGTGTTCGCTTGCAACGACGAGATGGCGTTGGATGTCTATCGAGCGGTCGCAGCGCTTGGGCTGCGTATTCCGGAGGATGTGAGCGTTGTCGGCTTCAACGATGAGGCGCGTGCAGCGATCGCGACGCCTCCGTTGACCTCGGTTCGCCAGCCGTTGCAGGCGATGGCCGCGAGGGCTGTCCAGCTGGTGGGCGAGCTTCGCGCGCGCGAGCCGGAGCGCTACGAGCGCATTGAGCTCGCGACCAAGCTCATGGTTCGCGAGTCGACCTTGCTGTCGTCTGAGACAAGAGAATAGCGAGCTCGTGGCGTCACACGGGTTGATACGAGAATCGCGTCAGGATCGAGTCGCCGCCAGCGGAGCCCAGTCCGATGACCCGTCCCGTGAATCCGCCGGCCACCTCCGTGGACAGGTAGCGGCCGTCCAGGCGGGCGAGTTCGTGATCGCCCTGACCATCACTGAACGAGAGTTGGATGTCGTCCGGACCCCCATGCCCGAACGGGAGCTTGCCACCGGACGGCTCGGTTGCAGAGATGCGCAGGATGAGCCGGCCCGCCTCACACGTCGCAGTTGCCACGGCCTGCTGGAAGTCCCCCACACGGGTAGTGACTGTGACGAGTCCGCCCTGAAATTCGATCTGGTACCAATGGCGGTCATCGATTCGCACCTGCAACCGCCCGGAACCGATGAACTCGGCATCGACGCTCCACCGCAAGTCCTGCACACGAGTGCAGAGCAGATCGTCACCGTTGGCCGAGCCATTTGACGGAGTGAAGATCAGTCCTCCCTCCGATCGGGGAACGGCAACTCGGGCCGGTTCACCCGTTGGGGTCACCCAATTCAGGGCGAACTGCTGCGAGCGGAAGTCGTCCGTGAACGCAGTGTCGCGCGGCGCGAACTCGAAACGGTCTTCGTCGATCACCGGCCACTCATCGAGCCAGTCCACTCCGGCGAGGAACGTCTCCCTCCCAATGACATGAAAGCCTGGGGTGGGACCTGTGGGCCGTGCAGCCAGGTAAAGTGCCGCCCAGCCCCCGTCCGGTGCTTCGACAAGGTCGGCGTGGCCAACGTTCTGGACCGCGTGCCCGGTGCTGCGGTGCGTGAATACAGGGTTCCAAGGGCACGCCTCGAATGGGCCCGAGATCTCGGTGCTTCGCGCGACTGTGACGCAATGACCACGCTCGGTCCCGCCTTCGGCAAGAACGAGATACCAGTACTGCCCAATCTTGTAGAGGTGCGGGCCCTCTGGTGCGAGTAGGCCGGTGCCCTGCCAGATGGGGTAGTCGGGTGCGAGCAGCCTTCCGGTTGCCAGATCGATCGGAGCCTGCCGAATCCCTCTGCCGCCGTCCGCGAAGTCAAGTGCGTTCCAGGTCAGGTAGCAGCTACCGTCCTCGTCCCAGGACAGGTCGGGATCGATGCCTGTCGCCTCGGGCACGAAGACCGGCTCGCTCCATGGGCCGGCGGGATCCTCGGCGCTGACGATCAGTTGTCCTGACTCGAAGTCACTGACGTTTGTTGTGATGAACCAGAACCGCGCGTCGTGGAATCGGAGGGTGGACCCATAGATTCCGGTCGAAGGAAGGTCGACGCCGTGGCGGAATTGTGACCTCCGATCCAGGATGTTTCCGACCTGAGACCACGTGACGAGATCAGTGCTGTGGAAGATCGGCGCTCCAGGGAAGTACTCGAAGCTTGAGTTGGAGAGGTAGTAGTCGTCGCCGACCCTGCAGACGGTCGGATCCGGATAGAACCCGGCTACGACGGGCTCAGTCGAAGCAGAACGGCTCCGCGTTGCGGGCGCCGACGGCCGTACCGTCGCAGGTCCGTTCTGACTGATGTACGTCATGCGCGTCCGTTTCTTGATGAGTCGCCGACTGGTGTGGCACCCGCGCCGAGCGCGGCCGTCAAAGCTTCGTTTGCAGCCTCGGCAGCGGCAGCGCGCGTTGTCGCCGTGGTGATGCCTTCGGGTGCGAGGGCGTGCGCGAGCGAGCCAACCGGGAAGTCGAAGAACGGCTCGAGCCATGCGGCGAGCCGCACTTCGCTCTGGGGGCCGACCGCGTGCGTTCGAGTCGCCGCCAGTAAGGCGGCCCATGCGGTCGCATCATCGATCAGGTCGCGGATGGTCTCGAACCGCGCTCGATTCGGTTGGCCGTCGATCACCCACTCGTGTGACCCGTGCTCGATTGCCAGCGGCTCTTCCCATCCGGGTAACAGCACTTCAGCCGTTGCGCCGATAGGTATCTGCGCGTTCACGACGAGCTGGTTCCCACGACGTTCCCAGTGCACATGAGCTGGGCCGAAGGGGGTCAGGTGTTCTGCACGTGCAAAGTCAAGTTCACGTGGGGGCAGGGGGGCGATCCGGATGGATCGATAGCCGGATGCGCCCGGGGCCAGGCCGGCGATGCTTCTGTGGAGCCAGTCGCCTACGGCGCCGAGGGCGAAGTGGTTGAACGATGTCATCTCACCGGGATTGATGGTCCCGTCGGGCAGCATGCTGTCCCAGCGTTCCCAGATCGAGGTGGCTCCCATCGTGACCGGATAGAGCCAGGACGGACACTCCGTCTGCAGGAGCAGTCGGTGGGCGACGTCCGCGTGGCCCGTCGCAGTGAGGGCATCGCAAATCAGGGGTGTGCCGACGAAGCCGGTGCTGATCCGAAAGCCGGCCGCTCGGACCAGGTCTGCCAGTCGTCGGCCAGCGTAAATGCGTTGGCGACTCTCGGGGAACAGGTCCCAGACGATTCCAACCGCGTACGCGGTGGGTGCGTCCGACTGCAGGCGACCGTCTGCGGTGACGAATCGCCCGGCGAAAGCGTTGCGGACATCCGAGGCGATCACGGAGTACTCGAGCTCGTCTCCGACACGTCCGAGCACTCGGGCTGCGTCTGCCAAGATCTGCGTGGACCGTGCCAGGTACGCGGTGGCGATTAGGGCGGGGTCCGCCTTCGCTCGTCCCGGATCCTCGGGGGGTGCGGTGGGATCGAGCCAGTCCCCAAACTGGAATCCACCGGACCAGATGTGATCGGCGCCAGCGGCCTCGACGATCCGGTCCGTCCAGCGCTTCATGCTGTCAAACTGACGATTGAGGACGTCGCGATCTCCCGTGCGCTCGTACAGCGTCCACGGAACGACGGTCGCCGCGTCGCCCCAGGCGGCCGTCGGCGACGGGGCGACGAGGCCGCCGAGCACGTCGGGAACGACGTATGGCACCGTGCCGTCCTCCCACTGCTCTGCTGCCAGGTCTTTGAGCCACGACGACAGGAAGCCGCTCGAGTCGTAGAGGTAGGTCGCGGTCGGCGCGAAGACCTGGATGTCTCCGGTCCATCCCAGTCGTTCGTCTCGCTGCGGGCAGTCGGTCGGGAGGTCTACGAAATTGCCGCGCATGCTCCAGACGATGTTCTCGTGGAGGCGGTTCAGCTGACGGTCGGACGTGGAGAACCAGCCGCGTCGGGATAGGTCGGAGCCGATCACGATCGCCTCGACCTGCGATGGTTCCAGGTCCGGCAGGCCGGTCACCTCCGCGTATCGGAACCCGTGGAGCGTGAAGTGCGGTTCGAGTGCAACAGGACCGCCGTCTGTGAGGATGTATCGGTCTGTCGCCGCGGCGCCGCGTAGCGGACGGGTGCCGAGTTCGTCGTGCTCGAGGACCTCGGCGTGCCGGACTACGACCTCAGTGCCGGCCTTGGAATCAGGACGGGCGATCCGAATCCAGCCGACGAGGTTCTGGCCGAAGTCAATCAGTGTCTTGCCGCTGGGTGAAGTCCAGATTCTGGCTGCGGGCACGTTTCCGGTGGGTCGAATGGGCGGCCCGTCCGGCGCGACCAGCTGCTCCTTGGGATAGTCCAACATGGTCACTGCGGATTGGTCGGAGGCGAGGACCGGTCGGCGGAGGTCTTGCGTTTCACCGTCGTAGAGATCGTCGACGATGATCTGCGACTCGACCGCGTGCCATGTGGAATCTGTGGCCAGACGATGTGTGCTTCCGTCAACGAGGGTGACCTCGAGCTGTGCGATCATGCCGAGCCTGTCTCCGTAGATCGCCGACCGCCCCTCGAATCCCAGCCGTCCTCGATACCACCCGTTACCTAGCGTGAAAGTGATCCGGTTGTCGCCTGCGGAGAGAAGACGGGACACGTCATACGTGTGGTAACGGAGACGGTGGTGGTACGAGGTCCATCCGGGAGCAAGGAGGTTCTCGCTCACTGCCACCCCGTTGATCGTGCCGAAGTACACGCCGAAAGCCGACGCATAGAGGCGTGCGCTGCGAACCGCGCTGGGAAGTTGGATCGAGCCAACAAGGGTCGGAGCCGGCGCTTCGGTGCCTCCCAGGAGCACGGGTGTGATGAAAGAAGCTTCCCAATCGTCTGCCGCGAGAAGGCCTGCCTCGACGGATCCTGGCTCACTCCACGAGCTCCAAGCAGCGCCATGGGCGACGCGGACCCGCACGAGTGCACTCTCTCGCGACTGCAAAGCTGAGCCTGGCCACGGAACGAAGACCTGCTCGGACGAGGGGACGTCGAACACAGCGATGTCGCCGGCGCGGCTGATCTCGAGCTGATATGCCGATTGCCGCCATCCCGGGTCTGCCGACGGCACCATCCAAGACAGCCTTGGCGTGCTGGTACCGATGCCGAGCCCAGGCCCATATTCGAATCGCGGAGCTGAAGGTGCAGCTGATGCGGGCATAGATGTCTCCCCAAAAGGTCGTTACGGGTGGATCAGCCGATGGCTGGTGCAGCCGATGCGCCGGACAGGAACCGGAGACGCTCTTCGCGACGCTCCCGCTGTTGGATGGGGTCGGCTACCGGCGCCGCCATCTGCAAGCGTCGGGTGTATTCGTGGTGAGGGTGATGGGCGACCTGAGCCGCCTCCCCTAGTTCGACGACCTGACCCTGATAGAGCACTGCGATGCGGTCACTGATCGAATTGACGACGCCCAGGTCGTGGCTGATGAAGAGGTAGGCGACGCCCGTTCTTTCCTGGAGCTCGTGCAAGAGAGTGAGCACGCGTGCTTGCGTCGTGACGTCGAGCGCGCTGGTTGGCTCGTCGCAGATGATCACGGACGGTTCGAGGGCGAGCGCGCGGGCGATCGCGACCCGTTGACGTTGGCCGCCAGAGAATTCCTTCGGGAATCGGCTGCCGGAGTCGGCGGGAAGACCGACCGAGTCAAGCAAGTCTCGAACTCGTTTGCGTCCGTCACGGACACCAACGGACTTCAGAGGCTCGACAAGGATGTCCTCGATCGTCATGGAGGGGTTGAGCGACGAGTAAGGGTCCTGGAACACGACCTGGATGTCACGTGCTATCTTGCGGCGTTCAGACCGCTTGATGTTGCTGATCGTCTTCTTGCGGAACTCGATGGTGCCCCCAGTCACTGGGGCAAGGCCGAGGATCGCGCGTCCGATCGTCGTCTTTCCCGATCCGGACTCGCCGACCAGGCTCAGGGTCTCGCCGGCGTGAAGATCGAATGAGACCTTGTTGATGACTTGCTTGGCACCTTTGCGTCCAGCCCCGAAGGTGACGTCCAGTTCCCTGACCCGAAGGATCGGCTCCGTCACGATGCCTCCTCGATGATTTCCACGCTCCGAGAAGAGTCGAGGAGTTCTTTGGTGTATTTCTCTTTCGGCTGGGCAAAGAGGGACTCGACGTCGGCCTCCTCCACGATCAGCCCATCTCGCATCACGCTGACGACGTCGCAGATGTCAGCGACCACACCGAGGTTGTGGGTGACCAGGATCATGGCGAGACCGCGCTCGCGGCTGAGTTCCCGGAGTAGTTCGAGGACTTCTGCCTGCACTGTCACGTCTAGTGCCGTGGTGGGCTCGTCGGCGACGATGATGTCAGGGTCCGAAGCGATCGCACCACAGATGAGGACACGCTGAGCCATTCCGCCGGAGATCTCGTGCGGATACATCTTGAAGACCTGTTCGGGGTTCCGGATGCCAACCCGCTCAAGGAGCGCGAGCAACTGAGCGCGGGCGTCCCTTTTCGAAATCGACTTGACCGCACGCAGCCCATACGTCAGCTGCGCGCCGATCGTGAAAGACGGGTCGAGGTTCGACATCGGCTCCTGAGGAACATATCCGATCTTCCGGCCGCGGACTCTCGCGCCCCGTTTGGGATCCGCAAGGAGATCCTCGCCGTCGACCCAGATACTGCCGCTGAGGACGACGGCTTCGCGGGGCAGGATGCCGAGCGTGGAGAAGGCGATCTGCGACTTGCCCGATCCGGATTCGCCGACGAGTCCGTGGATCTCGCCCGGCCTCACCTCGAGATCCACTCCGTGTACGACCTCACGGATCTCTCCCGTGTGCTCGGGGTAGCCGATCCGGAGTTCGCGCACGGCGATCGCGTAGGTGCTCCGAGGCACCGCGTGAACCGGCGTCGCCCCTCTCGAGACGAGAGCCCGACGGCCGCGTGCGGTAAGCGGCTTGACTCCCGTGGACTGAAGCTCGTCTCGCAGCACGTTGCCAAGGAGGACGAGGCTAAGGATCGTGAGGCTGATCAGAAGCGCCGGCCACCAGACGCCGACCGGGTTGTTATAGATGTTGTTGAACGCATCCTGCATCACACTTCCCCAGGAAGGCTGTTTGGGATCCCCCAGCCCAAGGAAGTCGACGCCGGCCTGGATACCGATACCGGCCGCGATGATGAATGCACTCTGGATAATGACGGGTCCGCGGACGGCCCACAGGACGTGCCGCCCGATGATGCGCGTGTTGGAGAGGCCGACGACACGAGCTGCGTCGACGTAGAGCTCGTTACGAACCCCGACAACCACCGCACGCACAAGTCGGAAGTAGGTGGGGGCGACGAGGATCCCGAAGACGGCCATGGCTGCCGGGATGTTCGGGCCTGTGAGGGTGTAAAGCGCGATCAGCAGGACGATGCCGGGCAAGGACATGATCACGTCGGAGAAGAAGCCGCCGACCGCTTCTGTCCTGCCCCGGAAGAAGCCGGCGATCAGGCCGCTGGTGACTCCCACAATCACGGAGACGAACAGGACGATGAGCGATCCGATGATCGTCGGCTGCGTGCCCCAGACAAGCCGGGAGAAGACGTCGCGTCCGGACTGGTCCGCACCAAGTAGGTGTCCCGGCGAGAACGGCGGTGCGTTCACCGCGGCGAGGTCCGCGTAGTTGGGCGGCGTGGGTGCGATGAGCGGGGCGAAGACGCCCAGGACGACTACGAAAAGGAGGAAGAGCAGGGTCGCCGCTCCGAGCGGGTTCAACACCAGACGCACGATCAACGGGCGCCGGCGCCGCGGCTGTCGCTTAACAGCGAGCATGGCTTCGGTTGTGGGTCGGAGGCTCATCGTGTCCTCGCTTTCGGGTTGAGCGCGGCGTTGGCGACGTCGCCGAGGAGATTGACGATCAGGACGAAGACGATGGTGACCAGCACGACGCCCATCACGATGGGAACGTCACCCTGCTGCGCGGAGGTGTTCGCGAGTTGGCCGATGCCGGGCAATGCGAAGATCTGCTCGACGAAGACGGCACCACCTAGCAGTGCGATGGTCTGCAGGCTGAGAGCGGTCAGGCCGGGGCCGGACGCGCTCCGGAGAACGTGTCTGAAAAGGAGTGGCGTTTCGCGGATTCCTCTGGCGCGGAGAGTGCGCACGAAATCCTTGCCCTGCACGTCGAGCACGGCTCCGCGGATCTGACTAGCGGCGCCGGCGACCGAGCCGATGAGGAGCGCGAGGACGGGCAGCGCGATGGATCTCGTCCAGCCTGATGGATCCTCGGTCAGCGGAATATATCCGGTTGCGGGGAAGAGGGGTAGCGCGACCGCGAAGGCGAAGACCAACGCGACGGCGATGATGAAGGCGGGTACCGCGGCGCCGAGGACGGTGAGGAACTGGACAACGCGATCGACCCAGCCTCCGTAGATCGCCGCGATGACCCCGATCGCCACGCTCAGGAGCATGGTGAGGATCAAGGTGACGAGCACGAGGGAGAGCGTCACCGGGACCCGGGTCGCGAGGGCATCGTTCACGGACTGGCCCGTGAAGTACGAGTGGCCTAGGTCTCCGGTGACGACTCCGAGGAGCCATTTTCCGTATTGCACAAGAAGAGGTTGGTCGAGTCCCAGCTTGACGACTTCCTTCTCCACGTCGGACTGCTGGGCGTTGAGGCCGAGCACCCCACGGGCGATGCCTTCACCGTTGCCGAACATCATGCAGAAGGTGACGAAGGTGACCACGAGCAGCACAGCGACTGCGCGCGCCAACTTCTTGGCGATGGATAGTGCAAGCATGGGACTCGAACCTCTTCCCGGGTGTTACTTGAAGTCCCGCAGCAGCGGGTTGAGCGCGGCGAAGTCGGACGCCGGGTTCACGGTGATCTTGGAGTTGTAGGCGTAGAAGCCGTCCGGGTAGGCCATCGGCACGAACCACGCCTGGTCGGTGATGTACTTGTTGATGTCCTGCTCCGCCTTCTTCTGGTCGGCACCGCTGCTGCTGGTGATCTTCGCCCAGAGAGAGTCGATCGTGGCGTCGGGCTGGTGGGAGACGTTCCAGATTCCCCCGGTGAGGACGTAGTCGTAGATGTCCTGGAGGCTCTCACCGTAGTTCCCGAGCGGCCACAGCGGCACGGGGTACTTGCCACCAAGCAGATCGTTGAACATGTTCGGACCCGACAGCGCCTGCTGCTCGACTTTGATGTTGATCAGGCCAAGCTGCTGGGTGACGTACGGCAGGAGCTTGTCCACACCAGTGTTGGCGATCACGGGAATGGTAAGAGTGAAGCCGTTCTCGTAGCCGGCCTCCTTCATCAGCTCCTTGGCCTTGGTGACGTCGTACGGGTACGGGTCCTTCATGCCGTCGATGTACGCGTCGCTCCCCTGGCGGAAGATCTGCGTCGCAGGCTCAGCGTTGCCCAGGTAGAGCTTGTCGGCGACGGCCTGCTTGTCGAAGACCATGTTCATAGCCTGGCGGACCTTGAGGTTGCCCAGGGCCGGGATGGTCTTGCCCAGGTGATCAGTGATGAGCAGGCGGGTGGTCTCGCCCTTCAGCGTCTGCAGCTTCAGTCCGGAGGACTTCGCTTGGTTGACGGTAGAGGTCGTGACCAGCGACCCGTCGATCTGCCCGGTCTTCAGAGCGTTGATCACTGCCGTGTCGCTGGTGATCACCTTCACGACCAGGTTCTTGTACGGGTAGTCCTTCGAGCCCCAGTACGAGTCATTCTTCGTGAACGAATAGACCGAACCCTGAGTGGTCTTCGACTTGTTCAGCGTGTACGGGCCCGAACCGACCGGGTCGGTGAACGACTTGGAAGCGAATACCTTCGGGGTGGAGATCGGGACGTTGCAGGTGTTCAGCACGATCAGCGGGTTCGACGTCGGCCACGTAAGGCTGACATGCGTCGCATCGGGGGTCTCGACCTTCAGGCCCTTGTAGCGTGCCGAACCGGCACCACTGTTGGCCGCGTACTCGAAAGTGGCCTTGACCGCGGCAGCGTCCGCAGCAGTGCCGTCGGAGAATTTCTGCCCGGAGCGCAGGGTCGCCGTGAGGGTGCGGTTGTCGTCGCTGATCTTCCAGCTCTCCGCCAGGCCGGGCAGAGCCTTACCGAGCTTGTCGCACTGGATCAGGGTGTCCCAGACCGCCATCATCGGGTAGTTCTGGTAGGGCGGCTGGTTCGAGGGGTCCCAGCCGGTGATGTCGGCGGTGATGCCGAGCGTGAGGGTGTCCTTCGAGCCGGAAGCGGACGTGGACGAGGTTCCGGAAGTGCAGCCGCTGAGGGCGACAGCTGTGACCAGGACCGGGATCGACAGAGCGAGGAGCGCTCGTCGTCGGGTGCTTCGCATTGCAACTCCTTTGTTGGATGTGATGCTGTCGCGCCTCTGGTGCAAATGGTCACCTGCGTGGTGACAGCGACGTGCATCGTTCTACGTTTCGAAGGTAAGGACCCGCGCCAATCGCCGCAATAATGCGCCCTTTTTTTGCGCAAATTGGTCTCGATTTGGTCACATTGCCCGTCGGCCGCTAGTCGGCTAACGTCGGAGCACCATGTCATCCTCTGTCGATACCGACGCCACTTCACCGCGGCGTCGAGTCACTATCAGCGACGTCGCGCAGGCCGCTGGCGTCTCGACGTCGGCTGTGTCCAAGGTCCTCCGGTCGGCTTCAGGGGTGAGCCCGCAGATGCGCGCGCGGGTATCCGAGGCGATCGAGACGCTGCAGTATCGTCCCCACGCCGGCGCGCGCGGCATGCGCGGCACCTCCTTCACGATCGGCGTGATGGTGACAGAGTTCTCGTCGCCGTTCCAACCGGAGATCGCGGAAGGAATCAGCGATGAACTCGGTGACACGAACTATCAAGAGATCGTGGTCCGCGGGAGCACCGATCCGGCACAGCAGCGGCGCAGTCTGGAGGCCTTGTTCGACAGGCAGGTGGACGGTGTGATCGTGATTGCGCCGTGGACGTCGCAGGCGTGGCTGGAGGATCTCGGGCGCGACATCCCGACCGTCGTCGTTGCGCGCCACGGAACGTCCCGGAACTTCGACACCGTCGTCAGCGATGACCGCCGCGGGGCGCAGTTGATGGTGGAGCATCTCGTCCAAAACGGTCACACCCGGATCGCCCACACAGGCCAGCCCTCTGGTGGGTTGCGAGGACAGCATGTCCTTTCCCACACGGAGCGTCAGCGTGGCTACGAGATCGCAATGCGTGAGCACGGACTGGAACCTGAGCTCGTCGTGACCAATTACACCGAACAGGGGGGTTACGACGCGGCCCAGCTGCTGCTCGACCAAGCCGCACCACCGACGGCGATCTTTGCTGGAGCTGATATCGCCGCTCTCGGCGTGCTCCGCGCGGCGGATCAACGTGGCCTGCACGTTCCCGGTGACGTCGCCGTCGCGGGCTACGACGACATTCTGATCGCCGGGATCCCGCGGGTGGGTTTGACCACCATCAATCAGTCGGGCCGGGAGACGGGCCGGGCCAGCGCCCGACTCCTGCTCGAACGTATCCGCGGCCGCACGGAGCCGCTTCGTTACGTCGTCGCGCCCGTGCTCCGCCCCCGGAGCACGACCTCCGGTTAGTCGCGCAGGAGCCTTGGAGCCGGTGATCGCCATACCGAGCGTCTCAACGTTTCATTCCGTCGACATCGATCGGTTTTGCGCAAAATTATCCCGGGTCGAGCCTGCATGTTTGCAAGTCGGCAACGATGGATTGAACGCCGTTGAGGTCGACCTGAGGAGTAGCCGTGTCCCCCGTGACTGTGTGGAAACCCCGCGAGATCACTTTCGAGAGTGCCGCCGAGAAGCCAGACCCGGGCTCTCGAGTCGACGTATTGTTCACAGGACCTCAGGGGATCACGCTCCACCGGCCCGCCTTCTTTGACGGCGGCCGGCTCTGGCGCGTCCGCGTCGCTCTACCGGTAGCAGGCGACTGGACATACCAAACGACCGCCTCCGAAACCTCTGATCGTGGATTGCACGGCAACTCGGGGACTCTCACCTGCGCGGAAACGGAGCTCTCCCACCCCGTCTATGAACACGGTTTCCTCCGCGCCTCCCCGACTGGAACCTACCTTCAGCACCAGGACGGCACACCGTTCTTCTGGCTCGGCGACACTCACTGGCGGTTCGCCTGGGAACGCTGGGACGAGTCGAACAAACCAGGCTGGACGTCACAGTTCCGCGACACTGTTGATCTGCGAATTCGACAGGGATTCAGCGTGTATCAGTCGAACATTCTGTCGTGGACACCGCCGACGTTCTGGGATCGCCTCGTCAGCGATGACGAGCTCGACCTTTCCTTCTTCCGGGAGATCCTCGATCCACGATTCGAATACATCGCCAACGCCGGGTTGGTCCACGCAGTCGGGTTGGGCTGGTACAGCGCCGTCGACGAGCGACCCGCCGCGGTGGAACGATTCGCTCGCGAGATCGTGGCGCGATATGGCGCATATCCTCTGGTCTGGACGCTCGGGGGCGAAGTCGCGGGCTACGACCCTGAGCTGAGGACTCAGCGTCTTGACGCCTGGCGAAACGTCGCTCTCGCAATCCAGGAAGCGGACGCCTATCACCACCCCATCACCGCGCACCTGACGAACGAACGGCCAATGCCTGCTGACTTCCAGTCCGAGGATTGGCTGACCTTCGCGTTGAGCCAGCTCGGGCACGGAGACATGGACATGGGGAAGGCACACTGGGAGGACCACCTCCGAACCTATCCGGGGAAGCCACTGGTCGAGGGTGAAAGCTTCTACGAGGGCCTGACCAGCGTCGAATCGAACGGGCGCCGAACGGTCACCGACACGATGGTGCGCCAGGTCGCGTACCGGGCGATTCAATCCGGCTGCTGTGGCTACTCATACGGCGGCCAAGGCATCTGGAACGGTGCATGGGACGCGAATGACAGCACTTCGATGTGGGGCAGATCGCCCTGGTACGACGGAGTGGAGCTCCCGGGGGCGACGCAGATGGGATACCTGCGGCGCTTCTATGAAGGAATCGACTGGTGGATGCTGAAGCCGGCTCCAGAGTTGTTTAGTACCGACTTCTGGACCAACGAGCTGTTCTACTTCCCATTCGTCTCGGCAGATGAGAATCGCCTGACGGTGGTTGCCTACTTCGGCGAGACCTATAGGCACGACGAAGGCAACGCCCAAATCACCGGACTCCCCCAGACCGCGTTCACCCTCGGCTGGTTCGATCCGCGCACCGGCGAATCCTGGGTCGTGTCAATCGGAAACTCGCCGAACCAGGGGACATTGGAGATCCCGAAGCCGCCAGCAGACGGCGACTGGCTTTTCCTCCTCGTAGCCGACAACGGTTGATGAATCTTACCCGATAGACTAATTTGACGGTTCTTCTTGCGGCATCCGTCGTTGATATGCGCCGTCTGCAGCGATCAAACTTGGCATTCACTCAAGTTTCGCTTTACGCTAGACCTACGCGATGGCGCGACCCAGGAGGGATCCACATGTCTGAAACACTCGCTCGAGTTCAGTCCGAGGACGCGGTTTTCGATCGCCCGTTTATCGACCTCGACGAACAGCGCTCAGAGCCCTATTCCTACCGGTACGTTCACGGCGGCTTCCAAGGAACCGAGACTCGGTTCTCGTTCTACTTCCCTTCAAGCAACACTTACGAAGGGCGCTTCTTCCAGCACATCACTCCCGTTCCCGAGAGTGAGAATCTCGCACTCGGGTTCAACGGAATCGACGACAAGGTCGGCTTCGCATTCGACTCGGGTGCCTTCTTCGTCGAAACCAACGGCGGCGGGGCCATCGACTTGTCCAAGCCCCAACTGGACAACGACCCGAGCATCGGCGCCTTCCGCGCCAATGCCGCAGTTGCTCGGTATGCCAAGGAGGTCGCACGACAGGTCTATGGTGACCACCGCACGTATGGCTACGCCTACGGCGGCTCGGGCGGAGGGTTCCGCACGATCGCGTGTGCAGAGAACACGCGCGGCGCCTGGGACGGCTTCGTTCCCCACGTCATCGGGAGCCCGGTCGCAATCCCGAACGTCTTCACAGTGCGGATGCACGCGATGCGAGTCCTCCGGGACGTGCTCGATCGGATCGTCGATGCGACGGAGCCCGGGGCTGATCATGGTCTCGAAGACGGCCTCAACGACGAGCAGCGCGAAGCACTCACGGAGGTGACCAAGATGGGCTTTCCGCCGAAAGCTTGGTACGGCCACCGCACGATGGGCACTCAGGCGTTCGGCGTTCTATACCAGTCCCTCGAGGCAATCGACCCGACCTACTTCGATGATTTCTGGACGAAGCCTGGATATCTTGGCCACGACCCAGCCTCGTCGGTGCATCGCGACCGCGTCATCCTCTCGACCACTGTCACCGAGGTGTACTCCCGTTCCGAGGCAGCGCGTGCCGGCCTTCTCGGGGAGACGACCGGACCGGCCGGTGGAGTCGACGAGGCGTTCAAGGGCCCGCAAATCGGCGACGATGTCATGGTCGCGTTCCGCGTGGCCGACGCTCCCCACGTCGATCCGTCGAATTCCATCCTGACAGCTCTCGACGGCGAAGCGGAGGGCGTTCGCGCTAACCTGCAACGCATCGACGGCGACCTAGCCTTCGTTGACTTCCCCGACCTGTACCCGGGGCTCAAGAAGCTGCGAGTCGGCGACAAGGTGAAGGTCGACAACAGCAACTTCCTCGCGGCCCAGACCTACCACCGCCACCAGGTGCCGGGGGCCGAGTTCACCGTCTGGGACCAGTTCCGTGACACATCGGGCGCGCCGACCTACCCGCAGCGGGATCTTCTCGTCGGCCCACTGATGACCCGAGGCGCGTCCGGGGCCCTCCAGTCCGGCGATATCGAGGGCAAGATGATCGTCGTCGAGGCGATGCACGATCGCGAGGCCTACCCGTGGCAGGCCCACTGGTATGCAGGCAAGGTGCGGGAGCACCTCGGAACGGCCACCGACGATCACCTCCGGGTCTGGATGGTCGACCGGGCACTTCACGCCGATGTCGGCGCCCAAGAACACCCGACGCACACCGTCTCTTACCTCGGGGTACTGCACGTGGCACTCCGCCAGGTCTCTCGCTGGGCTGAAGAAGGGATCGCGCCCGCGCGGTCCACGAACTTTGCCGTGACTGACGGACAGGTGCTCGCACCCCGATCCGCAGATCGCAGACGGGGCGTGCAGCCCACCATCGATGTCACGTCGAACGGCTCCGACCGGGCCGAGGTCGCCGTAGGAGAGTCCGTAGCGTTCACCGCGATGGCGAGCGCGCCAGAGGAGGCCACGCGCATCGTCGAGATCGCATGGGATCTCGACGGTTCCGGCGCGTTCTCCGACACGGATCAGGTCCAGCCGGCGGCACAGGTCGAGTCCCAGCGGTCGGCTTCGTTTGCCACCCCTGGCGTCTACTTCGTCACCGCGCGTGTCGCGGCCCAGGATCGAGGCGACCTGACGAGCCCATACGCGCGGATCGAAAATCTTGGACGCGTGCGAGTCGTCGTGAGTTGAGCCTACGGCTGCAGGTCGTCCAGGCGCATCCGCGCAGCCATCACCTGCTCGCCGAGCAGGAGCCGCAATGCCTGCAGGAGCAGTCGATTGACCTCGACATCATCGTGGAGGAAGGCCATGGCACCGAGACCGTTCCACATGGCGATGAACTGCGTCGCCGCGTCGCGCGCATTTACGGCTGGGTGCGCCAGGCCGGCGCTTTGCCTCGCCTGAATGAGCTTGGCGAAGATACCGATGGACCGCGCATCCCGTTCCTCGAAATAGGTCGCTGCCGGGCTCCCGGGTGTCGCAGCCTGACCACGCAGCATGTAGAGAAGACGGGCGCGTGCACTCGTGTCGACCCCACTGGTTGCCGAGAGCGTGTCGGCGAACAGATCCAGGCCATGGGGATCCGGCTCGAAATCGCTGCTGAACAGATCCGTCACACCAGACTCAGCTGCCGTGAGCTCGTCCGCTCTCTGGAGTGCCGCCACCAGCATGTGGTCCTTGGACGGGAAGTGGTAGAGGACAGTTGCTTCGCTGATGCCCGAGCGATCCGCCACCAGCGTGGTGGTTACGCCCTCGTGACCGACCTCGTCGATCAGCTCCAGGACAGCACTCGCGATGTCCTCGCGGCGTTTGAGCGATCGCGCGTATGGGCCGCGCTTCGAACCGAGATTGCTCATTCGATCACCTTAGCCAACTTCTCGAACATTGGTATTTGCTCCATTTTCACACGTCAAGTGTCGGAAAAGAACGATCTGTGTTCACAACAGATCGCTCGTCTCCGTTTGAAAACATGCGTACACTCAACTTTCATCTTGCTTTTTACGCTGACGAGGACGTACAGTTTTTTCACCAAGCCTCCGCAGCCGTATTCTCGGCTCACACACTCAAGGAATGATGACGATGGCGTCGATCAAGGAAGCACCCACCGTGGAGAAGCCCTCAAAAGAGGAACGCGCGAGCGCGAAAGCGCTGAAACGCCAGGACAGGGTCTCGATCTGGCGGGTCATCCCCTGGTCCGCCCACTCATTCTCGATGAACGCGCTAGTTGTCATGACCGGCTACTTCACGATCTACGCGACCGACACTCTGCGGCTGAACCCCGCCGTCGTCGGCATCCTCCTCGTCGTGAGCAAGATTTTGGACGCAGTTGGAGCGCTTTTCACGGGATGGCTCGTAGACCGCGCCCCCGAGACGAAGTGGGGCAAGGCACGGCCGTTCGACCTCATCATCATCGCCTGCTGGGCAGCCACGGCGTTCATGTTCTCAACACCCGGCGCTCTCGGCGATGTTGCCAAGTACATCTGGCTGTTTAGCTCCTACATCCTGCTCACCGCTCTCTTCATGCCGCTCTACCAGGCGAACAACCCGCTCTTCACGGCCCGGGTGTTCCCCCGACGAGAGCACTACAGTGATGTCTCCGCCAAAACCGGACTCGTCACAGTCCTCGTCGCGATCATCATCACGGTGGGCATGCCGATCGCGATCCAAACAGCAGGCAAGGATCCTGCAGCGTGGTCCCTCGTCGCTATCTGCATCGCAGTTCCCGCGACACTAATCGGTCTCGTCCGGTTCTGGGTATTCCGCGAGTCGAAGGACGCAGCCGAGATCCAGGCCGTGCGCGTGAGCATGCGGGAGATCTTCGGTACCCTCCGCACGAACCCGTACATCTGGGTGCTCTCGGGCATGGCGGTGCTCGTCGGGCTTTATGGAAGCATCTCTGCAGGCGCGTACTACTTTCGCTACATCGTCGGCAACATCGGCCTGCAGGGCATTGTCGCCATTTCGTACGTGGCACTCATCCCGCTGATGTTCTTCTTCCCAGCACTCATCCGCAAGTTCTCGATCTCGCGAATGATCGCAATCTCCAGCTTCATTGGCGTCATTGGCTACATGGTGATGATGTTCGCCGGTGCAAACCTCCCCCTGATCATGGTCTCGGCCGTCTTGACCGGCCTCGCGGCGCTGCCAGTCAACTTCCTTGCGCCGATCCTGATCATCGACAACGCAACGTACAACGAATGGAAGGGCAACCGTCGTCTCGAAAGCGTGGGCGGCGCGCTCTACTCTTTCGCCGGCACGGTGGGCGCAGCGCTCGCTGCAGGCGTGCTCGGAATCGTCTTGGCGGTCTCCGGATATGCCGGCGCGGCCAGCACGCAGAGTCCAACCGCCGTCCACGGAATCATCGCGCTCAACAGCTGGATCCCCGCCATCTTCGCCCTCATCACGGGGATCGTGGCACTGCGCTATCACCGCCTGGAGCAGAACATGAAGTCCATCAGCTCCGAAGTCCTCGCGCGGCGAGAGGTAGCCGTCGAAACCGAGATCATTTCCGGCGCCCCGCTGACCGGGACCGAAGCAGTCCGGGTCGTGCGCAAGGAGCGCAACGCCCCCTTCGGACACTCAGAACGCAAGCGCGATCACTGAGCCCTGACACAACCAGACCAGCGCGGCCCCACCTCGCGGTGTGGGCCGCGCTCATTGATCCCGCGAATCGAAACCAGTAATGTCCAGCCGGACGGCCGCAGCGCCATCGACAAGGCGGAACGCAGTGTCGTACGCATCGCCGAGGTCGAGGGCCGGATCCGCGGCCCACAAGCTCCAGCCGAGCTCGATGGCTCCCGACGCGGTAATGGCGACGGCCAACGCGGTCTGCCGGTCGTGCACAAACGGTTCCAGCGCGGAAGCAAGCGTCGCGCGTTGGTCGGCCCGATCGACAGCGAGCCGCGCACGAAGCGATGGGTTCGCCACGATCATTGCGATCCGTCCGCGCAGTCGCACCGGATTCGCGCGCGATGTCGCCACCGTGGGCTCCAGAGCCCGACGCACGGCATCAAGGGCAACCTGCCCTGGCTCAGCCTGCACGCGCACGCGGTCGGCAAGCGAGTCGTGCTCGTCTCGCAGCGCGGAAACGACCGCGTCCTCCTTCGAGCCGAAGTACCGAAAGAACGTCGCGCGCGAGACGCCGATGCTCTGCGCAATCTCGTCCACCGTCACGTCATCGAACCCGTGCTCCGCGCAGAAGTCGGAAGCCGCGGTCGCGAGCTGCGCACGCAGAATTTCCCGGCTGCGCTCCCGAACGGCATTGGTCACTCGGATAGTCTAAACGCGATACGCTATCTCTTGCATGAGACGCAGTCTCACGAAAGGGAACCATGCCAGACCACCCCCGAACCACTCGTCCCTACGGATTCGTCATCGCCGTTCTTGCGTTCGCGGGCTTGGGCGCATCCTTCATGCAGACGATCCTCATCCCGATTCAGCCGCGGCTTCCGCAACTGTTGCACGCGTCCGGTGAGGACACCCCCTGGGTCATCACATCGACGCTTATTGCCGCTGCGATCTGCACGCCCATCGCCGGCCGCCTCGGCGACATGTACGGAAAACGCCGGATCGCTATGGCACTCCTTCTGCTCCAAGCGGCGGGAGCGATCCTGGCCGCACTGTCCTCTGCCCTCATCCCGCTGATCATCGCTCGCGTCCTGCAGGGAATGGCCGCCGGCGTGATCCCGCTCGGCATCTCCATCCTGCGCGACGTCCTGCCGGCGAAACGTCTCGGATCGGCCGTCGCGCTCGTCAGCGCCACGCTCGGCGTGGGCGGAGCCCTCGGCCTTCCTTTGAGTGCGCTTGTCGCTGAGAACTTCGACTGGCACGCTCTGTTCTGGGTTGCGGCAGGAATCGCTGTGGCATGCTTCCTCCTCTACGCCGTGTTCGTGCCCGCGAGCACAATGCGAACACCCGCCCGACTCGACGTCGTCGGGATCGTGGGACTTTCGCTCGGCCTGATCGGCGTCCTCATCGCCATCTCGCGGGGAAGCGAATGGGGTTGGGGCGACACGCGCACGCTGGGATTCCTGATCGCTGGAATCGTCGTCCTGCTCGCGTGGGGCTTCCTGGAACTGCACATCACCGACCCGCTCGTGGACCTCCGTGTCAGCGCGCGCGGAGCGGTGCTCCTGACCAACCTCGCCTCAGCCGCGATGGGCTTCGCCCTCTTCGCATCCAACGTGGTGTTTCCGCAGCTTCTCGAACTGCCCGTCGGCACAGGAATCGGCCTGGGCCTCTCCCTCGTGGCCGCTGCCCTCGTCTTGGCGCCCTCCGGGGTCGCGATGATGGCCATATCGCCGATCGCTGGACGCCTGGAGCGGCTCCGCGGGCCCAAGCCCCTTCTAATCGCAGGCGCAGGAGTCATCGGAATCAGTTACGCGGCGGCGATCCTCTTCCACGCCGAGTTCTGGCAGATCTTGATCGTGAACATTCTTCTCGGCGTCGGAGTCGGGCTCGGGTATGCGGCCATGCCGGCACTGATCATGCAGGCGGTTCCCGCATCGGAGACGGGCGCGGCGAACGGGCTCAACGCCCTGATGCGCTCGCTCGGGACATCGATCGCCTCGGCGGTCATCGGCGCCGTCCTCGCCCAATCCGTGACAACCAGCGGCGGAGTGACCGGGCCGACCGAGCAGGGCTTCATGGCGACGCTCGCGATGGGACTCGGGGCCGCCTTACTGTGCGTGTTGTTGGCAGTTCTCATCCCTCGCACAAAGAAGTTCCCAGAGACGGCAGCCGTGCTCGAGGCACCTCTTGAGGACGCAGTCAGCGCGTGAGCGCTCAGTGGTTCGAAGCAGTCCCCACGGCGTCGAACGCGGCGTCGAGAGCCGCCTCGAACCGCTCCCTGCCAGACGAGTCTGACCACTCGATGACCGCGACATCCAACGCCGCTAGGGCTGCGGCCGCACGGGCTTGCGCCTGACGTGGTGACGTCTCGGGGCGCCGCGCCACAGCGGCCTCGGCGATTACATCGCGCCACTGATCCCGCTGCAACGCCAAGGATCCGCTGAGGCCCGGGTTGGTACGGACCGACTCGACCAGCTGCAGGAGCCGCTGGGCGTTCGTCCCATGTGCCTCGGTGATTGCGTCGAAGGCGCGGCGCAGCGCAATCCAATCCGATTCGTCGGACGGGCGCTCCCGGAGTCGCTGAGCAATCTGGTTGCCGACCGACATTAGACCCCCGACCACAGCTTCCGCTTTCGAGCCCACGTAGCGCAGGTACGTGCTGCGAGAGACTCCCGCAGCATCGGAAATCTCCACGAGGGTTACATCGTCGAATCCGCGCTCAAGGACGAGCTCCAGGGTCACCTGTTCGAATCGCTCTCTCAGCGCGTCGAACGCGATAGCCCTACTCTGTCCCCGAAGCACCTTCCGACTATAGACGCGGGCGTGGGTGCGTCGCGGAGACGACGGCCATGGGCCGGCCGTCTCCGCGTCCGGCTTAGCGTCCGGCATCCATGTTCGAACCGCCGTCGACCATGAGAGTGTGGCCGGTGATGTAGCTCGACGCGTCGCTCGCGAGGAACACCGCCACCGAGGCGACCTCGTCGCCGCCGCCGAAACGCCCGACCGGGATCTGCGTGACCATCCAGTCCCGCGCCTCCTGGCCGGCGTTCTCGAGGAAGACCTTCATGGCAGGGGTGTCGAAAGCGGCGGGGCAGATCGCGTTGACCCGGATGCCGTCGGCACCCCACTCGCGCGCGACGACCCGGGTGGTCGCGCGGATGGCCTCCTTCGTCGCGGCGTACGCGAAGTGATCCTTGAGTCCCCCCACACCCGCGCCCGAGCCTAGGTTGATCACGCGTCCGCCACGTTCCTTGAGCGTCGGGTGGGCGGCCTGCATGAAATAGTAGGTGCCGTACAGTCCGCTCGTGAGGTGCGCCTGGAGGAGCGCCTCATCGGTCTCGAGGAACGATCGTTGGACCACGCGCACGTTCTGGGCATTGTTCACGAGGACGTCGATGCCTCCGAAGTCGGAGATGACCTGGTCGACGGTCGCGTCCACTTGCTCGCGAACGCTGACATCGCAGGTGATCGCGAGTCCGGGCGCGCCGAACTGTGACAGCTCGCCGGCGACCGACGCCGCCGTGTCTGCGTTCATGTCTATGACCGCGACCTGGGCGCCGGCCTGCGTCATCGCAATGGCGATATCCCGTCCGAGTCCTTGGCCAGCACCGGTCACCAGGGCGACCTGGCCGTCGAGGGAGCCTTCGAGAAACGAGAGGTTGCGTGTCACTGTGTGACCTTTCTGTTGGGGGATTACTTCAGTAGTGGGCGAGGCCGGCGCTCTCGCCGCCGTCGGCGACGAACTCGGCTCCCGTCGAGAACGACGAGTCGTCGCTCGCTAGGAAGAGCACAAGCGAGCTGAGCTCGGACATCTCGCCGAGCCGGTGCAGCGCCACGTGGTTCTGCGGAAAGTCGAGACCGCCGATCATGGGCGTGCGGATGAGACCGGGGTGGATGGTGTTGACCCGGACGTTGTACCGACCGAGGTCGAGCGAAGCGTTCTTGGTCAGGCCGCGAAGACCGAACTTCGATGCGTTGTAGCCGGTGATCTGCTCGTACCCCTGTAGGCCGGCGTCCGAGGAGACGTTGATGATCGACCCGTGACCGGAAGCCTTGAGCGCCTCAGCGCTCGCTCGGATTCCGTAGAACGCACCGCTCAGGTTGACACTGATCACCAGGTCCCAGTCGGCCACTGGGTGCACATCAATCGGAGCGCTTCGCACGATGCCGGCGTTGTTGATCAAGATGTCCAGTCGCCCGAACGCGGCCAGCGAAGTGGCGACCGCGGTCTCCCATTGCGCGTATTCCCGCACGTCGAGATGCACGTACCTGGCCCGGCCACCGAGCTCCGCGGCAAGGGCAGCTCCCTCGTCGTCAAGGACATCGCCGATCACCACTGAGGCCCCCTCGTCGACGAGTACGCGCGCATGCTCGGCGCCCATCCCCCGCGCGGCCCCGCTGATCAATGCGACTCGACCATCAACTCGACCCATGACTCACTCCTTTTCTTGGAACGCAGTGTCAAAAGTAACACCGCATTCCAGAATTGTGAACGTGCTTCAAGGGAGGGAGGTGTGCTACATTCCCCGTAATTCGAAATTAGTATCTAATTTCGAAATTCACCCGAAAGCCCTGATCAAGGAGGATCCCGATGTCCGACACCCCCACGTCCCGAGCAGCGTCGGAACAGTTGACTCCCGCTGTTGGCGGGGAGCCCATCGAGGGCGGCATCCCTGTCGGACAGGCGCTCGAAGGCAGTACTGCCGCGGCCGCGGCCATCGATGTCGAAACACCTTCGCTGCCGCGCAAGCGCGTCGGGCGCAGCTACATCACCCTTGTCACCTTTGCCGCGTTCGGCGGCTACCTCGCGCTCGTCACGCCCATCGCCCTCTCCCTCTCGCTCAAGGTCGAGGAACTCGCGCCAGGCCACCCCGAGATCCTCGGCTATATCACCGGCATTGGCGCGATCGCGGCTCTCCTTGCGACACCGATCATCGGCATGTTCAGCGACAGGACCCGATCGCGGCTCGGCCGCCGTCGCCCCTACCTCATCGCGGGAACGATCCTCGGACTCATTGCTCTCGCCGGCCTCGCAATCGCACCGAATCTCATCGTCCTCGGGATCGCCTGGGTGCTCACCCAGCTGGGCTGGGGTGCGATGGTTTTGCCCGGCATCATCTACTCCCAGGCAGACAAGGTGCCTGAGGAGCAGCGCGGCAAGGTCTCCGGGCTCGTCGGATTCGTCCAGAATCTTGGCCCCATCGTCGGTGCCGGGTTGGCCTCAGCCTTCATCGGCAAGGACCTTCTCGTTTTCCTTGTCCCTGGCGTCATCGGTGCGATCACCATCGCCCTGTTCGTGATCTTCGTCAAAGACGACCCCAATCCCTCGCTCGTCAACACGGAGAAGCTCCGCCTCAGCACCTTCTTCGGCAACCTCGTCTTCAACCCGCGCAAGCATGTCGACTTCGCTTGGAACTGCCTCGGACGCGTGATCTTCAACCTCGGTCTGAGCTTCTCCACGACCTTCACGACCTTCTTCTTCGCCGCTCGCATGGGCGTGACGGTCAGCCAGATCGGCGGAATTATCGTCATCCTCTCGATCGGCGGGGTCCTCACCGGATCACTCGGCGCCCTCGGAGGCGGATGGCTCTCCGATAAACTCAAGCGACGGCGCCTGCTCGTCATGGTCTCAGCCGTCCTCTTCACCGCCGGCGTCTTGATCATGGCCTTCAGCACCGCGCTCCCGTTGCTCATCACGGGCTCGCTGATCACCTCGATCGCTGTCGGCGCGTTCGCCTCAGTCGACCAGGCAATCGTCCTCGACATCCTGCCTGAGCGCGACACCGACGCGGGACGCTACATCGGGATCAACAACTACGCCACGATGCTCCCCCAGGCCATTGGCCCGCTGATCGCTTCTGTCATCCTCGTCATCGGCGTCACGGGCGCCGACAAGAACTATGGCCTCCTCTTCATCGTCGCCGCGATCTGCACACTGATCGGTGGTTCCATCATCCTCGCCAAGGTTCGCGGCACGCGCTGAACGCCGCATTTAGCAGCAACGACCATGGCAACGGCGGACCGGCAGACCCGTGTTTCGGAGATCCTCGACGACGAACGGGGACGCTCCGCGCTCCGTGTTGCCCTCCCACAGCTATTCGAGCTGCCTGAGAGCGCCGACACGGTCCGAACCATGGTCATCGGAACCCTGATGGACTACGCCCGACTTGACACCGCGGCGAGCTCGGCGCTTCTTGCCGAGCTCGCTCACGTCGAGGTCTCCGGGACGGTCGAGCAGCCTCCAATCACCCCGGATCCCGGGTACGAGTCAGCGGATGTGCCCGAGGGCACCGCTCGGCTCGATGCACCCGCAACGACGCAACAGTGGGAGACATTCGACCTGCGGTTGACCGGTCCGGCGCACGGCAATCCGTACGTGGACGTCGATGTGTGGGCCGATTTCTCCGACGACGATGGAGTAATCCGCGTAGGTGGCTTCTACGACGGCGACGGCCAGTACCGAATTCGGTTCCTGCCGACGCGTCCGGGGACCTGGAGCTTTACGACCGGATCGACAGCTCGATCCCTGAACGCCATCGTGGGGTCTGTCCACGTCGACGCCGGATCCGCTCCCGGACCGGTCCGCGCCGACGGAACACACTTCACCTACGCCGATGGTCGCCCCTTCGTCCCCATCGGGACGACGCTCTACGCCTGGACTCACCAGGAGGAGGAGCACGAGCGAGAGACCCTCGTCTCGCTCGCAGCCAGCCCCTTCACCAAGGTCCGTATGTGCGTGTTCCCCAAGCACTACAACCTCACCCGGAGCGAGCCGCCCCGTTTTCCCTTCCCGCACGACGACGACGGAGAATGGGATACGACTCGATTCGATCCAGAGTTCTTCCGTCACCTCGAATCCAGGATCATCGATCTTGCCCAGCTCGGCATTCAAGCCGACGTCATACTTTTCCACCCCTATGACCGGTGGGGATTCCAGTCGATGGGTACGGCAGCGGACGATCGCTACACGCGCTACCTGGTCCGTCGACTTGCCGGTTTCGCCAACGTTTGGTGGTCGCTCGCCAACGAGTACGACCTCATGCCAGACAAACGGGACCACGACTGGCATCGGATCGCGCGAGTCATCCAATCGGAAGACCACGCATCCCATCTTCTGTCGATCCACAATGGCACCCGCATATTCGACCACGGTGCCGAATGGGCGACACACTGCAGCATCCAGAAGATCGATGCGGACTCACCGGTCGCTCACGTGGAGACCTGGCTTTCACAGTGGCGCAAGCCGGTCGTTGTGGACGAGTTCGGGTACGAAGGCGACGTCGATTTCGAATGGGGTTCCCTGACCGCCGAGGAGGTCGTACGCCGATTCTGGGGGATCATGATCCGCGGCGCGTACGCCACGCATGGCGAAACGTACCTCAATGATCAGTCCCGTCTCTGGTGGGCGACCGGCGGCACACTCGCCGGCGAGTCGCCGCGCCGGGTCGCCTTCCTAGCCGGGCTTGTGAACGAATGCCCGTCCGGGCGTCTCGACCCACTCAGCGGTCTCTCGCACATCAAACGGGCCGGCATCGCGGGCGAGTACGAACTCGTGACCTTCAGCCACTTCCAACCCAAGTCCTACACATTCACCTGGCCGGAAGGCGTCCCCGCCATCGTCGATTTCATTGACCCGTGGGCGATGACGATCCAGCAACAGCCTGGCCAGCACTCGGGTACCTTCTCCATGGAGTTGCCTCGGCAGAGCGACCTGGTCGTCCGGGTGCGGCGTCATGAGTGACCGTCGGTCAGTAGATGCCTTTCAGAAGCGCATCCACGAGAGCCTGGAGGCTTTCCGCGACGTCCACTTCCTCCGGGTGATAGAGCCACTGCAATTGCAGCCCGTCGAGAGCAGCCACGAAGAGGCTTGCCAAGGCCCGCGGGGACGCATCCACGCGCAACAACCCCTTGGCCTGATGCATTTCGAACAACGCCGTCAGGTACGTTCTCAGGTTGTCGTACCGTTCCCGGTACAACTCGTGCGCCGGATGCTCCGCATCCGTCGCCTCTGCACTGATCGTGGTGTGCAGTTGCAGCAGACCGGGCCGAAGCGCGTTATCGCGCACGACATCCAATTGCGCGTGGAAGAAGTCGTGCTGGTCGGTCGACCGCATGATCGACGACATCTGCAAGTCGCGCTCCTTGAGCACCTCGACCAGCAGGGCCGCCTTGTCCGGAAAATGATGAATCAGACCGGTCTGGCTGATCCCGGCACGCTGAGCGATGTCCTTCATCGTCGACCCGTGGAAGCCGCTCACACTGAACGCCTCGATGCACGCAACGAGGATCGACTCCCGCACCGCCTCGCTCTTCGCGTAACGGCCGCGAGGACCACCGCCAGGCGGCGTCTGCTGCGGGATCTGCTCGGCGGACATGCCACTGATTCTAGCTTTGCAGCCCCTCCCTCTCTGCCAACGCTGGTCACGTCAACACCGTGATCCGAAGGCCTGAACCACCAACCCGGACCATCCCAGAAAGGTCATCCATGCGACACCCGCACCTCGACTCCCTCTCCCTCGACGAGAAGACCTCCCTGCTCAGCGGGGGCTCCTTCTGGCGCTCCGCCGACATCGAACGCGTCGGCATCACCGGAGCCACACTGACCGACGGCCCCCACGGCGTCCGCAAGCAGGACGCAGCAGCAGATCATCTCGGCATCAACGAGAGCATCCCCTCGACAGCGTTTCCGACGGCCGCAGCAACCGGGTCGAGTTGGGACACCGACCTTCTCGAGCGGATGGGCGCGGCACTGGGCGTCGAGAGCCGCGAGCTCGGTGTCGACGTCCTCCTCGGTCCCGGCGTCAACCTGAAGCGATCGCCGCTGTGCGGACGATCGTTCGAGTACTTCTCCGAAGACCCGTTGCTTTCGGGAAAGCTCGGAGCCGCCTGGGTGCGTGGCCTCCAGGATCAGGGCGTGGGTGCCTCCGTCAAGCACTTCGTCGCCAACGACCAGGAGACCGACCGCCAGCGCATCAGCGCCGAAGTAGACGAGCGCACCTTACGAGAGCTTTACCTTCGCCCGTTCGAGATCATCGTCGAAGAAGCTCGTCCTGCAACTGTGATGTGCTCCTATAACCGCATCAACGGTGTGTTCGCCTCAGAGAACCGATGGCTCCTCACCTCCGTCCTGAGAGACGAGTGGGGATTCGACGGTTATGTCGTTTCCGACTGGGGCGCAGTGACGGACGCCGTCGCGGCGGTCGACGCGGGCCTCGACCTTGAAATGCCGCCCAGCCATGGCCGTGGGCCCGCCGCGGTCGCCGCCGCCGTCCAGTCGGGACGGATCAGTGAGGACACCATCGACGAAGCCGCGAGTCGTATCCTCACCGTTCACGAGCGTCTTCGCGCCACGCGCCGGCCGGTCACTGCCGACTGGGACGCGCACCACACCTTGGCTCGGGAGATCGCCGCCGCCAGCGCCGTCCTTTTGAAGAACGAGGGCCGTATCCTGCCGCTCGACCCGTCGAACGGCGGCACCATTGCGGTGATCGGTGAGTTCGCTCGCACACCGCGATATCAGGGGGCCGGCAGCTCGCACATCAACCCGACTCGTCTCGACGATGCCCTGTCGGCTATCAGAAGCCGAGCCGGCCGCAATGTCGCCTTCGCTCCAGGATTCACGATCGACAGCGACGACGACGGAAGTCTCCGGACGCAGGCGGTGGAGATTGCGCGTACCGCAGAAGTGGCCGTTGTCTTCCTCGGCCTGCCACCGATCGACGAGTCCGAAGGGTACGACCGCACGCACCTCGAGCTCCCACGGACGCAGCGACAACTCGTCGCGGAAGTCCTCGACGTCAACAAGAACGTCATCATCGTTCTCAGCAACGGGTCCGTTGTGAACATGGAAGACTTCCGTGACCAGGCGCCGGCGATTCTCGAAATGTGGCTGGCCGGACAGGCCGGCGGCAGTGCGACAAGCGACATCCTCTTCGGCGACCGTGAACCGGGCGGACGTTTGGCCGAGACGATCCCTCTCCGCCTCAAGGACACCCCCGCGTTTGTCAACTGGCCAGGCGGCGACGGACGGGTTCACTACGGCGAGCGCGTGTACATCGGCTACCGCTGGTATGACGTCACCGACCGCGATGTGGCCTACCCGTTCGGACACGGATTGAGCTACACCGAGTTCGCGTACTCGGACCTCGTCCTGACCGCCGACCCGGAGGGAGCGATTGTGGAGTTGAGCGTAAGCAACGTCGGCGAGCGCCTCGGGTCGGAGGTCGTCCAGGTTTACGTGGGCGATGTCGAGTCAAGTGTCGACCGCCCGATCAGGGAACTCGCCGGGTTCCTGAAGGTCGTGCTCGATCCCGGCCAGTCCAAGAGAATTCGAGTCCCGGTGGACGGCCGAGCATGGTCGTTCTGGAGCAAGGACGGATGGCGTGCCGAGACCGGCGACTTCGAGATCGCCGTCGGAGCCTCCTCCCGCGATCTGCGGCTCGTGACCACGGTCACAATCGATTTTCCTGACTCGGAGCCTCCGCTGGACTCCGATTCGACGCTCGGCGATTGGGTGACCCATCCGCGTGGGCTGCCAGTGCTCGAGGACGCCTTGCTCGGGTTGCACCCCGAGGCTCGCAACCTGACCAGCGGCGAAGTCCTGCGGCTCTCCTCCTCCATTCCTCTTCGACAGTTGTTCGGGATGGCCGGTTCAAGCGACCCGAACGGACTCGTTTCAGATTTACTGGCCCGAGTGCAGTAGGTCCCAACAGAACAGACCGGGCCGGCGCATGGCGCCGGCCCGGTCTGCTGTCATTGGTTGGTGGGCTAATAATGAGTCGCTCCAGACCACCGCGTCATCTTGTTTGTTGGGTGTCTTTGCGCAACACGCTAGTAGCGTGATTCACGCCATGAGCCGTTGGGCTGTCCACCGATCGGTGACGAGAATGTTGATCCATCGACCCACGATTGCGCCGCGAATTGCGGTGAATTTCCGTTCTCCACCAGCAACACCAATGCGGCGAGGAATTGTCAGAAGGGTGTCTCGATCGATTCCGAGAACGCGGTCATCGAAATCAGTCTCGACCGGCCGTCCTTCCTCGTCGAAGAACCGGAGGCACACGTCCCCAACTCCCCCGGCTGCCCGGAGGGCGGCGCTCTCGATCTCGTCCACGGCATTCCCGGAGGAAGCCAGCAAAGCGGAGGGTTCCAGAGTTCCGATACCGGCGAGGAGAAGCGTGAGGTTGCGCCACTCCGAGGCGAGCAAACCGAGGTAGCGGTCGCCCATGAGAGCGTCCCTCGCCGACTTCGACCCGACAACTCCCGGCGCGGGGAAGAACTTGGGCACAGCCCCTGTCACGCGCGCAAACTGATCCGCGAGGTGGTTGGCCTGTACCTGCACGTCCGGCCGGCCGACGCCGCCGAGAACCTGCACGAGCTCACGCGTGGTCCTAACTGGAGCAGTCGCTGCCATCGAATTGACTGTCGCCAACAACGTCTGCGACCACGACGAGATCCCGATGCGTTCTGTAGTCGAAAGCGAACTCTCCAGGTAGAGTGCCGCGGCCGAGCCCAACGCTGCCAGGACTGATAGGTCGTCCGCGGCGATCGGCTCGGCGACGACCGCGTCGATCAGCCCATATTTCTCTGTCAGCGCCTGCTCGAGATCTGAGTAGAGACCCTCGGGCGAAATCACGACAGTTCGGACAATTCCGGCCTCCGTCGCCTGCTTCAGCAAACGGGAAACCCGGGATTGCGATAGGTTCAGCCGTTCGGCGATCTCCGGCTGACGCAGCCCTGCCTCGTGGTACAGCTTGGCCACCTTGGTGACGAGCGGGAGGCGTTCGTCGGTGGACTGCACCAGCGAGGCAGCGCTGGTCGAATCGGTCATGCCGCCAACTCTAATCGGCGAGCCCGCCAAGGCTTGCGATCTCACCAGCCATACAGTGCGTCCTGAGCGAGCTCCATGGCCTTCACTGCATCCTGCTGCGTCTGTGCCTCCGCCAGGGCGGCGAAGTCCAGCCGGTCGAGACCGGCCTCGGCCTTCTTGAGGAAGCGGATAGCCGATTTGGCAGCCTTGACGCTGTCCTCTCGGAACGGGAACTGGTCGAGCTGCCAGACGCCTTCCCAGCCGTTCTTACGGAGCGTGACGAAGAACTCGAACAGCTCGATCGGGTGGACGGTGCCGGCGATCATATCGTCGTCCCAGGATCGCAGGTTGTCGTTGACATCCATCCCGAAGAGCCGTCCATAGTCGATCGCCAGCTGGGCCGAGTCCGCCGGGCTTTCACCGCCGAAAAGAGCGTGGCCGAAGTCGAGCAAGATTCCCACATTGGGCAGGCCGATCTTCTCGATGCCCAGCAGGGTGCGAGCGACGGAGTCGAAGGCCATGTGGACTCGCGGCTCACGCGGCTTGTATTCGATGACGAACTTGAGGTCGGGATTCTCGCTCGCAAGCTGGCCGACTCCGTCAAGGGACGCCTTCCAGAGCGTGCCGTAGTCGACCTGGAACGGGTAGTCCCAGCCGTCCTGGCCGGGCCACAGCTTCACATAGTCGGCGTCGAAGGCGCGCACCTGGTTCGCGGCGTCGCTGATCAGTTCGTGTGCAAGGCGACGCACGCCGGGGTCGGGGTTCGTGAACGAGCCCTTTGCGAAGACTCGCGTGTAGATCTCAGGGGTGATGCCGATGACGCTGAGCTTGTTGCGGTCCAGCGCTTCCTTGATCTGCTCGTTGCTGAAGTCACCGCCGAAGAACGGGTAGTTCAGGTCGACGACGTCGAGGTCGCCGACCTGGCCGGCCAGGTCGATGGCGTCGAGGATGGTACGCGGCTCGCCGTAGCCGTCGGTGGCGTAACGGTCGACGTAGGTGGCGAAGTGCCAGATGCCGGCACCGTACTTCTGGTTGCTCATGGGATCTCCTTCAGCGTGTCGTAGGTGAAATCAGGACGGTCGGTGGGGCGCAGCCTGGCGCGGTCGACGGCAGCGCGCCATCGAGAACGCCGTTCGGTACGTTCGGCGAAGAGGGACTCGGGCTCGAAGAAGTCAGCCGCTGTTCCCCAGGGTGCGACGCCGTCGGGCCAGATTCCAGCGGTCTGTCCGGCCAGCCAGGCTGCTCCGAGCGCCGAGAGGGATGTGCGCTTCGGGCGGACAATGGTGCGACCTGAGATGTCTGCCTGCAGTTGCATCACAGAGTCGTTGCCGGCAGGCCCCCCGTCGACGTGTACCCGTTCGATGCGGGTGTCGACCCCGGTATCGGCGGCGGAGAGGATGTCTTCGATCTGGAGGGCGATAGACTCCACAGCCGCACGCGCGAGCTGGGCGCGATCGGTTCCGAGGGTAAGCCCGCTGATGATCCCGATGGCGTTCTCGTCCCACCACGGTGCGCCCAGTCCAGCGAAGGCGGGCACGAGGTCGACCGTTGCCGGGGAAGCGTTCTCCGCGAGGCGGAAGATTTCGGCCGCGTCAGTCCCCAGCAGTTCGGCGAGCCACATCGTTGTGCCGCCGGTCGAGAGAATGTTGCCTTCGAACGCGTGGGCGATCCGGCCGGCACGAGACCAGGCAATCGTGTCGGTCAGCCCGCTGACGATGCTTCGACTGCCGAGACCCATGACGGATGATCCGGTGCCGTAGGTGACTTTCACGGAGCCTTCTTCGCGGACGCCGTGGCCAAAGAGCGCCGCGTGCGAGTCGCCGAAAACGCCCAGGACGGCTGCACCGCCAAGGTCGAGCGCACGCAGAGGTCCGCTCGTTGCGTCCGAATCTACGACGGTCGGAAGCGCCGCGAGGGGAACGCCGAAGGCGTCAAGGAGGATCTCGCTCCATTCCCCGCTGCGGTGGTCGAGCAGCTGGGTGCGGCTGGCGTTGCCGCGCTCAATGCTCCGACCGCCGGTAAGACGGTGGATGAGCCAGGCGTCGACGGTGCCCAGCGTGATCTCACCGGCGTTTGCGCGACGACGGTCCGGGTCGATGCGGTCGAGGATCCAAGCGAATTTGAGCGCGGAGAACATCGGATCGACTGGAAGCCCTGAGATGTCCCGGATCTCCTGCCCGATCATCGAGGCTTTGAGGCGCTCCGCTGCTGGCGCGGTTCGGCGGTCTTGCCAGCCGAGGACCGGACTCAGCGGTCGGCCGGTCGCCGTGTCCCAGACGACCGCAGACTCACGTTGTGTGCTCAACCCCACGCCAGCCACCGGCCGGTCGATCTGGGAGCGAAGCGATCCGAGCACAGATTGGACGGAGCGCGCGATATGCTCGGCGTCCTGCTCGACCCATCCAGCCTGCGGGTGGCTCAGGCCGAGGGGGACGCTTGCGGTGGCGAGGATCCGGCCTGAGGAGTCGAGTGCGAGCCCCTTGGTCGACCCCGTGCCCTGGTCGACGCTGAGGATCACGCCGTCGCGGATGGTGTTCATCGTGACAATGCTCGCAGGGCGGCGGCCCGGATGTCAGGAGCGGTCAGGCCGGCGTTCTCCAGCAGGAAGTTCACGCTTCCGGTGGGAGCGAATTCGCGGAACCCCAGGATCTCAACGGGCACGAGCTCTGGTCCGCCCGCAACGCTGGCTGCCACGGCCGCGCCGAGACCGCCGGCCACGTTCGCCTCTTCAACGGTGACGATCGCGCGTGTCTCATGCGCCGCCTCTGCGATCGCCTCCGCGTCGAACGGGGAGAGGTAGACGGCGTTCAGGACGCGGACCGAGGTGCCCTCCGACTCCAGGGAGTCGGCCGCGCGCAAAGCCCGCGGCACCATCGTTCCGGCGGCCACAATGGTCACATCTGTGCCCGGGCGTAGCTGCTGGAAGCGACCCCGCTCCAGCGTGGTCGTCTCGAAGGCCAGGTCGGGGACCTTGAACCGGCCGACGCGGATGTAGGTCGGTCGGGGATTCTCGGCGGCCTGGCGGATCGCAGTCCGGGTCTGGCTGCGATCGGCGGGGATGACGATGTCCAAGCCAGGCAAAGCGCGCAGCCAGGAGAAGTCCTCGATCGAATGATGTGTCGGGCCGAGTTCGCCGTACGCAACGCCCGGGCTCATTCCGCAGAGGATAACCGGCAGTTGGCTGTACGCAACGTCGGCTTTGACCTGTTCGAGGGCACGTCCGGTGAGGAACGGGCCGGCGCCGCAGACGAACGGGACGAGCCCGGCATTCGCGAGGCCGGCGCCAACACCCACCATGTTCTGCTCGGCGATGCCGACATTGATCAGGCGGTCGGGGAAGCGCTCCCGGAATCCGCCGAGGTTGCTGGAACCCACGGAGTCGTTGCACACGGCGACGACGCGCTCGTCCTTCTCCGCGAGGGCGATGAGCTCCTCGGCGAAAGCGACGCGGTTGTCGAACGTCTCGATCGAGGTGTCGGTGGTGGTGGTCATGCCAGTTCCTCCAATGCCTGCTGGACCTGCTCAACGGAGGGCACCTTGTGGTGCCACTCGACGCGGTCCTCGATGAACGAGACACCTTTGCCCTTGATGGTGTTCGCGATGACGGCGACGGGCTTGCCGGTCGTCGACGGGCCGAACGCTTCCAACAGCTGCGAGTAGTCGTGGCCGTCGATCTCCCGCACCTCCCAGCCGAACGCGTCGAGTTTCGCATCGAGCGGGTCGAGGCGGTTCGTCTCTTCGGTGCGGGCGCCCTGTTGGAGTCGGTTGCGGTCGACGACGACGGTGAGGTTGTCCAAACCGAAGTGCGCGGCCGACATGAAGGCCTCCCAGTTGGAGCCCTCCTGCAATTCGCCGTCGCCGGTGACCACGATCACGCGGCTGCCGTCCTTCTTCAGCTTCGCTCCGATGGCGGCGCCCACACCGACGGGGAGGCCGTGACCCAGCGGACCGGTGTTCGTTTCCACACCGGGGACCTTGTTCCGGTTCGGGTGTCCGTTCAGCGGCGAGAGCGGCTCCATGAAGGAGGAAAGCCGGTCAGCGGAGAAGAACCCGGCGTACGCGAGCGTCGAATAGAGAGCAGCGGAGCAATGGCCCTTGGAGAGGATGAGCCGGTCTCGGGCAGCCGCGGTCGGGTCCGCGGGGTCGACATTCAGCACTGCGAGGTAGGCGACGGTCAGAATGTCGGTGACCGAGAAATCGCCGCCGATGTGGCCGAGTTGCGCCCGGTCTATCATCGTCACGATCGAGCGTCGGATGCCCTGCGCCCACGCGTGCAGCAGCTCCCCGCGCGCATCTGGGTCAGCGCCGGCGATCGCGTTTCGGGCGGCGAACCAGCGTCTGCGAGCGTCTTGATCGACCACGAGAGGTGGAGGGGTCGGCACGGTGGTCATCGTTCTTCTTTCCGGGCGTGAGCGGTGATCTTCGCGAACATGTCCTCGAGCAGGTAGCGCACATCGACGCTGTCGGCGACGCGCACCGATCGCCCTTCAACGGGGATGTTCGTCATTCGGGCGCGTTCGTCGAACACGCGAACAGGATGGTCTCGCCAGACCGCGCCCAGCGGGTTGAGCACGACGCTGACGGCAGGAGAGTCGCCCAGCGACCGATATTCGATCTCGGGGTCGACGTACTTCGCGTTGAACTCCTTCAGTTGACGTACGAGGTACGCCCCGAGCTCGCCCGCGGGCGCGACCCTCTCGTCGAGCTCGGCATAGCCGACGGAGACCATCTGGTAGACGTTCATCGGGATCTGCCAGACCCTCAGCCGCGACTGGAAGACCACGTTCGCAGCGGCAATGTCGTTGGAGAGATTGAACTCGCCATGCTCGCCGCCGACGATGTCGTCATACGGGGTGCCGCCGATCCAGACCACGGTCAGTTCGGGGTTGTCGGCAATCGAGGGCTCGAGCAGAAGGGCGGAGGCCATGTCCGTCAGCGGGCCCAGGAAGATGACGAAGAGCGGGCCAGGCTGGGCAGCGGCGTCGATGATCAAGCGAGCGCCGGCAGAGTCCTGCGGTGTCGAACTGTCCGCGAGCGCACGCTCAGCACCGTTCGCCACCACGGGAGGGTTGTCGAGTGCCAGCAACTCGAGCAGAAGCTCGATCTCGTCGCGGCTCTCCTGGGTGCTGCGCGTCGTGCGTCCTTCACCGAAGTGCGCCGCGATCACCCCGTCGATCTGAAGGGACGGGGACAGAAGCGCGTGGACAATGGCGAACTGGTCGTCCGCCTCGTTCTTGGCGTCTGTGTTGATGATCAGGCGGCGTTTCACTGCGGCTCCGAAATGAATGAATAGCTATTCACGGACAAGATTTCATTCATACTGGCATGGATCGATCCCCTCCGGGGAAGAAGTGGACCTTGTTGCGCAAAATGTTTCTAGTGGAGTGTCTTCGGGCTTAGTCTCGCCGAGACCTCCTTTTCAGACGGACGAGACCATGTTCATGTACTTCCCCGCGTCGACGCCAAAGCCGTTTTGCGCGCGCATCGTTAGCGAGTCCGCTCGTTATCACTGGAGACCCACAGTTGTGGTCTCCAGTGACGACGCTGCCGCAGCGCTGCGAGAGGGCAGCGGCGTGGACATTGCGATCTGGAACCTGATGGCACTCGGGGAGGCCCCCGGGGCCAGCACATCGACGGCGTTCACGCGGCTACTCTGCAGCCTGGTGGAAGAGCACACACTCCGACTCTTTGAACTGGAACTGTGCTGCATCGACGACCTCGCGCTGCAACTGTGCGAGGCGGCGAAGCCAGCTATCGCCGCGAGCCTCGCGACCGTGAGGTCGCAGATTCAGGTCAACGTCGTCCGCGCCGCCGAGAGTGAATACTCAAACGCGCTTGTACCCGCATAGCGCAACGTGCTCGGCAAGGACCTGCCTATTGATCCACCCCATATGGTCTCTACACAGAGACCCGAGATTCACATGAGTAAGGAGACGCGACGGTGCGCACGTTCGACCAGTACGCCAGATTCGGGGACGCCCTGGACAACCCGGAAGCGGGCGCCCTTCTGCAGCGCACCATCCCCGAAATCCTGAACTCGTCACTTGCGACGGCGCTCCGGGACTTCCCACTTGGCGGTTTCCTCCGCTTCGCTCTTGCGCCTGACACTGAGAAGGTCAACTCGCTTTTGGAGCAGCTCGCGGTGATCGAAGACCGCACTCCGCTTCCCGAGGAGACCCCCGCGATTCATCCGCGCGCGGACTACGAGACTGCCGACACCCCTCAGGCAAGCGCGGTGGTCACTCTCCCGACGACCGCGTTCGTCAACAAAGCGGCCGAGATCATCATCGACGGCCCCTCCCACAGAAACCCGTTCGTGGATGTCGAGTTCTCGGCACAGTTCACGTCCGCCGACGAGAGTCTGACCGTCGGAGGCTTCTACGACGGGGACGGCAGCTACGTCCTCCGATTCCTTCCGCCAGTGGCTGGCACCTGGGCGTTCACCACCATGTCGAATGCGCGTTCGCTCGACGGCATCTCTGCCACGCTCGCCGTGGCACCCAGCGATGCGCCGGGTCCAGTGCGTGTGGGGGATCAATACGGCTTCGCCTACCGCGATGGCACACCGTTCACCCCGATCGGGACCACCGCCTACGCCTGGACGCACCAGCCTGAGGCGCTTCAGAATCGCACCGTCGAGACGCTCGCGGACGCGCCGTTCAACAAGCTGCGGATGGGCCTGTTCCCGAAACACTTCATGTACAACTCGAACGAGCCCGCCGACTTCGTCTTCCCGAAGAACCCAGACGGGTCGTGGGACACGGAACGCTTCGACGTCGCCCATTTCGCGAAGCTCGAGGCCCGGATCCGCCAACTGGACGAGCTCGGTATCCAAGCCGACATCATCCTCTTCCACCCCTACGACCGGTGGGGATTCGCCACGCTCGGCAAGTCAGTCGACGACCGCTACATCCGTTACGTCGTCCGGCGCCTCTCCGCTTTCCCGAATGTGTGGTGGTCGATGGCCAACGAGTACGAGCTCCTTGTCCACAAGCGCCCCGAGGATTGGGATCGACTCGCCGAGCTGGTACGCACCGAGGATCACGCCGACCACCTCCTCTCCATCCACAACTGGTCCGACCTGTTCGACTACTCCGCCCCCTGGGCAACGCATGCCAGCATCCAACGCGGCGACGCCGAAATGGGCAAGCGCATCGACGAATGGCGATACACCTGGGGCAAACCCGTAATCGTGGACGAGTTCGGATACGACGGCGACCTCGACGCCGGCTGGGGCAACCTCACCTCGGAGGAAGTCGTCGACCGGTTCTGGTCCGGAATGGTGCGCGGCGGCTACCTCACTCACGGAGAAACGTTCTACCGCGACGCCGAGGAGATCTGGTGGTCCAAGGGCGGCACCCTCATCGGCGACAGCGTCGCCCGCATCTCCTTCCTGCGCCGCATCGTCGAAGAGTCGCCAACCGGGCGGATCGAACCGCTTCCGTCGGACTGGGACGCGGCATGGGGTGGCGTAAAAGACCAGTACGCCCTCATCTACTTTGGTCGCCACCGTCCGCGCTTCCGAGATGTGACGATCCCGGAGGGTATGAAGGCGAGGATCGAAGTGATCGACGCATGGAACATGACGATCGACACTCTCGACGGTATCCATGAAGGGACTGTGCGAGTCGACCTTCCCGCCCGGCCGCTAACTGCCATCCGCCTTCGATCGGCCTGAACCTCCAGCCGAGTCGACCCCCTCAATGAGTCGACGCACCTCCCGAAGAGGCGACCAGTGCAGTTCTGCTGGTCGCCTCTTCGATGGGGCAGCACGGCAGCCACCTGATCATCACTCAACATGCAGTGCGCGTTCTAATCGGTCTCGTTCTTTGCCGATTTCGCTCCGCGAGCATACGCACGCCTGCTCCTCCGACCGATGAACCCGTCACCGTGGCGTCCCGCATGTGGCAGGGGAAGGTGCTCCGCACCTGCGATCCTCAATCCTCGTAGTATCCGGTGCCGGAACCCCCGCCCTCCGGGTCAGCCGCACGTCGGCGCACTGCGCCGAAATCGGCGAAAGAACGATGAGGGAGGTAGGGATCATGGGCGGCAAGGTCAGCACCCGAAGCGCGGAGGAACGACAGCACGAAGCGGAGGCACTGCACGCGTCGATCGTGGAGCAGGTCCAACAACTCGTCGACAGCGGTCAGTGGCGTGTGTTCTTGGAGTTCGCCCGCTCCTTCCACAACTACAGCCTGAATAACCTCCTTCTGATCTTGTCGCAGGACCCGGACGCCACGATGGTGGCCGGGTTCCGGCAGTGGCAGGCTAACGGTCGACAGGTACGCAAAGGCGAGAAGTCGATCAAGATCTTCGGGTACCGAGAACGGAAGACCAGCGGTGATCACGAGATCGACGAAGCCCGCGCGAGCGACCAGCGGGTGGTGCGGTACTTCCCGACGCTGTCGGTGTTCGACATCGCCCAGACCGACCCAATCGACGGGGCGCAGCCGCTGCCCGAGGATCCGACTCGACGACTGATCGGAGACGACGACCACGGCGTGATCGCTCCCCTGACGTCTCACCTCGAGGCGACCGGATGGAGCATCCACAGGGCAGCACTAGCCAGCGCGAGTGGATACGCCGATCCCGGTTTGCACCGGGTGACACTCGCCGAGAACCTCGCGATCGAGCAGGCCGCGAAGACCCTCATCCACGAGACCGCACACATTGAGCTCCACCACATCGACGACGTCGACGAGTACCGCACCCACCGCGGCCGCATGGAAGTCGAAGCCGAGTCAGTTGCCTTCGTCGTCGCAGGCCTGTCCGGTTTCGACACCAGCGCGTACAGCGTCGGCTACATCACCGGATGGGCCGAGAATGACGTCACGGTCATCCGGGACACTGCGTCGCGCGTGTTGAAGACGGCTCACGCGATCGCGCGGATCATCGAGCAGTACGAGTAGTCGGCCTGAATAGATCAAGAACCCCAACCCATCTTGGGCTGGGGTTCTTCTCTGTCCGGATGAGCGCGGGCGGCGACGATACACGCGATTGGAACAGGGATGTGGGAGAACAGCGAGGAAGGAGGAAGCGAGACAAAGTCAGACAGAAATGAATAAGCGGAGGAACGAAAGCGAAGAAGAGACGAAGGAAGGGATAAGCACAAAAGGATGAAGAGGACAAAGAGAAAGAGCGAATGCACGTAGGCACTCTTCGAGATGTGCGCGCCGAGCGCGCGCCAAAATGAGCGCGCAACCGGAACGTGTAAGTGTGAGAGGTGGAGTGGCGCGCTGGAAGCGCGGGCAGGCGGCCCAAGGGGTCAAGCAGGCGGTGCGCTATGCCTTCGGCGGTGTCTGTGACGCGACCTTGACTGCCAAGACCGCCGACGGCGCTCTTGCCGCCGCGGGGTATGCGGATGCGGTGATGAGCCGGCACATCGTCGAGAACGCCGCCATCCGCGACGATCTGCTCACCCGGTCCCAGTTGAAGGATTGGGTCGACGGTGTCGACCCGCTCACCGGTCAGCGGCGGGGCCGGGATCTGGAGTCGCCGGTCGCGGATCTGATTCTGGATGCGACGATCAACGCACCGAAATCGTTCTCGATCGCAGCGATGCTGGACCAAGAACTAGCGGCCGCGTACGAGGATCTGCAGGACCGGTTGCGGGACCGGATCATCAAGCTGTGGCAGACCGAACTAAACGCCCGACGCGGCAAGCAAGGGGCCGTCCGCGAAGGGCTCGCCCGTATCGAGGTCGTCGAGCTTCGGCATGAGCGGTCGCGCTCGTTGGACCCGCACAAGCACCGCCACCTCTGGCTGAATGTCAAGGTTCAAGGTCTCGACGGGAAGTGGTCGAACGTCGACACTCGCGTCGCTCTCCGGTTCCAGAACGTGGTCAACGCTGAAGGTGACCTCGCCTCCCGGACTGACCCTGTCTGGATGGCAGCGCTCGCCGCGAAGGGGTTCACGCTGGACTCGGATGGGGAGATCGCGCAGCTGCAGCATCTGGTCCGGCCGCTGTCGAAACGGTCGACTCAGATTGAGGCGAACAAGGCGAGCCACCTGCGTGCGTGGAGGGAACAGCACCCCGACGAGGAGCCGTCCTTTTCGGTGCTGACCCAGATTGATCAATGGGCCTGGGCGGCCGGGCGGCCGAACAAGCCGGGGCAGCTGAACGAGGGCGATTGGGAGTCAATAGTGATCGCCGAGCTCCTGCACGCCGACCCGGAGCTTGGTCGACCAAGGAGCGACGTGGCGTTACGATCAGTCGTCATTGATGACCTCGACGTTGAGCTCCTAGCGGCTAAGGCAATCGTGGACGCCGATGCCCGGTCGACAGGCACAGGTGGTCGGTTCAGTGACATGGATATCCACGCCGGAGCGATCCGAGCGATCTCCTCGAGTGGCGTGATTGCCGATCGGTCGCAGCTCGCTGACCTGGTCGACGAGGTGGTCTCCCTCGCCGCCCGGACTCACACGGTCACGCTCCTGTCGGAGTCAGATGTTCCCGCGCACGTCAAGCGGCGAATGGCGACCTCGACGGCGTCACTTAAGGCCACCGTCGCTCATCGAACTGAGTCGCTGGCTGTACCGGGCGAGGTGCTGCCAACTGGCGAGATCATCGCGGTTGCAATCGCGATCGAACCTGAACGCAAGCTCGACCAAGGGCAGGCTCGAGGCGCCTCTTCGATTGCAGGATCGGACCGGATCGTAGCAGTCTCGGGCGCGGCCGGAAGTGGTAAGACGACAATGCTCAAGGTGGCGGGCGCTGCTCTTCGTCGTCGCGGCCGGCACATGATCATCGTCGCACCCACAAAAAAGGCGTCCGCTGTCGCGGGTCGCGAAGCGGAGAGCGCATCGTCATCTCTCCACCAGCTGCTCCACGACTACGGCTGGCGGTGGATCAGAAATCGAGCCGGGGCAACTGAGTGGTCCTGCTTGCGCGTCGGCGAGATCGATCCGACAACCGGGGCTCAGTATGCGGGCCCCCGGATCGCAATCCGTGGTGGCGATCGAATCGTCGTGGATGAAGCCGGAATGCTCGACCTCGAAGCCGCTAACGCACTTCTGGACATTGTGTCTCGAACAGGCGCAGGCGTCGCACTAGTTGGAGACCAATATCAAGCCCTCCCGGTTGGGCATTCGGGCGCGATGGCGCTCTTCTGGCGTCGCGCAACTCGTCAGGTCCAGCTCGACACGATTCACCGCTTCAAGGACCCGGCGTGGGCGGACCTGAGCCTCAGATTCCGCAACCCGGACAGCCGTGACGCCACGGAGGTTGCCGAAGAGCTCGTTCGAACCGGCCACGTCGTCGTCGCACACAATGACTTCGAAGCCCGTAGTTCGATGGTCGCAGCGTGGTTCGAGGCCGCCCGCGCGCGACAGAGCATTGCGCTGGTAACCGCGACACATGCCGAAGCACAGTCCGTCAACGAGGACATCCAGAGCCTCCGCATCGCCGACGGGTCAGTCGACACGACGAGTCGAACGTTTGGACAAGCGGCGCAACCGGTATTCGTTGGTGACATCGTCCAGACGCGACGAAACGACAGCGCAACGGATGTGCAGAATCGCCAGAACTGGGTTGTTAGGAGTGTCACAGCCGACCACGTAATGCTCGCGTCAGACCGGGATTCGACCGATTTGCGAAAGATCACTCACGAGTACGCCGCCTCGCACCTCCACCTCGCCTATGCCACAACCGTCTACGGCGTCCAGGGCGAGACAACGGACAGATCGTTCGTAGGTCCGGGTGTCGATGCTGCGGGTTTCTACGTTGGGCTGACGCGAGGCAAGCAGAACAACGTTGCAGCGGTCGTTGCGACCACCCGAGCGTCGGCCGTCTCTGAACTCGTCGAGACGATGCAGCGGCGCCCTGTCGAAGAGACTGTTGAAATGTCGCGAGCAGCGGCACGGACGGAACTCCTCCGCGCTGCTCGGCTCCAAAGCGATCCCGTCAGCGCCGCCGCGACGGAACGGACCACAGGCCCGGCGCTGCGATGAATCGATCGGCTAGTTGACGGCCAGCCCGCTTAGTCGTAGTTGCCGGCCAACGCGGTTCGCACCATCAAGGTTGCCTCCCTGCGCGTCGAACCGGAGGAGGGCTAAGCCGAGAACGTCTGCACGGTCCTGAGCCTCCGGCAGAATACCCCCAGATAAGAAGAGCAATGGGTAGCGCCCATCGGCAGATGCCGTGGCCGCGGCCTTTTCAACCGCGTCAAGCCCAAGGTTCCCGCGTCGATTGTCCACCCAAGCAAGAAACCGGCTGCTGTAGAGATCGCAGATCGGTTTGACGGGGTCGGAAGCAACGACAACATCGGGTGCCCCCAAGTAGGTCATCCACTTGCGACAGAGCTCGACAGCTTCTTGATCCGAAGCTCTCCAAGGTAATGGCTGTGGCAGGTCAAGCATGCACCCAGTGTGCACCCAACCGCCGCGCTAGACGTCGCGAGCCAGTGGCGCTTTCTACGCCGACCCCTGCCACCCGGCAACGACGTCGTCAATATGTTTCGGGAGACGTTCCAAGTTATGGGGGTCAGTCCAGCTCGACATGAAATCGGGGTCGTTGCTCTTTGGCGGAACGAGAACGTCCCGGATTCGCACAGCTGCAGGGACCCCTACGCTTACGCCGGTTACCAGCGCGTGTTGCTGAGCGAGTCCGGGCAGCTGATCGAGCAGTGCCCGCGAGCTCAGCGCTGTCGCGTGACGGAGAAGAGCCTGGTCAGCCTCATGGGTGAGCCGATGAGCGATGACCGTCCCGCATTGGGCGACTACGGTTTCGCTGAGCTCACTTGGCCGTTGACTCGCGAGAAGCAGGGACAATCCGAACTTCCGCCCCTCCTTCGCGATTCGCTCGAAGACCGAGGTTGAGCGACTTCCTGCTCCGCCAACCTCTCGTCGCGCGGGAATGAAGCGATGCGCCTCTTCTAATACAAGCAAGACCGGATGAGCAGCGCGTGGCTCACTTCTCACCGCGAAGTCGAAAAGTATGCGGCCCAAAAGCGCCGTGACGTTCTCTAAGACATCGCTGGCAACAAGGCTTAGGTCGAAGATCGTGACTGAAGCGCCTTCGCCGTGCTGCGATGCTTGGTGCCGGTAGTTCGCCGCTGCGGGCCAGTCCGAAGCTTCCTCGCCCTGGGTGGGATCTTCGCCCATAAGGATCCGGAGGTACGAGCCAAGAGGGTCGGAGTGCTTCTCGATCCGAGTCATGAAGTCATAGCGGCCGTCTGCGAGCAATCGACTAAGTCGCATTTGCAGAGTGGCCACATAGCCAGCGATCTTGTTGTCGTTCGCCTGTTCCAACTGGACGCGGTTGGGTAGGAAGTAGTCGCAAAGCTGTTGTAGATCGTAGTAAATCGGTGCATCGAAATCCGCACCGGCAGCCCCACTCCCTAGCCCAAGATCATTGAGCGCTGCGCCTACTTCCGTTTTGAGCTTGCGTGCAAGCTCTCCAATAACTTCTCTGTGCTTTGGAGTTAGAGGGGCCCATTTGGGGTTGTCGGTAAGCCCGGAGTTTGTCAGGGCTGATGACACGAGTTGAGCCATGGCTTGCCATCTCGCTTGAATTGGCGAGCTCTGCTTCGCCTGAAACTGGATTAGTCGGTCCAGGTCGGCGAGTTGTCTGAATGTCGGCCCCTCTGCGTCCTTGGTGTTGGTGAAGTTGGATTCGACTATGGCGATTGTGCTGCGCACGTTGTCGAGTCGATCGGCCTCCACCTGTGACGTTGCGCCGGAGACCCTCGCATCTGCGACGGCCCTCTGCAGCACAGGCGCTTGAACACCTTCACTTGCTCTAAACAGGGCCAGATGTTCTTCGTTGTTCATGAACCAATGCGGCAGAAACAACGCAGAGTCGGTTCCGGGCGCTGGACCCAGCACGACGGTCCTAGTCCTTCTACCACGCGGCGTATCTGCGGCAAACGACTGCGCGTACTCACCGTTGATGTCGAATACGACGATGTGGCCGCTCGGTATGTCCTTTTCGAGCAGGCTATCTACCAAGGCGGTGACCGTGCAGGACTTGCCGGATCCGGTAGAGCCGACAACTGCGCAATGATGTCCCAAAAGAAGGTTAGCGTCGAGAAACACATCCTGTTCCGCTGCAATCGCAGCTGAACCCAGGCGCAACGACGCGGTCTTGTTGGGCAAGAAGATGTTTCTAACCTCCGCCGGCGTCGCCGTTCGAACGGGCGCGTGAAGCGACGGATACGCCGTAAGCCCGGACTTGAACTCGTCACCCTCGAAACGACCCACTACCGCGGCTTCCAGCTCGTAGGCGGCTTGATCGTCTTCGCTTAGGAGGCTCCGAGTTCCGTTCGATTCATTTCGGCTGACGATGGAAACGCCGGTCACGATCGCGACGACACGATGAGCACCCGCAGGTGCCGTGACGTAGGAATTCACGACTCCAACCGTCTGAAGGCCGTCGGGACCAACCTTGGTGAAGCCCTTCGCGCCAATATCGAGCGACACACGGAGTATCGCGCTTTGCACGGCCGTCACTCGACCGATGACCCCTACATCACTCATTCCTCGTCGCCACCGTCATCATCTGATGTCCCAGCGGTGCCGCTAGCAGACGTGATCTTTTCAAGCGACTCGACGAGTGTCATGATCGCGGCTGGCGCATTTACCTGCAAGTCAAGGCCCGGCTCTGGCAACAAATCGACGAGATTAACAAACTCGCCGGCGGGTCCAGTGAGCACTGCAATTCTCGAATCATCCGCTCTTGCCAGGGCTCCGAGCGGGGTCTCACGCGTCGGAAGAGCCCTCCCTTCAAGGGTGCTACCAACCAAATCGTCATCCAGAACTGCCTTGGCAAGGTCCGTCTTTTCCAGAATCGCATAAGGGTCAACCGCAAGTACGTTGATCGCTGGGTTGATCGCCAAGCTTCTAAGGAGAATGCGATTGATGTGAGGGTCGCCAAACCCGTACCCGACTGTGAGAACTGCCGTGTCGTTCTGTTGCACGGCATCGCTAAGAAGCCGCATTAGGTCTGAGTAAGGGTATGAGAGCGAGTCACCCTCTTTTGCCGTCGTTGGGTAGATAAGTACTGGTTCCTCGACCGAAGCTGTCCCCGCTTCCACCTGGACAACCTCCAGAGTCGTGACACCGGCGGTATCTCCGATCTTCGTCTTCCAGTTCACGCTTCCGTGGATCTTGTGGAGATAGAGAGCACTTTCAGCACGTGCCACTACCTGCTGCGATGTGGTCTCCACCCGATGAAAATCGAGACCGTAGTAGGCGAGATTCAATCGGCGATCAACGGTCCCACTGAATCCATCGATGTACGGGTAACCAAGTTCATCCAGCGCGCGCTCGATAACCAGGTCGTAATTCGTCGTGAAAATCTTTGGTCGCGGGAGGTTGGCGCGACGGCTCCTTACAATCCGCGACAAGAACTGCCGATGGGCAGCGAGCGGGTCGGGTATGCCGCAGTTCGAACTCGGAATGATGCACGCGTTGGCGAATGCCACGTTGATCTTGCCCTTGAGGCGACCGATTTCCTCTTTGGTGAAGCCCTTTGCGTCTTCGCCGGTACCGAATGTCACCTCGGCGAGGCCAGCTTGGTCGGCTAGTGAGGCGGCGAGCTGCAGACCGTTCAGCAACTTTTCCAGATCGCCGCTATCAGTCGGATTTAGGAAGGCCAAGAGTTCGGCATCGCTGCTGTCTAGCGCTTGACCCGCTTGGCCGATGAGCTCTTCCACAGCCGAGTTGTCCAGATTTCTCGTTTGCGGTGACCCCAGATGAAACGACGCCCCTGACCCCACAAGGACAACTAGATTTTGAACCTGGAGCAAAGAAGCGATGTGGTCTTTCGCTACGTGGCTGTCCTGCGGGCTCAAACGAGACTTGACTACGCCACCAACCAGGAAGAGTCCCGGCGCCGCATTCCCGCAAGTTGGATCAGTCACGTTGCCCCCATCAATGGCGCAACGAACAGAGCGCCGAAAGCCAAGCTATCGGTTGAGTCGCCGATCCTCCGGTTCTCGACCCGTCTCGGCAGACGTGTCGTGGGTTAGTCCGATTTGAAGTGAGACGGACTTGAATACGCGTGGGGTGGGACCAGCGAAACGGTCCCACCCCACGCGCGAAACCCTTACGCCCGCGAGGCGCCCTGAGTTTGTGACGCTCGAGCAAGAGCCGGCCCCGTTGCTGACACCACGGGGCCGTCAGCTTTTGGGGCGCGGCGGGTGACCTCTGCGGTCGTGTAGCGCAGGGACGGGCCGACGCTGTCGGCGACGACTTCGGTGGCGGCGCGGGGTTCGCCGGTGGCCTGGTCGGTCCAGTGGCGGAACTCGAGGTTGCCGTTGACGATGACAGTGTCGCCCTTGGCGAGGCTGGCGCGGACGTTCTCGGCGGTGCGGCCGAAGACGGTGGTGCGGTGGTACTGGGTGTCGCCGTCGACCCATTTTCCGTCTTCGAGCTTGCGGTCGGTGACGGCGACGGTGAACTTGGCGAACTTGGTGCCGTTCTGTGATTCGCCGTAATCGGGGTCGGCGACGAGGTTGCCTTCGATGCTGATCGGGACTCGTGTGCTCATCGTTCTGTTCCTTTCAATTCCGCGGCCACTCCTTGGGTCGCCTTCACTTACACGTTCCGGTTCGAGAGGAAAAGATGCGCGCAAATGGCGCGCAATCTGGGACGCACGACCTACCCTCCGGCGTGGCTGCGGCCGATCCAGTCGGCCCACTCTGTCGGGACGGCGTCGTCGCCGGTTTGTGGGAGTTCGGTGTGACCGTTGTGGCATTCGCCGTTGTACCAACTTGCCAGCCGCGGAATGGCGACGGCGAGGCGTTCGTGCCAGCCGATGGGTCCGTAGCCGGCGTCGAGGCTGTCGTAGGAGACGAGCCAGGCGGTGTGTAGTGCGGAGAGTTCTTCGACGAGGGCGCCGTGCTTGAACCAGCACGGCGGGATCTTCCGCGAGGCGAGGTTGTAGCGGTGGGTGAACCAGACCACCCATTCCCGGAGGTCGGTCCAGACCTCCGGGGCGTCCGCGTTTCCGAGGGTGCGCCAGTTGATGACGCGGATACCAAGCATCCCCGGCGACTGCCGAGGTGCTTGGTCCCACCCCTCGGCCAGTGTCGCGACGAGTACGTCCTGGGGGATGCCGTCGTCGTCGGTCATTGCTGTTCCAGCGACGCTTCGATGTAGTGGGCGATCTTGGCCTGCAGCCTTGCGATGGCCTGCAGGGACGCGGTGCGGCGGGAGACGAACCCGGAGAACACACGGTCGCGGTCGATGAGCTGGTGCACGTATTCGTGGCAGCGCGGGTGGAGCGCCGTCAGGTCCTCGTGCTGCTCCTTGGCGGTCCAGCCATGTGGCGTCTCGGTGACGCCACGGTAGTCAAGGTGGTGCAGCTCGAGGGAGTGGGAGCCACCTGCGCCGAGGCAGAGGGCGCAGCGGATCGTGCCGTTGCGGTGTTCTTCCTCGAGGAACCAGTGGTCGCGGCGCGCGAACCACGCTCCGGAGCGTAGGTAGTTGGTGCGGTAGGTGTTGTCCCGGGCGGGACGGCGACGGTTGGACATCAGTTTCCCTCTCCCGCTGATCCTCGGCGATCGAGCGCGGCTTGGTACTGTTCGGCGAACACGACCTGCTGGTCAAGCTCGGTGAGCTTCTTCCCCGTGCTTACCTGGCGGGCGTCGTCACGGTCGGTCCAGCCGCGCAGGTCGAGGAGGATGCCTCGCCTGTTGCGGTAGGCGAGCAGTCCGACGGTCTCGGGCATGCGGCGGATCTCGTCGATCGTCATCACCGGGACCTTCTCGTTCTGCACGTTCGTGGACGATCCGTTGTCGTTGTACGAGTGGCCGGTGTTCCGGATCCGCCGGTTCCCGAGAAGAGATTCGATGTCCCGTAGGTGGTCGACGTCAGATGCGCCGCCGAGCAGGAGCTTGGCGGTGGCGGCCGACCAGATCGTGTCGGCCTCGGACCGAGACCAGGCGGTCTCAGCCTGCGACAACGCCTGCAGAACAACGATCGTGGATATCCCGATGCCGCCACCATCTGCCATGATCCGCGGCAGTGCGGGCCAGGAGAACATGTTCGCGATCTCGTCCAAGATCAGTGCGAGCGGGAGATCCAGCCGCGACCCGGGCGAGGCGAGGGCTTTGCGGCGTGCGGTTTCGACGATGTCGTCGAGGATCGCGCCGAGGAACCCGCCGACGGAGCCGGCGCCGGCGCCGGTGCCGATGAGGTAGAGGCTGTTGGAGCCGGCGAGGAACGCGTCGAGGTCGAACTGCTCCCCCGGTCCGGGCGTCATCGCCTTCCGGATCGACGGGATGGAGAGGGGGCGGAGGGCGCCGAAGACTCCGAACCAGGAGTTCGCCAGGAGCTTCTCATCGCCGTTGATGATCGCGTCCAAGTCTTCCGACCAGCCGGGCGACCCCTGGTTGGCAAGCACGCTCACGGCTTCGCGTGCGAGCCGCGGGTTGGAGCCCCACCGCGCCAAAGCATCGGTGCCACGCTCCGATACTGCTGCAGCGTGGAGCAGTCGGGAGAGCACCGAGGAGGACACTTGAGCCCATTCCTGGTTGGTCTTCGACGCACCAAGGGCGGTGCCGGCGATGATCGCCTGCCCTCGCTGGTCCGCCACGAGAGGGTCCTCGCACCCTGCGACCGGCGAGATCCGGAGCGCGGAGCGGACGCCGGTGAGCTCTTGGGGATCGAACACGGTGACCTCGCCGACGCGGGCGCGTTCACGCATGGTGGCAGAGAGGTTGTCGTTGCGGGTAGAGGTGGTGATGAGCGGGCCGTCCCAGTCGAGAATGGCGTTGATGATGAACCGGTAGCCCTTTCCCGAGCGGGGCGCGCCTTCCACGACGATCGAGTCTTCGATCGACACGTAGACGTCCTGCCCGTGAGCGCTGCCGACCTTCCACCCCGCGGCGGACGGCTCAGGGTTCACCAACGATGGGCGCAGGTTCTTGGCGCGGTGGAGGGCGGTCCGGGCGGAGGTGTGCTTGCGGACCTCGCCGGGCTTGGCGAGTCCGTCACGGCCGCGGAGCTCGTGGATGAAGTGCCGGTCGGACTGTCGGTACCGAAGCCACCAGACAAGCGCTGCAGCCACGACACTCAGAAGCAGGAAGACCGCGAGGATGTCGAGCACCCGGACCAAGGTGACCGGCGCTTCGCAACCGGGAACGATAGCGAATCCACTGGGGTCGCCACCCATGGCCAGTTGGAGGCCGGCGAAGACGCTGCCGGGCTGGCCTCCCCCGCCGCAGGTTGCGATGATGGTTGCGCTGGCAATGCCGGTGGTGAGGGCGCCGGCGGCGACGATGGCGAAGAGGCAGTAGAGCGCGAGCTGGGTCCAGGACGAGCCGTGAGTTCTCATGCTCGCTCACCGCCCATGGCGTCAGTGCGGAAGATCCCGAGTTCGTAGTCGGTACAGATGTTGCGCACCTTCGCGACCCGGTCTTGACCGATCTGCCAGAGCCCTTCGCCTTTGTGGAGTTTGCGGACCAGGTCGGCCTGGGTGTCGTTCCAGCCGAGAATCTCCCGCGACCGGGCGATCTCCCCCGAGTGCTGCGCATACGAGATCCGGGTCTCACAGTCCGCCAAGAGGCCGAGCGCGCGGGAGTGGAGGGCGCTGTTGCGATCGCCTAAGGCGTCAAGGTCCGCGACACGGTGCAGCAGGTACCAGTTGGAGGTGCCGAGGTGGCGTGCGACCTTCTCGTCCTCGACCCGGTCGGCGAGGCCGTCGCCGCCGGAGACGTCGTTGAGGAGTTCGACCGCAGCCTCTTCATGGATGATGACCCGCGCCTGCCGGTTCGCACCCAGGCTGGAGCGGCGGATCCAGTTCGCCGTCGCCAGCCGGGCCAGCGCCTGCGCTTCGGGGGACGCGCCCTTCAGCGCGGAGGTGTCGACGACCATCATCGGTGCGTCGGCGTCGAACCGGACGGTGGAAGGGCCGTCGAAGAACCCGGTGAGATCCCCGGACACCATCCGGCGCAGGGAGTGTGCGAGCCGGTGGCCGGCCTCCGCCACCTCGACCGGGAGCGCCTGGTCGGGGTCGACGAGTCGGTTGTAGACGTGGGTGATGGTAACCGTTGACTGGCCGCGGAGAGCGTCGAGTGCGACGTCGAGGGCGGTGTGCTCGACCGGCTCCAGGTTCCCGCCTTCCCGGAGCCGGCGGATGATCGTCTTCACCGTCGCCCTACGGTACTGGAGCACGTTCTGGTTCCAGTCCTCATCCGAGAACGAGAGGTCCCGAGGCCCCTCATCAAGCAAGTTGATCCGGGCGGCTTTACCGGGCCCGACGGAGATGGAGGTGCCGCCGACGTAGGCGGCGACGCGCACCCACTCCCCGTTCGGGTCGTGCGGGACCGCGACCTTCCGCCCCAGCCGGGCCAGCCGGGAGGACCAGGACTTCGCGAGCATCGACTTTCCGGTGCCCTTCACCCCGAGGATGGCAACCGAGTGGGAGCGGACGGCCTCAGCCGAGTAGGCGTCCCAGGGGTCGAAGCAGAACGGGGCCCGGGAGAGCAGGTTCTCGCCGATGTACGCCCCGGTGAGGATGTCGCCGGTCTCGGCCAGGAACGGGTACGCGCCGCCGAGAACCTTGGAGCTGCAGCGGTGTGCGGGTGGGGTGGCGCGCAGTGGGCCACGCAGGTTGTGCGGCCGCTTCCACCCCCACGCCGGCATCTTCGACGCCGGCAACTCCGTGCTCTGAAGCTTCCACGACGAGTCCTTGTCCGTCGTGGCGGTCTGGCGGTGGCGGCCGTTGGCTCCGGGCTTCTCGTTCGCTGGGATGCGGCCGATGACCGTGTTCGGCTTCATCGCACTCACTCCCCTTCCAGCGGAACAGGCAACGCCGCGGTCACGAACCCGGCAGCCTGTTGCCCCGACATCGACGCCAACACCAGCCGTGCCGGGTGCGACGCCTGCTCAATGTCCGTGCGGGCCTTGGCGAGGGCGTCCTTGGACTCGGCGGAGATGGTGACGAACCCGCGGTACTGGACGTCGCCGAAGCCGTCGACGAGGTCGTGCTCCCGAACCGCCAGGTCCTCCTCCTCGCGGAGGTGGGTGAGCGGGATCCGGGACGACAGCTTCATCCGGATCGTCGCGGCGGTCTCCATGTCGGACTGGGCCCGGTTCAGCTGGGCCAGCGCCTTGTGCGTCGCCACCGGCCGCACCTGCAGGGTGATCACCCGGGTCGCGTCGCCTGCGTAGAGGAGCGGTTCGAGGAACCCGGTGCGCACGTCGGTGCGGGGCCATTCGGCGACCCAGAACGTCTGGTGCCAGGACTCATCGACCCGCAGCGCATCCCAGCCCTCGTCGATCCCCATCACCGGCGACGGCGCAGATACAACACTTGAGTCCTGTTCACGCCGTGTGGCCGCCGCCACGGGGTCAGCGGAGAGCGCGTTGAGCTCGTCGAGCTCATCGGAGGTGAGCCAGCCGGCCGGGGTGAGCCGGGCGTGCTCCATGGCGGTCTCGATCCCGGCCACCCGCTCCTTGAGTACAGCGGCGAGCCCGGTCAGCCCCTTTCCGGCGTCGCGGATGGCACCGTTGAGGGCCGCGGTGTCGAAGGTGAGCGTGATGTAGTTGGTGAACCCCATCGACCGCTTCGACGCCGCCTGGGTCAACGCCCAATACTCGCAACGCAGCTCGGCGGTGACTTGCGGGTCGTGCTCGTTCTCCCGGACGACGAGGTAGTCGCGGAGCTCGTTCGAGGAGGCTCGGTCGACGCGGATCCGGATGGTGGTCTCGCGAACGCCGGGGAGGTTTTCCAGGGAGCTGAGCCATTCGACGAACCCGTCGTAGGCGGCTTCTTGGGTGCCTTTGTCGCGGAGCGCCCATGCCTTGGACCCGACGCGGACGGTGACGGAGGCGAGACGGCCGCGGGCGTTGTAGATGAACCCGCCTGCGCCGGGGATCTGGACGATCTGCACGTCCCCGAGCGCACCCGGCAGCAGGAACTTGGAGGTCACGACCGGGGTCGCGGCGGCGACCTTGGCGTGGCCAACGTTGAGGGAGGCGATGGTGACACGGAACCAGACATCTCGACGGAACACGGTCTGCCCCGCCATGCTCCGCAGCAGGTAACGGGTGGCTTGGGCGACGATCACGATGACCGGTTCGCGCCGGTAGGTGGCGAGGGCGAAGAACACCACGACGGCGACGATCGGCAGCATCACCCAGATGGCGTTGCTGTCGATGAAGAGAGTGGAGAGCAGGATCGCGATGGCCGCGCCGATCACGACCAGCTGCATGAAAGTGAGGCCGAGGAAGATCCCGCGGCGTTCCCGTGCGGCGAAGCGAACCCGGGGGGCGCCTTCCTCGGTGATGATCTGGTCGGCGGTGAGGGTGGTCATGCGTTATCTCCCAACCTTGATGACCCGTGCCGCGGTGCGGACGGGCGCGGAAGCGGTGCTGGCACGCGAGAACTGGTCCCGGACCGAGAAGCGGTGATGGAGGGCGGTGCCGACCTCGGCGCCGGCGAAGGAGACGAGCTTGGTCGCCCACAAGGGGCTGAAGGCGGCGGCGATCACCGCGCCAGCGGCCACCAGGATCACGCCGATGCTCAGGCTCGTCTTGGTCAGCTCAACCGCGAGGAGCACGACCCCTGCAGCGAGTGGTTTAGCGATCAGGAGGCCTACGGAGAGGTTCATCCAGCGTTGCGCCCAGGCGGTGAGCTTGGGTTGGCCGATCATCATCAGTCCGACCGGCGCCATCGCCGCCAGGGCGAGGAGCCCGAATTCGCGGATGGACATGGCGATGAACAAGAACAGGGAGGCGATCATCATCAGCCCCACGACCATCAACGCGATGACGTATTCGCCGACCGCGTCGGGGCCATGCGCGCCCTGGGCGGCCATCGTGAAGATGACGCCGTCTTGGGTGAACCGGGAGCTGTGCATGACGGCGTTGGAGGTCCGGTTGGGCAAGTCGAGTAGGCCGATCACTCGCAACAGCCCGTCGCCGAGGTTGCCACCCTGGGCGGCAGTGGTGAGGCTGCTGGTGATGTCGTCGGTGATCCCGGAAGCCTTCTGCATCCCCCACACGCAAATCGCGCTGAACGGGATGGCCAACGCGGCGCCGGCTGCGGTCCGCCCGATGCGTGACCAGTCCTGAAGGATCATCGCGATCCCGATCTGAACGAGGGCGACGATCAGGATGACCGGGGCGGTGACGGCGATCCAGAAGAGGAACTGCGAGTGCGCGATGTTCCAGCTGCCCTGGTCGATGTTCGTGTTGAACGATCCGGCGATCATCGTGGCGATGAAGTCGCCGAGGTTCTTGATCGTCGAGCCCATGAACTGCGCGAGGGTCTGGGAGGCTTGGCAGCCGAAGTCGGAGAGGAAGCATCCGTAGTTCGGCGCGAACGGATCCGGCGGGGCGGCAGCGGCGAGGATGATCATGATATTTACGCCACGTGCAGCGACTGGCCCCAGTTGATCAGCCCCGCGATGCTGCCGGCGACCGCGACGCCGGCGACGCAGCTGAGCAGGCCGATGATGCCGGCCTTCTGCACCCGGCCGTTGCTGGAGACGTGGCCGACGACGATGAAACCGGCGGCGATCAGCCCGCCGATGATGGCCAGGATGAGCACGATCGCGAACACGACGTTGGCGATCGCCTGCAACGCTCCGACGCCGGGACCGGAGAAGTCCGGACTCGGGTTCGGGACCCCGGAGACTGCGATTCGGGAGTGGACGGTGACGAGGGCTTCGTTGAGTGCGTTCATGATTCTTGGTTCCTTTCCGTGGGGTCGGTCGATGGTTCGGGTTCATTCGTCTCGCTCATCCGCCGAGCGGCGAGGTAGCCGGAGGCGGCGATGCCGAGCAGGACGACGCAGATGAGGCCGAGCAGGCCGAGCAGGTTCAGGACGAGATCCATGACCGTCACTCCCCGCTCGCGTTTGCGGCGCTCGTCGCTGACGTGGGCAGCGGGACGACAAGCTGAAGGGGCTTGCCTTCGGAGGGAATGTCGACCGTGAGCACCAGCCGGTCGACGCCGGCGGGGAGATACCAGGCCGCGCCGAAGGACCGCTCCTTGTTGTTCGGGATGGTCCAGTCGCGCGTGGACCCGAATAGGCCCTGCGGAAGCCACGGGAGGCGTGCGGCCTTCGCGGCAGCAGGTCCGTCGGCGGTGTCCAGGACCGCCGGTTCCGGACGGCCGTCAAACTGGGTCCCCTTGAGCGTCATGCCGGTGACGTCCTGGTGGGCCTGAGCCCCCTGCGAGGGCTTCCACTCGCCGATCATGGTCACCTTCATGAAGACCACGGGAGCGCCTGCCGGGAAGAGCTCCTGTGCCGAGTTCGGGAGAGTGCAGCGGCAGCCCTGCTTCGACTTGAACGTGTGGCCGGGGAAGACCTCGACGTAGACGGAATCGACGATCCCGTCCGCTGCAGGCGTTGCATCGTTCGTCGGCGTCGGCGACGGCTTGGCCGGCGCGATTGTCGAGAACGAGGGGTTCCGAACAGGGGCGGCCGCGACGCAGCCAGCGAGAGCCAGGCAAGGCAGGAGGGCAGCGATTGCGATCAGCTTCTTGTTCATCTCAATTCACCTCGGTTTCGTATCCGCCCTTCACTTTCACGTTCCGGTTGGGGGCGGGTTTTGGCGCGCATTTCGGAAGTTCGTTTCTCAGGGCACCTGAATGTGCTGGTGGTTGCAGGTATCGGGAAAGTCGCCGGTGAAGTTCAACAGCACACCGAGCGACACATGCGCACGGGACCTGCAGTCGCTTTGACCGACCGCTGACCCGTGCGGGGCGTACGGGTCCAGGACATGGATCAGTTGGACCGAGAGATCATCCGCTCCAGTGAGGGACTGGTGATTCAGGGCGTAGAAGTCGACGGCCTTGCCCTTCCAGTGCGCGGAGGCCGTGCCTGCCCCCGGAGTCATCCCGGTGCACCGCCGATTGAGGTCGCTCACCCCGACCTGCTGGAACGACTGAACGGCGACGACGATCAGCTGGAGCACGTGAGCGTCGATCGCGCAATCCGGTGTCGCGGTCCCGTTCGCCACGTTGATCACCTGCTCCTGGTACCGCGGCTCCAGGAAGTTCAGCTTCTTCGCCTGGATCGCGCCGACCAGGATCCCGGCGGCCGCATGTGCGTCCGCCGGCACCTGGCACGCACCCGCGCTCGCTCCAGTAAGAGCGGCGAGGACCTGCTCCGCTGGCGTCCAGAACGGGGCATAGTGATTCGGGTCCGCATTGATCTGCACCGCATGAGCCACCAGCGTTGGCGCGAGAGTCTGCCAGTCCGGGACATGCAGCATTCGCGTGTAGAACGCGGCGGCCGCGGACGCCGGATCCATCCGCTGCGCGGGTGTGCCATAGCCGGCACCCTGCTGGAAGACACCGATCGTGGAGTTGTCTACCGCGTCACCGTGGTCCAGGTTGCGGAGCCCGGACTCGCCGATCGCCACCATCAGCGCGAGGGTCTGCCCGCGTGGGGGAACGCTCATCTGCTGCCCGACGGTGATGATCGTCGCGGCGATCTTCAACTCGCCCGGCCCGTACCCATCGACGGTGGTGCCCGCCTCCACCGAAGGAGCCGATCCACCGCACGCACCCCCGCCGCCACCGAACCCATTGGCTCCCATCGCGATCACCAAGGTCACCGGCACGGCAACGAGCGCGACGGGAACGATGAGTATGAGGACAGCAGCGATGATGAGCAGGTTCCGCGTCGTCTTCGGATGCGACACCGCCTGCCCGACCGCCGCACCAATGCCGATCATGCCGCCACCTCCTGCTCGAGGACGGCTCGTGCGATCATCAGCAACCGCTTCGCGGTGGCAGTCCGCGCTCGCGCGGAGCCGGGATGGATGTGCAGGGTGGCGGCGATGGTGTTGGTGTCGCAGTCGATCATTTCCGCGACCTCCCGAAACCCACCGGTCTCAGGCACGCACGACACGATCATGGACCCCGTTACCGGCAGCCCCGCGTCCGCAGCCGCCAGCGCAGCGAGGACAGTCTGCGCCGTCTGGCACACCCGGTCTCTGACCGTGCGGAGGCCCCGCTTCGACAGCTGATGTGCGGTGGCGACGCGCTCAGCGTCGCCGTCCGACAGGCTGAGGTCGCTCATGACGTGCCAGTCGGATGCCCCCACGTACTCCGCAACCAGGACCATCCACCGATGAGCGTCGAACCGACTGATCATCGCGTCCAGAGGGTCGACATCCGAGTTGGACTCGATGTCAGCGGGCACGTCTTCCATCGGGACGTACTTGCGCTCGAGTTCGCGGAGAACGACGTGGCGGGTAATGCCGAACACGAAGTAATTCGGCGACCCCCGCTCCGGGTCGTAGGAGGCAGATCGGTGCCAAACCGTTTCGCGGATGCTTTGCAGAACTGCGTCAACTTCATTCGGTCGGCCCCGCATTCGGAACCGGACGAACGAGCGCATGGTGTCGACTTCACGGAGTAGCTCTGTGAGCCGGGCGTCCGCTTGAGGGCGGACTTGGGTTCCTCCAGCCACGAGATCACAACCTTCCTTGCATGGAGGTGGCTAATGCGAAGGATCGGGTTCGAGCCGGGTCGGCTCGTCAGAGATGCGCTGCTTCAGCGCGCGTGGGCGCGCGGGAGCCCTCGTAGGAAGGAACGTGGGGTGTTCTGAGCTGCGCCGGAGGTGTGGGGCGTTAGGGCGGCGCGCCCGGATTCGATGGTTGAGTGGCGACTTCGACTCTGAAGTTCGGGAGTCTCAGCCACGATGCGTCACCGTCGCCCTGACTCGAATCGCGAGCCAGGAGCTCCGGCAATCGGGGTAAGAAACAGCCGCTCCATCTGGTGCCGCACGCTACCCCCGAATGGGGGTAGTCGACAGCGGCCACGCCGACGTGAACGAGCTGTTCTACTGGCAGCCATCGCAGTGCAGGTCATCCATCGGATCGACCGGCACCAGATAGCCGTCCACGAAGTCCTGGATGACGCCGGGCTGCGTCTTGAACGGCTCGGTTACGCCAGGGCCGAGGTCGCGGTCTGGATTCCGGTCTCCAGCCATGCGATCACCTCCGCGCGCTTGTAGTACACGCGATGTGATGTGGGCTTGTAGAAGCGCGGACCTTGGTGTCGGTAGCGCAGTTGCGCGAGCGCTGCCAGCGACAGTCCGGTCAGTTCGGCCGCATCGATCGGCCGGATGTAGTCTCCTGTCATTTTGTTCTTCCTCCGTTTCGACAACTCAAATGTCGTTCGGTTGTTGTCAGAACCATACCAGGGATTCCGCGACATGACAACAGAATGCGCGCTAGGCTGTTGTAATGGCAGACTTTCGATCGGAGACCAATGTCGGCGCACGCATCAGATTGGCGCGCCGAGAACGCGGATTTCGCACGACGGCCGAGTTGGCCAGCGCCATCCCGGGCGGAAATATCACCGAGTCGATTTTGGAGAACATCGAGTCAGGCAGGAAGGCGGACTTCAGCGTCAGTCAGCTTCTGAACATCGCCCGCGGACTCGATGTCCCACTGTCGATGATCCTGGCGCCCATCAGCCGACCCGACTCGACACTCGACCTTCCGAATCTCAGTGACGACCTCGCCGGCATGACGGCGGCAGAGTTCGACTGCTGGCTATCATCGACACCCGCCAGCGCGTATCGGCCACGAAGCGCTGCCGAACGCGAAGACATTGGGACGTTGAGCTCGCTCCGCGAACTTGGAACGCTCTCGCGCGAGATCGAGCGTCTTCGCATCGTCCTCGAGGTCCAGGCAGGATCCGGCGATCCCGAACTGACTGAGGCCAGCTCGGAGATTCGCGGCCGGGTCGACCGACTGGCGGAGGAGGCCTCCCGCATCTCAGCCCTATTAGCCAGTAGCGGCGTGACCAACATCAGCGACTCGTCAGGAAACACCGAGGGCTGAGTGTATGTGAACACCGGAAGGTGCCCTCATCCACCCTCGATGAGGCGTTTCGGGCGTGGTGGCGGCGTGCCTCGAGCACGGGATCGTCCCATCAAAGCACTGCGCAAATCGACCGGCTCGGTTCGAGCGAGCCTAAGACTCCCCTTGGAGGATCGGGCATTCCGCGATCTATTTCCCGGCCAGTACACCAATCAGAAGACTGGCTCCCACGCCGGCTGCAAACGAGATAAACGCAACAACTATTTGAAATCCCCGATCGGCGCGACCGTTCTTCCGGAGTGCTTCGTTCAGCTCCGATCTCACAAGAGATTGCGCCGATAGGAGTGCGGGTCGGCTAATTGCTGCGATGTTCTCTGCGTTTTCAGCTTCCGTTTTCAGCCTGTCGACCTCTGCGAGTCGAATTCTGAACTCGTCGGTAACTTCGGAACTTAGTTGGCTTAGTTGTTCGCTGAGACGGGACAACTCGCGGATCTTCATATCCAGTGACCAGTTCCCAGGGCCGCCCGCATTTTGGCGACCACGAGGAGGCTTCAGGGTCCCATCCTCGAACAGCACACTGCTGGCGCCTTGTTTGACCTGGCGTTGTAGTTGCGCCCGCCGAGCGATAGCACCCAAGGATGTAACGGCAATGGAGACAATTGCGCCCACGATAGCGAAGGCGACCGACGCGAGAAACGTATCCACCTGAGAAGCCTCCCAATTGAAGTCGCTCGATTTTAGGACCGCAACAAGTCGAACGCGCCCGCTGAAGTGCCCCTGAACTGGGCGCTCGACCGATAAGCGTCGATGCGCCGCAGACCACTAGGCCGGCGCAATAGCCGCTAACTGATGCCGCTGTCCCTGAGCGCCAAAGCCCTTGGCGGTGTGATGTGGCAGAACTCTTCCGATGGCCTCGGGACATCACGATACGGCCGTTACCCAGTCTCACTCCGTGCCCACACTTTGCCCACAAGATTCTGAGATCCAGGTAACTCAACGAGATAACAAGAGATGCCACTTACGCGTAATTCCGCGGAAGTTGCCCTCTTTTCCAGGCGCCCTGGGGCCTCGATGGGGGTTCGAATCCCCCATTCTCCGCCACTTGTTCAGCGCGCACGAAGACCGTCGAGGATCAGTGCAAGCATCCGGGGCGAGCGGTCGTCCGGGCCGGGCGCCGCACGCCAGAGTGCGCCGGTGAGCTGGAGGAAGTCGCCCGCATCGGCGTCCGCACGGATGCTCCCGTCCGCTTTTCCCGCCGCAAGCATCGAGTCGATGGTGGAGACGACGGGCCCGTAGGTCTGCTCGTTGATGGCCTGGTGGGCACCGGGGCTGAGTGCGTCGCCGAGGCCGTGCTTGCGGCGCATTGCTTCGACGAGTTCCGTCGTCCACCGTCGGAGCGCCTCCAGAGGGGCCAGGTCGGCGAGCAGGGCCGGGGCTGTGCCGACGATCCGGGACACCTCGTCCTGGTAGACGGCCAGGACCAGCGCCTCCCTGGTGGGGAAGTTGCGGTAGAGCGTGCCCGCGCCGACGCCGGCGCGCTGGGCGACCTGGTTCATGGAGGTGGCGCCGTCCTCGGCGAAGGCCTCCCGCGCCGCCGTGAGGATGCGGGCGCGGTTCTCGCGGGCGTCTGAGCGGACCACTGCGTATCTCCCCTTGCTATCTGGAGAACTCTCCATTACCGTATCTGGAGAATTCTCCACATACTCTAGAGGAGCCCCATGCAGTACATCAAGCTCGGCACGACCGGCCTGGACGTGTCCCCCATCGCGATCGGCGCGATGACCTACGGCGAACCCGACCGCGGGCACCCGGTCTGGTCGAAGGGCGAGGACGAGGCCCGGCCGCTGATCCGGCACGCCCTCGACAAGGGGATCAACTTCTTCGACACCGCGAACCTGTACTCGCTCGGTTCGAGCGAGGAGATCCTCGGGCGGGCGCTGAACGAGTTCGCGAACCGCGACGAGGTCGTCATCGCCACCAAGCTGCGCCACCCGATGCGCCTCGGCCCGAACGGCCGCGGGCTCTCGCGGAAGGCGATCATGCAGGAGGTCGACCACTCGCTGCGACGACTCGGCACGGACTACATCGACCTGTATCAGATCCACCGCAACGACCACACGACCCCGTGGGAGGAGACCCTCGAAGCCCTCCACGACCTCGTCAAAGCTGGCAAGGTCCGCTACCTCGGGGCGTCCTCGATGCACGCCTGGGAGTTCGCGAAGGCGTTGCACCTGCAGAAGCTGAACGGGTGGGCGCGGTTCGCGACCATGCAGGACCACTACAACCTCCTCGCCCGTGAGGAGGAGCGCGAGATGATCCCGCTCGCCCTGGACAACGGCGTCGGAACGATCGTCTGGAGCCCGCTGGCACGCGGCCGCCTCGCCCGCGGGTGGGACGACGCCCGCTCCACCACGCGCTCGAAGACGGACGGCGCCTACGCCGACACCCTCTACTCCCCCGAGCAGGAGGAGTCCAACCACGCCATCATCGACGCGGTCGGCCGGGTCGCCGACGCGCACGGCGTCAGCCGCGCGCAGATCGCCCTGGCCTGGCTGCGCCGCCAGCCCGTCGTCACCGCACCCCTGGTCGGCGCAGGGTCCATCCGGCAGATCGACGACGCGGTCGCGTCCGTGGACGTCGAACTCGGCGAGGACGACGTGCACGCGCTCGAATCCCCCTACACGCCCCGCTACGACTGGCAGGGCATCTCCGACGAGGCAGAGCTGGAGGCCATCCGCCGTCGCGTCCCCGGGATGGCCCTGTGATGCGCGCACACTAGAGTGAGCCTCCCCACGACCGAAGGGGCGGACATGACCGACGGGATCGACCCCAGCGCGCCGCCGAGCGGCACCGGCTGCGTCGAATGCGAGGCCGAGGGCGGCTGGTGGGTGCACCTGCGCCGCTGCGCCGCGTGCGGGCACGTCGGCTGCTGCGACGACTCGCTCTCGCGGCACGCCCGCGCGCACGCCGCGGCGACCGGGCACCCCTACATCCAGAGCTTCGAGCCGGGTGAGGACTGGTACTGGGACTTCCGCACCGACCAGTACGCGGAGGGCCCGGAGTTGGCTCCCGCGACGAGCCACCCGGAGGATCAGGGCGTTCCCGGACCGGCGAGCCGGCTGCCCGCCGACTGGCGCACCCTCCTCCAGCGGCGGGCGGACGCCGAGTGACGCCCTACCTGGACAAGTCGGCGCCGGAGGCCTGGCAGGCCGCACGAGCGTGGTCCGTCGTCGTAGCGGAGGGCGCGCTCGCCCACGGGCTGACGGCGCAGGAGGTCGAGCTCCTCAAGGTGCGGGCCTCCCAGCTCAACGCCTGCGCCTACTGCCTCGACCTGCACTCACGGGAGGCCAGGGCGGCGGGCGTCCCCCAGCAGAAACTCGACATGCTCCCCGCCTGGCGGGACGCGGAGCTCTACGACGAGCGGGACAGGGCGGTGCTGGCCATCGCGGAGGCGGCGACGCTCCTGCCGCTGACCGAGGACGCCCGCGCGGACCTCGTCGGGGCGCGTGCGGTGCTCGGGGAGGCCGCGTACGTCGCGGCCGAGTGGATCGCGGTGGCGATCAACGCTTTCAACCGCATCTCGATCCTCAGCGGGCACCGGGTGAACCCGCGGGACGGGGAGGGGCGGCTGGTCCGCTGACGCCTCGGGAGGTCGCCGCCCACCCGAGCGAAGGAGTCGTGCCGCGACACGCGCGAGAGACTCCTTCGAAGCGCCGTTGGGCAGGAGATCTCAGGGAAATCTCCTGCCCAAGCCACGCGCCTGCCTCAGCCCCCGTACTCCGTCACGGTCTCCGGCCCCTGGTGCGTCGGCGTCACCGGATTGCCGGTGTCGTTGACCACGTGGTCGATCGTCCCGGCCTTGTTCAGCGACACCGTGCTCAGGTCGTGCAGCCGCACGCCCGGCGTCAGCGGCACCTCGAACGCGCGGCTCGCGTGGAGGGTCGGGTCGACGTTCGTGTAGATGTAGCTGCCCGCGCCCCAGAGCTCGTGCGTCTTCACCGTGTCGGCCACCTTGTACGCGGCGTAGCCGAGCGTCCCGTCGTGCTGCCAGGCGGCCTGGTCGGGCGCGTCGTACGGCAGCTCGTTCTGGAAGAACACGGTCCGGCCATTCTCGCCGTTCCAGATCACGTTGTACTTCTGGAAGTGCTCCACGAACAGGCCGGTGGCGGTGACGTCGTCGCCGTTCACGATCAGGCCGGTGTCGGAGGTGTTCTGCGTCCAGCCCACCCCGGTTCCGTGGTCGGCGCGCCAGAGCCACAGGTCATCGAGGAGCACATGGTCGCTGTCTACCTGGACCCCGACTGTCGCCTTTCCGGCGTGCGGGCCGCCGACGCGCAGGAAGACGTCCTGCAGCGAGATCGGGTCGGCGGCGGTCGAGCCGCCCTGGCCGCGCTGGTGCTTCGTGCCGACCTGGACCAGGACGTCGGAATTCACCGGCCCGGCGTCCACAGTGAGCCCGGCGACGTCGACGCCGGGGACGTCGTCCACGACCAGCGGCGTCGAGCCGTTCTCCGCGGTGAGCGTCGCGAGGCCGAGGCCCAGCACGACGGTGCCCGCCCGCTTGATGTGGATCGACCGGTCGACGGAGTACACCCCGGGCGTCAGCAGAAGGTTCTTGCCTCCGGCGAGCGCCGCGTTGATCCGGGCGATCGAGTCGCCCGGCTTGGCCACGTAGAAGTCGGACAGCGGGATGGTGCGCCCGGCGGAGCCCGCCGACGTCCAGCTCGGGCCGCTCGAACCCGACGTCGCGGGCGGCACGACGACGGAGAGGCCGCCGGCGCCCTGCACGAGGTATGGCTTCTCGCGGGAGGCCGGCGTGCTCGCGAGGCTGGTGTACGGCGGCGTCGGGAAGCTCTGCGCGGGCGCGCCCTGCACGCCGGAGAAGACCTGGTTCCACACCGCGTTCGACCAGCCTCCGATCGACGAGTCACGCACGTAGAACTGCTGCTGGCTGCCGTTGACGATGGTCGCGCTGACCTTCGAGTCGGCGAGGAAGCCGCCGCTGGCGTACTGGGGACCTGCGGTGCAGTAGTCCATCAGCGACATGCCGCCTCCGGTGATGTCCATCCGCCGCATCGGAGCGGCCTGCGACACCGCCCAGAACTCGGTGTTCGTCTGGCAGCCCGAACCGCCGGCGACGGCGATGTGGAGGTTGGAGATCGACCGCCAGAAGTTGTCGAGCGCGATGCACCCGCTCCCGTCGGTGAAGCAGCGGTTGTACACGTCGACGGAGCCGTTGATCGTCACATCGTCGGGCGACGCGCCGAGGCCGGCGACCTCGGTGTAGTAGCCGACCTGGAACCGCAGCGGGTTCGCCGGGGTGCCGTAGGTGCCGGGGGCGAACAGCAGGGCGTACCGACCGGTGCCCATCTCGTCGTTCACCTGCTGGGCGGCGATCGCGTCGACCTTCGCCTGGATCTGCGACTGCGGCATGTCCGGCGTGAACACGATGACGTTCGGGCCGAGGTCGGGACCGGGCGGGGCCGGGGACGCGACGGCGCCCTGAGCGGTGGCGAAGACGCCGAGGACGACGGCGGCAGCTGCGGCTATCGCTGCGATGCGATAGCCGCGGCGCCGGCCGGTTGCGTGTTGTGACGATGTGGGCACCGATGAACCTTCTTCCCTGGAAAAAGACGATGCGGCGCCCCCGAAGCCCGAGTGTCGGTCCCCCGACGGACGCCGCTGACCGTCGAGAGTGCAACGCCCAGCACTGTAGAACCGGCTGGCCGGTATGTCGAGACCCGAATCCCCGCCCGGCTCACCGCACCTCGAACCCGGCCGCCAGGAGGTCGGCGTCCCGGGACGACGGGCCGACCAGGAGATCGAAGGCGCCGGGCTCGACCTTCCGGTCGCCGGCGGCGTCCACGATGGTGCACTCGGCCACCGGCAGCGTCAGGCGCACCCGCGCCGACTCGCCCGGCGCCAGCTCCACCTGGCAGTACGTCTTCAGCTCCTTGTCGGCCCAGCTGACGCTGGTGACCTGGTCGCGGACGTAGACCTGCACCGTCTCGCGCACCGGGCGGTCGCCGGTGTTCGTCACCGTCACCGACGCTTCGATGACGTCGCCACGACCGAGCGAGCCGGCGGCGAGCGTCAGGTCCGCATACGTCACCGTCGTGTACGACAGGCCCTGGCCGAACGCCCACGCGGGCGCCTGGGTCAGGTCCGCGTAGCGGTCGCCGTGCTGGCCGCGGAGCTGGTTGTAGTAGGTCGGCTGCTGGCCGACGTGGCGGGCGAACGAGATCGGGAGGCGGCCCGAGGGCTCGACCCGTCCGGCGATGAGCTCCGCCAGGGCCTGGCCGCCCTTCATGCCCGGGTTCGCCGCCCACAGCACCGCGGCGGCGCGCGACACCGACGGCGGCAGCACCAGCGGCTTGGAGGCCAGGAGCACGACCACGACGGGCTTGCCGGTCGCGATCATCGCGTCGAGCAGCGCGTTCTGGCCGCCGATCAGCTCCAGCGTCGCGGTGGAGCGGCCCTCGCCGACGAGCTCGATGCGGTCGCCGACGACGGCCACCACGACATCCGACGACGCAGCGGCAGCCACCGCCTCGGCGATCAGGTCCTCATCCGGCGCGCACGGCACGACCACGGGAGGCCGCGGCTGCCCGTCTTGGAAGGTCGCACCGCGGGGGTCGTCCTCCAGTGTCAGGATGTCGGCGCCGCGCGCGTGCGTCACGGTCCAGCCGTCGATCGCGCTCAGCCCGTCGAGCACGGTGGTGATCATCTCGCGCGGCTGCCCGTCCAGCCATCCGGCCTGGCCGGAGCCGCCGGCCCAGTCGCCGAGCTGGGTCTGCGCGTCGTCGGCCAGCGGGCCGACCAGGGCGACGCGCAGCGGCGAGGACGACGCGAGCGGCAGCGTCCCGTCGTTCTCCAGCAGCACGATCGAGCGACGGGCGATCTCCAGGTTCAGCTCCGCGTGCTCTGCACTGCCGACCACCTCATCCAGCGTGGGCGACGGGAGGCGAGGGTCCTCGAACAGGCCGAGGTCGAACTTCAGCGTCAGGATGCGGGCGACGGCGGCGTCGAAGGCGTCCTCCGCGAGCAGTCCCTGCGCGACGGCCTCCAGCGCTCCCTCGTAGAAGCCCGGGGTCGTCATCACCATGTCGTTGCCGGCCTTCACCGCGGCGGCCGCGGCGTGGGCGTAGTCGGGCTGGACCTTCTGCTCCCAGACCATCCGGCCGACGTTGTCCCAGTCGGTGATGAGCGTGCCGGTGTAGCCCCACTCGCCGCGCAGCACCTCGCTGAGCAGCCAGTCGTTCACGGTGATCGGCACGCCGTCGGTGCTCTGGTAGCCGAGCATGAACGTCCGGCAGCCCTCGCGGGCGACCCGCTCGAACGGCGGCAGGAACCAGCTCCGCAGCTTGCGCCGCGAGATGTCGGCCTCGCTCGCGTCCCGGCCGCCCTGCGTCTCCGAGTAGCCGGCGAAGTGCTTGGCGGTCGCGAGGATCGCGGTCGGGTCGTCCAGGCCGTCGCCCTGATAGCCGCGGACCATCGCACTGGCGAGCTCGCCGATGAGGTACGGGTCCTCGCCGAACGTCTCGCTGATGCGTCCCCAGCGGAGGTCGCGGGCGATGCAGAGCACCGGGGAGAAGGTCCAGTGCACGCCCGTCACGGCGACCTCCTCCGCGCTGGCGCGGGCGACGCGCTCGATCAGCTCCGCGTCCCACGACGCGGCCATGCCGAGCTGCGTCGGGTAGATCGTCGCGCCGGGCCAGAACGAGTGGCCGTGGATGCAGTCCTCGCCGACGAGCAGCGGGATCCGCAGCCGGGTCTGCGCGGTGAGCCGGTTGGCCTCCAGGATGCGCTCCGGGGAGGTGTGCAGGATCGAGCCGACGTGACGGCGCAGGACGTGGTCCGCCAGGTCGTCGCGCGCGTCGAGCTGCAGCATCTGGCCGACCTTCTCCTCCACCGTCATCCGGTCGAGGAGGTCGCGCACGCGCTCGGCGGTCGTCAGCGACGGGTCCTGGTACGGGAGTGCCTCCTCTGCGGGAACGGTGGTGGTGGACGGGAGGATCGAGGTCATGCCGTGCTTTCCGGGGTCGCTGCGGCCGAGGCCGCGGTGGTGGTCGTGCGCACCTGCGTGACGGCGGCGTTGACGTTCATGCCCTTGCGCTTCATGGCACGGGCACGCTCCCCCGCCGAACGCAGGCGCGGGTTGACGTACTCGTCGATGCCGAAGTTGATGAGGGCGAGGGAGACGCCGAGCAGCGCGATGCACAAGCCGGCGGGGACGTACCACCACCAGTAGTCCGGGAACGCGTTGTTCTGCTGCGCCCAGAACAGGATGGTCCCCCAGTTCAGGTTCGACACCGGGATGACGCCGATGAACGCGAGCGTGGTCAGGCCAAGCACCGCGGCCGTCATAGTGCCGACGAAGCTGGAGGCGATGATCGCCAGCAGGTTCGGCAGCATCTCCACCAGGATCACCCGATGCAGCGGCTCACCGTTCGCCCGCGCGGCCTGGATGAAGTCCCGGTTGCGCAGCGACATGGTCTGCGCGCGCAGCACGCGGGCGCCCCACGCCCAGCCGGTCAGGCCGAGCACAGCGGCGATGAGCGGCAGCGGCGGGTCCTGAAACTGCGAGGCGACGATGATCATCAGCGGCAGGCCCGGGATGACGAGGAACACGTTTGAGAGCGCCGATAGTGACTCGCTCTTCCAGCCGCGCAGGTAGCCGGCGGTCACGCCGACGACGATCGCCACGACCGTGGCCATGATCGTCGCCAGGAAGCCGACGACCAGCACGCCGCGGGTCCCGTAGACGAGCTGGCTGAAGACGTCCTGGCCGATGTGCGTCGTGCCGAGGAGGTGCGTGAGCGACGGCGGCTGCAGCGTCTCCTTCAGGTTCTGCGCCTCCGGGTCGTACGGGGCGAGCAGCGGGGCGAAGATCGCGACGAGCACGAACACGCCGAGGATGATCAGGCCGGCGGCCGACTTCGGGTTGCTGAACATGGCCAGGGAGGCCCTGAGCTGCGACCAGAAGGTGGTCTTCTTCGGCGCAGGCGGCTCGGGGGTCACCGCCTGCATGAAAGCGGTCTGGGGCATCGACATGATCAGGCCTCCGTCTGGCGAGTGCGCGGGTCGAGGATGGCGTACGCGATATCGGCGATGATGTTCGCGATCAGGACGGCGAGCACGAGCACCAGGAAGATGCCCTGCATGAGCGCGTAGTCCTTGGCGTTGGTCGCGTTGAGCAGCAGCAGGCCGATGCCGGGATAGGAGAACACCATCTCCATCACGATCGTGCCGCTGACGATGAAGCCGAGCGCGAGCGCGAAGCTCTGGATCTGCGGCAGCACGGCGTTGCGGGCGGCGTAGCGCCACAGCACGCGCCGGTCGGGCATGCCCTTCGCCTGCGCGACGGTGATGTAGTCCTCGTCGAGCACGGTGAGCATCATGTTGCGCATCCCGAGCACCCAGCCGCCGATCGAGACCACCACGATGGTGGCCATCGGGAGGGCGCCGTGCGAGAGCACCTGGCCGATGAAGTCGGCGTTCCAGCCCGGGTCCACGCCGAGCTCGTAGGCGTGCCCCGCGGGGAACCAGCCGAGCGTGGTGGAGAAGATCGCGATGAAGATCAGGCCGAGCCAGAAGTACGGGATCGTGCCGAGGAACGTCGTGATCGGGATGAAGACCTCCAGCTTGCCGCCGCGCCGCCAGCCGATCACCGCGCCGAGGCCGGTGCCGATCAGGAAGGAGACCACCGTGGCGAAGCCGACCAGGCCGAGCGTCCACGGCAGGGCGGAGGCGATCGCGTCGCCCACCGGCGCCATGCCGGTCGAGATGGAGACGCCGAGGTTGCCGTGCAGCAGCATGTTCCAGTAGTCGAGGTACTGCTGCCAGAGCGGCACCGACTTGTCGACGCCGAACAGGAGTCGCAGCGCCTTCTCGGCGTCCGGGGTGAGCTGGCCCTGGCTGCGCGCCATATAGGAGGAGACGGCGTCGCCCTTCATCAGGCGGGGGATGAAGAAGTTGATCGTGATCGCCGCCCAGAGGGTGAACACGTAGAAGGCCACGCGGCCTCCGATGAACCGCCACGGGACGCGGACGCCGCGGCGCTCCGCCCGGGTGGCGGTCGTGCCGACGAGGGTCGGGTCGAGAGTCTCTGCACTCACAAGGCACCTCCTGCAGTCTGTGCGCTGAGGGCACCGAAGTGCTTCTCGGGGTCGGGGGACGCGGCGCGGAGCTCGCGGGTGTACGGGTCCTGCGGACGGAGGATGACGTCGTCGGCGGGGCCGTGCTCGACGATCCTGCCCTGGTTGAGGACGATGATCTCGTCGCTGAAGTGGCGCGCGGTGGCCAGGTCGTGCGTGATGTAGAGCACGCCGAGGCCCTCCTCGCGCTGCAGGTCGGCGAGCAGGTTCAGGACGCCGACGCGCAGCGACACGTCGAGCATCGACACCGGCTCGTCGGCGACCAGCAGGGTCGGCCGGGAGGCCAGCGCCCGGGCGATGGCCACGCGCTGCCGCTGCCCGCCGGACAGCTCGTGCGGGCGGCGGTCGATCACGGCGTCCGCGTCGAGCTGGACGCGGCGCAGCAGGCGCCGCACCTCGTCGTCCACCTCGCCCTTCGGGACCACGTGGTCCAGCCGGAGCGGGCGCTCGATGTGGTGCCGGATCGTGTGCGAGGGGTTCAGGGAGGCGAACGGGTCCTGGAAGACCATCCGCAGCTGCTGGCGGTACTGCCGCAGCCGCTTGCCCGACTTCGGGATCGGGGCGCCGTCAAGCAGCACCTCGCCGCGGGTCGGTGTCTCCAGCTGGGTGAGGATCTTCGCGATCGTGGACTTGCCGCTGCCGGACTGGCCGACCAGGCCGATCGTCTGGCGCTGGCCCAGCGTGAAGCTGACGTCGTCCAGGGCCTTGAGCTGCCCGGAGCCGCGGACGTTGTAGATCTTGGTGACGTTTCTGAACTCGAGCGTCGTCATCGGACGACCACCCCTCTCTCGCCGGTGAGGCGCGGGAACGACTGCAGCAGCTTCTGCGTGTACTCGTGCTGCGGGTTCGTCCAGATCTGCTCGGCGGTGGCGAGCTCCACGATCTCGCCGTCGCGCATGATCGCGATCCGGTCGCTGATCTCCAGCAGCAGCGGGAGGTCGTGCGTGATGAAGACGACCGAGAAGCCGAAGTCGTGGCGGAGCTGGGAGATCTGCTTGAGGATCTCGCGCTGGACGAGCACGTCCAGCGCGGTCGTCGGCTCGTCCATGACCATGAGCTGCGGACGGAGGGCGAGGGCCATCGCGATCATCACGCGCTGGCGCATGCCGCCCGAGAGCTCGTGCGGGTAGGAGCGCACCCGCTGGCCGCCCACCTTGACGATCTCCAGGAGCTCCACGACGGCCGCGCGGCGCTCGGCCTTGCTCATCTCCGGCCGGTGAACCTGGAACACGTCGTCGAGCTGCGATCCGATGGTGGCCACCGGGTTGAGGGCGTTCATCGCCCCCTGGAAGACCATCGAGGTCTTGTCCCAGCGGAAGCGGCGCATCTGCTCCGCGTCGAGGGCGTTGATGTCGATGTCCTCGCCGCCCTCGTCGTGGAAGACGACGCTGCCGCTGGTGATGACCGCCGGCGGCTTCAGGAGGCGCTGCACCCCGTAGGCGAGGGTGGTCTTGCCGCAGCCGCTCTCGCCGGCGAGGCCGACGATCTCGCCGCGCTTGATGTCGAGGGAGACGTTCTTGACCGCCGCGACCGGCGGGTCGACGTCGTACACGACCGAGAAGTCGCGCACGGAGAGAAGGGAGTCTGTCATGGCGTCGCTTTCATGCTGTCCGCGGATCGCCCAGGGCGGACGGCGGCACGAGGCCGCCGCCCACCCCGAGCGGGTTGGGTGAGGTCGCTCCGAGCGACTACTTGCCCGCGGGCTTCAGGTTCATCAGCACCTGGACGGCCGACGGCTGGGTCGGGTCGGCGGTCGCGTACTGGTCCTTCTCGCTCGGCCAGCCGACGAACTTCCGGGTGTTGTACTCGGCGAGCTGCGGGTGGGTGCCGATCGGGATCGCCGGGACGTCGTCCACGAAGATCTTCTGCAGCTTGTCCAGCGCGGCGGTGCGGGCGCTGTCGTCGGACGCCTGGGCGTACTCCTTCAGCAGGGCGGTGGCCTCCGGGTTGCTGTAGCGCCCGAAGTTGTCCGAGACCTTGCCGTCGGCGGCCTGGTCGAGGTAGCTGGAGTTCATCACGTCGTCGTAGATGTGCCACGGGTTCGAGCCGGAGCCCGTCCAGTGCAGCACGGCGTCGAAGTTGCCGGAGGCGACGTTGGCGAACCAGGTGTCGGCGTCCGGAGTCGCGACCTTCGCGTCGATGCCGAGCGTGGTCTTGAGCTGCGTGGCGACGAGCTGGATGCCCGTGACGTAGTCGTTCCAGCCCTGCGGGTCCTGCAGGGTGAAGGAGACCGCCTTGCCGGACGGGTCGGTGAGCGCGCCGGACTTCCAGGTGTAGCCGGCGTCGGTCAGGACCTTCTTGGCGCCGTCGACGTCGATCTTGAAGGTCTGGTCCTTGTAGTCGGACGCGATGTACTGGTCACCGGTCGGCTGCGGGATGCCCGTGACGTTGGTCAGCTCGGGACCGGCGTTGCTGCGCGCCGTCGTCGCGTGCGCCTTGCGGTCGATGACCATGTTGACGGCCTTGCGGAGTGCCACGTCGTTGAACGGGGCCTTCGCCGTATTGACCACGATCATGTCCGGGCTCAGGACGTTGGCGCCCCAGAACACGTTGTGCTTCGGGTCCTTGTCCACGTAGTTCTTCTGGTAGTCCGTGATGAAGATCTGCGCCCAGTCGGTCTCGCCGCTCTGCAGCGCGCGGAGGAGGCCGGTGTTGTCGTTGTACTCCAGATACTTGAGCTGGGCCACCGGGACGGTGCCGCCCCAGTAGTCCTTGCGCGCCTGGAGGACGACGCCCTGCGACGAGAAGGTCTTGATCGTGTACGGGCCGGTGCCGACCGCGTTCGTCACGGGGTCCTTCGTCGCGTCGGAGACGGACTTCCACTGGTGCTCGGGGACGATCGGGACCTGCAGCACGTCGCCCTGCTTGACGAACTTCGACTCGCTGAAGTTCAGGACCACGTTGTCGCCGTCCTTCTTGACGTCGGTCAGCTTGAGGCCGCCGAGGTCGAGAGCCGGAGTGTTCTTGATCAGGTTGTAGGTGAAGACGATGTCGTCGGCGGTGAACGCCTTGCCGTCGCTCCACTTGACGTTCTTGCGCGGGGTGACGGTGAGCTGGGTGTAGTCCGCGTTCCACTGCACCTTCGAGGCGAGCCACGGGGTGGTCTCGTTCTTGCCGACCGGGTTGACGATCGCGAGGGGCTCGTAGATCATCCGGTCGTAGCCGAGCGACATGCCCGAGCCGGTGGTGATGAACGGGTTGTTGATCTGGGTCGCCAGGATGGCCGCGCCATCCGGCTTGGCGACGGTGAGCGAGCCGGTGCTGGCGGTGCTCGCCCCGGACTTTCCGTCGGACGAGCAGCCGGTGAGCGCGAGTGCGCCGACGGCGGCGATCGCCGATGCCGTGATCAGGTACTTCCTAAGCCTCATTGCTTCTCCTTCGTGGCGGGCACATCCGTTGTGCCCTGGTGCTGCGGAATGTCGGCTGACGATAACTTGCTTACTGGTCAGAAAGCAAGTTGGTTGAGGTGAGGTTACTGGCTGGTAAGCTCGGCCGCAACCAGCACGGCAGGAGGGACGGCCATGGCCATCAACGGCAGCACCACCGGCACCCGTCCGGAGACCGAGCAGAAGCGCATCGACATCCTGCGCGCGGCGATCGAGACGTTCGGGGCCAAGGGGTCCACCAACGGCACGCTCGCCGACATCGCCGAGCAGGTCGGGATGACGCACGCCGGCGTCCTGCACCACTTCGGGTCGAAGAACAACCTCCTGCTGGAGGTGCTGGAGTTCCGCGACAGGGACGACGTCGCCCACCTCGCCGACCAGCACATCCCCGGTGGCCCAGCGCTGTTCGCGCACCTCGTCGCCACCGCGCAGCGCAACGCGCTTCGGCCGGGAATCGTCCAGGTGTTCACCGTGCTGTCGGCGGAGTCGGTCACCGAGGGACACCCGGCGACGGCCTACTTCCAGGAGCGCTACCGCAACCTCCGGGCCGAGATCGACGCCGCCTTCCGCGCGCTCTGCGCCCAGGAGGGCGTGACCGATCCGGACACGATCGACCGGGCCGCGGCGTCCATCCTCGCCGTGATGGACGGCCTCCAGTTGCAGTGGCTGCTCGATCCGGCGTCGGTGGACCTCGCGGGGGCCAGCGAGTTCGCCATCGAGGCGATCGTGAACGGGGTGCTGCGGCCGGGGCCCGGGCTGACCACGTACGTGCGGGGCGCCTGAGCGGCACCCCTCTCAACCCAGCAGGATCTCCGTCCACGACACGGCGGGGAGCTCGATCCGCAGAAGGTCGCCGTCCCTGGTGTGGGCGAGGTCCGCCAACGCGACGCGCTCGGGGTCGTCATGCGTGTTGGCGGCGTCGATGTCGGCGTCGCTGAGCGTGCGGACCGACACCGCGAGCCCGTCCGCCGCGGCGCCGAGGGCGGTGAGGTCGATGACGAGCTCGGTGGCGGTGTCGACGGCGCGGTTGACCGCGTAGACGGCGTAGCGCCCCGTCGCCTCGTCGAAGGCGGCGACGGCGTCCACCAGCGCGACCTCGCCGAAGCGCTCGGTCCGGTAGGTGTCGGAGGCGACGGCCACGTCCAGGGCGACACCGCGGGCGTGCGCGGAGGTGGCGGCGAACGGGAAGAAGGTCGTCTGCTTCCAGGACGCGCCGCCCGGCTCGGTCATGATCGGAGCGATCACGTTGACGAGCTGGGCGAGTGAGGCGCTGGTCACCCGGTCGGCGTGCTTCAGCATGGTGATCAGGAGGCTGCCGAACACCACCGCGTCGGCGACGGTGTAGGTGTCCTCGAGCAGCCGCGGCGCGATCGGCCAGTTGTCGACGCCGGTGATCCGGTCGACGTTCTCGAACCGCGTGTTGTACCAGATGTTCCACTCGTCGAACGAGATGTCGATGCTCTTGTCACTGCCCCGGACGGCCTTCACGTGGTCGGCCGTGGCGATGACGCTGCGGATGAAGTAATCCATGTCGACGCCGGAGGCCAGGAAGCTGCCGAGGTCGCCCGTGTTCTCGTAGTAGGCGTGGCAGGAGATGTAGTCGACGTGCTCGTAGGTCTCGGTGAGCGTGACGCGCTCCCACTCGCCGAAGGTCGGCATCGACGAGCTCGAGGAGCCGCAGACCACCAGCTCGAGGTCCGGGTCGTACGCCTTCATCGCGCCGGCGGTCTTGGCGGCCAGCCGGCCGTACTCCTCCGCGGAGCTGTGGCCCAGCTGCCACGGCCCGTCCATCTCATTGCCGAGGCACCAGATGCGGACGTCGAGCGGTTCGGTCCGGCCGTTGGCGATGCGCCGGTCCGAGAACGCGGTGCCACCACGGTGGTTGGCGTACTCGAGCAGGTCGAGCGCCTCCTGCACCCCTCGGGTGCCGAGGTTCACGGCCAGCATGAGCTCGCTGCCGACCTTGTCGAGCCAACTCTGGAACTCGTGCAGGCCGACCTCGTTCGTCTCGGTCGTGTGCCACGCGAGGTCGAGCCGCCGTGGCCTCAGTTCGCGCGGTCCCACCGAGTCCTCCCACCGGAAGCCGGACACGAAATTGCCTCCGGGATAGCGGATCGTCGAGACGCCCAGCTCCTTGACCAGCTCGATCACGTCGGTGCGGAAGCCGTCGGAGTCCGCCGTCGGATGCCCGGGCTCGTATATCCCGTCGTAGACCGCCCGGCCCAGGTGCTCGAGGAAAGAGCCGTATAGCCGGGGGTTGATCGCCCCGATCGTCGCGGCGGGCTGGAGGGTGAGGCGTGCAGTGTGCATGTGTTTCTTCCGGTGATCGTGTTTCGGTCAGTGTGCGGCCGGCGCGGCGAGCCGACTTGCGTGCTCTCGGTAGCGGTGGGCGACGGGGTTGGCGACGCGGAGCAGCCCCGTCGGCGACTCCACCAGGTCGTGGAGGCCCATCGTCAGGAGGTGGTCGGCGCGTGGGCGCTGGGTGTGGCGCCAGGTCCACTCGTACATGTCGAAGAGCGGCCACCAGGTGAACCCCACGATGTCCGCGCCCGAGGCACGCATGTCCTCCACCAGGGCGAGTGACGCGTCGAGCCAGTCGAGGCGTTCCCGCACGGTGCCGGTGACGCACGTCTCGGTGACCATGACGGGCGCTCCGTAGCGCGCGCCGAAGGACGTGAGCGCCTCGCGCAGGCCGTCGGTTCCGCGGTCAACGCTGGGTCGCGGGTCGGCGAACCCGCCGCTGTGGCGGACCCCCGGCTCGAACAGCTCGGTGGAGTGCCGCGGGTAGTAGTTGACGCCCATCACGTCCGGCTCCACCGCGTTGTCGCGGAACCACTGCAGTTCGCCGTCGGGGATGGCCGGGGCGATCCGGTCGAGCATCGGATGCCGGGCGTCGACCCGGCCGGTGACCAGATCCTCGACCAGGTGCACCTGATGCCGCAGGCGTTCCGCCTCGTCGCGGTGCTCGGGAGCGCTGTCGTCGCCGACGAAACTCATGGCGGCGTCGACGTGCACGAACGTCGCTGCCGCGCCGACGCGCTCGGCGAGCGCGCGCTGGCTGCGCACGAATCCGCGAGCCAGGTTGGCGGCGATCGCCGCGAAGCCCGCCGCGCCGGTGAGGTAGGGCGGCCAGTAACCGTACTCCCCGCAGAAGAGCGCGTGGATGACCGGCTCGTTGACCGGCGTGTAGTCGAAGACCCGGTCGCCGTAGCGTTCGCCGAAACGTGCGGCGTACTCCTCGACATGCTGCGGGTAGTCGGCGTTCGCGAACTGGTCGTCCAGCCAGACCGGCGTCCCGTAGTGGAGCAGGTCGATCACAGGACGCAGGCCGGCGGCCAGCTGTGCGTCGACAGCCCTGTCGGTCCAGTCCCAGTCCCATCGGCCGGGCTCCGGCGCCACGCGGTACCACGGGACACCCCAGCGCAGCAGCTCCGCGCCGACGCCCGCGGCGAGCGCGAAGTCGCCGGCGAACCTCTCGTAGTGCTCGGTGAGCTCGTACTCGTCGATGGCCCGCTCCTCCGGCCGGGACTGCGGGACGAAGGTGTCCTCGATCCCGAGGCCGAGGCGCAGGCGGCCGTCTTCGAACCAGCGCGGCGCCATCACTTGAGCCCCGTGGTCGCGACGCTCTCGATGAAGCGGCGCTGCATGATCAGGAACATGACGGCGAGCGGCAGGACCGCGATCAGCGACCCGGCCATCATGGTCCCGTAGGGGATGATGCCGCTCGGGCCGGTCAGCAGCGTGAGGCCGGAGGTGATCGTCCCCATCTCCGGAGACGTCGTGAACACCAGCGGCCAGAGCAGGTCGTTCCAGTTGTTCACGAAGGTGAAGATCGCGAGCGTCAGCAGCGCGGGCACCGCGTTCGGCAGCACGATGCTGCGGAAGATCCGGAACTCGCTCGCGCCGTCGATCCGCGCGGCGTTGTCGAGATCGCGGGGCAGGGCGATGAAGAACTGCCGGAGGAAGAAGATCCCGAACGCGTCCGCCGCGCGCGGGATGATCAGCCCGGCGAACGTGTTGACCCAGCCGAGCTGCGCCACGAGCTGGTAGACGGGGATCAGCGTCGCCTGGAACGGGATCATCAGGCTGGCGACGATGACGATCAGGAGCACCTTGCTGCCCCGGAAGTCGATACGCGCCAGGGCGTAGGCGGCCAGGGAGTCGAACACCAGCGCGAAGAGGGTGACGCCTCCGGCGAAGACCACGCTGTTGAGGAAGAGCCTGGCGAACGGCAGGTCGTTGAAGATCTTGGCGAAGTTGTCGAGCGTCCAGGCGCCGGGCCAAAGCGTCGGCGGGAAGGCGTTGATCTCGGCGGCCGGCTTGAAGGCGGTCAGCACGATGACGATCACCGGCAGGAGGACGATCAGCGTCAGGACGAGCACGGCGGCGAACAGCAGCCAGCGCTCCGCCCTGCGACCCAAGCGCGGCCGGGGCGATCGGGGCGTCGTCCGCGCCGGAGCGGAGGCGCGCTGTGCAGTGGTCGACGTCATGCGATGTCCTTCTCGCGTCGTCCGAAGAACCGGAACTGGATGAGGCTGAGGATGAGGGTGGCGGCCAGCAGCACGTACGAGAGGGCCGTCGCGAGACCGAGGTCGAGCTTCTTGAAGCCCTCCTGGTAGATCTCCATCACGACGGTCTGCGTCGTGCGGTACGGGCCGCCTCCGGTCATCACGTAGATCTGGTCGAAGGCCTGCAGCGCGGCGATCATCGCGAACACGACGACGAACGCCAGCGTGTTGCTGAGCTGCGGGAGGGTCACGCTGATGAATCGGCGCCAGGCGCCCGCGCCGTCGATCTTCGCCGCCTCGTAGAGCGACTCCGGGATCTCCTGCAGTCCGGCGATGAAGATGACCATGTAGAAGCCGAAGTTCTTCCAGATCGCGACCAGCACGACGGTCGGCGTCGCGAGCACGGGGTCCTGGAGCACGTTGCCGAGCTGGATCCCCGCGCTGCGCAGCCAGAAGTTCAGCAGACCGACCTGCGGGTCGAGCAGGTAGCTCCACGCGAACGCGGCGACGGCGAGGGAGACGATGAACGGCAGGAAGAGGGCCGTGCGGAAGAAGCCCCGCGCGAGCAGCCGCTTGTTGGTGAGCAGGAGCGCGAGCAGGAGGGCCGCGATGAGCGCCGTCGGCGTGAACATGACCGTGTAGACGGCCGTGTTGCCGAGGGTCGCGAGGATCTGCGGGTCGGTGAAGATCCGCACGTAGTTGTCGAACCCGACCCAGTTCTCCGCGCCGAACCCGCTCGCGTTCGTGAAGGAGAGCCGGAGCGCCGAGAGCATCGGCCAGCCCACGAAGGCGATGAGGATCACGAGCGCGGGGAGCAGGAACAGCAGCGCCGTCCTTGCCCTGCCGCGTCCGGTGCCGCGGCGGCCGCCGAGCGGCGCCGGCGGCCGGTAGGGGCGCCGCGTGCGGGTGCGGGTGAGACTGGTCATGGTGACTTCCGTGGAGCTGTCGTCGGGAGTGCGGGCCGTCGTCCCCGGGCGAGGGGCGACGGCCCGCGGGTGGGTCACTTGCCGAGGGCCTGTTGAGCCTTGGCGGAGGCGTCCTTCAGCAGGGAGGCCGGGTCGCCTCCGGTCAGCGCCTTCTGGGTGGCCTCGTCGACCGCCGAGAGCACGTCGGTGCTGTTCGCGATGCCCGGCAGGAGCGGGCGCGCGCTGCCGGCGATCTTCGTCAGCGACTCGACGACCGGGTTGGACGAGACCGCGGAGGCGGGGATGTCGGTCCGCAGCGGCGGCCAGCCGGAGCCGAGCGACCACTTCGTCGCGACCTCCTTGGTGAAGAAATAGTCGAAGAACTTCTTCGCCGCGGCCTGCTTGGTCGGGTCGGCCTGCGCGGTGACCGCGGCCGAGATGCCGATGGCCGAGGAGGCGGAGGCCTTCGGGCCGGCCGGGATCCCGGCGATCCCGTAGTCGATGTTGTTGGACTGGGCGACGCCGGCCATCCACGGGCCGCCGATCTCCATCGCGGCCTTGCCGGACGAGAACAGCTTGTCGGACCCGACACCGTCGAGGCCGGTCGGCGAGATCTTGTCCTGGATGACGGCCTTCGACCAGTAGCTCAGCGTCTCCTGGTTGGCCGCCGAGTCGACGACCGACTTCGAGCCGTTCACCAGCTCGCCGCCGTTGCCGTAGAACAGGCTGGCCCAGACTCCATTGCCCACCGTGGCGTGATCGGGGAGGGCGAGGCCGTACTGCCCGGTCGTCGGGTCGGTGAGCTTCTTGGCGTCGGCGACCCACTCGTCCCACGTGGTCGGGAAGGTGGCGATCCCAGCCTTCTGGAAGAGCGTCTTGTTGTAGATCACCGAGAGCGGGACAAAGCCGGTCGGGACGCCGTAGTACGCCCCGGCGACCTTCTCCATTTCCACCGCGCGCGGGTTGAGGCTGGCGTTCTTGACGTCACCGGCGTAGAAGTCGTCGAGCTTCGCGAAGGCGCCCTTGCTCGCGTAGACCGGCAGGGTCTCGGCCGGGACGGCCACGATGTCGGGGCCCTTCTTCGCCGAGAGGGCGGGGAGCAGGGTGTCTCCGATGACGGCCCACGTCTTGGTGGTGGTCGTGATGGTGATGTTCTTCTGCGACTTGTTGAAGTCGGCGACGATCTGATCCAGGACCTTGCCGTCGGCCTCGGTGTAGCCGTGCCAGAAGGTGAGGTCGACGTGACTGTCGGACGACGCCGCGCCCGTGCCCGAGCAGCCCGCCAAGGCCACTGCCGCACCGGCCGCGAGCGCGACGGCTGCGATGAGTTTCTTCATTGAATGCCTCTCAGGTCGACCGGCGACGGGCCGATCTCCGGGTTTACAACGTTGAATTTTCAACGTTGTATCGGATTATAGGAGCATCCCTTTCGAGATGTCAATCGAGTTCAGAGAGCGGGGATCGCTGCGGTCGAGAGTGACGATTCGCGGACGACCGTCGCGAAGGGGACTTCGATCTTGCGCGGTCCGCCGACCCTCCCTCCGCGGTCGCCGATGCGCTCGATCAGCGCGTCGACGGCGCGCTGGGCGATGTCCGGCCGACCGGGATCGATGGTGCTGAGACTCGGCATGGCGAACTGCCCCTCGATCAGATTGTCGAAGCCGATGACCGCGACCTCATCGGGCACCCGGACGCCCTCCTGATTGAGCACGCGCAGGGCGCCCAGCGCCAGCTCGTCGTTCAGCGCGAAGATCGCGTCGAACGCGACGCCGGACTCCAGCAGCTGCCGGGTGGCCGCCGCCCCGTCCGTGCGATGCCAGCCTTCGCGGAACACGACCAGCTCGTCCGCGGCGTCGATGCCGCGGTCCTTCAGCGCGGCGTAATACCCCTCCAGGCGCAACGCGGCCGAGCCCACCCGCTCGGCGACGTGGGCGCCGAGCACGGCGATGCGCCGGCGACCGATGTCGATGAGGTGCTCCGTCGCGGCGTACCCGCCTTCCACGTTCTGCATCACCACGTGATCGGTGGGGCCGCCGAAGATGCGCTCGCCGAGGAGCACCAGCGGATAGTCGACGTTCAGGGAGTCCACGTCGTCCATCGACACCCCCAGCGGCGAGAACATCAGGCCGTCCAGCATCGACAGCCGCGAGCCGCGCAGCAGTTCCAGCTCCGCGTCCCGGTCTCCCCCGGTCTGCTCGATCAGGGTCACGAAGCCGAGCTTCCTGGAGGCCTCGAGCACAGCGTCGGCGAGCTCGGCGAAGTAGCTGAAGCTGAGCGACGGGACGGCGAGGCCGATCACCCCGGTGCGCCCCGCCCGCAGGTTGCGAGCGGCGAGATTCGGCTGGTAGCCGAGCTCGTCGATCGCGGCGAGCACCCGCTCCCGCGTCGCCGCCTTCACGAATTCGTAGCCGTTGACCACGTTGGAGACTGTCTTCACCGAGACGCCGGCGGCGCCGGCCACGTCCTTCAGTGTCGCGACCATCGGATGATCCCCCTCGCTTTCGAAATGCGTTGGTAGTCAATTTACAACGTTGATAGCATTCGGCGATGCTTGAGACCACCATCACCCTCGACCGCTCCGCCCACGTCGCCACCATCGACCGGCGCATCTTCGGCTCGTTCGTGGAGCACCTCGGCCGCTGCGTCTACGACGGCATCTACGAGCCCGGGCACCCGACCGCGAACGAGGACGGCTTCCGCCTCGACGTGGTCGAGCTGGTGAAGGAGCTCGGCGCGACCACCATCCGCTACCCCGGCGGCAACTTCGTCTCCGGCTTCCGCTGGGAGGACAGCGTCGGGCCGCGCGACCAGCGTCCCGTGCGCCGCGACCTCGCCTGGCACTCCCTGGAGACCAACCAGGTCGGCCTGGACGAGTTCTCGCGCTGGCTGAAGCTGACCGGCTCGGAGCTGATGCTCGCGGTCAACCTCGGCACCCGTGGCATCGAGGAGGCGCTCGGCCTCCTGGAGTACGCCAACCACCCGTCCGGCACCGCCCTCAGCGACCAGCGGATCGCGAACGGAACGGTCAAGCCGCACGGCATCCGGATGTGGTGCCTCGGCAACGAGATGGACGGCCCCTGGCAGACCGGCTACATGACCGCCGACGACTACGGCAAGCTCGCCGCCCGCACCGCCCAGGCGATGAAGGCGGCCGACCGGCACCTCGAACTCGTCGCGTGCGGTTCCTCCGGCTCCGGGATGCCGACCTTCGGCGACTGGGAGCGCACCGTCCTGGAGCACGCCTACGACAACGTCGACTTCATCTCGGCGCACGCCTACTACCAGGAGCGCGGCGGCGACCTCGGGTCGTTCCTGGCCTCCTCCGTGGACATGCAGTACTTCATCGACACGGTCGTCGCGGCGGCGGACCACGTCGGCAGCAAGCGCAAGAGCGCCAAGAGGATCGCCATCTCGTTCGACGAGTGGAACGTCTGGTACCTGGACGAGCACCAGGCGTCCCAGGAGGTCAACGACGAGTGGCGCATCGCCCCGCGGCAGCTGGAGGACGTCTACTCGGTCGCCGACGCGGTGGTCGTGGGCAACCTCCTGATCACGCTGCTGAAGAACCACGACCGGGTCCGCAGCGCCTCCCTCGCCCAGCTCGTGAACGTGATCGCGCCGATCATGACCGAGCCCGGCGGCGCGGCCTGGCGGCAGACCACGTTCTTCCCGTTCTCGGTGACGAGCCGGCTCGCGCGCGGCGAAGTGCTGCGCCCGGCCGTCCGCACCGGCAGCTACGAGACCGCGGTGCACGGCTCCGCGGACGTGGTGGACGCGGTCGCGACGCACGACGCCGCGACCGGCGAGTCCGCGGTCTTCCTGGTGAACCGCAGCCTCACCGAGACCGAGACGGTGACCATCGACGTCCGCGACCTGGGCGCGACCGCGGTGCGGGAGGCGCTCAGCCTGTTCGACGACGACGTGTACGCGAAGAACACGCTGGCCGAGCCGGAGCGCGTCGGGCTGAGCGCGAACGGCACGGCGAGGGTCGCGGACGGCGTGCTGACGGTGGAGCTGCCCCCGGTCTCCTGGACGGCGGTCGCGCTGGGCTGACCGCTCGGCGGATTTGGCGCGACGGCCGTCCTGCATGTTAGATATGGGAGTGACCGGCAAGATGCTCTCCCAGCTCTGCGCCACCGTGGCGCTCGCGGCGGTGACGCTGTTGATCGGCCGCTCGATGCACGATCTCGCCACGGTGATCCTGTTCGCCGTGGGTGTGCTGGCGACCATCCTGTCCGCCTTCCGGGTGCGTTCGCTGCGCGTGAAGCACCTCGCCGAGGCCGAACGCCGTGTCCCCCAAAATGCCGCTACAAACGACCCCGGGAATCCGTCAGACTCGACCCGATGAGCAACCATCAGGGGGTCGGCACGAACGTGTCGAGGGGGACTGTACTCCGCCCGCATCGCGACCTGTTCGCGCGCGGGCTCACCGCCGTGCTCGCGCTGACCACGCCGGTGTTCGCTGTGCTGTACTGGCTCACCATCCCGAACGGCGAGTGGAGGTACGTCCTCTTCGCCCACGTGCTGGTCGTGCTGGCGACGATCCTCGGCGTGTACGCGTTCCTCAGCGCGACGATCACGATCCAGGCGGACGGCATCCGGGAGCGCGGCTTCTTCGGCCGGACCCGGTTCGTGCGGTCCGTCGACGTCGGCTCCGTCCTGATCGTGCGCCTCTACGACGGCAGCACACTGGACACACTCCCCCAGCTCTTCATCACCGGGCGCGACGGCCGCGTGCTCATCCGGATGCGCGGGCAGTTCTGGTCGGTGGACGACATGGAGCGGGTCGCCGAGGAGCTCGACGTGCCGGTGACACGGCCGGAGGACTTCCTGACCATGACGCAGCTCCGGCGCCGGTCGCCCGAGCTGCTGTACTGGTTCGAGCGGATGCCGCGGTTCCGCTAGGGCGGGTCAGACGTCCGCGTCCGTCGCGATCGCCAGCGCGGGCGCGTCGGTGCGGCTGGAGGGCAGCTCCTCGAAGCCGAGCCGGCGGTAGAACGCCATCGCGCCGGTGTTCGTCGGCGACATCCGGAGGAACACGCCCGGCACGCCGCGATCGTTCAGCGCGCCCAGGAGCTCCCGGATGAGCCGGCGCCCGAAGCCCTGGCCCTGCAGCTCGGGCAGCAGGTCGATGTGCAGGTGCGCGGGGTACCGGTCGGCCTCCGGGACGATCGCCTCATGCTGGTCGAGCCCGAACCCGATCGCCTCCCGCTCCTTGGCGGACGGCGCCGCGTCCACCGGGTAGCGCTCGCGGAACCCGGGGAGCCAGTGCTCGTCGTACCAGTCGGCGAACGCGTGGCTGTCCGCCACAGCTATCACGTATCCGGCGACCCGGTCGCCGGTGTCGACCACGAACGCGAGGTCGGGCTGGTACTCCACATAGGGCCCGGCGAAGACGTCGGGCAGGAGGTCGTCGCTGGAGTAGAGCCCGCGCGCGTCGGCACCGCTCGCCCCGGTCCTGACGCAGATGTCGTAGACGTCCGCGCGGTCGGCCGGACGGTACGGTCGGATCGAAGTCACCGTGAAAGTATGGCAGCGTGACCTCGTCCACCGTCGCAGGGCCGCTGAGCAAGGGCCGGCTCACCCCTGGAGCCGCCGACGCTGTGCCTGTCCGGATCGAGCGGCGCGCTCCGGGTGAGGCGGCCGCCGCGTTCGTGCGGCACTACTGGCTGCCGCGGTGGTCCCTCCCCGCCGGCGCGAGCGTGCGCGAGGCGGTGCTGGAGTATCCGACCGCGAACCTGGTGATCGAGGCGGACACTGCGGCGCTGTACCGGGCGAGCCGCGGGCTGTCCGGGAGGACGCTGACCGGCGACGGCTGGGCGTTCGGCGCGCTGCTGCGACCCGGCGTGGCGCGGGAGTGGGTGGGCGGCTCTTTGCGTGGAGCTCCCGCGGTGATCCCGCTCGACGCGCTCTCGGTACGGACGCTCACCGACGCGGTCGGCGCGGTGCGCGAACGGCTCGCCGACGACGACGCGGAGGGCGCGATCGCGGTCGTCGAGGCCGCGCTGGGCGGCCTCCCGGCCCCCGACGCCGACGCGCGGCTGGTGGACGCGATCGTCGCCGCGGTCGAGTCGGACCGCGAGCTACGCCGGGTGGAGCAGCTCGCCGACCGGTTCGCGATCGGCGTGCGCCGCCTGCAGCGGCTCGTGGCCGGGCACGTCGGATTCGGGCCGAAGTGGCTGATCCAGCGCTACCGGCTGCAGGAGGCCGCCGCAGCCCTGCGCGAGCCGGAGCCTCCCGCGCTCGCGCAGCTCGCGGCCGAGCTGGGCTACGCGGATCAGGCGCACTTCAACCGGGAGTTCAAGGCCGTGGTCGGCCTGACGCCCGGCGCGTACGCGGCCGAGAGCCGGCGCACGTGACGCAGCGCGATCCCGACGCCCTGCTCGCCCCGTGGCGGGCGCGCTGGGCGCTGACGCCGGACGGTGCGGCCTTCGCCACACCGTCGAGCGTGCTGCAGCCGGTGGTGCGGGAGGGCAGGGCGGCGTTCCTCAAGCTGGCGACGCACCCCGAGGAGGCCGCGGGCGGGCGCGTGCTCCGCTGGTGGGACGGCCGCGGTGCGGCGCCGGTGCTCGCCGCGGAGGGCGACGCGCTCGTGCTCGCGCGCGCGACGGGCGGCCGCTCGCTGGAGTCGCTGACGGCCTCCGGCGCGGATGGGGACGACGAGGCGACCCGCATCCTCTGCCGGGCGGCGCTGCGCCTGCACACGGTGACCGACCGGCCGCGACCGGAGGGCCTGGTCGACCTCCCGCGCTGGTTCGCCGAGCTCTTCCAGCACGCCGCCGACCGACCGCATGCCCACGACGGAATGTTCGCCAGCGCGGCGGCCGAAGCCCGGGCGCTGCTCGCCTCACCGGACGGCGACGTGGTGCTGCACGGCGACATCCACCACGGCAACGTGCTCGACTTCGCGGGCGACGGCTGGCTCGCGATCGACCCCAAGCACATCCACGGCGATCCGGGCTTCGACCTCGCGAACATCCTGTGCAACCCGTCGGCGGAGGTCGCGCTCGCGCCGGGACGGCTGGAGCGCACCGTGGCGGTGATAGCGGACGAGACCGGGATCGCGCGGCGGCGGATGCTGCGCTGGGCGCTCGCCTGGGCCGGGCTGTCGGCGGCGTGGTCGGAGCGCAGTGCCGGTGACGCGACGATCGCGATGGGCATCGGGATCGCGGCGATGCGGGCGCTGGACGCGCCTCCGGCTACGTCTTCGCCCGGGCCGCCGCGCTGAGGAAGAACGGGTGCGGCCGGGCGCTCTCCTCCGCCAGCTTGTACGCCAGCGGCGCCCAGACGATGACCGCGACGCCGGCTCCGAGCAGGAGGCCACCGATCGTGTCGCTCAGCCAGTGCGCGCCGAGGTAGGTGCGGCTGATCGCCATCAGGATCGCCCACGCGCCGCCGACGCACCACACCCAGACGCGCGGGAACAGGATGCCGAACACGACCGCCATCGTCGCCGCGTTCGCCGTATGCCCGGACGGGAATGAACCCGGATCGGCGACCACCAGGATCTCCGACGGGCGCGCCCGGCCGACCGTGTGCTTGAGGACCTGCACGCAGACCACCGACACGACGCTCGCGATGGCGAAGAAGCCCGCGCCCCACGGCCTCCGGAAGGCCAGCAGCAGCAGGAAGATCACGACGGGGATCACCACCGAGCCGACGATCCCGCCGCCGACCCAGTCGAAGAACAGGGCCGGGACGGTCCACACCGGCGACCGGTGCTCGACCACTTCGGCCATCCACTCCAGGTCGACGACGAACGGCTCGGTCGGCCGGAACGCGATGATCGCACCCATCACCAGCACGAGGCCGATCGCCACCGACGCCGAGATCAGCGGCCAGCGGCGCTGGATGCGCGCGGCGGTGTGGAGGGGAGGCGACGCGGTCATGGGATCACGCTAGCGCGGCCCGCCGCCTCAGTGCCCGAGCGCCGGCACCGTCCGCGGCCGCACGACCAGCCACAGCGACCCGATGGACACCGCAGCGCAGATCGCCATCATCGCGCCCATCGGCCCTGCGCTCCCGGTGCCGAGCAGGCCGACGATCGGAGAGAACACGCCCGCCGCGCCGAAGTTGAGCGCGCCGAGCAGGCTCGCCGCCGTCCCGGCCTCGTGACCGTGGTTGTTCAGCGCCAGCACCTGCACGCACGGGAAGCCGAAACCGCAGGCCGCGATGAAGAACCACAGCGGGATCGCCACGCCCCACAGCCCGGCGTGGGCCTGGTCGAGCACGACGATCGCGACCGACGCCACGAACATCACCGCCGTCGAGACGGCGAGGATCCACTGCGGCCCGAAATACTTGGTCAGGCGCGACGCCGACTGCACGCCGATGATGATGCCGATCGAGTTGACCGCGAACAGGAGGCCGTACTCCTGGGGCGTGAAGGCGTAGAGGCCCTGAAAGATGAACGGGCTCGCCGACAGGTACGAGAACAGGCCGGTGAAGTTCGCGGCTCCCACGATCGCGATGCCGACGAAGACCCGGTCGCTCAGCACCGAGCGGTACCGCTGGCCGACCGTCGAGTGGCCGGCGTCGTGCCGGCGCGCCTTGGGGAGGGTCTCGGTGATCCACAGCGACACGCACGTGATCACGAAAACGCCGTAGCAGGCGAGCACGACGAAGATGCCCCGCCACGGCATGACCAGAAGCAGCCACGACCCGATGACAGGGGCCAGGACGGGCGCGAGCCCGTTGACGAGCGCGAGCCGGCTCAGCATCCGCACGAGCGGACGCCCGCCGAACAGGTCGCGGACCATCGCCATCGCGACCACACCGCCGGCGGCGGCGCCGATGCCCATCAGCGCGCGGGCGATGCCGAGCAGCTCGACGTTGGGCGCGACCGCCGCTGCGAGGCACGCGAAGATGTGGACGCCGGTGGCCGCGATGAGCGGGATGCGGCGGCCGATCTTGTCCGACCACGGGCCGACCAGGAGCTGGCCCAGGCCGAAGCCGATCGTGGTCGCCGTCAGCGTGAGCTGGATCATCGCGGTGGAGACGTGGAAGTCGGACTCCAGCGTCGGCAGCGCGGGCAGGTACATGTCGATCGTGAACGGCCCGAGTGCGGTGAGCGCGCCGAGGATCAGGATGTACGCCAGGCGCTGGCGGCCGGTGAGCGAGTCGCCGGGATGCACGACGGTGGTCACGAAAAGAGTCCTTCTGCTGGAGGGCGTGTGGGGAGGGGCACGCGTCCGGCACTGGACGCAAAACGACAGCACCGCGACGGGATCGCGGTGCTGGGAGCCGCCCGTTCGAATCGATTCGATCGCGGGCGCGTGTCCATACTAGCGCGTTCCGGGCCAGAATGTGAACGTGCGCATTGCGGCGTTTCCGCGGCGCCGACGGAAGACGACACAGAGAGCGAGTGACATGACCTTCTCCATCGCCATGATCGGCGCCGGCCAGTTCGCCGGGCAGTTCGCGAAGCTGTTCGCGCTGCACCCCGGCGTGAGCGCGGTGTACGCCACCGACCTGCTGCCGGAGCGCGCGGAGCGGCTGGTCGCCGAGTACGGCCTCGACGGCGCCCTCCCCTCGTTCGAGGCCGCGCTCGAGGACCCGCGCGTGGACGCCGTCGCGATCTTCACCCAGCGCTGGACGCACGGCCCGCTCGTCGTGCGCGCCCTGGAGGCCGGCAAGCACGTCTACTCGGCCGTCCCGATGGCGATCAGCGCCGACGAGATCGCCGCGATCATCGACGCCGTGCGCCGCACCGGCCTCACCTACATGATGGGCGAGACCAGCCACTACAACCCGGCCACCGTCTACGCGCGGTCGCAGATCGCGGAGGGCGCCTTCGGCCGCGTCTTCTACGCCGAGGGCGACTACGTGCACGACATGGACCTCGGCTTCTACGACGCCTACCGGTACTCCGGCGGCGAGGCCTGGAAGGCGACGGCCAGCTATCCGCCCCTGCTCTACCCCACGCACTCGATCGGCGGCATCCTCGGCGCGTGGGACACGCACGCGGTCAGCGTCTCGGCGATCGGCGTCACCGACGACCGCGGCGACGGTGTCTTCGACCGCGAGGTGAGCATGTTCGGCAACGACTTCTCGAACGCGACCGCGCTGTTCGAGGTCGCGGGCGGCGGGTCGTTCCGGACGAACGAGTTCCGCCGGGTCGGCTATCCGTCGCACATCCGGGAGTCGCGCTTCCGCTTCTTCGGCACGGACGGCAGCTTCGAGCAGCTCGCGACGGTCTCGCACCGCACCGACAAGGAGGGCGTGACGGACCTCACCGAGTTGCTGCAGCCGAAGCCGACGCTGTCGCCGGACGACCCGTCGCTCGCGCACGTCTCGCCCGCGCTGCGCGACGCGTTCACGTCGGGCAGCGCGCCCATCCACGACCGCACGCGGCTGCCGCGCGAGTTCGACCACGTGACGAACGGGCACGAAGGCAGCCACCACTTCCTCGCCGACGACTTCGTGCGCGCGGTGAACACGCGCACCCTCCCGCCGGTCAACGCCTGGCAGGCCGCCCGCTACACCCTCCCCGGCATCGTCGCCCACCAGAGCGCCCTCCAGAACGGCGCCCGCCTCCCCATCCCCGACCACGGAGACGCCCCCCAGTAACCATCCGTTCCGGAGTTGTGTACGCAACACGCCGGGCGCGGGCGTACACAACTCCGGAAGAGATTGAGGGGCTACGGGGCGGAGGGGGACGCGAGGAGCGGGGTGAAGGCGAGTTCGGCGGCGCCGATGAGGAGGATGTCGCTGCCGAGGGCGGCGCGCGTGATGGTGAGGGTCTCGGCGGAGGCGGCGAGCGCCTGCGCGGCGACGAGCGCGGGGAGCCGCTCGGGCGCGAGCTCGTGCAGCGCGCCCAGGAATCCGCCGAGCACGATCCGGTCCGGGTCGAAGACGTTGGTCGCGTTGCGCAGCGCGGTCGCGAGGAAACCGAGCTGGCGGTCCACCTCGGCGAGCACAGCCGCGTCGCCCGCCGCGACGGCCGCGCCGAGCGCCCACGAGAGCTCGTCCGGGTCGGCGGAGGCCAGCCCGAGCACCCGCAGCAGCGCCCGCTGGCTGACCTCGGTCTCCAGGCAGCCGATCGCGCCGCAGTGGCAGCGCACGCCCACCGAGTTCACCAGGGTGTGGCCGAGCTCGCCGGCGTAACCGCTGATGCCGGTCAGCGGCCTCCCGCCGACGATGACGCCCGCGCCGATGCCGGACGCGCCGCCGTTGACGTAGACGAGGTCGGCCGCGCCCTGCCCGGCGCCGAACAGCCGTTCGGCGTTCGCGCCCAGGCTGGCGTCGTTCGCGGCGGCGACGGGATAGCCGGTGGCCGCGGCGAGCTCGGCGGCGAAGGGCTCCTCCGCCCACTCCAGGTGCGGGGCGAGCCGGACGACGCCGTCCTCCTCCCGCACGAGTCCGGGCACCGCGACGCCGACGCCGACGACCCGGGAGGCCGCGGCCAGCTCGGGCCGCAGCCCGTCGATCACGGCGGCGGCGATGGCGGCGGCCTCCGCGGCGGTCGGCACGTGCCCGGTGGGATAGCGCACCCGGCGGTGCACCTGCGCGTCGAGCCCGACGACGCCGACGGTGACCGCGTCGACCTCGGGGTTCACGGCGAGCGCGACGACCCGGCCGTCGGCGGCGACGACCGGGGACGGCCTCCCGACCCGGTTGCTGGTCTCCGGCTCGCGCTCGCGCACCAGCCCGAACTCGGCCAGCTCGGCGACCAGCGCGCCGATGGTCGAGCGGTTGAGCCCGGTCGCCTGCGTGAGCGCGGAGCGCGCCAACGGCCCCTCGCGGTGCACCATCCCGAGCACGGCGGAGAGGTTGTGCCGCCGCACCGTGTCGAGGTTCGTCCCCGCCGTCGTCCTGCCGTTCATGGTCCCGGTCACTGTATTACAGGTCCGAGGGTGCGGCGGACCTCACCATGTTTCGGGTCGCGTCCCCACGGGCACCGCCTCCGGCCGCTCGACCGTGGAGGTCAGCGTGACGACCTCGTGCCGGCCGCCGGCGGCGAGCGCGGCCTCCATGATCTCCAGCACGTGGAAGGCCAGCTCACCGGAGGCGCGGTGCGGCCGGCCGGTCTCGATCGCGCGGGCCAGGTCGGCGAGGCCGTAGCCGCGGCCCGCGTCGGCGTAACCGCCCGCGACCTCCACCTCCCGGAACTCGCGGTCCTCCGCCGTCGCGACCGACACCGGGTCGGAGAAGTGGTTGGGGTCGGGCACGGCGAGGGTCCCCGCCGTCCCGTAGACCTCGAACAGCGGCACGCGGGAGGCCCACACCTCGAACGAGACGGTCACGGTCGAGACCACTCCGGAGGCGTGCTCCAGGATCGCCGTGACGTGCGTGTCCACGTCCACCGGCAGCGCGGCTCCCGCATTCGGCCCGGTGGCGACCGTGCGCACGCGGTCCGACCGCCGGGTCGCCCCGGACACCCGGACCACCGGCCCGAAGAACGTCACGAGCGACGTCAGGTAGTACGGCCCCATGTCGAACAGCGGGCCGCCGCCGGGCTGGTAGTAGAACGCGGGCGCCGGATGCCACAGCTCGTGACCGGGCGCCGTCCACGCCACGGCGGCGCCGAGCGGCACGCCGATCCTGCCCTCGTCGAGCACGGCGCGCGCGGTCTGGATGCCGGTGCCGAGCACGGTGTCCGGCGCGCAGCCCACCCGCAGCCCGCGCGCGGCCGCGTCCGCGAGGACCGGCGCCGCCTCCGCCGTCGTGAGCGCCAGCGGCTTCTCGCCGTAGACGTGCTTGCCCGCCGCGAGCGCGCGCAGCGCGATGTCCGCGTGGGCGAGCGGGATGGTCAGGTTGAGCACGACATCCACGTCGGGATGCGCGAGCAGACCGTCCACGGTCATCGCCTCGACGCCCTGCTCGGCCGCGACGGCACGCGCGCGTTCGAGGTCGAGGTCGGCGACCGCGCGCAGGCGCAGGTTCGGCAGTTTCGGGAACTCCGCGAAGTACTGCGCCGAGATGACGCCGACGCCGACGACCCCGACGTTCAGCGGGCGGCCCACAGCAGCCCCCGCTCGATGATCGTGCGCACCGGCAGGGACTCCACGATCTCCAGCCGGTGGCCGGGGGCGGAGACGAAGATGCGGCCCTTGCCCCACTGCCGCGTCCAGATCGCGGGCGCGGTGACCGGGCGGTTCCAGGCGTCCCACGGCCGCACCGTCTGCGTCGTCGTGGCCAGGACGTCGTTGTACTCGTCACTCAGCACCCAGTACTGCTCGGTCTCCAGGTCGAAGTCCGCGATGCCCGCCGTGATCGGGTGGGAGGCGCCGTACTCGGTGATGTTGACGGTGTACGGGATGTAATTGTCCGACTGCTCGCCGATGCGCTCCGCCGGGTCCTTGCCCGCGTGGTGGGCGAATTGGCCGCCGATCATGTGCAGGTAGTCGGCGTTGTTCCGGTACGCGTCGGCGATCCCGCCGTGCCAGCCGCCCATCCCGGTGCCGTTCAGGATCGCGCGCTGCAGGCCCGCGAACTCCGCCGGCTCGATGGTGCTCATGGTGTTGATCTGGAGGACGAGGTCGACCGTGTCCATGAACGCCTCGTCGGTGTAGACGGCGGGGCTCTCCTCCACCCGCACGGCGAAGCCGTTCTCCTCCAGGAACGGGATGAAGAGGTTCGTGGTCTCGACGGGCATGTGCCCGTCCCAGCCGCCGCGGACGACGAGGGCTTGTCTGGTCATGGTTGGTCCGTTCTGTCCGCCGAGGCGGCGGATAATCCGCCCAGTCGGCGCTTTTCGGGGTGGTTTGCGCCTTCTCGACGCGCGGGCGGGGGTCAGGAGGTGGGGGTCCAGGCGGAGGCTGCGGCGGCGGAGCGCTCGACGGCGTCGAGCACGCGTTGGATGTGCAGGCCGTCCGCGAAGGACGGCTCGGGGTCTGCGCCGCTGGTGATCGCGTCCACGAAGTCCGCGATCTGGTGGCTGAAGGCGTGCTCGTAGCCGATCGCGTGCCCGGTCGGCCACCAGTTCGCCATGTAGGGATGCTCCGGCTCGGTCACGATGATCCGGGTGAAGCCCTGCTCCCCCGCCGGGGCGGTGGCGTCGTAGAACTGGAGCTCGTTCATCGCCTCCAGGTCGAAGGCGATCGCGCCGCGGGAGCCGCTCAGCTCGATCCGCAGCGCGTTCTTGCGGCCCGTCGCGTAGCGGGTCGCCTCGAACGCGCCGATCGCGCCCGCCGCGGCACCGTCGCTGAGCCGCGCCGTGAACCAGGCGGCGTCGTCCACGGTCACCCGGCCGCGCTCGCTGGAGGCCGTGCCAGAGAGCCCGACCGTCTCGCCGAGCAGCGGCCGCTCCTCGACGAACGTGGCGAGTGTGCCGGAGACCGACTCCAGCCGGGAGCCGGTCAGGTGCTCGACCAGGTCGATCGCGTGCGCGCCGATGTCGCCGAGCGATCCGGAGCCGGCGGCCTCCTTGTCGAGCCGCCAGGTCATCGGGCCGTTCTCGTCGCTCAGCCAGTCCTGCAGGTAGAGGGCGCGCACCTGGCGAATCGCGCCGAGGCGGCCCTCCTGCACCAGGCGGCGCGCGTAGCCGATCGCGGGGACGCGACGGTAGCTGAAGCCGACCATCGAGCGGACGCCGCGCTCCGCCGCGCGCTTGGCGGCGGCGACCATCGCCTCCGCCTCGGCGACCGTGTTGGCGAGCGGCTTCTCGCAGAGGACGTGCTTGCCCGCCTCCAGTGCGGCGATGGCGATCTCGGCGTGCGAGGCGCCCGGCGAGCAGATGTCGATCACGTCGATGTCGGGGTCCTCGACCGCGCGCCGCCAGTCGGTCTCGGCGCGCTGCCAGCCGAGCTTCGCGCGGGCGGCCTCCACGCGTTCCCGGTCGCGGCCGACGATCGTGGACATGACCGGCTCGGCGGCGAGGTCGAAGAACCGCGGCGCGACCCGCCAGCCCTGGGAGTGGGCGGCGCCCATGAACCCGTAGCCGACCATCGCCACCCGCAGCTCGCGTGCCGCTGAAGTCATCCGTCCCGCTCCTTCGCATGTTGTCCTGGTGGACGCTAACGAACGGGATTTTCACCCCGCAAGTTTCTCGCCGAGCTTGGAAAACTTTCGTAGACGCGTCAGCGCGGCGCCGCGGTGGAGTCGCGCACGACGAGCGAGGTCGCGAGCTCCAGCCGGGTGTTCTCGACGGCCCCGGCACGCAGGCGCAGCGCGGTGCGCGTCGCGACCTCCGCCATCTCCTGCAGCGGCTGCCGGACCGTCGTCAGCGCCGGCCGCGCCCAGGAAGCCGGCGCGACGTCGTCGAAGCCGACGATCGACACGTCGCCCGGCACGTCCAGCCCCAGCGCGAACGCCGCGTCCATCGCCCCGAGCGCCTGCAGGTCGTTGCCGCAGACGATCGCGGTGGGACGGTCGGTCCGGCCGAGCAGGCGGCGCGCCTCGCGCTCCCCGTCCTCCCGGCGGAAGTCGCCGACACCGGCCAGCCGCGGGTCGAACGGGAGGCCGGCCTCCGCCAGCGCCGACTGGTACCCGGCGACCCGGGCGCGCGAGCACTCCAGGTCGGGCGGGCCGGAGACCACCGCGATCCGGGTGTGGCCGAGCCCCAGCAGGTGCCGCGTCGCCGCGACCCCGCCCGCCCAGTTGGTGGCGCCGATCGCGGGGACGTCCGGCGGCGGATCGCCCGCCGGGTCCACGACCACGAACGGGATGTTGCGGGTGCGCAGCTGCTGCCGGTGCTCGGCCGTCAGGTTCGAGAACTGCAGGATCACCGCGACCGGCTTCCGGCTGAGCACGCCGGTGATCCAGTCGCGTCCGGGTTCGAGATGGTCGCCGAGGGCGGAGAGCGCGAGCACGAAGCCGGCCTCGCGCGCGATCCGCTCGACGCCGCGGATGATCTCCACCGACCACTCGCTCAGCAGGTCGGCGACCACCAGCTCGACCAGTCCGCCGCGCTCCGGATCGGGGCCGCGGCGCGCGTAGCCGGAGTCGTGCAGCAGCTTCTCGACCCGCGCCCGGGTGGGCGCGGACACCCCCGGCCGGCCGTTCAGGACCTTCGACACCGTGGACAGCGACACCGCCGCCCGCTGCGCGATCGCCTCCAGCGTCGGACGGCTCGGCGCGGACGGTTGAGGCATGGAGACACTGTGCCACAATGTCGGCCAGGCTTTCGCGCCGTTCCCCGAAACGTTTCCGCCCTCCCGAGGAGAACCATGCCGCTCACCGACCTCACGCTCGCCGAACTGACCGACTTCCGCCCGGAGGTCGAGGAGCCCGCCGACTTCGACGCCTTCTGGGAGGCGACGCTCGCGGAGTCCCGCGCGGCCGGCGGCGAGGTGCTGCTCGCGCCCGCGACGACCCCCGTCACACAGCTCATCGTGGAGGATCTGACCTTCCCCGGCTTCGGAGGCGAGCCCGTGCGCGCCTGGGTCTCGCGCCCGCTGCACGCGGACGCACCCCTCCCGGCAGTCGTCCAGTACCAGGGCTACGGCGGCGGCCGCGGCCTCGCCGGCGAGAACGTCGACTGGGCGCTCGCGGGCTACGTGCACGTGTTCATGGACACCCGCGGCCAGGGCAGCGGCTGGGGCACGGGAGGCGGCACCGCCGACCCGCACGGCTCGGGCCCGGCGACCCCCGGCTTCATGACGCGCGGCATCCACGACCCGCGCGAGCACTACTACCGCCGCGTGTTCACCGACGCGGTGCGGGCGGTCGACGCGGCCCGCGCCCTGCCGTTCGTCGACCCGGCGCGGATCGCCGTGACCGGCGGCAGCCAGGGCGGCGGGATCGCCCTCGCCGCCGGCGCGCTGGCGGACGTGCAGGCGGTGCTGCCGGACGTCGCGTTCCTGTGCGCCTACCGGCGCGGCGCGGAGGTCGCGGTCGGCGGGCCGTTCCAGGAGCTGGCCACCTACCTGTCGGTGCACCGCGACGAGGTCGACGCGGCCTTCCGCACGCTGTCCTACCTCGACGGCGTGAACTTCGCCCGCCGCATCCACGCACCGTCGCTGTTCTCGGTGGCGCTGATGGACACGGTGGTGCCGCCGTCCACGACCTTCGCGGCCTACAACCACCTGGCGGCGGACGACCGGACGATCGAGGTGTACCCGTTCAACGACCACGAGGGCGGGCAGGCGGCGCACTGGCATCGGCAGGCGGCGTGGCTGGCGGCGCGGATCTGAGCGACTCGACGTGGCGCGGAGTGGCGCTCGGGCGTCGGGGCTGGTATAAGTTTATCGAAACAACAAATCACCGACGACGCTGAAGGAACCTTCCATGAGCCTCACCCCCACCCGCGCCGACAAGTTCTCGTTCGGTCTGTGGACCATCGGCTACAACGGCACCGACCCGTTCGGCGGCCCGACCCGGCCCCAGCTCGACGTGGTGGAGGCGGTGACCAAGCTCAGCGAGCTCGGCGCCTACGGCCTCACCTTCCACGACGACGACCTCTTCGCCTTCGGCTCGACCGACGCCGAGCGCCAGAAGCAGATCGACCGCCTCAAGCAGGTGCTCGCCGACACCGGCGTCATCGTGCCGATGGTCACCACCAACCTGTTCAGCGCGCCCGTCTTCAAGGACGGCGGCTTCACCTCCAACGACCGCGCCGTCCGCCGCTTCGCGCTGCGCAAGGTCCTCCGCAACCTCGACCTGGCCGCCGAGCTCGGCGCCAAGACGTTCGTGATGTGGGGCGGCCGCGAGGGCGCCGAGTACGACTCCGCCAAGAACATCCAGGCCGCACTCGAGCGCTACCGGGAGGCCGTCAACCTGCTCGGCGACTACGTCACGGACAAGGGCTACGACATCCGCTTCGCGATCGAGCCGAAGCCGAACGAGCCGCGCGGCGACATCCTGCTGCCGACCGTGGGCCACGCCCTCGCGTTCATCAACTCGCTGGAGCGCCCGGAGCTCGTCGGCCTCAACCCCGAGGTCGGCCACGAGCAGATGGCCGGACTGAACTTCGCCGCCGGCATCGCCCAGGCGCTGTACCACGGCAAGCTCTACCACATCGACCTCAACGGCCAGCGCGGCATCAAGTACGACCAGGACCTCGTGTTCGGCCACGGCGACCTCCAGAACGCCTTCGCGCTCGTCGACCTGCTGGAGAACGGCGGCCCGAACGGCGGCCAGGCCTACGACGGCCCGCGCCACTTCGACTACAAGCCGTCGCGCACCGAGGACATCACCGGCGTGTGGGACTCGGCCGCCGCGAACATGCGCACCTACCTGCTGCTGAAGGAGCGGGCGGCCGCGTTCCGCGCCGACCCCGAGGTGCAGGCGGCGCTGGAGGCCTCCCGCGTGACCGAGCTGTCCCAGCCGACGCTCGGCGCGGGCGAGAGCTACGACGACCTGCTCGCCGACCGCAGCGCGTACGAGGACTTCGACCCGAGCGCCTACTTCGGCGCCAAGGGCTTCGGCTTCGTCCGCCTGCAGCAGCTCGCCCTGGAGCACCTCATCGGAGCCCGCGGCTGACGCCACCCGTGTGATGCCGAGGGGCACGTCGTTGTCGCTTTTCCGCGTGGAAAGTGACAACGACGTGCCCCTCGGTGCCTGATTCTTGAGAAGTGAGGTGAGTTCGTGACGCTGGTCGCGGGAGTCGACTCGTCGACGCAGAGCTGCAAGGTGGTCGTGCGCGACCTGGAGACGGGCGCGCTGGTGCGAACCGGCCGGGCCACGCATCCCGAGGGCACGGAGGTCGACCCGGGCGCGTGGTGGAGCGCGCTGCGCTCGGCGCTGGAGGCCGCGGGCGGCCTCGCCGACGTGGCCGCGATCTCCATCGCCGGCCAGCAGCACGGCATGGTGGTGCTGGACGCGGAGGGCCGCGTCATCCGCGACGCCCTGCTCTGGAACGACACCCGCAGTGCGCAGGCCGCGCGCGACCTGATCGACGAGGTCGGCGCGGAGGCGTACGCGGCGCGGGTCGGAGTGGTGCCGGTGGCCTCCTTCACGGCGACCAAGCTGCGCTGGCTGCGGGACGCGGAGCCCGCCAACGCCGCGCGGGTGGCGGCCGTCGCGCTCCCCCACGACTGGCTGACCTGGCGGCTTCTCGGCTACGGCCCGGCGGACGAGAGCCCGCTGGGACCGGACCTGGAGGCGCTGACGACGGACCGGTCGGACGCGAGTGGGACGGCGTACTGGAGCGCCGGGACCGGGGCGTACGACTTCGAGCTGTTCGAGCGGGCGCTGGGGCGTGCGGGGCGGGAGGCCGGCGAGGCGGGCGCGGGTGTCATCCTCCCCCGCGTGCTCGGCCCGGCGAACTCCGCAGGCCGCACGCCGGACGGCGTCCTCGTCGGCCCCGGCGCCGGCGACAACGCGGGCGCCGCGCTCGGCCTCGGCGCCGCGGACGGCGACGTGGTCGTGTCCATCGGCACCAGCGGCACCGTCTTCGCCGTCACCGACGCCCCCATCGCGGACGCGACCGGGACCGTCGCCGGATTCGCCGACGCGAGCGGCCTCAGCCTCCCCCTCATCGCGACGCTCAACGCCGCCCGCGTCCTGAGCTCCATCGCCGACCTGCTCTCGGTGGACTTCGACGCCCTCGCCGACCTCGCCCTCTCGGTCGAGCCCGGCGCGGAGGGCGTGGTGCTCGTCCCGTACTTCGAGGGCGAGCGCACGCCGAACCTCCCGGACGCGAAGGCGAGCCTCCACGGGCTCACCATCGCGAGCACGCGCCCGGCGACGTTCGCGCGCGCGGCCATCGAGGGGATGCTGTGCGGCCTCGCCGACGGACTCGACGCCGTGCGGGCGGTCGGTGTGAGGGAGAAGCGCATCCTGCTGATCGGCGGGGCGGCGCAGAACCCCGCGGTCGCGGCCATCGCGGCGCAGGTGTTCGACGCGCCGGTCGTCGTGCCGGCGCCGGGCGAGTACGTCGCCGACGGCGGAGCCGTGCAGGCGGCGTGGGCGCTGACGGGCGAGCGCCCGTCGTGGACCGTGGAGTCTGCGCCGCCGCTGGCGGTCGACACGCGGCCGGTGATCCGGGAGCAGCGCGGGCAGTACCTCCCGTAGGCCTGCCCCTGACGGAGGGGATCCGAGCGCCAACCAATCGCGAGAGCAGTCAACGGAGGAGATCGGCGCACTAGACGGGCCGATCCCCTCCGTTGTGCTTGGCGCCGGTGATCCCAGAGCAGCACCGGCAGCCTCGCGCCCGCGGCTACCGGAGGACATCCCAGCCCCAACCAGTCCACAGAGCAGTCAACGGAGGAGATCGGCGTGCTAGCCGGGCCGATCTCCTCCGTTGCGCTTGGCGCCGGTGATCCCGGAGCAGCACCGGCAGCCTCGCGCCCGCGGCTACCGGAGGACATCCGAGTCCCAACCCGTCCACAGAGCAGTCAACGGAGGAGATCGGCGTGCTAGGCGGGCCGATCTCCTCCGTTGCATCTGGGGCGACCGGCGTGCTTCGGGTGGCGGTGCTGGGAGCGGAGGAGATGGGGAGGCCGGGCGGCCCGATCTCCTCCGTTGACTGTCGAGGAGGGGGTGGGGTGGCCCGATCTCCTCCGCTGCGTTCAAATGGGGCGATCCGGGAGCAGCGCGGCCAGTTCCTCCCGTTGGGCTGTCGCTAACGGAGGACATCCGGTGGCTGACCGGCGGAAACAGCAGTATACGGAGGTGACCGGCGCGCTAGGCGGGCCGATCTCCTCGGTTGCGTTCGGGGGCGGCCGGGCGTGCTCCGGGTGGCGGTGCTGGTAACGGAGGAGATGGAGCGGCTGGGAGGCCGGATCTCCTCCGTTGACTGTTGTGAGGGAGAGGCCGCGGGCCGTTGTCCTCCGTTGACTGTTGTGGGGCCCGTTCTCCTCCGTTGGCGGCTCAGATGCGGCGGGCGAGCTCCGCGCCGGCGGCCGCGGCCCAGCGGAGCGGGTCCGCGATGGCGGCCGCGGAGTCGCCCGCGAGCTCGCTGAGCGACACCGCGCCGGCGAGGCCGCGTGGCTCCGCCGCGATCGAGCCCGCCGCCAGCAGCGCCGGGATCCCGGCCGCGCGAGCCAGCCCCGCCACATACTCGGGGACCTTGCCCGCCGCCGACTGGTCGTCGTACCGGCCTTCGCCCGTGACGACGGCATCCGCACCGGCCACGATCGCCGGCAGCCCGAGCGCCTCCCCGACCGCCGCCGACCCCGGCGCGATCGTCGCGCCCCAGGCGAGCAGGCCGAAGCCGGTCCCGCCCGCCGCGCCGGCGCCCGGCGTCGCGGGGTCGACGGCGACCCCGGCTTCGCGGAGCACGTCCGCGAATCGCGCGAGTCCGGCCTCCAGCGCGGGCACATCCGCCCGAGCCGCGCCCTTCTGCGGCCCGAACACCGCAGCCGCGCCGGCCGGTCCGAGCAGCGCGCTGGTCACGTCGCTCAGGATGCGCGCCCCTCGCGCGGGAAGCGCGCGCAGACCGAGCTCGACGCGGTCGAGGCCGGCGAGGCCGCGATTCCCCGGGACGACGTCACCCCCGGACGCATCGAGCAGCCGCGCACCGAGCGCCGTCAGCATCCCCGCTCCCCCGTCCGTGGAGGCGCTGCCGCCGATCGCGAGCAGCAGTCCGGTCGCACCCGCGTCCAGCGCGGCCGCGATCGCCTGGCCGAAACCGGTGGTCTGGGCGTCGAAGGGGGCCAGCGCCGGCATCAGCCCGATCCCGCTGGTCTCGGCCAGCTCGACGACGGCGGTCCCGTCGGGCAGCAGGAGCCAGCTCGCGTCGCGCGGAACGCCGTCCGGTCCGGTCACGCGCACGGGCCGGCGGGTCGACCCGGGCACGGCCACCTCGAACGCGTCGAGCGTGCCCTCGCCGCCGTCCGCCATCGGCGCGAGGACGACGCGGTCGCCGGGACGCACCGACGACCATCCCGCGGCGAGCGCCGACGCCACCTCCGCCGCGGTCGCGGAGCCCTTGAAGGAGTCGGGGGCGAAGACGACGGTGCTCATCTGCACCACCCTGGCACAGTTCCGGGGACCGCCTCTGGCATCCCGCCGCCGAGAGGACGATGATGCTGCCCATGAACGCACCATCCGGTCCCCGGCCATGAACCCGTCACCCGGCCGGGTTCAGGCCGTCTACCTCACCCTGCTCCTCGGCAACACCCTGGCTGCGTCGTTCATCTGGGGCATCAACACCCTGTTCCTGCTCGACGCCGGGCTGACCAACTTCGAGGCGTTCGCCGCGAACGCGTTCTTCACGGCCGGGATGGTCATCTTCGAGATCCCGACCGGCGTTGTCGCCGACACCATCGGGCGCCGCGCCTCCTACCTGCTCGGCACGATCACCCTGTCGCTGTCGACGGCCTTCTACTGGCTGCTCTGGCTGTGGCATGCGCCGTTCGTCTGGTGGGCGCTGGCCTCCATGCTGCTCGGGCTCGGCTTCACCTTCTTCTCGGGCGCGGTCGACGCGTGGCTGGTGGATGCGCTCTCCGCGACCGGCTACACCGGCAGCCTGGAGACGGTGTTCGGGAGGGGGCTCGTCGTCACCGGCGTGGCGATGTTCGCCGGGTCCGTGCTGGGCGGCGTGATCGCGCAGGTGACGAACCTCGGCGTGCCGTTCCTGCTGCGGGCCGCCGTGCTCGTGCTGATGTTCGTCTTCGCGTTCGTCGCGATGCGCGACGTCGGCTTCACCCCCGACAAGTCGATGGGCCCGCTCAAGGCGACCAGGAACATCCTCACCCAGTCGATCGAGCACGGGATGCGGAAACGCTCGGTGCGCTACATCATCCTGTCGGCGCCGTTCGCGTCCGGGGTCGGGATCTACGCGTTCTACGCCCTCCAGCCGTACCTGCTCGAACTGTACGGCGACCCGAAGGCGTACTCGATCGCCGGGCTCGCGGCCGCCATCCTGTCGCTCGCGCAGGTGGCGGGCGGCATCCTGGCGCCGCGGCTCCGGCGCCTGTTCGCCAAGCGGACGACGACGATCATCGGCGCCTCGCTGTGCAGCATCGTCATCCTGGTGGCGATGGGACTGACGGCGTTCTTCTGGTTCGCGGTGGTGCTGCTGGTGATCTGGGGCTTCGTCTTCGCGGTGGCGGGCCCGGTTCGCCAGGCGTACCTGAACGACATGATCCCGTCGAAGCAGCGCGCAACCGTGCTGTCGTTCGACTCGCTGTTCGGGAGCCTCGGCGGCGTGGTCATCCAGCCGGCGCTCGGACGCGCGGCCGACCTGTGGGGGTACGGGACGTCGCTCGTCATCGGCGGGGCGATCGAGCTGATCGGGATCCCGTTCCTGCTGGCGAGCCGGCGTCAGGACGACCCGTCGGACTCGGCGGGGCTGCGCGGGGAGGCTGGTGCGGGCGAGGCCGGGGAGGCGGCGCCGAGCGTGCCGTGAGCGGGCAGTACCTCCTGTGGCGCCGTCGCTAACGGAGGACATCCGAGGCCCAGCGGGTCGAAAAGGCAGTCAGCGGAGGAGATCGGCGCGGTGGGGGTGGGGATCTCCTCCGTTGTTACGGCGCGCGGGCGGACGCGTTGCAGTCAGCGGAGGAGGTTGGCGCGGTGGGGGCGGGGATCTCCTCCGTTGTTACGGCGCGCGGGCGGACGCGTTGCAGTCAGCGGAGGAGATCGGCGCACTGGGGCCGGGGGTCTCCTCCGTTGCGTTCGCCGCGGCGCCCCTGGTCCGGTCAGCCCCGCACGATCCGGCCGCCGCACAGCCACGCGGCCAGGCAGAGCACGCCGTTCACGGCGAACACCCCCGCGAAGGCGGCGGGCGACGCGGCGCCGCCGAGCGCCGAGAACGCGATCGCCGTCGTGGCCAGGGCGATGGCGGAGCCGGTGGAGTCCGCGATCGACAGGGCCGAGCTGTTGAAGCCCTGGTCGGCAGGGGTCGAGTACTCCAGGGTGAGGACGCCGAGGCGCGGGTAGAGGACGCCCATTCCGGCGCCGGCGAACGCCCAGCCGACGACCACGATCACCGGGGAGGCACCGGTCAGCGCGGTCACCAGCAGCGATGCGATCGCGATGGTCAGGCCGAGGGCGCCCAGGCGGGCGGCGAGGCGGTGGCCGATCGCCGGGAACCGGCCCTGCGCCCAGGAGGCTGCGGCCCAGCTCAGGCCCGCGGCGGTGAGCGCGAGACCCGCGACGGCCGGGGACGCGCCATACTGCGTGACCATCAGCAGCGGGACGTAGACCTCCGCCGAGAAGAACGTCCCCGCGACGATCGCCCGCAGCAGGACCACGCTCGGGAGACCGCGGCGCGCCAGCAATGTCCCCGCCGGGATCAGCGGCCGCAACGCGGCGACCGCACCCGCCGCCGCGAACGCCGGGACCAGCCACTGGACGGGTCCGCGCGCCTCCGCGGCGAGCGTGAGCGCGAGGACGGCGACCGCCACGAGCGTGGCCAACCCCGCCCGCGCCAGCTCGCGCCGACCTCCTTCCGGTCGCTGGTCGGGACCGTGCAGGCCGCGCATCGCGGGCACGACCATGAGCATCGCGAGGACGACCAGGGCCACGACGCCGAGGAACACCCACCGCCAGCCGACCGTCTCGGCGACGGCGCCCGCGATCACCGGGCCGATCAGCGACGGGATGACCCACGCGGCGGCGAATCCGGCGAAGATGCGGGCGTGCAGCCGCGGCGGGTAGACGCGCGCGACGATCACGTAGAGCGCCACGGTGAGCGCGCCGCCGCCGAGCCCGTGCACGAGCCGTCCGGTGACGAACAGTCCCATCGTCGGCGCGAGGCCGGCCAGGATGAGGCCGGCCGCGAACAGCCCGACCGACGCGAACAGGACGGTGCGCGGGTTGCCGCGGTCGCACCACGTCCCGGCCACGACCATGCCGACCACGCCCACGGCGAGCGGCCCGGCGAACGCGAAGGCGTACAGCCCGGCGCCGTGGAGCTGATGGCTGACGCTGGGCATGATCGTCGTCACCGCGAGCGCCTCGAAGGCGGCCAGCGTGACGAGCAGGCACATGCCGATGCTCACCCAGCGGTAGCGCGGCGCGAGCACGCCCTCCGGCTTGGCGAGGCGCCCGGCCGTGGCGCGGTGGCGCTCTTCGGTGCTCATCCGCCCGGCCTCCCCGCGCTCCCGGGAGCCGCCGTCGACTCGCGGAGGATCAGCTCCGGCAGCAGGCTCGCGGGCCCCGGCACCGCGCCGCCCTCGATCTCGGCGACCAGGCGCTCCACGCTGCGGCGGCCGAGCTCGGTGAAGTCCTGCAGGACCGTGGTCAGCGGCGGCCAGAAGTGCGCCGCCTCCGGGATGTCGTCGAAGCCGACGACGCTCAGGTCCTCCGGGATGCGCCGGCCGGCCTCGCGGGCGGCGTGGTACACCCCGAGCGCCATCTGGTCATTCGACGCGAACACCGCGGTGGCGTCGGGGTCGCGCACGAAGGACTGCGCAGCGCGGTACCCCGACTCGGCGGACCAGTCGCCCTCCAGCAGCGTCGGCACCGGCAGCCCCGCGGACTCCAGCTCGTGGGCGTAGCCGGCGACGCGCGCCTGCGCCTCGAACCATCCGAGCGGACCGGTGAGGTGGAGGATGCGGCGGTGGCCGAGCCCGATCAGGTGCGCGGTCGCGGCGCGCGCCCCGGCCTCCTGGTCGACCGTCAGCTCGCGCTCGACGTACTCCGACCCGCCCTGGAGCGTGACGTACGGGACGCCGATGCGAGCGGTCGAGATGTGCTCCAGCACCAGGTCCTGCGGCGCGATGACGATGATGCCCTCCACCGCCTGCGCCAGCAGATGGTCGAGCGCGGCGGCGATCCCGGCGTCGGTCAGCTCGGGGATCTGGGCGACCGCGAGGTAGTACCCGGCGTCGCGGGCGGCGCCCTGGACGGCGTTGATGCTCGACACCGGCCCGTAGAGGGCCGCAGCGGTGGTGGAGAGGACGCCGAGGGTGCGCGACCGCGCGGTGACGAGCGCCCGCGCCGCCCGGTTGGGGCGGTACTGGAGCTGCTCCATCGCGTCGAGGACGCGCTGCCGGGTGGAGTCCCGGATGCTCGGGTGGTCGTTGATGACCCGGGACACAGTCTGGTGCGAGACGCCGGCGAGCAGCGCGACGTCGCGGATGCTCGCGGCGCGGACCGCAGGATCGTGGGGCACGGCCCCATTATCCGGGACATCGTGGTGCTCCGGCGCGTCCGCGCGACCCGCAGCCCCGCGGATGGCGAGGCCGGCCACCTGCGACACCAGGGAGTCGGCTGTCACGACCACGACCACTGACGACTCACCCGCGGCGGCGCTTCCTCCGGCGCGCGACCACCCCGACGAGCACCGCGATCACCGCGATCCCGGCCGGGAACACGAGGTGCCAGCCGGCCAGCACGAGCAGCCCCGCCGCGAACACGACCGACAGCACCGCCATCCACCACCCCGGCGAGCGGGTCGGCAGCAGGACGATCGCGCTCGCCACGCCCAGGCCGTAGACCGCCGCCGCGATGCTGGTGTGCACGAGGATGAACGGCTGGAGGTCGCCGCTGGCCAGCACCACGACCGAGTACAGCGCCATGACCACCGCGGACAGCAGGAGCCCTCGGCGCGCGACGGCGCCGTTCTCCGCGCCGCGGCCGAACCAGGCCGGGAGGTCGCCGTCGCGGCCCATCGCGGCGCCGAGCTTGCTGAAGGCCGCGAGGTAGGCGTTGAAGACGCCCGTGACGACGATCGCGGCGATGACCGCGACGACCACGCCGCCGCCGGAGCCGGTCGCGACCGAGACGAGGTCGAGCAGCGGAACGGCCGACGTGGCGGCGTGGCCGCCCAGCACCGCGACGGTGACGGTCTGGATCGCGAGGTACGCGACCGACACGATCACCAGCGCCAGCGCGGTCGCGCGCGGGATGTCGCGCCGCGGGTTGCGGAACTCGCCGCCGATGCCGGCCACGGCCTCCCACCCGGCGAACGCCCAGATGTAGAGGCTCATCGCGAGGCCGACGCCCGACCAGCCGTGCGGGAGCAGCGGCTGGAGGTTCTCGGCTCGCGCGTGCGGAGCCGCGGCGGCGAGGACGAACACGAGCACGGCGACGAGCGCCCCGGAGAGCACGAGCTGGACGGACGCGGCGAACCGGACGCCGAACGCCGTCACCGCGACGGGCACGACCATCAGGGCGATCGCGATGACGACGGTCTGCACGGCGTCCCCGCCGATCACCGCCACGACGTACCGCGCGGTCATCAGGGCGGCGATGGGGGCGCCGATCGGGGTGCCGAAGAAGAACCAGTAGCTGACGATCCGCGCGGAGGTCGGACCGAAAGCGCGGCGGGCGAACGTCGCGACACCGCCCGCGTCCGGGTGGCGGCGGGCCAGCGCGGCGAACGTCGCGGCCAGCGGGACGGAGATCAGCGCGAGGGCGGCGACCGCGAGGATGGCGCCCGGTCCGGCCGCGGCGGCGGCGAGCGCGGGGAGGACGAGGATGCCCGTGCCGAGGACCGCCGCGACGTAGAGCGCCGTGCCGCCGGCGACGCCGAGGTGCCCGCGGTGCTCGACGGGCTCCGCCGTGGGCACGCGTGTGGCGGAGGGAGCGCTATCGGTCACCGGACCATCCTGCCGCGGACCACCGACATCCGCCGTTCATCCGCGGCCACGTCGCGGCGATCCCCGGCCAATCGCGCCGAGGTCCCGCCGAGGGGCACGTAAACGCCCCCAAAACGGCGTTTCAGGGGCGTCTACGTGCCCTTCGGCGACTGGTCACTTCGTCAGGTCGTAGAGGGTGGTGCCTCCCACTGTCGTCGCGGTGAAGTTCTTCTCGACCCAGGAGGCGATGGCGCTGGAGGCGCTGCTCCCGCCGTTGGCCTGGCCCACCCCGCCGGCGATGAAGTAGTGGATCTTCCCTTCCTTCACGTACTGCTCGAACTGCGCCAGTGTGGGCGACGGGTCGGAGCCGTTGAAGCCGCCGATCGGCATCACGGCCTCCTGGGTCGCCAGCTGGTAGCCCGCAGCGGAGTTGGAGCCGATCGCCGCCGCCACCCAGGTGTAGGAGGAGGCGTCCGCCTTCAGGAGGGCGCTGAGCTGGGAGCTGACGGTGCTGGAGCCGAGGAGACCGCCCATCCCGCCGCCGCCGGCCGCGCCGGTCGCGCCGCCCGGTCCGCCCAGGGTGCCCGTGGCCCCGCCGGCAGTGCCGCCGCCGCCCGTGGTCCCGCCGGTCGCGCCACCGGCCCCGCCGGCCGTACCGTTCGCGCCCGGGAATCCGCCCTGCCCGAACCCACCTGGCGCCCCCTGCCCGCCACCGTTCGGCGCCCCGCCGAACCCGCGGCCGCCACCCGGCCCGCCCATCGCCCCCGCCACGGTCGGCCCCGCGGTCACGATCGACCCGCTGTGCCCCGTGGTCACGGTCTGCAGCGTGTACGCGGTCGGCGCGAGCAGCGCCGCCACCAGCGTCGCGGCGATGGTCGCGCCCGACAGCGCCCGGCTGCGCGGGGGAAGGAGCAGCAGCACGGACGCCGCGAGCGCGACGAGGAGGACGACCACCTTCAGCCACGGGAGCCAGGAGGTCGCGCGGTCCAGCAGCACCCACGCCCACACCGCCGTGCCGAGCATGGTCACGGCCGAGAGGATGCGCACCCACAGCCGGTCCCGCGCTCCCCAGGCCGCGGAGGCGCCGATCGCGACGACGCCGGCGAGCGCCGGGGCCAGGGCGACCGTGTAGTAGGCGTGGAAGATGCCCGCCATGAACGAGAACGCCACCGCGGTCACGATCAGCCAGCCGCCGAAGAGCAGGAGGGTCGCGCGGCGGGCGTCGGTGCGGGCCATCCGGCGGCCGAGCACGAGCGCCACGACGAACAGCACCAGCGCCGCAGGGAGCAGCCAGGTGATCTGGCCGCCGATCTCGTTCTCGAACAGACGCAGGATGCCGGTGGCTCCCCACATACCGCCTCCCGTCGCGCCGCCGCGGCCGCCGGTGACGCTGCCAGTCTCGTTGCCGGTGAGGCGGCCGAGCCCGTTGTAGCCGAAGGTCAGCTCCAGGAAGCTGTTGGTCTGCGAGCCGCCGATGTAGGGCCGCAGCGAGGCGGGGACGAGCTCGACGATCGCGACCCACCAGCCGGCCGCGACGACCACCGCGCCGAGCGCGGCGAACAGGTGGCCGAACCGCTTCGCCCAAGAGACCCGCGCCGCCGCCAGGTAGACGCCGGCGAGCACCGGGAGGATCAGGAACGCCTGGAGCTGCTTGGTCAGGAACCCGAAGCCGACGGCGACGCCCGCCCAGATCACCCAGCGGATGCGGCCGGACTCGATGCCGCGCAGGGTCAGGTAGGTCGCCAGCGTCAGCAGCAGCACGAGCAGCGCGTCCGGATTGTTGAACCGGAACATCAGCGCCGCCACCGGGGTCACCGCCAGCACGCCGCCCGCGAGCAGCGCGGTCCGCGCGCTGAAGTTGCGCCGAACGGTCAGGTACACAAGCCACACGGTCGCGACGCCCATCAGCGCCTCCGGCACGAGGATGCTCCACGAGCTGAGGCCGAAGACCCGCACCGAGAGCGCCATGATCCAGAGGCTCGCCGGCGGCTTGTCGACCGTGATCGAGTTCGCGGCGTCGCTGGAGCCGTAGAACAACGCCTCCCAGTTCACCGAGCCCGCCTGCACCGCAGCCGAGTAGAAGGAGTTGGCCCAGCCGCTGGCGGCGAGGTCCCAGAGGTAGAGGAGAGCGGTGACGGCCAGGAGGCCGAGCAGCGCCGGGCGCTCCCAGGCGGCGGCGTCCTCCCGGCCGCGCACGAGGCGGCGCAGGCGGGCGCCGAGGCCGCGGCGCGGCGGGGTGGAGGCGGCGGGAGGAGCCGGCGGGCTGGAGGTGGTCGGGCTGGGGGTGGTCAGGACGGACATGATCAGTTCTCCCTTTCGGTCGGGACGAGGATGAGGTCGGTGGGAGGAACTGCCGGAGGCACAGGGCTTGCGGCAGCCGCCTCGGCGACCGCCTCCCGCCTCCCCGCCCGGAACACCCACAGCCGCAACAGGACGAACCGCACGAGCGTCGCGAACAGGTTCGCCGCCGTGAGCACGATCAGCTCGACCCGGGCGGGCGCGCCCGGCGCCGTGGCGTGCAGCACCGCGAGCGACCCGCTGGTGAGCGCCCAGGCGATCCCGAACACGACCAGCCCCTGGAACTGGTGCCGCACCATCCCCGGCCGCCCGCGCACGCCGAACGTGAAGCGCCGGTTGGCCCAGGTGTTGGCGACCGCCGTCAGCAGCAGGGCGGCGAAGTTGGCCGCCTGGCCGCCGAGCACGCCGGACAGCAGCAGGTACAGCAGCGCGTACGCCGCGGTCGAGAGCACCCCGACGATCGCGAACCGCACGACCTGCCCGACGAAGCTCGGCGGCGTCGGCGGCGCGAACGGCCGCCTCCCGAGCTCGGCGTAGACGGCCTCGATCGGGATGCGGCCGCGTGCGATGTTCGTGCCGACGCGCAGCATCCCCTTGAGGTCCTCGCGGGCGGTTCGCACGATGTCCACCGAGCTGTGCGGGTCGTCCACCCAGTCGACAGGGATCTCGTGGATGCGCAGCCCTGCCCGCTCGGCGAGGATCAGCAGCTCGGTGTCGAAGAACCAGCCGTCGTCCTCCACGAGCGGGAGGAGGCGCCGGGCGACGTCCCGGCGGATGGCCTTGAAGCCGCACTGCGCGTCGGAGAATCCGACCGACATCGTGCGGCGCAGCAGCAGGTTGTAGCTGCGGGAGATGAACTCGCGCCTGCCGCCGCGGGTGACGCGCGCGCTCCTGCCCAGCCGGGTGCCGATCGCGAGGTCGGAGTGGCCGGAGAGCAGCGGCGCCACCAGCGGCGGGAGGGCGGCGAGGTCGGTGGAGAGGTCCTCGTCCAGGTAGACGAGGACCTCGGCGGGCGAGGAGCCCCACACCGCTTTGAGGGCGCGTCCGCGTCCTTTCAGCGGGAGGTGCACGGCGACGACCCCGCTCAGCTCCGCGGCGAGCGCGTCCGCGAGGGCGGGCGTGGCGTCGGTGCTGGCGTTGTCGGCGATCGTGATCCGCCAGCTCGCCTGCACCGTGTCGGTCAGGTAGGCGTGCAGCCGGCGGAGGGACGTGTCGAGCGTCGCCTGCTCGTTGAACACGGGCACGACGATGTCGAGCGAGAGTGGCGTTGGCTGGGACATGGGAGCAACCCTGCCGCCGTTACCTCCTCGTGACCTTTCGCGGGGTTATGGCCGGTCGATGGAGGTTCTGAGGGGTTCCTATGCCGCGCCGATCAGCACGCCGCGCCGATCAGCCGGCTGCGGCCTCCCAGGCGAAGCCGTCCGGGTCGGTCGCCGCGCTGTCCCCGCCGATGACGATCCGGTGCGAGCCCGAGCCGTCCTCCGCCACGCCCGCGTCCTTGGCGAGCGCGCGCCGCTTGTAGAGGCCGAGCTGCACCGGGCTGTCCTTCAGGTCGAACTGCACGTAGGAGCCGAAGCTCTTGCCGACCGGGAGGCCGCGGGCCGCGTAGAACTGCTTGCTCGCGCTCACGTCGTCGACGCCGAGCAGCAGCACGACCGACTCGGGCTCGCGCTTGGCCGGGCCGGAGTCCTTCTTCTCGGAGGTCGCGATCTTCCAGATCGCGCCGTCCGGCGCCTGCACGGTGCCGCCGACGCCCCAGAAGGTCTTGGTGACCGGCTTGATCGTCGTGGCGCCCGCGGCGAGCGCGGACTCCACGTAGGCGTTCACGTCGGCCGGCTGCGCGACCGTGATGGACATCGTGTAGCCGCGGAAGCCGGTGGAGGGTGTGGCGGATGGCGGGCAGGGAATGTCCCAGACCGGCGTACCGTTGCACTCACCATGGCTACCGTCGAGCTCACCGCTCAGAACATCGAGTCCCAGATCACCGAGAACGACATCGTCTTCGTCGACTTCTGGGCGGAATGGTGCGGCCCGTGCCGCATGTTCGGCCCGGTCTTCGAGAAGGCGTCGCAGGAGCACACCGACGTCGTGTTCGGCAAGGTCGACACCGAGGCGGAACAGGCGCTCGCCGCGTCCGCCGGCATCACCTCCATCCCGACGCTGATGGCGTTCCGGGACGGCATCCTGGTCTTCTCGCAGCCGGGCGCGCTGCCCGCACCGACCTTCCAGGACCTGATCACCCAGGTCAAGGCCCTCGACATGGACGCCGTGCGCGCCTCGATCGCCGAGGCCAAGGCCGGGGAGTCCGCGCCCGAGGCGTGACGCTCAGAATCCAGTCGGCATCGTGACGGTGTAGGGGGCTTCGAGGGCGCGCACCTCCTCCTCCGTCAGCTCCAGGTGCAGGGCGGCGACAGCGTCGGGCAGGTGGTTCGGCTTGGTCGCGCCGACGATCGGCGCGTCCACGACCGGGTTGCGCAGCACCCACGCCAGAGCGACCTGCGCCATCGGGACGCCGCGCGCCTCCGCCACCCGCTGCACGGCCTCCGCGATCGGCTTGTCGTGCTCCTCGGAGTACCGCGCCTGGAGCGGGTCGGTCTCGCCGCGCAGCGTCTGCTCGCCCCACGGCCGCGTCAGCCGGCCCTTCGCGAGCGGGCTCCACGGGAGGCTGCCGACGCCCTGGTCCGCCAGCAGCGGGAACATCTCGCGCTCCTCCTCGCGCATCATCAGGCTGTACTGGTCCTGCATGGTCACGAACCGGGTCCAGCCGCCGAGGTCGGCCGCGTGCTGGAGTTTGGCGAACTGCCACGCCCACATCGAGGACGCACCGATGTAGCGGGCCTTGCCCGCCTTGACCACGTCGTGCAGCGCCTCCATCGTCTCCTCGACCGGGGTCAGCGGGTCGAAGCGGTGGATCTGGTACAGGTCCACGAAGTCGGTGTTCAGGCGGGTCAGCGACGCGTCGATCTGCTCCAGGATCGCCCGGCGCGACAGGCCGGAGCCGCCGGGGCCGTCGTGCATAGGGAAGTTCAGCTTGGTCGCCAGCACGACGTCCTCACGCGTGGTGTACTCGCGGATGGCGCGGCCGACGATCTCCTCCGAGCTGCCGAAGCCGTAGACGTTGGCGGTGTCCCAGAAGGTGATGCCTGCCTCCACGGCCTGGCGGAAGATCGGTGCGGCGCCCTCGTCGTCCAGCGCCCACTCGTTGAAACCGCGCGACCTGTCGCCGAAGCTCATGCAGCCCAGTGCGAGGCGGCTGACCGTCAGGCCGGTCGACCCCAGTCGGGTGTACTCCATAGTGTCGTTCTCCTCTCGCCGTCGACGTTACGCGCCGCCGCGGCACAAGAGGGAGGTACTGCGAGTACCGCGATCGGCCTACCATCGCGGCATGACCGATGCGAAAGAGAACTGGCCGGAGACGCCCTCCGGCGAGCCCATCGACACCGACGCCCTCGCGGAGGGCGAAGGCGGTGGCCCGTACGACGCCGACGGCGTGTTCGAGCCCGAGGACGACGCGGCCGCGGACGACGAGGACGACCCCGGAATCTGAACCGACCACGAGCTGTCCCCTCCCGTTCACCCTGCCCCTCTTGTCCCCCGGCCTTGTACCCCACTAGGGTGTGGTCCAGGAGCCAGTCCCGAGCTGGCGGAGGGGCGGCCTCGTCGCGCCTTCACCGGGGAAGGACCGGCTGCACAACTGGGGAGGGGTGCAGCGTGACGACCTACGAGACGCCGATCGGGAACGCGCCGAAACCGGGACAGGACATCCATCTGGTGAGATGGATCCGGTCCGCGGACGGCTGGAGCAGCGAGACCGTGCTCTGCACGTATCTGGCGGGGACGCCCTCGCATTGGGTGGTGGAACGGCACGGCGAGCGCGTGAGCCTCGACCGGGCCGAGTGGGCGCAGTTCGCGTTCTGACCCGCCTCTAGACGCCCTCTCGCGTTCCACGTTACTTTCCCGCCATCGGCCGGACCGACCGGCCACGGGGAGGACGTGCGATGCCGATCGAGGGAGTGCCGGGAGCGGGGTTCACCCCGGAGCAGATGCGGGAGGCGCTGGAGCGCATCTCCACGCCCGACGAGCTGGCGACGGCTTTCGGGACATTCGAGTTCGTCGACGGCGTGCCGCGCAGCGGGTCGGTCGCGGCGATCTACGACGCGCTCGACGTCATGCGCGCCGCGGAGGCGTTCCTGGTCGGGATCCCCGGCGCCTCGCTCGTGGCGATGCGCGCCGGCCTGCGCAGCGCGGGCGTCACCTCGCCGGACCTGATCGGGTACACCGATCCGCGCGCGAACTCCGGCGGCTACTACCTCACGCCCAACACCGAGACGACGTACGGGACCACCTTCCTCGACCTCCGGGCCTGGGGGCCGACGGTGATCGAGGCGCCGCCGCAGTCGCTGTGCGTCATCGACGACTTCTGGTTCCGCTACGTCACGGACATGGGCATCCCCGGACCGGATCGGGGCGAGGGCGGTTCGTATCTGTTCCTGCCGCCCGGGTACGACGGCGACGCGCCGGAGGGCTACTTCGTGTCGCGGCCGGCCACCTTCACGAACTGGGTGGTGCTGCGGACGCTCGGCGGCGTCCCGACGATGAAGACGACCCGCATCTACCCGCTCTCCGAGGCCGGCTCGCCGCGCGAGAACACCTTCGTGAACATCGCGGACGTGCCGCAGAACTCGGTGCACTCGAACGACCTCGACTTCTTCCGGGAGATCGACCAGCTCATCCAAGAGGAGCCGCCCGAGGCGCTCGACCCGGAGCGCGCGGGGATCTTCGCCGCGCTCGGCCTGGTGCGCGGGAGGCCGTTCGCGCCGGACGAGCACCGCGCGCGTCTCCTGGACGCCGGGGCGCGGCTGGGGGCGGCGATCGCGCGCGCCATCGTGTTCGCCCCGCGCGACCCCGCCGCGTTCTTCTGGGAGGGGAGGTCGTGGAAGAACGCCTTCGTCGGCGGCAGCTCCGAGTTCCTCCGCGACGGTGTGCGGCTCCTGGACGCGCGGACGCAGTTCCACTACTTCGCCACGGTGATCACTCCGGCGATGGCCCACGCCCAGGTCGGCGCGGGCTCGGCGTACGCGTACACCGCGGAAGACGGCGACGGCCGCACGCTCGACGGCGGCGCCACCTACACCCTCCGCATCCCGGCGGACCCGCCCGCGAAGAACTTCTGGTCGATCGACCTCTACGACACGCAGACGCGTTCGCTGCTCCAGCTCCCGGACAACCCGCACCCGGCGCTGTCCAGTCTCGCGGGCACGCTCCAGCAGGAGCACGACGGCTCGTTCCTGCTCTGGTTCGGTCCGCACGCTCCCGCGGGGCGCGAGTCGAACTGGGTGGGAACCGTGCCGGGCAAGTCGTGGTTCCCGATGTTCCGCCTCTACGGGCCGCTCGCGCCGTGGTTCGACGGCAGCTGGCGGCTCCCGGAGCTCGAACGTGTGACCGAGCCGATCGACTAGCTGCTCACAGCCCCGCCCGCGCCGCCAGCAGCTCCACCGCCACCCGCCAGTCCCGCGCCGGGATGCCGTCGCCGGTCTCCTCCTCGCCGGGCGGCCGCGCCACGAACGACGGCCACGGGTCGCCGGGGATGTGCGACTCCTCGACCAGGCCGAGGTAGTCGCCGCCGAAGTACACCTCCCATGCCGCCGTCGCGGTCGGGCTGTACATGAGCGTGAGCGGGAGCGTGCCGTAGGTGTACACGGCGTGCTGGTGGGCCAGTTCCTTCCCGGTCATGTCCGCCTCCACGTCCTGGCCCTCCATCTCCTGTTCGAAGCGTAAGCGCGTCGGGCGTCCGGCGGAAGGGATTGCTACGCCACGAAGCGGCCGTCGCCCTCGACGCCCTCGTCGTGGGTCACCGCGACCGCCTCGGCGACGACGTCGCGCATCCGTCCGCGCCGGGCGAGGGCGCTCCGCTGCCGGCCGGCGCCGCCTCCGCTGCGCAGGATCCGGTCCACCCCGCTGCGCACCAGCTCCAGGTCGCCGTAGCTGTCCAGCGCGCGCGCCGTGTGGGTGAGCAGGGCGTCGAGGGCCGCGATCGCCGTTCCCTCGCGACCGGTCACGGGATGCGGCAGTTTGCCGCCGACCCCGGTCAGCGCCGCCTGCCACTCGGCCAGCCGCAGGGCGGCGGAGGGCGTCGCGAGCGGCGCGACGCCCGAGCGCCACTCGCCGACGGCGGTGTCGACGAGGGCGCGCACCAGCGCGGCCAGCACGACCGTGTCGCGGGCGTCGAGGCAGACGTCGGCGACCCGGATCTCCACGGTCGGCTGCTTGTGCGAGACCCGGGCGTCCAGGTAGAGCATCGCCTTGTCGAGGATGACCCCGGTCTCCACGAGCAGCCGCTCGAACCGGTCGTAGGCCTCCACCGACCCGAACACGTCGGTGGGACCGGCGCTCTGCCACTGGTGCCAGGCCACGAACCGGTAGCTGGCGTGCCCGGTGTCGACGCCGCCGACGAACGGCGAGTTGGCGGTGAGCGCCAGCAGCGCAGGCAGCCAGGTGCGGATGCGGTCGAGGACGGCGACGCCCTCCTCGCGGGAGTGGATCACGACGTGCACATGGCAGCCGCAGACCAGCGTGCCCTTCGCCGTGAGCCCGTACCTGGCCATCATCTGGTCGTAGCGCGGGTCCGGTGTGGCGTGCGGGCGCAGCGGCAGCGGCGACATCGCGACCGCCACCGCCCTGGCGCCGTGCCGGCGGGCGAGCGTGTCGGCGAGCGTGCGGCCCTCCACGATGTCCGCGTACAGGTCGTGCGTGGTCAGCCGCGGGAGCGTCTGGGTCTCGATCATCTCCTGCTGGATCTCGGCGCCGAGCCGGAGCTCGGTCCCGGCGGGGGCGTCCGCCAGCGCGTACGGGGCGACCGGAGTCGCGATCCCGCGTTCATCGACCAGGAGGAGCTCTTCCTCCACCCCGAAAGTCCTCACGGAACCACTATCGGTGAGGGGTCCTCAGGGAGCAATACCCCGAATCCCGTGAATCCGCCCAGCGCGGCTCAGACCGGGAGGGCGACCCGCCGCTCCAGCACCTGCCCCGGCCAGTCCCCCACCAGGAACGGGTCGGTGCGCGTGTACCCGCACGACTCGTACCAGCGCACCAGGTCGCCGGTCCCGCCCGCGTAGCAGTCGACCCGCAGTTTCCCGACCCCCGCGGCGAGCGCCTCCTGGTGGGCGAAGTCCAGCAGTGCCCGGCCGGTCCCTTTGGCGCGGGGGTCGCGGGAGCCGATCAGGACGCGCACGTACAGCTCCGGCTCGGTGGCGGCCGGCACGTACTCGGTCGCCGCCCCGAGCGCGAGGAAGCCCACGACGCCCGCCTCCGGGTGCTCGGCGATCCACGTCCCCGGCTCGGCGACCCAGCCCTGCACGCGCGTCACCTGCTCCGGCCGCTCCGAGAACGGCTGCGTGCCCCACTGACCGGTGTTCCCGATGGTGACGAACCAGGCGATCGCGTCGTCGAACAGGCGCAGCACGGCGTCGGCGTCGGCGGGCCGCGCCGGGCGGATGGAGGTCATGCTCCCATCCTGCTGCATCGCTGCCTACACTCGCGGCATGACGGATGACGACCTGAGCGCCGGGTGGACCCTGGCGCTGTCCGGCGAGCGCGCGCCGATCGAGCGCGCTCTGGCGGCGGGCAGCCGCCTGCCGGGACCCCGGGCGAACCTCGAACTGGCGGGACGCTTCGCGGAGACCGTCGCGGAGGCGCCGGGCGACCGCGCCGCCGCGATCGTGGTGCTGGCGGGCTGGCTAGCCGCGCCGCCGCGCCTGGCCGCGCCCCTCCCCGCCGGGACGGAGGAGTTCCTGCCGGCGTGCGCGGCGCTCGCGGCCGGTGCCGTGGCCGCGCGTGCGGTGGCGGACGGCGGAACGCTCCCCGACGACGCGGTCGGCCTCCTCACGACCGCGGCCGGCGACGACCGCTGGCGCGTCCGCGAGCTCGCCGCGACCGGCCTGCAGCGCGTCCTCGCCGCCGACTGGACCGCCGGCCTGCGACAGGCCGAGGTGTGGCTGCGCTCCGCCGACCCGCTGCGGATGCGTGCAGCGGTCGCCGCCGTCGCCGAGCCTCCCCTGCTCCGCGACCCGCGGCACGCCGCGGACGCCGCCACCGTGGTGACCGCGGCCTGCGACGCTCTGCTCGCCCTCCCTGCCCCGCAGCGGCGCGCCGACGACGTGCGCGTCCTGCGCAAGGCGCTCGGCTACGCGATCAGCGTGGTCGCGGCCGCCGACCCGGAGGCCGGCCTTCCGCTGCTGCAGCGCCTCGCGGCCTCCGCCGACCCCGACGCCCGCTGGCTCGCCCGCGAGAACCTCGCGAAGGCGCGCCTGAAGCCGTTCGCCGACCGTCTCGCGGCGGCGCGGGAGGCCGTCGGCTAGCGGGCCAGCGCCTGCTCGACGTCGGCGAGCAGGTCCGCGACGTCCTCGATCCCGACCGACAGCCGGATGACGTTGTCCGGGACCTCCAGCTCGGTGCCGCGCACCGACGCGTGCGTCATCTCCGACGGGTAGCCGATCAGCGACTCCACGCCGCCGAGCGACTCCGCGAGCTGGAACACCTCGGTCGACTCCGCGAACCGCCTGGCCGCCGCCGCTCCCCCGCTCAGCGCGACCGACAGCATGCCGCCGAAGCCGCTCATCTGCCGGGCGGCGAGGTCGTGGCCGGGGTGATCCGGGAGGCCCGGGTAGTACACCGTGTCGATCCCCGGACGGCCGACCAGCGCCTCCGCGATGGCCTGCGCGTTCTCGCTGTGCCGCTTCATCCGCACGTCGAGCGTCTTGATGCCGCGGACCGTCAGCCAGGCGTCCATCGGCGCCGAGACCGCTCCCGCGGCGAACTGGATGAACTGCGCCTTCTCGGCGAGCTCGGCGTCCGCGAACACCAGCGCGCCGCCGATCACGTCGGAGTGGCCGCCGAGGTACTTCGTGGTGGAGTGCACCACCACGTCCGCGCCGAACGACAGCGGCTGCTGGAGGGCGGGCGACGCGAACGTGTTGTCCACGACGACCAGCGCCCCCGCGGCGTGACCCAGCTCGACCAGCGCGGCGAGGTCGCTGACCTTCATCAGCGGGTTGCTCGGGGTCTCGATCCACAGCACGCGGGTCCGGTCGGTCCCGAGCGCGGCCCGGACGGCGTCCAGGTCGCCGAGGTCGACGGTCGTGTTGCGCACGTCCCAGGCCCCGTGGATGCGGTTGATGAGCCGGTGCGTGCCGCCGTAGACGTCGTTGCCGAGCACGACGTGGTCGCCCGGGCGCAACACGGCGCGCAGCAGCGCGTCCTCCGCCGCCAGGCCGGAGGCGAACGACAGCGCGCTCACGCCGCCCTCCAGGGAGGCCAGCAGCGACTCCAGCGACGTGCGCGTCGGGTTGCCCGCGCGCCCGTACTCGTAGCCGCCGCGGAGGCCGCCGACGCCGTCCTGGACGAACGTCGAGGTCTGGTAGATCGGCGGGATGATCGCGCCCGTGGTCGGGTCGAACTCCTGGCCGACGTGGATGGCGCGCGTGGCGAAACCGTGGGTCATCGGGATCCTTACGTCGATGCGGTGGTCTGGGGTGCGAGCTATTCGCTCAGGTAGGTGAGGAGGTCCTGCCGGGTGAGCACGGCGACGGGCTTGCCGTCCTCCGTGACCAGCAGCGCGTTCGCGACGGCGAGCGCGGCCCGCGCCGCGGTGACCGGCTCGTTGACGCCGATCAGCGGCAGCGGCTCGCCCAGGTGCGCCCCGACCGGGTCGCTCATCCTGGCGCGCCCGCCGAACACGGCGTCGACCAGCGAGCGCTCGTCGAGCGCCCCGGCGACCTCGCCCATGACGACCGGCGGCTCCGCCGTCAGCACGGGGAGCTGCGAGACGCCGTACGTGTTCATGATCTCGATGGCGTCGTGCACGGTGTCGGACGGGTGCGCGTGCACGAGGTCCGGCAGGTCGCCGCGCTTGGTGCGGATGACGTCGTGCACGGTCGCCTCGTCGGGCACCTCGCTGAAGCCGTAGGAGCGCATCCACTTGTCGTTGAAGATCTTCGCCAGGTAGCCGCGGCCGCCGTCCGGGAGGATGACCACCACGATGTCGTCGGCGGTGAGGTCCTTCGCGGCGCGGAGGGCGGCGACCACGGCCATGCCGCTGGAGCCGCCGACGAGGATGCCCTCCTCGCGGGCGAGCCGCCTGGTCATGTGGAACGACTCGGCGTCGCTGACCGGGATGACCTCGTCCACCACGCTGGGGTCGTAGGCGCCGGGCCAGAAGTCCTCGCCCACGCCCTCCACGAGGTACGGCCGGCCGGTGCCGCCGGAGTAGACCGAGCCCTCCGGGTCGGCGCCGACGATGCGGACGCGGCCGTCGGAGACCTCCTTGAGGTAGCGCCCGGTCCCGGTGATGGTGCCGCCGGTGCCGACGCCCGCCACCAGGTGGGTGATGCGGCCGTCGGTGTCGCGCCAGATCTCCGGACCGGTGGTCTCGTAGTGGCTGCGCGGCCCGTTCGGGTTGAAGTACTGGTTGGGCTTGAACGCCCCGGGGATCTCCGCCGCCAGCCGGTCGGACACCGAGTAGTAGGAGTCGGGATCCTCCGGAGCCACGGAGGTGGGCGTCACCACGATCTCCGCGCCGTAGGCGGTGAGCACGTTGCGCTTGTCCTCGCCCACCTTGTCGGGCAGCACGAACACGCAGCGGTAGCCGCGCTGCTGGGCGACGAGCGCGAGGCCCACGCCGGTGTTGCCGCTCGTCGGCTCCACGATGGTCCCGCCGGGCTTCAGCAGCCCCTCGGCCTCCGCCGCGTCGAGGATGCGGGAGGCGATGCGGTCCTTCGACGAACCTCCGGGGTTCAGGTACTCGAGTTTGACGAGCACCGTCGCCGCGATTCCGTCGGTCAGCCTGTTGAGCTTCACGAGCGGAGTGTCGCCGACCAAGTCGATGATGGTCTCTGCGTACTTCACGCGGTCCACCGTAACAGGGCGGTTGCGGGGTTGCCGGTGTATTACCCCGCTCCTTCGCGCCCGCTCTCGACCGGCTAGTCTGAAATCATGCGTATCACTGGCGTGGATCTGGCACGCGGCTTCGCCCTCCTCGGTGTGTTCGTCGCACACACGGCCCCGATAGGACCGGGCAGCCCGCCAACACTCCGCTGGCTCACCATCGCGGATCACGCCACCACACCGCTGTTCACCGTGCTGCTCGGCGTCTCCGCCGGCCTGGCGACGCGGCGCGTTCTGGAGACACCGGGCGGGGTGAGGATCGCAGTGCGACGCGCCTTCTCGATCCGCGGTGTTCTCTTGGTCGTGCTCGGATTGCTGGCCGGTCTGGCAGGGGCGATGGTCATTCCGATCGTCCACTACCTCGGCGCGGTCACGCTTCTCCTCGTTCCCGCCCTCTTCCTGCGCACGCGCTGGCTGGTCCTCCTGTCAGGGGCCTGTCTCATCCTGAGTGCGTTCGCTATCGGACCCGCCACCACCCTCCGGGCCGCGCTCGTGAGGGAGGCCGCGCTCGCGGACTCGTGGGGTCTCGATCTGGCCCAGACCCTGGTCGGCTTCTTCGCCACGGACTACGGCTATCGAGTGAGCACCCTCCTCGTCTGGGCGTTGGCCGGGCTGGCGATCTCCAGGGTCGCGCTCACGGGCCGACGTCGCCTTCTCGCACTCGGTTCGACCGGCGTAGTTCTCCTCTGCGCCGCCGTCGCCGCCTCGACCATGACCCTCGGGACGCTCGAACCGCACAGCGGCTCGGCCCCCGAGCTCCTGAAGGGCCTCGGCCTGGCCTGCCTCGCTATCACCGTCTGCTGCGGCCTGGCCTCGACGCCCGTCATCCGCGCCCTGACACCCGTGACCGCGCTGGGCAGCATGACCTTGACGTTCTACCTCGCCCACATCGCCGCGCTCGGCCTGTGGACACGACTGACCGGGATGTCGGACGACAAATGGTCGATCCTCTTGGCGTTGAGCGTCGGCTCGCTCCTCGCCGCCTGGCTCATCCGGCGTCGCTGGCGTCGCGGCCCGATGGAATGGCTGATCGCCCTGGCCGCCTCACCGCGACTCGGCCGGCGCCCGGCCCCCGCCTAGACTTTCCCCCATGCCCGTGTCCGATCTCTCCCCCGTCGCTCAGGACTACCTGAAGCTGATCTGGTCGGCGACCGAGTGGTCGGGCGACCCCATCACCGTCAAGCAGCTCTCGGAGCGGATGGGCGTGCGCGCCGCGACGGTGTCCGACGGCATCCGCCGGCTCGCCGACCAGGGCCTGGTCGTGCACGAGCCGTACGGCGCGATCGAGCTCACCGACGACGGCCGCCGCGGAGCGGTCGCGATGGTGCGCAGGCACCGGCTGATCGAGACGTTCCTGGTGGAGGAGCTCGGCTACGGCTGGGACGAGGTGCACGACGAGGCCGAGGTGCTGGAGCACGCCGTCTCGGACGAGCTCGTCGCCCGCATCGACCGCCGGCTCGGCTTCCCGGCCCGCGACCCGCACGGCGACCCCATCCCGACCGCGGACGGCACGCCGCGGCGGCCGGACGCCGTCCCGCTGCTGACCGCGCCCACGGGCGTCCCGCTCACCGTCGCGCGCATCTCCGATGCCGACCCCGCCGTCCTCCGCTACCTCGGCGAGCGCGGCATCGGCCTGGACGCCGAGCTGACCGTGGACGAGCACCGCGCCTTCGCGGGCGACGTGACGGTGCACCTCGGGGACGCCGCGGTCGTCCTCGGCGCGACGGCCGCCGCGGCCGTCTGGGTCGCCGGAGCCTGACCGCTCACTGCGGCAGCAGCGTCAATGCCACCAGTGCGAGGTTGAGCACCACGACGAGCCCCGCGACGCCCCAGCCGACGACCCGCACCCAGCCGGAGTCCGCCCGCTCCCCCATCACCGCGCGCGACCCGGTCAGCCGCAGCAGCGGGATCATCGCGAACGGGATGCCGAGGCTCAGGAACACCTGCGACAGCACCAGCGCCCAGGTCGGGTCGGCGCCGAGCCACAGGATGACGACGGCCGGGATGAGCGTGACGATCCGCCGGGCGAGCAGCGGCACCCGGACCCGCAGCAGGCCGCTCATGATGGTGGCGCCCGCGTAGCTCCCGACCGAGGTCGACGCCAGGCCGGACGCCAGCAGCCCGACCGCGAAGATCACGCCGATCGCCGGCCCGAGCGCCGCGCTGATCGCGGCGTGCGCTCCCTCGATCGTGTCGGTCCCCGCGACCCCGGGCAGCGCCGCCGCGGCGAGCAGCAGCATCGCGAGGTTGACCGCACCGGCCAGCACCAGCGCGAGCACGACGTCCAGCCGGGTGGCCCGGAGCAGCGTGCGGGTCCGCCCCTCGTCGCCTCCTTCGCCGTGCCGGTCGCGGGCGAGCGCCGAGTGCAGGTAGATCGCGTGCGGCATGACTGTCGCGCCGAGCATGCTCGCGGCCAGCAGCACGGTCGGCGCTCCGTCGAAGCGCGGCACCAGCCCGGATGCCGCCGCCCTCCAGTCCACCGGGCTCACGACCAGCCCGGCCAGGAAGCCCACCGCGATCACGCCGAGCAGCACCAGGACGACCGCCTCGAACGGCCGCTGCCCGCCATGCGTCTGCACGGCGAGCAGGGCGATGGCGGCGACGCCGACGATGAGGCCGCCGACCGGGAGCGGGAGCCCGAACAGGAGGTTCAGCGCGATGGCCCCGCCGATCACCTCGGCGATGTCGGTGGCGGCGGCGACCAGCTCGGCCTGCGCCCAGTACGCCCGCCGCGCCCCCGTGCCCAACCGGGCGCCGAGGAGTTCGGGGAGGCTGCGGCCGGTGACGATGCCGAGCTTCGCGGACTGGTACTGCACGAAGACCGCGATCCCGTTCGCCGCGACGAGCACCCAGACCAGGAGGTAGCCGTAGCGCGCGCCCGCGGTGAGGTTGGCCGCGACGTTGCCCGGGTCGACGTACGCGATCGCGGCGACGAAGGCCGGGCCGAGCAGGAACCACAGGCGCAGGCGGGACCGCGCGGGCCGCTCGACGACCTCCAGCGCCACGGTGACCCTCCCCGCCCTCACTCCATTGTTAGCCCAGCCTAACAACGATCGAAGGGCACGTAAACGCCCCTAAGAACGCGTTTTAGGGGCGTTTACGTGCCCCTCGGCGGTGGGAGTGCCCGTCAGTCGCGGTCGAGGATGGCGGTCTCGGTCTGCTCGCGGTACAGGCGGGCATAGACGCCGCCGACCTCCAGCAGCTCGCGGTGCGTCCCGCGCTCGACCACCTGCCCGTGGTCGATCACGAAGATGACGTCCGCGGCGACGATCGTGGACAGCCGGTGCGCGATCGCGATGGTCGTGCGCCCGCGGGAAGCCGTGTCCAGCGCCTGCTGCACCACCCGCTCCGAGATGGTGTCGAGCGCGCTCGTCGCCTCGTCGAGGATGAGCACCTCGGGGTCCTTCAGCAGCACCCGCGCGATCGCGATGCGCTGCTTCTCGCCGCCCGACAGCCGGTAGCCGCGCTCCCCCACGATCGTGTCGTAGCCGTCGGGGAAGCTCACGATCGTCTCGTGGATGTTCGCCCGCCTCGCCGCGGCCTCCAGCTCCTCCTGCGTCGCGTCCGGCCGCGCATAGCGGAGGTTCTCGGCGATGCTCGCGTGGAAGAGGTACGTCTCCTGGCTGACCACGCCGATGTGGGAGACCAGCGAGTCCTGCTGCAGCTCGCGCAGGTCGGTGTCCCCGAATAGGATGCGCCCGGATGTCGTGTCGTAGAACCGCGGGATGAGGTAGCTCACCGTGGTCTTGCCCGCGCCGCTCGGCCCGACGAACGCGGCGAACTCGCCCGGCTCGATCGTGAACGACACGTCGTCCAGGGTGTTGCGCTCCCCCGGCCGGGCGTCCGGGTAGCGGAACACCACATGGTCGAACTCGATGCGCCCCAGGTCGCGGCCCGGGTCGACCGGCACGGCGTCCGGCCGGTCGGCGATGGCCGGCTTCAGGTCGAGGTACTCGAAGATCCGGGCGAACAGGGCGCCGGAGGTCTGCAGGTCGAGCGCCACCCGCATGAGCGCGAGCAGCGGGAACAGCAGCCGCGCCTGCACCGTCGTGAACGCGACGATCGTGCCGGCGGTGATGTCCGTCGCCCCGCCGAGGATCAGCCAGCCCGAGACCAGGTAGACGATCGCCGGGATGGACGACAGGAAGATGTTCACCATCGCGAAGAACCACTGCCCGCTCATCGACTGCGACACCTGCAGCCGGATCTGGGTGCGGTTCTCGTCCGAGTAGCGCTCGATCTCCGCCTGCTGCCGGTTGAAGCTCTTCGAGAGCAGGATGCCGGACACGCTCAGCGTCTCCTGCGTGATCGCCGTCATGTCCGACAGCGACTCCTGCGTCCGGGTCGCGATCCGCGCGCGCACCTGGCCGACCCGGCGCTGGGCGATCACCAGGATGGGCATCAGGATGACCGCCACGATGGTGAGCTGCCAGTTCAGCAGCAGCATCGCCACCAGCGCCGCGATCACCGTCACGGTGTTGCCGAGGATGCTCGACATCGTGTTGGTGAGCACGTTCGCGACGCCGCCCACGTCGTTCTGCAGCCGCGACTGGATGATGCCGGTCTTGGTCTTGGTGAAGAAGCTCAGCTCCATCGACTGCAGGTGCGAGAACAGCCGCACCCGCAGCGCGCCCATCACCTTGTTGCCGACCGACGAGGTCAGGTAGGTCTGCCAGACGCCGAGCAGCGCCGAGCCGACGAAGACCACGATCATCACCACGACGATCTCGATCAGCACCGGCATGTCCGGCGTTCCGGACTTCGGGAACAGCCCGTGGTCGAAGGCGCGCTGGGTGAGCAACGGCGGGACGACCGACAGCGCCGCGCCGATGAGCACCAGCACCATCGTCGTGATGATGGCGGCCTTGTGCGCGGCGAACAGCGACACGATCCGGCGGAACAGGTGCGGGATGCGCGGGGCTTCCGCGTTCAGCGCTCGCTGTGCGGCCGCGTCGCCGCCGCTGACCCGTGAGCGTATGGGGCCGCCGCCTCCGCCCATGCCACGCATTCCGCTCACACCGAAAGCCTACGTCGGCGCTGTGGGCGCGGCTGCCGGGCGCGTTACGCCGTCGGAGGAACGCCCCGGGACGAGGTGGAGGCGGGCGGCAGGCCCCATGCACTGCCACCCGCCTCCGGTCTGTGTCGGCCCTCAGGCCGTGGGGAGCGTCGCCTCCTCCGCGAGGCGCGCCCTCCGCACCCACTGGGAGCGGAGCAGGAACAGGCCGGCGACGACGGCCACGGCGGCGATCACCAGCGGCGTCACGCTGTCGAAGCCCGTGGAGGCCAGCGCGCCGCCGCCCAGCAGGGCGCCACCGCCGCCGAGCGGGCCGAAGGGGTTTCCGTTTCCATACATGCGTCGAAGCTTTCGGTCGTGGGTGGTCGGGACTAGGCCGCGTGGGCCGGCGGAAGGGCCGAGTCGTCTGCGAGCCGGACGGCCCCCGCGGCGATCAGCTCGCCCGCGCGTCCGTCTCCGTAGGGCGACGGGGTCGCGGCCAGCCGGTCGGCGAGCCCCGGCTCGGCGAGGACCTCCGCCGCCGCGGCGGCGATGTCCTCCCCCGGGACGACCAGCCGCGCGAAGCCGGCGTCGACCGACTCCGGGCGCTCGGTGGACCGGCGGACCACCAGGAGCGGCTTCTTCAGGACCGTGACCTCCTCCTGCACGCCGCCGGAGTCAGAGACGATCAGGTCGGCGGTGCGGGCGATGGCCAGGAAGTCGCCGTGGCCGAGCCCGCGCCGCACGTCGAACACGTCGAGCAGGCCGGCGAGCCCGAAGCGGATGGCGGCCGCCTCGGTGCGCGGGTGCAGCGAGAGGATCACGTCGGCGTCGATGCGGCGCAGCCCGTCGAGGACGCGGCGCAGCGCCTCCGGGTCGTCGGTGTTCTCCGGACGGTGGATGGTGGCGAGGACGACCGGCCGGCCCGACGCCGTGCGCTCTGCCGGCGCCGCGTGGGCGAGCGAGTCGAGCGTGGCCTCCACGACGGTGTTCCCGGTGAGTGCGATCCGCTCGGCGGGCACGCCCTCCCGGAGGAGGTTGTCCCGGTTGTCGGTCGTTGCGGCGCAGTGCAGCTCGGCGAGCGCGCAGACCACCAGGCGGTTGAGCTCCTCCGGCATGGCCCGGTCGTAGGAGCGCAGCCCCGCCTCCACGTGCACCACGGGGATGTCGAGGTAGCTGGCGGCCTGCGCCCCGACGGAGGTCGAGTTGGTGTCGCCCTGCACGATCACCGCGGCCGGGCGATGGGCACGGAAGTGGGCCGTGAGCTCGGCGATGCCCTCCGCGATCTGCTCGGCGCGCCCCTTGCCGCTCATGGCGGTGAGCCGCACGTCCGGCTCCCCGATGCCGAGGCCGGAGAAGAACTGGCCGGCCATGCTGTCGTCCCAGTGCTGCCCGGTGTGGATGACCCGGGCGCGGGGGCCGAGCGCCCGGACGACGCTCGCGAGCTTGATGATCTCGGGACGGGTGCCGAGCACGACGGCGATGTCGCCGAGCGAGGTGGGGCGGGTGGACTGCGGACGGGTGGACCGGGGCATGGTGTGCTCCTTCACGGGTGGGTGGTGCGCGGGTGGCGCCGGATGCGATGGTGTCGACTTCCGGGGTCGACACTGCAATTCTTTCGGCCGGTGTTTCAGATTGCGGGTCGGGGCGGGAGCCCTGAGCGGCCGGTGAGTGGCCAGGACCGGCGACGCGAGTGGCGGCACGCGGGGGGCCCCGGCCGTCGAGGGAGGTCGACTGCCGGGGCGGTCCTGCGGCGTGGGGCGCTTACTTCTTCGCGGCCCGCGTGCGGCGACCGATCACCGCACCGGTCGCGCCGAGCAGGCCGAACCCGGCGAGACCCAGCAGCACCGGGACCTCCTGCGCGGCGATGATGACCGTCACGGCGGCGGTCTCGCCGCCCGAGGTGACCGTCAGGTCGTTCTGGCCCTCGGCGAGGCCGGTCGCGGTCAGCGTCCAGGTGCCGTCGGCGCCCACCGTGGTGGTCTCCGGACCGGTCGGAGTGGTCACCTCGACCGTGGCGCCGGGGGTGCCGGTGCCGGAGAACACCGCGGACTTCGCGGCGTCGTCCTTGGAGTCCACCTGCGCCGTGAGCGGGGTCGCCGGGGCCGGCGCGTCGATGGTCACCGGGAGCTGGACCTTCGAGGTGATGGTCGCGCCCTTCTCGTCCTTCACCGGCTGCGACACCGTGACGTCGTTGCTCCCCTCGGCGAGGCCGTCCACCGTGAGCGACCAGGTGCCGTCCGAGCCGACCGTCGCGGTCTTCGCGCCGCCCGGAGCGTCCACGGTCACCGTCGATCCCGGCTCGCCCTTACCGCCGATCGTCACCGTCTTGGCGTCGTCGTCCTTCGCCGTGACGGCCGCGGTGACGGGCTGGATCTCACGGGAGAGGCTGAGGAGGGCTCCCGCCTTCTGCGGAGTCATCGGAGTCGAGTTCGCCGGCCCCGCGGTCTTGACCGCCTTGTAAACGTAGTCGACCTTCACCGAGGAGACGGAACCGGGGAGCTGGACGTCCGCTCCGATGCCCACGTTGTCGTTCGAGCCGACCAGCCGGGAGGCATCCATCGTGAGAGTGTTGGCCTGGAAGCCGGCGCCGACGCCCGTGACAGCGCCGATGAGGGACACCGCGGGAGCGGCCTTGCCGTTGATCTCCTGGATGCGCGGCTCGAGGTAGCCCTTCACCTGCGCACCGGCGCCGTCCTGGAACCCCCAGCCGAAGCTGTAGAGCTTGACGATCGGCTCGGTCACTGCAGAGTCGAAGACGAGGGTCTCGCTGAGGGTGTCGCAGGTCTTGACCGTGCCGAGCGGCGCGAAAGCCGGGATGCAGCCGTCTGCAACCGTGCCCTCCACCATGTGGGAGGTGCCCGCTCCCGAGATCGCGAGTCCCTGCGAGCCGCCGCTCGCGGTGACCTTTCCGGAGTACGGAGCGAGCAGCGGCGCGGAGGTGGCGGAGAAGTTGCCGGTGAGGGCGACCGTGCCGTTGGCGGCCGGGTCCGCCGCCTGGGCGGCGATCGGGTTCAGGAAAGTGACGGCCGCAGTGGCGACGATCGCGCCGGTGCCGGCGAAGAGCGTGCGGGTGGTACGCATGGGTGGTTCCTTTCAAGGCGGGTGGAGCCCGGCGGGTGACCGGGAGCTTCCGGATGAGTGCCGCTCCCTGGGGTGCGGTGATTCGAGTCTTTCGGCTGATATCTGGCGTTGCGGGTGTGGGATGCGGCGATGAGTAGTGGTTGAGCGGCCGGCGTGCACACCGTCCGCGGGCATGAAGAAGCCCCGGCCGTCGTACCCGTGGACGATCGACCGGGGCTTCCCGGGTCGGCCCCCCCACCCGAGGGGGCCGGTGCCGGCGGCGGCACCCGGAGCACGCCGCCGGAACTCTGTCAGCTCGTGCGCGACACGAGCTGTCCTGCCTCGACCGTCTCCGCGTTGCGGATGGTCTTGGCCCAGCCGGTCTGCCGGCGGACGAGCTGGATGACGGCCCGCCAGGCGACCACGTAGATCAGGTAGACGTAGACGAGGTAGCCGAGCCCCCAGCCGGCGGCGGTGCGGAGGTCGGCCTCCCGCTCGCAGCGCAGCCGGTAGAGGAAGCCCCAGATCGCGAACTCGCCGACGCCGATCACGACGTAGACCGCCAGCAGCCAGGCGCCGCCGTGGGCGAGGTAGTCCATCCGTGACCGCGTTGACGATCATCGCGATGACCGGGATCGGGTAGAAGATCGTGCCGAGCACCTGCACCCACGGCTGCAGGAGGAAGTAGGTCAGCTCCATCGCGCCGAGGTTGCCGAGCCGCGAGCTGCCCCAGATCTTCGGGATGTAGCGGAAGCACTGCATGGTGCCCTGCGACCAGCGGGCGCGCTGGACGATGTAGCGGCGGAGCGAGTAGAGCGCCTCCTGGTCGACCCAGGCCGCGGTCGTGTACGCGTTCTTCCAGCCGCCGAGCAGGAAGTGCAGGCCGAGCTCGAAGTCCTCCAGGAGCGAGCCGCGCCAGGGACCCTCGCCCTCGGCGATGGCGTCCAGCGCGGAGAGCCGGGTGAGCTGGCCGTTGCCGCCGACGTTGACGGTGCCGGTGTAGCGGCGGCTCATCTGGATGGCGGAGATCGGGCCGCGGAACTCCAGGTCCTGCATCCGCACGAAGGTGCGGGCGACGAGGTTGGCGAACCGGCCACGGCCCTCCAGCGGCTCCATCACGACGCGGTTGGACATCCGCACCTCGACCTGCACGGCGCCGATCTCGTCGGAGCCGAACAACTCGGGGCCGGCGGCGACCTCCAGCAGGTTGGCGGAGGGCCGGCCGTCCGCGTCCACGACGGCCAGGACGGTCGTCGCGCGGCGCTCGGCGGGGATCGTCTCCCGGATGATCGACCAAGCGTGGTTGAGGGCGTGGGCCTTGCCGGTGCGGGCGTTCGGCCGGCGGCGCTGGATGAGCTCCACGCCGCCCAGGTCGGAGGCGGCACGGCGCACGATGTCGGCGGTGGCGTCCTCGGAGTCGTCGTCGATGACCCAGACGGTCGCCTCCGGGAAGGTCTCGCGGAGGTAGCCGACGGTCTCGCCGATCACGGCCTCCTCGTCGCGGCAGGGCACCACGAAGTGCCACTCGAACGCGGCGGGGTCGCCGTGCTCGTCGGGCGTGCGGCGCACGAAGGGGAGGATGATCGTCACGACGTAGCCGAGGAAGACCGTGCCGGCGACCAGCGAGAAGATGATCGAGATGTCGAGGAGGAGCTGGTGGCTCACGCGGTCACCGCCTGTCCCCGGCGACCGCGGGCGGCGATCCAGAGCATGCCGACCGTGGTCAGCAGCAGGCCGCCGAGCACGATGACCGAGCCGACCAGGGTGTGGCCCCAGCCGAACCCGCTGACGCCGTCGCCGAGGGTCAGCGCGGCGATCACGACCACGCGGACGGTGTTCACAGCCTCCAGCAGCACGGCTCCGACCGTGACGGCGAACAGTGCCCGCGGCACGCTGATCCGGCCGGCCGACAGCAGCGCCGCGGCGATGAGGAGGAACGGGACGAGCAGCAGCACGATGCTGCAGGCGAGGCCGACGGTCATCGAGAAGAGCATCGGGCCGCCGGCGCCGATGGTGAGGGTGGCGTGGTCGCCGAGGACGGCGGAGGCGCCGAGCAGGGCCGGGATGGCGTGCGCGAAGAGGTGCGCCTCCAGCTGGACGGCGCGGTCGAGCAGGACGACGAGCGCGACGGCCGCGCCGGCGAGCAGGGCCGCGAGGACGAGCTGAGGGACGGACGCGCGCCGGCGGCGGCTCGGTGGGATGACGGGTGCGGATGGGCTGTCTGACATTTCGTGCTCCTGCCGGGTGGCTTCCTCCCGCCGGGTGAGCGGGAGTACTTCGATGCAACCAGCCGGAATGCCAGGGTGCGGGGGCCGCTGCCCGGATTGAGTGCCGGGTGAGCGTGCCCGCTCAGGAGTTCAGAGGTCGGGGTTCCACTCGTCTCTGAGCTGTCGCCGGTTGGAGTAGCCCAGCTTCTTCAGGAGGCGGTGCATGTGGTTCTCGACCGTCCGCACGCTCACGAACAGCCGGTGCGCCATGTCGCGGTTGCTGAGGCCGGCCTTCGCGAGGATGGCGACCTCCCGCTCCCGGTCGGAGAGGAGGTCCCCGCCGCGGTCCAGGTCGACGTGCGATCGGTGCTCGCCGATCAGCTGCGCCCGGCCGTCGTCGTCCAGCGGCTCCGCGCCGGACTCCGCGCGCAGCCGGTCGATGACGTCGACCGCCGCGGCGGCGAGCTGCGGGGCGATCAGCTCGCCCGAGCGGTCGAGGGCGGTGACGATCTGCCGCTCGTCGCCCGTCCCCATCGCCACTTTCACGTCGAACACCGCGTGGTGGAGCGGGCTGTCGATGCGGTCCATCACGGCGGAGATCTCGGCGGCCTGCTCCAGGTTCACCGTGGTCAGGTCGGTCCAGAACATGCACGCCGTCGCCAGGTGGCCGAGCGCGGCCGCGGCGGCCCCGGCCTCCCACAGCAGCTCGTCGCTGCCGGCGGGGTCGCCCTCGGCGCGCATGATCGCGGCGCGCGCGAGCTCCACGCGCGAGGGGTGCGGCGGCAGGTGGAGGGTGCCGGCCCGCTCGCCCTCGGCCAGCAGCGCCGCGGCCAGCTCCCGATCGCCGAGCTGCGCCTGGATGATCGCGCCGAGCACGAGCAGCGGCGGCTGCGGGATGGCGAAGGGGCCTCCGCTGCCGAGCCGCAGCCCCGTGCTCAGGGCACGCCAGCCGGCCTCGAACCGTCCGCGCTGGACGAGCGTCTGCGCGACGCCGAGCGCGTGGAACTGGAAGCCGAGCGGGCTCAGCTGGTCGTAGGCGTGCTCCGCGCAGCGCCGGGACCACTCCTCCGCGTCCTCCAGCCGGCCGAGCGCGAGCAGCGCCTCCGTGCGGAGGAAGTCGAGGTGGATGGAGGCGAGGGTGCCCTCCTCCAGTCCGTTGCGGGTGTCGATCCGCTCCAGCGCGTCCTCGGGGCTGCCGGCCTCCAGCAGCAGCGCGACGGCGAGGAGGGTCGACCAGGTGTGCTCGTAGTCGCTCGTGCCCGGCGCGCTCAGCCGTGCGATGAGCTCGGGGGTGAGCGGCACGGCGTCGCGGTGCAGGTTGATCGTGTCGCGCACCTTCCGCACGAAGACCGCCTTCGCGCCGAGGCGCGGGCCGAGGCCGTCCAGCCAGTGGTCGACGCTGTCGGCCTCCCCGCTCCAGATCAGCCACTGCAGCTCGAACAGCGAGAACTGGAGACGGGCGGTGACCGAGTCCCTGTCGCCGAATCGCGTCTCGGCGAAGATCCTCCCGAGCGTGTCGGCCGGGCGCCGCACGGTCAGCGTGCGGAAGTACGCGCAGGCGTTCTCGACCGTCGGGAGCTCGCTCCACAGCGCGCGTGCGGCCGCCTCCCGCACGGCCACCCGCTCCTTCACCTGTCCCGCGAACTCCGCGGACCAGCGCCAGTAGTCGTCGCTGTCGAGCCCGCTCACGACGAACGGGTCGATGGAGGTGTGCTCCCGGTCCGGCACGAAGTCGGCTCCGAAGGTGCGCTCCACGGTCTCGACCAGGCGATGGCGCCGCTCGGGCGTGAGCTGCTCGCGCAGGCCGCGGGACAGCGCGGGAGGGCTGACCCTGGCGTCGTGGCCGACCTCCGCGTAGCTCCACGAGAGGCGCCCGCGCTGGTTCAGGCTCAGCAGGATCCCGGGGTCCACGAGCCGGTCGAGCTCGCGCGGCGGCAGCGGGCCGGCCCAGGCGAGCAGCTCCAGGGCGCTCTGCTCCGCCGGGCTGAGCCGACCGGTGAGCGCATGGACGACGGAGGCGGCGGACGCCTCCTCCAGCGAGCCCACCTCCGACCAGAGCCCGTCGCGCTGCCCGATCGCGCCGGACGCGACCGCGACGTCGAGCAGGGCGGCGGCGACGCGCGGATTGCTGCCGGAGTGCGCGCTCAGCGAGACGATCAGCTCGGCGTCGGGCCGGCCGCGCAGCCGGGCGGCGACGAACCGCGACATCGCCTCGAACGACAACGGGGGCACGGCGACGTCCGCCGGCGCCCGCTCGGCCAGCAGCGCCGCGAACGGGCGCGGCGCCCCGCCGATCGCGACCGAGCAGCGTCCGACCGTGGCCACGAGCCGGGCGCCGGTGCGGTCGAGGACGGCGCGCAGCGCTGCGATGGCCGGCGCCTCCAACTCGTCGAGGTCGTCCACCAGGAGCCGGCTCCTCGGCCCGTTCAGCTCCTCGGCGAACGCGGCGACGAGCCGCTCGCCCACCGCACCGCCTCCCTCGAGCGGCACCGTCGTGGCCCCGAACGGCGCCAAGGGATCGGCGGCGGACCCGAGCCGTCCCGGCACCAGCACCGCGTCGTTCCCGCGCTTGCGAAGCGCACCGGCGAGTTGCGCGAGGCACCAGCTCTTGCCCGATCCGTCGTCGCCGACGAGGAGGACGTCCCTGCCCTGCGCGAGCAGCGTCAGCGCGGCGTCGATCGTGGATTCCGGCATGGAGCACCCCGTTTCATTCCTGCGCATGATACTCCACGGTCAGGCGTCGTGCTCTACACATCACGATCCCACCGGCCGCTCCCCCGCACGCGGGTAGAAACCGCCGTGACCTAATCGCAATGCAAGCGCTTGACGTAAACGCTTGCACAGATTTACCGGCGGGAGTACGTTGAGCCCGGGCGCACCCGCGCCTGCACCAAGAGCACCATGCTCGACACGAGCACCAAATAGCTCAACGAGGAGTGAAATGAAAGCAGCACGTCTCTCCGTGATCGCAGGAGTCGCCCTCGCCGGCCTCGCACTTGCGGGATGCACCGGCGGCGGTTCAGGAGGCAGTAGCGCGGGCGGAGACGCCGGCGCCAACCTCGACAGCAAGGGCCCCATCACCTACGTGCAGGGCAAGGACAACTCCAACGTCGTCCGCCCCCTGATCGACAAGTGGAACGCGGCACACCCCAGCGAGAAGGTCACCTTCAAGGAGCAGACCGACCAGGCCGACCAGCAGCACGACGACCTCGTGCAGCACTTCCAGGCGAAGGACCCGAACTACGACGTGGTCGATGTCGACGTCGTGTGGACGGGTGAGTTCGCTGCGAAGGGCTGGCTGCAGCCTCTCACCGGCAGCCTGAAGATGGACAACTCGAAGCTGCTCGCGCCGACGGTCAAGTCGGGCACGTACAACGGCACGCAGTACGCGGCGCCGCAGACGTCCGACGGCGGCATCCTGTACTACCGCAAGGACCTCGTCTCCACCCCGCCCAAGACGTGGGATGAGATGCTGAAGGACTGCGACGTCGCCAAGGCGAAGGGCATCGGCTGCTACGCCGGTCAGTTCGCCCAGTACGAGGGCCTGACGGTGAACGTGGCCGAGGCCATCAACACCAACGGCGGCACCATCGTCGGCGACGACGGCAAGACCGTCACCGTCGACAGCTCGCAGGCCAACGCGGGTCTGACCCGCCTGGTGGACGGCTTCAAGAACGGCCAGATCCCGGCCGAGGCCATCACCTACCAGGAGGAGCAGGGCCGCCAGGCGTTCGAGGCCGGCAAGCTGATGTTCCTGCGCAACTGGCCGTACGTCTACAACCTGGCCAAGACCGACGGATCGTCCACGGTGAAGGACACCTTCGGCATCGCACCGCTGCCGGGCATCTCGGCCGACAAGCCGGGCGTCTCCAGCCTCGGTGGCCACAACGCCGCGATCAGCGTCTACAGCAAGCACAAGGCGACCGCCTTCGAGTTCCTCAAGTTCCTGCAGAGCGAAGAGACCCAGAAGTTCTTCGTGACCCAGGGCTCGCTCGCACCGGTCCTCTCCTCGCTGTACGACGACGCCGGCCTGAACAGCCAGCTGCCCTACCTGTCCACCCTGAAGACGTCGATCGAGAACGCGGTCCCGCGTCCCGTCTCGCCGTTCTACCCGGCCATCACCAAGGCCGTTCAGGACAACGCCTACGCCGCCCTGAAGGGCGACAAGTCGGTCGACCAGGCGCTGAAGGACATGTCCGCGGCCATCAAGACCGCGAGCGCGGGCCAGTAGGTCCCACTACGGTCGCCGGGCGGCGGGGCCCCGCCCCCCCCCCGGCACCCCCCCCTACCGCCTTTCCTCCCGGAGGCTGCACATGTCAACGTCGAACGTCGTCGCCCCCTCATCCACGAAGAACAGGCCGCCTGAACAGCGCGCCGGAGTCAAGCACAACCGCCGCCAGCAGAGCCGCTGGGCCCTTTACCTCATCCTCCCCACACTGATCCTCCTGGCCATCGTCATCGGCTACCCGATCGTCAGCGCCGTGGTGATGTCCTTCCAGAAGGACGCCGGGCTCGACCCGGCGACCGGCCTGTTCGTCCAGGGCGGTTTCGCCGGCTTCCAGAACTACGCCCACTGGCTGTTCCAGCAGTGCCAGGGGCCGAACGGCACGACCGTCTCGTGCCCGCCGGGCAACCTGGGCTCCACCTTCTGGAGCGCCGTCGGGGTGACCTTCTTCTTCACGATCACGACCGTGATCCTGGAGACCGTCCTCGGCCTCTGGTTCGCGCTCATCATGAACCGGGCCTTCCGCGGCCGCGGCTTCGTCCGCGCGGCCATCCTGATCCCGTGGGCGATCCCCACCGCCGTCACCGCGAAGCTGTGGTTCTTCATCTTCTCGGTCGCCGGCGTCGCCAACGCCGTGCTCAACGCGCACATCCTCTGGACGAGCGACGAATGGGCGTCCCGGTTCGCGGTCATCATCGCGGACACCTGGAAGACGACGCCGTTCATGGCGCTGCTCATCCTGGCCGGCCTCCAGATCATCCCGGAGGACGTCTACGAGGCGGCGAAGATGGACGGCGCGAGCACCTGGCAGCGCTTCTGGCGCGTCACGATGCCGCTGCTGAAGCCGGCGCTGATGGTCGCGGTCCTGTTCCGCGTGCTCGACGCGCTCCGCATCTACGACCTGCCGCAGATCCTGACAGGCGGCGGCGGAGGCACAGGCCATGCGACGACGACGCTGTCCATCCTCGTGGTCGATCAGATCAGGCAGGGCTTCAACAGCGCTGCCGCCCTCTCCACCATCACGTTCATCCTGATCTTCCTGGTCGCGTTCATCTTCGTGCGGTTCCTCGGCACGAACGTGGTGCGAACGCAGGAGACGCAAGCGAAGGGAGCGAAGGGATGACCACCGTCGCCGGCCCCGCATCGGCCACCGCGGAGGCGAACGCCCTCCCCCGGACCCGCTCGAAGAACCGCACCAAGTCCCGCAACCGCAACCAGAACGTCCGCACCATCGTGCAGGCGCTGGTCATCGTGCTGTGGTGCCTGCTGCCGTTCTACTGGATGGTCGTGACGTCGTTCCGCGACGTCGGCTACACGAGCGACAACACGCCGTGGTTCACGCACATCACGTTCGACAACTACGTGACGGCGCTGTCGACCAACCTGGGCAACCACCTCGGCCAGGCGCTGCTGAACTCGCTGTTCATCGGCATCTGCGTCACCGTGATCTCCCTGGTCGTCGGCATCTTCGCCTCGTACGCGCTCGCCCGCCTGGAGTTCCTGGGCAAGGGCATCGTGCTCGGCATCATCCTCGCCGCGTCGATGTTCCCGGGCGTCGCGCTCATCACCCCGCTGTTCCAGCTGTTCACGAACATCGGGTGGATGGGCACCTACCAGGCGCTGATCATCCCGGAGATCTCGTTCGCGCTCCCGCTGACGGTCTACACGCTCGTCTCGTTCTTCCGCGAGATGCCGTGGGACCTGGAGGAGGCCGCACGGATCGACGGGTGCACCCAGGCGCAGGCGTTCCGCAAGATCATCCTTCCGCTGGCGGCGCCTGCCGTGTTCACGACCGCGATCCTGGCGTTCATCTCGTCCTGGAACGAGTTCCTGATCTCCAGCCAGCTCTCGAGCGACGCGACGCAGCCGGTGACGGTCGCCATCGCCTCGTTCACCGGGAGCCAGCCGCACCAGGAGCCGTACACCGCCATCATGGCGGCCGGTACGATCGTGACCGTCCCGCTCATCATCCTGGTGCTGATCTTCCAGCGCCGGATCGTCGCGGGCCTGACCGCAGGTGGAGTGAAGGGCTGAACCGATGCGCGTGACCGACCCGAAGGAGCTCGTCGACATCGGCCTCGGCTTCGTCGGCTTCTTCGGGGCGGCCTTCGCGATCATCACAGCCGTCTGCGAGCTGACCGGTCAACCCGCGCTGACGTGGGCGCTGATCTCGCTCGTGCTCGTCGTGATCTTCATCGCTCTGCTGCAGGCGCGCCACCGCATCGTGGCGGCGCGCCTGCGGGCGGAGGAGGCACGAGCGGGCCAGGACTCCTGACGGGGGGATCATGGCAGGAATCGAGGAGGTCGCGCGCGCGACAGGGGTTTCGACCGCGACGGTCTCGCGCGCGCTACGGGGGCTCCCCAACGTTTCCGACACGACGCGCGCCGCGGTGCGGCGTGCCGCCGACGAGCTCGGCTACGTCGCGTCGTCCAGCGCGTCGGGACTCGCCAGCGGGCGCACCCTCGCGCTCGGCGTGGTCGTCCCCTCGGTCAGCCGCTGGTTCTACACCCAGGTGCTGGAGGGGGTCGACGCGGAGCTGCGCTCGGCCAGCTACGACATGATCCTGTTCAACCTGGGCGGCCATCGCGGCGACCGGGAGCGGGTCTTCCACCGCAGCATCCTGCGCAAGCGCACGGACGCGCTGCTGGCGCTGTGCCTCGACTTCACGCCGGACGAGCGCGAGCAGCTGGCGTCGCTCGGCCACCCGACCATCGTGGTCGGCGGCCCGGTCAAGGGGCTGCGCAGCGTCGGGATCGACGAGAAGGCCACCGCCAAGGAGGCCACCAACCACCTGATCGGCCTCGGCCACACCGAGATCGCCCATCTCGGCGGCGAGGACGAGGAAGGCCTGAACAGCAACGTCCCGGTCGGCCGGCTGCGCGGCTTCGAGAAGGCCATGCGCTCGGCGCACCTCCCCGTGCGGCCGGAGTGGGTCATCCCCGGCGGCTTCTCCCTCCCCGAGGGACGCGCGGCGATGAACCGGCTGCTCGACCGCCCCGGCCCGCGGCCGACGGCGGTGTTCGCGGGCTCGGACGAGATGGCGATGGGCGCCATCCTCGCCGCGGGCGACCACGGGTTGCGCGTGCCGGAGGACCTCTCCGTCATCGGCATCGACAACCACGACTTCGCAGAGTGCTTCGGGCTCACCACGATGGCGCAGAGCCCGTTCGAGCAGGGCGCGGTGGCGACGCGCATCCTCCTGGACGAGCTGGGCGGCGGCGAGCCGCGCGCCGGGTCGGTGCGCTCATCCGCGCACCTGGTGGTGCGCACCTCGACCGCGCCGCCGCGCTGAGTCCTGCGAGTCCGTACACGCGCCGGGTGAATCGTTGCGGATTTGCACGAATTCGTCCGGATATGAACGATCAGCGTCCCGTGATCTGAAACAATAGGTCATGCGGCCGTTGGCCGATCGCGCCTTTCGGGTAGGCACGATCGACCGCCGACTGTCCGTCCGTACCGACGCTTCGGCGCGTACGGGAAGAGCCGCCCTGACTAGGACAGGGCGGCTCTTCGCCTTCTCTTGAACCGGTTCAGGTCAGTCCGCGTCGGCCAGGGCCAGGATCTCCGCCTCCTGCTCCCGCGTCTCCTGCGGGGCGTCGACACGCTTGAGGTGCTTGTGCCCGAGCATGACCAGGGCGGCGGCTATCAGCACCGACACGGCGCCGGCGTAGAACGGCGTGGACCGGGCGAACAGGCTCGCCAGCAGGGTGGCCGCCGGCGGGGCGATCGCGCCGCCGAGGAACCGGACGCCGGAGTACGCGCTCGACGCGACCGCGCGCGGCAGGTCGGTGGCCTCCATCACGCACTCGGTCAGCACGGTGTTCAGGACGCCGAGCAGCAGTCCGCCGACGATCACGCAGACGATCAGCGCGACCAGCGAGCCCACCAGGAGGCCGGCGGCGGCGAGGTCGAGGGCCAGCAGCGGCATGATCAGCCACAGCACGCGCGTCCGCGGCAGCCGCGCGGTGAGGAGCGGCGCCACCCAGACCGAGGTGATCGCGAGCGCGACGCCCCAGCCGAAGAAGATCAGGCCGAGCGTGATCGCATCCTTGACGCCGAGGTCGGCCAGCGCGAACGGTGTGTACGCCAGCAGCACGAAGAAGCCGATGTTGTACAACAGCGCGGCGGCGGCCAGGAAGCCGAGCGCGGGACGGCCGAGCGCGCGGAACGGGGCGGAGAGCTTCGTCGGGACGGGCTTCTCCGGGTTCTTCTTGAGCATGACCACGATCGCGATGAAGCCGATGGCCATCAGGGTGGCGGTGCCGAAGAACGGCCCGCGCCAGCTCCAGCTTCCGAGCAGGCCGCCGAGCAGCGGGCCGATGGCGATGCCGAGGCCCAGGGCGGCCTCGTAGAGGATGATCGCCGCCGACGTCCCGCCCGCCGCCGCTCCGACGATGGTCGCGAGCGCCGTGGAGATGAAGAGCGCGTTGCCGAGGCCCCAGCCGGCGCGGAAGCCGATGATCGTCCACACGTTCTGCGACAGCCCGGCGGCCAGCGCGAACACCACGATCAGCGCGAGGCCGATCAGCAGGGTGCGCTTGGCGCCGATGCGGCTGGAGATCCAGCTCGTGAAGAACATCGCCACACCCGTTATCAGCAGGTAGCTCGTGAAGAGCATCTCGGTCTGCGTCGGGGTCGCCTGCAGGCTGGCGGCGATGGCGGGGAGGATCGGGTCCACGAGGCCGATGCCCATGAAGGCGATGACCGACGCGAACGCGACGGCCCAGACGGCGGTCGGCTGCTTGAGGATGTTGTCCGGCTTCTGATGGGACATGGACGGGTGAGGCCTCCTAGGTCTGCAGAGAGTGAAGAGTGAACGGTGAGGTGAATGTCTCAGCGGCCGTCGACGGCTGCCGACGCCGCGGTGGACAGGTCGACGCGCGACGCGATGATCTCGACGGTGGCCCGCATGGCGGCCAGCTCGTCGTCGCGGAGGTCGGCGAACATCGGCACCAGGGCCTCCGCCAGCGTGTCGCGCCAGTCCTGGAGCGCGGCCGCGCCCTTCGAGGTGATCGCGATCTGCCAGGCGCGGGCGTCGTCCACATCAGCGATGCGCTTGACCCACTCCGCCTCGACCAGGTTGCGCACAAGCTTGGTCATCGTCGGCTGGGACACGCGGCTCTGGGCGGCGAGCTCGCCGAGGCGCATCGCGCCGACCGTCTGCAGCACGCTGAGCGTCCGCCAGGTCGCCGGGGACTCGGTGCTGCCGGTGACACGCGCGGCCAGCCGGGCGAGCCGGTGGCTCGCGACGACGAGGTCGCCGATGGTGGTGCGGAGCTGGGCGGTGTCGGTGATGGTCTCGGTCACGACAGCCATTTTATATAGCTAGCCTATATAAATCAAGTCGGCCCCCTCCTGGTTGAATCTCCGGATGACCTCCACCGACCCGGCCGGCGACGGCTCGTATCACAAGGGCCTCAAGCGACGGCACATCCAGATGATCGCGATCGGCGGCGCGATCGGGACCGGCCTCTTCCTCGGCGCCGGCGGCCGCCTCGCCTCCGGCGGCCCCGGTCTGCTCATCGTCTACGCGGTGTGCGGCGTGTTCGCGTACCTCATCCTCCGTGCGCTCGGCGAGCTGATCCTGCACCGCCCGGACTCCGGCTCGTTCGTCTCGTACGCCCGCGAGTTCTACGGCGAGAAGCTCGCCTTCGTGACCGGCTGGATGTACTGGATGTACTGGGGCATGATCGGCATCGTCGATGTGACGGCGGTCGCGCTCTACATGCACTTCTTCGGCAAGTACGTGCCCGTGCTCGCGGAGATCCCGCAGTGGGTGTTCGCCCTGGTCGCCCTGGCTGTCGTGCTCCTGCTCAACCTGCTGTCGGTGAAGGTGTTCGGCGAGCTGGAGTTCTGGTTCGCCCTGATCAAGGTGGTCGCGCTGGTCGCCTTCCTCGTGATCGGCATCGCCTTCGTGATCTTCGGCACCCCCGTCGACGGGCACACGCCCGGCTTCGCGCTGCTCGCGGACAACGGCGGCCTCTTCCCCAAGGGATTGCTTCCGCTCATCCTCGTGGTCCAGGGCGTCGTCTTCGCCTACGGGGCGATCGAGCTCATCGGCACGGCCGCTGGCGAGACCGAGAACCCGGAGAAGACGATGCCGCGCGCGATCAACACGATCCTGGTGCGGATCGGGCTGTTCTACGTCGGGTCCGTACTGCTGCTCTCCCTGCTCCTCCCGTACACGGCCTACAAGAAGGACGAGAGCCCGTTCGTGACGTTCTTCTCCTCCATCGGCGTCGACGGTGCGGACGCGATCATGAACCTCGTCGTGCTGACCGCCGCACTCTCCTCGCTCAACGCGGGCTTCTACTCGACCGGACGGATCGCCCGGTCGCTGGCCCTCCGCGGCGCAGCCCCTCGGTTCGCGCTGCGGATGAACCGGGCCGGCGTGCCCTACGGCGGCATCGTCATCACCGGCGTCGTCGCGCTGGTCGGCGTCGGCCTGAACCTGGTCATGCCGGGCGAGGCGTTCGAGGTCGGGATCAACCTGACCTCGATCGGGCTGCTCTGGGCCTGGGCGATCATCGTGGTCTGCCAGCTCAAACTGCAGTCCTTCGCCAAGGAGGGGCGGCTCACCCGGCCGGCGTTCCACATGCCGGGGGCGCCGTTCACGAGCTACCTGACGCTCGCCTTCCTCGCGGCGGTCGCGGTGCTGATCCTGTTCGACTGGCCGACGGGCACGCTCACGATCGGCACGGCCGTCGTCATCATCCCGCCTCTGCTCGTCGCGGGCTGGTACCTCGTGCGCGGCCGGGTGCGCGAACATGCGGCTCAGGAGGCGGCCGCGGCCTCCGAGGCGGAGTCGGCGCTGCGCTGAGCCAGCAGGAACGCCTGCCGCGACTTCTCGGGAGCCATCGGCCCGCGGACCAGCTCCGCCCGCACCGCGAAGCCGGCCTCTGCCAGCCGCTCCTTCACGCGGCCGGGCGACTGGCGACGGGTGCGCAGGTCGAGCTCGTGCCCGTACGCCTGTCGCAGGTGCACGACGTCCTCGTCGCCCTGCTCGCTCACCTGGAAGCCGAGCAGCAACCGGCCGCCCGGCCGGATCACTCGGGCGAACTCGGCGAACACGGTGTGCTGCCCCTCCTGCGGGATGTGGATGATCGAGTACCAGGCCAGCGCGCCGGCGAGCTCGCCGTCCCGGTACGGGAGGGCGGCCATCGACGCGACCTCGAACGGGATGCCGGGGTGGTCGCGCCGCGCGACCGCGATCATCCCGGGCGACAGGTCGACGCCGCGGACGTCCGCCCCGATGCCGGCGAGGAACGCGGACACCCGGCCGGGGCCGCAGCCGATGTCGGCCACCGCTCCCCCGCCGTCCGCCGCGACCTGCTCGGCGAACGCGGTCAGCATCGCCCGCTCGATCGGCAGCTTCTCGAGCTCGCCCTCCAGCAGCGCCGCGTAGTCCTCGGCCACGAGGTCGTACGCCACCCGAGCCTCGCGCTCGCTCTCGCCATCCACCCCGCCAACCTACAAGCACGAGGGGCACGTCGTTGTCACTTTTCCGCGTGGAAAGCGACAACGACGTGCCCCTCGATGGTCGGGTTACCGCAGGTACCGGTCGTACAGGAGGGTCCTGCGGTAGAGATCCGGCGGGTGGGCGCCGCTGTCGCGGTCGTCACCGTGCAGGAGCGCGGCCCCGAGTCCGCGCAGGGTGGAGGCGAACGTGCGCCAGGTATTCATCGTGGTTTCTTCTTCCGGTTGTGCGTCCTTGCACACCGATGCACGCGGGCAGGCGCGATCGGACGCTCTGGTGGGGTCGAGCGTCCGCGCTGCGGCCGGCCTTCGCGGTTAAACCACGAAGGGCGTCACCCCCGTCACGGGGGCGACGCCCTCCACAACGCGGAACACTCTGTTACAGAAGGAGTCCGCGTCGCGTGGCTGTGTCAGCCTGCGGTAGAAGAAGCCCCGATGGGGCGTCGACTACTTGAGGTTGACGGTGGCGCCAGCCTCTTCGAGCTGAGCCTTCGCCTTCTCGGCGGTCTCCTTGTTGGCGCCCTCGAGCACGGTGCTCGGTGCGCCGTCAACGAGGGCCTTCGCCTCACCGAGGCCGAGGCTGGTGAGGGCGCGCACCTCCTTGATGACCTGGATCTTCTTGTCACCGGCGGCCTCGAGGACGACGTCGAACGAGTCCTTCTCCTCGACCTCTTCGGCAGCGGCGCCCGCACCACCGGCGGCCGGGGCGGCCACGGCGACGGGGGCGGCGGCGGTGACCTCGAAGGTCTCCTCGAACTTCTTCACGAACTCGCTGAGCTCAATGAGCGTGAGCTCCTTGAACGCGTCGAGCAGCTCCTCAGTCGACAGCTTTGCCATGATTTTCTCCTTAGTGTGTGTGGTTACTCACCGCTTGTAGGTCCGGAAGGACTTACGCAGCGGACTCCTGCTTCTCACGCAGCGCGTCGACCGTGCGAACGGCCTTCGACAGCGGTGCGTTGAACAGATATGCGGCTCCGAACAGCGAGGCCTTGAAGGCGCCGGCCAGCTTGGCCAGCAGAACCTCACGGGACTCGAGGTCGGCGAGCTTGCCTACCTCTTCTGCGGTCAGCGGGTTACCGTCGAAGTAACCGCCCTTGACCACCAGCAGAGGGTTTGCCTTGGTGAAGTCGCGCAGAGCCTTCGCGACGGCGACGGGGTCGCCGTGCACGAACGCGATCGCGGACGGCCCGACCAGCTCGTCGTCGAACGACGAGATCCCCTGGTTGTTGGCCGCGATCTTGGTCAGCGTGTTCTTCACCACGGCGTACGTCGCGTGCTCACTGATGGACTTGCGCAGCGTCTTGAGCTGAGCAACAGTGAGACCGCGGTACTCGGTCAGCAGAACGGCGGTCGAGCTCTCGAACAGTCCTTCGAGCTCGGCGACCGTGGCTTCCTTGTTCGCCATGGCTACTCCTCGGTTGTCTTCTCGCACACCGCGGGAGCGGCGTGCGCCTCGACCGCGGGCAAAGAAAAAAGCTCCGGCGCAAGGGCACGGAGCTCGACACGCAGAGAACTGCGGGAATCACTTCACACACCTGCGCGGGCCCCACCTGAGTGAATCTTCGGACGTGCACGCACGTCAACCAGCGGTCTTTGGCTTCGTCAAGGGTACGGGATGGGGCGGGTCGCACGCAAATCCGGCGCTCCGCGGTGGGCTCGAAGGAAGTCCCCGACATCCCGCCCGAACCGCGGATGCAGCGCGACACCGGCGTGGGAGCGGTTCAGGTACACGACGTGCGAGGCGCGTGGGAGCCCACGGACCGTCTCCGCGGCGAGCTGCAGCGGATAGAAGAAGTCGCGGCCGCCGGAGACGACCAGCGCGGGCGCGGAGACGCGCGACAGCCGGTCGCGGACGTCGAAGCGCTCCTCAGCCTCCACGAGGGCGCGCAGCCCGTCCGGGTCGGCCGGGCCGGGCAGCAGCCGGGTGACCAGCTTGACTGCGGGGGCCAGCAGCGGGGCGTCCATCGTCGCGAGCGCGAGCTCGGAGGTCGCTCCGGGGTCGCCGGCGCCGAGGAGGTCGGCGTAGCGGCGCTGGGCGGCCCTGCCGTTCGCGCCGAGCGTCGCGGCTCCGGCCGCGACCACGAGCGAGCTCACCAGGTCGGGGTGGTCGACGGCGAGCTGGAGGGCGATGCTGGCTCCCGTCGAGACCCCCATGATCGCCGCGGGGGTGCGGAACCGGCCGCGCAGCATCGTCGCGTAGAGGTCGGCGACCTCCGCCATCGAGGCGCCTGGCTCCAGGCGAGCCGGGCGGCCGACGGCGTGCACGCGGTGGGTGCGCGCCGGGCCGCTGACGATGACGCGCTCGGTCAGCGCGTCCAGGCCGCGGGCGCGACCGGGCGCGGACGGCAGGCCGCGCAGGAACACCAGCGGCGGGGCGGCGGGGTCGCCGTACGCGACCGTGGGCAGGACGGTTCCGGTCACTCCCGGTCCGCTCCCTCTGGCTCGGCCTCGGGTGCGGGTCCGGGCGCGGGCGCGGGGTCCACCGCATCCTCGGGCTCGACCGCGTTCTCGGGCTCGACCATCGCCTCCTCCACCGCCGCGGAGGAGACCTCGCCCACCAGCGGCAGCCGCACCGTGAACACCGTGCTGCCCGGCTCGCTGGCCACCGTGACCGTGCCGCCGTGCGCCTCCACCACCGCGGAGACGATCGCGAGGCCGAGTCCCGTCGAGCCGGTCGCCCGGTTGCGGCTGCTGTCGCCGCGGGCGAAGCGCTCGAACAGCGTGTCCCGCAACTCCTCCGGGATGCCGGGGCCGTCGTCCGACACGGTGACCACGGCCTCCCGCGTCGCCGCGTCCACGGCGAGCGCCGCCACCACGCGGGTCCCCTCCGGCGTGTGCACGCGGGCGTTCGCGAGGAGGTTCACGACCACCTGGTGCAGCCGCGGCGCGTCGCCCAGCACCTCCACCGGCTCCTCCGGCAGGTCGATGTGCCAGACATGGTCGGGTCCGGCCGCGTGCGCGTCGCTGAGGGCGTCGATCAGCAGCAGGGAGAGGTCCACCGGGTCGCGGTCGAGCTCCCTGCCCTCGTCGAGGCGGGCGAGCAGCAGGAGGTCCTCCACCAGCGAGGTCATCCTGGTCGCCTCCGACTCGATGCGGCCCAGCGAGCGGGTGACGTCCTGCGGCAGCTCGTGCGGCGAGCGCCGGGTGAGCTCGGCGTAGCCGCGGATGGAGGCGAGCGGGGTGCGCAGCTCGTGGCTGGCGTCGGCGACGAACTGGCGGACCTTCTGCTCGCTCGCCTGCCGGGCGGTCAGCGCGGAGGCGACGTGGCCGAGCATCCGGTTGAGCGCCGAGCCGACCTTGCCGACCTCCGTGTGCGGGTCGGTGTCCTCCTCGGGGACGCGCACCGACAGCGCGACGTCGCCGCGGTCGAGCGGCATGTGCGCCACCTGCTCGGCCGTCTCCGTGACCCGGGCGAGCGGCTTCATGGCGAGCCGCACGACGAAGCTGGCGATCAGGAAGGCGAAGACGAGCCCGGCGAGGGTCACGAGCCCGATGACGAGGGTGAGCTGCTGGGTCGTCGCGGTCACCTCGCTGAGCGGGAGCCCGATGATGACGCTGTCCCCGTTGTCGAGCTGCGCCGCCGCGATGCGGTACGAGCCGAGGGCGGAGCCGAGGTCCACGGTCCTGGGCTGGGAGTCCGCGGGCACCGAGAGCAGGGCGAGGCCGTTGATCGTGACCTGCTTGGGCCCGAGCGGCTGGTCGGTCGACGGGGTGGACGGCCGGTCGGAGAGGATGACCGGCGGGAAGAGCAGGCCGCCGTTCGCGCTGCGCACCGCGCCGAGGGTGCCGGTCGGCTGGCCGGGTGTCGTCACGACACTCTGCGCCTCCGGGACGGTCGGGCCGCCGCCGTTGACCCGGTCGGCGGTGTGCTGGCCGCGCTCCAGCGCGCTCGTGAGCTGCTGGTCGAGCCGGTCCATCAGGTAGTTCTGCAGCGCGAGCACGCTCACCGTCCCGATCACCGCGCCCAGCACCGCGAGCATGGCGACCACGACGAGCACGACGCGGCTGCGCAGCGTCCAGGAGCGGAACGGACGGAGGCCGAAGCGCCGGGCGCGCTCACGGCCGGGGGTCGGGGCGCCCGCAGTGCGGGCAGCGGTCATTGCGCGGCCTTCACCATGTAGCCGGCGCCGCGCACCGTGTGGATCATCGCGGGGCGGCCTGCGTCGATCTTCTTGCGCAGGTAGGAGATGTAGAGCTCGACCACGCTGGAGGAGCCGCCGAAGTCATAGGACCAGACCCGGTCCAGGATCTGCGCCTTGCTGAGCACGCGGCGCGGGTTGCGCATCAGGAACCGCAGCAGCTCGAACTCTGTCGCGGTGAGCTGGATGGGGTCGCCGTCGCGGTGCACCTCGTAGCTGTCCTCGTCCAGCACGAGGTCGCCGACGATGAGCACCGGGTCGTCCTGGTCGGCGACGGCTGCGCGTGACCGGCGCAGCAGGCCGCGGAGCCGGGCGACGAGCTCCTCCAGGCTGAACGGCTTGGTGACGTAGTCGTCGCCGCCGGCGGTGAGCCCGGCGATGCGGTCGTCCAGGGAGTCCTTGGCGGTGAGGAACAGCACGGGCGCCTCGTTGCCGTCCGCCCGCATCCGCGAGAGGACCTGGAGGCCGTCGATGTCCGGCAGCATGATGTCCAGCACGACCACGTCCGGCTTGAACTCGCGCGAGAGCTGCAGAGCCTGCTGCCCGTTGGACGCGGTCTTCACCTCCCAGTCCTCGTAGTGCAGCGCCATGGCGAGCAGATCGGTGAGCGTGGCCTCGTCATCGACGACGAGCACGCGGATCGAGCTGCCGTCCGCACGGCGCAGGAGGGTACGGGGCTGGCTGGAGGCGCCGGAGGCGGCACGGGCGTTGATAGTCACCTTTCCCATTATGAGGAGGGGGATTGATGGTGTCTTTGTGAAAGCTATGGAGCTTCTGAGAACCGGTGCATCGACGTCGCTGCGCCGCATGTGAGCACCCTAAGCGGCACACGGCAGATCCATAGCTTCGCCATAGTGCTCGGCAATCCCCCGACCCTAGCTTCACGATGAATCACTTTTCCGACCCAGAGATATGGAAGCCAATGTTCGGGACATATCTGCGGCGCGAGCTCCTCAATCGCCGTAAGCAGACGATCATCATCGCGATCGGCATGGCGCTCGCGATCGCGCTCGTCATCATCGTCAACGCGGTCTCCGCCGGTGTGAAGGACGCGCAGGCGAGCGTGCTGCAGTCCGTCTACGGCGTCGGCACCGACATCACCATCACGCAGCCGGCCACCGCCCAGAGCGCGAGCGCCCAGCAGGGCGCCGGCGGCGGCCCGCGGTTCGACTTCGGCGCCAACTCCGGCACCGACACCGGCTCCGGCCGTCAGGTGAACACGTCCCGGCTGGAGCCCACCCGCGGCGCGACCGTGATGGATGCCGCCACGCTGACGACCGCCAAGAAGGTCCAGAACGTGCAGTCCGCGGCCGCGGTGCTGTCGCTCACCAACACCAGCTTCAGCGGCACCCTCCCCAACTTCCAGCAGCTGCGCGAGCAGCGGCAGGCCGGCGGCGGCTCCACCGCCTCCACTCCCCCGCCCACCGGCGGCGCGGACGGTGCGGGCGGCAGCTCGTTCACGGTCGACTCGTTCTCGGTGATGGGCCTCGACCCGGCCGGCAAGTCGGTCGGACCGCTCTCGTCCGTGACCCTCTCCAGCGGCCGCACCTTCACCGCGGCGGACAAGGCGGCGGATGTCGTCGTGCTCGACGCGGCGTACGCCAAGACCGCGTCCAAGGCGGTCGGCGACACCGTGACCATCGGCGCCACCGACTTCAAGGTGATCGGCATCGTCTCCGCGACCGGCGCCGACTCCACCACCGCGGCCAACGCGTACATCCCGATCGGCGTCGCCCAGACACTCTCCGGGCAGGCGTCCAAGATCTCGTCCGTCTACGTCACGGCGGCGTCGTCCAGCGACATCGACCAGATCAAGGCCGACCTGACCAAGGCCATCCCCGGCGCGACCGTCAGCACGCAGGCCGACCTGGCCTCCACCGTCTCCGGCTCGCTCGGCAGCGCGGGGCAGCTCATCGCCAACCTCGGCACCTGGCTCTCGGTGATCGTGCTGGCGGCGGCGTTCCTCATCGCCATCCTCTTCACCATCTCCGGCGTGACCCGCCGGACCCGCGAGTTCGGCACCCTGAAGGCGATCGGCTGGTCCAACCGCCGGATCACCGGCCAGGTCGCCGGCGAGTCGATCGTGCAGGGCCTCGTCGGCGGCATCATCGGCGTCGCCGTCGGACTCATCGGCGTGTGGGTCGTCAACATCGTCTCCCCGACTCTGACCGGCAGCATCGGCTCCGGCTTCGCCAATGCTGCCGGTCGGGGCACCGGCGCCGGGACCGGAGGCGCGGGAACCGGCACCGGTGAAGGCGGATTCGGCGGTGGCGGATTCGGCGGCGGGACCGGAGGGGGCGGCGCGTTCGCCGGCGTCCGCCGGGCCGCCACCCAGACCACGGCCGACATCGCCCTCCACGCCCCGATCACGCTGTGGATCATCGTCGGCGCCGTCGCGCTCGCCATCCTCGGCGGTCTCATCGCCGGTGCGATCGGCGGCTGGCGCGCCTCCCGTCTCCGTCCCGCCGCAGCCCTGCGCTCGGTCGCCTGAGCCCGGCCCGACCAGAAGGAGTCATCGTGTACACCCTCACGAACGTCACCAAGAAGTACCGCCAGTCCTCCCGCGAGGTGATCGCCCTCAACGACGTCACCCTGGAGATCCCGGACGGCCAGCTCGTCGCCATCCAGGGCCCGACCGGCGGAGGCAAGTCGACGCTGCTGCAGATGCTCGGCGCCCTCGACCGGCCCACGTCCGGCTCGGTCGAGCTCGGACCGGCGAGCCTGTCGAAGCTCGGCGACCACAAGCTCACGGGCATCCGCGCCAACGAGATCGGCTTCGTCTTCCAGGGCTTCAACCTGATCCCGACGCTGACCGCGCAGGAGAACGTGGAGACCGCGCTCGCGCCGCTCAAGGTGAGCGCGGAGGAGCGCAAGCGCCGCGCCGCGGAGGCGCTCGCCTCGGTGGGCCTGGCCGACCGCGGCACGCACCTCCCGTCCGAGCTCTCGGGAGGTCAGCAGCAGCGCGTCGCGATCGCCCGCGCCCTGGTGAAGAACCCGGACGTGCTGCTGGCCGACGAGCCGACCGGCAACCTGGACGAGGAGACGCGCGACGAGATCATGGACCTCCTCGAAGGTCTGTGGCGCGACCGCGGCCTCACCGTCATCGTCGTCACCCACGACACCGCCGTGGCCAAGCGCGCCCAGCGCCGGCTCCACATCAAGCACGGCCAGGTGAACGAGGTCGCGTAGCGCACACCGCGACCGCTTCGGCGCCCGTCCCCGCGACACCGGGGACGGGCGCCGTCGCGTTCAGGGATGCTCAGGAGGGTGTGGCGACGACGGTCATCCCGGCCGCCTCCGCCAGGAGCACGGCCTGACGCTCGTCGATGGTGGCGCCCCGGAGGCCGACCTCGGCCGGGTCGACGCCGGTCAGGTCGCTGCCGACGAGGCTCGCCGCGGAGAAGTCCGCGCCGGTGAGCACCGCCGCCGACAGGTCGCAGCCGGAGAACACGGCCTCGACGCAGCGTGCCCGGGTGAGGTCGGCCTCCCGCAGCCGCACTCCCGTGAAGTCGGCCCCGCGCAGCTCAGCGCGGCCGAGGTCCACGAACGACCAGTTGCCGCCCTCCACCTTCAGGAGGGCGAACTCGCACCCGCTGAAGCTGCTCCCGGTGAACTTGCAGCGGCGGAACGTCGCGTCGAAGAAGTTGCACCCGATGAAGGTGCAGTTCACGAAGGCGCTGTCGGTGTGCTCGCTGACGTTGAAGCGCACCGTCCGGAACGTGCACGCGGTGAACGTCGCCCCCGTCGACCGCACCTCCGTCAGATCCACGTCGATGAACTCGACCCCGTCGAACTCGACCCCGTCGAGCTCCCGCCCGTACCAGTCCTCACCCCGAACGATCTCCACGGGGGTGAGCCTAGCGGGGGGCGCGGCCTCAGTCCTGGTTGGAGAAGGCGGCGTCGAAGGAGGCGGTGGGGAGGTTCCAGAGGAGGGAGCGGATGTAGCCGACGGCCTCCTTCGCGCCGTGGAGGCGGTCCATGCCGGCGTCCTCCCACTCGATCGAGATGGGGCCGGTGTAGCCGATCGACTCCAGCGCGCGGAAGGAGTCCTCCCACGGCACGTCGCCGTGCCCGGTGGACACGAAGTCCCAGCCGCGGCGCGGGTCGCCCCAGGGCAGGTGCGAGCCGAGCACGCCGGCGCGGCCGTTCTTCGGGCGCAGGCGGGTGTCCTTGCAGTCCACGTGGTAGATGCGGTCCTGGAAGTCCACGATGAAGCCGACCGGGTCGATGTCCTGCCACATCATGTGCGACGGGTCCCAGTTGAAGCCGAAGGCCTCGCGGTGGTCGATGGCCTCCAGCGAGCGGACGCTGGTCCAGTAGTCGTACGCGATCTCCGACGGGTGCACCTCGTGCGCGAACCGCACGCCCTCGCCGTCGAACACGTCGAGGATCGGGTTCCAGCGGTCGGCGAAGTCCTGGTAGCCGGCGTCGATGACGGAGGCCGCCACCGGTGGGAACTGCGCCACGTACGGCCAGATGCTGGAGCCGGTGAAGCCGACGACCGTGTCCACGCCGAGCTTGCGGGCGACCTTCGCGGTCAGCTTCAGCTCCTCCGCGGCGCGCTGGCGCACGCCCTCCGGGTCGCCGTCGCCCCACACCTTCGAGCCGACGATCGCCTGGTGGCGGAAGTCGATCGGGTCGTCGCAGACGGCCTGGCCCTTGAGGTGGTTGGAGATCGCCCACACCTTCAGGCCGTACTTGTCGAGGATGTCGAGGCGGCCCTGGAGGTACGCGTCGTCCTCCGCGGCCCGCCAGACGTCGAGGTGCTCGCCCGAGCAGGCGATCTCCAGGCCGTCGTAGCCCCACTCGGAGGCGTGCTTGGCGACCTCCTCGAGCGTGAGGTCGGCCCACTGGCCGGTGAACAGGGTGACCGGGTGCGTGCGCCCCGACTCGGTGCCAGTCATGAAGTGGTTCCCATCTCGATCCAGGTGCCCGACTCGGCCGAGTCGATCACGGCGTCGGTGATCCGGACGGCGCGCAGGCCGTCCTCGAAGCGCGGCAGGCCGTCGGGGGTCTCCCCCGCGACCGCGGCGTAGCTGTCGGCGACGAACGCGTTGAACGCGTCCTGGTAGCCCTGCGGGTGGCCGGAGGGCACCACGCACAGGCGGGCGGCGTCGGCGCTGAGCTGGTCGGCGTCGCGCGGGATCAGAAGGCTGCCCGAGCGGCGGCCGACCCACAGCGTCTCCGGCTGCTCCTGGTCGAAGGCCACGCTCTCGGCGCTGCCCGCGATCTCCAGCCACAGCCGGTTCTTGCGGCCGGGGGCGACCTGCGACACGAGCAGGGTGCCGATCGCGCCGCTCACGGTCTCGATGACCACCGCGGCGGCGTCCTCCGTCGTGATGCCCGCGTGGGAGGCGCGCTCGGCGAACACCGTGCGTTTCGTCGCCGAGAGGCGCGCGACCCGGTCGCCGCTGACGAACTCCACCAGGTCGACCAGGTGGGAGCCGATGTCGGCGAACGCGCGCGAGCGGCCGCCCTGCTCCGAGTCGACACGCCAGTTGTCGTCGCCGGAGGCCAGCAGCCAGTCCTGGAGGTAGGAGGCGTTCACGGTGAGCACCTGCCCGGCCGCGCCGGACGCGAAGCGCGCCCTGGCCTCCCGCACGAGCGGGTGGAAACGGTACACGAACGGCACGGTCGCGGTCCGGCCGGTCGCGGCGGCGACCAGCGCCTCCGCGTCGGACACCGTCGTGGCCAGCGGCTTCTCGCAGACGACGTCCTTGCCGGAGGCCAGCACGGCCGCGGCCTGCGCGGCGTGCAGCGCGTTCGGCGTCGTCACGTGGACGACGTCGATCGTGTCGTCGGCGAGCACCTCGTCCAGCGAGCCGTACGCCCGGCCGATCCCGAGGCGCTCGGCCGCGGCGGCCGACCGCTCCGGCGACGACGAGACGATTCCCGCCGGCTCGGCGCGCGCGGCCCGCGCGGCGCGCGAGTGCACCTCCGCCATGAATCCGCCGCCGACGATCGCGACCCGCAGCCGCGACCCGGCCGTGCTCTCGTCCCGCCGGCTCAGTCCACCCGACTCGCTGCTCACACTGCTCCGTTCGTCCGTCGATCCGCGGGTCAGGCCAGCGTCGCCGCGCGGGGGTCCCAGTCCTCCGACAGCGCGGGAGCGACCTCGACGGTGCTCTTCACGTCCACCGGGACTCCGGACGTGCCGGCCTCGATGGTGGCGACCATCACGTCGAGGACGTGGAAGGCCTGCTCGCCCGAGGCGCGCTCCGGGACGCCGGCGCGGATCGCCCGCGCCAGCTCGACAACGCCGATGCCGCGGCTGCTCGTGGTGCCGGTCGAGGGCAGCGTCTCGATGCCGTCCGCTCCGTGCACCAGGAGGTCGCCCTCGAACGTGTTCGGGTCGGGGACGACGAGCGTCGCCTCGAGGCCCGCGACCTCGAACTGGGTGCGGCCGAGCTTCGAGTCGAAGCTGAAGATCGACTGCGCGGTCTGGCCGCTCTCGAACTCGTACAGTGCGCTGACGTGGGTCGGCACGGTGACCTCGAACGACTCGCCGGCGCGGGGCCCGGAGCCGATGACGCGCGACTCCTTCGCCTTGGAGGCGACGGCGGACACGCGCTTGACCGGGCCGAACAGCTGCACCAGGGCGGTGAGGTAGTACGGGCCGATGTCGAACAGCGGGCCGGCGCCCTCCTGGAACAGGAAGTCCGGGTTCGGGTGCCACGACTCGGGGCCGGCGCTCTGCATGAGCGTCAGCGCGGTCAGCGGCGCGCCGATGGCGCCGCTCTCAACCAGCCGGCGCGACGACTGGATGCCGGCGCCGAGGAAGGTGTCCGGCGCCGTCGCGACGCGCAGGCCCTTCTCGTGCGCGGCCTCCAGCAGCTGGACGCCGCTGACGCGGTCGAGCGCGAACGGCTTCTCGCTCCAGACGTGCTTGCCCGCGGCGAGCGCCTGCAGCGCCACCTCGACGTGCACCTTGGGGATGGTGAGGTTGACGACGATCTCGATCGCGTCGTCCGCCAGCAGCTCCTCCACGGTGCCCGAGCCGGGGACGCCGTACTTCTCGGCCTGCGCCTTGGCGCGGTCCAGGTCGATGTCGGCGACGAAGCGCACATCGAGGTCCGGGAACGCGGTGAGGTTCTCCAGGTACTGGTTGCTGATGACGCCCGCGCCGATGAGGCCGACGCCGACCTTTCCGGTTCCGGTCACGCGAAGGCCTCCGTGGTGAGGAAGGCGTAGCTGTCGGCGACGGCCTGGAAGCGGTCGCCGCGGGAGTCGTCGAGCTCGATGACGCGGAGGGCGTCCGGCGCAGCGTCGATGATGGCGGCGACGGGCACGGAGCCCTGGCCGACGGCGACCTGGTCCTTGGTCTCCGTGGTGCCGGGACCGTCCTTGATGTGGAGGGCGACGACGCGGTCGCCGAGCTTCGTGAGCAGCTCGACCGGGTCTTTGCCGCCGACGATCACCCAGTAGGTGTCGACTTCGAGCACGACCTCCGGGGCGAGCTTGCTCGCGAAGTACTCCAGCGCGGTGACACCGTCGATGGTGCTCTCCAGCTCGTGGGCGTGGTTGTGGTAGCCGACACGGACGCCGTGCTTCGCCGCGACCTGGGCGGCGGCGTTGAGGGCGGCGGCGGTGGCCTCCACGTCCTCGGCGGTCTGCCAGCGCTCGGCCGGCACGTGCGGGTCGATGACCGTCTGGATGCCGAGGTCCGCGGCGGCGGCGAACACGGTGTCGAGGTCGTCGCGGCCGATGAAGCCCTGGTGGGTGGTGGGCGCGGTCAGGCCGGTCTCGGCGAAGCCCTGGCGGAGACCGTCCGCGAAGTCCAGGAAGCCGAAGGGCTCGACCTGGGTGAAGCCGATGTCCGCGATGCGGCGGAGGGTCCCGACCGTGTCCTCGGTCAGAAGCTCACGGACCGTATAGAGCTGCACGGAGAGTTTTGACGTCGACACTGGTTCTCCTCGTCGAGTTCGCTGGGATGTCGGCGCGCGAGACGGCGCCGGGATCCATTCAAGCGAGACTTCTGTCGATTGTCAATCAAAAGTCACCGCTTCATCGGCGGCCTTTGGACCGCCGACCAGCCCTGTGGTTCAATACGTGCATGACCGACAGTGTCCGGGAGTCCGGCATCGTCGCCGCTGACGCCTCGGAACTGCTGGCGATCCTGCGCGACGGCGTCCCGCGTACCCGCGCGCAGCTCGCCGAGCTGACCGGCCTCGCCCGCTCGACGATCGCGGTGCGCATCGACTCGCTCACCGAGTCCGGGCTGGTCGCGCCGGCCGGCGACGACGTCTCGACGGGAGGCCGGCCGCCCGCGCGCATCCGGTTCAACCCCGACTCGCGCGTCGTGCTCGGAGTGGACCTCGGCGCCACCCACGGCGTCGTCGCGCTGGCCGACCTCGCCGGCACGATCACGAGCAGCGAGTCCCGCCGGCTCCGGATCTCCGACGGACCGGAGGCCGTTCTCGACTGGGCGCTGGAGACGGCCGAGCGCCTGTACGCCGCGACCGGACGCCCGCTCGGCGACCTGGTCGGCGTCGGCGTCGGGGTGCCGGGACCGGTCGAGCACTCCACGGGCCTCCCGGTCAACCCGCCGATCATGCCCGGCTGGGACCGCTTCGACATCCCCGCGTACGTCCGGCGCGTCTTCGACGTGCCCGTGCTGGTCGACAACGACGTCAACCTGCTGGCCCTCGGCGAGCACGCCCTCGCCTGGCCCGACCAGTCCGAGCTCCTGTTCGTCAAGGTCGCCACCGGCATCGGCGCGGGCATCATCAGCGGAGGCCGCCTGCAGCGCGGCGCGCAGGGCTCGGCGGGCGACCTCGGCCACGTACGCGTGCCGTTCACCAGCGAGACGCCGAGCCACGGCGCCCGCGACGCCGACCTGGAGGCCCTCGCGAGCGGCCCGGCGATCGCGCGGGCGCTCACGGCGGCGGGCATCCCCGCAGAGACCAGCGACGACGTCGTGGCGCTCGCCCGCACGGGCAACGCCGAGGTGCTTCAGGCCATCCGCCAGGCCGGCCGCGACCTCGGCGAGGTCGTCGCGACCTGCGTCAACCTCCTGAACCCCTCGCTCGTCGTCGTCGGCGGCAGCCTGTCGCAGGTCGGCGAGCAGCTCCTGGCCGGGGTGCGGGAGGTCGTCTACCAGCGCTCGACCCCGCTCGCGACCCAGCATCTCACCATCACCCAGTCCCGCTCCGGCGAGACCGGCGGCGCCATCGGGGCGGCCATCATGGTCATCCAGGACACCCTCGGCGTCGCCTCCCGTCCCCTCCCCCGCTGAGCCGCCACCGTCCACCGTCCACCTCCGCGCCCCGGGAAGGTCGAATCGATTCGACCCGGGCGCCGTCCAGGCTCCACCACACCCCCTTCGAAAGGACCGCAGTGACCACCGCATCCACCCCGCTCCGCGCCGGCGTCGTCGGCCTCGGCTGGGCCGGCCAGCAGCACATGGCCGCCTACTCCGACCTCCCCGGCGTCGAGCTCGTCGCCATCGCCGGCATGGAGGACGGCCCGCGCGCCGAGCTCGGCGAGAAGTACGGCGTGACCCGCCTGTACAGCGACTGGCGCGACCTCGTCGCCGACGGCGACCTCGACGTCGTGAGCGTCGCCGTCCCCACCTTCCTGCACGCCCCGATCGCGGTCGGAGCGCTGGAGGCCGGCATCCACGTGCTCAGCGAGAAGCCGATCGCGCGCACCGCCGCCGAGGCGCAGACGATGGTCGACGCCGCCCACGCCTCCGGCCGCGTGCTGGAGGTCGCCTTCAACCACCGCCGCCGCGGCGACATCGAGGCGCTGAAGGCCGCCATCGACGCCGGTCAGATCGGCCGTCCGTACCACGCGCGGGCGATCTGGCTGCGCCGCGCGGGCATCCCGGCGCTCGGAAGCTGGTTCACCAACCGCGAGATGGCCGGCGGCGGGCCGCTGATCGACATCGGCGTGCACGTGCTCGACTACGCGCTGCACCTGTTCGGCGAGCCGCAGGTCACCGCGGTCTCCGCCGTCACCCACTCCGAGCTCGGCGCGCGCGGCCGCGGCGGCGCGAAGAGCGACAAGCAGCACGTCGGCTCCGCTTACGAGGTGGAGGACCTGGCCAGCCTGCTGCTGCGTCTGGAGGGCGGCGGGTCCATCGTGCTGGAGACCAGCTGGGCCGCCTACCGTCCGGCCGGCGACGAGTTCGGGATCACCCTGTACGGCACCGAGGGCGGCGCCGACCTCCGTGTGGTCGACTACGCGCCCGCCGGCGAGCTGACCATCTTCACCGGTGAGGGCGAGGAGGTCGAGGACGTCGCGGTGACCGCCGACGCCGGCCGCGGCCACCTTGCGGTGGTCGAGACGTTCCTCGAGCACGTCGCCGATCAGGCGAACTGGTCGCACTGGGACGGCTCGCTCGCCCTCGACCGCGCGCGCGTCATCGACGCGGCGTACGAGTCCGCCCGCATCGGCGCCGAGGTGCGCCTGCACCCGGCGACCACCGGCCTCGACGACACGACCACCACTGAGGAGGCATGACCATGACCGCACTGCGCGTGACCGTCTGGAACGAGGGCGTCCACGAGACCACCCAGCCCGACATCGCCGCGATCTACCCGGACGGCATCCACGGCGCCATCGCCGCCGGACTGACCGAGCTGCTCGGCGAGGAGGTCGCCGTGCGCACGGCGACACTCGCCGACCCCGAGCACGGACTGAGCGAGCAGCAGCTCGCCGAGACCGACGTGCTGCTCTGGTGGGGCCACATCGCGCACGACCAGGTCTCCGACGAGGTCGTGGAGCGCGTGCGGCAGCACGTCCTCGGCGGGATGGGCCTGATCGTGCTGCACTCCGGGCACTTCTCGAAAATCTTCATCCGCATGCTCGGCACCACTTGCTCGCTGCGCTGGCGCAACCCGGAGGGCGGCGAGCGCGAGCTGGTCTGGAACGTGAACCCCACGCATCCGATCGCCCAGGGCGTCGACCAGCCCATCGTGATCGAGGCGCAGGAGATGTACGGGGAGTTCTTCGACATCCCGACCCCGGACGACCTGGTGTTCATCAGCTCGTTCACCGGCGGGGAGGTCTTCCGCTCCGGCGTGACGTTCACGCGCGGCCGCGGGAAGATCTTCTACTTCTCGCCCGGCGACCAGGAGTACCCGGTGTACTTCCACCCGCAGGTGCGCCGCGTCCTTGCGAACGGCGTGCGCTGGGCCGCGCCGATCGCCGGCGCCCGCCAGGCCCCCGAGGTCTCCAACCCCCAGCCGGTCTAACGGACCATCTATCTGACAAGACACGCCGTCTCCGCACCGTGGGAGGCGGCGTGTCCTGTCAGTTCGTTCGCGGCAGACTGGTCACATGGTCGATGTGACGCTGCCTGCTCCCCGTTATCCCGATCCGGCGGACGCGCCGGCGCTGCGCTGGGGGGTGATCGGCCCCGGCGGGATCGCGGCCGACTTCACCGACGCGCTGCACGCGCACACGACCCAGCGGATGGTCGCCTGCGGCTCGCGGTCGGCCGACCGCGCGGCGGCGTTCGCAGCCGCGCACGGCGTCGAGCGCGCGTACGACTCGTACGAGGCGCTGGTCGCCGACCCGGACGTGGACGTCGTCTACGTGGCGACGCCGCACAGCGAGCACCTGGAGCACGCCCTCCTCGCCATCGCCGCCGGCAAGCACGTCCTGGTGGAGAAGCCGCTCGCCGCGACCGCGGACCAGGCCAGGCGCATCGCCGCCGCAGCCCGGGAGGCCGGCGTCTTCGCGATGGAGGCGATGTGGACCCGCTACCTCCCGCAGACCGACATCGTGCGTCAGCTTCTGGACGCCGGCGCCCTCGGCGAGGTGCGCGTGGTCACCGCCGACTTCGGGGGGAACGCCCCCTTCGACCCGGCCGGGCGGCTGTGGGACCCTGCACTCGCCGGCGGCGCCCTCCTCGACCTCGGGGTCTACGTGGTGTCGTGGGCCTCGTTCGCGCTCGGCGCTCCCGCCGGGATCATCGCCACCGGCACCCTGGCCCCGACCGGCGTGGACGAGCAGGTCGCGCTGGTCCTCAGCTCGGCCCGCGGCGGCCAGGCGCTGCTCAGCACGGGCCTGCGCGCCGGCACGCCGTCGCTGGCGACCATCTGCGGCACCGAGGGCAGGATCGAGCTGGACAGCCCGTTCTGGGGACCGAGCGGGCTGCGGGTGGTCGGCTCAGACGGCGGAGTCGCCGCGGAGTGGCGCGACCCGTACGGCCGCCCGTACCGCGAGGGGATGTCCTACGAGGCGGCCGCCCTCGCCCGCTACGTGGCCGAGGGCCGCACCGAGTCGCCGCTGCACTCGCTGGACGAGGCCGTGTCCACGCTCGCCACCATCGACGAAGCGCGCCGCCAGCTCGGCGCCGCGGGCGTGGGGTGACGGCGGGAGTCCGTCGGGCGAGGCAGAATGGACGGGTGCTCGACCGTTCCGCCACCCGCACCGCCGACCTCTACCGGCCTGGCGTGCTGGCGGACCTCGGCCCGAGCTCGTCCGCCCCGGCCCCGCGGCCGGTGGTGCCGGCCGTCCCCGGCGCGACCGGGCACCTGGCGCGGATCGTCGCGTCGTCCAGCGACCGCGTGGGCTGGCTCCGCGCCCGCAGCCGCGGGATCACCGCGACCGACGTCGCCAAGCTGTCCACCCCGCAGTCGCTCCGCGCGGCCGTCTACGACAAGCTGAACGGCTCAGGGTTCTCCGGCAACGTCTTCACCCAGCACGGCCGCAGCCGGGAGCCGGAGATCGCCGCCTGGGTCGCCGCGACCCACGGCATCCAGCCCTCCGACCTGCTCTTCCACGCCGAGCGCGACCGTCGGCACCTTGCGACGCCGGACGGCCTCGTCCTGCGCACCGGCGGCCGGATCGAGCTCGCCGAGATCAAGACCACGAACAAGCCGTTCAACAGCATCCCGCGGCACTACCTCCGGCAGATCTGGTGGCAGCAGTACGTCCTCGGCGCCGAGCGGACGCTGTTCGTGTGGGAGCAGCACGACCGGTTCGTGCCCATCCACGACGAGCCGCAGTGCCAGTGGGTCGACCGCGACGACCGGGAGATCGCCCGGCTCGTGAAGCTGGCCGGCGACCTGATCGACCTGCTGCGGGAGGCGACGGCCCGGCCGGCGACCCAGGCTCAGCCGACGATCGCGTCCTGATCCATCGAGTCCGCCTGTGCGGCCTCCGGTGAGTCGGCCGGCGCCGTGCGAGCGGCCGGCCCCCGGACCAGCGCGAGCGCATAGGCGGCCATCCACGCGATCGCGACGGTGGTTCCGACGAGCTCCAGCCAGGCCCCGATGTCCGTCGCGACGTGCACGAGCGCGAGCAGTCCGCCCACGATCGTGATGAGGGCGACCGCGACGCAGCTCGCCAGCGACACCCGCGCGACCCGCGGCAGCCCGGAGGCGAACGCAACCTGGAGCATGGCGAAGCACGCCGCCGCGAAGCCGACCACAGCTGAGACCGTGTGCACGAGATCCTGCACGGTGGACGCCGGGTCGACCAGCGGGACCGGGCAGTACGCCGTGCAGGTGACCTGCGAGGCCAGCACGAAGCACAGCGCCGCGAAGCCGAGGCTGACGGCGGGAGCCCACCGGTCCAGCGCCCGAACCGACGACCGGACGTGCCCGCTCGCCAGCGCCACCGAGAAACCGCCGGCGGCGATGAGGAGCAGCGCGACCTTGAACGGGACCGCGGTGGGCGCGCCGACCGCGCCGAGCTCGCTCACGTAGACCGGATACGGCACGGTGAGCCGGGCGGCCCAGATGATCGTCAGGCCGCTGAGGACGCACACCGTCCCGATCGCCAGCAGGACGGGCACGGCCCGCTGCCATCCGCCGGCGAGCACGGGCAGGGCGAACGGCTGGCGCACGATACGCAGCAGTCGTCGCACGGGTGCTCCTCAGGAAGAATTCGGGTCGAGGGATTCTAACCGGACCAGCCCTGCGAACGTCCTGAGCCGGGCCGGGGCAATCTGAGCGGACCGGGAAACAGACTGTTCACACGCGGTGACCCGCCCGAAACACCCACGGCGCCTCCGCGCGTTTGACTGGGAGCAGCCGCACCGTCCGCGGCGACGCGACGAGGGGATCACGAATGCCGAACACGATGCGCGCCGCGCTCCTCGACGCGGCGGGCGACCCGGACGCCCTCCGCATCGGCGAGGCCCCGACCCCCGACCGGGTGAACGCGGAGTTCCTGGTCAAGGTCGTCGCGGCCGGCGTCAGCCCGCTCGACGCGTCCACGCGCTCCGGCAGCGGCGTGTTCGGCGCCATCCACAGCTTCCCGGCCGTGCTCGGTCACGACTTCAGCGGCGTGGTCGTGGAGTCGCCGTTCGCCGCCCATCCGCTCCGCCCGGGCGACGAGGTCTTCGGGATGGTGATGGTCCCCCGGTTCGGAGGCAGCTACGCCGAGTACGTCTCCGTGCCCAGCGTGAGCCTCGTGCGCAAGCCGGCGACGCTCTCCCACATCGAGGCAGCGGCGGCCCCGCACGCGGCCCTGACGGCGTGGGGGATGGTGGTGGAGCTGGCCAAGGCGCACGAGGGCCAGCGCGTGCTCGTGCACGCGGGCACCGGCGCCGTCGGGCACTTCGCCATCCAGTTCGCCGCCTACTTCGGCGCCCACGTGATCGCCACGACGCCGAGCACCAACCACGCCTGGCTGCGCTCGCTGGGCGCCGCCGAGGTGGTGGACGAGGACGCGACCGGCTACGACCCCACCCGGCTCGGTGACACGGTCGACGTCGTGATCGACCCGGCGCCGGACACGGAGCGCGCGACCCGTGCGCTCGCCCTCATCCGACCGGGCGGCCTCCTCGTGCTGCACGTCCCCGCCGGCGTCGAGCCAGGTCTGGCGGAGGCCGCCGGCGCGGCGGGGGTGCGTGTCACCGGCTACACCGGTTCGCCGGACGGGAGCACGCTCGCCGTCATCGCCCGCCTGCTGGAGACCGGGAGCGTGCGGGTGCACGTCGACCGGATCTTCCCGCTGGACGAGATCGCGGACGCCCACTGGGCGCTCGAACACGAGCACACCAAGGGCGCGATCGTGCTCAAGGTCGCGGAGGGCTGACCAGCTCGCGCTCCATCACCCAGTCGTCCTCCAGCCGGTCCCCGACCAGGAAGCGCTTCGAGCCGACCCGCTCGAAGCCGTGCTTGCCGTAGAAGCGCTGGGCGCGTGCGTTCTCCTCGTTGACGCCCAGCCAGATCCCGGCGGCGCCGGCCTCCGCTGTCACCGCCAGGCTGGCCTCCATCAGCCGGCCGGCGACGCCCTCGCCGTGGTGACCGGGGAGGACGTAGCACTTGCTCAACTCGGCGGTCGGGCGCACCCGGACCGCGGCCCGCACGTCGGCGTCGGCCGGCTCGCCGAGGTTCACCATCGTGTAGCCGATCACGGTCCCCTGGTCGTCCTCCGCGACGAGCAGCCGCCGCGCCGGGTCCACCGTGTACTCACCGAACCGCTCCGTCGACAGCACCTCCGCGATGAAGGCGGCCTTGGCCTCGTCCGTGGTGTGCGGCGGGCACGCGAGCGGAAAGGTCACGGCGGCGACGGCCGCGAGGGCTTGCGCGTCGGCGGCGGTCGCAGCACGGATCACAACACTCATCCCGCTACCCTATCCACGCCTCCACCAACGCCGAAGGGCACGTTGTTGTCACTTTCCAGGCGGAGAAGTGACAACAACGTGCCCCTCGAACGTGCAGAACGAGTGCGCTGCGATCAGATCGCGTTGACGTCCAGCGGGATGCCGGGGCCGAACGTGGTCGACACGGCGCCCTTCTGGATGTAGCGGCCCTTCGCGGCGGACGGCTTGAGACGGACGACCTCGTCGAGGGCGGCCTTGATGTTCTCGTCGAGCTGCTCGGCGGTGAAGCCGGCCTTGCCGACCACGAAGTGGACGTTGGCGTGCTTGTCGACGCGGAACTCGATCTTTCCGCCCTTGATGTCGGAGACGGCCTTCGCGACATCCGGGGTGACCGTGCCGGTCTTCGGGTTCGGCATCAGGCCGCGCGGGCCGAGCACCTTGCCGAGACGGCCGACCTGGCCCATGAGCTCCGGGGTGGAGACGGCCGAGTCGAAGTCGGTGTAACCGCCGGCGACCTTCTCGATCAGGTCGCTGCCGCCGACCTCGTCGGCGCCCGCGGCGATCGCGGCCTCAGCGGCCGGGCCGGTCGCGAACACGATGACGCGCGCGGTCTTGCCGGTACCGTGAGGAAGAATGACGGTACCGCGGACCATCTGGTCCGCCTTGCGCGGGTCCACACCGAGCTTCAGCGCGACCTCGACGGTCGAGTTGAACTTGGCGGAACCGGTCTCCTTCGCGAGGGTGACGGCCTCGGTGGGGGTGTAGAACTTGCCGGCCTCGATCTTGTCGGCCGCGGCCCGGTAGGCCTTGGACTTCTGTGCCATGAGATTTCTCCTAACGAGAATGTGGTGCGAGCCTGGCCGGCTCTGCCACGGTGATGTCTGGGGTGACGGGGAGGTCGGGCTTACGCCTCGACCGTGATGCCCATCGAACGGGCGGTGCCTGCGATGATCTTCGACGCCGCGTCGATGTCGTTGGCGTTGAGGTCGACCATCTTCTGCTCGGCGATCTCGCGCACCTGCGCCTGGGTCAGCTTGCCGACCTTGGTGGTGTGCGGCACGCCGGAGCCCTTGGGGACGCCCGCGGCCTTCTTGATCAGCTCAGCGGCCGGCGGGGTCTTGAGGATGAACGTGAACGAACGGTCCTCGTAGACGGTGATCTCGACGGGGATGACGTTGCCGCGCTGCGCCTCGGTGGCCGCGTTGTACGCCTTGCAGAACTCCATGATGTTCACGCCGTGCTGACCCAGGGCCGGGCCGATCGGCGGGGCCGGGTTGGCGGCGCCGGCCTTGATCTGAAGCTTGATCAGACCGGTGACCTTCTTCTTCGGTGCCATGTCTCTTCCTTCTTTGTGTATTCGAGCACGTGGGTGTCATACCCGCGTCGCTCTCCCGGTTTCTCGGCCCTTCCGAGACCCGGTGTCATGTGAAAACTGGGGGATGCCCTGAATGATTCCCGTCAGAGCTTCGTGACCTGGTCGAAGCTGAGCTCGACCGGGGTCTCGCGCTCGAAGAGCGACACGAGCACGGTGAGCTTGCCGCTCTCCGGCTTGATCTCGCTGATCGAGCCAGGCAGGCCCGCGAACGAGCCCTCCTTGATGGTGATGGTCTCGCCGATCTCGAAGTCGACCTCGGCCGGGATGACGCGCGCGGCGGCCTTCTGGCCCTTCGCGGCGCCCTTGGCGGGGGCCTGCTCGACCTGCACGAGGCTCTTGAGCATCGAGAAGGCCTCTTCGAACCGCAGCGGGGTCGGGTTGTGCGCGTTGCCGACGAAGCCGGTGACGCCGGGGGTGTGGCGGACGACCGACCAGCTGTCCTCGTTGAGGTCCATGCGCACCAGCACGTAGCCGGGGATGCGCACGCGGTTGACCATCTTGCGCTGGCCGTTCTTGATCTCGACCACGTCCTCCATCGGGACCTGGACCTCGAAGATGAAGTCCTCCATGTTCATGGAGACCATGCGGTTCTCGATGTTGGACTTCACGCGGCGCTCGAAGCCGGCGTACGAGTGGATGACGTACCACTTGCCGAACTTGGCGCGCAGCTCGGCGCGGAACTCCTCGTACGGGTCGCTCGCGGCCTCGTCCTCGTCTTCCACGGCCTCCTGGGCCGCTTCGGCCTCCTCGGAGGAGTCGACCTCGAGGGCCTCGTCGACGGCGCGGTCGGCTTCGGGGTCGACGGCCTCGGCCATCGCGTCGAGGACCGCGTCCAGGTCGATCTCGGTGCCGTCCTCGGCGACGATGTGCAGCGCCTCGTGCTCGGCGGCGTCGGACGACTCCTCGTCGCGCTCCAGGACGTTGCCCGTCTGCGCCTCGTCGTCTTCGGAGGACTGCTCGGCAGCGGTCGCCCAGTCGACGTCGTCGCGGTTCGTCTCAGACACTGAATTCATTCCATTTCTGTCGGTATGGCCGTGCGGCCGGTCGGGAAGGGCGGATTACTTCGGATTCCCGAAGACCCACACGACACCGAGACCGAACACCCAGTCGAGCAGGGACACGATCGCCATCATGATCACCACGAAGACGAGCACGACGCCGGTGTAGCTCAGGAGCTCCTTGCGCGTCGGCGTGACGACCTTCTTGAGCTCGCCGATGACCTGCCGGATGAACAGGGCGATCCGCGCGAAGGGGTTGCGCCTCGCAGCGCGCTCCTTCTTGGCGTTGGCGACGACTTCCTCGCTCGGCTCGTCGATTACCTTTCGGGCCACCTCGTTACACCTTTCGTGGACCGGCATCCGGGATGCCGGTTTGCAGGGCGGACAGGAATCGAACCTGCAACCTGCGGTTTTGGAGACCGCTGCTCTGCCAATTGAGCTACCGCCCTAGGGATCGTGAACCCAGTAACCCTCCTGGCATTCGCGAAAATAGGCGCAGAAAAGCTTGGCGGATTCAACCACCGCCACCAAGTGTACGGGACGCCACACCCCCTCGCAAAAACGCGCCCGGTCAGAGCAGCTTGCGCTCCAGGGCCCACGCGGTGAGCTCGTGACGCGAGGAGAGCTGGAGTTTGCGCAGCACGGCGGAGACGTGCGTCTCGACGGTCTTGACCGAGATGAAGAGCTCGGCCGCGACCTCCTTGTACGCGTAGCCGCGCGCGATCAGCCGCATGACCTCCCGCTCGCGCGCCGAGAGCCGGTCGAGCTCGTCGGTGCTCTCGGCCTGCTCGCCCGCCGCCGCGCCGAACGCGTCGAGCACGAAGCCCGCGAGCTTCGGCGAGAAGACCGCGTCTCCGCCCGCGACGGCCACCACCGCGTCGCTGACCTGCCGACCGGAGCTGCCCTTGGTGAGGTAGCCGCGGGCTCCGCCGCGGATGACCCCGACGACGTCCTCCGCCGCGTCGGAGACGCTGAGCGCGAGGAAGCGCGTCCGCTGGTGCTCTGCGGCGGTGCGGCGGAGCACCTCCGCGCCGCCGCCGCCCGCGCCGCCCGGCAGATGCACGTCGAGCAGCACGACGTCCGGGTGCGTGCGCACGATCGCCTCCACGGCGCCGTCGACGTCCTGCGCCTCCGCCACGACGCGGAGGCGGTCGTCCAGGTCGGAGCGCAGGCCCGAGCGGAAGATCGAGTGGTCGTCGACGATCACGACCGTGATCGCGCCGGAGGCTGTGTCGTCGGTCATGGTCTCATTCTCGCTCGGCGGGCAGTTCGACGGTCAGGTGGATCTCGGTCCCGGTGTCCCGCGAGGTGACCGTGGCGTGGCCTCCCGCCCGGCGCATCCGGCCGACGATCGACTCGCGCACGCCCAGCCGGCCCTCCGGCAGGGCTGCGATGTCGAAGCCGGGGCCGCGGTCGCGCACGAACACGTCGGCCGTGCCGGTGCCGGACTCCACGTACACGGAGACGTCGCCGCCGGCGTGCCTGGCCGCGTTGAGCATCGCCTCGCGCGCGGCGGCCGCCAGCTCGGCAGGCGCGCGGAGCACCGGCTCGCCCACGCTCACGACGTCGAAGTGGACGGCGTGGTCGACCTCCAGGGCCGCCGCCACCTCGCGGAGCTCCGTCGCGAGGTCGGAGTCCTCCGGCGCGACGCCGTCCGCGCCCTCCGCGTAGAGCCAGTCGCGCAGCTCGCGCTCCTGGGCACGGGCGATCCGGCCGACCTCGCTGGAGGCCCCCGCCCGGTTCTGGATGAGGGCGAGCGTCTGCAGCACGGAGTCGTGGAGGTGCGCTGCCATCTCGGCGCGCTGCTCCTCGCGGACGCGCGCCGTCCGCTCGGCGATCAGCTCGCGCCAGAGCCGCAGCGCCCACGGCGCGACCAGGACGGCCGCGCCCGCGAAGGTGGCGCCGATGATGGCGAGCCAGAGGTACCCCGACGATCGCCCGGCCTGCATCCCGCTGAGCACGAGGGCGAGCGCGACGAGGAAGCCGCCCCCGGCGAGCCTGAAAGTCGCGGGCGCGAGCGGGAACGGGGCGACGCTCTGGTCGTCCACGAGCTGGTCCCAGATGACGGCGGCGACCACCAGCAGGACCGACGTCAGCACGGCGCCGAACGCGCTGCCCTGCGCGTCGGCGGCGACCATCACGATAGCGGCGACCCCGGCGGCGGCGCCCACCCCCGCGAGCACCCACGGGACGTTCACCCGGCGGGTGACCCGCCCGTCCGGATCGTCCGGGGCCGCCGCGCGCAGCGGCGTCAGCGCCCACAGCCACAGATAGAACAGCACACCGGCGCCGCCGATCAGGGCGGTGCCGACGAAGATCCAGCGCACCGCGACGACCGGCCAGCCGAGGTGGTCGGCCAGCGCCACGCTCACCCCGCCGACGAGGCAGTCGCGCGGGCGCGCGAGCGGAGGGCGCGGGATGCGCCCTCGGGTGGCGGGAGTGGAGGCCATACCTGGAATCCAAGCAGACCCCATCCCTCCCGCACAGCGCGATCGGCGGGAATCAGGGTGCGGTCAGGGTGTCCCCCGATAGCGACCGGGCGGCGCCGCACGCCACGATCGAGTCATGGTGAACGACAGCACGACCCCTCCCCCGTCGGACGGCTCCGCGGACGGCATAGCCTCCGGCGGCCGGCAGACCCCCTACGGCGGCCCGCAGACCGGTCTCTCCGGGCGCGGCACCCGCTTCTTCGACTGGATGCGCAGCCTCGGCGTCACGCGCACCGACGGCTGGATCGGCGGCGTCTGCGCGGGCATCGCGTACCGCATCGGGATCGATCCCCTCATCGTCCGCGGCATCCTGGTCGTCGCCGCGCTGCTCGGCGCGCCCGCCATCCTGTTCTACGCCCTCGCCTGGGCGCTGCTGCCGGACGGGGACGGCCGCATCCATCTGCAGCGCCTCTTCGAGGGCGAGTTCGAGCCTTCGATGGTCGCGATCGGCGTGCTCGTGGTCCTGTCGCTCCTGCCGTGGTCGGAGGGGGTGTGGTGGTTCGGCCGGGATCCGGGCTGGGGTGACTCGGTCGGGCGGATCGTCTGGACGCTGATCGTCCTGGCGGCCGCAACGGCGCTGATCGTCTTCGCCGGACGCCAGGCCGACCGCCGGTCGTGGACCGGGAGCGCAGGAGGCGCGGCGACCGCCGAGCAGACGCCTGCGCCCGGTGCGGGACCGTCTGCCGCCTCTGCGACGAACACCGCCGCCTCCCCCACGCCCTCCGTCGCCACCGTGGCCGAGCCGACCGCGCCTCCCGCGCCCGGCGCCGGCGCAGGCGAGCAGGAGGTCGCGGACTGGCGCACCCGTCAGGCGCAGTGGAGGGCCGAGCACGACGAGTGGAAGCAGCGGCTCTCCGAGGACATGCGCACCGTGAAGGCGCAGCGCTCGGCCCAGCTCCGGGCGCAGGCGGCCGCGGCGAACGCCGAGGCGGAGGCCCGGCGCGTGGCCTACCGTGCGGCGAACCCGCGGGTCGGCGCGGCGATCGGCTGGCTGTCGGTGGGCCTGGCGCTCGTCGCCGGCTCCCTCGCGGGGGCGCTCTGGGGACCGCTCACCGGCCTTCCCGGTTACGCCCTGACGGCCTCCCTCGCCGCGGCGACCCTGGTGTTGGGGATCACGATCCTCATCGCCGGGATCGCTCGCCGCCGCAGCGGCTTCCTGATCTTCCTCGGCATCCTGCTCGCGGCCCTCACCGTGCTGGCCGCACTGCTGCCGACCTCCCCGGCGGTCCGCCTCGACGCGAGCGTCACGACGGGGAACACCCTCTCGGCGACCCCGGCCGGGAGCGCGAACTACCTCCAGGCCGTCGGCGACACGACGATCGACCTCACGAAGGCCGTGACGGCGTCCGGGACGCCCGTGGTGAACCTCGCCAAGGGCCCTGGACCGACCACGGTGATCGTCCCCGTGGACGCCACGATCCGCGTGGAGGCGGCGACCGTCTCCTCCGTGACGGTCACTGACCCCTCGGGCGGCGACCAGGTGCACCGCTGCGACCCCGGACCGTTCGGCGGCTGCTCCACGGACATCGTGGTCGGACCGGCCGGGAGCCCGGAGGCCATCGTCCGCGTCGCGCAGCTCGACGCGGTCCACGTCGAGCGAGTCCAGAAGTGAACGAGAGCGAGAACGAGATGCCCACGAACGCCGACCAGCCGACCGACGACGCGAACGCGCAGACCCCCGGACACGCACCGACGCCCACGCCGACCGCCGAGTCGGACGAGGCGGAGACCCTGGTGATCCCGACCGCGCCCGACACGGCGGAGGCCGACACGCTCGTGATCCCGGCAGCGGAGCCGCGTGACGCCTCCGCCACGGCGACCGCGCCCACGACGCCGGCCGCCGCCCCCGCCGAGCCCTGGCTCGCCGACGCGGCCTACGCGTTCCCGGCGCGCCCGCTGTCCTCCGGCCCGCCGCCGGTGCGTTGGGGCGGGATCGTCTGGGGCATCCTGATCATCCTGCTCGCCGCCACCGTCCTGGTGGTCGTCTCCTCGCCGGTGCGCCTCGCCGGCGTCACCGTGCGGCTCGCGACGCTCTCGCCCGGCGGCGCCGTCGCCGTCTGGATCGCGGCACTCGGGATCGTCATCGTCGTCTCGGCGCTGCTCGGCGCGATCAGCGCTGCCCAGCGCAACCGCCGGCGCCGCCGGATCTGACCGCTGAAGAACGGTGCCGGCCGCTCAACCCGAATAAGCCGGCCGGCACCGGGGGTGGACCTCGTCGCGCACTGGGACGCAGCGACGCTCGGCCACCCACTGGCGGCGCGGCTCCGGATACCCGTACCGGAAGCGGCGACCGCAGGATTCCAGTAAGGCGGACGCGGGAGGGCCCGATCCCGGCCTGCCGCGGAATCCCGCGGCGGCGGCTCCTCAGGATCACCTGAGCGGTCACCTCGCGCACCGGAGATCAGGGAAGGCCGCCGGAGACCGGCACACCCTGACCCGCGGTCCGCAGCCGCCGGCGACGCGCCGAGTCCGGTGACTATGGGTGGTGAACAGCCGCGGGCGACCCCGCCCTGGCGCGCGGTCGCCGCGGATTCCCGGGGAACTCGGGACGCGACCGGACGCGACGGCAGCCCCTCACGAGCGCCGATCGGCAGACCTGGAGTGAAAAGCATGGTGAAACCGGCCACCGCCCCGCCCGTCCCTCCGAGCATCCCCGACCCGACGCTGCTGCTCACCGCCGCCGTCTCCCGGCTGGCCGCCACGATCGGCGTCCGGCTGATCGTCATCAAAGGGATCGCCGCGGACCAGTACGGGCTCCGCCCCGCCCACGTCAGCAGCGATGTCGACGTGCTCGTGACCCACGACGACTACGTCCGCCTCCTCGCCGAGCTGGAGGAGCGCGGCTGGCGCCGGCGGGCGCACGACCCGGACACCGACACCTTCCCGGTGCACAGCGCGAGCATGTACCACCCGGAGTGGGCCGCCGACATCGACGTCCACTTCCGCTACCCGGGCCTGGAGGTCGAAGGCGAGGTCTTCGGGCCGATCTGGGCGCAGCGCACGACCATGTGGTGCGGCAGCCAGCCGATCTGCATCCCGGGGCTCGTCGACGCGATCATGATCGGCGCCGTCCACGCGATCCGGTCGCGCTTCTCCCGGCGGCACCGCGTCGAGCTCGAGTTCCTCGTCGGACGCTGCTCGGACCTGGACGTCACCCTCCTTCTCGAACGCGCGGAGCAGCTCGGCGCGCTCGCCACGGCGCGGCCGTTCCTGGAGCGGCTGAAACCCTTCGACGCGGAGTACGACTGGGGCGAGGCGTCCGCCGAGTGGCGGCTGCGCACGGAGCTGCCTGACGCCGCTCAGCGTCGGGCACTGCTGTGGAAGCGGGCGACGCCGCGCGAGCGCCTCACCAAGCTCCGCCTCGCATTCTTCCCGCCGACCGCCGCGCTCGTGAAGGAGACCACCGCGACCACGCTCGGTCCGGTCCAGCTCGCCGGCCGCTACCTCCGCCGCTGGGTCCGCGGCGTGAGAGCCCTTCCGAAGGCGCTCGCGGTGCTGCGCGCCGGCCGGCGTCAGTAGGCCCCGTTCGGGCGCAGCACCACGCCGACCGTCTGGAACAGGATCTGGAGGTCGCCCGCCACCGACCAGTTCTCCACATAGAAGAGGTCGAGCCGCACACCCTGCTCCCACGACAGGTCGGAGCGCCCGCTCACCTGCCAGAGCCCGGTCATCCCCGGCTTGACGATGAGCCTGCGGTGGCTGTCCCTGTCGTACTCCGCCACCTCGGACGGCAGCCCCGGCCGTGGTCCGACGAGGCTCATCTCGCCCTTGAGGACGTTCCAGAGCTGCGGCAGCTCGTCGATCGACGTCCGGCGCAGGAACCGGCCGACGCGGGTGACGCGCGGATCGTCCTTGATCTTGAACAGCGGCCCCGCGCCCTCGTTCCTGTGCTGGAGGTCCGCGACCTCCTCCTCCGCGTTCACCCGCATGGTGCGGAGCTTCACGATGCCGAACGCCTCGCCGTCGCGGCCGACGCGCGACTGCCGGAAGAAGGCGGGCCCCGGGCTGTCGAGGCGGATGACGATGACGCAGACGAGGATGATCGGCAGGAGCAGCGTCAGCGCGACGGAGCTCAGCACGATGTCGAACACGCGCTTCGCTCGTCGCCGCGTGATCGAGCGATCGGCCGGCGCGACCTCCACGATGGGGAGCCGGTCGATCGGGAAGTACTCGGCGCGCGGCGCTGCGAGCTCCGGCACGTCGACGGAGAGCCAGACCACGGCGCCCGCACCCTCCACGTCCCAGAGAAGCTGGCGGACGTTGGCGCCGTCGCGCTCCTCGGTCAGCACGATGATGTCGACACGATGCCGGTCGACCAGCTCGCGCAGATACGGGCCGCGCGCGTTCTCGATGCCGGTGGTCGCGACGACATCGACCGCGACCCGGGCCGCCCGTTCCGCGAAGACGGCGGCGAGCTCCGCCACGCGTTCCGGCGTGCCGACGACGAGCGCGCGCCGGATGTAGCGACCACGCGCCCGGTGCGCGTAGATCCACCCCCGGCAGACGAAGCGGACGGCGAGCAGGCCGAGCAGGCCCGACGGCATGGCGAAGGCGAGGTAGGCGCGAGAGAGGTCGAGCTGGAGGACGAGGGAGGCGATCGCGAGGAGGGCCACGAGCCAGACGGTGGCACGGATCGGTGGCGCGTACGACGGGCCGTTGAGCCGTTTCGGCCAGGACTCGTACCCGTTGAGCATCGCGACGATGGCGAGCCAGGTCACCCCGATCAGGATCGAGACCATCACGTACGAGGTGTCGAGCGGCCCCAGCTGGAACGGGTCGTCGCGGCTCCCGAAGCGTGCGATATGCGCGGTGGCGAGGACGCCGCCGACGACGAGCGCATCCGCCAGGACGAGCGTGCGGGCGGCGCGCAGCCGGCCGGCCAGCGTCTGCGGGAGTTGTGAGTCGGTGCGGACCATCATTTCCTTCCATCGCCGAGCGCGCCGCTCTTCAGCGTCGGTATGACGTCGTCGCCGGCGAGCGCTTTCCTCAGGACCTCGAGTCGCGCCTGGTCGACACGCACGATCGACTGCCCGTCCGGCGAGGTCCCCGTCCCCGCGGTGGGCAGCGTGAGGGTGTGGATCGCGTCGGGCGCCAGGCCGCGGAAGCTGAGCGCGAGCGACGCGGCGGCCGACGACGTCAGCCCGTTGTCCACCGCCACATGCCGCGCGAGCGTGGTGATCGCGGACTGCGTCCGGCCCGGATCGGTCAGGGTCCGGGCGCTGATGAAGCCCTGGAGCATCCCGCGGACGAACGCCTGCTGGTTGCGGACGCGCTGATAGTCGGCGTCGGGGAACGCGTACCGCTCTCGGACGAAGGCGAGGGCGGCCGATCCCTCCAGCCGGTTCTCGCCCTTCTCGAAGCTGTAGCCGGGCATGTTCTTGGACGTGAACGCCTGGTCGGACCAGACCTTCACACCGCCGAGCGCCGTGGCGAGATCGCCGAACCCTCCGAAGTCGACGACCGCCACGTGGTCGATCCGCGCGCCCAGGAGTCCCTCGACCGTCTGGACCGTCAGCGGCACGCCGCCCCAGCTGTAGGCGGCGTTGAGCTTGGCCTCGCCGTGGCCCGGGATCGGGACCCAGAGGTCGCGCATCAGCGAGACGACGACGACCCCGGAACGGTCGGCGGGGATGTGGACCAGCATGAGCGTGTCGGAGCGCTCGCCGGTCGCCCCGCCCGACAACGGATCGCGGAGGCCGTTCCGGGAGTCCGATCCGATGAGCAGGAAGTTGGCCGCGCCCGCGACGGCCGGAGGACGCCCGGACTCGTCAGGGAACGCGTGCGGGATGCGCTCGACCGTGTCGTCGAACGACGACCCCAGCCAGAGCAGGTACCCGCCGACGAGCGCCACCGGCAGCACGATCACGAGGACGGCCGCGGTGATCCAGATCCAGAGGCGTCGCCTCCGTCTGCGCTCGGATCGGCGCCGCTCCTGCCGTCGCCCGGATGCGTCGGGCGCGGATCCGCGCGGAAGCAGGGGGTCGTCGTCTCCGTCGGGCGTCGTCACGCGGACGCCTGCCGACCGGCCAGGAGGTCGATCGCCGGGACGAGCCGGCGCGCCATCGCGTCGAACGCCGCGTCCGGCTTGCCGTAGGGGTCGTCGATGTCGTCGTCCGCGCGCGGCGGGAGCAGTCCGTGGCGGCGGGCGTCCACGGCGCGGCCGGTGAGCGCGTGCCACCGAGCAGGATCGCCCGGGTCGCCGTCCCCGGCGAAGCCCTCGATCGCCCGTGCGAACTCCAGCAGCGTGAACGTCCGGGAGAAGGCGCCGGGGTCGAGCGCGGTGACCCGCGTCGCGTGCTCCTGGGTCAGCGCGAGGACGAGGTCGGCGCCGGCGATCGCCGCCTCGGTGAGCTGGGTGGCCACGAAACCGTCCGGATCGCCGCCGAACGCGCGGACGCGGGGTCGAGTCTGCGACGAGATCGACCTCCCGACGACCGCGCGGGTCCCCGCGCTCCGGACGACCACGCCCTCCCCCGCTGCGCCGGTGGAGAGCGACAACCGGGCGGAGAGGAGCCGCTCGGCCATCGCCGAGCGGCAGATGTTGCCGGTGCACACGAACAGGACGGAGAACCCGGTCCCTGGCATCAGGACTCCCCTCGGTCGGACGCGGATGCAGACGGACAGGATGACCCCGTCGACGTCGCCGCTCCGCGGGCGGGGAGGCGACGACGCTCCTCCCCGCTCCGTTCTTCACCCGAAGAATCGACCCGCATGTCTGATTTCTCAGGTAGAACATCACCCGATCATCGCGAGCGCCGAGCGGGAGGTCCGTTGCGACTCCTCGGCCGTGCCCGCGCCGATACTGGTGTCTTTCCGCCCCGACCCGAACGCACCCGAGGAGACCTATGCCCGCCGACCCGACCGGACCGCACCAGCACGGCCCGCAGGAAGCGGAGGCCGGCTTCGTCATCGGCGCCCTCGGTCGGGCAGTGCGCGTCCGGATCACCGGCGTGGGAGCCGGGACCCTCGCCCCGGCCTTCGCGGACGCCTGGGCGCACCTGCTGCTCGACCCGCACGCCGGGACCGACGACGAGCTCGTCCTCGACTCGCCCACGGACACGCCGGACGCGATCGCCGCCGGCCTTGCCCAGGCGAGCGCCCTGATCACGCGCACGCTCATCGACCTGAACGCGGGACAGGGGCTGTTGTTCCACGCGGCGGCGGCCGTCCGCGCCGACGGCCGCGCGATCCTCCTGGTGGGGCCGTCGGGGGCAGGCAAGACCACCGCCATCACCCGGCTCGCCGGGCCGCACGGGTATCTGACGGACGAGACGGCCCTCGTCAATGCGGACGGCAGCGTCCTCCCCTACGCGAAGCCGCTCTCGGTCGAGCAGGGCGGGCCGGCCAAAGCGCAGCACGCTCCCGCCGAGCTGGGGCTGCCGGTCGCCGACGTCCCGCACGAGGTGGACCGGGTGATTGTCCTGAACCGGGAGGCGGGTGGTCCGCGGCAGCCGCGGTCCCGACGCCTCGACGTGGTCGAGAGCCTGGAGGCGCTCGTCCCGCAGCTCTCGGCGCTGGAGCGGCACCCGAGCCCGCTCGGCGCCCTCGCGGAGCTGATCCGGCGGGTCGGCGGGATCGAGCTGCTCAGCTATGCCGACGTGGTCGACCTCGACCCGGCCTCCGGTCCACCCGCGTCGCCGCGGCTGACCGACGAGGAGCTCGCGTTCTCGGCCGTCGAGTGCGACCGCGACGAGGTGACGGAGCCCGGCTTGATCCGCACGCGGGCCTCCGACGCCCTGGAGATCGCCGACGTGCTCGTCCTCGCTCACGGAAGCGAGATCCGGGTACTGGCCGGAGTCGCCAGGACGCTGTGGCTGGAGGCGGGAGCGCCCCGGTCCGAGCAGGAGCTGCTGGACCGGCTGCGGGCGATCCACGGCGCAGAGCCGGGCGACGCCCTCGCCCTGCGCGGCGCGATCGACGTCCTCGTCGACGCGGGGGTGCTCGAGTGGCGGTCGTGAGGAGCGCCGACACGATGGGTGACGTTGAGGATGAAACTTCCGCCCGCGTGCACCGTCATTCCCGCTCCGTCGTGTGGGTGGAGACGACGGCGGGCCGCTGGGCGGTGGCCGACGTCTCCGATTTCCGCCAGTTCGTTCTCAACGGAACCTCCGGCCTGCTCTGGCGGTCGTTCGACGGGCACTCGACGGACGACGCGATCGTCGAACGCGTGCTCGACACCTATCCCGACCACCCGGAGTCGGCTCGCGCCGACTGCCGGGCGCTGATTGACGAGCTGCTGCGGCTCCGACTGCTCGAGCTAACCGACCCCCACCCCGACAACGAACAGGCCGCCGACGCCGGAATGGAGCTGTGACATGACCTCGCCGACGGACACCACGGAGAACCAGTCGAAGGGCAGGGACCTGCGCGACTTCGTGCGGATGATCAGGCGCTACTGGCTCGGCGAGGCGATCATCGTGCTGGCGACGATCGGTCTCGTCGCGGGCTTCACCGCGCTGCAGCCCCGCGTCTACCAGTCCACGGCGACCGGCCTCACCCAAGCGGCGGCGGGCGAGAGCCTCTCGATGACCTTCGCGGGCGAGAGCCTGGCCAAGTCCCGCGCCGAGACGTACGTGCGTGTGGCCACGTCGGACGCGGTGGCCAAGCGGGCGCAGGAGATCCTCGGCACGGACCGCTCGGTCTCGGACCTGCTCGGGAAGATCACCGCCACCCTTCCGGCGGACACGGCCATCATCGAGATCACTGCGAGCGCGAGCAGCCCGGAGGGCGCCGCGAAACTCGCCAACGCGTGGACGACCGCGCTCTCGGACCAGGTGAAGGCGCTGGAGTCGCCGGAGGGGTCGGTCGGCGATCCGTCCATCGCCTTCGTCTCCCTGGCGAACGCGCGGCCGCCGTACTTCCCGTCGTCGCCCAACATCCAGACGGCGCTCGTGCTCGCCCTGCTCGCGGGCTTCGCCCTCGCGCTGGTCTACGCCCTGCTCCGCCAGCACTTCGACCGGCGGGTCCGGTCGGTCGACCAGATCGAGCGCCTCCTCGACGCCCCGGTGATCGGGACCGTCCCGGCCAGCCCGGCGCTCTCCGACCGCAAGCGGATCGTCGAGCACGACGGCTCGGGCGACTCGGCGCAGCTCTTCGCGATCTCCGAGTCCCTGCGCGAGCTGCGCACGAACCTGAGCTACATCGACGTCGACAACCCGCCGAAGGTCATCGTGGTGACCAGCTCGATCCCCGGTGAGGGCAAGTCGACGCTGACGGCGAACCTCGCCGACGCCATCGCCTCCGGCAACGCGAACGTCGTCATCATCGACTGCGACCTGCGCCGTCCGATGCAGTCCACCCTGTACAACCTGCGCGGCGGGGTCGGCCTCACCGATGTGCTAAGCGGCCGGGTCGCTCTCGGCGACGCGCTGCAGGCGCCGACCGCGAGCAGCCACCTGCGGGTGCTCGGCGCCGGCCGCGTCCCGCCGAACCCGAGCGAGCTCCTGGGCTCGCGGACGATGCGCGAACTGATCGCCGCGTTGTCCGGCGTCGCCACGGTGATCCTCGACGCGCCCCCGCTGCTCTCGGTGACGGACGCGGCCATCCTGGGCACCATCGCGGACGGCGTCGTGATCACCGTCGGCGCCAAGCAGGTCACCGCCGAGCAGCTCCAGAAGGCCTACCGCTCGGTCACGCGCGTCAACGGCAAGGTGCTGGGCGCCGTCCTCAACAAGATCCCGCCGAACGGCGTCGACTCCCACGACTACGGGTACTACCGCAACGACTACTACACGTCGAACGAGAACGTGGAGGTCGCGGCGGGCGACGCGGGCGCTGCGGAGAAGCCGGCGGGCGACGAGGCGCCGCGAGGCGATGACGACGCACCGACGCGCCGCTCGGCCCGCAAGGAGCTCCGCGCCGGGCGCTGAGGCGCTGACGTGCCGGGCTAGACCGCCCGCAGCGCCCGCACCTCATCCACCTGCGTGACGACGCCCGGGACGGGCTTGTCAGAGCGTGGGAGGGCGATCAGCAGGCTGGTGATGACTCCCGCGTTCATCCACGTGAACAGGTCGAACGAGAAGAACATCGCGAACAGCATCGCCAGCACCGCCTTGATGGTCCTGTCCGCGAAACAGAAGGCGACGGCCCAGAAGGCGACGAGGGCGCTCAGGCCCACGATCCCCGTGGTCCCCAGCGCATAGACGAGCATGTTGTCGACCGCCCGGAGGTAGGTCTGCTGCATGAGACCGCGATCGTAGAGGATCGCCTCGCTTCCGAACCCGTTCCCGAACCACGCCTCCATCGTCGGGCGGTCCAGGAGCGCGCGGACCGACTCGAGCGCGCCGAGGCGGTGCGTCCACGAACCCGAGTCGAGCAGATTGGCGACGATGGTCCCGATTCCGATGTCGATGTTCAACAGCACGATGACGACCGCGCCGACGCCGATCGCGGAACGCAGCCAGGTCGTCAGCGAGCTGTTCAGGGCGACGTGTACCAGCAGCCCGACGGCGACGGCGGCGACCGCGCTGCGCGTCCCCGAGAGTGCGAGACCGACGGTCGCGACCGTCAGGTTGACCAGTCTCCACCTCGGAGACCAGCGCGCCGGATTCGACCAGGCGACGATCATCGCGATTCCGACATAGACGGCGAAGACGATGGGGTGGCCGAACGTGCCCTGGGCACGGGCGTAGATGTCATCGGTGAACGGGTTGTACCGGATGCCCCCCGTGTATCCCCAGATCGGCTCGGGGAGGACGAGGATCTCCACGAACGCCAGGCCGACCTGGACCGCGGCCAGACCGGCAATGGTGGCGTACACCATCCGGAGCTCCGTGCGGTCGAGCGAGGAGGCGACGTACGCCGCCAGCGTCGCCAGACCGAAGTACAGCACGATGCGATTCGTCCCGTAGCTTCCGGTGAGGAGAACGCTCAGCGAGATGAATCCCCACCAGGCGGTCACCGCCCAGAACCGGACACCCCCGGACGCGACGGCACGCGAGCGGACAAGGGCGAGCACCAGGACACCGATCGCAGCCATCGCGACGGGCGGGCGCACTGGGTCGGGCGCGAAGTTCGCCAGCCCGAACGACGCCGCCACCACCGTGAACGACACGGCGACACCGCGGATCAGCCGCGCGGGCACCGCGATCATGAGGAGGACGACCGCCAGGATCGCGACCGCCCCGCCGAAGAGCAGCAGCGGGCTCACGAGCGGACGGCCGGTCCGGCGAGCCGCAGGTACGCCTCCAGCACCGGGCTGAAGACGCGCTCGGGGGACGCCTCGGTGTCGGCCCAGCGCTTGGCGTTCGCGACCACGCCGGCGCGGGCCGCGGTGTCGTCCGCCGCCCGCGCGATGATGGCCGCGAACTCCGCGTCCGTGGCGTCGTCGGGGACTTCGTAGCCCCGGCCGTCGGCGAGGAGACCGTTCGCCGCCGACGCCGTCGCGACGACCGGGCGGCGGCGATCGAAGGCCTCCAGCACCGCGAGGGGCGTGCCTTCCCAGCGGGAGGTCATCAGCAGGAAGTGCGCGGCGTCCAGTCGCGCGGGGACATCGTCGACCTGGCCGGCGAAGTCGACCGGCGCGTTCCGTTCGGCCGCCGACGCGCGTGCGGCGTCGCGGAGCTCGCCGTCGCCGGCCCAGGTGGCCTCCACGGGTCGCCGGCTCGCGAGCTCCGCCACGACGCGGACGAAGCGGAGCGGGTCCTTCTGCTCGACCATCCGGCCGACCGCGAGCAGGCGTAGCGGCGCCGTCACGTCGTTCGGGACCGGGTCGGGCGCCCCGGAGCGCTGCGCCGGCACGTTTCCGACGATCACCACACGCGTGGCCGGGCGCCCGGCGTCGACCACGACCATCTCGGCCACGGCGGGACCGACCGCGAAGACGACCCGGCTGCGGAACGACAGGACGCGCGGGCGCACGCTCGGCAGCCGCGTATGAGCGTGCTCCACGACCGGGATGCCGAGGAGCCGCCCGACGATGAGCGCCTGCAGGGCCTCACGGCGCTGATGGGCGTGGAGGACGTCCGGCCGGGTCTGGCGTGCCGCGCGCAGCAGCCTCCTGGTCTGCGCGACGAACCCGCCCGTGTCGTGCTCGATGAAGCGCACCGGCGCCGCCAACCGGGAGACGGCCGAGCCTCCCAACCCGAACACCGAGACCGCGACACCCTTGTCCGTGGCCAGCCAATTGGACAGGTCGACGACCACCTGCTGAGCTCCGCCGTGCCCCATGCTGTCGACCACGTGCATCACGCGGAGCGGGCCGCGGCCCGGGGAGTCGGCTGTCACGGACGAGGGCTCACCGCGACTCGATGACCTGGACGTCGCCGAGCGCTTTGCGGGCCATGTCGAGCGCCTCACCGACGTTGCGCGCGTCCATCACGACGACCGCTGAGGTGCCGTTGGGGAGGCGGAGCCGCAGCTCGAACGGGCGGAGCGGAGCCTGTGCGCGAGTGCGGGTACGAGTGGACACCCTGAAACTTTAGGTGCGCGTTCGGAGCCGACCGGGAGCGATCCGCGCCGACTTCCCGGGCCGACGCCACCTTTTCATCTCCTCGATCACCCGACGCGGTGCCCGCGGCCGCCGTGAGAAAAGTCCTGCACAGCTCACCGATCCGGCGACCTTTCCACAGATTCTCGCGCACCGGTCGCAACGTCGGCCCCGTCTGGAACGATGGCTGCATGAGCACCACAGACACCGTCCCCGAGGCCACCCGCGATCGAGCCCTGAGCCGCCTCCGGGCGCTCGTCGGCCGCCCCGACGCGGCGTTCCACGACGGGCAGTACGAGGCGGTATCGGCTCTCGTCGACGATCACGCCAGGGCCCTGGTCGTCCAGCGCACCGGCTGGGGCAAGTCCGCGGTGTACTTCGTGGCGACGATGCTGCTCCGCGAACAGGGCGCGGGGCCGACCATCCTCGTCTCGCCCCTCCTGGCTCTCATGCGCGACCAGGTCGAGGCGGCGGCCCGGGCGGGCGTGCGCGCGCTGTCGATCAACTCGGCCAACCGGCACGAATGGGACGACGTGGCGGCCCGCCTGCGCGACGACACGGTGGACGTCCTCCTCGTGTCGCCGGAGCGGCTGAACAACCCGGACTTCCGCGATCAGCAGCTCCCGGCCCTGATCGAGCGCTGCGGCCTGCTCGTCATCGACGAGGCGCACTGCATCTCCGACTGGGGGCACGACTTCCGGCCGGACTACCGGCGGTTGCGCGACCTCGTCGCCGCGCTGCCGGAGGGCATCCCGGTGCTGGCGACGACCGCGACCGCGAATCAGCGGGTGGTCGCCGACGTCGAGGAGCAGCTCGACGGCGCGGCGCTCGCGGCGACGGTGCGCACCATCCGCGGGCCGCTGGCGCGCCGGTCGCTGCGGCTCGGCGTCCTCGCGCTCGAGGACGCGACGGCGCGCCTGGCCTGGCTCGCCGGCCATCTCGCCGACCTCCCCGGCAGCGGGATCGTCTACGCGCTCACCGTGTCGGCCGCGGACGACACGGCGCGCGTGCTGCGCCGGGCCGGCCACGATGTCGCCGCCTACACCGGGCAGACCGATCCGGCCGAGCGGGAGGAGCTGGAGGGGCGGCTGAAACGCAACGAGGTCAAGGCCCTCATCGCCACCAGCGCGCTCGGCATGGGCTTCGACAAGCCCGACCTGGGATTCGTGGTGCACCTCGGAGCGCCGTCCTCCCCTGTCGCGTACTACCAGCAGGTCGGCCGCGCCGGGCGCGCCACGGAGTCGGCGGACGTCCTGCTGCTGCCCGGTCCGGAGGATCGCGCGATCTGGCGGTACTTCGCGACGGCGGCCATGCCGACCGAGGAGAAGGCGACAGCCCTGCTCGGCGCACTGAGCGAGCAGGCGCAGTCCACGCGGGTGCTCGAGAGCAGGGTCGACCTGCGCTCGTCCACCCTTGAGCTGCTGCTCAAGGTGCTCGACGTCGACGGTGCGGTGCGGCGGGTGCCGGGCGGCTGGGTGTCGACGGGCCGGCCGTGGGCGTACGACCGCGACCGCTACGAGCGGATCGCGGCGGCGCGGGAGGCCGAGCAGCAGGCGATGCTCGACTACGAGACCACCACCGGATGCCGCATGGAGTTCCTGCAGCGCCAGCTGGACGATCCCGACGCGGGCCCGTGCGGACGGTGCGACCGCTGCGCCGGCGAGTGGTACCCGGCGGGAGTGGCCGTGGACGCGCGGCAGACGATCGCGGCGGAGCTCGACCGGGTCGGCGTCCCCGTCGAACCGCGCAAGCTGTGGCCGACCGGCGCCGACAGCCTCGGCGTGCCCGTGCGGGGCAAGATCGGCCCGGGCGAACAGGTCGAACCCGGACGGGTGCTCGCACGGCTCACCGACCTCGGCTGGGGCGGACGCCTGCGGCAGCTCCTCGACGCCGACGCACCGGACGGCGAGTGCCCTCCCGAGATCCTGAAGGCGTGCGTGCAGGTGCTCGCCGACTGGGACTGGGCGAGCCGTCCCGCTGCGGTGGTCGCCATGCCGTCGCGCGGCCGGCCACGCTTCACCGAGAGCCTCGCGCGCGGGCTCGCCCAGGTCGGGCGGCTCCCCTACCTCGGCGCCCTCGCGCTCCGCGGCGGCGGTCCGTCGGGAGGTCCCGGCGGCAACAGCACCTACCGGCTCGCGGGGGTCTGGGACCGGTTCGACGCCTCGGGGATCGACCTCCCGGGCGGTGCGCCGGTGCTGCTCGTCGACGACCTCATCGACAGCCGGTGGACCGTCACCGTGGCCGGGCGCGAGCTGCGCCGGGCAGGTGCGGGCGCCGTGCTGCCGTTCGCGGCGGCGCTACGGGCGTGATCGGCGTGCGGTCACAGCGTCAGCCCGACCAGGATCGGCTCCGGGCGCAGCAGCACCCCGAACTCCGCCTGGACCCGGGCCTGGATGAAGGAGGCGAGCTGGCCGATGTCCGCCGCGCTCGCGTGGCCGCGGTTGACGATCGCAAGCGTGTGCTTGGACGAGATGCCGGCGCCCGATCCCGGAAGGGAGAACCCCCGGCGGATTCCCGCGTTCTCGATCAGCCAGGCGGCCGAGAGCTTGACGTCGTACGGGCCGTCGGCGAGCGGCGGGATGTCCAGCGGGTGCACGCCGCCCGGCGGGAGACCGATCACGACGTCCGGCTCCGGAGGCGTCACGGGCCAGCGGGGCGCGTTCGCCGGCAGGCCGCGTGCGAACGACTCCGACACGATCGGGTTGGTGAAGAAGCTTCCAGCGCTGACCGAGTCCGGGTCGGCCGGGTCGAGCACCATCCCCTTCGAGGCGCGCAACGCGAGCACGGCGCGGCGGAGCTCGGCGACCGGCACCCGCGACCCGAGCGGCACACCGAGCGAGTCGGCGAGCTGTGCGTAGGCGACCGGGGCGCTGAGCGGCGCCCCGACGCCGCCGGGGACCGAGTTGTCCGCCAGCTCCAGGTCCACCGTGAGCACCACGCCGAGCAGGCCGCGCTTCAGCACAGAGGTCCGGTATCCCAGGTCCAGGTCCGCGCGCGACAGGCGCCGGACGTCCCCGGTGCTCGCGTCGAGGAAGTCGACGCCGAGGAGCGCCGACTCGAGCTCCTGGCCGTACGCGCCGATGTTCTGCACCGGGGCAGCGCCGGTCGATCCGGGGATGCCGGACAGCGCCTCGATGCCGGACCAGCCGTTGCGGACGGTCAGAGCGACGACGTCGTCCCAGGGCTCGCCGGCCTGCACCCGCAGGCGCACGCGCCCCTCCGGCGCGTCGAGGCGCTCGACACCGCGGGTCACCACGCGGATCACCGTGCCCTCGAAGCCCTCATCGCTCGCGACCGTGTTGGAGCCGCCGCCGAGCAGCAGCCAGTCCTCGCCCGACGCCCAGACCTCGCGGGCGGCCGCGACGAGCGCATCGGTGTCGGCCGGGGCGATCAGGGTCTCCGGGACGCCGCCGACCCGCATGGTCGTCAGCTCCGACAGGGGCGGAGTCGCGGTCATCTCGTCGTTCACGCGAGCGAGACGCGGACCTGCGCCTTGCCGAGCACGGTCTCGGAGTTGAACGTCGTCGTCAGGTCGATGCGCGCGACCCGGGCCTCCGTGTCGAGCTGGCCGACCTTGGCCGTGACCTGCACGTTCGCGCCCTCCGCCGGGTCCACGACCACCGGGCGGGTGAAGCGCACTTGGTAGTCCACGACACGCGCCGGGTCGCCGGCCCACTCGACCACCGGCTGGACGGCGAGACCCATCGTCAGCATCCCGTGGGCGATCACGCCGGGGAGGCCCACCGAGGTCGCGACGTCGTCGCGGTAGTGGATCGGGTTGAAGTCACCGGAGGCGCCGGCGTAGCGGACGAGAGCGTCGCGGCTGAGGTCGAAGGAGCGCTCGGCGACGACGTCGCCGACGGTCAGGGCGTCGAAGTCGGGGGCGGCCATCACTCGTCTCCTCGCACGACCAGGGTGGAAACGGAGGTGACGACGTGATCGCCGGCGCCGTCCACGATCACCGACTCCGCGGTGACCATGCTGTGCGCGCCGAGCGACTTGACCGCAGTGACGGTCAGCGTCGCCGTCAGCTCGTCGCCCGCGATCACCGGGCGCGAGAACGTGAACCGCTGATCGCCGTGGACGACCCGGCTGAAGTCGATGCCCGCCTCCGGGTCGGCGAGGAGCTGGTCGAGCGTGAGCTGCTGCACCACGACCGGGAAGGTGGGCGGCGCGACGAGGTCGGCGTGGCCCGCGGCCTGCGCAGCCGCCACGTCGAAGCTGATCGGATCCGTCGCGAGCACGGCGGCGGCGAACTCGCGCACCTTCTCACGGCCGACGAGATACGGAGGGGTGGGCGGGAAGCTCCGACCCACGAGCTCTGGATTCACTGGCACCCGACGATTCTACGCAAGCGCCCCGAGCGCCCCGGGCTCCCGGTCAAAAAGGAGAACCCCGGCGCACTCGGCGCCGGGGTTCTCGAAGCTGTCGTCAGCGGACTACTGGCAGCTGTCGCACTGCAGCAGGTCCATCGGGTCGACCGGAACCGCATAGCCGCCGACAGTGTCGTTTTCGTAGTCCATGATGGCCTCCCCAGAAATCTTGTCACTCGCGTGTCTCGCGGTGTTTACCCACTATATAACCTGAATGACACGATTGTCATTCCACTACATGTAGTGTTTGGGCGATTTTTTCGGGACATCTTCCGACACCTCCGAGAATACGCGGGACCACCGACAGACCCACCTCCGAACTGGGTACATCGACACGGCGTGTCGCCCTCCCGGAGCCGCGTTTCGCACCCCGGACGCGCGTGTCGCGGGCGGTCTGTCCGCCCACTACTGTCTGACTATGCGACTCGGAGTCCTCGATGTGGGATCGAACACCGTCCACCTGCTCGTCGTCGACGCACACCCGGGCGCGCGCCCCCTCCCGGCGGCCACGCACAAGTCCGTGCTGCGCCTCATGCGCTACATCACCGAGGACGGCGCGATCAGCGCCGAGGGCGAGACGGCGATCCTGGAGGCGATCCGGTCGGCGGTGGAGGTCGGCCGCGCGGAGGGCATCGAGGAGCTGCTGCCGTTCGCGACCTCGGCGATCCGGGAGGCCGCCAACGGCCCTGCGATCCTGGCCCGCATCCTGGACGAGACGGGCGTCGACCTCCAGGTGCTCTCCGGCGAGGACGAGGCGCGGCTGACGTTCCTCGCTGTGCGCCGCTGGTCGGGCTGGTCCGCCGGCTCCATCCTCCTGATGGACATCGGCGGCGGCTCGCTCGAGATCGCCGAGGGCGTCGACGAGTACCCCGACACGGCCGTCTCGCTGCCGCTGGGCGCCGGCCGCAGCACCATCGGCTTCCTGCACCAGGACCCGCCGACCGCCGACCAGGTCACCGCCCTCCGCGACCACGCCAGGGCAACGCTCGCCGACGCGGTCGGACGCTTCACCGACCGCGGGTCCGCGCACGTGATCGGCACCTCCAAGACCATCCGCTCGCTCGCCCGCCTGGCCGGTTCGACCGCGAGCGGTCCCGGCGGGACCGAGCGCAGCCTCCTGCGCCGCTCGGAGCTCGCGGACTGGGTGCCGCGCCTGGCACAGCTCACGGCCGACGCCCGCACCGCGCTGCCGGGGATCACGGCGGACCGGACCTTCCAGATCGTCGCCGGCGGGGTTGTGCTGCGGGAGGCGATGCGCGCGTTCGACGTTCCGGTGCTCGAGGTCTGCCCGTGGGCGCTGCGCGAGGGGATCATCCTCCGCTACCTCGACCACCTCGACTGACGGGTGCCGGTCAGGGCTGGAGGCGTTCGATGCCCTGGAGGATGAGGGCGAGGCCGGTGGCGAACTCCTCGTCGTAGTCGTAGCCCTCCCGGGCCAGCTCGGCCACGACCTCCAGGAGGTACGGGAAGCGGAGAGCCACCTCCGGCGGAACGGTCTCGCCTTTCGCGGCGGCGGCCTCCCCCGACTCCTCCGGGGTGTCGAACGGGAGGGTCTTCTCCTGCAGGGCGAAGCCGTAGACGTAGGCGTCGAGCACCGAGGTGGCGTGCACGGTCGCGCGGAACGAGAACCCCGCCTCCCGGAGGCAGCCCATCATCGCGTTGTGCGCGGCGAGGTTGGCCAAGCCGGGACGCATGCGCGACTCCATCAGTCCGACGGCCCAGGGGTGGCGACGCAGCGCCGCGCGGAGGGAGACGGCCCGGGCGCGCATGGCCTCGTGCCATGGGGCGGTTGGGGGTGGGGTGGTTCGGGGCGCACCGGCAGCCCCACCGATGGCCGGCGGCTCGACCTCCGCCCAGACCAGGTCGACCATCCCGTCGATCAGCTCGTCCTTGTTGGCGACGTGCTTGTAGAGAGCCATCGGGACGACGCCGAGCTCGGCGGCGAGGGAGCGCATCGACAAGGCGTCGAGGCCTGCAGCGTCGGCGCGGGCGAGAGCGCTCGCGAGGACGGTGTCGCGGGTGAGGCGCGGGCGCGGGGGTTGCGGCATCGGCGGCTCCTCGAGGGTATTGACAAGGTGTACGCCGTACACCTATCGTTCGTGGTGTACACCGTACACCCGTAATCCTAGCCACCTTTCACCCGATCCGAGGGCACATGACCACCACATCGACCGCCGTCGTCGCAACGGATTCCGCCGCCGACCGGCGACGCTCGCTCACCGCGGGCGTGCTCTTCCTCATCACGTTCGTGTCCGCCATCGCCGGCGTCCTGCTCTACGCACCGGTGCTCGACGACCCGCACTACGTGCTCGGCGCCGGGGCCGATGTGCGCGTGGTGTCCGGCATCCTCTGCGAGGCGGTGCTCATCGCCGCAAACCTCGGCACCGCGCTCGCGCTCTTCCCGGTCCTCCGCCGCCGCGCCGAGGGCCTCGCGCTCGGCTACGTCGTCGCCCGGGTGATGGAGTGCGTGTTCATCGCGGTCGGGATGCTGTGCCTGCTCACCGTCGTGACCCTCCGCCAGCACGCGGCGGCGTTCGGCGACCCCGGTGCGCTCACCACGTCCGCGCAGACGCTGGTCGCGCTGCGGAACTGGACGTTCCTGCTCGGCCCCGGCTTCGTCGCGGGGCTCGGCAACGGCGTCCTCCTCGGCTGGCAGGTGCTGCGCTCCGGGCTGGTGCCGCGGCCGATGGCGGTGGTCGGGATGGTCGGCGGGTCGCTCGTCGCGCTGTCCGGGATCGGCGTCCTGTTCGGACTGTGGAGCCAGGGGTCGCCGGTGTCGGCGGTGGCGACGCTTCCGGAAATCGTGTGGGAGGGGTTCCTGGGGGTGTACCTCGCGTTCGTGGGGTTTCGGGGGGCGCGGGCGGGCGCGGGGGTTCGCGGGGCCGTGTGACGGGTACGTGAGGCGCGACCCGCCCACGCCGAGGGGCACGCGTCAGCGCGTCGCGGCCGCCGCCTCCTCGCGCAGGTTCGCTCCGCCCCGGTACCGCGTCGCCGGGTGCCGCTCCGGCAGCCGGTTGCGGCCGTCGCCGAACAGCCGCTCCCGCAGCGTCCCCGACCTCTCCCCCTCCTGCGGCAGCCGGCCGCGGCGGCGCAGCTCCGGGATGACCAGCTCGGCGAAGTCGCGGGCCGTCTCGAAGGAGTGGTACTGGCGGAGGTTGATGCCGTCGAGGCCGTCCTCGTCCAGCCAGCGCTCGATCTCGTCCGCCACCGTCTTCGGGTCGCCGACCACCAGGAAGCGGTCGTCGCGGCCGTTCTTGATGTAGTCCAGCGCCTGGCCCACGGTGCGGTCCAGCGGGAGGAACGGCACCCGCTCGGCCGGGAACTCTGCGCGCGCCAGCGCCTCCCGCACGGTGATGTCGCGCGGGAACGCGGTCAGATCCACGGGGAGGCTGCTGTGGGCGAGGATGCCGTCGAGGCTGGAGTGCTGCTGGTACAGCCTCCACTTGTCCTCAGCCTCCTCGGTCGTGCGGCCGACGATCACGCCGGCCATCGCGATGAACTTCACGTCGTCGCGCTGCCGATCGTGGCGCTCGGCGGCGTCGCGCATCCCGTCGGCGTTGCGGCGGAACTCCTCGCTCGTGCGGCCACCGGTGAAGACGACCTCGGCGTGCCGGCCGGCGAACTCGATCCCCGCCGGCGACCCGGTCGCCTGGAACAGCACCGGCGTGCGCTGCGGCGACGGGTGCACGATGTGCGGGCCCGCCACCCGGTGCCGCTCGCCCACGTGGTCGATGTACCGCACCTTCGACGGGTCGGTGAACACGCCGGCCACGCGGTCGGCGATGACGGCGTCGTCGTCCCAGGAGCCCTCCCAGAGTTTGTAGAGCACGTCCAGGTACTCCTCCGCGCGGCGGTAGCGCTCGTCGTGCGGCACCTCGTCGTCCAGCCCGAAGTTGCGGGCGGCGTTCGGGAGGTAGGAGGTCACGATGTTCCACCCGATCCGGCCCTTGGTGAGGTGGTCGAGGGTCGACATCCGGCGGGCGAACGCGAACGGCGGCTCATACGTGGTCGAGAACGTGACGCCGAAGCCGAGCCGGTCGGTGACGGCCGCCATCGCGGGCACCAACAGCAGCGGGTCGAGGTTCGGGCTCTGCAAGCCCTCCCGCAGCGCGGTCTCCGGGCCGCCGCGGAAGACGTCGTAGGCGCCGATCACGTCCGCGAGGAAGATCCCGTCGAAGCCGCCGTGCTCCAGCAGCTGCGCGAGCTCCAGCCAGTAGTCGAGGTCGGCGAAGCGCTCGCGGTTGTTGCCGGGCAGCGGCCAGAGGCCGTGGGTGATGTGACTCACGCAGGCCATCTCGAAGAGGTTGACGAAGAGCTGCTTGGGTTCGGTGGTCATGCGACGCCTTCCGGGTTGCTGCGGGTGACGCCGGCCGGGGCGAACTCCGGGATCGCGGCGATCAGGTCACGAGTGTACGGCTGCTGCGGTCGTTCGAAGACGTCCGCGGCCGTCCCCTCCTCCACGACGCGGCCGTCCTTCATCACCAGCACGCGGTCGCTCAGGTGACTGATGACGCCGAGGTCGTGCGAGATGAAGAGGTAGGCGACGCCGGACTCCCGCTGCAGCGCGACAAGGAGGTCGAGGATCTGCGCTTGGATGGTGACGTCGAGCGCCGACACGGCCTCGTCGAGCACGATCACGTCGGGCCGCGGGGCGAGGGCTCGCGCGATGGCGACGCGCTGGCGCTGGCCACCGGAGAGGCGGAGCGGGAAGCGCGGCAGCACCTCCGCTCCCAGGCCGACCTGGCCGAGCAGTTCGTGCACGCGGGCGTGGCGTGCGGCCGGGTCGGCGAAGCGCTCCGAGCGGAGGGCGTCGAGCAGGATGCGCTCGACCGTCCAGCGCGGGTCGAACGAGCTCAGCGGGTCCTGGTAGACGACCGAGATGCGGCGGCGCAGGGCGCGACGGCGCGACTCGGGGAGCGTCGACCACTCCTGGCCGAGGAGGCGCACGTCGCCGCCGTCGAGCTGTTCGAGACCGAGCGCGAGCTTGGCGGTCGTGCTCTTGCCGGAGCCGGACTCCCCCACGATGCCCAGCGTCTCGCCTGCGCGGAGGGTGAAGGAGACGCCGTCGACCGCGCGGGTGACGGTGCCGTCGGAGGTGTGGAAGCGCTTGACCAGCTCGCGCGCCTCCAGCACCGGGTCGCCGAGCGGCGGCCGGGGTGACGGAGCGGGTGAGCCGGGGGTGAGCGCGCGTCCTCGGGTGGCTTCGCCGGGGACGGCCGCGATCAGTGCGCGGGTGTACGCGTGCTCCGGCGCGGCGAGCACCCGCTCGGCCGGACCCTGCTCCAGCACCTCACCGCCGCGCATGACGAGGATGTGGTCGGCCAGGCGCGCGACGACGGACAGATCGTGGCTGATCAGGATGAGGGAGGCGCCGCGCTCCTTCATGGCCTCCAGCTGGGCCAGCACCTGGGCCTGGACGGTGACGTCCAGAGCGGTGGTCGGCTCGTCGGCGATCACGATGTCCGGGTCGAGCGCGATCGCGGAGGCGATGAGCGCGCGCTGCCGGAGGCCGCCCGAGAGCTGGTCGGGACGTTGCCGCGCGCGGACGGCCGGGTTCGGGACGCCGACGCGCTCCAGGAGCTCCCGCATGCGGGCCTTCCGTGCGGCGCGGTCCCCCCAGCCGTGCAGGCGCAGGGCCTCGGCGATCTCCGCGCCGACCGGACGCAGCGGGTCGAGGGAGACGAGGGCGTCCTGCAGGACGAAGCCGACGTCCCGGCCACGGACGCGACGCCACTGCCGTGGGGTGAAGGCGCGGGCGTCCTCGTGGTGAAGGTCGAGTCGGTCGGCCTCCACAGTGGCGTTGCGCCCGGCGAGGCCGACCAGGCTGCGCGCGGTGACGGACTTGCCGGAGCCGGACTCGCCGACGATCGCGACGCACTGGCCGGGGAGGAGGTCGAAGGAGACGCCGGCGACGATGGGACGGTGTACGCCGTCCACGGTGAACCCGGTGCGGAGGTTGCGGACGCGGAGGCGCGCGGCGGGCCAATCCAGGCCGGCGAGATCGCCCGTGGTGTCGACGTCGGTGGTGGGACGGTCAGCGGTGGTGCTCTGCTCGGCGATGCTCACGATCGCTCTCCTTTCTCCAGGCGCGCCTGGATGTGCCGGCCGATGGTGGTCGTGGCCAGCGCGACCGCGACGATGACGAGGCCCGGGATGACGACGAGCCACCAGGCAGTAGTGAGGTACGACCGCCCCGCGTCGAGCAGCGCGCCCCACTCGGACGCAGGCGGGGCGACGCCCAGCCCGAGGAACGACAGGCTCGACGCCCACACGATCGACTGCCCGATCGACAGTGCGAACACCGCGATCAGCGGGCGCAGCGCGTTCGGGAGGATGTGCGCGCGCACGATCCGCCAGCGCGAGTGCCCGAGCGCCGTCGCAGCCTCCACGTACGCCGAGTTCCGCGCGCCGAGGATCTGGCCGCGGATCATCCGCGCGTACCCCGGGGCCGTGCCGACGCCGACCGCGAGGACCTGCGTGGCCGCGCTCGGGCCGGCGATCGCGATGAGCAGCAGCGCGAGCAGCAGCGCCGGGAACGCGAACAGGATCTCGACGAACCGGTCGATCACGACGGCGACCGGCCTGACGCCGAGCGCCGCGAGCGTGCCGAGGATCAGCGCCAGCCCGATGCTCACGGCCGCGGCGCCGACCCCGATGGTGAGGGAGTCGCGGGCGCCCCACACGATGCGCGTGTAGAGGTCACGCCCGGATTCATCCGTGCCGAACGGGTGAGCCCAGCTCGGCGGCTGGAGGGCGGCGGAGTAGTCGACGGCGGTGGGCAGGTGAGTGGTGAGGAGCTGGGGGGCGAAGACCGCGACAAGGAGCAGCGCGGCGAAGGCGACCGCGAGGTAGAGGCCCCACGGCGCGCGGGTGAGGCGCGTCGCCGTCGACCGTGCGACACGCTGCTTCGAGGGTGAGACGACGGAGGTCATGACAGCTCCAATCGGGGGTCGATCACCGTGTAGACGACGTCCACGATGAGGTTCGCCGCCACGTAGACCACGGCGACGAGGGTGACGATGCCGGTGACGACCGGCAGGTCCTGGGAGTTGACCGCGGCGACCAGCACAGAGCCGATGCCGGGCCGCGAGAAGATCGACTCCACGATCACCGCACCCGAGAGCGTCGCGCCGAGCGCCCAGCCCGAGAGGGTGACCGCGGGGATGACGGCGTGACGGAGGACGTGCCGCAGCCGGATCCCCCACTCCCCCATCCCGCGCATCCGTGCCGAGAGCACGAAGGGCTGATCGAGCGAGCGCTCGAACTCGGTGCGCACGCTCTGCGCCATGAACCCGGCCAAGGGGATCGCGAGCGTCAGCGCCGGCAGCACGATCCCGTTCGGCGACGAGCCGCTGATGATCGGGAACCAGCGCAGCCCGAGACCGAACACCAGCAGCAGGATGATGCCCAGCCAGTACGCCGGGAGCCCGGCGGTGACGACGTCCGCCGTCGAGCCGAGCGCGCCGATCCGCGGGCCCCGCCCTGCCGTGAGGGTGACCCAGACGACCATGATCACCCAGGCCAGGGCGATCGCCGTCAGCGAGAGGGTGACGGTGCTGCCGAGCTGCTCGCCGATGATCGCGGTGACCGGGCGATACTGCTGGTACGACGTCCCGAAGTCACCCGCGACCAGCCCGCGCAGGTAGTCGAGGTACTGAAGGATGACCGGGCGGGTGAGGCCGTACTGGGCGCGGATCTGCTCAAGCTCGGCCGGGGTGCGCAGCTGCACCTGGCCGGCCCGGATGTTGAGGATGGTCGTCGCCCGGTCGCCGGGAAGGGCGAGCTGGGCGAAGAACGCCACGGTCGCCGCGCCCCACAGGACCACGACCGCCGCGCCGGCCTTCTTCAGGAGGGTGTAGGCGACGGCCCGGCCGCGCCGGGGGCGGACGGTCGTGATGACCGCCGCGCCCCCCGGTGCGACCTCCCCGGCCGCGATGTCGGCGCCGGGGAACGCCGGCTCACTTGGTGAGATACGCGTCATAGAACGTCGGTCCTCCCTGTGCGTGCTCCTGCCAGACGTCGTGGAGCTTGGGCGAGACGGCGAGCGTGCTCAGCCGGTCGTAGACGCCGATCGACAGCGCGTGCTGCGCGATGTAGTCCTGCGCCTTCTGGTAGCCGGCGTTCTGCTGTTCGACGGTCGCCGCGGAGTTGCCGTCGAGGATGTACTGCGCGAGCACCGGGTCGTTGGTGAAGCTGCTGTTGCTGTAGTTCGGGTCGGCGGCGGTGGACGGCCTCCAGTTGATGTAGAGGATGCCCGCCGTGACGCTCGTCCAGTAACCGGCCTGGAGGTCGTAGGCGTCCGGCCCGGAGTACTTGCCGGAGAAGAACTCGCTCTGCGGCACGGGGATGAGCTTCACGTCGAAACCGACCTTGCTCGCCTGCTCCTTCACCCCCTGCAGGATGGCGGCGCCGTCGGCGTTGATGATCGAGCCGGCGCCGTACGGCAGCCGGACGGTCAGCGGCTGACCGTTCTTCACCCGCACGCCGTCGGAGTTCTTCTGGCTCCAGCCGGCGGCGTCGAGGAGGGCGTTCGCCTTCTTCACGTCCTGCGTGTACCAGTCCGCGGCCTTCGTGCTGTAGCCGGGAGTCGCCTGGCTGACGCCGCCGTTGCCCTCCGACGGGATGACGCCGCGGCCGATCGTGTTCACGATCTGCGGGCGGTCCAGGCTGTAGGCGAACGCCTGGCGCACCTGCTCGTCGGTGAAGGGCCCCTTCGCGGTGTTGAACGAGATCTGCTGCGGCCGGCCGGGGGTGACGAACTTCTCGAGCTGGTAGCCGCCGGCCTTCAGCACGCTCCACTGCACGGAGGGGACGTCGTAAATCGCGTCGACCTGGCCGCCCTGCAGTGCGGCGACCCGGGTGGTCGGGTCGGCGACGAACTTCCAGTCGATCGTGTCGACGTAGGCCGGGCCGGTGTGCTTCGCGTTGGCGGGCGGGGACGAGTAGGCCTTGTTCTTCTTCAGGATGATGTCCTGGCCGCGGTTCCACTTGTCGACGGTGAACGCGCCGGAGCCGATCGGGGCCTCGCAGTTCTGCTCCTTCGTGCGGGTCTGGAGCGCGTGCTGCGACTGGATGCCGAAGTAGCCCTGCGTGAGGTTGTCGGCCAAGCGCGGGTAGGGGCGCGACAGGTCGATCTGGAGGGTCTGGTCGTCGATCGCCTTGGCGTCCTTGTAGTAGCCGTCCAGCCAGACCTTGGCGGTGCTGTTGCCTCCGTTCACCCAGTAGTCGAAGTTGTAGGCGACGGCCGCGGCGGTGAGCGGAGTGCCGTCCGTGAACTTCACCCCCTTCTTCAGGGTGAAGGTCCAGGTGAGGCCGTCGCTGGACTGCTTCCACCCGGTGGCGAGCCACGGGACGACCTTGTGGTTCTCGTCGAGCGAGGTGAGGTTGTCGAGCACCTGATAGGAGAGGTAGGCCTGCTCGATCCAGCCGCCGAAGACGCAGGCGGGCTCCTGCTGGTGGGCGTAGACGATCGTACCGCCGTCGACTTTCTGGCCGCCGGTCGCGGCGTCGGAGGCGCCGGCGCACGCGGCGAGCGCCAGCACTCCGGTGAGCGCGACGGCGGCGCCGGCGAGGGTGCGGAGGGAACGGGAACGCATGTGTACTCCTGGGTTGCATCGGGTGCGGGACGGGATGTCGCCCAGGATGCGGGCGAACCGCAAGCGCGGTCGAGCCGGCGTGACTCCGTGTTTCGCAGGTGAAACACCCCGTCACGAAAGCTGGCGCGACAGGGGGTGGCACCGGTATCGGCCGGCCTCGTAGGCTCCAGCTGACATCCCCGCTTCGCGAACGGAGGACGCGATGAGGACGACTGGAACGAGCGGCGCGCTGTCGGCTCAGGCGATCGCAGGCAACGACGTCGTGCTGATCGGGATCGACCACGACCAGGCGGCGATGCCTGGCGTCCACGGCTTCGGCATCGAGCGGCTCGACCACACCGAGGGCGAGCACCGCTGGCTCCCGAACCGGCTCCGCTTCACCGGCGCGCCGGCCGGGACCTGGACGACCGACGTCAACCCGCTGCAGACCTTCCTCTGGGGCGACTACACGGCGAAGGAGGGCCACGACTACACGTACATCGTGCACAGCATGACGGGCACTCCCGGGCAGCCGCTGACCTCCGCCGACTCCGTCACTCTCGCCGTCTCCACCGGGCAGCCCGCGCAGCAGGGGGTGTGGTTCAACCGCGGGGTCATCTCGTCGCAGGCGTACGCGGAGCGGTTCCAGAACCGCCTGCCCGCCGACGTCCCGGGCGACGCCGCGTGGAAGTGGCTCTCGCGCGGGCTCCAGGAGGCCATCCTCGCGTTCATCGGCCGGGCGCAGGACGCGGGCTGGGAGCTGCACGGCAGCTTCTACGAGTTCCAGCTGCCCGCGGTGCTGCAGGCTTTCGGCGTCGCCGACCGGGCCGGCGCCTCCGTGAACCTGATCGTCGACGACGGCAACCCCAAGAACCACGACGCCGTGACCGCGGCGGGCATCGACGGCCTCGTGAAGCTCTGGCGCGCCAACGCGAAGATCCCGCACAACAAGTTCGTCGTCGCGTCGCACAATGGCGCGCCCGTCGCGGTGTGGACCGGGTCGACCAACATCACGACGAACGGCGTGTTCGGGCAGTCCAACGTCGGGCACTCCATCGACGACCCGGGGATCGCCGCCGCCTACCTCGCCTACTGGACGCAGCTGCTGGACGATCCGCCGTACAGCACGCTGAACGACTGGGTGGACGCCAACGACGCACTGCCCGACCCGTGGCCCGCGGGGGTGTCCGTGGTGTTCAGCCCGCACACGCGCAGCACCGCCCTCGACCGCTATGCGGCCCTGTTCGACGGGGCGGGGACGATCGCGTGCGGGACGTTCCCGTTCACGCTCGACTCCCGGTTCGGCGACGCGCTGCCGGGCGCCCACGACGCCCTCCGCTACCTGCTGTTCGAGGACCCGAAGGCCGCAGCGAAGGCGAGCGCGGTGGTCACCGACTCCGGCACGACAATTGTCGCCGGGGCGTTCCTGCCCGCCGGCGCGCTGGCGGGATTCGCCCCGGAGCTGGAGAACCCGTTCTCCAACAACGTGGAGTACGTGCACAGCAAGTATCTGCTGATCGACCCGCTCGGCGACGACCCGGTCGTGGTGACCGGCTCCGCGAACTTCAGCGTGGCCTCCACCACGGGCAACGACGAGAACATGCTCGTCATCCGCGGGGACTCCGCGGTCGCCGAGCTCTACTTCACCGAGTTCATGCGGCTGTTCGACCACTACCGGTTCCGGTACTCGCTGTCGCTCGCCCCGCACGATCCGACGCCGGGGCCGCAGAGCGGGGTGGAGGCGGCGGTCGGGCTCGACCCGACGGACGGCTGGTGGGCGAAGTACTACGACCAGCCGGGGCGGGCGCGGCAGCGGGAGGTGCTGGCGGGGACCGCGCACTGAGGCCGCTCTCCTCCGGCCGCGGAGTAGCCACCGGAGGAGTTCCCGCACTACGGAGCCCCGGTCTCCTCCGTTAGCCGCGCTCGGGCGGTCTGCCGGGGCTGATCTCCTCCGTTAGTGACGCGCCGCGGCCTCGCTGCGCCAGCGCGCGAGCAGCAGCCACGGGTCCCCGTCCTGCAGCGCCGCGACGTGCGCGAGGAGCCCGTCATCCGTCTCGAACCACTCCGTCCCGGGGATGCGCAGCGCGGCGAACTCGACATGCCGCCGATGCTCCAGGGTGCGGTCGCCGCGCTCGAAGGCGAGCACCTCGTCGTGCGGGAGGCTCGCGAACCGCTGCGCGGGGTTCGCTGTGGTGCCGATCTTGATGCGGTCGCGGTAGCGCAGGTAGTAGACGACGTCCACGCGCGAGGCGGCCGCGCCCTCCGGCGCCGTCTCACCCACCCGCCACTCGCAGACCGCGCACAGCCAGCCGGACGGGTACCGCACGCCGAGCCGCGAGCCGCAGAACGTGCACGGCGACGGCAGCAGGTCGGTCTGGCCGAACTCGCCCTCCACCCACTCGTGCGCCTCCAGGAGGTGCGCGAGGCACAGCGGCAGCGGCGCCCCGGGATGGGCGGGCGCCCCGCACAGCGGGCACTCGGTCACGCCGCGACGCTACCGCGCGCCGCCGACAGCGGCGGTAACGGAGGAGATTGGCGCCGCGACACCGCCCGAACGCAGTCAACGGAGGAGACCGGGCCCCGATGCCGCGGAATCTCCTCCGTTCGCCGCACCACAGGTGCCGGGCCGGTGCAGCTAACGGAGGAGACCGGCCGCGGGTTGCGACCGGTCTCCTCCGTTGACTGCGTTCTCGAGGTCGCGGCGGATGGATCTCCTCCGTTGCCGACGGGGCCTACGCTGCCGAGACGGTGGCCTCGGCCGGGAGGTCGGCCTCCACTTTCTCGATCAGGCGTGCCATCTCGGCGGCCTCGGCGGAGGCCGCCGCGGCCGCACGGAGCGGCTCCGCGACGCGGCCCGCGTCGAGCTGGGCGCGCCCCGCGACCGCCAACTCAGTCACCGCCAGCTTGGGCGCGGCCTGCTCGGTCGCGGCCTGCTCGGTCGCGGCCAGCTCGGCCACAGCCAGCTCGGCCGCGGCCAGCTCGGTCGCGGCCTGCTCGGTCGCGGCCAGCTCGGTCGCGGCCAGCTCGGCAGCCGCCAGCTCGGTCGCGGCCGGCGCCGCCGTGCGCCGCGCCGCCCGCGACCGCATCACGAACGCCGCCGCCACCGTCACCACGGCCGCGCCGAAGGCCAGCACGCCCGCCGTCGCGAACCCTTCCGTGTAGCCGGTCTCGGCCGGGAGGCCGCCGGCGCCGAGGGTCCCGGTGACGAGCGCGGTCATCACGGCGGCGCCGATCGCCGAGCCGACGGTGCGGAGGTTGGCGTTCATCCCGCTCGCCACGCCCGTCTGCGTGGCCGGCACGCTCTGGACGACCACGCTCGTGATCGCGGCGTAGATGAGTCCCAGGCCGATGCCGAACACCCCGGAGGCTGTGGCGACGGCGAGCAGCGAGCCGTGCAGGAAGGCCAGCGACAGGCTCGCCGCGGCCATGACGGTCGCCGCGATCACGATCTGGGTGCGGAAGCCGAGCCAGCGCTCCAGCGGTCCGCTCAGGAAGCCGGTCACGGCCATCGTCACGAGCATGGGCAGCATCAGGAGCCCGGACTCGGCCACCGTCGCGCCCAGGCCGTAGCCGGTGGAGACCGGGGTCTGCACGAAGCGCGGGAAGAAGGCGAACACCGCGAACATCGCGGCTCCGATGAAGACCGCGGCGGCGTTCATCGACCAGACGCCCGGCTCGCGCATCAGCCGCATGTCCACCAGCGGGTGCCGGGAGCGCAGCTCCACGACCACCCACGCGGCGAGCAGCACGGCGGCGAGCGCGAACAGGCCGATCACGGCCGGCGACGACCAGCCCCACTGCGCGCCCGTGCTGAGTGGCAGCAGGAGGGCGATCAGCCACCCGGAGAGCAGGACGGCCGACCACGGGTTGACGCCTCCGGTCGCGCGGGTGGGCGACTCGGGGACGATCACGAGGGCGAGCACCGCGGCGGTCACGGTGAGGGCGACCGGCACGAGGAACAGTCCGCGCCAGCTCAGCGCTGCGGCGAGCGGGCCGGCCAGCACGGTGCCGAGGCCGCTTCCGACCGCGATGATCGAGGCGATCGCGCCGATGGCGGACGGGAGGCGGTGCGGCGGGAACTCGTCGCGGATGATGCCGAACGCGAGCGGGAACATCGCGCCGCCGAGACCCTGGACGACGCGGCCGGCGATGAGCACGCCGATGGAGGGCGCGACGGCGGCGATCACGCTGCCGAGCGCCACGGCGAGCAGCGCGAGCACGAAGATGCGGCGCTTGCCCACCAGGTCGCCGACGCGTCCGAGCAGGGGTGTGGCGACGGCGGCGGCGATCAGCCAGGCGGTCATGGTCCAGGTGACGCCGGCAGTGGTGGTGTGGAGGTCCTGCTGGATGACCGGCAGGACGGGGACGACGAGCGACTGGAGGGTCGCGAAGGAGGCCACGCTGAGCGCCAGGACGGCGAAAGTGGCGGAGGGACGGGATCGAGACATAGGTACGGTCTTTCCGTTTCTCGAAGGAGGCCGACGTGTGGTCGACCGGGTGAATCTCTGAGGAAGAGGAGTTACAATTGGAGGGAGGCTCCGTTCGGAGGGTACCTCCGGTTACAGGAAAGACATTACCGGAGGATGCCTCCGTTTCGCAACCCTCAGTTCCACACACCCGGAAGGACCCCAGCCGTGACCGGCACCGACGTAGCCGACAGCACCATCGCGCGTCCCCTCATCCAGCGCCCCCAGCGCGCGGACGCCCGGCGCAATTTCGACGCGCTGCTCGCCGCCGCCCGCGACGCGTTCGCGGAGGACGGCGCCGGCGCCTCCCTGGAGGACATCGCGCGCCGCGCCGGCGTCGGCATCGGAACGCTGTACCGCAACTTCCCCACCCGCGACGCGCTCGTGGAGGCCGTCTACGTCGAGGAGGTGGAGGCGGTCGTCCGCGCCGCCGACGACGCCGCCGCCCTGGAGCCGTGGGAGGCCGTGCAGGCCTGGCTGCGCCGCTTCCTGCTCTACGTGGGCACCAAGAAGGCCCTGCTCGAAGGCCTCAACAAGGACTCCCCCGTCCTGCTGAGCTGCCGCACCTCCCTCTACGCGGCGGGCGAGCCGCTGGTGGTCCGCGCGCAGGAGGCCGGCGAGCTGCGTCCCGACGCGACCATCGGCGACGTCATCCGGATGGTGTCGGGTGTCGCCGGCGTCGCGTTCGAGGACGACGAGCAGCGCGACCGGGTCGTCGCGATGACGATCGACGGCCTCCGCCCCCGCTGATCCGCCGGATCACAGCACCACGACTGCGAAAGCGCAAGCTTTTCCAAAATGTTTGACCCCCGTGTGCGGGTGTAATTAGCTGTCTGACGCAACATATTCGGACAGTCGCGACGCCGCGGTCTCGCCGTCGGCGCGCGCTCGCATACAAAGGAGTATCAGCGTGTCACTGCGCCTTCGAGCCGGTCTCATCACCACTGCGGTGGTGGGGGCCGGCGCCGTCATCCTCGCCCAGGGGGCGGCCTTCGCCTCCGTGCCCGCGACGCCGCCCGCGGCGCCCGGTCATCAGGCCTCCGCCCCGGCCGCCTCCCTCCGCAGCCTCGCCTCGCGCGTGGGCCTGCGGATCGGCACCGCCGTCAACACGGATGCCCTCGCGTCGAACAGCGACTACCGGTCGATCGCCGCGACGCAGTTCTCGACGGTCACGCCCGAGAACGTCATGAAGTGGGACACCATCGAGCCGACCCAGGGCGCCTACAACTGGGCCCCGGCCGACCAGCTCGTCGCCTTCGCCCAGCAGAACGGGCAGCTCGTGCGCGGGCACACCCTCGTCTGGCACAACCAGCTCCCCGCCTGGCTGACCGCCGCGGCGCCGTCGATGACCCCCGACCAGCTCCGGGCGATCCTCCAGAAGCACATCACGGACGAGGTCACCCACTTCAAGGGCAAGATCTGGCAGTGGGATGTCGTCAACGAGGCGTTCAACGACGACGGGACGCTGCGCGACTCCATCTGGCTGCAGAAGCTCGGCCCCGGCTACATCGCCGACGCCTTCCGCTGGGCGCACGCCGCCGACCCGAAAGCGCTGCTGTTCTACAACGACTACAACATCGAGTTCACCGGCCCCAAGAGCAACGCGGCCTACAGCCTCGTGCAGCAGCTGAAGGCCCAAGGCGTCCCGATCGACGGGGTCGGATTCCAGACCCACCTCGACACGCAGTACGGGCTGCCCGACCTGCAGAACAACCTCCAGCGATTCTCCGCACTCGGACTGAAGGTCGCCGAGACCGAAGTGGACGTGCGGACCACGCTCCCGGTCACGGCCGTCGAGCAGAACGCGCAGGTGGCCGGCTACACCTCCACCCTGCAGGCCTGCCTCGCCGTCCGCGGCTGCATCTCGTACACGGTCTGGGGATTCGGCGACGGCTACTCGTGGGTGCCTGCGGTGTTCGCGGGTGAAGGTGCGGCGGACATCTACGACGAGAACCTGCAGCCGAAGGCGGAGTACACCGCTCTGCAGCAGACGCTCGCACTCGCCGCGGGAGCCCAGCAGCGCGGGGGCGGCGACCGGCACTGAGAACCGACCGGCGGTACACGGGGGTCGCGCGGAATCCGGCCGCGCGGCCCCTCGCCGCGCGACGGGTGGCGCACCGATACTGAGAGTTCTCATAGGGTTGAAACCATGGAACTCGGTGTCTATGCGGTGATCGCCGTCGCGGTGATCGTCGGCGTGGCCGCCTTCGCACGCAAACTAGGCGTCGCCGCGCCCATCATCCTCGTGATCGTCGGTGTCACCCTGTCGGTGCTGCCCGGGGTGCCGGACATCGAGGTGCCGCCGGAGATCATCCTCGACGGGCTGTTGCCGCCCATCCTCTACGCGGCGGCGATCAGCGTCCCGCTCACCGACTTCCGCCGCAACCTGGCGCCCATCGCCGGGCTGTCGATCTTCCTCGTCATCGTCACCGCGTTCGCGACCGGCTTCCTGCTCTACACGATGCTGCCCGACCTCAACCTGGCGGCCGCCATCGCCCTCGGCGCGATCATCAGCCCGCCGGATGCCGTCGCCGCGACCTCCATCGGCCGCAAGCTCGGCCTCCCGCCGCGCCTGCTCACCGTGCTGGAGGGCGAGGGGCTGGTCAACGACGCCACCGCCCTGGTGCTGCTGCGCACCGCCCTGGCCGCGGCGGTCGGCACCCTCGCCACCCCGCTCGCGGGCGTGCTCGACTTCTTCTCGGCCGTGATCATCGCGCTCGTGATCGGGTTCGTGGTCGGCTTCGTCACGGTCTGGGTGCGCTCGAAGCTGAGCGACCCCGTACTCGACACCGCACTGTCGGTCGTCGTGCCGTTCGCCGCCTTCGCGCCGACGGAGGCGCTGCACGGCTCCGGCGTGCTCGCCGTCGTCGTCACCGGCCTCTACACCGGGCACGCGGCGCCGCGGCAGTTCAGCGCGCAGGCGCGGATCAGCGACCAGATCAACTGGCACACCATCCAGTTCCTGCTCGAGAACGGCGTCTTCCTGCTCATCGGGCTGGAGCTGCGCACACTCATCGCCGACGTCGAGCACCCCGAGATCCTCAGCGTGTGGGACGCGGTCGGCATCGGTCTGATCGCGATGGCCTCCCTCGTCGTCATCCGGTACATCCTGATCGGGCCGCTGATCCTCGCGCTCCGAAGACGCGGGGAGCGCGCCGAGAAGCAAGTGCTGCGGGAGTGGCTGATGATCAGCTACTTCCGCGACCATCCCGTGCGCTACCGCTGGCAGGCGCAGCGCAAACAGCGCGCGGAGCAGCGCTACGAGCGGCACCGCAGCGACCTGGAGGAGTTCCGCCAGGAGGCCATCGACTGGAAGGGCGGGGTCGTCCTCGGCTGGTCGGGGATGCGCGGCGTCGTCACCCTGGCCGCGGCGCAGTCGCTCCCCGCGGACATCCCGTATCGCCCGCAGCTCATCCTGATCGCGTTCACGGTCGCGTTCGTCAGCCTGGTCGTGCAGGGCGGCACCCTCCCGTGGCTGATCCGCGTGCTCGGGCTGCAGGGCATCGACGTCAAGGACGACAGGAGGCTGCTCGCGCAGCTCCTCGACGACCTCAGCGAGGCGGGCCTCGCCGTGCTGGACGACCCGGAGACGGCGGCGGGGACCGCGACCGCGGTCGACCCGGAGGTGGTGGAGCGTGTGCGCCAGACCACCTACCTCCGCGCCGAGGCGGCCTGGGAGCGCATCGTGCTCTACGACACGCCCCCCGAGGGACGACCGCACCACGTGTACCGCACGCTGCGGCTCGCGGTGGTGGACGCCGAGCGCGACCGGCTGCTGGAGGAGCGAGCCCGCGGCGCCTACCCGTCGCGCATCCTCAGCGAGGCGCAGTCCATGCTCGACATCGAGGAGACGCGGCTTCAGTCCCGCGCGCGGTGACGCGCGCCGCTCGACCGCACCAGGCCGGCGTCGGCGAGTTCGTGGAGGACCGCACGGAGCGCGTCCGCGCTGCTCCCGTCCGGCGCCGGGCCGAACTCCCGCTCGGCGACGGCGACGAGCCTGGTGAGGGTCAGCGGGACCTCCAGCACCCTCCAGACCAGCGAGGAGAGCGGGGTCAGGTGGGTGATCGTGTCCCGGGCGAGCACGACCGCGTCGCCCTCGAGGTCGACCCAGTCGTCGACCTCCGCCCGGCTGTACGTCGGGCCCGGGTCCGCTGCGCTCCGCAGGAGCTCGCGCACCGGCCCGACGAGGTCGGCGGCCTCCCGGTAGCTGATCACCTGGACGCCGCCGCAGCGCCGGACCAGCCCGTCCAGCAGGCTGAGCGGCCGCGGCAGCGCGTTGAAGTGGTTGACCTGCGCGACGATCTCGTCGAAGACGTCCCGCAGCCCGACCGTGCTGATGGTCGGCGACGTGGCCGCGTCCGAGCGGTCGAGGAGGGCGATCCTCGCCAGCCGCAGCCGCGGCCCCGGGCGCAGCAACCCGAGCTCGTCGGGCCCGGCGACGTGCCTGCCGTGCGCCGCCGTCTCCTTGAACGCCAGCGGCTGGGGGAAGGCGAGCACCTCGCCGGAGGGCGTGACCGCGACCGTTTCATCCGACACATAACCCAGCCCGGCGCCGAGCATCGCGGCGGCGGTCGATTTGCCTGCCCCGGACGGGCCGACGAGAGCGATGACGTCGCCGGTGGCGGGATCGGCCAGGCCAGCCGCGTGGAACGTCACCAGCTCCCCGCGGTTCGCCTCGATGGCGCGCTGGTTGAGGGCGCGGCGGAGGGCGATGCCCACCGCGTCGAGGTCGTGACCGGACACGTCCGCACCCGGCCCCGGGACCGCGGCGACCGTGATCGTATCCGCCGCGTCGCCCTCGGCCGCCAGCCGTCGCCACTGGTCGCGGAGCCGGTCGGCGTCGGGCTCCGCGAACCCGTCCAGGGCGACGCGCAACCGCGCGCCGAGAGCGTCCACCTGGAATTCGCGCGCCACCCTGATCCACCCTTCGGCTTGAAACTTCTCATGCCAGATTAGACGGCCGTTCCGCCACTCCCGGGATGCACGTTCTTTTGAGTTGTTCAAAAGAGAACCGCTAGCGTGGCAGGGATGGACACCGCACAGCTCGAAGGCGCCCTGCGCGCGTCGGGACTGCGCGTGACGCAGGGGCGGCTCGCCGTCCTGAACGCGCTCGACGCGCATCCCCACGTGGACGCCGAGACGGTGTACCGCGCGGTGCTGCCCGCACTGCCCGGCACCTCGATCCAGAACGTCCACAACGTCCTCGGCGACCTCACCTCGGCCGGCCTGCTGCGGCGGATCGAGCCGGCGCACTCGCCCGCGCTGTACGAGCGGCGCGTCGGCGACAACCACCACCACGTCGTCTGCACCTCGTGCGGCGCGGTGGCGGATGTGGAGTGCGTCGTCGGCCACGCGCCCTGCCTGCACCCCTCGGGGGCGGCCGGATTCGTGGTGGACGTCGCGGAGGTCACCTTCTGGGGGCTGTGCCCGTCCTGTCAGGAGCGCGCGGCGAAAGCCCCGTCGCACGCCGAATGAGGTTAGGAGAACCATGACGGAGAACCACACGACCACCCAGACCGGCACACCGGTCGGCAGCGACGCGCACTCGCTGACATCCGGACACGACGGAGCGACCGCACTCCACGACCGGTACCTGGTCGAGAAGCTCGCCCAGTTCAACCGCGAGCGCATCCCGGAGCGGATCGTGCACGCCAAGGGCGGCGGCGCCTTCGGCGAGTTCGTCGTCACCGGCGACGTGAGCGCGTACACGAAGGCGGCGGTCTTCCAGCCCGGCGCCCGCACGCGGACCGTCCAGCGGTTCTCGTCGGTCGCCGGCGAGCAGGGCTCCCCCGACACCTGGCGCGACGTCCGCGGCTTCTCGGTGAAGTTCTACACGACCGAAGGCAATTACGACATCGTCGGCAACAACACCCCGGTGTTCTTCATCCGCGACGGCATCAAGTTCCCCGACTTCATCCACTCGCAGAAGCGCCTCCCCGGCTCCGGCCTGCGCGACGCCGACATGCAGTGGGACTTCTGGACGCTGTCCCCGGAGTCGGCGCACCAGGTGACCTACCTGATGGGCGACCGCGGCCTCCCGCGCTCGTGGCGCACGATGCCCGGCTACGGCTCGCACACCTACCAGTGGATCAACGCGGCGGGCGAGCGGTTCTGGGTGAAGTACCACTTCCACGCGCTGCAGGGCAACGAGGAGATGCACGGCGCGGAGGCGGAGCGCATCGCGGGTGAGGACGCGGACTACTACCGCCGCGACCTCTACGAGGCGATCGAGCGCGGCGACTTCCCGGCGTGGAAGGTGAGCGTGCAGGTGATGCCGTACGAGGACGCGAAGACCTACCGGTTCAACCCGTTCGACCTGACGAAGGTGTGGCCGCACAGCGACTACCCGCTCATCGAGGTCGGCGTCCACACGCTCAACGAGAACCCGGAGAACTTCTTCGCGCAGATCGAGCAGGCGGCGTTCTCCCCGGCGAACACGGTCCCGGGCATCGACATCAGCCCGGACAAGATGCTGATGGCGCGCGTGTTCTCCTACCCGGACGCCCAGCGCTACCGGGTCGGCACCAACTACAACGAGCTGCCGGTGAACGCTCCGGTCGCGCCGGTGCACAACTACTCGCAGGACGGCGCGGGGCGCCACGGGTTCAAGGCGGCGTCGGCTCCGGTGTACGCGCCGAACTCGTTCGGCGGGCCGTCGGCCTCCGCCGCTGCCGCGGGTGAGGGCTCGTGGGAGTCGGACGGTGCGCTGACGCGCGCGGCGGCGACGCTGCATTCCGAGGACGACGACTTCGGGCAGGCGGGGACGCTGTACCGCGAGGTGTACGACGAGGCGGCGCGTGAGCGGTTCCTCGACACGATCGCGGGCGCGGTCGGCGGCGTGACGCGGGAAGACATCCGCGAGCGCGCGATCCAGTACTGGACGAACGTGGACGCGGGGCTCGGCGCGGCGCTGCGGGCGCGGCTGGAGTCCGGGGATCTGGACGCGGACCAGGCGGCGGAGTACGTGGGGGTCGCTGAGTAAACACAGCCTCCCGCGCTGACGCGAACGGAGGAGATCCGGCCGATACCGGCCCGGGTCTCCTCCGTTCGCTGCTTTTCGGCGGTTGTCGGCGGCCGATCTCCTCCGTTGGCTGCGTGGTCGGTAGCGGAGGAGATCAGGTGTTGGGAGGGGCCGGATGGCAGGTAGCGGAGGAGATCAGGGGGCGTATCGGCCGGATGTCCTCCGTTGCCGACGGTGGGGGTCGGGGTCAGGGGTGGTGGGCCAGGGCGCCGGACTCCAGGGCGGACCAGACGGTGCCGTCGGAGGCGACGGCGATGCCGTGCGGTTCGGAGGCGGGCGGGAGGGGCACGCGGGCGACCTCGCCGGCGGCGGTGACGTGGGCCAGGGCGTCGGCTCCCCAGAGGGAGGCCCACACGCCTCCCGTCGCGTCGGGCGCGACCGCGTGCGGCTTGGCGGCGGCGCCGAGCGGGTGGAGGGTGAGCGTGCCGTCGCGGCCGAGGCGGGCCAAGGCGTCCGCTCCGATCAGGGCGGCCCAGACCGCGCCGTCCTCGGCGATCGTGATCCCGACCGGGGCGGAGCCGGCCGGGAGTTCGGTGACGGCCACGGCGGCGTCGCCGCCGCGCACGTGGCCGAGGGCGTCGATCGCGTTCATGGTGAACCAGAGCGAGTCGCCGGAGGCCGCGATCATCGAGGGCATGACGTCCTCGCGGCCGACCGGGAACTCGTCCACCCGGCCGAGCACCCCGACCCGTCCGAGCGCGTCGGCGGCGAGCTCCGTGAACCAGGTGGTTCCGTCGTAGACGGCGGCGACGCCGAACGGCTGCGCGCCGGGGGTCGGCACGGCGACCTCGGCCAGGATGCGCGGGCCCGGCCCGAGCAGCAGCAGCCGCCCTCCCGTCGTGTCGGTCACCCACACGTCCGAGGCGTTCGCTGCGGCGACGACGGACGGCTGCGCGCCCGCGCCCAGGTCGAGCCGGGTGAGCGTGCCGTCCGGGTCGCGGCGGCCGACCGCGGCGCCGTGGACGAGCGTGAACCACACAGCGCCGTCGTCGGTGGCGGCGATGCCGTAGGGTCCTTCGCCCGGCTCCCCGACCGGGATCAGCTCGACCTCCGCGCTCACAGCGTCGCGTCGATGGTGCGGTCGTACACCACGGTCCCGCCCACGCGGACGAGGCCGTCGGCGAGCGGCTCGGTGGCCAGCTCGGAGCCCTCCCCCTGCAGGATGCGCAGGCCGCGGCCGAGCTTCGCGGTGAGGGCGACGGCCGCGGCGCCGGTGGCCTCGTCCTCCACGATGCCCATCGCGGGGGCGAACATGCGGGCGCGCAGCGATCCGGCCTCCTCGTCGATCCACGCATACGCGTAGTGCTGACCCTCGGTGAACGCGAACGGGTCGAGCGCCTCCACCGCCTCCGGGGAGTCCAACGGCAGCCAGGTGAAGTCGGGGGTCCAGGCGGCGCGGGCGTCGATCGCGGCCCAGTCGCCGTCGAGGTCGACGGAGACCGCGACGTCCCCGGCCTTCTCGGCGAGGGCGCCGACCGGCGTGCGCTCGTGGGCGAGCCACCAGGCGGTCCCGACGCTCGGGTGGCCGGCGAACGGGAGCTCCGACGCGGGCGTGAAGATGCGGATCGTCGCGATGCCGCCCGCGGAGTCCAGCGCGTCGACGAAGACCGTCTCGCTGAACCCGAGCGCCGCCGCGATGTCCTGCTCCCGCCCGGCCGTCGCCGGCGAGCTGGTGACGATGCCCAGCTCGTTTCCGTTCGCGCCGCGCTCGTCGGTGAAGACGCGAAGGACCACTACCTCGATTTCATCCATAGCCTCCACCCTGGCATGCGGTGCATAATCGCGCCATGAGTGACGAGGCCGCCATCCCCGCCGCCCCCAACGACGAAGAGGTCGCCATCGGCCACGCCGTCGACCGGCTCGCGGAGCGTTTCCCGAAGGTCCCCAGGGACCGCATCGTCGACCTCGTGCACCAGCACCACCTCGACTACACCGGCGCGCCCGTGCGCGACTTCATCCCGGTGCTCATCGAGCATGACGTCAAACGGGAGCTGGCGGCGGAGGTCACCCCGCTGGCGTGAGCGCTCGGCTAGTACGTGCCCTTGATGACGAAGTACGAGCCCCGGATCGTCCCGGCGAGGCGGGACTTCTGCCGCGCGAACTTGAAGTTCGCCAGCTCCTCCGGCACCTCCATGCCGTCGGACAGCTTGAATCCGACCGCGCGCTTGCCCGCGTCGTCGATCGTGTACATGACGTTGATCGACAGGCCGGACTCGTAGAAGACGTAGGCCATCCGGATGCCGTCGACCTCGAACGACGTGACATCCAGGGCGGGCGAGGCGATCACGATGCCGCGCTCGTCGGCGAGGATGCGGCTCACCCAGCCGAGGGCCTCCTGCTCCTCGGCGGCGGGGGCCGTCGCGAAGTCGAGGTCGTACTTGTTCTTGAAGTAGCGGGACTCGTTGGCGCGCAGTCCGGCGAGCGCGGGTGCGACGGGGCTCGACTCCAGTCCCTCTGTCGAGACGGTGACGAAATCCACGACCTGGCGCATGCGGCCCTCCCTGCTCGGCTCTCCCACCACCCTACTGGCGGGTGTCAGGCCCCGGCGAAGGTGACGATCGCGTCGGTCGCGAAGCCGGCGACGATCCCGGCGAAGATGCACCACGCGACCAGGGTCTTCATCCCGGTGCGGCGGGCAACGGCCAGCAGCTCGATGACGACGTAGAGGATGGAGCCGGCGGCGAGCCCCAGGAACGCGATGGAGACGATGTCGCTGCTGAACGCCTGGCCGATGACCGTGCCGAGGAAGGTCGGGCCGCCGCCGATCAGGCCGAGCAGGGCCAGGTAGCCCCAGGACGGGCGGGTGCCGCTGAGCGGGGCGACGATCCCGAAGCCCTCGGTGGCGTTGTGGAGGCCGAAGCCGACAATGAGCAGTACGGCGAACGCGAGCTCGCCCTGCGCGGCGGCGGTGCCGATCGCGAGTCCCTCGGCGAAGTTGTGCAGGCCGATGCCGATCGCGATGGTGAGCGCCAGGCGGCGGGCGCCCGCGCGGGACTCCACCTCGGTGGCGGCGACGATGGCGACGCCGGTCGCGGTGCCGACGGCCGGGCCCGTGCCTGCGCCGTGCGGGTGGTGCGAGCCGGCCTGGGGTCCGTGGCCGTCCGGGGCCGCCGGGGGCCGGATCGGCGACGCCAGCGCCAGCGCGCGCCGCTTCATGTAGCGGTCCATGTAGGTGAGGCTGAGCAGCCCGACGCCGATGCACGCGGCCATCAGGAGCCCCTGCCCGACCGCGGGCCCGAGCTGGTGCGACGAGAGCGCCTTGTCGACCGGCTCCCACGCCTGCGAGAGGACGTCCCAGAGCAGGAAGATCAGGATGCCGGTCGCGAGGGCGTTGAGCGCGGCCTTCAGGCCGACCGCGTTCGAGCGCAGACGACCGATCGGGAGGCCGAGGAAGATCGTGAGACCGGCGACGGCGCCGAGAGCGGCGACACCCATGGGAGGCATGAAGATCCTTTGAGGAGGCTGTTGACATCGAACCGGCGGGCTCCGGCCGCATTCGATTGTAAGGTAAGCCTCCCCTTACACAGAATCAACTGTGAGGAGTCGCAGGATCACTCCGTCCGCGGCACCACGTCCGCGACGTGACTCTTCAAAAATCTGGCATCACAGTCGTAACGATGTATGTAGGCTAGTCATCGTCTCCGGGCGTTGTGGCAGTGAGGTGAGTCAGTGAGGGTTTCTTCGAGTGCGGATGCCGCGCAGGATGCGGTTTCGCGATTTTCCGTCGTGCAGGTCGATCCGCCTGGCCGGCTCGCGAGCGCTGGAGCGAGCAACGTCGGAAGCATGGCGGCCGGTGCCGCCGTTGCGAATCAGGTCTTGATCCGTCTTTCCGACCTGGTGTCTTCACTGCAGGATCAGTCGGGCAGAGTGACGGGGCTGGCGTCGGTGATCGAGGAGCGCGACGCTCACGACGCGGGAACGTGGACGTGGGAGCAATGACTGACCGGAATGCGAGCGCCCGAGCGGAGTGCGATCGGCGGATCGCAGCTCACGAGAATCAGGTCGACGAGGACCTGAACGCGCTTCGTCAGCTCGACGAGAGGTGGGCGACGTTCCGGCAGGTGATGCGGGAGAACGTCGACCGTTTCGAAGAATCCGGGCATGCGGTCGGGACGGAGAACTATGGCGTGCAGCACGACCTCGCGGCGCTGCGTGAACTCGGCGCCTACGCCGAGAGGCTCGCCCGCGAGCAGTCCGAGCTGTCCGGTGAGGCGTCGCGCACGATCCGCGTCGACGGTGAGGCTGAGATCGAGCGCCTGAGAGACGAGCGGAGCCGACTGCCGTGGGATTGATCTACCGTCCGGATGACTCCAGCAGGGTGATGACCGCCCTCACGAAGAACCTCGCGCACGGTCAGACCGTGCTGACGGAGATCGACAGCGCGAACGCCCATGCGATCGGATCCCTGGACGGCGGAGACCTCTCGGGCAAGGGATACGCCGCAGCCCGGGTGCTGTTCGAGGAGCAGGTCGGATCGGCCATCGCGGAGCATCGGGACCTCCTCGATTCGCTCCAGCGAGACCTGGACGTGTATCAGCGGGAGGATGCGAAGGTCAACCCGTTCGGGGCGCTGCACGAAGACGAGCTGAACGTGCAGTTGCAGGCGAGCCGGGCGATGAAAGCTGCGACGGAGGACCTGATCGAGGTCAACTCCGCCGCCGCCGGTGCGATGTCCGCGGTGCCGCTCGTGAGCGAATCGCTGCAGCTGCTGAATCGCCAGCTGGAGCTGGTCCTGGACCAGCTCGATCGAACCGTTCGCGGCCTGGAAGACCGGCTCTCCGCACTGTTCCAGTTCGATGCGGCGACCAGCGGGCTCTTCCAGCAGGCTTCGGCGGCGTCGGATACCGCGACGGTTCCGTCGATGACGAAGGCGGGCATGAAGAGCCAGGCCGCTGCGGACCAGCACGGCTTCTCGCTCGGTCCGCCCAAGCGACCCCGCATCCAGTGGGATGAGGACTTCGTCTACAACTCGGATGCTCCGACGCTCGGGGATCACGCGAGCTCGATGAAGTGGAAAGCCATGATGAGAGGTGGGCGGTTGTTGAGGGGTCGGGAGCTCGCCGATGCGCTCGCGACGTACGAGCATTACTGGTCGAACACCGGCGATCCCTTCGTCATCGACTTCGAGAAGGCCTACCGCGACGATCCGGCGATCGCCGGCAACATCGACGACGCGATCACTGTCGCCCGACTCTCCGCCGACGCTTTCGCCGCTGACGGGCGCACGTCCTTCTCGATCACTGGGAATGCCGGGCCCGCCGGCGCGTACCCGGACACCGAGAATTGGCAGAAAGCGATCGGTGGCTACCATCAGTGGACGAGTGCGGACGTCGCGGTGACCGGAGATCGAGCCACGATGACCGTGACGGTTCATGCCGAGGACTACTACAACTTCAACCGCGGGCAGGCGGACATCGCATCGGGAGAGTCAGACGACGAGAACGGCAGATTCACGGAGGTGGGCTGGGCACGACCTTTTGAGACCACCGGTGAGGTCGTCCGAACCGTGACGTGGACAGTGGGCGATCCGAAATCCGTGAAGGTGACTTTTCCAGCCACGCCGGAAGGCGATCGCTGATGGCGAGGGCGCAGTGAGACGACGCGTCTCCGCCCATGGGCTTCTGGCAGCACCCGCTCTCGGCGTCGCGCTCGTCCTGAGCGCCTGCACTCCCCAGCCGCCGGGCGATGGGAATTCACGAGGAGGAACCACTATGCAATCGGCCACGAAAGACGGCACAGGCGAGGTGCGGCACGAGCTCGAACCACTGACATCGAGGTTTCCGCAGCTCAGCGATGCGGAGGCTGCGACGTGGATGTCCGGCACGATGGGCGACCCTCGCGTGCCGGGGCCGAGCACATACTGGATCGACGCGATCGTGGAACTCCCGGAAGCGACGCACGCCGGACTGCTGAAGGCGGCGTCGGCGTCTGAGCTTCCTCTGCCCGAGGACTTCTCATCCCAGTTGCGCGGGGCGATCCCGGCCGGACAGGTGCTCAACTCACGCGAGCTGGACGAGCGCTTCTCGCAGGGACGTTTTGTGAGCAACGTCTACGTCGCGACCGATGGTCGAACCGTGATCCTCAGCACCCTCTTTCAGTAGGGGACGCCTCACTCCGTCCGCGGCACCACGACCATCGGCACCGGCAGCTCACGCAGCATGGCGGCCGCGGTCGAGCCGAGGAACAGGCGGCTGGGCTGCGCGAGGCGGCTGGAGCCGACGACGACGAGCTCGCCGGGCTCCCAGTCGAGGCGGGCCACGGCGTTCTGGATGTTGTCGCCCTTCGCCACGACCGCGGTCGCGACGACGCCGGTCGCCGCGCTGGCCTCCTCCAGCACCGCGGCGGCGTGGTGCTCTCCGACGCTTTGCTTGGGGGCGGCCGTGTCGCCGGGGAGGTCGAGGGCGAGCAGCGAGACCAGCCGCAGCGGGACGCCGGCGGCGGCAGAGAGGCGTTCGCCGGTCGTCAGCACGTCCGCCGCTCCCGCGCGGGTGCCGACCATGCTGGTGACGCGCGTGAGCTGCGGCGCGTGCTCGCGCCAGCCCTCGGGCGCCAGCAGCACCGGGACCGGCGAGGCGTGCAGCAGCGCGCCCGCGACCGAACCGACGGTGAAGCGGCCGAGGAGGCCGCCGCGCGCGGCGCCGACCACGATCAGGGTCGCGCCGAGCTCCTCCGCGGCGGTGAGCAGGCCCTCGGCGAGCGAGTCGCCGAAGACGACCCGCCCGCTGAAGGCGACCGACGACGGGACGCGAGTGCGCGCGTCCGCCAGCCAGCCCTCCGCGGTGTCGCGCAGGAGGGCGTCGTAGGCCGGGTCGTTCGGCACGTTTCCGCGCCGGGAGGTGTCCGGCAGGACCAGGACCACGTCGAGGTCCGCCCCGAAGGAGGCGGCCAGCGCGGCGCCGGCGGCGAGGGCGTCGTCTCCGGACGGGGTGGCCTCGTATCCGACGAGGATGCGCTGGGTGGTGGTCATGGTCTGCTTCTTCCGGCTCGGGTGGTGCGGAGGTTGGGGTGGTGCTGGGTCGGGCGGCCCGCCGGGGTGGGGCGGGCCGCCCGTGCCGCCGGGTCAGGCGGGGATGAGCGTGTACTTCGTGCTCAGGTACTCGTGGATGCCTTCGAGCCCGCCCTCGCGGCCGAGGCCCGACTGCTTGACGCCGCCGAAGGGCGCCGCGGCGTTGGAGACGAGTCCGGTGTTGAGGCCCATCATCCCGGTGTCGACGCGGTCGATCATGCGCTGGCCGCGCGCGAGGTCCTGCGTGAACACGTAGCCGACCAGGCCGTACTCGGTCTCGTTCGCGCGCGCCACGGCCTCCTCCTCGGTGGAGAACGTCGTGATCGCGAGGATCGGGCCGAAGATCTCCTCGCGGAGGATCTCGCTGCCGGGCTGCACGTCCACGAGCACGGTCGGCTCGAAGAAGAAGCCGTCGCCCTCGGGGGCCTTGCCGCCGCTCAGGACGCGCGCGCCGCGGGAGACGGCGTCGTCCACCAGCGACTTCATCGAGGCGACCGCGCGGTCGTCGATGAGCGGGCCGATGGTGACGCCGGGCTCGGTGCCTGGGCCGATCTTCATGGCGTCGACCTTCTCCGTGACGCGGCGGGCGAACTCCTCCGCGACGTCCTCGTGCACGATGAAGCGGTTCGCGGCGGTGCAGGCTTGGCCGATGTTGCGGAACTTCGCGAGCATTGCGCCCTCGACGGCCTTGTCCAGGTCGGCGTCCTCGAAGACGACGAACGGGGCGTTGCCGCCGAGCTCCATCGACGTGCGCAGGACGTTCTGGCCGGCCTGCGCGAGCAGGGCGCGACCGACCGGCGTGGAGCCCGTGAACGACAGCTTGCGCAGCCGCGGGTCGGCGATGATCGGGGCGGAGACGGCGCCGGAGGTGTTCGTCTGGACGACGTTCACCACACCGGCGGGAACGCCCGCGTCGGCGAGCAGCTGCGCGAAGAACAGCGTGGTCAGCGGGGTCAGCTCGGCCGGCTTCACCACTACGGTGCAGCCCGCCGCGAGCGCGGGGGCGATCTTGCGCGTCGCCATCGCGAGCGGGAAGTTCCACGGCGTAATGAAGAAGCTCGGCCCCACCGGTCGCTGCGAGACGACCATCGTGCCGGTGCCCTCCGGGTTCTGCCCGTAGCGCCCGGCGATACGCACGGCCTCCTCGGAGAACCAGCGCAGGAACTCGCCGCCGTAGGTGACCTCGCCGTTGGCCTCGGCCAGCGGCTTGCCCATCTCCAGCGTCATCAGCAGCGCGAAGTCCTCGCGACGCTCCTGCAGCAGGTCGAACGCGCGGCGCAGGATCTCGGCGCGGGTGCGCGGTGGCGTCGCGGCCCACGCGTCCTGAGCGGCCACGGCGGCGTCGAGGGCGCGGATGCCGTCCTCCGGCGTCGCATTGGCGATGCGCTTGATGACGCGGCCGGTCGCCGGGTCCTGCACCTGGATCTGCGGGCGGGTTCCCTGCTCCCAGACGCCCCCGATGAAGAAGCCGTCGGGGACGCGGGCCAGGAGGTCGGCCTCGGCCGCGGTGAACTCGGTGGTCACGGTGTCGACGGCGCTCATGCGTTGGCCACCGCCTCCGCGACGACGTCCAGCCCCTCGATGAGGAGGTGGTCCGGGATGCTGAGCGGCGGGAGGAAGCGGATCACGTTGCCGTAGGTGCCGCAGGTGAGCAGCACGACGCCGGCCGCGTGCGCGGCGGCGGCGACCTTGGCGGTCAGCGCGGCGTCGGGCTCGCCGGTCTCCGGGTCGACCAGCTCGATGGCGACCATGGCCCCGCGACCGCGCACCTCGGCGACGCGCGGATCGGCGGCGCGGAGGGCGCCGAGCTTCTCGAAGAGGATCTCGCCGATGGCGCGGGCGCGCGCGGCCAGGTCCTCCTGCTCGTAGGTCTCGATCGCGGCGAGCGCGGCCACGCAGGCGAGCGGGTTGCCGCCGTAGGTGCCGCCGAGGCCGCCGACCTGCGGGGCGTCCATGATCTCGGCGCGGCCGGTGACAGCGGACAGCGGGAGGCCGCCGGCGATGCCCTTGGCGGTGACGATCAGGTCGGGCTCGATGCCGAACTGCTCGGAGGCGAACATGGTGCCGGTGCGGGCGAAGCCGGTCTGCACCTCGTCGGCGATGAAGACGACGCCGTTCGCGTTCGCCCACTCCTGGAGGGCCGGGAGGAAGCCGTCGGCCGGGACGATGAAGCCGCCCTCGCCCTGGATGGGCTCGATGATGATCGCGGCGAGGTTGGAGGCGCCGATCTGCTTCTCGATCAGGGTGATCGCGCGCTTCGCCGCCTCGGCGCCGGAGAGGCCGCCGTCGCGCAGCGGGTAGCTGAGCGGTGCGCGGTAGATCTCGGGCGCGAACGGCCCGAAGCCGTTCTTGTACGGCTGGTTCTTGGCGGTGAGGCCCATCGTGAGGTTCGTGCGGCCGTGGTAGGCGTGGTCGAACGCGACGACGGCCTGCTTGCCCGTGTAGTGGCGGGCGATCTTGACCGCGTTCTCCACGGCCTCCGCACCGGAGTTGAACAGGGCGCTGCGCTTGGCGAAGTCGCCGGGGGTGAGCCGGTTGAGCGCCTCCGCGACCTCCACGTAGGAGTCGTACGGCGCGACGGTGAAGCAGGTGTGCGTGAAGGCGGCGACCTGCGCGGTCACGGCCTCGACGACGCGCGGGGCGGCGTTGCCCACGCCGGTGACGGCGATGCCGGAGCCGAAGTCGATGAGGGAGTTGCCGTCGACGTCGACGAGCACACCCCCGCCGGCTGCGACGGTGAACACGGGGATGGTGGCGCCCACGCCGGCGGCGACGGCCTGCGCCTTGCGCTCGGCGCGCTTGCGCGACTCGGGGCCGGGGATGGGGGTGACGAGCCGGCGCTCCTGCGGGAGCGAGGGTCCGCCGACGAGTGTTGCGGAGGCGGGAGTAACGATGGTCATGGCGGCATCGTAGGGAGCGGGGCGTGTCCCGCGCCTGGACGGGCCGTACAATTCGAACGTCAGGAATCGACACCCTGGCGGATGGAGTGCTCCGATGCCCGCGACCCTCGCCCAGCTGCTCGCCCGGCCCGAGCTCGGCCTCCACCTGCTCACCGCGGGCGATGTCGGCGAACTGGACGTGCCGCTGTCGTGGGCGCACAGCTCCGACCTCCCCGACCCGACGCCGTTCCTGTCGCCCGGGCAGGTGCTGCTCGTGACGGGGACGCCGGACGACGTCGACCCGTACGTGTCCCGGCTGGTCGAGCACGGGATCGCCGGGCTGGGGTTCGGCACGGAGGTGGTGCGCGACACCCCTGAGGCGCTGCTGGCGGCGTGCGCGCGGCACGGCCTCCCGCTGTTCGAGGTGCCGTACCGGACGCCGTTCATCGCGGTGGCGCGGTTCGTGGCCGACCGGCTGGCCGCCGACGCGTACGCGCGCAACACCTGGGCACTGCGGGCCTCCCGGGCGATCTCGCTCGCGGCGCTGCGGCCGGACGCGCTCGGCGCGGTGCTCGCGGAGCTGGCGCGCCAGATCGACCGGCCGGTGGCGCTGATCGGGGCGGACGGGACACTGGACCGGCTCGCGCCGGCGGGAGCGCTGGACGCGGCGGCGCGGGCGGTGCTGATCGACGCGGCCGAGCCGTTGCTGCGCAGCCGGCGCCGGGCGGCGGGGACGGCGGAGACGGAGGCCGGGCCGTTCTCCCTGCAGACGCTCGGCGCGGCGGGACGGCTGCGCGGCGTTCTCGCGATCGGGTCGGAGGGGCTCGACCAGGCGGCGCAGCAGGTGGTGACGGGCGTCGTCGCGCTCGCCGGGCTCGCGCTGGAGCAGAGCCGGGCCACCGACGCGGCGCGGGCGCGCCTCCGCACGGCGGTGTGGCGGGCGCTGCTGGCCGGCGACGCCGCGCTGGCGGAGGCGGTCGCCGAGCCGGTGCTCGGCGCGCTGCCGGAGCAGCCCGCGCGCGTGACCGTCTTGCACGGGGCAGCGGTCGCCGCCGCGGCGGACTGGCTGGAGGCCGGCGGTGACGGGTTCTTCGCCCGCGACGGGCAGGACCTGGTGGTGCTCGGGTCCTCGCCCGAGGCGATCGCCGAGCTGGCCGAGCGGTTCGAGCTGCGCGGCGGGTCGTCGGCGCCCGTGACGTTCGGGGCGCTGACCTCGGGCGTGACGCAGGCCGGCGTCGCCGCCCGCCGGTCGACCAGGGACGACCGGGTGCCGTCGTTCGACGACGTGGCGGCGGCCGGGATGCTCGCCCTGCTCCAGACGCCGGACGCGCGCGCGGTCGCAGCGACCGCCCTCGCGCCGCTCGCGGAGGCCGACCCGGCGCTGCCCGGCATCCTCCGCACCTGGCTCGACGCGGACGGGGTCTACGACGTGGCCGCGCGGCGGCTCGGGATGCACCGGCACACGCTGCGGGCGCGCGTCGCGGACGCCGAGCGGCTGCTCGGTCGCGACCTCGGCGGCTTCGCGGCGCGCGCGGACCTCTACGCCGCGCTGCGTGCGGCGGAGTAGGGACGACGCTAGCGGTCGACCGGCACCAGCGCGTCGGGGGCGAGCACCGCGTCCGTCGTTATGTGCTTGGCGGCGCGGATCCGCGTGACGACCAGCGCTCCCGCCGCCGCCGCTGCGGCGATGAAGAACAGCGCGGCGATCGCGAGGTCCACCCACTGACGGCGGGTGAAGCCCATGTGGTGCCCGACGGCGACCGTCGCGAGGCCGTGGTCGACAGCCGGCGTGGTCAGGGCGCCCAGAGCGACCGCCGCCACGACGAACGCGAACCCGAACAACGACCAACCGACACTGCGCATGGTCCCATTCAAACCCACGGGATGCGCCGGGCAACCCCGCCGGGCCGATCGTTATCGGTCGTTCAGGTAACGAACGAACTGACAGGACACGCCGTGTCACGGGCGGCGCAGGCGGCGTGTCCCGTCAGTTGGATGGCGGTCAGCGGACGGCGAGGTCGACGATCCGGCGGCAGAGGTCGGCGTAGCCGATGCCGACGGCCGCGGCGGACTGCGGGAGCAGGCTGGTCGCGGTCAGGCCGGGCAGCGAGTTGACCTCGATCGTCCAGAGCACCCCCTCGCGGTCGAGCCGGAAGTCGGTGCGGCTGTAGCCGGAGAGCCGCAACGCCCGGTGTGCGGTCAGCGCCGCCGCCCTGGCCTCGGCGGCGACCTCGGCCGGCACGTCGGCCGGGAACGTCTCCGCCACCGCGCCCGGCTGGTACTTGTCGCCGTAGGTGAACGCGGCATCGGGGTCGACGTCGATCTCCCCCACCGCGAGCGCCTCGTCGCCGAGGACGCCGACCGTCAGCTCGCGCCCCGGCACGAAGCGCTCGAAGAGCACGGAGCCGAAGACGGCCGCGCGCGCGACCGCGGCGTCCAGGTCGTCCGGGTCGCGCACGATGCTCAGCCCGACGGTCGAGCCCTGCGCGTTCGGCTTCACGACGACGGGGAGGCCGAGCTCCGCCGCCGCAGCGCCGGGCTCCAGCGGGTCGAGGGCCCAGTCGGGCGTGCGCACGCCGGCCTGGAGGAGCACGCGCTTGGTGAGCTCCTTGTCCATTGCGAGCCCGCTGCCGAGCGGACCCGACCCGGTGTACGGGACGCCGGCGAGCTGCAGGAGGGCCTGAAGCTCGCCGTTCTCGCCGGAGCCGCCGTGCAGCGCGAGGAACACCAGGTCGACGCCGGCGACCTCAGCGGGCAGCCGCAGCGCGCTCCCGGGGCCGGCCAGGCGCGCGAGGGCGGTGGACTCGGGAGGAGCGACGCCGACCGCGCCGGTCAGGACGCGCGCCTCCGCGGCCGCGTCGAGGGCGCCGGAGGCCGTGTCGACGGCCAGCACCTCGTGCCCGAGGCCGCGCAGCGCGCGCACCACCGGCGCCGCACTCGCGATGGACACGTCGCGCTCTTCGCTCGACCCTCCGAACAGCACTGCGATCCGCATCCCGCCACCGTACCCCGGCGCGCCCGCGCCCGCCTCAGGCCTCGCGGGTGATGGAGACGGAGACGAACAGCTCGGAGCCGGCGGCTCCGGAGTAGACGCCGCGCAGCGGGGCGACGTCGGCGTAGTCGCGGCCGTGCCCGACCCGGACGTGCCGGTCGCCGATCGGGATGCCGTTGGTCGGGTCGTAGCCGTGCCAGCCGCCGCAGAACCACTCGACCCAGGCGTGCGACTCGCCGACCACCGTCTCCCCCACCGCCGCGTCGGCCTTCGGGTGCAGGTAGCCGGACACGTACCGGGCCGGGATGCCGGCCGAACGCAACGCCCCGATCGCGACGTGCGCGATGTCCTGGCAGACGCCGCTGCGCGACTCCCAGGCCTCGCGTGCCGTGGTCCGCACGCCCGTGACCCCGCTCTCGTAGGTCATCGCCTCCCCGACCGCGGCGGCGATGCCCTGCGCGACGGAGCACGGATCGCCCGCGGCGCCGGCCTCCGCCGCCAGCGCGACCAGCGACGCGGGCGGCTCGGTCAGCGGCGTCTGCCTGAGCTGCTGCACGCACTCCCCCGACCGCGCGACCGCCTCGGCCAGCTCCGGCCAGCCGAGCGGGTCCGGCGCGTGCTGCGCGTCCAGGACCTCCACCAGGCTCGTGGCCGTGATCGTCAGCTCGCGATGCGGGTTCAGCACGTCGAAGGCGAGCACGCGCGTGCCCCAGTAGTCGGTGTACTGGTGGTGCGACGAGACCGGTCGCACGTCGAGCGCGCTGTGCAGGACGAGCTGCCCGTCGCCGGAGGCCGGCATCATCCGCGCCTCGTTGTAGGAGGCCGACACCTCCGCCCCGTACCGGTAACCGGTCGAGTGGGTCACCCGCAGCCGCTTCATGCCCGCTCCCCCGTCCAGCTCGGCGCCGTGCTCTCCGGGAAGTAGCGCCGGGTGATCGCGGACGTCGCCGCGCTGGTCGCCTCCTGGACGACGGCCATGTGCGCGGGGAGGTCGTCCAGCACCTCCGCGACCGGCCGGAACTCCAGCTCGCTCTGCACCTGGCCGAGCAGCCGCACGGCCCGGTCGGACACGCCCGCGCGCTCGTGCCGGGGCTCGATGTCGCGCAGGCTCTCCACGGCACGGGTGATCGCGTAGAGGATCGAGCGCGGGAACAGCCGGTCGTGCAGCAGGAACTCGGCGGCGTTCCGGGTGGAGGGCACCCCGCGATACGTGCGCAGGTACGCCTCGTAGGCGCCGCAGGAGCGCAGGATGGTCGTCCAGCTCGGGCCGCTGGCCTCCGTCAGCGAGCGGGTCGCGAGCAGCCGGGCGGTCATGTCCGCACGCTCCAGGCTGCGGCCGAGCGTGAAGAAGTGCCAGGCCTCGTCGCGGCTGGCGCCGGAGTCCATGATCCCCACGGCGAGCGCCGTGCGGTCGCGCACCCAGGTGAAGAACTCGTGGACCTTGTCGCTGGCCACCCGGCGCGGCACCCGCGCGGCGGTCGTGTTGAGGCACTCCCACAGCTCGGTCGAGACGATCTCCCTGGCGCGCCGGGCGTTCTCGCGCGCCGCGCCAAGCGAGTAGGCGATGGAGGCCGGCGTCGTGCGGTCGACGGCGAGGAGGCGCAGGACGTCCTCCCGCCCGATCGGACCGGGCACGGTCGCGGAGCCCATCACGCCGAGCAGCGAGCGGCAGGCGGTGTCCTCGTCGATCCACGGGTCCTCCAGGAGCAGCTGGAGGTGCACGTCGAGGATGCGCGCGGTGCCGTCGCTGCGCTCGACGTAGCGGCCGATCCAGAACAGGGAGGACGCGATCCGACTCAGCATCACCCCACCTCCCGTCGCCCGGGCGTGCGAGGGGCACGTTGTTGTCGCTTTCGGGGCTCGTAAATGACAACAACGTGCCCTTCGGCGAGCTGCTGCTGCTGTTGTTGCTGTTGCTGGTCGGTGCGGGGGGCGTCCTCCAGGGAGTGATCGGGCGCGGGCAGCGGAGGCGCGGCGGCCTGGTCGGCGACGAGGCCGGGCACGTTCCGGGGCTCCGGCCTCTCCTCGGCGCGCGGCTCGCCGGACGCCGCCATCCCGACCACCCAGGTGTCCTTCGACCCGCCGCCCTGGCTGCTGTTGACGACGAGCTGCCCCTCGGCGAGCGCCACGCGCGTCAGCCCGCCCGGCAGCACCCAGACCTCCCGCCCGTCGTTGACCGCGAACGGGCGCAGGTCGACGTGCCGCGGCCGCATCCCGTCGTCCACGAGCGTGGGGATAGTGGAGAGCTGCACGACCGGCTGCGCGATCCAGCCGCGCGGGTCGGCGAGCAGCTGCGCCCGCAGCCGAGCCAGCTCTTTGCGGTCGGCGTCCGGCCCGATCACCAGCCCCTTGCCGCCGGAGCCGTCGACTGGTTTGACGACCAGCTCGTCCAGGCGGTCGAGCACCTCCGCCAGGGCGTCCGGCTCCTCCAGCCGCCAGGTGTCGACGTTCGGGAGGACCGGCTCCTCTGCCAGGTAGTACCGGATCAGGTCGGGCAGGTAGGTGTAGACGAGCTTGTCGTCGGCGACGCCGTTGCCGATCGCGTTGGCGATGGTCACCGTGCCGAGCCGCGCGGCGAGCATCAGCCCCGGCGTCCCGAGCACCGAGTCGACCCGGAACTGCAGCGGGTCGATGAAGTCGTCGTCGATGCGGCGGTAGATCACGTCGACGCGCTGCGGGCCGGAGGTGGTGCGCATCCACACCGTGCCGCCGGAGCAGAACAGGTCGCGGCCCTCCACCAGCTCCACCCCCATCAGCCGGGCGAGCAGGGTGTGCTCGAAGTACGCGGAGTTGTAGACGCCGGGGGTGAGGACGACGACGTTCGGGTTCTCCATGCCGCCGGGCGCGCTCGCCTTCAGCGCCTGCAGCAGCCGGTACGGGTAGTCGCCGACCGGCCGCACGCGCATCGACGTGAACAGCTCGGGGAGGGTCTGCGCCATGACGCGCCGGTTGGAGATCACGTACGAGACGCCGCTCGGCACCCGCACGTTGTCCTCCAGCACGCGCCAGCCGCCCTGCTCGTCGCGGATCAGGTCGATGCCCGACACGTGGATGCGCACCCCGTTGGCGCTCTCCACCCCGGCGGCCGCACGGTGGAAGTGCGCGGAGGAGGTGATCAGGCCGGCCGGGATGACCCCGTCGCGGACCGCGTTCTGCGCGCCGTAGACGTCGCTGAGGAACGCCTCCAGCGCCCGGACGCGCTGCTTCACGCCGGACTCGATCCGCGACCACTCGGCCTGCTCGATCACCCGGGGGACGGCGTCGAGCGGGAACGGCCGCTCCTCCCCCGCGAAGTCGAACGTGACGCCCTGCGCGAGGTACGAGCTGGCGAGCGCGTCGGTGCGGCCGCGGAGCTCCTCCTGCGTCAGCGCCGCCAGCGCCGCGAACAGCTCGCGGTAGGCGGGCCGGGTGCGCTCGGCGACGGCGCCACGGACGTCGGCGAACATCTCGTCGAACGGCGTGGTCCGGCCGCGCTTGCGCCGAGCGGTCTGCGTGCCGTACCCGCCGAACAGATCACCCATGGCAGGACGCTACCGAGCGCCGGTTACCCGCAGATTTCGCCAGGTTTCGCGGACGTCACAACCTCCCGGTTCGGGTCGGTGACGGATTGCCACCAGAATGGGCGGATGAGCATCCCCATCTCCGGCACCCACTTCGGTCTCACCGCCGGCGACTACCACGCGACCATCGCGTCGGTCGGCGCCTCCCTGCGCACGCTGGAGTTCGACGGGAGGCCCCTTGTCGTCCCGTTCTCCGCCGACGAGGTGCGGCCGGCGTTCCGCGGCGCGACGCTGGCGCCGTGGCCGAACCGGGTCGTCGACGGCCGGTACACCTTCGACGGGACGGAGCGGCAGCTCGCGCTCACCGAGCCCGGCCGCGGCCACGCCCTGCACGGCCTCGCGACGTGGCTCGACTTCACCGCCATCGACCGCTCCCCCAGCAGCGTCACCCTGTCCGCGACGATCGAGGCGCAGGACGGCTACCCGCACCGCGTGGAGGTCGCGGTCGCATTCGAGCTGGACGAGGACGGCCTCCACACCACGGTCACCGGCACCAACACCGGCACGACGCCCGCGCCGTGGGGCACCGGCCCGCACCCGTACCTGGTGGCGGGCGAGGGCCGCGTGGACGACTGGACGCTCGACCTCCCGGCCGACAAGGTGCTCACGGTGACCGAGGACCGGCTGATCCCGGCCGGCCTCGCCGACGTCATGGGCGGCCCGTTCGACTTCCGGGCCGCGCGCCCGATCGCCGACACGTTCGTCGACCACGCCTTCACCGGGCTGCGCCGCGACGCCGACGGCACCGCGACGGTCTCGCTGCTCGCCCCCGAGGGCACCGGCGTCGCGATGACCTGGGACGCGGCGTGCCCGTGGGTGCAGGTGCACACGGCGGACCGCGACGTGCCGGAACTGAACCGGCTGGGACTGGCGGTGGAGCCGATGACGTGCCCGCCGGACGCGTACAACTCGGGGACGGATCTCATCGTGCTGGAGCCCGGGGAGTCGGCGGCGGCGGGGTGGACGATCCGGGCGCTGTGAGCGCGCCCGTCGACACACAGCGTGGCCTTCTGGGCGCGCAGCGCCCGTAGAGGGGTCGCGACACGCCGTTATGAGCCCCGCGTAACGGCGAGTTCCGACCCCTGTTCGTGAGCACTGTAGGGACGCCGCGTGGCGTGTTAACGGGTGATGCCCCCAGCGGAACCCGACCCGGCTGGGGGCATCGATGGCTGCACTAGGAGCAGCGTGGCGTCACGACAGAGGCAAGTACCCGTTCAAGCCTTCCGTCTACCACTGAGCCTCCGGATGCTTCACGGTGCTCGTGATTAGACGATACATGCTCGATGAGAGATTTCACAGACTTCCGCGATGCTATGCATGCATTAGCGGTGTCACGGCGGCCGGGGCGCGCATCCCACGACGGTGCGCGGCCCGGCCGGCCGGATTGGTGCGCGCGGCCATCCACGACTGGCCGCGCGCGGTCTGGAGGGGCTGCGAGCAGCCCGTCGCCGGCTAGCTGCCGGCGGGCTGCAGCGCCGCCACGATCGCCGCGGCGGTCTCGCGGCCGACGCGGATCGCGCCGTCCACGTGCTGGTAGCCCTTGCCCGCCAGGTCGCTGCAGGAGAAGTGGATCGGGCCGACCGGCGTGCGCAGGTCCGCGCCGTAGCGCGCCAGGCCGCCCATGTCGAAGCTCGCCGCGTAGGCGCCGCGGGTCCACTCCTCGCTGCCCCAGTCGCTCTCGTAGTACACGACGGGGCTCAGCGCCTGCACGCCGTAGTAGTGCGACAGCGACTCCAGGATGCGCGCCTTGCGCTCCTCCGGGCTCAGGCGGAAGGCGTCGTCGGCCGACTCGTCGGAGACGAAGCCGACAAGCGTGCCGCGCGGGTCGCCGTCGTAGCTGTTGTCGTACGCCTCGTGCACCAGCTCGTACGGGCTGAAGGCGGTGCCGCTGTAGCCGAGGTCGCGCCAGAACGGCGTCTCGTAGACGGCGTGCACCTTGATGACGAAGCCCATCGAGAGGTGCTGGTGGAGCTGCTGCTGGCGGCGCGGCAGCGGCGGCTCGTAGGAGATCCGGCTGATCAGCACCGGGGGCACGGCCAGGATCGCGAAGCGGGCCTTCACCTGCAGGTCGTCGGTGATCGCGGTCACACCGGAGTCGTCCCAGCGGAGGGTGCGCACCGGGGAGTCCAGGTGGACGTCGTCGCCCAGGCGCTCGGCGAGCAGCAGCGGCACCTGCTGGAGGCCGCCCTTCACGCGCTTGTCGAGGATGAAGTCGGCGTCGACCAGGTGGCTGAAGCTGCCGGCGCTGGCGGCCATGAGCAGGGCCTGCAGCGCGGAGAAGGCGTGCGCCGGCTTGGTGAGCATGGCGCCCGCGATGAACATGCCGATGTTGAGGCGGGCCTCCTCGTCGTCGGTCTGGGTCTCCAGCCAGCGGCGGAACGAGATCTCGTCCAGCTCCTTCGCCTGCGGGTGCTCCCACGGCCGGTCGGGGTCGATCTCGGCGACGAGCGCGTCCAGCCGCTCGATCAGGCCGACGATCTCCTGCTCGGTCGCCGGGGCGACGGGGAAGATCTCGCCCTCGAAGGTGCGGCGCACGCCGCCCTCGCCGAGGTAGATGTTGATGCCCTCGCGGTAGCGGGAGTAGGTCTCCAGCCCCAGCTCGGCGAGGGTGTCGATCAGCGCGTCCTGGTCGGGCGAGACCCACTGGCCGCCGATCTCCAGGGTTGCGCCGTCGATGTCGTTCGTCCAGAGCCGGCCGCCCACGCGGTCGCGGGCCTCCAGCACGGCGACGCTCAGGCCGGCCTTCGTCAGTTCCGTCGCGGCCGTGAGACCGGAGGCTCCAGCGCCGACGATGACGACGTCACGTTCGATGCTGTTCATGGCTATCACTCCTCCATCGGGGTTCACGAGGATGCTAGGCGCGCGCGCAACGCCTCATCATGTACACGCTGTCGAGAAGGTGAGTCAACCCTCGACGACGTGTATGTTCTGCTCGCTGCGCGCCTCGGCGGTCGCGGCGCCGGTCATCCGCAGGTAGACGATGAGCCAGCTGAAGACCAGGACGCCCGCCACCAGCTCCGCGGCGGTGAGGACGTAGTAGCCGACCGCGAACAGCACCAGGACGGCCACGATCGTGGCGAAGAAGACGTAGCCGAGGACGAAGAACGCCTGCGGCGCGGTCGGCAGCGCGCCGCGCACCCAGAACACGACGAGCGCGAAGACGAGGACCATCCCGACCGCCGACACGTTGTGCAGGAGGATCGAGATGTTCAGCGTGAAGATGCCGACGCAGGCCAGCAGCACGCCGATCAGGATGAGCCCGACGCGCACCCGCAGCACGGCCGACCGCCGCTTGGGGTCGAGGATGCCGCGGGCGTCCGTGGCGTACCGGGCGATCGCGGTCACGATGACGCCCGTCACGATGAGCGTGAGGTTGAACGTCAGCGAGGAGACGCTCTGCGACATCCCGAGGGCGCTGAGGTGCTTCTGCCACCAGTGCGGGTCGGGCGCGCTCAGCATGGAGGCGAGGATGCCGACCACGGCGAACGCCGCCAGCACGGTGGAGAGCCGCATCAGGTCCATCCCCGCGGCCGAGAGGAACACGGCGTACGCGGTCACGCCGGTGGCCGCGCCCGCGAGCACGGTCGCGGAGAGGAAGTAGACGGTCGCGTCCTGGAACCCGTTCGCGAGCACGGCGCCCAGCACCAGCCAGCCGAGCAGGGCCAGGATGCCGTGGGCCAGCGCGATCGCGACGGTGTCGAAGATGTCGACGCCCGTCGCGCGGTGCGGTGGGGCGCCGGGTGCGGACGCGGTCTGGAACGGGGTGAGCCCCTCCCGCCGCCACAGCCGCCCGGCGATGTAGGCGAGGAAGGCGAGGACCCCGGCCGCGATCGCGACGAACTGGCCGACGGAGTTCGGTCCGGCGATGGGGAGGCTGCTCCCCCAGAACACGAGCAGGGCGACGACGCCGGCGAGCACGAACGTGACGGCGCCGACCACGATCCCCGCGCCCTCGACCGTCAGCCGCGCCGGGGCGCTGAGGCCGCCGAACGTCGGCCGGACCCGATCCCTGGTGCTCATCGCGACCACCTCCCGCACTCCCGCGCGACCGGGCGCGGTCGACGTCGGGCACAATGTAACGCCGAGGGGCGGGGCCCGGCTATATGCGAGTCACCGCAGCAACCCCAGCGACCGCGCCGCGCTCACCGCGGCCGTGCGCGACCCCACGTCGAGCTTCGTGAAGATGTGGACCAGGTGCGACTTCACGGTGGCCTCGGTGATGTGGAGGCGGGCGGCGATGTCGGTGTTGGAGGCGCCCTCTGCCACGAGCTCCAGTACCTCCAGCTCGCGCGTGGAGAGGCTGGTCAGCGGGGCGCGCAGGCGGGCCATCAGGCGGGCGGCGATCACGGGCGCCAGGGCGCTCTCGCCTGCCGCCGCCGCGCGCACGGCGGCGACCAGCTCGTCCGGCGGGGCGTCCTTCAGCAGGTAGCCGCTCGCTCCCGCCTCGATCGCGGTGAGGATGTCGGCGTCGGTGTCGTAGTTCGTCAGCACGAGCACGTGCGGCGGGGCGTCGAGCGCGCGGATGCGGCGGGTGGCCTCGGCGCCGCGCGGGCCGTCGGCGAACTGGAGGTCCATGAGCACCAGGTCGGGCGCGAGCTGCTCGGCGAAAAGCACGGCGTCGTCGGCGGTGGCGGCCTCCCGGATCACCTCCAGGTCGTCCTCGGCATCGAGCAGCGCGCGGATGCCGGCGCGCACGACCGGGTGGTCGTCGGCGATGACGATGCGGATCATGCGTCGCCTCCCGTCACCCTCGTGGGCACGGTCACGGTCAGGCGCGTGCCCCGCCCGGGTGCGCTGTCGACGTCGAGGGTGCCGTCGAGCTGGGCGACGCGCTCGGCGATGGCGCGGAGGCCGAACGAGTCGGCGCCGCCCGGGCCGGCCGCGACCGTCGGGTCGAAGCCCACGCCGTCGTCGGCGACGACCAGCACGGTCTCGTCGCCGTCCGCTCGCACGGTCACCGACGCGCGGCTCGCGCGGGCGTGCTGCCGGACGTTCGCGAGCGCGCCCTGGGCGATGCGCAGCAGGGCGGTCTGGAGGTCCATCGGGAGGTCGAGCGACGGCGGCGTCTCGACCTCCACGCGGAGGCCGCCCGGGGTGGACTGGGCCTCGGCCAGCCGCCGCAGGGCCTCCCCCAGCCCGGCGTCGAGCGCGGGCGGGGTCAGCTCGCGGATGAAGGCGCGGGTCTCGGCCAGGCTGTCGGCGGCGGTCTCCCGCGCCAGGCGGACGTGCTCGATGCCGGGGCGGTCGGGGTCGGCGCGCTCGGCCGCGTGCAGGAGGAGCTGGATGCTGGAGAGGCCCTGCGCGACGGTGTCGTGGATCTCCCTGGCCAGCCGGGCACGCTCGGCGAGCGCGCCCTGCTCGCGCTCGGTCTCGGCCAGCCGGTCGCGGGTGGAGAGCAGCTCGGCGAGCAAAGCCTCCCGCTCGGCGGCTTCCTGGGCGAGAGCGCGATAGCCGAGGCCGAGCAGGATGGCGACGCCGGCGCCGATCAGCGGGCCGATGACCGCGGCCACCGAGAAGCCCTGGTGGAGGCCGAGCGCCAGGATCGCGATCGCGGTCGTGACCACGACGGCGACGGGGCCGAGCCGGCGCGGCAGCAGGTGGAGGAAGAGGAAGAACAGCGGGAACGACAGGTACGCGGCCTCCGGCACGAGGATCACCAGACCGACCCAGATCAGCGCCAGCGCCGTCACCCAGGCGGTCGCGGCCGCACGGCGCCGCGCCTCCGGCACCCGGCGGACGAACGCGCTCGACACATAGACGGCGGCGAAGAGGAGCACGAGCACGAGCCCGGCGACGGCGGCGGGAGGCGGCAGCGCCGGCAGCCGCACGAGCACCAGGACGAGCAGTCCCGCGATGAGCACGTGCAGCCCGACGCGCAGCCCGACGAAGACCGGGGTGAGGGCGCTGTGGGACATGACACGCCCAGCCTACGAAGCGCGCGCCGGGTTCGGCATCAATGGAAAGTCGGAGAGGAGGTTCGACCGGAACGACGATGTGACGCGCGAGCGGAGGGCGAAGGCTGAAGGGACACGGGCGGAACCGCTCCGCCCCGCAGAAAGGACTCCTCGTGTTCGTCGCCTGGCGCGACCTCCGGCACGCCCGCGGCCGGTTCATCCTCATCGGCGGCGTCGTCGCCCTCATCACCGTGCTGGTCGGCTTCCTCGCCGGCCTCACCGGCGGCCTCGCGGCCCAGAACGTCTCCGCGGTCCTCGGCCTCCCGGGCGACCGGCTCGTGCTGGAGAAGCCGGCGGGAGGCGCGGCGAGCTTCGGCGAGTCGGCGCTGTCCGCGTCGGCCGTCGACACGTGGCGGCAGGCCGGCGGCGTGACGGCCGCCGTGCCGGTCGGCATCGCGCAGTCGCGTGCGACGCAGGACGGCGCCTCGGCCGGCGTCGCGCTCTTCGGCCTCAGCGCCGACGCCGGCGACACCGGTGCGACCGCGCTCACCCGCCTCGCCCCCACCGCGGACACCGAGGTCGGCCTCTCCGCCGGTGCGGCGAAGGACCTCCACGCGGCCGTCGGCGACACCGTCTCGATCCTCGGCGCCGGCTACCGCGTCGCGACCGTCGGCGGCGACGCCTGGTACAGCCACACCCCGGTGATCGCGCTGACCCCGGACGCCTGGGCCGCCGCCGACAAGCGGATGGGCGGCGACGGCGAACCGACCGTCCTGGCCGTGTCGGGCAGCCCTCAGTGGGACGCTGTCGCGAGCCGCACCGGCACGTCCGCCCAGCCGGCCCTCCTGAGCCTGACCGCGCTCGAGACGTTCAAGAGCGAGATCGGCTCGCTCGGCCTCATGGTCGCGATGCTGTTCGGCATCTCCGCGCTCGTCGTCGGCGCCTTCTTCACGGTCTGGACGATGCAGCGCTCCGGCGACATCGCCGTGCTCAAGGCGCTCGGCGCCACGCAGCGGTCTCTCGTGGCCGACGCGCTCGGGCAGGCGCTCGTCGTGCTGGTAGCCGGGATCGGCGCGGGGATGCTGGTCGTCCTCGGACTCGGGGCACTGGCCTCCGGCGCGCTCCCCTTCCTCGTCGCGCCGCTCACCACGGTGGTCCCCGCCGTCGCGATGACCCTGCTGGGGCTCGCGGGCGCGGCCTTCGCCCTCCGCACCGTCACCTCCGCCGACCCACTCACCGCACTCGGGAGCAACCGATGATCACCCTCGACGACGTCACCCTCACCTTCCCCGACGGAGCCGCCCGCGTCACCGCGGTCGACCACGTCACCCTGCACGGCCGCCGCGGGGTGGTCACCGGGATCACCGGGCCGTCCGGCTCCGGCAAGTCCAGCATCCTCGCGCTGGCCGCCACGCTCATCCGCCCGGACTCGGGCAGCGTGCTGATCGGCGGGGAGGACGCGGCGGCGCTGACGGCGGAGCAGGCCACGAGCCTGCGCCGCGAGCGGATCGGGATCGTGTTCCAGCAGTCCAACCTGCTGGCCTCCCTCACCGCGCGCGAGCAGCTCCGGGTGATGGGCGAGCTCGGCGGTTCGCGGCGCCGGGCCGCCAGGGCGCAGGTGCGCGAGCGGGTGGACGAGCTGCTCGACGCGGTCGGGCTGGGCGCGCACGCGGACAAGCGGCCCGCCCAGCTCTCGGGAGGCCAGCGGCAGCGCGTCGCCATCGCCCGCGCCCTCGTCCGCAGCCCGCAGGTGCTGCTGGTGGACGAGCCGACGAGCGCGCTCGACCAGGAGAGCGGCGCCGCGGTGATGGATCTGATCGCCCGGCTCACGCACGAACGCGGCACCGCGACGCTGCTGGTCACGCACGACCTCGTCCAGTCGCCCGCACTGGACGAGCTGGTCACGGTGGTGGACGGGCGGGTCACGGGGGTCCCAGAGCCTGTTTAGGGGCGTCGTCTAAACTGCGTGACCGTGCAGGTGAGAGGCGTGAGCGAGACGAGGGGACGGCATTCGGCCGACCCGGTGATCGCGGCGCCCGTCCGCCGCACGCGCCGCCGGAAGTCCCGGGCGAACGGCGGACTCGTGGTCGTCGCGCTCACCCTGAGCGTCGGACTCGGGCTCACGCTGTTCGCGACCGGGCCGCACATCGACGTGCTCGCCCTGCTGAGCACGCCGCAGGAGAGCGCCGGGCACGGCCCGAGTGCGCCTCCGGCGCAGAGCGGCACGTCGTCGCGGCCGACCCCGCACGCTGTCCCGACGCCGGCGACGGCTGTCCCGCAGGACCCCGCGGTCGTGGCGCCGCCGGCGGCCGCCGTCACGCCCTCGCCCGTTGCTCCGCCGCCCGCCGCGGTCGTTCAGGCGCCGGCTCCAGCCCCGGCCCCCGCTCCCGCTGCGCCCGCGGCGGGCAAGAGCGGGTCGGCTCCCGGGCACACGAAGTCACCGCATCCGTGAGCCGGGGCCCCGCCTCCCGGCCACCAGGTCGTCGCCCAGCGCGTCCACCGGTCCGACGATCACCGACTCCAGGCGGCGCACGACGTCGAGGTAGTCGCCCGTCCAGATGATCCGGACGGCCCGCGCGACGATGTGGCCTGAGCCGTCGCCGAGGTCGTCCGCGACGACGTCGGCCAGCCGGTGGCGGTCCTCCGGGTCGGACGGCGAGGGCGCGGGGAGCGGCTCGCGCGCGACCAGGCTCGACGCGAGCTGGTCGTACCAGCCGTCGAGCCGCATGAGGGAGTCCTCCAACGACCGGCGGGCGCCCTCGCGCTCGTCGCCCGCGACCTCCTGCCGGCGCCAGAGGTCGAGGATGGCGTCGCTCGCCAGTCGGACCCCGGCGACGCCGCCGACCGACGCCGACACCTCCGCCAGTGGACGCTGCTTGCTGCCGCGCTCGCCCAGGTAGGTGCGGAAGGCGTCGTCCAGCCGACGAGCGGCGGCGGCCGCCCGGAGCGCCTGCTGCCGGGGCTCCGGATGCCCGGCCGCGTTCGTCTCGCACCGTGCCAGCCCGTAAGCGACGGTCGCGCCGAGGTAGCGCACGCTCTCCCGGTACGCCTCCGCCAGCGCCTGCCGGAGCGACGCGGCCGCTCCCCGCGGCCAGAACAGCAGCCCGACGATCAGGCTCACGGCGCAGCCGAGCGCGATGTCCTCGATGCGGATCAGGCCGACCGTCCACCCGGACGGCGCGATGAGGTTGAACAGCAGCACCAGCAGGATGGTGAACGCGGCCTGCCCCGCGGCGAACGAGATGGCGGCGGGCGCGATGCCCGCCACCAGGACGGCGACCGGGAGCAGCACCCAGATCACGACCCGGTTGTCGCCGATGGCGAGCATCGCGAGCGCGCCGACCAGCACGCCGACCGCGGTGCCGACCACACCGCGCAGCACGGTCTGGCCGGTGCTCAGCGCGTTCGAGCGGAGCACGGAGAGCGTGCCGAGCACGACCCAGAACGAGTGCTGCACGCCGGTGAGGTTCGCCAGCGCCACAGCCAGCCCGAGGGCGATGGCGCCGCGGATGCTGTTGCGGAGCCACACCGAGTTCCAGCCGATGAAGCCGCTCGCGCGCTCGGCGGCGGCGGCGACGGGGCCGGCCAGGTCGCCGGGCTGCCGCCCCACGAGGCGCTGCCACCAGGTGCGGCGCTCCGCGCGCGCCGTGAGCGCGATGTTCCCGGCGACCGTCTCGACCGCCTGGGCGAGCTCCTGCGCGCGGAAGCCCGGGTCGAGCGCGGTCACGACCTCGTCGGCGGCCCGGCGGCCGCCGTCCGGACCGGGGCCGACCGGGAGCGCCATCGTGGCGGCCTCCACGCCGGTGCGCGCCTCCACCAGGAGGGTGAGCGCGGCGTCCAGGGCGGCGGGGTCGCCGCCGTGCTGCGCGAGGAGGGTCGCGCCCTCCTCCAGCACCGCGGCCGACGTGCTCTTCACCTCGAACGCGGCGACGTGGACGGGACCGTGGATCGCCGCCGTGATCTTGACGTGGTCGAACTGGGCGATCACGGAGTTCAGCCAGTTCAGCTCATCCACCAGCCGGACGATCGTCCGCGCCGACGTGCTGAGGCCGGTCGGCCGGTACGGCGTGCGCAGGAACGCGGTGTGCAGGGCGTCGACCGCGGCGTCGGCCGCCGCGACGGCGCGGTCGCGCTCGGCCGCGAGGTCGGGGCTGCCGGCGCGGAGCATCGCCGCGGCCTCGGCCCGCAGCCGCGCTGCGAGCGCCCGGCAGGCGTCGACGGCGGGCGCGCGCAGCGGCTCCCGCGCGGGCGCCGGCCAGAGCGCGACGATCGCGACCACCGCCACGACCGCGGCGATCCCCCAGCCGAGCAGGCGCGGGCCGATCGCGGCGACGGTCCCGGGAAGCGTGACCGGCAGGATGAACGCCAGCAGCAGGGCCGTGCTCGCCGAGGCCGTGACCGAGCTCACCGAGCCCGCGAAGAGCACGAGGAACGCCACGACGGCCATCCCGACGGCGGACAGCCAGACCGGCCGTGACGCGAGCGTGCCGAGGCAGACGAGCACCGCGCCCGCCACGGCGAGCGCGAGCTGGGCCTGCACCCGGTCCACGAGCGGCCCGCTGAAGTCGACGAGGAGCAGCATCGCGAACGATCCGAAGGACGCGAACGTGGCGACCTGCCCGTCGTGGAGGACGACGATCCCGAACGCGAACAGCACGGGCATGACGATCGCGGCACGGCCGGCGCGGCGCAGGGCGGCGAAGTCGGGGTCGTGTCGCCTCAGCCAATCCGCCGCACGCATCCACCCTCCTCGCTCGTCACCGCACACCCTAGCCCGGTGCGCGCCGCCCGCGGAGTGGTGGAGGTCAGCGGTCGGAGCCCGCTGCCGAGCCGCCCCCGCCGGGCTGACTGGTCTGCGAGCCGGCCGCCGGGGGCTGGGGGGACGGCGTGGGAGCAGGCTCGTGGTGCGCGGGGGCCTGCTTCTGTGTGGACGACGCGCCGGAGGCTCCCTGGTCGTCGCCCTGACCTCCACCGCCGCCCTGGCCCTGGCCCGAGCCGCTGCTCGTGCCTCCGCTCCGGCCGGGGTCGTCGCCTGCCGCGCCCGCTCCGCCCGCGCCCGCCTGCGACCCCGCGCCGAGCGGGGCTCCCGGCGCGGACTGCTCCTGCGCCGCCGTCGAGGGCGGCGCAGCCTGGCTCCCGTGGGCGTCGCCGGCCCCGGCCGACGTCGAGCCGCGGTGGTCTCCCCGGTTCCGCGGCGACGGGGTCGCCTCGTTCGCCTCGTCATGCCCCGGCGCTGGCGCGGCGGGCGTCGGATGCGCGGGAGGCCCGACGAGCTTCGCCAGGCTGGAGATCGCGTCGCCGACGACCGCGTGGAACGCGGGGCTCGCCGCCGCGGCCGCGGACGCTCCCCCGGCCAGCGCCGCGGCCAGGAGCACCACCGTGGTCGTCCGCGCCCCGCGCCGGGCGAACCACGACGAGCGTGCCGGGCGACGGCCGGACATCAGCCGCGCGACGTCGCGCGACGGCGCGGGCGGCTCCGCGGCGGCGGTCGCCTTCAGCTCGTCGAGGAGGGCGGCGAGCGCCGCGTCGTCCTCCAGGCCGGCCTCCTGAAGGAGGCGCAGCACCGGGTCGTCGGCAGGGTTCGCGGTCATCGCACCTCCTCCGGTTCCCGGCCGGCGTCCACCAGCGCGGCCGCCTCGTCATCGCTCGCGACCTCGCGGCGCAGCGCGAGCAGGGCCCGGCGCTGGAGCTGCTTGACCGCCCCGGGAGTGCGGCCCATGATCCCGGCGACCTCCTCGACGCTGAGGTCGGCCAGGACGCGCAGCGCGACCACGTCGCGGTACTCGGGGGTCAGCCGGGCGAGCAGCTCGGCGACGCCGGTGTCGCCGTGCACGACGTCGTCCTCGGCGGACGGCGTGCTGCGGGTGTCGGTGAGCGGGTCGTAGGCGACGGCGACCGGCACGCGGGAGCGCCGCCGGTGGTGGTCGACCACCCGGGCGTGCGCGATGGTGAAGAGGAGGGCGCGGAGGCCGTCCCGCCCTCCGGAGAGCGACTCCAGCCGCGGGTAGAGCGCGACGAAGACGTCCTGCGTCACGGCCTCCGGATCGTCCACGCCCTGCGAGCGGAGGTAGGCCAGCAGCGACGCCGCGTGGGTGCGGTAGGCGTCGGTGAACAGCACGGCGGTACCGCCGGTGTCGCGGTGCGCGCGCTCCTTCACGGGCCGGGCCTCACGCGGCCACTCTAGTGGGATCAGCCACTCCGACGGGAGGAGGCCGACCGCTGAGCGCAGCGCGGTGCCACCATCACCACCACCCGCCGCGAGAACCCGAGCCCGCGGCAGGCAGTGGTCCATCGTCTACGCCTTCCGCGCGCCGTACGACGCCCCGGCCGGGCCGGTCGGGATCCGCGCGCCCCGGGGGGTTGGCGCAGCGGTTCCCTCCAGCCCGACCGGGACTTCCGCGAAGCGGACGCCGACCGGAGCGGTGACACGGGGACGATGGGCGGCGGACTTCACGGGGACGACCGAAGTCGCACAGCACGCCGCGATGGCACCCGCCCCCGGCGCCGGCTCCGCGGGGGCGGCGGAGACGGAGGTGGGGGCGGGGGTCGTGGGGGGCATCCGGGTCCTTCCTGATATCCGGGGAAGGCCGACGCCCTCGGTGACTTAATCGCCGGGAGGCGCGAAAGGTTACGCGGGAGCGGAAGATTTCCGCAGGGGCCATAATCGGGGCAGCGCGCCGACGGACGGCGCCGCAGAAGGAGCAGGCATGGCGCACGCAGACGGCACCATCACCATCGACCGGTCCCCGGCGGAGGTGTACGCGTTCCTGGCCGACGGCCTGAACAACCCGCGCTGGCGGGCCGGGGTGAAGGAGGTCTCGCTGCGCAGCGGGACGGCGGGCGAGCTCGGCGCCGTGTACGCGCAGACGCTCACCGGGCCGGGAGGACGGCCTATCGCGGGCGACTACCGGATCACGTCCGCCGTCCCCGGCCAGGAGCTGCGGTTCGAGGTCATCACCGGGCCGGCGCGTCCCGAGGGCGTCTACACGCTCACCGCGGACGGGACGGGCACGCGCGTGCTGTTCGCGCTCGACTACACCCCGACCGGGCTGAAGAAGCTGATGAATGGGATGATCGAGAAGACGATGACGGCCGAGGTCGGACAGCTCCCGAAGCTCAAAGCGGCGATCGAGGGGAACTGATCCCTATCCTGACAGGATGAGCGTCCTGCCGCCTCCGCCGCCGCCCGGCTGGTATCCCGACCCGACTCCCGCGCCGTCGTACCGCTGGTGGAGCGGCGGGTCGTGGACGGGGTACACCTGGCCGGCTGCGGGGCAGGCCTCGACGGCGGCGCAGTCGGGCGCCGTGCAGACGGTCTCCACCGCGTCCTCCGGCTCCCCGCGCCGCACCAAGTGGCTGGGCCGCTGGGGAGGCTGGCTGATCGTCGCGGGCAGCGCCGCGGTGTGGCTGTGGCTGTTCGGCCTCAGCCTCCTGTTCTCCGTGCTCGCCCCGCACGCGCACGATGGCGCGCCGCCGGTCCTCTCGCCGTACCTGCTGGTGACCGGCAGCGGCACTGCGGCCGCCGCCATCTTCTACACGATGGCCTACAAGCTGCGGCCGGAGGACCGGCTCAGCGTTCCGCGCCTCGTCACGGTCGCGTTGCTCGGCGGCACGGTCGCGACCCTCCTGGTGCTGCCGGTCGAGGGCCTCATCGACATCGCGGCCGGAGGGTCCTCGCTGCGTCCCAGCCTCGCCGTGCTGGCCTGCGCCGGTCTGGTGGAGGAGCTGGCCAAGATGCTCTGCGCCGTGCTGCTCTGCCTGCGACTGCCGGTCAAGAACGCCCGGATCGGACTGTTCGTCGGCGGGGCGGTGGGCCTCGGCTTCAGCGTCATCGAGAACCTCGGCTACCTCCAGCAGTCGTTCGCACTCGGGCAGGCCGACGGCGCGGGGCTCGGGCTGTTCCTCACCACGACGGCGGCCCGCCAGCTCAGCGGACCGTTCCTCCATCCGGTGTTCTCCGCGCTGCTCGGTGCGGCGGTGTTCGGCGCGGCGCGGGACGGCCGGTTCCGGATCACGTTCGGTGTGGTGGCGGCGTACCTCGGCGTCGCCGCCGCGCACGGCCTGTTCGACGCGCTGCAGTGGACGGCGAGCGTGCGCGCCCTCGGCCCGGCGACCGGGCTCCTCGTGATTCTGCTCTCGCTGGCGTTCGCGGCGGGGAGCGGGCTCACCTGGCTGTACGTGGTGCGGCGCGTGCGGAGGAGGGAGGCCGCGGCCGCGGCTGCGACCTCCGCCTGGGGCTGAACGCGCGGCGACTCCCCCGCCCTAGGATCGGCGCATGACGGCATTCGACGAGGCGGCGCTCGGCGGCCTCCGGCGTGGGTTGACGGCCTTCTGCTACCAGCTCCTCGGCTCGCCGTTCGAGGCGGAGGACGCGGCGCAGGACGCCCTGGAGCGCAGCTGGCGCGCCCGCGACACCTTCGACCCGGCCAAGGGGTCGCTCTCGACCTGGTGCTACCGGATCGCCCGCAACGTCTGCCTCGACCGGCTGCGGGAGGCGCCGCGGCGACCCCTGCCGCGCGACCTCCGGGATCCCAGGCTGGAGGCCGGCGCCCCGCTGGTGCCCGCGCTCGACGTGCCGTGGCTGCTGCCGGCGCCGACCGGCTGGGCGGCCGCCTCGGAGGTCGAGGGCCGCGCCGAGCGCCGCGAGGAGGTGCGGTTCGCGGTGACCGCGATGCTGCAGTACCTGTCGCCCGTGCAGCGCGGAGCCTTCGTCCTCCGCGACGTGATCGAGCTCAGCGCCGCCGAGACGGCCGCGGTGCTGGAGGTGTCGGTGGCGTCGGCGAACTCCGCGCTCCAGCGGGCGCGCGCCGCGATCGCCGCCGGGGTCGAACGCGCGCATCCGCCCGCGCCCGGGGCCGTCGAAGGCTACGCCCGCGCGATCGAGCGGGCCGACGTGGACGCGCTGGCCTCCCTGGTCGCCGACGACCTGGTGTTCGAGATGCCGCCCGTGCCGGACTGGTCGATCGGCGTCGCGCCGTACCTGGCGTTCATGGCGCACCTGTTCTCCTGGCGCGGCGTCGAGTGGTCGACCACCCCGATCTCGGCGGGCGGGCAGCCGGGCTTCCTGCTCTACCGGGGTGTCGGGGAGGCGCGCGAGCCGCACACGCTCCAGCTCTTCGACGGGGACGCCGGCGGCGCGATCGGGCATGTGCTCGTGTACCAGCATCCCCGGCTGTTCGCCCTGTTCGAGGAGGACGCTGCAGCCGTGCGATGATTTCCGGCCCTCCCGCACGTATCCACTGATGACACCGAGAGGCGGTGTCGTCAGGAGGACCATCATGGGAGAGCTGATCGTCGTGCAGTTCATCACGCTCGACGGGGTCGTGGAGGACCCGGACGGCAGCGGCGGCGCGCCGTTCGGCGGCTGGGCGATGCGCTTCGGGCCGCAGGGCGTCGCGGGGGACAAGTTCCGACTCGGCGCGATCCTGGAGACCGGGACGCTGCTGTTCGGGCGCCGCACCTGGGAGCAGTTCAGCAGGCTGTGGCCGGCGCGCGACGACGACTTCTCGCGGTCGATGAACCGCGCGGCGAAGGCGGTCGTGAGCGGCACCTCGGTGGATGTCGCGCGCTGGTCGAACAGCGAGCAGGTCGCGGGGCCGCTGGAGGACTGGCTAAACGCGACGCTGCCGCAGCGCGACGTGGTCGTCATCGGCAGCGGCACCCTGGTCGGCCCGCTGGCCGCGGCCGACCGCGTCGACGAGTACCGGCTGCTGACCTTCCCGACCGCGGTCGGCGCGGGGCGGCGGCTGTTCCCGGACGGGGCGCTCCTCACGCTGACCTCGTCGGAGCAGGTGGGGCCCGCGAGCCTGACGCGGTACCGGAGGGCGTAGCGTCCGGTTCGGGGGTGCCCGCGGGACCCGCCTGCGCCGTAGATTCTGCACATGGCCGCGACCCCCCTCCCCTCGGCCGGCGAGCCCCCGCTCGACGGCCCGAAGACCTGCGACGCCGGCGGGATGATCGACATCCTCCGGCTCTACCGGCACGCGTTCGGCGAGGCGGGCGGCCTGGTGGACGGCGTGGCCGACGGCGACAGTGCCCACGCCGACGTCGTCGCGTCCCAGCTCGACCTCATCTCGGTCTCGCTGCACGCCCACCACGAGGGCGAGGACGCGAGGCTGTGGCCGGCGATCGACGAGCGCGCTCCGTCGTGCGCCCTCCACGTCGAGCGGATGAAGCGGCAGCACGCGGCGATGCTCGTGCACCTGACCGCGCTCGACGCCGCGCTGCCCGGCTGGCGCGCTGCTCCGGGGGCCGCGACCGTCGAGCCGGTGCGGTCGGCGCTCGCGGGGATCAACGCCGCGCTCGCCGAGCACCTCCCCGACGAGGAGGCGAACATCGTCCCGGTCATGGAGCACGTGGTCACGAAGGACGAGGAGAAATGGTTCGCCGACCACGGCCGCCGCAGCACGCCGAAGGGCCAGCAGTGGAACATGCTGGGCGCGATCCTCGCGGCCCAGCCGGACGGCGGCGACGTCTGGATGAAGAAGAACCTGCCCGCGCCGGTGGTCCTGATCTGGCGGTGGGTGGGTCGCCCGCGCTACCGGCGCTACCGTGCGGCGCTGGAAGGCCGGTCGCCGTCCGCGTCCGCCCGCTGAGCGAACGCGATCAGCCGCTGCTGCGACTCCGCATAGGAGGTCGCGACCGGCACGTCCCGCCCGTCGCGCACCGCCTCGGCCACATCCACCGCCGCGTCGATCGCCACCCGGTACGGCAGCGAGCCGGTGCTGACCCGCCGGACGCCGAGCACCTGGAGGTCGTCCAGGCCGAGCCCGGGGACGACCAGCACGTTCAGCGGCAGCGCGATGGCGGCGGCGAGCCGCTCGATGGTGGCGGGGTCGGTGACGCCGGGCACGAAGATCCCGTCCGCCCCCGCGTCGGCATAGGTCGCGGCCCGCGCCGCGACCGCCTCCACCGTGTCGTCCTCGTGGAACCAGTAGGAGTCGACGCGCGCGTTGACGAAGACGCCGGGGGCCTCCCGCTTGACGGCCGCGATCTTCGCCGCGGGGATGGAAGGGTCGACGAGGTGCCCGTCCGCGGAGTCCTCCAGGTTCACGCCGACCACGCCGTCCGCGGCGAGCGCGGCCACGAAGGCGGCGACCGCTGACGGATCGTCGCTGTAGCCGTCCTCGATGTCGGCGGTCAGGAAGACGTCGAGCGTAGCGATCCGGCGGACGAGCGCGACGGTGGCGTCCCGGCTGGCGCTGCCGGCATCGGGACGCCCGGCGGACGCGTTGACGCCGAAACTCGTCGTGCCGACGGCGGGGAAGCCGGCGGCGGCGAAGGCGATGGCGCTGCCCGCGTCCCACGCGTTCGGGAGCAGGAGCGGCTGGTCCCCGTGGTGCAGGTCGCGGAACGCGGCGAGGTCGCGGACGGTCATGGGTGGGGACTCCCCTCGTTGGGTGGGAGGGTACTCCGTTCAGCGCGCCGTCGCCCTCAGCGCCCGCAGCGTCGCCGCGATCCCCTCCTCGACCGGCGTCGCCGTCACGCCGAAGGCGCTCTCGAACGCGGTCGAGTCGAAGAGGTACGGCGCCTCGTACTGGTAGGCCATCTCCAGCGTCTCGCGGGCCGGTGTGCTGAAGAGGGCGCCGATCCGGAGGGTGCCGCGGCCGATGACCTTCACGCGCGCGGAGGGGCCGGCGGCGAGGCGGAGGTACTCGCGGCCGGTCAGCGCCGGCGCGGTCGGCAGGTGCCAGGTGCGGCCACCCGCGGCGGGCTCCGTGCCGAGCACGGCGAGCGCCGCACCGACGTCGGGCGTGTAGGTGAGCGAGTGCGGCCGGTCGGCGTCCACGAGCCAGGAGCCCGCCTTGCCGCGGGCGATCGGGGCGAGGCCGAACATGTCGAAGGCGCTCGTGTCGGCTCCCGGGCCGTAGAAGTCGGCGCTGCGGCCGATCGTCACATCGAGCCCGCGCGCGGCGGCGGCGTCCAGCGCGCGCACCACGTCGGCGCGGATCGCACCCTTGCGGCTGTTCGGGCGGAGCTCGGTCTGCTCGGTCATCGGGCCGCGCAGCTCGCCGTACGCGTACACGTTGTCGAGGTACACCAGCCGCACCCCGTACTGGAGCGCGGCGTCCACCACGTTCCGCGTGATGACGGGCCACTGCTGCGCCCACACCCGCGCCGAGTACGCCGGGGCCACGACCAGGTAGGCGACCTCCGCGCCGTCCAGCACCCGCGCCACGTCGGCGGCGTCGAGGAGGTCGGCGGTGGCGGACGTCGCGCCGTCGACCGCCGCGGGGCGGCGTCCGACCGAGACCGGGGACCGCCCGGCCCGGACGAGCGCACGCACGGTCTCCCGCCCGGCCACGCCGTTGCCGCCCAGGACGACGTGACGGTCGGCGCTCATCAGGGGTCCTCTCGTTGGGGTCAGGACCAACCTAGGGCCGCGCGCGCCTCCGTGTCAGGTCACAGCCGCAGCCGCACCACGAACCCGAGGAACCCCAGCACCGGCACGGCGAGCACCGACGCGACCGCGATCACCGTGCGCACGACCTCGAACCGAAGCGCACGCCGCAGCCCGACGACGGCGAGCACCCCGATCAAGCCGCCGACGCAGTTCAGGATGACGTCGTCGATGTCGGACGCCCCGACGGCGAGCACCCACTGGAGGACCTCCACGGCCACGCTCACGGCCGCGACGATCAGCAGGTTCGACCACAACCGCGCCCTGCGCCGCAGGAACGTCAGATATGCGCCGAGCGGCACGAAAGCGAGGATGTTCCCGGCGATGTTGGCGAACGCGAAGCGCCGCACGCTCGCGGGACCGCCGAGGTAGTCGGCGATGCTCGCGAACGGGACCAGGTTGAGTGACCGCTCGGAGCCCGGCACCCGGGAGAACAGCAGCAGCTTCGCCAGGAACAGCAGGGAGAGCGCGAACGCCACCCAGATGACGGCGGACTCCACCTTCGCCCGGGTCGTGGAGGGCGGGGTCTCGGTGAGCGGCTGGCTGGGCACGAGAGGACGCTAGCGGGTTGACCTTTCCACCGGCTGCACGGCAGCCTCACGGCGTGGCGGTCGGGACCGGCGTCGCCGTGGGCACTGGGGTGGCGGTCGGCTGCGGCGCCGGCGTCCCCGTCGGAGCAGGCGCGGGCGCGGGAACGGGCCCGGGATTCGCGGTCGGCCCGGGGGTGCTTCCCGTCGCTCCCGAGCCGGTGGGCGCTGGCGAGGGAGCAGGCGCCGGTACCGAGGTCGCTCCACCGCCCGGGACCTGAACGGCAGCCGGATCGTGAGCGATGATGTCCTTCAGCTCCTGCTCGAAGACGAGCAGCTGCGATTGCACCGCCGACAGCCCGAGGCCCTGGAGGTCGTGCGAGTAGGCCATGATCTTCGCCCAGAGCGCGGCGATCCGGCTCATCGTCGCGGCGTCGGGCCGGCTAGTCACCGTCAGCACCAGCTGGTTCGCCAGGGCGGCGGTCACGCAGTCGACGCAGCCGTAGTTGGCCGCCACCGCCAGGTTCTGCGGCACGACGACGTGCGTCTCTCCGACGATGATCACCACCTGGAACGCCACGGCGACGGTCGTGCAGCCGGAGCAGTGCGCGAACGCGTACGCGGAGTTGGTGTTCAGGGCCGATTGGCCGCCGGTCACCCACACCAGCGCGAAGGCGACGTCGTACAGCGTGGACCCGTTCGTGGTGTTCACCGCGAGCGCCTGGTTGTCGCCGGGGCGCGGAGCGGCGGGCTTGGTGAACGGGAAGACCCAGGACGGCGACCGGCCGTCGCGCGGGACCAGGACCATCGCGAGCTGCGGATGCTCGGCGGTCGGCCGGGCGCCGCCGCCGGGCCAGATCGTCTGCACGGCCCCCGTCGTGCCGGCCGTGAGCCGTCCCGACTGGAGCGTCGCCGGCGCGAGGATGTCGGTGAGCGTGCCGCGCTCGTAGGGCTGGATGGGGCGATACGTCTGCGGCGCCGGCCACCAGGCGAAGGCGAGGCCGCCGATGATCGCCAGCACGAGCGCGGCCGCGACGCCGCGGCGCACCGGCCTCCCGCGCGTGCCCGTCCAGAGCCGCACGAGACCGGTCCGGGCGAGCCGGAACAGGATGTAGAGGGTGCCCAGGATCGGCAGGGCCGTCGCGAGCATGAGGACGAGCTGCGCCGCCCCCGCGGCCAGGTCGCCGCGGCTGGACACCACGGCGAGCACGTGGGCCCGCTCCGCCAGCGCGGCCCAGGCCGTGGCGAGCACGCGGGGCAGCGTCAGCACCATCGCCACCAGCGAGAACAGCAGCATCGGGACGACGACGAGCACCCAGACGCTGACGACGGCACGCGCCCACGGCCGGAGGGTCCGGGACTCCGGGCGACGCCAGCGCCACGGCAGGAGGCCGAGGAGGGTCGGCCCGATGCGCTGGAAGAGGTCCGGCACACCGGTCAGGTCCGCCAGCACGTGATACCCGTCGAACCGCACGGTCGGCAGCAGCTGGTGGACCATCTGCAGGAGCTGCGTGAGCACGACGAGCAGCAGCGCATCCCAGCGGGTGGCGAACCAGACGCCGACGATGGCGACGGCGACGATCGCGTTGAAGTAGAGGCCGCCGAGGTCGGTGCGGACGCGGCCGGCGCGGCCGAGCCGGTACGAGTCGGTGACATCGGTGAAGAACGCCGGCCAGAACAGGTAGAGGCCCATCCCCATCCGGCCGGGGGTCGCGCCGCCGTACCGCGCCGCCGCCGCGTGGCCGAACTCGTGGAAGCCCGCCGACAGGACGGTCACGGCGACGATGAGCAGCAGGACGCCCGGGTCCTGGAACGCGTGATACGTCGCCGACGCCAGGCCCTGCACCAGCAGCAGCCACCAGCACGCCGCCACGAACAGGCAGATCACCGGCACGACGACGAGCGGATGGAACAGCCGGGCGAACGGCCCGGTGAGCCGCCGGGTGCGGTCGGGATCGGTGATCTCCTTGCGCAGCCGCAGCCCGAGCAGCGGGGAGGATCGCTTGACCTCCGGCTCGCTGCCGTCCGCGCGGGTGAGGAGGCCCAGCGGGCGCAGCGAGGAGTCGACCAGGTGCGCGACGTCGCCGGGGCCGACGGCACGGCCGACCCGCTCGCTGACGCGTTGCGCGATCTGGCCGATGTCCTGCGTCCCGTCGACCTCGTCGAGGATCGCGAACAGCAGCGGCGTGAGCTGGAGGACCTGACCGTCGCTGCGACGGGCCAGCGACGGCGGCTCGCGGTACCCGGAGCCGCGCATCGCGCCGATCAGCTGGACGCTCCCGGCGCGCGCGGGCACCTCCGTGGAGCGGTCGACGCTCTCCCCCGGCGGCTTCGATGCGATCGTCACGGCGGTGCGTTACGGCTGCGCGGGCGGCTGTCCGATGGTCGACTGCTGGCCCGCGGTCGCGTCCGCCGAGCCGGTGATGGTCTGGTCGATCGCGGCGTCCTGGTGCGAGACGGCGGCGGCCTGGCTGTCGATCGAGCCGATGTTGGCGGCGACACTCGCGTCGATCGGCGCCGCGACGTTCGCGTTCGCGGCGACCGCGCCGTTGATCGGGGCCGCGATGTGCGCGTCGGCGGCGGCGTTGATGTTCACGTTGAGGAGGTTGCCGTCCGTGATCGAGCCGGGGGTGGCGGTCGGCTGCGGGGGCGCCGGGGTCGTGTCCGCCGTGGGAGCCATGTCGCTCACCTGGTGGGAGTTGGCGACCGCGTCGGCCGCGATGCCCTGCTGGATGCCCGCGCTCTGGTCGGCGCCCGCGACGGCCGTCGAGCCTGCCGAGAGCACGTTCGCGCCGGCGGAGGCCTCGATGGGCGCGGCGACGTTGGCGTTGGCCGCGACACCGAGGTCGACCGGGGCGACCAGGCCGAGCCCGAGGTTCAGGTCGGCGTTGAGGTCGAGGATGGAGGCCACCTCCTTGTCGGGAAGCGGCGTTGCGGCCTCCGCCGCGAGCTCCTCGGCGGAGAGCGGCTGCGGGTCGGGCGTGCTGTCGTCGTTCATGGGAGCTGTCCTCTCGCGGCGCGCGGCGCGCCGATCGCTGCGGACGGTACGTGCGGCTGCCGTTCCCGGGAAGACCGTTTTCCTCCGCCGAAGGCCGTGGTATGCGCTGGCCCACGCGCGACCGCGGGTGCCCCGACGGTCAGGCGACCCGGACCGCGAAGATCCTCCCCGCATCCGGATCCCCCCGCAGCGCCGCCTCGTCGTACCCCTCTGCGGAGGTCGTGATGTATAGCGTCGCGTGGTCCGCCCCGCCGAAGCAGCAGCTCGACACCTGCGCGGCCGCGACCTCCACGCGGGCGAGCAGCCGGCCTCCGGTGTCGTAGCGCTGCACGGCGCCGCCGCCCCAGAGCGCGACCCAGAGGCAGCCCTCCGCGTCCACGCACATCCCGTCGGGGGCGCCCTGCTCCGCCGGGATGCGGATGACGACCTCGCCGCCGCCCAGCCCGTCGTCGGCCACGGTGAAGCGGCGGACCGTCCTGGTGGGGGTGTCGATGTAGAAGAGGGTGCCGCCGTCCGGCGTCCAGGCCAGGCCGTTGGAGATGGTCGCGCCGTCGAGCATCAGCCGCGGGCGGTCGCCGTCGAGGCGGTAGAGCGCGCCGGCGCCGGGGGTCTTGTCGTACGCCATGGTGCCCGCCCAGAACCGGCCGAGCGGGTCGAGCTTTCCGTCGTTCATCCGGCGGCGGACGCCGTCGTCGGGCAGGACGTCGGCGATCGGGGTGAGGATGCCGGACCGGTCGAGCCGGTGGAAGCCGGCGCCGGCCGCGACCAGCCAGCCGCCGTCCGGGTCGGCGCGGTCGGGGACGATGGCGCCGACGGCCATCCCGAGCTCGAAGGGCGGCTCCTCGACGAGCGCGCCGGTCGTTGTGGGGCGAGCGCGGCGGACGACGCCGCGGTACTGGTCGACCCAGAGCAGCGTGCCGTCGCGGTCGTCCCAGAGCGGTCCCTCCGCGTGCTCGGCTGCGGCCTCCACCGCGACCTGCGCGTGCAGGACCTGCGGCCCCGTCACCGGGCCGCCCGCTCGTGCGCGAGGCTCGGGATCTGCGTGGCGAACTTGCCGCCGGAGACATCGATGAGCGCGCCGGTGAGGTAACCGGCATAGTCGCTCGCGAGGAAGCAGACCAGGTCGGCGACGTCCTCCGGGCGCTCCCAGCGGCGCAACGACAGGGTGTCGAGCAGGCGGCTCTGGCGGGCCGCCGGGAGGTCGGCGAAGCCGTTCATGGCGGTGGGGATCATCCCGGGCGCGTAGGCGTTGACGGTGATGTTCCACGGCCCGAGCTCGGAGGCGAGCACGCGCGTGAACTGCACGACCGCGGCCTTGGACGCGCCGTAGGCCGCCGCGCCGACGCTCGGGATGATCGCCGCGAAGGAGGCGGCGTTGACGATCCGGCCGCGCCCGGCCCGCTTCATCGCCGGGATCACGGCCTGCGACAGCGCGAACACCCCGAACACGTTCACGTCGAAGCACGCCCGCCAGCGTTCGGGGTCGAGCGTCTCGACCTCGCCCTCCACGTTGACGCCGGCGTTGTTCACCAGCACGTCGATGCGGCCGAACTCGCGCTCGACCGTGTCGATCGCGGCGCGGACGGACGCGGTGTCGGTGACGTCGCAGCGGATCGTGCGCGCGAGCTCCTCCACGGCGTCGTCGAAGGCGAGGTCGAGGGCGACGACGGTGGCGTTCTCGGCGGCGAAGCGCTCCACGAGCCCGCGCCCGATGCCGCGGCCTCCCCCGCTGACGATGACGACCTGCCCGGCGAAGTCGATGAGCATGTGACCTCCAATAGTCATACTATTGAGGACATCGTAGCGAGGTGAGAGGAGGTCCGCGATGGGTTCTCCCGCGGACGGGCGCGTGGTGTGGATCACCGGCGCGGGCAGCGGCATCGGCCGGGCCACGGCGATCGAGGCGGCGCAGGCCGGGTGGCGGGTGGCGCTCACCGGGCGCCGTGCCTCGGCGCTGGAGGAGACCGCGGCGGCGGTGCGGGAGGCGGGCGGCTCGGCGCTGATCGTGCCGGGCGACGCGACCTCCGACGACGTCATCCGTGACGCCCTCGACCGGATCACCGCCGCCTGGGGCCGGCTCGACGCGCTCGTTCTCGCCGCCGGGCTGAACGCGCCGCAACGCCGGTGGGCCGACCACGACCTCCCCACCTTCGATGAGATCGTGCGCGTCAACCTCACCGGCCCGGCGCACGTCGTCACGGCCGCGCTGCCGCTGCTGCGCGCGTCGCACGGCGTCGTCGTGTTCGTGTCGTCGTACTCGGCGTGGGCGTTCAGCCCGATCGCGGGTGTCGCCTACAGCGCGTCCAAGTCCGGGCTGTCGGCGCTGAACCGCACCCTCAACGCGCAGGAGGCCGCGTCCGGCGTCCGGTCCTGCCACCTCTGCCCCGGCGACGTGAACACCGACTTCCTCGGCCACCGCCCGCAGGTGCCCTCGGACGACGCCCGCGCGGTGATGCTGCAGCCGGCGGACGTGGCGCGCAGCATCCGCTTCGTGCTGGAGGCGCCGGCGCACGTGCGGTTCGACGAGCTGGTGGTGTCGCCGGTGTCGCAGACGTGAGCGAGGCCCCGGTGGACGGCGGGCGGGCCTACCGCCGCGTCCTCGACCGGCTCGGCCGCGCGATCATCGCGGGCGACCTCCCGGCCGGACGCGTGGTGAACGTCGAATGGGCGATGGAGCAGACCGGCGCCTCCCGCAGCGTCGTGCGGGAGGCGACGCGCGTGCTGGTCTCCCTCGGCCTCCTCGTCGCCCGCCAGCGGGTCGGCCTGACGGTGACCGCGAGCGAGGCCTGGGACGCCCTCGACGGGGACGTGGTCCGCTGGCGCCTCGACTCGCCGGACCACGACGCGCAGATCGCGGAGCTCCTCGACCTCCGCCTCGCCGTGGAGCCGGCGGCGGCCCGGGCCGCGGCGACACGGCGCACTCCCGAGCAGGCGGCGACGCTGGCCGCCGCCGCGCGCGATCTGGAGGACGCGGCCGCGCGCCGGGACGCCGCGGCGTTCTTCGAGGCGGACGCGGCGTTCCACAGCGGCGTGATCGCGGCGAGCGGCAACCGGATGTTCGTGCGCCTGCAGGCGGTGCTGCGGGAGGCGCTGCGCGAGCGGACGCCGCACGCGCCGGTGCGCTGGCGGGACGCTCCGGCGGATGCGCGGCTGCACGCGGAGGTCGCGGCGGCCATCCAGGGCCGGGAGGCCGCGGTGGCGGAGGAGGTCATGGGGCGGATCGTGCGCGGGGATTGACGCGCGCGCGTGCGACGGCCCCGGCATCCGCTGGACACCGGGGCCGTCGTCACGCGCTACTTCAGCGCGGCAATGATGGCGTTGACGTCCGGCGTCCCCCACCCGGTCGGGCGGTCCCAGCCCGCCGTCGCCGAGTAGCCGCCGCTGTACGTCGGGGTCGTGTTGCTACCGACCGTCACGTCGTAGAGCAGGCCCTTCGACGCCCAGCTCTGCGCCTGCTCGCCGACGTTGCCGACCGTGTGCCCGACCGCCTGGATGGTGTCGGCCGTCAGGGCCGCCCACTGCGGCGAGCCCGCCGACGTGCCTCCGAAGAAGTAGAGGCCGTTGTTGTCGCCGCCGAGGAACCCGAGGTACGTGAGCACTCCGGTGTAGACGCTGGCGTTGTACGCGACGTCCGATCCGCCCTTCGCCGTGAACAGGCTCGGCGCGCCGCCGGTCTCGCCGACCACGCCGAAGGCGCAGGTCAGCGGGCAGGTGGCGAAGTCGCCCCACACGGTCTCGCGCGGCTGGTTCAGCCCGCTGCCGGCCCAGAGGTTGGTGCCGCCGACCGAGGTCACGTTCGGGTCGGAGGCCGGGAACGCGAAGTTCGCGAAGCCGGCGCCGTTGTCGGAGCCGCTGTCCCCGGAGGACGCGAACAGCGACATCCCCTGCGACGCGGCCTTCACGAACGCCTTCTCGCCCTGGCTGGTCTGCCCGTTGTTGGCGTTCGGCGACGAGATCAGGTTGTCCGCCTCGCCGAAGCTCATCGACAGCACGTTGCCGAGCTTGTTGTCCACCGCGTACTTGATGGCGTTGTCGATCGTCGCCCCGTGGTCGTTCGCCGCCACGACGAGCGCGATGTTCGCGCCCGGCGCCACCGCGTGCGCCCACTGGACGTCGAGGGAGGTCTCCTCCGCCCAGCCGAGCTGCGTGCCCTTGCCGGTCCAGGTCGGCTTGCCGCCCGGGTAGTAGACCGTCAGGTTCGGCGTCGGGAGCCCGAACGCCCCGGAGAACGCCGCGAGGTCCGACTGCACGGTCGGGCTGCCGAACGCGTCCACGATGACCACGGTCTGCCCGGTGCCCGCGGGGACGCCGTTGATGGTGGCCGGGATGTCGTACGCGGCGCGGATGCTGTCCGGGGTCTGGCACGCCACCCGACCGGCGGTCTGCGCGAGGCACTGGGCCGGCGTGAGCGACGGCGTGACGGCGCTGGTGGAGAGCCCGGCCTTCTCGACGATCGGGTGGACGCTGTAGACGCCGCTGGTGTCGGGGGTCGCGGCGCTGGGTGTGACCGCGGACGCAGGCGCTGTGACCGCAACCGCGAGCGCGGCGGCTCCGGCGATGGCGAGGCCGAGTGAGACGAACGACGAACGTTTCATGCTGCTCCCTTATCCCGCCGCCGCTCCAGCGCGACGGCCCGAGATGCACCCTAACTCGGGGTGGACCGATCGGTATAGAAACCGCGCGCGATCCCATTCTGAGAAAGCTCTCAGGCTCTCCGAGACGGCGGATTCTCCGCCGTGTGGGGCCGAGGCGGCGGAGAATCCGCCGCCTCGGCGAAGCATCAGTTGCAGTTGCCGGAGCCGGAGTCGGAGTAGTTCAGCACCGAAGCCGGCTGGCCCGCGCCGGCGAGCGCCGGGGTGTACGAGTAGTCGTAGCTGTGCTGCTTCAGGGTGAGCTTCATCGTGCCGTAGCCCTGGTCGAAGCCCGTGAGCACGTTGGCGTTCGCGTAGCTGCCGTCCGCGTTCTTCGCCAGGGTGTCGAGCGCCTCGCCTCCGGTGCCGACGATGAACTCGGGGATGCCGTTCTTCGGGTCGTACTGGCCCGCGGGGTTCATCGGCTTGAGGTGCGCGTAGGCGTGCTCGTGGCCGTTCAGCACCAGGGTGGCGTGGTTGGCGTAGAGCAGCTTCCACCAGGCGTCCGCCACCTGGCCCTCCTGGCCGCCCGCGCCCGGGTCCCCGGCGCCGACCGTGGCGGTGGAGGCCGTGGTCGCGCTGAACGTCGGCTGGTGCCAGTAGGCGATCGTGCACTGCTGCTGGTTGCTCTTCAGGTCGCTCGCGAGCCAGGTCGTCTCCTGCGCGAGGAGGCCGCCGTCCGTGGTGGAGCAGTCGTTTCCGAAGGCCGCCGAGTTGCACTCGACGTTCAGCGAGATGATGTGCCAGTTGCCGAGGTTGTACGAGTACCAGCCCTGGTTCGCCGTCGTGTCGTCGCCGGCCTGTCCCGAGGTGTTCGGGGCGCCGGCCTGGTCGTGGCCGTTGAAGTAGGCGAAGTAGCCGTTGCCGTTCTGGCCGGCCTCGTTGTCGCCCTTCTTCGTGTACGAGTAGTACTCGTGGTTGCCCGGCGCCGGCTTCTCCAGGAACTTCAGGCCGCCCCAGGCCTGCTCGAAGGAGCCCTCGAAGTCGCTGAGCTTGCCGACCTGGTACTGCTCGTCGCCGAGCAGCGCGACGGCGTCCGGCTTCATCGCGTCCGCCTGCTTCGCGGTCGCGAACTCGGCGTCGTAGCCGCCGAGGCTCGGGCTGCCGCACTTGAGGCCGGCCGGGTTGGCGGCGTTGTCGCTGTCGTTCGGCTCGCACGCGATGTCGCCGACCGCGGCGAGCGTGTAGGTCTTGGCATCCTGCGCCTTGACGGCCGAGTCGTAGGGCCAGCCGTTGTCGATCGCGGGCGCGGCGACAGCGGCTGCCGTGCCGAGGAGCGTCGCGGCGACGACGCCCGCGGCGATCATGGAGAGCTTGCGGGTTCTGGAACGCATCGAGATCCTCCTGAGACTGGTGAGACGACCCCCCGGGAGAGGTGCGAGCCTCGAAGCAGCGGGCGTCACACCGGTGAACCGCCGCCGACCATCCGGTGAACGCTTTCTGCGGACTCTCACAGACTCCGCCTGAACGGCAACCCGAACCCCCAGCGAGTCGGCGAGTCACGGGCCGCGACAAGTGGCGTAGCGTGACCGGCGTGCACCAGAACCAACAGCATTCGACGCAGAAGGTGGCCGAGCGGAGCTCCTCGCCGCAGGGCCGTCCACCGAAGGGACAGGGCCGTCCACCCCGGGGGACGGACCACCGGCAGCGACTGCTGTTCGGGGCGGCGCTGGCCGCGCTCGGCGTCGTCTTCGGCGACATCGGCACCAGCCCGCTCTACGCCCTGAAGACCGTCTTCCTGCTCGACGGCGGTGCAGTGCGCCCGAACCAGGACGACGTCTTCGGCGTGATCTCGCTGATCTTCTGGAGCGTGACGATCATCGTCTCGATCAAGTACATCGGCATCCTGATGCGGGCCGACAACGACGGCGAGGGCGGCGTCATGGCCCTGGCCGCGCTCGCGCAGCGGCTGTACGCCAAGAACGTCGGCAAGGCCGGAACGCTCCTCGTGATCGGCATCGTCGGCGTCGCCCTCTTCTACGGGGACTCGATCATCACGCCCGCGATCTCCGTGCTGTCCGCGGTCGAGGGCCTCCACGTCACCGTGCCGGCCATCTCCCACCTGGTCATCCCCATCGCCGCGGTCATCCTGGTCGCCCTGTTCGTGGTGCAGAAGTTCGGCACGGGCAGGGTCGGCGTGCTGTTCGGGCCGGTCATGGTGCTGTGGTTCGTCGTCATCGGCGTGGCCGGGCTCGCGATGGTCGTCCAGTTCCCGGCGGTGCTGCTCGGCCTGTCCCCGACCTACGCCATCGCGTTCCTCGTCAGCAAGCCGCTCATCGCGTTCGTCGCGCTCGGCGCGGTGGTCCTGGTCATCACGGGAGCGGAGGCGCTCTACGCCGACATGGGCCACTTCGGCCGGGCGCCGATCAGCCGGGCCTGGTTCTTCCTGGTCTTCCCCGCCCTCGTGCTCAACTACCTCGGCCAGGCGGCGCTCGTGCTGCACGACCCGGCGACGCGCGTGGATCCGTTCTTCCTGCTCATCCCGGAGTGGGGCCGGCTGCCTGTCGTGATCCTGGCGACCGCCGCCACGGTGATCGCGAGCCAGGCGGTGATCTCCGGCGCGTACTCGCTCTCCCGCCAGGCGGTGCAGCTCGGCCTGCTGCCGCCGCTGACCGTCAAGCAGACCTCCAAGCACGAGGGCGGGCAGATCTACCTGCCTGCCGTCAACCTCCTGCTGTTCATCGGCGTCATGGCGGTCATGCTCTCGTTCGGCTCGTCCGACCGGCTGTCGACGGCGTACGGCATCTCGGTGACCGGAGCGCTCGTCGTGGACACCGTCCTGCTGCTGCTCGTCGCACGGCCGCTCTGGCACTGGGCGACGTGGAAGATCGTGCTCGCGGCCGTCGCCTTCGGCGGCCTGGAGCTCAGCTTCCTGGCCGGCAACCTCTCCAAGATCGTCAACGGCGGCTGGGTGCCGCTGCTGATCGCCGGGATCGTCATCCTCGTCATGACCACCTGGCGGCGCGGACGTCAGCTGGTGCAGGCCGACCGGCTGAAGAAGGAGGGCTCGATGGAGGAGTTCATCGAGGAGATCCGCAAGAAGAGGCTGCCGCGGGTGCCGGGCATCGCCATCTTCCCGCACCCGAACAAGGCCACCACCCCGCTGGCACTGCGGGCCAACGTCAAGCACAACCACGTCCTCCACGAGCACGTCATCATCGTGGGGGTGAGCACCGCGCAGGTGCCGCACGTGCCCTCCGCGGAGGCCTTCGAGTACGACCCGCTCGGCTACGCGGACGACGGCGTCGAGTTCCTGCACATCACGTTCGGCTTCTCGGACGATCCGGACATCCCGCGCGCCCTCCGCGCCGCGGTGCGGGAGGGTGTGCTGCCGCTCGACTCGGCGAACTTCAAGCAGGCGTCGTACTTCATCTCCCGCGGCGCGATCCGCATCACGCGGAAGGACAGCATGGTGCCGTGGCGCCGGTCGCTGTTCGTCGCGCTCGCCCACAACGCCGCGAACCCGGCAGCCCGGTTCGGGCTGCCGGCGTTGCGGACGGTCACGATGGGGAGCGACGTCGAGATCTGAGCGGGCTCAGGCCTCCGCCGCCGCGCGGATCACCTCCGCGATCTGGGCGTGCTTCGGGATGAACGCCGTGTGCGACCCGTCGATGTGCGAGGTGGTCGCCTTCATCCGCTCGGCGTAGAACTCCTCCGCCTTCGGTGAGATGGCGTTGTCGTGATCCGACACGACGAACCAGCTCGGGATGTCCTTCCAGCCGGCGGCGGTCGCGTTCTGGGTGAGGGAGGCCACCGCGAGCGGGCGCTGCGTGGCGTACATCACGGCAGCGGCCTCCTCGGAGGAGTCGCCGCAGAAGACCTCGCGGAAGCGCTCCTTCTTCACGTAGACCTCCGGGCCGCCGGGCGACCCGACCGCGTCGTACGTGGTCGGCTGGTTCTCGGTCGCCAGCAGCGGGGCCGGGAACGGCTCCTGCGCGCTCACGCAGCTCTCGCCGACGTCGAGGCCGAAGGCGGCCAGGTAGACGAGGGCCTTCACGTTGCCCATCCCGGCGGAGGCCTGTGTGATCACCGCGCCGCCGTACGAGTGGCCGACGAGCACGACCGGCCCGTCGATGGCGCCGACGACCCGAGCGACGGAGTCCGCGTCGGTGAGCAGGCTCCTGAGCGGATTCGGCGGTGCGACCACCGGGTAGCCGGATGCCTCCAGGTCGCCGATCAGACCGGCGAAGCCGGAGGCGTCGGCGAAGGCGCCGTGGACGAGCACGATCGTGGGCTGGTCAGCCATGAGTCTTCCTTCGTGTCAGTGAGTGAGGTGAACGTCGCCATCCTGAGACTCCCTCACCGCACGCGGCAAGACCCGACCGCCCGCTATTCGGCGGAGCCGGTCTCCTCGTCCAGCTCCGCACGCACCTCGTGCTCGACCAGCACCGGCACGAAGTCGCGCACGGGCGCGTCCTCGTACTGCTCGTAGTGCTCCTCGACCAGCTGGTCGATCTCCTCCTTCGGCACCTCCGGGAAACGGTCGCTGAGCCGCTCGGCCACGTGCTCGAGTGCCACGGCTTCGTCCTGCAGACCGGCACCCGGGGTGCGCTTGTCGTGTTCGCTCGTCATGCCGCGATTCTCCGCCCGGAGGACGGAAAGGCAAGTCCCTGCTACCCGGCGTACACCGTCCTCCCGGCCACGATCGTCTCCACGACGCGGGCCCGCAGCAGGGAGGCCGCCCCCTCTGCGAAGACATCCGCGTCCAGCACCGCGAGGTCGGCGGCGAACCCCGGCGCGATCCGCCCGCGCCAGTCGCCGTCGCCCACCGAGGCCGCGGCGTCCCGGGTCGCGTGGGCTACCGCGCGCTCCAGCGGCAGCGCGTACTGCGGGTGCACCGCCGGGACCGACGGGTCGAGCGCGGACGCCCGGGTGGAGGCCACGTACAGGTTCGCGAGCGCCTGGTGCGGCGCGGTCGGCGAGTCGGTCGAGAAGGCGAGGAGCGCGCCGGCGTCCTCGTACTCCGGCCACGGGAAGGCCCGGTCGACCCGCTCGTCGCCCAGCATCTCGGCCCAGTTCTCGAAGATCGCCGGGTCGGAGTGCACCGGCTGCATCGACGCGGTCACGCCGAGGCGCGCCATCCGCTCCGCCGTGCCGGGCGCCGCATACTCCAGGTGCTCGATGCGGTGGCGCCGCGGGAGGTCGCCGTTGACGGCGACGGCCTGCTCCAGCGCGTCGAGTGCGAGCTGGCTCGCGTAGTCGCCGATCGCGTGCTGCGCGATCTGGAGGCCGGCCGCGTCCGCCGCCGCGACGACCGGCACGAGCCGCTCCAGCGGCCAGATCGGGTCGGCGTTGCTGCCGTCCGCGTACGGCTGCCGCATCGCAGCCGTGCAGGCGTCGATGACGCCGTCCAGGATGAGCTTGATGCCGACGACACGCAGCCACGGGGTGGCGGGCTCCGCGGCGAGCTGCGCGGCCCGCTCGACCTGCGCGAGGTTCGCCGCGTCGTCGCCGGTGTTCGTGATGAGCCAGTGCGCCGCGACCCGGATCGGCAGCTCTCCCCCGCGCCGCTCCTGCGCCCGCTTGAGCGCGGCCAGGCCGAACTCGTCGAACGCCATGTCGACGACGCCGGAGACGCCGGTCGCGAGGTAGGCGTCGATCGTGCGCTCGACGTGCTCGTCCCGGTCGGCGTCGGTGGTGGCCTCGTCGCGCTGCGCCCAGGCGTACTGCGTCGCCGCGGTCTCCAGCAGGAGGCCGGTCGCTTCGCCGTCCGCGTCGCGCACGATCTCCCCGCCGATCGGGTCGGGGGTGTCGCGCGTGATGCCGAGCTCGGCCAGCGCCGCGGTGTTGACCCAGCAGGAGTGGTAGTCGTTGGCGTCGAGGTAGACGGGGATGTCCGGGAGGACCGCGTCGATCATCGCCGCGGTCGGCGCCCCGTCCGGGACGGCGTCGAACAGCCAGCCGCGCCCGCGCAGCACGGTCGCATCGGGCTGGGCCTCGCGCGCCTCCACCAGCAGCCGGAGGATGCCGTCGAGGTCGCGCGCGTCGGTCAGGTACACCTGGCCGAGCGCGGCGCCCATCATCAGCAGGTGTGTGTGCGCGTCGGTGATCCCGGGGAGGACGACGCGGCCCTGGAGGTCGACGGTCCGGTCCGCGGCCGGCGCGGCAGCGTCCTCACCGACCCAGCCGATCGTCTCGCCGGTCACGGCGAACGCGGTCGCCCAGGCGGCATCCGGGTCCGCGGTGAAGACGCGGCCGTTGCGGTAGAGCGTGGTCAGGGTCCGGTCGGTCACAGCCGGCCCTCCTTCCCGAGCCGGGTCCGGCTCAACAGTGCGTACAGGAGTGCGCTCACGGTCATCCCGACCGGAACGGACAAGTCGATATGGCCGATCGCGCCCGAGACGGCACCCGTCCACACGTCGGTCGACAGGCACAGCGCCGTCGCGACCCCGCCGACCACCAGTGCGGTGATGCCGGGGATGCTCCAGCCGCCGGTGTACCAGAACCGGCCGCCGCGCCGGTCGTCGAACAGGTCGAGGCCGTCGTAGACGTTGCGGCGCCGGATCACGTCGACCACGAAGATCGCCATCGCCGGCCCCGAGACCACGACCAGGAACTGCAGCAGCAGGTTGGCGGCCTCCAGCAGGCTGGACGACAGCACGAGGTAGATCGTGAGCGCCGTCCCGACGACGCCGACGATGATCGCGGCCGGGATGCGCTTGAGCTTGAAGCCGATCGCCTGCAGCGACATGCTCGACGAGTAGGCGGTCATCGCGTTGAGCGCGATCGTGTTCACGATGACGCCGATGACCAGCAGCGGGCCCATCCAGCCCGGGAGCAGGTCGAACAGCGCGACGTCGATCCCCGCGTCGAACGCGCCGGACTTCAGCCCGGTCGCCAGCAGCACGCCCACGATCGTGAACACGACGAACGGGAGGGCGCCGCCGAGCGCCGTCGCCGCGGCGATGTGCGACGGCTTGGTGGAGCGCGGCAGGTAGCGCGCGAGGTCCGGGCTGTTGATGAACGACAGCGGGGAGGAGGCCAGGATGGTGAACCCGACCGTGATCGCCGACCAGAGCGCGACCCCGCTCAGCGGGTGCGCGGCGGTGTAGCCCCAGTCCACGGTCGGCAGGATGAACAGCGAGACGCCGACGAAGATCACGAACAGCAGCACCGCCATGACCGGGTAGATGCGCAGGATGAGAGCGTGCCCGAAGATCGCGACCGCGATCGTCACCGCGGAGACCACGATCGTGACGCCGATGGGCACCCAGACCGGGTCGCTCAGCCCGACCCTCCGCAGCAGGTCGGCGCCCATGAAGGACGAGGCCAGCCAGGTCAGCGCGAGGAAGACCGCGCCGATGAACCAGCCGACGAACGCGACGAACAGCTTGTTGCCGATGATCCCGTACATGGCGCGGGTCACCACCGAGCCCGAGGTGCCGGAGGCCGGTCCGCTGGCCGCGATGATCCCCGGGAACACCCAGAGCAGCGCGGCGACCAGGATGACCGCGACGGCCTGCCAGATCTCCAGTCCCAGCAGGATGAGCGTCGCGCCGATCGTGAAGTTGAGGATGCTCACCCCCGGCGCCGCCCAGACGAAGAACAGGTCGCGGGCGCGGCCGTGCCGGTCGGCATCGCCGATGACCTCGATCCCGCGGGTCTCGGGTTGGGTGGACACATCCACGAATTCTTCGGCGCCGATCCGTTCTCGGGTCATGGCGGTTCCTCTCTGACTCAGCTCCATTGCTATTGGTCATGTGCCCAATTGGCTATTGGTCAGTCATTCAATAGCATGGGAGGCATGGAGTCAAGAGCGACGTCCGAGAGCACCGCGGAGCGGGCGCCGGCCACGAGCCAGCCCCGCTCGCGCAAACCCGCCGAGGAGCGGCGCGAGGAGATCCTCGCCGCGGCCGCCGAGATCGCGATCGAGGAGGGCCTGGAGCGGATCACGCTGCGCGCGGTCGCCGCCCGGCTGGGCGTGCGGCCCGGCCTGATCTCGCACTACTTCCCCGCGGCGGAGGACCTCGTGGACGAGGCCTTCGCGCGCGCCGCGACCATCGAGCGCGAGCGCTTCTTCCCGACGGAGGGTCCGCCGCTGGAGCGGCTCGCGCACTTCGTGCACCACATCGACTCCGGGGCCTCCTGGCCGCTGGCCCGCCTGTGGCTGAACGCGCGCCACCTCTCCCGCTTCACGCCGTCGCTGGAGGAGACGCTGCGCGAGCAGGACGCCCTCGACCGTTCCCGGCTGCGGGAGATCGTCCAGGAAGGGGCCGACACCGGCGTGTTCGCCGCGGTCGACCCCGAGTGGGCGAGCATCCGCATCCTCATCGCCGTCGACGGAAGCGGCTCCTACGTTAACAGCGCCGGCGACCTCAGCAACCCCGCGCAGGCGCGCTTCGTCGCCGACGTCGTCGAGTGGACGCTGGCCCTCCCCGCCGGCACCCTCTGACCATCCGTTCCGGAGTTGTGTACGCGACACGCCGGTGCTCAGCGTGCACAACTCCGGAATTGATGGCTGCTGGCTACCAGTCGTGCATGGAGCCGTCGAGGAGGCGGTTGACGGGGAGGTAGGCCGGCTGGTACGGGAAGGAGTCGGCGACGAGGTCGTCGTAGTCGACGCCGAGGCCGGGGGTCTCGCCGGGGATGAGCATGCCATCCTCGAACGTGTAGGTCGGACGGAACACCTCGTGCGTGTCGGCGCTGTGCTTCATGTACTCCTGGATGCCGAAGTTCGGGATGGCGATCCCCAGGTGGACGGCGGCGGCGAGGCCCACCGGGGACACGTCCGTCGGGCCATGCACACCGGACTTGATCTGGTACACCGACGCGTAGTCGAAGATCCGGCGCAGCCCGGTGATGCCGCCGGCGTGGGTGACTGGGCTGCGCACGTAGTCGATCAGCTGCTCCTCGAACAGCTCCCGGTAGTCGTGGATCGTGTTGAACACCTCGCCGATCGCCAGCGGCGTCGTGGTGTGCTCACGGACCCGGCGCAGCACGGCCTGGTTCTCGGCCGGGGTGACGTCCTCCAGCCAGAACAGGTCGTACGGCTCCAGCGACTTGCCGAGCTTGGCCGCCTGGATCGGCGTCAGCCGGTGGTGCGCGTCGTGCAGCAGCGGCAGCTCCGGGCCGAACTCGTTGCGCACCGCCTCGAACACGCCGGGGATGTGGCGCAGGTAGGCGCGGGTGTCCCACTGCTCTTCGACCGGCACGGCGCTGCGCCGCGCGGGCTCGTGGTCGTAGCGGGAGGTCGTCCCGCCCGCCCCGGCGCCGGCGTTCGCCGAGGACGCCACCCCGTAGACCGAGGACAACCCGGGGATGCCGGTCTGGATGCGGATGGCGCGGTAGCCCTGGTCCAGGTGGGCGCGGATGGAGTCGAACAGCTCGGGCAGCTCGGCGCCGGACGCGTGTCCGTAGCAGAGCGTCCCGACCCGGCTCCTGCCGCCGAGCAGCTGGTACAACGGCAGCCCGGCGACCTTGGCCTTGATGTCCCACAGCGCCGTATCCACCGCGGCGATGGAGGCCATCGTCACCGGCCCGCGCCGCCAGTACGCGCCGCGGTACAGGTACTGCCAGGTGTCCTCGATCGCGTGCGCGTCCCGCCCGATCAGCAACGGAACCACGTGCTCGCTCAGATACGCGGCGACCGCGAGCTCGCGCCCGTTCAGGGTCGCGTCGCCCAGACCCGTATAGCCGTCCTCCGTCGTGATCCGCAACGTCACGAAGTTGCGGCCCGGGCTGGAGACCAGCACGTCGGCAGCGGTGATTCTCATAGGTGTGCTCCTCGGTGGAAAGATGCGGCTCTGACGGCGTCCACCGCGGCCACGATGTCGGGATCGGCCGCCAGGCGCGGGTCGATCAGGGCGAGCAGTCGGGAGGTCGCGTCGGCGGACGCGCGGGCCTCGGCGATCGCGGCGGACTCCGCGTCCACCAGCGCCCGACCGGCCCTGACGAGCGCCACCCAGGCGGCGAGCGGGTACACGCACGCGGAGCCGTCGCGGCCGGCCGCGCGCTCGGCGAGCAGGGTGTCCACGATGCGCACCCGCAGCTTCGCCACCGCCTCCGCGGCGATCTGCTCCAGGTTGTGCTCGATGCGGGCGTTTGCGAACCGCTCGATCAGCGCATCGCGGTAGCGGCGAAGGTCGAGGCCCTCGGCGGGCAGCTGCCGCACCGACTCGTTCCAGTACGCCTCGACCCGCGCGCGCAACGCCGGGTCGGCGACGGCCTGGGCCACCGTGCGGTAGCCGCGGGACAGGCCCGCGTACGCGAGCAGGCTGTGCGCGCCGTTCAGCAGGCGCAGCTTGCGCTGCTCGAACGGCTCGATGTCGTCCACGAACCGCGCGCCTGCCGCCTCCCAGGCGGGCCGTCCGGCCGGGAAGTCGCCGCACAGCACCCAGTCGGTGAACGGTTCGGTGACGACGACGGCGCGGTCGTCCCAGCCGGTGAGGCCGGAGGCGCCCACGATGTCGTCCTCGGTGGTCCGCGGCGTGATCCGGTCGACCGAGGTCGACACGAAGGAGACCGTGGCGGCGATCCAGTCCGCGGTCTCGTCGCTCACCTGCCGGGCGAGCGCGTCCAGTCCGCGCGCGACGAACGGGCCGTTGCCGGGGATGTTGTCGCAGGGGACGACGGCGAGCGGGCCCGATCCCGCACGCCGCCGGGCTTCGAGGCCGAGCAGGAGCCGGCCGAGCGCCGTGACCGGTCCGTCGGACGTGCGGGCGAGGTCGTCGGAGGCCGCGAAGGCCTGGCGCAGCCGCTCGATGTCGGCCACCACCGCTCCGTCGTCCAGGCGCGGACGCCCATCTGGTGTCAGCCGGTAGCCGGGCTCGGTGACGGTGAGCGTGACGATCGCGGTGCGCGGGGCGCGCAGCCGGGCGACGAGCCGGGGGAGGTCCGCGCCGTCCGAGGCCTCGGCGATGCTCCGCACGATCGAGGCCTCGTCCCCGGTGGGCGAGCGCACCACCAGCGTGAAGAGCCCGTCCTGCGGCGCCAGTTCGAGCGCCGCCTCCGGGCTCCGGCCGGTGAACGCGGAGATCCCCCACTCGCCGGACGGGTCGGCCGCCGCGGTGTACCAGGCCTGGTGCGCGCGGTGGAAGGCGCCGAGCCCGAGGTGGACGATGCGCACCTCCGGCTTCGGGCGCACCATGCCGGCCGCCCCGTCGAGCACGGCACGCGAGAGGCGGGTCAGCGTCCCGGAGTACATGCTCACAGCTTGAACACCCGTCGCGGGATCGTCGTCACGAGGTCCACGATGATGCGCTCGGCCGCCGCGCGCCCGACGCGGCCCTCGCGCACCAGCCGGCTCAGGAAGGCGGCGTCCAGCCGGCGCGACATGTCGTGCCGTGCCGGGATGGAGAGGAACGCGCGCGTGTCGTCGATGAACCCGGACCCGCGGTAGAAGCCGGCCGTCTCCGTCGTCGCCGCGCGGAACCGCAGCACGGCGTCCGGAGCGTCGAGGAACCACCACGGAGCGCCGATGTAGACGCTCGGGTAGAAGCCGGCGAGCGGCGCGAGCTCGCGCGACGCGGCCGACTCGTCCACCGTGAACAGCACCAGGTGGAAGTCGGGGTCGTCGCCGTACTTCTCGAGCAGCGGCCGCAGCCCCTCCGTGTACCGCGTGGTGACGGGGATGTCGTGCCCGGTGTCCGGGCCGAACGCCGCGAAGGTCGGCGCGTGGTGATTGCGAAAGACGCCGGGGTGGACGGTCATGACCAGCCCGTCCTCCACGCTCATCCGCGCCATCTGGAGCAGCATGTGGCCCTGGAAGACCGCGGCCTCCGCCGGAGACAGGGCGCCGCGCCGCGCGCGCTCGAACAGCGCTGCGGCCTCCGCGGCCTCCAGGTCGACCGTCAGCGGCTGGAGGACGCCGTGGTCGGCGGACACCGCGCCGTGCTCCACGAAGTACCGCCGGCGCCCTGCGAGCGCGTCGAGGTAGCCGGCGAAGCTGGACGGCGCGGAGCCGTTCCACTCCGCGAGCCGGTCGATCCGCTCGGCGAAGCCCGGCGCGAGCGGGTTGAGGTACGCGTCCGGCCGGAAGGTCGGCACCACGCGCCCGGTGAAGGCAGGGTCGGCCGCGAGCGTCCCGTGGTGGCGCAGGTCGTCCAGCGGGTCGTCGGTCGTGGCGAGCACCTCGATCCCGAACCGCTCGAACAGCGCGCGCGGCCGGAACCCGTCGGTGGCGAGGATGGCCTGGATGCGGTCGAACAGCTCGTCGGCGTTCGCCGCGTCCGGCTCCTCCGCGATCCCGAACAGCTCGGTCAGCTCGCTGCGCAGCCAGTACCCGGAGGCCGTTCCGGCGAACAGGTGCCAGCGGCTGCAGAGCGCCCGCCACACCTCCCGCGCCGGGGCGACCGGTGCGCCGTCCGCGCCCGGGATGCCGAGCGCGCCGAGCGGGACGCCGTCCGCGTGCAGCAGCCGCGTCACGTAGTGGTCGTAGCGCACCAGCAGGTCGGCGGGGTCGGGGAAGGGGCGGTCCTCGACCAGGAGCGCCGGGTCGACGTGGCCGTGCGGCGAGATGATCGGCAGGCGCTCGACCGCCGCGAACAGGTCGCGGGCGATCGAGCGGGTCTCCGGATCCGCCGGCAGCAGGCGGTCCGGGTCGAGGCCCTCGGTCACTGCAGCACGGCCGTTCCGCCGGTGACGAGCACGACCTCGTCGTACTCGCCGGCCAGCACGTCGGCGACCCGGATCGGCTTGCCCAGCGTCGCCGAGACGTACAGCGCGCGGACCACGGCCAGCGCGGTCGTCGCCTCCCGCACGCCCACGACGGGCTCGGCGCCGGTGCGGATGCTGTGCACGACGTCCAGGTACTGCTTGGCGTGCGCGGTCTGGAGGTCGTCCGAGCCGCGGGTGTTCTCGCTCGCGTCGGCCGAGCCCACCTCGCGGGCGGCCTGGTTGCGGGTGCCGCCGATGCCGTAGTGGTTGTCGGCGGCCTCCGGGTCGGCGTCGGCGGCGTAGAAGTAGAGCAGCCGGTCGTTGTCGATGATGGCCGAGCCCGCCGAGCCGTGCACCTGGAGGCGCGCGGAGAGGCCGGGGTACGCCGCGGTGGTCGCGTGCACGACGGCGAGCGCTCCCGACTCGAAGCGCACCGTGGCGACGGCGGTGTCCTCGACCTCCATGTTCTCGTGGGCGAGGAGGGCGGTCTGGGCGTAGACCTCCACCGGCGTCCCCAGGAACCAGAGCAGCAGGTCGACGCTGTGCACGCCCTGGTTCATCACGGCGCCGCCGCCGTCGAGGTCCCAGGTGCCGCGCCACTCGCCGGAGTCGTAGTAGCTCTGCGAGCGCCACCAGGAGACGGCGGCGCTGCCCGAGGTGATCGTCCCGAACCGGCCGGCCTGGATGGCGTCGGACACCGCGACGCTGCCCGCGTCGAACCGGTGCTGGCTGATGATCGAGGTGACCTGGCCGCGCTCGCGGGCGGCGTCCGCGGCGTCCTGCACCAGGCGCGCGTTGGTCAGGCTGACGTCGATCGGCTTCTCGATGATGACGTGCGTGCCGGCGTTCAGCGCGGCCACGGCGACGGCCGCGTGCGCGCCGCTCGGCGTGCAGACGGCGATGAGGTCGAGGTCGGCGGCGGCGAGCGCGTCGGCGATCGAGGTGTAGACCTCCGGACGCGCGGCGCCGAGCACGTTCTCGACCTTGTCGGCGAGGCTCAGCGCCTTGGCCTCCACGACGTCCACGACGGCGACGAGCTCCAGGTCCGCGGTGTTCACGACGACCTCGGCGTGCTCGGCGCCGATGACGCCGCAGCCGACGACGGCGACGCGCAGGCGCTCGGCGGCGGTCACTGAGCGCTCACCCCCGCCTCGGCGAGCACGCGGCCGAACGCGCGGCCGGCGACGCCGAACGCGAACGGGCCGCTGAAGCCGCCCAGGTGGTGGGCGTTCGCCAGGTGCGGTTCGAGGGAGAAGAAGCCCTCGAAGCCGTCCTCGCGCAGCGCGGCGATGGTCTCGGCGAGCTCGCCGTCGCCCTCGCCGGCGGGCATGACGGCCCCGTCGGCCGAGCGGGCGTCCTTGACCTGGAAGTACTCCAGGTGCGGGCGCAGCGACGCGTACGCGCCGGTGAACGGCTTGACGCCGACCTGCACGAAGTTGGCCGAGTCCCACGCCACACGCAGCGCCGGCGAGCCGACGGTCTCGATGATGTCGAGGACGCGCTCCGGGGTGTCGCCGTAGATCTCCTTCTCGTTCTCGTGCACGAGGATGACGCCGCTCGCGGCGGCGAGGTCGGCCAGCGCGGTCATGCGCTCCATGACCGCGTCGCGGATGTCCTCCGGCGTCTGGTCCTCCGAGCGATAGAACGAGAAGATCCGGATGTAGCGGGCGCCGAGCACCTCGGCGGCGCGGATGGCGCGGGCCAGGCGCCCGACCTCGTACTCCACCGGCTCGGACACGTCGACCTTGCCGATCGGCGACGCGATGGCCGAGACGCCCATCCCGTGCTCGCGCAGGATGCCGTCCAGGCGGGCGAGCTCCTCCTCGGTGAGGTCGACGATGTTGGTCCCCCACGCGCTGCGCACTTCGATGTGGTTGGCGCCGAGCGCCTGCAGCACGGCGATCTGGACCTCGGGGTCCGGGCTGATCTCGTCTCCGAAGCCGGAGAGGGTCCATTGCGACTGTGACACGTTCATATCCCTTGTGTTTCGTAGCGAATCGGTTACTTGACGCTTCCGGCGGTGAGACCTCCGACGAGGAACCGCTGGAAGACGAGGTAGAGCACGACGACGGGGACCGCGCAGACGAGCGAGGCGGCCATCATCTGTCCGTAGAGGGGAAGGGACCCGCCTTCCGCGGAGGCGCCGAAGATCTGCAGCACCACCGCGGCGGTCTGGGTGTCGGGGCGGGTGAGCACCGACGCGAAGAGGACGTCGTTCCAGCCGAGCAGGAACGAGAAGACGCCGGAGACGACCAGCCCGGGCCAGCTCAGGGGCACGATGATCCGCACGAGCACCCCGACCGAGGAGGCGCCGTCGATGCGCGCGGCCTCCTCCAACTCCCGCGGCAGCCCGCGGAGGTAGGTGACCAGCACCCACGTCGCGAACGGCAGCGCGAAGGTCAGGTAGGCCAGGAACAGCCCCCAGCTCGTGCCGATGACCGTGATGCCGAGGTAGTTGCCCGCCGAGGCGAACACCACGAAGACCGGCAGGAGCAGCAGCGTGCCGGGCACGCTCTGCAGGCCGATCAGGCCGCGGAGGATCGTCAGCCGGCCGAGGAACTCGAAGCGCACGAGCACGTAGGCGGTGACGATGCCGAGCGCGGAGGCCACGACGGCGACCGCTCCGGCGATGGTGATGCTGTTGAACAGGCCGTTCGCCAGCGGGAGGGTGTCCCAGATCTTCGTGTAGTTCGTGAGCGTGAACTGGGTCGGGAAGTACGCGCCGCGCGCGACCTCCACGTCGGAGTTCATCGACGCGAACACGATGTAGAGCAGCGGGACGGCGATGACGGCGAGGATGACGCAGGTGCCGACCACCAGGACGGACCTCGGCAGCAGGCGCGTCACCTCGGCGGCGCGGCGCTCCGGCTTGGCGCGCTTCGGCTTCTGCCGCGCCGGCGCGACGGCGTCGAGGAGCGGCTCGCGCTCCAGGTCGGTTGCGTGGACGGTCATCGTCGGCCTCCGGAGTCCGCACCCGTGTCGAGCCTGACCGCGCGCAGGTAGAAGAACAGCGGGATAGCGATGAGCAGCAGCGAGATCAGCGCCATGGCGGCGCCCATCCCGAACCGCAGGCTCGTGAAGCTCATGCTGTACACGAGCGTGGGCAGCACCTGCACGTCGAACGGCGCGGGGACGCCGAACAGCAGGAACGCCAGCGAGAAGTTGTTCATGTGGTGCAGCGTCGCGATCAGGCAGGCCAGCGCGACCGGGCCGCGCAGATAGGGGAAGATCACGTAGCGCAGCTTCGCCCACCAGAGCGCGCCGTCGAGCGCCGAGGCCTCGTGGACCTCGTGGTCGACCGACTGGAGGCCGGAGAGCGCCATCAGGTAGATGAACGGCCACGCGGACCACACCTCCACCAGGATCAGCACCCAGTAGCTGGCCGGGCCGTTCAGCCACTGCACGGCCGGCGCCCCCGCGCCCTCCAGCGCCTTGTTGACGATGCCGTCGGGCTGCAGCATGGTGCGCCAGAACGTCCCGACCACGAACGCCGGCAGGACGTACGGGACCAGGAAGAGCGAGCGCACCACGCCACGCCCGCGGTACCGGTTCTGCGTCGCGAGGGCCGCGAACACGCCGATCGGGACCGAGATGAGGGTCGAGATGACGGCGAACCCGACCGTGTTGCCGAACGCGTGCAGGAGGTCGGTCTTGGTGAACGCCTCGATGAGGTTCTGCACCCCGATGAACGGGGCCGAGATCCACGACCGGATCGTGTACTGGTCCAGCTCGAGCAGGGCGATGTACACGCCCAGGATGAGCGGGATGACGATGATCAGGCCGATCAGGAGGCCGCCGGGTGCGAGCATCCACAGCGGCCTCCCCTGCTTCGTGAGGGACCTCCGTCGGGCGGGCGCCGTCGCTTTCCTCACTGCGAGCGTCATTTGCCGGCCGATGCCCGATCGAGGGAGGACTGCGCGTCCTGCTGAGCCTTGGCGAGGGCGGACTGGAGCCAGCTGTCGGAGACGCCCGAGCCGGCGAGCTGCGGCCGCGCCTGGACGACGACGTTGGTCAGCGCGAGCTGGATGTCGCCCCACGCGCCGGTGAACGGCGTGCTCTTCGAGTGCGCGCCCGCGTCGAGGATCGGGGCGAGGGTCTTGTCCGCGGACTCGATCTTCGACGCCGCCGCCGCGTTGGTGGGCAGGTCGCCGAAGTTCTGGTGGTAGTAGACCTGGAAGTCCTCGCTCGTGATGAGCTTGACGTAGGCGGCAGCGAGGTCCTGGTTCTTCGAGTAGGACGCGATGACCACGTTGTCGCCCGAGATGATCGAGGTCGACGGGATGGACTTGCTCGGCGCGCTGCTCTCCCCCGGCGGGATGGTCGGCATCACGGCGAAGGCGTAGTGACCCTTGATCGGCGACGCGTTGAAGGTCGTGGCGGCGGAGGCGGTGGTCATCAGCATCATGGCCGACTTGCCCGCCGCGAAGTTCGCCGCGGCGTCCGTGTCCTTCCAGCCGGCGGCGGCCGGGTTGACGACCTTGTCCTTGTTCAGCCAGCCGAAGTAGGCCTCCATGCCCTTCTTCACGGCCGGGCTGTCGAGGTTCGCCTTCTTGCCGGAGACCAGCGGCGTGCCGTAGTCGTTGGCGAAGGTCCAGGCGTACTTCCACGGAGTGTAGCCGTCGGCGTAGCCGGTCGCGAAGCCGTAGACGCCGTTGGCGGTCAGCTTCTTGGCCTGCGCCAGGAGGCCGTCCCAGGTGGAGGCGGGCTTGCTGATGCCCGCGGCCTTGAACATGTCGGTGTTGTACGCGAGCACGTAGGGGCGGCTGGCGAACGGGACGCCGATCTGGTTCTTCGCGTCGGGGCCGGAGATGCCGAGCGACGCCGGGACGAAGCGGCTCTTGCCGCCGACCTTGTCCCACATCGCGCTGTCGAGCTTGACGAAGGCGCCGGTCGAGTAGGCGGTCGGCGTGAACGTGGTGCCGATCGTGTAGACGTCGGGGCCCTGGCCGGAGACGACCGAGGTCTGGATCTTGGTGAGCTCGTCGTTCGCGGAGGCGAACGTCTCGAACTTGATGTCGGCGCCGGTCTGCTTCTTGAGCGCGGCGGCGATCTTGGCCTGCCAGGCCCGGAGGGCGTCGGCGTGCTGCGCGTTGGCCCCGACCAGGACGTCGAGGGTCTTGCCCTTGCCGTCGACGGCCGAGCCGGTCGACGAGCTGCTGCTTCCGCTGCTGCCGCAGGCGGTGAGGCCGAGGGCGGCGACCGAGATGACGGCGGCTGCGCCCAGCAGGCGGATTGTCGATTTCTTCACGTTGCTCCTCATTGAGTTCAATCGGAATCTCCGGCGGTGCGAGCCAGGAGGACGGCGTTGACGCTAATCTCGTTGCACAACGGAAGGCAAGAAATGCAAAAGTTGCCAGCGGGCGCGCAGACCAGGCGCGCGCCCACCCTCGCGGACATCGCCGCGCTCAGCGGCGTCGCGACCTCCACGGTCTCCCGGGCGCTCTCGCAGCCGGAGCGGGTCAGCCCGCGCACCCGGCACCGCATCGAGGCCGCCGCCAACCAGCTCGGCTACACGGCCCCGGCCGCCCCCGACCCGCAGTCCGGCCCGCGCGCCGTCGCGCTGCTCATCCCGGACATCACGAACCCGTTCTTCTTCGGCCTGATCCGGAGTACGCAGCAGCAGCTCCGGGCCGCCGGCTACACGCTCCTGCTGGTCGACACCGAGGAGGTGACCGACTTCGAGTCCGGCTACCTGGAGACCTTCGGCCACTCGGCCGCCGGGTTCATCCTCGCCGCCACGCGCCTCTCCGACGAGCAGCTCGCGGAGGCCGCGGCGCGCGTCCCGCTCGTGACCATCAACCGCGACAGCCCCGGGGTCCCCGCCGTGATGATCGACACCCCGAGCGGCGTCCAGCAGGCCGCGGAGCACCTGTACTCCCTGGGCCACCGCGACATCGTCTACCTCGCCGGGCCGACCGCGTCGTGGTCGGACAGCCACCGCTGGGAGCTGCTGCAGGAGACCGCGAAGACGCTCGGGATGAGCGTGCGCAGGCACGGACCGCACCACCCGAGCAAGAGCTCCGGCGCGGCGGCCGCCGACGCCCTGGTCAACTCCGGCGCGACGGCGGCGATCGCCTTCAACGACCTGCTGGCGATCGGCGTCCTGATGCGGCTGCGCGAGCGCGGCATCGACGTGCCGGGCCGGCTCAGCGTCGTGGGCTGCGACGACATCTTCGGCGCGGACTTCTGCAACCCGCCGCTCACGACGCTGTCCTCCCCGATCGAGCAGGCGGGCCGGATGGCGACGGACATGCTGCTCGGGCAGCTCCGCGCCGGAGGGCCGGTCACGCGCTCGGGGGTGGTCCTGCCGACGCACCTGGTGATCCGCGGGTCCACGGGGCCGGTCGCCGCAGACTGACGCGCCCGCCGCCGCGCGCGCATCTGCGCAGTGGATTCTGTGCGCTTCCGCATGCAATTTCGTTGCATCGGATTGCTATCAGTTTGCCATGCGTGTTCTGGTGGTCGGCATGGATTCCCCCACGGGCCCGCGTCGCACCCCGACGCTCGCGGACATCGCCGCCCTGAGCGGCGTCGCGACGTCGACGGTCTCGCGCGCCCTGTCGGAGCCGCGCCGCGTCAACGACGTCACCCGGGAGCGCATCGAACGCGCGGCGGCGGAGCTCGGCTACGTGTCGCGCACGCGCGTCCGGCCGCTGCCGTCCGGGCGCCCCCGCGCCATCGCGGTGCTGGTGTCCGACGTGACCAACCCGTTCTACTTCGGGATCGTCCGCGGCACCCAGCACCAGCTCAAGGCGGCCGGCTACCAGCAGATCCTCGTGGACACGGAGGAGTCGGACGAGCTGGAGGACGACATCCTGCGCAAGCTGCGCAGCTCGTTCGACGGCGCCATCCTGGCCGCCTCCCGGCTGACCGACCGCCGCCTGACGGCGCTGTCGGAGGAGCTGCCGCTGATCGCGATCAACCGCCAGACCCGCGGCGTCCCCAATGTCTTCATCGACACGCCCACCGGCTTCCAGCAGGCGCTGACGCACCTGGTGTCGCTGGGCCACCGCGACGTCGCCTATCTCGCCGGGCCCGACACCTCCTGGGCGAACGAGACCCGCTGGCGCACGCTGGCCCGCGCCGCGGCCGGCCACGGCATCTCGGTGCGGCGGCTCGGCCCGTTCCTGCCCAGCTACGACCCGGGCGCCGCGGCGGCCGACGCCGCCATCGCGGCCGGCGTCACCGCCTGCATCGCCTTCAACGACCTCATCGCGATCGGGATGCTCGGGCGGCTCGCCGAGCGCGGCGTCAGGGTGCCGCAGGATATGAGCGTCGTGGGCTGCGACGACATCTTCGGCGCCGACTTCTGCAACCCGCCGCTGACCACCCTCACCCAGCCCACCGAGCGCGCCGGCCGCACCGCGGTCGACATCCTGGTCAGCCGGCTGAACGCCCACGACGAGCGGGAGATGCGCCGCAGCGCGACGCTGCCGACCCACCTGACGGTGCGGTCGTCGAGCGGGCCGGTGCCTGCCCGCACGCTCACCGCCTGAGGGGGAATTCCGACTCGGTCCCTATGTGCTTGCTCGGCAGCAACTAATTGTTGCTATCGTGTCCTCACCGCAACTCCACGCTTACCCGAAGGGCGTCTGGAAACATGAGCACCGTGGTCGACCAGGTTCCGGCGAACCCTCTCGCGCCGGAGCCGCACGAGTCCGGCCGGGCGAACGCCCCCCGACCGACCGTCACCGCCTTCGTGGACGGCGTGTCCGGCCACAACGACCGCGCTCGGCGGGCCACCATCGAGCTCGCGAAGGCGCTGGGCCGGCGGCTGGAGACGACGGTCGGCGTGATCGGCGAAGGTGCGTCGCAGGGTCAGAGCTTCGGCTGGCGCGCCGCCCTCCACCAGGCCAGGCCCGAGCTCGACGCGCTGGCCGAGACGACGGAGCACTCCCTGCGGTCCGCGCCGTTCAGCGCCTTCTGCCTGACCAGGAACGCGGCCGCCCTCGCCACCCTCCCGGCGGTCGCCCGGGCCTACCCGGACGCGGCGATCGTGTGGATGGGCGCCCACCCGTGCCTGCACACCCCCACGACCACCCGCACCGGCGACCTCAGCGGGATGGCGCTCGGCGGCGCGGCCGGGCTCTGGAAGTCCGGCCACGGCGGCGAGGTCGCCCTCTCCAACGTGGTGCTGCTCGGCGCCCGCGACCTCGACCAGGCCGAGCGGAACATCATCGCCAACTCCCCCATCCGCAACATCCCGGCCGGCCCGCGGATGCAGGAGGAGCTGGCCGCGACGATCGCCGGCCGCGACGTGTTCGTGCACTTCTCCGCCGACGTGCTGCAGCCGGGCATCGTCCTCACCGACTACCAGATCGCGGACGGCCTGACCATCGACACCGTCGTGGCGGCCGCCCGCACCCTCGCCGGCGAGCGCGTGATCGGCCTCCAGCTCAGCGAGCTGGAGCACGACCCGACCGACCGCTTCAACACCTCCGCCCAGCTCGTGGTGGAGATGCTGGCGCCGCTGCTGCCGCGCGTGTAGCGCGCACGGCAGCAGCGGCCGGCCAGGGCCGTCACTCTGCGGCGATCCCCTCTCCCCCAGCGGCGCCGGGGACGACGACGGACCCGACGCTCGTCAGGCCGCCGCCCGCGTTCACCCGGAACCCGTCGACTGCGCCGGCGGCGCCGGCCTGGACGTAGAGGTACCGGCCGTCCGACGTCGCCGAGGCGTCGACCGTCCCCGCGCCGGTCGCGGTGTTCCCGAGCGCCGTCAGGCCGCCCGTCCCCGGGTCGGCGTAGCCGGAGAGCGTCCCGCTCCCGGCGTTGGAGGCGTAGAACGCCGAGCCGTCCCGGGCGATCCAGCACGTCGCGGCCTGACCGGTCGCGGCGGTCGCGATCGGGGTGACGACGCCGCTCGGCGCGAGGGCGAAGGTGGCCACCGCGTTCGTGCCGGCCTCCGCCACCACCAGGTGGCCTCCCGCGTCGAACGACACGGCGAACGGCACCGCGCCGGGCTCGACGTTCGTCACCGGGTGCGCGGACAGACCGCCCAGCCGGTCGACGCCGAACACGTCGATGGCGCTGCCGTTGCCCTTGGTGGTGACGACGACCTGCGACCCGTCCGGCGTGAACGCGACCTGGCCCGGCGTGTGCGTGAACTCCGGCGTGAGCGTCGGGTCGAGTCCGAGCGGACGGTTCCAGACCGGGATGCGGACCAGGAAGTCGGCCACGCGGATATAGCCCTGCACGGTCCCTCCCGCGCGCGCGTTCAGCACGTAGACCAGGCCGCTGTGCGCGGTCACGCTGACCGGGAAGCTCCCGCCGGAGCCGATGACCTCCCGCCGGACGAGCTGGTCGCCGTGGACGGCGAAGACCGTCACCGTGTTGCTTCCGGCGTTGACCGCGTAGAGGAGGCCGCGGTCGAGCAGCAGCGAGCCCTGCGACGCGAGGTGGTCGACGACCGAGCCGACCAGCGCGCCGCCGAGGCCGCCGGTCGGGTACGTCCCGGCCTGGTGCAGCGAGCCGTCCGCCGCGCGGTCGTAGGCGACCACGGCGTTGCCCGCGAGCCCGTCGGTCTGGACGAAGACGGCCGACCCGGCGCCGGAGTCCGGGACCCCGCCGGCCGCCGGTGCGGCGAGGGCGGGCCCCGCGAAGAGGGCCGTCGCGGCGACGGCGACCGCCGACGCGAGGGCGAGACGAAGTGGTGTTCTCATGATTCTCCTTCGATCCGTTCGGCGCCGGGCACGGCGCGCTCAGGGGGTGAGTGTCACGCCGCGCGGGATGCTTACCTGCTCGACCGGAACTTCTGCGCGGCCCTACGATCGGGTCATGGGTGTCGACGCGGAGCCGGAGCGCTGGCGCCCCACCGACGACGACCGCGCAGAGACGGACGAGTGGCGGCGGACCCTGACCGCCGGCGGCGCTGTCCAGCGCACCGCTGAGGCCCGGCTGTACGAGCTGCTCCTGCGCGTGGCGCGCGGCGAGGTCCGCCGCCGGTCGGCGTCGCTGCCGTTCGCCGGGCCCGAGCTGGACGACATCGCCCACCAGGCGGCGGCCGACGCGGTCGTCGGCGTCCTGCGCCGGCTGCACGAGTTCCGCGGCGAGAGCCGCTTCACGACCTGGGCGTACACCTTCGCGATCTTCGAGGTCTCGACGAAGGTCGGGCGGCACTACTGGCAGCGCAGGACGCTCTCCCTCGACGCGGCCGGCTGGGACCGCCTCCCCGACCGGCTCGGCATCTCGCCGGAGGAGGCCGGGATGGCGGCCGAGCTGCTGGCGGCGTTGCGGCACGCCATCGACACCGTGCTCACGCGCAAGCAGCGCGAGGTGCTGCTCGCCGTCGTGGTGGAGGGCGTGCCGCTGGAGGCGCTCGCGGTCGCGCGCCGGAGCTCCCGCGGGGCGCTCTACAAAGTCCTCTTCGACGCGAGAAGGAAGTTACGGCGCTACCTTGTCACTAATCACTATCTGGACGACGACGGCGAGGAGGTGACATGAGCGCGCGATCCCGGATCGGGGACTTCCTGGACACCGGCACGCGCGACGCGGGCTGCGCGGAGACGATGGCGCTCATGCACGTCTACGCCGAGCTCGTGCTCTCCGGGCGCGACGCCGCGGCGCGCTACCCGGGCGTCGCCCTGCACCTGAAGCGCTGCGCGGCGTGCGGGGACGACTACGCGGGGCTGCTGGCGGCGCTGGGCAGATAGGACGCCTCCCGCCGCCGCGGACGGGAGGCGTCCGTCAGGACTCACCCCCCGACGTTGATGCGGACCACCTGGCCGCTGAGGCCGTTCGGTCCGTTGGAGGGCATGATCGACCAGTTCGACACGTAGACGTTGCCGCCGCGGAAGGCGAACCCGGACGGGAAGAACAGGTGTCCCGTCCCGAAGGTCGTGCGCTGTCCGCTCGGGCTGATCCGCACGACGTCACCGGCGGGGTTGCCCGTCGGGCTCGGGTTCAGGCCGTTGATCTGGAACTCCGTCACGTAGAAGTTCCCCGACCCGTCGAATCCGCAGCCCTGGATGGTGCTGAAGCCGGTCCACTTCACGACCGCGTGACCGTTCGGCCACACCTGCCAGACGCGGGCGCCTCCCGGTGCGAACGTGCCGCCGAGCAGCTCCGTGACGTAGAACGAGCCGTCCGGCGCCTGCGCGACGCAGGTGGCGACGGCGTCGGTGACCGACCCGGACGGCACGTCCAGGTACGCCACGGTCGAGACCGCGCCGTTCTTGTCGACGCGGGCCAGGATGTTCGTCCCCGCGTCCGCGACGTAGCGGGAGCTGCCGACCGTGAGGACGGTGTTCGGGTTGGCGTCGGGGAACTGCGGGTTCAGGTTCGTGTGCGCGGCCGACCAGGCGAAGTCGGCGTCACCGGTCGAGGCGACAGAGGACCAGGAGCCGGACGACGGGTCGAGCAGGACGGTCCGCCCGAGCGAGGCCCGCGCGGCGTCCACGATGGGGTTCCCCGGCGGGACGGGCGGGATCGGGGAGGTGTTCTCGGCGAACTGCCCCGTCAGCCACCGTCCTTTCGCGTCCACCGAGACCAGACCTTCCGCCGCGGTCCCGGACGGGTCCGCTGCCGAGAACAGGCCCGTGATCGGGTGCGTCAGCGTGCCGTTCGCCCAGACGCCGAGGCGTCCGGTGAGGCCGCCGAACAGCGGGCCCTCCGGTCCGCCGCCGAGGTCCAGCGGGCCACCGTGCCCGGCCTCGGCGATGAAGAGCTGGCCTCCCGTGCCGAACGTCAGCCCACGCGGGTTGTCCAGTCCTGACACGACGACCTGCACGGTCCCGACGGGCGGCTTCGGCGCGGCGTGCGTCGCGGCCTGCGCCGACGTGGCGCCCGCGGCGACGAGCGCCGCGACGAGCAGTGCGGGCATCCCTGCGCGCACGGCGATGTTCAGTCTTTTCATCCGAGTTCACTCCAGCTCTCTGTTGCGCTTCGCGACCCCCAAGACGCCCAAGAAGTTAGCATTCCTCAACTCTGATGGGTAGCCCCCAGGAACCCCATGGGAAACAGAAAGCGTCAGCCCGCGGCGCGCGCCGTGGAGGCGCGGACGATCAGGCTCGTGGACAGGTCTACCCGCGGCAGGTCCGCCGCCTCCGGAGCCGCCTGATCGGGGGCGGCGAGCAGCAGCCGCACCGCGACCTCGCCCATCTCGGAGATCGGCTGGCGGATCGTCGTGAGCGGAGGCGCCCCCCAGCTCGCCTCCGGCACGTCGTCGAAGCCGACCACGCTGAGGTCGTCGGGGATGCGGAGACCGGCCGCCTTCGCGGCGTCGTAGACCCCCATCGCCATGAGGTCGGAGCAGGCGAACACCGCGGTCGGGCGGTCGGGGCTCCGGAGGATCGGGGCGATGGCCTCCGCGGCGCGCGCACGGTCCCAGTCGCCGTGCACGACCACGGGCCCCGTCCCTCCGCCGACCTCCAGCGCGGACCGGAAGCCGTCGATCCTGGCCCGGCTGTAGAGGTGCGTCCTGCTGCCCCCGACGACCGCGAAGCGGTGGTGGCCGAGCCCGAGCAGGTGCTCGGCCGCGGTGCGCCCGCCGTCCCAGTTCGTGACCCCGACGCGCATCGCGGGCGCGGCCGGCTCGCTCATCGGCGTGACCAGCACGACGGGGATGCGCGCGGCCTCCAGCGCGGCGAACTGCCCCGGCGCCGGATCGACCAGCACCACGACCGCGCCGCGCGAGGGCCGGCGCAGGAGGCGGGACACCCAGTTGCCGTCCGGGCGGGCGATCGTGATGACCACGTCGACGTTGGCGGCGGTCGCCGCGGCTTCGACGCCGGTGAGGACGCCGTTCGCCCAGGTTCCGTGCACGTGGTCGACCACGAGGTCGATCATCGCCGGAGCGTCGGGCTCCGCCGCTCCCGCCCTCGCCGCGCTCGCCCGCGGCGCACGCGCGTACCCGACCGCGTGCACCGCCTCCAGCACCCGGTCGCGCGTCGCGGGCGACACGTCGGTCCCTCCCCGGAGCACCTTCGACACCGTCGGGACGCTCGTGCCGGCCATTCCGGCGACGTCGGACAGGGTCGGCCGTTCGCGCCTGAGACCCTCGTCACCCATGACCGCAGCCTATCCAGGCACTCCTGCTTGCGCAAACTTTCGTAAACCGGATGTCTTGCGCTCCCGAAGCTTTTGCTGAAAACATGACCGAACCGCCCCAACCAGCAGCGCGAATTTGCGCAAATCGCTGGATGCGGCGGTCCACCTCTCCAGGTGTTCGACGAAGAAAGCCGCCGGAAACGCTCCGGCCGATGGAGGAGAAGACACGCATGACGAACGGCCTGCTCTCGGGAACCGTCTCCCGGCGAGGACTACTCGCCGGCACCGGAGGACTCGCCGTCCTCGCCGCGCTCGCCGCCTGCAGCTCGCCGGGCGGCACCGCATCCTCGACCGTCAAGTTCTGGAACATGCCGTGGGGAGGCACCGCGTTCTCGCCCCTCGACAAGAAGATCGCGCTCGCCTACAAGCCCGCGAGCGGGCTGCCGTCGGCCGGCTACCAGGCGGTGCAGTGGTCCAACTTCACGACGACCTTCGCGTCGGCCATCGCGTCCAACACCGGACCGGCCGTCAGCAGCGGCAGCGGCACGCAGGCGTTCCAGTTCGCCGAGAAGAACTACATCGCGTACGCCGACGCCCTGTTCGACTCGTGGAAGAGCGACGGCCTGCTGGACGACTTCCTGCCGGGCGTCCTCGACACGATGAAGACGAGCAAGGGCTACGTCGCGGTGCCGTACAACCTCGACATGCGCGTGCTCTGGTACCGGAAGTCCCTCCTGGAGAAGGCGGGGGTCGAGCCGCCCACCGACTGGCAGTCCTACCTGGACGTCTGCGCGGCGCTGAAGAAGATCGGCGTCTTCGGCTTCGGGATCGCCTCCGGCGCGCAGGGCAACGGCTTCCAGGTCCTGACCGGCCTGCTCATCAACAACGGCGGCGGCCTCTTCAACGCCGACCAGAAACCGGACTGCGTGACCCCGGCCAACATCGAGGCGCTGGAGTTCGTGGTCGAGATGGTCCGCAAGGGCTACATGGACCCCGGGAGCGTGAGCTACTCCACGACCAACGCCCAGACCCAGTGGAAGGCCGGCACGTTCGGCCTGGGCTTCGAGAGCCCCGGTCTCGCGCAGGTGCTCGGCGGGCCGCTCGTGCCGGACATGGCCGTCACCAACCCGCTCACCGGCGCACGCGGCGGCAAGGGCGCGCTGTCCTTCCCGAACAACATCATGATGTACAAGCACACCCCCAGCCAGAAGGGCTCGGAAGCGTTCCTGACCTATTACTACAAGAACATGGCTCCGCTCTGGACCGAGAACACCGGCATCGGCCTCCCCGTGCTGAAGTCGATCGCGGCGACGAAGGAGTTCCGGGCCGACCCCAACGCGGTCGCCATGATCGAGAAGTGGCAGCCGATCTGCAAGACCTGGGCGGCACCGGGCGGCGACGCCCTGTTCGCCGACGTGACCCTGGTTGACAGCACCCCCGCGATGACGACGTGGGCGCAGAGCGTCCTGTCGCTGAAGGCCACCCCCAAGGAGTCGCTGCAGACACTGCAGAAGACCCTGACCTCCCAGCAGAAGTAGGACCATGGCCACCCCAACGACACTGGAGTCGGTCCGGCGCGCCCGCCGCGGCGTCGCGGTCGCGGGCCGGGGCCGCCCCGGCGCGCGGCCGCCGGCACGCCTGAGCTCCGGCGCGCTGACGCTCGTGCTCTTCGCGACCCCGGCCGTCCTGCTCCTCCTGCTGCTCAACCTGTACCCGGTGCTGTACGCCGGGCAGCAGTCGCTGCGCAACGGCGACCTCGTCGACGCCGGCACGTTCGTCGGCCTGCAGAACTACGTGACCGTGCTGACCTCCCCGGAGTTCTGGCACGCCGCCTGGTTCACGGTGGTCTTCACGGTGGTCGGGGTCTTCGGGAGCTGGACCATCGGCCTCGGGCTGGCGTTGCTGCTGCGGACCCGCGTGCCCGCCAACGGCACCCTGAAGGTCCTGCTGCTCCTGCCCTGGGTCGTGCCGATCGTCGTCTCCTCCACGTCGTGGAACTGGCTGGTCGCCACACCGCAGAGCCCGCTGCCGCTGCTGGCGAAGGCGCTCGGCTTCGGCGACGTGCTCTTCCTGGCCGACCCGCTGCTCGCTCAGATCACGGTGTGCGTGTTCAAGGTCTGGGTCAGCTTCCCGTTCATGATGATGATGATGTCCTCCGCCCTCGCGTCGGTCGACACCACCGTCTACGAGGCCTCCCGGGTGGACGGCGCGTCGCGCTGGAAGACCTTCCGCTTCATCACCCTGCCGATGATCTCGCGGTCCACCTACATCAGCTGGATCCTGATGACGATCTTCTGCGTGAACGACTTCCCGACGATCTTCCTGCTCACCGGCGGCGGCCCGGTGAACTCCACCCAGACGCTGGTCGTGCTCGCGTACACGACCGTGTTCCAGAACTTCCAGACCGGCCCCGGTGTCGCGATCGCGTTCCTGATGACGATCGTGCTCGTCATCGTCAGCGTCACCCTCTACCGGCGGATCCGAAAGGCGGCCATCGAATGACGGCAGTGGCTCAGCAGACCGTGCCGGCGGTGGCCCGGCGTCCCCGACCGGAGGGCGAGCGCGGCCGGTGGTGGCGGTTCTGCCTCCTCGCGGTGATCACCGCCCTCGTGCTCGTGCCGCTCGCGGCCGTCGTGCTGCTCTCGCTCCAACCGGGGCTGGGCAGCTCCGCGACCGGCGTGACGCTCGACAACTACGTCGGCGTCATCACCTCGACCGACCTGGGCGTCTGGGTGACCAACAGCCTGGTCGTCACGCTCGCGACCGTGGTCGTGTCGGTCGTCATCGCGGCGCCGGCCGGCTACGTGCTCTCCCGGGGCCGCGGCAGGCTGGTGGCCGGCTTCTCGCTGACGCTGTTCGTGATCCAGTCGCTGCCCGTGGTGACCGCGGTCATCCCGCTGTTCATACTCTTCGCCCGCATCGGGCTGGTCGACACCCTCGGCGGCGTCGTGATCCTCTACGTGGGCGGGACGATGTCCGTCGCGATCTGGATGATGGCGGCCTACTTCGACTCGATCCCGATCAGCCTGGAGGAGGCGGCCTGGATGGACGGCTGCTCGGTGTTCGGCAGCTTCTCGCGGGTGGTGCTGCGCAACTCGCTGCCCGGCGTGCTGTCGACGGCGATCTTCGCCTTCCTGCTGGCCTGGAACGACTACCTCGTGGCCGTCATCTTCCTGCGCTCGGACCAGAACTACACGCTGCCGATCGGCCTCCAGACGTTCTTCCAGCAGAACCAGACCGACTGGGGGCCGGTGATGAGCGTCGCGGTGGTGATGATGATCCCGCCGGTCGTCGTTTTCGCGGTGCTCAACCGGTACTTCAGTGTGGGCGGGATCGGGGGCTCGCTGGCCGGGCGGTGACGAGCGAGCCTCCGCGACCGCCTACGGGACCAGATACCCCGCCGCCCGGTACAGCTCGTACCACTCCGGCCGGGTCAGCGGCAGCTCCGAGCCGAGCGCCGCGGCGGCCACGCGCGACGGCGTCGTTGTGCCGAGCACGACCTGCATCCGTGCCGGGTGGCGCGTGATCCACGCGACCGCGATCGCCTCGGCGGGGACGCCGTACTTCCCGGCCAGCCGGTCCACGACCGCGTTGAGCTCGGGGTAGCGGTCGGAGCCCAGGAACGGGCCGTCGAAGAAGCCCGCCTGGAACGGCGACCAGGCCTGGACCGTGATGTCGTGCAGCCGGCAGTAGTCGAGGATGCCGTAGTCGCGGCTGATCGACTGGTCGAGGGCCTGCATGTTCGAGGCGACGCCCTGCGCGATGATCGGCGCGTGGGTGATCGAGAGCTGCAGCTGGTTGGCGACGATCGGCTGGGTCACGTACCGGCGGAGCAGGTCGATCTGGCCCGGGGTGTGGTTCGAGACGCCGAACGCCCGGACCTTGCCGGAGGACGACAGCTCGTCGAACGCGCGCGCGACCTCCTCCGGCTCGACCAGGGCGTCCGGACGGTGCAGCAGCAGGATGTCGAGGTAGTCGGTGCCCAGCGCCTCCAGGCTGCCGTTCACCGACTCCAGGATGTGCTCGGCCGAGAAGTCGAAGTACGGACCGTCCGGCACGATGCCCGCCTTGGACTGGATGACGAACTCCTCGCGCTCGGAGGGGCTCAGCTTCATCGCCTCGGCGAACCGGCGCTCGCAGCCGTGCAGCGGGGAGCCGTACACGTCGGCGTGGTCGAGGAAGGTGATGCCGGCGTCACGGGCGGTCCGGACGAGCGTGCGCACCTCCTCGTCGGACTTGTCCTGGATGCGCATCAGGCCGAGCACCACATTGGGCGCGGTGATCTCGGTGCCGGGCAACGTGAATGTTCGCACGGGTCGTCCCTTCTGGACAGCGGTGGGGGCACGCCCGGACGGACGTCCCTCCACGCTACGAAGGCGGCATTCGGAAGTCCAACAACTGTTGTCTCTGCCACTGATGAGTCAGAACGATCAAACGTCCTCACACGTCGCGGGCGAAGAGGTCCTCCCACGTCTCCCGGCGGATGACCGCCCGCGCCTCACCGTCGCGCACGAAGACCACCGGCGGACGGCGGTACCCGTTGTAGTTGTTCGCCATCGTGTGCGTGTACGCGCCGGTCGCGGGCACGGCGAGGAGGTCGCCGACTCGGGCGGCGGGCAGCCGCAGCGGATCGATGAGCACGTCCCCCGACTCGCAGTGCCGGCCGACGACCACGACCTCCTCGGCGTCCTCCTCGTGCAGCCGGCCGGCCAGGACGGCCTCGTAGCGCTGCCCGAACAGGGCGACCTCCAGGTTGTCGCCCATGCCGCCGTCGACGGCGACGAAGGTGCGGGCGTCCCGCTTGACGGTCGTCACGGTGTAGAGGGTGAAGGCCGACGCGTTCACCATGCTGCGGCCGGGCTCGATGATGAGCTCGGCGTCGGCCGAGAGGTGCTCGTCGGCGGCCGCGAGCAGCGCGTCCACATACTCATCGACGGACGCGGGCCGGTCCTCGATCGTGTAGCGGGAGCCGAGGCCCCCGCCGAGGTCGTAGACCGGGAAGTCGCCCAGGGCCGCGAGCGGCGCGACGGCGGCTGCGAGTTCCGCCGGGTCCATGATCTGCGAGCCGACGTGGGCGTGCACTCCCCGCAGCTCCAGCAGCGGGCTCGCCTCGATCCGGGCGATGAGTGCGCGAGCGGCCCCGGCGGTGAGCCCGAACTTGGAGCCCACCTGCCCGGTCTGCACGTGCGGGTGTGTGGACGAGGCGACCTCGGGGACGACCCGGACGAGGACGCGCTGGACACTCCCCGGCGCGACCAGCTGCTCCAGCCGGTCGACGTCGTCCGCGTTGTCCACCACGACGAGCCCGACCCCGGCCTCCACCGCGATCCGCAGCTCCTCCGTCGTCTTGGCGTTGCCGTGCATGACCAGGAGCGCCGGGTCGACCCCCGCGCGCAGGGCGCTGAGGATCTCGCCCCCGCCCGCGACGTCCAGGCCGATCCCCTCCTCCACCATGACCCGCTGCACGGCGGTCGCCGGGAACGCCTTCGACGCGAAGACGACCCGCGCGTTCGGGCGGCGCGAGGTCAGGGCGGTGCGGTACTCGCGCGCCCTGGCCCGCAGCGCGTCCTCGTCCACGACGATCGCGGGCGTGCCGAACTCGCGCGCGAGGTCGTCCACCCGGCAGCCCGCGATCACGAGGACGCCGTCGGGGTCGACGGTCGCTCCGGCCGGGAAGAGGTCGACGAGGGGGTGGGGCATGGCGGTGTCCTTGGGTCGGAGGGCTGGAGGGTCAGTCGCGGCCGGTGACGCCGTGCGGGACGACGACGACCGGGACGGGCGAGTGCCGGACGATCTTGGCCGCGTGCGAGCCGAGGAACACCCGGGCGATCGGGCCGAGCGTGCTCGACCCGACGACCAGCACCTCGTCCGGCTCCCAGCCGACGTCGGCCAGGGCCGCCTCCCACGTCTCGCCCCTCCCGACCGCGACGTCGGAGACCGGCGGAGCGTCCGGGAGGTCGGATACCTGCCGCACCAGTGCGGCCGCGTGCCGCTCGATGTCGGCCGCCCAGGTGTCCGCGACGGCCTGCTCGGCGTCCAGCCCGGCGCCGGAGGTGCCCGAGTCGCGCGGAACGACGGCGAAGGAGGCGACGCGCAGGTCCGCGCCGACCGACGCGGCCACTCCGGCCGCGCCGAACACCAGCCCGGTCGATGCGCCGGTGCCGCGGTAGGCGGCGGTCACCCGGCCGACGCGTGCGCCCTCCTCGGTGCGGTACCCGCGGGGAGCGATCGCGACGGGGACCGGGGACGCGTGCAGCAGGGTGTCGCTCGCGGAGCCGAGGCCGATCCGCCCCGCCGGCGCGTCCGTCGCCGAACCCACGACGATCAGGGAGGCCTCGCGCTGCTCGGCGAGCTCCACGAGGCCGCGACGGGCCGAGGGCGCCTCGTGCAGCAGGTACTCCGCCGTGACCGAGCCGCCGAGCACGGCCGCGGCGTGATCGAGGGCGCTGTCCGCGTTGTCGCGCGTGTAGCCGCGCCACTCGGTGTCCGCGCCGCCCGCCGTCGTCGGCCAGGCGGGCGGGACGATGGCGGCCACGATCAGGCCGGAGCCGGAGGAGCGGGCGAGCATCGCGGCCAGGTGCAGCGCGGAGGCCGACCGGTGCGCGGGGTCGACGCCGACGACGATGCTCATCGCCTGCCCGCCTTCCTGCGCTCGGCGGCCTCCCGGATCTCGGCCTTGCTGGGCTGGGCGAAGTTGCTCGTATACGGAGCCTCCGTGCCGGCGACCGGGGTCCCGGTCTGCAGGGTGGAGTGCTTCCGGCCGTAGAACCAGTAGAAGACGAGGAAGGCGGCCGTCCAGATCAGGAAGACGATGATCGTGATGAGGCGCAGCTGCGTGATGATCGCGATGCAGCCCGCGATCGACAGGATGGGGATCGTCCAGCCGAGCGGGAGGCGGAACCCGCGCTCCAGCTCGGGCTCCCGCACGCGCAGGATGATGACGCCGAGCGACACCACGAGGAAGGCGACCAGGGTGCCGATGCTCGTCATCTCGGCGAGGAAGTCGATCGGGACGACGGCGGCGAGCACGCTCGTGGCGATCATGACGATGACGGTGTTCTTCACCGGCGTCATCGTCCGCGGGTTCACCTTCGCGAACACCTTCGGGATCATCCCGTCGCGCGACATGGCGAACAGGATGCGCGTCTGGCCGTAGAGGACGACGAGCGTCACCGAGAAGATGGAGATGATCGCGCCGATGGCGACGATGGTCCCCGGCCAGGTGGAGCCGATGATGTTCTGCAGGATCGCGGCGAGCCCGGCGTCCTGGTTCGCGAACTTCTCGGGGGCCTGCGCGCCGAGCGCGGCGAGGCTGGTGCCGACGTAGAGCACGATGATGATGATGAGCGCGAAGATGATCGCGAGCGGCAGGTTCCGCTTCGGGTTCTTGGCCTCCTCGCCCGCGGTCGACACGGCGTCCAGCCCGACGAACGAGAAGAAGATGATCCCGGCGCCGCCGACGATGCCTGCGAACCCGGCCGGCGCGAAGTTGTGGAAGTGGTCGCTGTTCCACCCGGTGAACGCGACGGCGCAGAAGAACAGCACGACCGCGATCTTGATGACCACCATGATGCTGTTGACCATCGTGGACTCCCGCGCCCCGCGCAGCAGCAGCAGCGAGCACAGCACGATGACGATCACCGCGGGGATGTTGACGATGCCGCCCTGCTCCGGCGCCTGGGAGAGCTGCACCGGGAGCTGCCAGCCCAGGAGGTTCTGCAGCAGCTGGTTGACGTACTGGGACCAGCCCACGGCGACGGCCGCGGTGGAGACGCCGTACTCCAGCAGCAGGCAGGCTCCCACCGCCATCGCGGTGCCCTCCCCGAGCGTCGCGTAGGCGTACGAGTAGGTCGACCCGGAGGCGGGGACGGCGCCCGCCATCTCGGCGTAGCAGAGCGCGGTGAGCCCGGCGACGACGCCGCCGATGACGAACGACCAGATCACCGCGGGACCGGCGACGGGGACCGCCTGGGACAGGATGAAGAAGATTCCGGTGCCGAGCGTCCCGCCGGCACCGATCATGGTCAGCGAGAAGAGGCCGATGCTGCGTCGCAGGTGCGCCTCACCGGCGCCGGGAGGCGTCGTGGGCTTTCTGCGCAGCAGCTGCTGAGCGATTGTGGGCATATCTACCAGTCTCCTTTGATTGGTGGGGGTTTCAGAAATCCGTCGCGCTCAGTCCCGGGTCACCCGGAACAGCCCGACGCGCGGGTCGACGGCGCCGCGCACGTAGCCGGACGGGGAGGCCGCGACCGCCTGCAGGAACGCGACCGTCTGCTCCGTGATCTCCTCGCCGGGGATGAGGTTCGGGATCCCGGGCGGGTACGCCGCGAGGGTGTCGGCGGAGATGCGGCCGACCGCCTCGGCCGCCGGAACGAGCTCGGTGGCGGCGAAGAACGCGTCGCGCGGCAGGATGCGCAGCGGGCCGACCTCGGGCAGGGCCGGGAACTGCTCGGCGCCGCCGCGCGCCCGCTCGGCGTGTGCCTCCGCCGAGTCGGCCGCCGCGACGAGTGCCCGGTGCGCTCGGCCGAGGTCGGGCGTCTTGCCCGCGCCGATCAGCGCGACGAGGGTGGTCGCAGTCGACATCTCGAAGAAGATCCCGTCGGCGTCGATGAGCCGCTGACGCAGCCAGTGCCCGCTGACTCCGGTGTTCGACACGTCGATCGCGACGCGCAGCGGGTCGACGGCGACGATGTCCTCGAACGCGCCGAAGCCGTCGCTGAGGACCCCGAAGCGCGGGTCGGCGCGCAGCGCGTCGCGGAACCCGTCGGCGACCGCGATCGAGCGGCCGATCAGCTCCGTGCCGGTGGCGAGCGCGTGCCGGGCGATGTCGAGGGAGGCCTGCAGCAGCGCCGATGTGGAGGTGGACGCGGTGATCGACACCGCCCGCTCGATGAGCGGCTCCAGGGCGTCGGCGAACGGTCCGTGGCCGAGGTGCAGCATGGCGGACTGGGTGAGCGAGCCGCCCAGCTTGTGGGTGCTGGAGACCACCAGGTCCGCGCCGAGCCGGGCGGGCGACTCGGGGAGGTCCGGGTGGAACCCGAAGTGCGGCCCCCAGGCGCCGTCCACGATGAGCGGGGCGCCGTGCGCGTGCGCCACCCGGGCGAGCCCGGCGACATCCGCGACCGAGCCGAAGTAGCTGGGCGAGACGATATAGACCGCGTCCGCCGGGCGTCCGGCACGCGCCGCGTCGGTCAGCGCCGCGTCGAGGGAGGCCGGCGAGACACCGTGCGCGACGCCGTGCCCGGCATCCAGGGACGGCAGCACGAAGGAGGGCGCGAGTCCCGCCGAGAGCACGCCGTCGCTGAAGCTGGAGTGCGCGCTGCGCTGCGACAGGATGTTCTGGCCGAGCCCCCGCACGGCCAGCGCGGCGATCCGGTTGGCCTGCGAGGCGCCGCCGGTCAGGAACCAGGTGCGGCGCGCGCCCCACGCGTCCGCCGCGAGGCCCAGGGACCGGCTCAGTGGCGAGTCCTCGCCCAGGTCGATGTCGTCCACCAGCATCGGGACGTCGAGCTGCAGCGGCCGCGGCCCGAGGAAGTCGGCGAGGCGGGCGCTGAGGCCGAGCTCGTCCCCGCCGTGCCCCGGGACCATCAGCGGCAGCGGCGACCGGGCGGCGTGGCGCTCCAGCGCGTCCGCGTACGGGGTCTCCCAGTGACGGAGGTCGGCAGCCGGATGCTGCTGACGCGAGTCGAGCTCAGACGAACGGGTGGGGGCCATTCCTCCATCGTGAGGGCGGCGCCTCCCGGCCAGAATCCCCCGAAGTTCACCCTACCCACATAGACTGTATGTGACTCACTCACCTCACGACAGGGCTTCCGATGGCGGATCTGCGACAGTTCGAGGCGCTGCGGGCCGTCCACGCCGAAGGCTCCGTCACCGCCGCCGCCCGCCGCCTGGGCTGGGGCCAGCCGACCGTCGACTACCACCTCAAGAACCTGGAACGACTGGTCGGCGCGCCCGTGCTCGTGCGCTCGCCGCGCGGCAGTAGGCTGACCCCGGTCGGCATGCTGCTCCTCGAACGCGCGCAGGAGATCCTCACGCTCAGCGAGCGGGCCATCGCGGACGCGCGCGAGTTCAGCCGGCTCGGACGGGTGCGACTGCGGTTCGGGACCTTCGCGACGGCGGCGGCGAGCATCCTCCCGTTCGTCGCGAACACCGTGGGCGACCTCGGGATCGAGATCGACGCCACGTTCGAGGAGGTCCCCACGCTGGTCGACCGGATCAACCGCGGCGCCCTCGACGCCGCGCTCGTCTACACGGTGCCCGGGTACGACCTGCCGTTCCGCCCGAACGTGGTGACGAGGGAGGTCTACCGCGACCCCCTGATGCTGGCGCTGCCGGTCGGCCACCCGCTCGCGTCGCGCACGTCCGTCGACCTCGCCGCCGTGCTCTCCCTCCGCGACGAGCGCTGGGTCTTCGCCACCTCCGCGGAGGACGCGATGGACCGCGTGGTCGCCGACGCGTTCGCGGCCGAGGGGCACGTCCTGGACGTCGCGATCCGGACCGACGACTTCCAGGTCCTCCTCGGGATGACCGCGGCGCGCATGGTGGTCGGGATCATCCCCGGCCTGGCGACGACCGCCGCGCACCCCGGCATCGTCCTGCTCCCGATCAACGATCCGTCGTTCGTGCGCTCCATCCTCGTGGCGACCTCCGCGGAGGACGCGAGCCGCCGCCCCTCCCCCGCCGTGCGCCACCTCGTCGCCGCCGTCCGCGACGGCTTCGCCGCCCTCCGCTGACCCCTACGTCGCCACCCACGCACTCCCCGCACGCGCACTCGCTTCGACCGCCGCCAGCACCCGCTGCACGTGCAGAGCGTCCGCGAACGACGGCTCCGGCGCCCGCCGTTCGGCGATGTCGGTCACGAAGTCGACGACCTGGTGGGAGAAGGCGTGCTCGTAGCCGAGCGCGTGGCCCGTCGGCCACCAGTTCCCCGCGAAGGCGTGCTCGGGCTCGGTGGCGAGGATGCGGCGGAAGCCGAGGCGGTCGGGCGGCTCGGTCGCGTCGTAGTACTCGAGCTCGTTCATGCGCTCCAGGTCGAACGCCAGCGCGCCGCGCGTGCCGGAGACCTCCAGCCGGAGCGCGTTCTTGCGGCCGGTCGCGTAGCGGGTCGCCGTGAAGGAGCCCATCGCGCCCGAGGCGAACCGCGTCGTGAACCAGGCCGCATCGTCCACCGTCACCTCGCCGAGCCGGTCGGAGGCCACGCCGCCGAGTCCGCGCTGCTCGGCCAGGATGGGCCGCTGACGGACGTACGTCTCGAGCGTGCCGCTCACCGAGGCGACGCGGTCGCCCGCCACGAACTCCGCAGCGTCGATGATGTGCGCGCCGATGTCGCCCAGCGAGCCGGAACCGGCCTTCGCGCGATCGAGGCGCCACGTCATCGGGCCGGCCGGGTCGCTCAGCCAGTCCTGGAGGTACTGCGCCCGCACCTCGCGCACCTCGCCGATCGCGCCCTCCCGCACCAGCCTGCGCGCCTCCAGGATCGCCGGCACCCGGCGGTAGGTGAACCCGCACATCGCGAGCACTCCCCGCTCCTGCGCGGTCGCCGCCGCCGACGCCATCCGCTCGGCCTCGCCGAGGCTGTTCGCGAGCGGCTTCTCGCACAGCACGTGCTTGCCCGCCTCCAGCGCGGCGATCGCGATCTCGGCGTGGGTGTCGCCGGGCGTCACGATGTCGATCACGTCGATGTCGTCGCGCGCGACCGCCTCGCGCCAGTCAGTCGCGCTCTCCGTCCAGCCGAGCCGTTCCGCCGACTCCGCGGCGCCGGTGCGCCCGACCAGGAGCGCCAGCTCCGGCCGCAGCGGGAGGTCGAAGAAGCGCGGGGCGACGCGCCACGCCTGCGAGTGGGCGGCCCCCATGAAGCCGTGGCCGATCAGCGCGACCCGGAGCGGCGCGGCTGTCACCGCAGAACCTCGGCTCCGCGCAGGTGGGCGACGCTCCCCCACTGCTCGAGCCGCTCCCGCACGTCGGCGCGGCGCTCGGTGCGCACCGCTTCCGCGTAGCGCTGCTCCAGAAGCTGCGGGATGTCGACGCGCTCTCCGGTCTCGGCGCTCAGCACGGCGGCCTCCACCATCGCAAGGCTCGGGATGTTCCGGTGGATCTCGCTCTGCGGCGTCTCGCCGCTGCGCAGGCAGCGGACGAACTCCGCGAGCGATCCGGCGATCTCCTCCGGGCCGGCCGGCACGTCGGGCAGGCCGTCGATCCCGTCCGCCTCCGGTGCGCCGTCCCCGTCCCACACGGCGGTGCCGTGCTCGGCGCTGACCCGCCAGGAGCCGTTCCACGAGGTCTCACGACCCGGTGCGCACCAGCTCCCGGTGAAGGTGTAGCGGGCGCCGTCGTCGAACTCGAACGTCGCGGTGGCGGACGCGTCGCCGTCGTACCAGCTCCAGGCCGGGTTCCACGACGAGCAGGACACCGTCACCGGGTCCGCGCGCAGCAGGTAGCGGGCCATGTCGAACTGGTGGATGGCCATGTCCACCAGGAGCGGCTGCTCCATCCGGTCGCGGAAGCCGCCGAAGTGCGGGGCCTTGTAGAACTCGGTGGTGATGGCGCCGACACGGCCGAGCCGGTCGGCGATGGCGCGCAGCCGGGTCAGCTCGGTGAAGAACCGGCGCGACTGGCTGACCATGAGCAGGCCGCCCGCGACCTCGGCGAGCGCCGCCTGCTGGAGGGCGTCGACCAGCGTGGGCGCGATCGGCTTCTCGCAGAGCACAGGGAGGCCGGCGAAGAGCGCCTCCTCGTTGACGGGGCGGTGCGCAGCGGGAACGGTGACGTTGACCACGGCGACCGCGCCGCTCCGGGCGGCGACCTCGGACACCGAGGAGCCGAGGACCACGTCGAGCGCCTCCTCCTCCGCCACGCGCGCGGCGAGCTCCAGGTCGAGGTCGACGATTCCGACCAGGCGCGCGTCCGGCGACGACGCGAAGGTGCGGATCCAGTTGCGGCCCATGTTGCCCGCTCCGACGAGGACGACGGGCAGCGACCCCTGCCGGCCGGCGGCGGCCACGCTCACAGGGCGACCTCGTCGCGGTTGTGCATCGCGCCGGCGTAGCCGTGCCCGGTGAAGAAGTCCCCGCGCTCGTAGCGGAGCAGCACCGGCACCTGACGCGCCGGCCGGTCGGAGGCCGCCCACTCCACGCCGTTCGCGATGACGTGCCGGACGTCGGGGTGGTGGTACACCGGGTAGTCCTGGTCGCCGGGGCTGAAGTAGAAGATCCTGCCGTTGCCCCGCTTGAACGTCATCCCGCTGCGGAAGCACTCGCCGCCGCTGAACGTGCTGATGAAGACCAGCTCGTCGGGTGCGGGCACGTCGAACTGCTCGCCGTACATCTCCTGCGCCGGGATCTCGATCGGGTGCGGGATGCCCTGCGCGATTGGGTGCGTCGGGTCGACCGTCCAGACCAGCTCCCGGTCGTTGTCGCTGCGCCAGCGCAGGGTGCACGACGTCCCCATCAGCTTGGTGAAGATCTTCGACCAGTGCCCGGAGTGCAGCACGATCAGACCCATTCCGGAGAGCACGTGCCGGTGGACGCGCTCGACGATCTCGTCGGACACCTCGGCGTGCGCGGCGTGGCCCCACCAGGTCAGCACGTCGGTCCGCTCCAGCAGCTCCTCGGTCAGCCCGTGCTCCGGATCGTCGAGCGTCACGGTCGTCACGCTCACGCGGTCGCCCGCGAACTCCTCGATGCCCTCCTTGATGGTGGTGTGCATGCCGGACGGGTAGATCTCCGCGACCTCAGGCTCCAGCTGCTCGTGGCGGTTCTCCCCCCACACGACCACGCGGATCGGGTCTTCTGCGGTTCCGATTCGATGAGACACTTCTGGTCACTCTCCTTGTTTCTTCACTTGATCGCGCCGCCGAGGGCTCCGGCGGCGATGTACCGTTGCGCGAGGATCAGCAGCACGCCGGCGGGGATGGAGGCCAGCACCGCTGTCGCCATCACCGGCCCCCACTGCTGCACGTTGGCGCTGATGTAGTTGTAGATGCCGAGCGTGATCGGCCGGACTTCCGGGGTGCTGGTCAGGGTCAGGGCGAAGAGGAAGTCGCCCCACGCCCCGAGGAACGTGAACAGCGCCGCGGTGACGATCGCGTTCTTGCTGATCGGGACCACGATCGAGATGAAGGCGCGGAAGTTGCTCGCGCCGTCGACCAGCGCCGCCTCCACGAGCGAGGGCGGCAGCGAACCCATGAACGCCCGGATGAGCAGGATGGCGAACGGGATCTGCGCCGCGGTGTCGGCGAGGATCAGCCCGGCGTACGAGTTCAGCAGCCCCAGGTCGTTGAACAGCGCGTAGAGCGCGTTCGCGATCACGATGACCGGGATCATCTGGGTGATCAGCAGCGCGAACACGAACACGGTCATGCCGCGCATCCGGAACCGGGCGAGCCCGTACGCCGCCGGCGTCGCGATGGCGATGGTCAGCACCACGGTGCTCAGCGCGATGATCGTGCTCGTGACCAGGTTGCCGCCCTGCTGCTTGAGGGCGGTCACGTAGCCGTCGAGCGTCGGCTGGAGCGGGAACCACGCGGTCGTGGCCGCGCCGGCGTTGGCCTGCAGGCTGCTGTTGACCATCCAGTAGACGGGGAAGATCATCACCGCGAGGAAGAGGACGCCGAGGACGGTCATCGGCCAGCGTCGCTTGACGTGCGGGCGCGCCCCGCGCTGTCCTTTCGGGAGCACGATGGCTCTGGTCTCGGTCATTCGTCGACCTCCTTGCGTGACATGTACAGATAGACGACCGCGAAGACGAGGGAGATCACGATCAGGATGTTGCTGATCGCGGCGCCCTCCCCGAACGCGAATTGCACGAACGACTTCTGGTACGCCCAGGTGGCGAGCGTCTGCGTGGAGTTGGCAGGGCCTCCTCCGGTGAGGCCGAGGATCACGTCGACGACCTTGAGTGTGTAGACGACGCCGAGCACGATCACGACGCTGACCACCGGACGGATGCTCGGCCAGGTGATGTGCCGGAACGCCCGCCAGCCGACCGCGCCGTCGAGCGCCGCCGCCTCGTACAGCTCCTCGGGGACGCCCTGCAGCCCGCTGTAGAGGATGGTCGTGTTGAACGGGATGCCGAGCCACACGTTCACGCCGATCACGGCGATCAGCGCCAGCGACGGGCTGACCAGCCACGGGATCGGCTGGACCCCGAAGACACCCAGGAACTGGTTGAGCGCACCGCTGTCCTGGTCGAGGATCCACTTCCAGACCGCGCTCGACGCGATCAGCGGGAGCAGCCACGGCAGCAGCAGGAGCGAGCGCAGGAAGCCGCCGAGCGGGAAGTTGCGCTTGAAGAACAGCGCCAGCCCGAGGCCGATGGCGAACTGGAGGACGATCGAGCCGATCGTGAACAGGGCGGTGTTCAGCATCGTCGTGGTGAAGAGCGAGCTGGTCACCGTCGTGATGTAGTTCTGGAGGCCGACCCAGGGGGCCTCCCCCGTGTAGAACGTGCTCGTCGTGTAGTCCTGGAACGACATCGCCACGTTCTTGACGATGGGGTAGCCGAAGAAGACCAGGACGAACAGGACGGCAGGCAGGACGAACAGCCACTTGCTGATCGACCGGGCCAGCCGGAACCGGCGGCGGCGGGGGCTGCCGGCGACGGGACGGTCGTCCCGCGCGGGTGGTGCGATCGCGGGGGTCTCCGCGTTGAGAGTCGTCATCGACCTCGTCCTTTCCCGCAGAGGCGGGAGCACGCGGCCCCCGCCTCCGGCGAGTTCGTTACTGGTTCTCCGACTGGGCCTGCTTGAGGGCGTCGGCCGGGGACGCCTTGCCCGTCAGCGCGAGCTGCACGGCGGTGTAGATCTTGGTCGCCGCCTTGGGCCAGCCCTCGCCGAGCTCGGCGGTGCGCGACCGGGCGTTCGCGACGACCCCGACGAAGGAGGCGACGTCGGGGTTGGCCGAGCCGAACTTCTTGGCCTCCGCCAGGTCGGTCGGAACGGTCTGCGCGGTCTTGGCCTCGAACGACTGCATGGCCGGGCTCATCAGGCACTGGACGAACTTCGCGCCGGCGGCCTGGGCGTCCTTCTTGCCGGTCTGCGGCACCGTGTACTGCTCGCCGCCGAGGGGCGCGACCGAGGTCTGGGACGCCTCGCGGACCGGGATGGAGACGCTCGCCCAGTGCAGTCCGCTCGCCTTGTCGAGCGCCGGGATCTGCCACGGCCCGTTGATCATCATGGCGGCCTTGCCCGCGATGAACTGGTTGTTCACGTCCGCCTGCGCCCACGAGATGGAGCTCTTCGACAGCGACCCGTCGTTCTGCAGATCGAGGACGAACTGCAGGGCCTGGGCGGCCTGCGGCGTCGCGATGTTCTTCTCGTTGCCGCCGTTGGACCAGAAGAAGGGCAGGAACTGCCAGGTGCCCTCGTACGTGTTGATGTTGCTCATCGCGAAGCCGTAGCGGCCCTTGCTCGCGTCGGTGAGCTGGCGGGCTGCGGTGCGGAGCTCGTCCCAGGTCTTCGGCGGCTGGACGCCGGCGGCCTGGAGGATGTCCGTGTTGTAGAACAGGGCGATGGAGTTGGCGAGCGGCTGCGCGCCGTAGAGCTGCCCCTTGTAGGTGCCCGCCTTGACAGCGGCGGGAGTGAGCCCGTCGCCGGTGATGCCGAAGTCCTTGAGCGGCGCGAGGGCGCCGGTCGCGGCGATCTGCTGCACGTCGGGGTTGTCGAGCATGAGGACGTCCGGGAGGGTCTTGGAGGAGACCTGCTGAAGGACCTTCTGGATGAGGGAGGCGCCGGCGACGTGGACCGCGTTGACCTTGATGCCGGTGCTGGCCTCGCATTTGGCGTACTGGGCGTCGTGCGATCCGTCGGTGTAATAGTCCTCGAGCGTGATGCTCTTGGCGGTGGAGGCTCCTCCACTGCCGCTGCTGCACGCGACGAGTCCGAGCGGGACGATGGCCGCGGCCGCGAGGACCGCGACGGCGCGATGTGCTGTCTTCATGGGTGGATGCTCCTTTGCATTGCACTGTGGCTGACGACGGTGTGTGCAGGATTGTAAGCATAAAATCAGACAGAAGTCACGAACTTTTTTTATGCTTACAACCACGGAGACCACTCTGTGCGAAAATGAAGGACTCATGACCGCTCCCAAGAAGGCGGGCACACGCAAGCCCAGCATGGCCGACGTCGCCCGGCACGCCGGCGTCTCCGTCATGACCGTCTCCAACGCCATCAACCGGCCCGACATCGTCAGCGAGGCGACCAGGGACCGCGTGCGCGCGTCGATGGACGCGCTCGACTACCGCAACAACCTCGTGGCCCGCAGCCTGCGGCTGGCCCTCCCCCGCCAGATCGGCTACCTGATCGGCCCGCACCGCTTCGCGGCCGACGCCTACATGGACCAGTTCCTCCACGACCTGGCCGCGACCTCCGAGCGTCACGGCCGCAATCTGACCCTCATCTCGGCGCGGTCGCAGGAGATCGAGGCCTGCGAGGACCTCTACTACGGTCAGATGGCGGCGGGCTTCATCGTGCCCAACATCTCCATCGGCGACCCCCGGCTGCCCGCGCTCGCCGAACGCGGTATCCCGTTCGTCGCGTACGGCGGCGACCCGAACGACGAGAGCGCCACGTGGAACTGGGTCGACACCGACGCCGAGAAGGGCATCGTCCTCGCCGTCGACCATGTGACGTCGCTCGGTCACACCGAACTGGCCTACCTCGGCTACCCCGACGACCTGATCACGACCCGCTACCGGCGGCTCGGCTACATCGGCGCGTGCACCGAGCGCGGGCTGGAGTCCTCCCTCGCGCCGGGCCGGCTGGTGGAGACCGGACCGGAGTTCACCGACACGCTCGTCGCGGCACGCACCCTGCTGACCTCGGACGACCCGCCGACCGCGATCGTGAGCGCGACGGACCAGCACGCGCTGGCCGTCGTCCTCGCCGCCCGCGAGCTCGGCATCCCGGTGGGCACAGGGGTGGCGGTCACCGGTTTCGACGACTCGCCGGTGGCCGGTGAGTCCGGCTTCGGGATCACCTCGATCCGCCAGCCCAAGGACCGCATCGCGGAGATCCTCGTCGACATCCTCGTCGGTGAGGGGACGGGCGTGAGGCAGGAGTTGCTGGAGCCGGAGTTGATCGTGCGGTCGAGCACGGTCTGAGGCTGGCGCCCGCGGCGCCGCCCGTCGCTACCGGAGGAGATCCGCCCCGACACGCCCGGCGACCTCCTTCTGAGGCTGCTTCAGTACGGCGTGTCGCCGTGGATCTCCTCCGTTAGCGACGGCACCTCACGCCAGCATCCCCAACTCCTCCAAGCTCTCCGCCGTCGCCACGATCGTCTCCACCGCCGCCCGCGGCCGCAGCCCGAGCTCGGCCTTCGCCCGCTCATTGTGGATGACCAGCGGCGCAGGCTCCTCCCCCGGCAGCTCCACGGTCGGCACCAGACGCGCCCGGTCGCCGAGCTCGGCGCGCAGGACGTTCGCCACGTCGAGGAACGTCATCGTCGGGCCGTCCGCGAGCACCAGGTAGCGCTTGCCCGCGGCCTCCGGCGTCGTCATCGCGGCGATGTGGGCCGTCGCCACGTCGCGGACGTCCGCGATGCCGAAGCGCTGGCGCGGGACCGCCGTCATCGCGCCGCTGAGCATCCCCACGAAGAGCTGGAGGGAGGACCGCGCGGCGGCGGTCAGGGTCGGGCCGGCGATCCAGGTCGGGTTGACCACGACCAGCTCGGTGTCGCCGCCCTCCCGCTCGATGAAGTCCCACGCGGCGCGCTCGGCGACCGCCTTCGACAGCGGGTAGGCCGGGAGTCCGGGGGTCTCCGGGTCGGTCCAGTCGGACTCGTCGTAGTCGCGGACCGGCTTCGGCGAGTAGCCGACCGCCGCGAACGACGAGGTGAGCACCACGCGCCTGGCCCCGGCGGAGCGGGCGGCGCGCAGCACGCGCAGCGATCCGTCGCGCGCCGGGACGACCACCTCGGCCGGGTCCGCCGTCTGGATCATCGGGGACGCCACGTGGTAGACGTCCTCGATGCCGGCGAGGGCGGCCTCCCAGCCGTCGTCGTCGGTGAGCGAGGCCGCGGCGAAGGTCAGCCCGGCGTCGTCCGCGCCCGCGCGCCGCACCGCCGCGCGGACCTCGTCGGCCCGGCCGAGGGAACGGACGGTCGCGCGCACCGCGGTCCCGGAGCCGAGGAGGTCGGCGATGAGGCGCGTGCCGAGGTAGCCGTTGCCTCCGGTGACGAGGGTGGCGGGGGTGGTGGGGGTGTCGTTCATCGGAAGGTCTCCTCGAGTCGGGGAAGGATGGTCTCCAGTTCGAGCTGCGCCTCGGCCTCGGCCGCGATGTCGGCGCGCGCGCGGGCGTCCCACAGCGCGGCCTTCGCCCGCAGGTAGTCGAGGTGGGTGCGCAGCGTCACGATCTGCTCCTCCACGCGCACGGCGTGCCGCAGCAGGATGTCGCGCTGCTCGCCCGCGGCGTCGTGCCCGCGCAGCCGGTTGGCCTGGTAGGTGCGCATGTCCTCGATCCCGACACCCATCGCCCGCAGGCAGGCGAGCACCTGCGCCGTGTCGAGGTCGCCCTCGCTGTAGCGCCGGTGACCGCTGCTGACGTCGCGGGCGATCGGGCCGAGGAGGCCGACCTCCTCGTAGTACCGCAGGGTGGGCTCGCTGAGACCGCTCTGCCGGGACACGTCCTGGATGCTCAAACTGGTCATGTCCCCATCAGAACAGACCTCAAGCGCTTGAAGTCAAGCGCGGATCCTCAGACCCGGGTTCTCAGGCCCGGTCATGGAGGGTGACGTGGTAGCCGTCGGGGTCGGCGAAGGTGAAGGTCCGGCCGAACGGGCCGTCGATCGGGGCCGCGACGATCGTGCGCCCGTCGGCGGCGAGCGCGTCGTGGATCGCCTGCACGTCGGTCGCCCGCAGCCAGAGCGCGACGCCGAGACCGGGCTGCGCGACGGAGCCGAGGTCGGTGCCCGGGACGAGGTCGCGGAGCGCGAAGGCGATCGGCTCGGTCGCGAAGACGACGGCGTGCGGAGGGCCGGCCGGTGAGCGGACGAGGCCGAGGTAGCGCTCGTAGAACGCCTGGGAGGCGTCGAGGTCGCGGACCTGCAGGGAGATGAAATCGGGGCCGATGGCGGACATGGTGGAACTCCTCTCGTATGTCAGTTTTCTGACACACGAGAGTCTATGTCAGACTACTGACATGAGCGTCCCTGACGACGGAATCCACCTCGAGAGCTCCCTCGGCTACCTGCTGAAGGAGGCCTCCAGCTCCCTCCGCGCGGCGATGGAGGAGGTCCTCCGCCCGCTCGGGATGACGGTGACCCACTACTCCTGCCTCGAACTCCTGGCCCAGCGCCCCGGCCTGTCGAACTCCGAGCTCGCCCGCGGCGCATTCGTGACCCGGCAGACGATGAACGTGCTCCTCCAGGCGCTGGAGCGCGACGGCTTCGTCACGCGCCCGGCGGAGGCGCCGGTCGGCAAGGTCCTGCCCGCACGGCTCACGGCGCGCGGCCGGCGCAGCCTGGCGACGGCGAGCGCGGCGGTGCGATCGGTGGAGGTCAGGATGCTGGCCGGGATGACGGCGGGCGAGCAGTCCGCCGCGTTCGCGAGCCTGCAGAGCATGGTGCGGGCGCTGCGCGAGGAGGGCGCCTAGACCGCGCTCAGCCGCCGGACGGCGCCGACGCGGTCGGCCACGATCCTGACGAGCTGGTCCGGCGTCGAGGTCGGCGTCAGCAGCGGTTCGGTGGTGATGTCGGCGCCCGCCGCGGCGGCGAGCTGCGCGAAGTAGCCCGGCGCCAGCAGGTAGGTCGCGATCAGCACGCGCGACCCCGGAGCCCGCGACCGCGCCGCCGCGACCGCCTCGGGGAGCGAGGGCGCCGCCGCCGAGACGAACCCGGCCGAGACCGCCGAGCCGATCCGGCCGGCGAGGAGGGCCGCCGTGCGGTGGCAGTCGGCCACGGCGCGGGAGTCGGAGGAGCCGGCGGCGGCGAGGACGACCTGGTCGCCCGGTCGGTGGCCGGCCTCCTGCAGTCGTTCGACCAGGACCTCGACGAGCCGCGCGTCCGGTCCGAGGGCCGGCGTCACCGTCGCAGGGATCGGCGACGCCTCCGCCGCGTCGGCCAGGTCGACGAAGACGTGGTAGCCGGCGGAGAGCAGCAGCGGGACGATGATCGCGTGGCCGGCCTCCCGGGCCGCGCTCTCCAGCGACGAGGGGACGTCCGGCTGCTCGACGTCGACGTGGCAGCCGATCACAGGCTGGGTCAGCGCGCCGGCCACGGCCTCCACCAGGCGGCGCACCGCGGCCCGGCCTTCGGGCGAGGAGGTGCCGTGCGAGGCGGCGAGGACGATGTCCGTCATCCGTCGCCCAGCTCGATCTCGATGAACCCCCCGACGATGCGGGTGCGGAAGGTCCGCAGGGCCAGCGCGGGGTCGGTGAAGCACTCCCCCGTGCCGAGGTCGTAGACCTCCTTGTGCAGCGGGGAGGCGACCGTCGGCCGGTCGCCGCGCGACCCGACGATGCCGCGCGCCATCACCGGGGCGCCGCCGGCAGGGTCCTCGTGGGCGACGGCGTAGACCTCGCGGGGCGAGAGCAGGAAGAGCGCGATCTGGCGCATCCGGAGGAGCACGGCCTCGCCCCACGACGGCTCCAGGTCGTCGACGCGGCAGGCGCGCACCCAGTCGGCGCGGGCGGCATCGGAGTGCCGGTGGGTCTGCGTGATCGTCATGCGCCGACGCTACGGGAGGCGTGTTTCGGGAGGCCGCGCATCGTGTTACCTCTCTGTGAATCCCGGCTCACACGTCGCGGTCGGCGGTGTGCGAGCGGTGTTAACGGGCGGTTACACGGCCGAAACGGCGGGGAAACCCCTCGCTCGTACGCTCGAAAGGCACCGGCCGGGACACCGGCGGTGCGGCGGCAGCCGCTGGACACGGAAGGGGCGCCCGCATGACGATTCGACGCACGCTGATCGTAGGAGGCGGCCCTGCCGCGCACCGGCTGGTCGACGCGCTCGTGTCGCGGGGAAGCGCGGACAGGTCCATCGTGGTCGTCGCGGAGGAGCCCTACCTCCCCTACGACCGGGTCCAGCTCAGCAAGCGCCTCGCGGACGGCGATGTCGACCTCACGCTCGAACCGGCCTCGCACTGGGAGGACGCGGCCGTGGAGCTGCGGGTCGGCGAGACCGTCACCGCCGTCGACCGCGCCGCGCGGACCGTGACGACCTCGGCGGGCGCGGTGCTCGGCTACGACGACCTCGTGCTCGCCACCGGCTCGTCCGCTCCGGTCCCCGACATCCCCGGCGCCGCCGCGAGCCGGGTCTACCGCACGATCGCGGACGTGGACGCTCTCGTGGCCGAGGTCGCCGCCCTGCGCGAGCGGCTCGGCCGGGCGCCCCGGGTCGCGGTCGCCGGCGGCGGGCTGCTCGGACTGGAGGCCGCGGGCGGCGTCGCCGCGCTCGGCGCGGAGGCGGTGATCATCCACTCCGGCGGCTGGCTGATGTCCGCGCAACTCGACGAGGGGGCGGGGCAGGCGCTCGGGAGGCTGATCTCGGCGCGCGGCATCGACCTCCACCTCGGCACGCGGCCGCGCGAGATCGTGCTCGGCGGCGACGGGCTGCCGACGGCGGTGCGCTGCGCGGACGGCCGCAGCGTGCCCGCCGACATCGTGGTGTTCGCCATCGGCATCCGCGCCCGCGACGAGCTGGCCCGCGAGGCCGGGATCGAGACGGCCGAGCGCGGCGGTGTCGTGGTGGACGAGGCGTGCCGCACGTCCGATCCCGCGATCTGGGCGATCGGCGAGGTCGCCGCGATCGACGGCCGCACCATCGGCCTGGTCGCCCCGGCCAACGCGATGGCCGAGACGGTGGCCGACCGCCTGCTGGGCGGCGACGCGACGTTCACGACGGTGGACGACGCGACCAAGCTCAAGCTCTCCGGAGTCGACGTCGCGAGCTTCGGCGACGCGTTCGCGCGGGAGCCCGGCGCGCTGGAGATCGTCTACGCCGACCCGGCCCGCGGCCTGTACCAGAAGCTCGTCGTCAGCGACGACGCGAAGACCCTGCTCGGCGGCGTGTTCGTCGGCGACGCGTCCCCGTACGCCGGCCTGCGCCCGCTGCTCGGCCGCGAGCTGGACGCCGAGCCCGCGGCCTACCTGTCGGCGGCCGGCGCCGAGCCGCCCGCGGGCGGTGCCCTCCCTGACGACGCGTTCGTCTGCTCCTGCAACAACGTCACGGCCGGCACGGTGCGGGAGGCCGTCGGCGACGGCTGCCACGACTTGGGCGAGCTGAAGGCGTGCACCCGCGCGGGGACCCAGTGCGGCTCGTGCGTCCCGCTGGTGAAGAAGCTGCTGGAGGCCGAGCTCACCGCGGCGGGCGCCACGGTCTCGCACGCGCTCTGCGAGCACTTCGAACTGTCCCGCCAGGAGCTGTTCGAGTCCATCCGCGTGCTCGGCCTGACCAGCTGGGAGGAGACCGTCGGCCGGCTCGGCCACGGTCGCGGCTGCGACATCTGCAAGCCGGCGGTCGGCTCCATCCTCGCCAGCCAGCACAGCGCCTACCCGCTGGACGGCGGCCGCGGCCCGCTGCAGGACACCAACGACCGCGCGCTCGCGAACATGCAGAAGGACGGCACCTACTCGGTCGTCCCGCGCATCCCGGGCGGCGAGATCACCCCGCAGAAGCTCGCGGTGATCGCCCAGGTCGCCACCGACTTCGGCCTCTACACGAAGATCACCGGCGGGCAGCGGATCGACATGTTCGGCGCCAGGCTCGACCAGCTCCCCGACATCTGGACGCGCCTGGTCGACGCCGGCTTCGAGTCCGGTCAGGCGTACGGCAAGGCGCTGAGGAACGTGAAGAGCTGCGTCGGTTCCACCTGGTGCCGGTACGGAGTGCAGGACTCGGTCGGGATGGCCGTCGAGCTGGAGCTGCGCTACCGCGGCCTGCGCGCGCCGCACAAGTTCAAGTTCGGCGTCTCCGGCTGCGCCAGGGAGTGCGCCGAGGCGCGCGGCAAGGACGTCGGCGTGATCGCGACGGACAAGGGCTGGAACCTCTACGTCGGCGGCAACGGCGGCTTCCAGCCCGCGCACGCGCAGCTGCTGGCCTCCGACCTCGACGACGAGACCCTGGTGCGGTACATCGACCGCTACCTCATGTACTACATCCGCACCGCCGACCGTCTGCAGCGCACGGCGCGGTGGATGGAGGACCTCGACGGCGGCGTCGACCACGTGCGCGAGGTGGTCGTGGAGGACTCCCTCGGCCTCGGCGCCGAGCTGGAGGCCGCGATGGCGAGACACATCGACACCTACGAGGACGAATGGGCGGCCACGCTGCGCGACCCGGAGCGGCTGCGCCGGTTCCGGTCGTTCGTGAACGCGCCGACCGAGCCCGACCCGTCGATCGCGCGGGTCGAGGAGCGCGGCCAGCACCGGCCGGCGACCCCCGAGGAGCGGGCGGCGGGCGCGGTGCTGGTGGCCGGGACGACCATCCCGGTGCGCGGCGCCGCGGCGGCGACCGCAGTGGAAGGAGACACCCCGTGACCGACGCGAACCGCACCGGCTCCGTGACCCTGGTCGGCGGCGGCCCCGGCGACCCCGACCTCCTCACCGTCGCGGCGGTGCGCGCGCTCGCGGCGGCCGATGTCGTGCTCTACGACCGGCTCGCCCCGCACGAGACCCTCGCCGAGCTCGCGCCCGGCGCCGAGCTGATCGACGTCGGGAAGCAGCCGGGTCACCACCCCATCCCGCAGGACGAGATCGAGCGGCTCCTGGTCGCGCACGCCAGGGCGGGGGCGGCCGTCGTCCGGCTCAAGGGCGGCGACCCGTTCGTCTTCGGCCGCGGCGGCGAGGAGGTGGAGGCGTGCCGGCGCGCGGGCGTCCCGGTGAGCGTCATCCCGGGGGTCACCAGCGCGGTCGCGGTGCCGGCGGCGGCGGGCATCCCGGTCACGCACCGCAGGGCGTCCCGGATGTTCACCGTCGTCTCGGGACACGCGCCGCTCTCGCCGGCCGAGCTGGAGCACCTCGCCGGCCTCGGCGGCACGATCGTCGTGCTGATGGGGATCACCAACCTCCCGTCGATCACCGCAGGGCTGGCCCGGTTCGGGATGGACCCCGACATGCCGGTCGCGGTCGTCGAGCAGGGGTACACCGCGCGCCAGCGGACCACCTTCGGCGCGCTGCGGACGATCCTGACGGAGTCGGTCCAGGCCGGGGTCGGCTCGCCGGCGGTCGTCGTGATCGGCGAGGTCGTCGGGCTCGCGCGCGGCGGCGACGCGGACGCGACCGCGGCGCTGGCCGACGCGGCCGCGGTGACCGGAGGCTGACATGGGTGACGAACGCGTCGCGGCCTTCCGCCCCGACCAGCTCGCCGGGTTCCGGATCGGCGTGACCAGCGACCGGCGCTCGGCCGACCTGATCGACGCGTTCGAGCGCCGCGGGGCGGCCGTGCTGCACGCGCCGACGGTGCACATGCAGCACGCCGAGGACGACGCGCCGGTCATCGCGGACACCGAGCGCATCATCGCCGCGGCGCCCGACGTGCTGCTGGCGACGACGAGCTACGGGATGCGGCGCTGGTTCGAGGTCGCCGACTCGGCCGGGCTCGGCGAGGAGCTGCAGCGGGCACTGGCGGGCTCGACCATCCTGGTGCGCGGTCCGAAGGCGCGCGGGGCGGTGCGGGCGGCGGGACTCGACGACGCGGGGATGAGCGACGAGGAGACCACGGCCTCCCTCGTCTCGAAGGTGATCGCCGAGTACCCGCCGGGCATCAGGGTCGCCGTCCAGCTCCACGGCCAGACCGACATCGGTCAGCTCCAGCGCCTGCAGGAGGCCGGCGACCGGGTGCTGACGGTCGCGCCGTACACCTGGTCGGTGGCCGAGGACGACGACGAGCGCGCGACCCGGCTCGTGGACGCGATCGCGTCGCGGCAGCTCGACTGCGTGACCTTCACGAGCGCGCCCGCCGTCGACGGGCTGCTGATCGCCGCGCTCGCCCGCGGCCGCCACCCGGAGGTGGTCGAGGCGTTCCGCACGGACGTGGTCGCCGCGAGCGTCGGGCCGGTGACCTCCCTGCCGCTGCTCGGTGCGGGGATCGAGCCGCTGCAGCCGGACCGGTTCCGGATGGGCGCGCTCATCCGGCTGGTGTGCGAGCAGCTGGAGGCGGAGTCCACGCGGCGGGTGAGCACGCGCCACGGCGAGGTCGAGCTGCGGGGCAGTGTCGCCGTCGTGGCCGGGAACGCGGTGCGGCTGACGCCGACGTCGTTGTCGCTGTTCCGCGCGCTGGTCGCCGCGAACGGAGCCGTGGTGTCGCGCCGGGAGCTGTCCGTCGCGCTCGACGGCGGCTGCGACGAGCACGCGATGGAGGTCTCCCTGAGCCGTCTGCGCCAGACCCTCGGCACCCCCGGCCTCGTCGCCACCGTCGTCAAACGCGGCTACCGCCTCGACGTCTGATCCGGGGATTCGGCACGAATGGCGGCTTTCGCCGCCGCATTCGCGCCATTCGGCACGAATCGCGCGTCAGGCGAGTATCGCCGCGATGCGGCCCTTGCAGCCGCCGCAGCCGGTCCCGGCCCGGGTGTCGCGGCCGACGCACTCGACGGTGTCGCAGCCGGCGGCGACGGCCTCGCCGATGCGGCCCGCGGTGACGCCGTTGCACCAGCAGACCGTCGCGTCAGGGCCGAGCGGGTCCTCCACGGCGACGGCGCCCGCGTCGGCGGCGTCCAGCCGCAGCAGCGCGGACGGCTCGGCCGGGAGCGCGGCGCCGCGCTCGAACAGCAGGGTGAGCTCCGCCCCGGCCTGCGGGAGCCCGACCGCGACGAAGCCGGTCAGCACGCCCTCCCGCACCACGGTCTTCAGATAGGCCGCCCTGGCCGGGTCGAGCCAGACCGTCACCTCGGCGTCCGCGTCCCACGGCTCGGCCGCGTGGTCGCCGCCCGCGACGACGTCGATCCCGGTCGCCTTGAGCATCACCGCCGTCGGCCGCTCGCGGAGGGCGACCGCCGCATCCGCCCCCGCCGCCGCTCCGGCCGCCTCCGCCCGGAACCGCCGGGCCAGCGCCGCCGCCTGCCGCCAGCCCGGCCCGATCAGCCCGCTCGGCGCGCCGCCCACCCGGCCGGACGCGTCCGCGTCCTCCGGCGCGGCGACCTGCGCGCAGTCCCCGATCGCGAACACGTCCGGGTCGCTCCAGCTCCGCAGCTCCTCGTCGACGAGCACGCCCGCCGAGCACGCCAGGCCGGCGGCCAGCGCGAGCTCCACCCGGGGGCCGACCCCGCACGACAGGACGAGCAGGTCACCCGGGATGTAGGTGCCGTCCGCGCAGCCGACCCCGTCAAACACGCGGCCGAGCCCGGTGTCGCGGAAGCCGACGCTCTCCGCGCGCGCGTGCGGCGCCATCCCGACGCCGGCGGCCCGCACGGCGCGGGCGAGCATCCGGCCGCCCGGCTCGTCGAGGTTGCGCGCCATCGGGGTCGGGCCGTGGTGGACGACCACCACCTGCGCACCGTGCTCGGCGGCGAGCAGCGCGAACTCCATGCCGAGCACCCCGGCGCCGAGCACGACGATGGCGCCCCCGGCCGCCACGACGGGAGCGACGAGGTCGGCGTCCGCCAGATCGCGCAGGGCGACGACTCCGCCGGGGAGGGGACGCCGCCCGCGATCGATCTCGGCGCGCGGCGCGGCGTCCCGCCCCCGCCTGGTGTCCTCCAGGCCGTCGAGGGTCGGGATGTTCGCACGCGAGCCGGTGGCGAGCACCAGCCGGTCGTAGGGCAGCTCGTCGCCCGCGGAGGTGCGGACCCGCTGCCGCACCCGGTCGATCGCGACGGCGGTCTCGGAGAGGCGGATCTCGGCCCCGGCCGCCCGCGCCGCCGCGGTGTCGGCGACGTCGAGCCGGTCGCGGGAGGCGGCCCCCACCGCGTACTCGGCGACGAGCACCCGGTTGTAGGCGTCCTCGTCCTCGGCGCCGACCGCGACGAGGGAGGCCTCCCCGGCCGCGACGGCCGGCAGCAGCTCCTCCACGAAGCGCGCGCCGACCGGCCCGTAGCCGATGAGGACGATGCGCAGCGGCCTGCTCATGCGCCGGCCTCCACCGTCACCAGCGTGCGCTTGAACTCCGGCATCGCCGAGATCGGGTCGACCGCGGCCTCCGTCAGCAGGTTCGCGCACTGTCGTCCGGCGAAGTGGAACGGCAGGAACACCGTGTCGATCCGCATCCCCGCGGTGAGCCGGGCCGTCGCCTCGACGCTCCCGCGGGAGTTGCGGATGCGCACCGGCTCCCCGTCGCCGATCCCCAGCCGCGCGGCCGTGGCCGGGTGCAGTTCGGCGCGTGCGAGAGGCTGCGCGGTGACCAGCTCGGGGACCCGGCGCGTCTGGGCACCTGACTGGTAGTGCTCCAGCAGCCGGCCGGTGATCAGGGTCAGCTCGCCGGGCTCCCTGCCTGTCGCGAGGTCGCGCGGCCGGACGGCGACGAGGCGTGCCCGCCCGTCCGGATGGCCGAACCGGTCCAGGAACAGCCGCGGCGTGCCGTCCGACCCCGCAGGGTACGGCCAGTGCGCGGCGACGTCGTTCGCGAGCTGGGCGTCGAGCACCGCGTGGCTGAGCCCCGAGTAGTCGGCCGCGCCGCCCGCCGACGCCCGCGCGAGCTCGTCGAAGACCTCCGCGGGGGAGGTCGGCCACTCCGACGGCGCCTCCAGCCGGCGCGCGAGGTCGGCGAGTATGTCCAGCTCGCTCCGCACGCCCGGCGGCGGGTCGAGGGCGCGGCGACGACGCAGGACGCGGCCCTCCAGATTCGTCATGGTCCCCTCCTCCTCGGCCCACTGCGTGACCGGCAGCACCACATCGGCGAGCTCCGCCGTCTCCGACAGGACGAAGTCGCACACCACCAGGAGGTCGAGCGCGTCGAGGCCGGCGCGCACGGCGCCGGCGTCCGGACCGGAGACCACCACATTGGAGCCGTGAACGAGCAGGGCGCGCACGCCGCCCGGCCGCCCGAGCATCCCGAGCAGTTCGACCGCGGGGACGCCCGCCCCCGGGAGGACGCCGGGGTCGACGCCCCAGACCGCGGCGACGGCGGCGCGGTCGGCCGGGTCCGCGATCGAGCGGTAGCCGGGGAGCTGGTCGCACTTCTGCCCGTGCTCGCGACCGCCCTGGCCGTTGCCCTGGCCGGTCAGCGTCCCGTAGCCCGAGCCTGCGCGCCCGGGGAGGCCGAGCACGAGCGCCAGGTTGATCGCGGCCGTCGCGGTGTCCGTCCCGTCGACGTGCTGCTCGACCCCGCGGCCGGTGAGGATGTAGGTGTCGCGGCCGCGCGCGAGCCGGCGGGCGACCTCCCGGAGCTGCGCGACCGGGACGCCGGTGTGCTCCTGCACGCGTTCGGGCCACCACCCCGACACGCTGCGGCGGAGGGCGTCGAAGCCGCTGGTCCGCGCCTGGAGGTAGTCGAGGTCGGCCAGGCCCTCGGCGAGCACCAGGTGGGTCAGGCCGAGCAGCACCACCAGATCGGTGCCCGGCGCCGGCGCCAGGTGCAGGCCTCCCCCGTCGGCGGTGAGCTGCGCGGTCTGGGAGCGGCGCGGGTCGACGACGACGAGACCGCCCGCCGCTCGCGCGCCGGCCAGGTGGCCGATGAACGGCGGCATGGTGGCCGCGACGTTCGAGCCGAGCAGCAGGATGGTGTCCGCGTCATCGAGGTCGGTCACCGGGAACGGCATCCCCCGGTCGACCCCGAACGCCCGCTTGCCCGCCGCAGCGGCCGACGCCATGCAGAACCGTCCGTTGTAGTCGATGCGGGAGGTCGCCAGCGCCAGGCGGGCGAACTTGCCGAGCAGGTAGGCCTTCTCGTTGGTGAGGCCGCCGCCGCCGAAGACCGCGACGGCGTCCGGGCCGTCCTCGCTGCGGATGGCTGCGAGCCGCGCGGCGATCAAGGTGAGCGCCTCCTCCCACTCGGCCGGTCGCAGCTCACCGTCGCGGCGGATCAGCGGGGTGGTCAGCCGGCCGGGCGTCGCGAGCAGCTCCGCGGAGGTCCAGCCCTTTTTGCACAGGCCGCCGCGGTTGGTCGGGAACATCCGGCCGGCGACGGTCACGGGGTTCGCCGCGTCCGCCGAGGGCGTGAGCGTCATCGCGCACTGCAGTGCGCAGTACGGGCAGTGGCTCGGCGCGGACATCGGACCCCCGCTCAGATCCGAACCCCGCGGCGGCGGCCGCGGATGGCGACCGCCACCGTGATCGCCAGCAGCACCACGTAGGCGGCGACGAACCAGGTCAGCCCGGCCGCGTAGCCTCCGGTCGTCGCCTTCGAGAGTCCGAGGACCTGCGGGATGACGAAACCGCCGTAGGCGCCGAAGGCCGAGACGATCCCGAGGGCGGCGGCGGCCGTCCGCTGCGACGAGACGTCACCAGCGAAGCTGTGCCCGTCCGCCGTGCCGGAGCGCAGCGCGAACAGCGTGGGGATCATCCGGTACGTCGCGCCGTTGCCCGCCCCCGACGCGATGAACAGCACCAGGAAGAAGCCGAGGAAGAGCCAGAAGTTGTCCAGCGGAAGCGTGAGGATCACGGCGAGCGCCCCCAGCGCCATGACCACGAAGGCGGCGATCGTGATGGTGCTGCCGCCGAACCGGTCGGCGAGCCGGCCGCCGAACGGACGGGCGAGCGAGCCGACGAGCGCGCCGAGGAACGCCAGCGACAGCGTCGCGCCGCCGACCGGGAACGCGCTGAACGCCGGGAACTGGTCGGCGATGAGCTTCGGGAAGACGCCGGAGAAGCCGATGAACGACCCGAACGTCCCGATGTAGAGCAGCGCCATCAACCACAGCTCGGGCGCGCGGAGGGCGGCGAGCGAGGCCTTCACGTCGGCGCGCGCGTTCGAGAGGTTGTCCATCCGCCGCCACGCCCCGATGACGGCGACCAGGATCAGCGGCACCCAGACCAGGCCGGCGAGCGGGAGCTGGAGGGTCGCGCCGGCTCCGATCGTGATCACGATCGGCACGGCGAACTGCGCGACCGCCGCGCCGAGGTTGCCGCCGGCGGCGTTGAGGCCGAGCGCCCAGCCCTTCTTGCGCTGCGGGTAGAAGAAGGTGATGTTCGCCATCGAGCTGGCGAAGTTGCCGCCGCCGAACCCGGCGAGCGCCGCCACCAGCAGCATCACCCCGAACGGTGTCTGCGGGTTCGCGACGCAGAGCGCGAGGCCGATCGCTGGGATGAGGAGCAGCGCCGCCGAGACCATCGTCCAGTTGCGGCCGCCGAGCTTCGGGACCATGAACGTATAGGGGAACCGCAGTGTGGCCCCGACCAGGCTCGGCATCGAGATCAGCCAGAACGTCTGTCCCGTCGTGAAGTGGAAGCCGGCTGCGGGCAGGGCGACCACGACGATCGACCAGAGCTGCCAGACGACGAAACCGAGGAACTCGGCGAAGATCGACCAGCGGAGATTGCGCTGCGCGATGGCGGCGCCTTCGGCGTGCCACTGGATGGTGTCCTCGGCGTTCCAGCCGTCGATCCAGCGGCCGGGACGGACGGGGAGGGCGGACTGCGCGGCCGGGGCCGCGGTCGGGACGGAGACGGTGCTGGTCATCGTGCGGACCTCCTGCGACGGGAGCGAGTGGATGTCCACCACGCTAGGAAGGCCGTGTTTCCGTCATCCGCGCCGCACGTGAAACCTGCGTGACGAACAGCTCTCGGCCGGTCGCGCACGTTGTGAGGAAGGGCTCCGCAACGATCTGAGCACAGTCTCAGATCATGTCCTCGCAAATGAGGACAGACTGCTTATACTATCCCCACCACAGAGAGATGAGTAACTCTCATTTAAATCTCTGGTGCCGGACCCGACCCCCGGCACGAGGGGGGCGAGCCGGATGGCCATCCACACCGTACACATCCACCCGCGCGGTCACACCGGGCGGTGGGGCCGCATCCTGTTCATGCTCGCGCTGGTCGTCCTGGTGGCGATCGTGGCGGCGTTCACGGCGGCGGCCCTCTATGCCGGGAGCGTGGCGAGCACCTTCGACTCGCACGTGACGCGCCTCCCGAACGCACTCCCGACCGCCGTGCCGACGCCCGCCGCCACGACGCCGCCCGCCATGCCCGGCGCGATGAACATCCTGCTGCTCGGCTCCGACTCCCGCGGCGCACCCACGTCGGTCGGGCCCACCGCGGTGTCCGATCAGCGCGCCGACACGATGATGCTCGTCCACATCGACGCCGACCGGCGCGACGTCTACGTCATGTCGATCATGCGGGACCTGTGGGTGCCCATTCCCGGCAACGGAACCGCGAAGATCAACGCGGCCCTGGCCTGGGGTGGCACGCCGCTGACCGTGGAGACGGTGGAGCAGCTCCTCGGCGTCCGGATCGACCACGTCGTGATCCTCGACTTCGCCGGGCTGAAGGACGTCACGGACGCCATCGGCGGCGTGGACGTGGACAGCCCGCTCGCCTTCACCACCGTGAAGGCGCCGCACTACCACTTCGTCCAGGGGCTCAACCACCTCGACGGGGACCAGGCGCTCGCGTTCGCGCGCGAGCGGTACGCGTTCCCCACGGCCGACTACCAGCGGGTCGCGGACCAGCAGGCGCTCCTGCGCGGCTTCGCGACGACCCTCCTGCGGCGCTCGGTGCTGACGAACCCGGGCGCCACGCTGGCGTTCGCCAAGGCCGCCGGGTCCGCGGTCAGCGTGGACGCGCAGTTCGACCTCCCGAGCATGCTGTCGCTCGCGGCGAGCCTGCGCCTCTCGGGCGCCGGGAGCATCCACACCTTCACGCTCCCGACCGCCGGGACCGGGACCTCCGCGGACGGGCAGTCGATCGTGCTCGAGGACCCCGCCGCGCTCGCCCGGGTGCGCGCAGCGCTCGCCACGGACACGCTGGGGCAGGTCACGGGAGGGCACTAGTCAGCCGGTGACCTCCTGGAGGAACACCTGCGCCTCCCACGGCTCGCAGCGCCCGTCCACCCGCGGCAGCCGCCCGCCGAGATTGCCGAGCACCGGCTCCGCCTCGCGCCACCCGGCGGCGTCCGGGAGGTCGTACACCGCCCGCTCGCCGGACAGGTTCGCGATCACGAGCAGCTGCCGGTCGCCGAGCGTCCGCGTGTAGGCGAACACGGTCGGGTGCTCCGGCAGCAGGAGCTCGAAGCTGCCGTGCGAGACCACCCGCTCGCTGTGCCGCAGTGCGATGAGCGCGCGGTAGTGCGCGAAGACCGAGCCCGGATCCTCGCGCTGCGCCGCGGCGTTGATCAGCGCGGCGTTCGGGTTGACCGCGATCCACGGCGTGCCCGTGGTGAACCCGGCCGCCGGGCCGTCCGACCACTGGACGGGCGTACGCGCGTTGTCCCTGCTCATCACGCGCAACGCGGCGAGCACGGCCTCCGGCGCCTGTCCCTGCGCGGCGACCGCCACCGCGTAGTGGTTGAGCGACTCGATGTCGCGGAAGTCGTCGATGGACGCGAACGGCATGTTCGTCATCCCGAGCTCCTCGCCCTGGTAGACGTAGGGCGTTCCGCGCATCAGGTGCAGGACCGTCGCGAGCGCCTTCGCCGAGGCGACGCGGTGCTCGGGACGGTCGTCGCCGAACCGGCTGACGACGCGGGGCTGGTCGTGATTGTTCCAGTAGAGGCTGTTCCAGCCGGTCTCCGCGAGGCCCTCCTGCCAGCGGCCGAGCGACGCCTTCACGTCCCGCGGCGAGGCGGCGCCCGGGTCGAACTTGCCGCCGGCGCCGTGGTCCAGCCCGACGTGCTCGAACTGGAACACCATGTCGACCTCCCGCCGGGCCGGGTCGGTGAACAGCCGCGCGTGCTCGACCGTCACCCCCGGCATCTCGCCGACGGTGAGGTAGTCGCCGGTGCGTCCGGCGAACACCCGCTCGTGCATCTCCTGCAGGAACTCGTGGATGCGCGGCCCCTGCGCGTAGAACGGGAACCCGTCGCCGTGGACCGCGCCGGGCGGCACCTCGGCGTCCGGGAGCCCGGCGACCTTCGAGATCAGGTTGATGACGTCCATCCGGAAGCCATCGACTCCGCGGTCGAGCCACCAGTTCATCATGTCGTAGACGGCGTCGCGGACCTCCGGGTTCTCCCAGTTGAGGTCGGGCTGCTTGCGCGAGAACAGGTGGAGGTAGTACTCGCCCGACACCTCGTCGTAGTGCCAGGCGGGCCCCGAGAAGAAGGAGCCCCAGTTGTTCGGCTCCGCGCCCGGAGCGCCCGCCGCGAAGCCGGCCCTCGGCTTCCGCCACCAGTACCAGTCGCGCTTCGGGCTGTCGACGGACGACGCGGACTCCACGAACCACGGGTGCTCGTCGGAGGTGTGGTTGACCACGAGGTCCATCACCAGCTTCATGCCGCGCGCGTGGAGGTCCGCCAGTAGCTCGTCGAAGTCCTCCAGCGTCCCGTACGCCGGGTCGATCGCGCGGTAGTCGCTGATGTCGTAGCCGTTGTCGTCCTGCGGGGACGCGTAGACCGGCGACAGCCAGACGACGTCCACGCCGAGCTCCTGCAGGTGGTCCAGGTGCTGGATGATCCCACGCAGGTCGCCGACGCCGTCGCCGTCGCTGTCCGCGAAGCTGCGCGGATAGATCTGGTAGACGACGGCGGAACGCCACCACTGGTCGTCGGCCGCCGGCGCACCGGCGCGCGCGGCGGGGTTCGTGGTCAGGTCGGTCATGGTGCTCCATCCGGTTCGAGTTCGACGAGGACGACCTGCCACGCGCCAGGAGGCGGCAGGACGACCGTCGCGTGCGTCCCCTCCACGTGGACGGGGAGGTCGACCAGCCGTGGCGACCCGTCCGGGTCCGCCACGCGGACGCGCGGGGTCGAGCCGGCGACCGCGCGCAGGCGCAGCGTCCCCGGTCCGACCTCGGCGACGTCCTCTTTGGGCGCGTCCCAGAGCGTGTCCGGCTGACCGGCCAGGTTGATGAGGTGGACGACCAGGCCGCGCCCTGTCTGCACCACCCGGCGCCAGACCGCGCCGGCCACGGGCTCGCCGGTGACCTCCGCCTCCGCGTAGGTGACGTCGAGGTCGTCGTTGTACCGCCCCGCGTAGGAGCCGGTGACGTCCGCGATCGCGGGATCGAACAGCAGCTCGTCGTGCTCGACCATGAAGTCGTACCAGCGCCGGAGCAGCCCGGCCGTGGAGTCCTCGATCACGTGGTTGCGCACGTAGTACGGGTCCACCAGGATGCGGTCGGCCTCCCCCGCCAGGAGCTGGGTGGCCCCGTGCGAGAACAGCGTCGCCATCGTGAAGGCGGTGGCCCGGTCGGCCGCGGCGGCGGGCGCCGAGTCGTAGACGTGCTGGTAGGCCGCGATCGCGATGGGCTTGTCCCCGCCGGCCGCGCGCGCCCGGGTGACGACGGACGCGAGCGAGCCGAGCGTCAGGTGCGGGTCCCACACCTCGATGTAGACGGCGTCCTGCGGGCTCGCCGCCGTCGTCCAGGTCGGGAAGTCGTTGACGTTGTTGAAGACAAGATGGGCGTCGGGGAGGGCGTCCCGCACCCCGCCGATCAGGGTGTCGAACGACCGGGCGACGTCGACCGTGCGGCCGTCCGCGCGTCGCGCGTGCTTCGGGTAGCCGTACTGGTCGAGGTGGAACCCGTCGAAGCCGACCGTCCGGACGGCGGCAGCGAGCTCGTCGCGGAAGTGCGACAGCCACGGCACTGCGGCCGGGTCCACGATGAAGAGGAAGTCGCCCAGCGCGTACGACTGCCCGGCCGCGTCGAGGAGGGCCCACTGCTTCCAGCCGTCCCACTCGCGCGGACCGACCGCATACACGGCCGCGTACCCGAGGGCGCGCGCCCCGGCCGCGCGGACGCCGTCGGCCAGCCGCCGCACCGTCGCCAGCGACACCGGCTGGCCCAGCGCGTCGTCGTAGTCCTCCCCGCCGCCGAGCAGGTCGGCGTGCCGGTAGGCCCAGTCGTAGAACTGCACATCGGTGAGGTGGAGGCGGCGAACGGTGTCGACCAGCCCGCGCGGGTCACGACCCGGCGTGTAGTCGACGGTGAAGCCGTACCGCAGGCGCGTCGTGCCGGCTCCGGCGACCTGCACGGCCGTGCGGAGGAGGACGGTCCCGTCCGTCCACTCGACGCCGTAGCCTCCGGGCGCCGGAGTGCCGAGCGAGACGAACCCTGCGCCGTCCGTCGCCCACGCGCCCAGTTGCTCGCCGAGGCGCCAGAGCGTGAGCTCCCCGGACCCGGACACGCCGCGCACCTCGACCCGGATCTCGTCGCCCGCGCCGAACCAGGCACGCTCGGGCAGCAGCTCGCTCATCCCTTCACCGCCCCGGAGGTCAGGCCCTGCACGAAGTAGCGCTGGAAGACGAGGAACACCACGATCACCGGGACGACCGCGATCACCGAGGCCGCGAAGACGAGGCCCCACTGCGTCGCGTTCTGACCCTGGAACAGGGCGATGGCGATCGGGAGGGTGCGGTTCTGCGGAGTGTTGATGATCGTCAGCGCCCAGGCGAACTCGTCCCAGCAGGACAGGAACGTGAAGATCGTCGCCGTGGCGAGCGCGGGCTTGGCCAGCGGCAGCGCAAGCCGCCAGTACCGGGTCCACGCGTTCGCCCCGTCGACCTGCATCGCCTGGTCGAGCTCGGCGGGGATGGAGGCGAAGAAGCCGCGCAGCAGGAACGTGTTGAGCGCGAGCGAGCCCGCGACGTAGAACACGACCAGGCCGCCGAGCGAGTCGATCAGCCCGAAGAACTTGGCGATGATGAACTGCGGGATGATCAGCATCATCGCCGGCACGACCAGCCCGATCAGCAGGATGCGGAACATCGTCTCGCGGCCGGCGAACCGGTAGCGCGCGAACCCGTACGCCATCATCGAGCTGATCAGCACGGACAGCGCGGTGGAGATCACGGCGACGATGGTCGAGTTCAGGAAGTACAGCCCGAAGTCCTGCGTGGTCAGGGCCTGCGTGTAGTTCGCGGTGGTCGCCGGGTTCGGGATGAACTGCGGCGGCACGGTGAGCACGTACGCCTGGCTCTTGAAGCTGGTGGACAGCATGTAGAGGAACGGCGTGACCATGATGGCCGCGCCGACGACGAGGGCGGCGATCCGGACACCCGCGCCCAGCCTGCGCTGCGTCCGCAACCGGGGCCGGGCGATGCGCCGACCGACGCTCCGGCCGTTCGACACGGCGGTCATGAGAGCTCCTCTCCGCGGTCGCGGAAGACGCGCAGCTGGATGACGGCGAGCACGAACACGATGACGGCGAGGATCACGGCGAGCGCCGAGCCGTAGCCGAAGTCGAGGTTCGCGAACGCCTGGTCGTACATGTAGGTGAGGACGACGTCGGTCTGGCCGCCCGGACCTCCGGCGGTCATCACGAGCACCGAGGTGAAGACGTTGAAGCCGCCGATCACGAGCATCACCAGGACGAAGACGACCGAGGGCCAGATCGCCGGGAGGGTGACCACGCGGAAGCGCTGCCACCGGCCGGCGCCGTCCATGGTTGCGGCCTCCTCCAGCGACTGCGGCACGCCCTGGAGCGCCGCGAGGAAGATCATCATCGACCAGCCCACGCCCTTCCAGACGCCGAGCGCGCAGATCGCGACGAGCGCGGTCCAGCGACCGGAGAGCCAGGACACGTCGGAGCTCATCAGGTGCAGGAAGTCGTGCAGCGTGAAGTTGACGAGGCCGCCGTCGGCGAACAGGAACTTGAACAGCAGGGAGACGACCACCCAGCTCGTGACGACCGGCAGATAGAACAGGACTCGGAACACGGGCTGGGTCGGGCTCCTGCGCTTGAGGAGGACGGCGATGAGGAGTCCGAGCACGATCTGCGGCGGCACGGTGAAGAGCATGTAGATGCCGCTGTTGGTGAGGCTCAGCCAGAAGTGCGGGTCCTGCAACGCCCGGACGTAGTTGTCCAGGCCGAGGAACTGGCTGACCGCGCCGGGGATGATCTTCCAGTCGAAGAAGCTCATCTGCACGGCCTGGAAGATCGGCAGCAGGATCAGCACCGCGAACAGGATGAAGCCGGGGGCGATGAAGAGGTAGGGCGTCGCGCCGGCGCCGAGCGTCCGCCGCCGTCCCTGCGGTTGGGGGCGCCGCTGTCCCGCCGTCGAGCGCCGCGGCGCGGTGGGGTCGGCCCCCACCGCGCGCACGGTCCGTTCCGTCGTGGTGCTCACGGGATCACTTTCCGGTCAGCAGCGGGTCGATCTGCTGGGCCGCCGCGGTGAGCGCGTCCTTGACGCTCGTCGTCCCGGCGAAGGCCGGTGTCAGCGCCGCGCTCAGGATGCCGTCGACCTTGTCGCCCTGCGGGATGGCGAGCCGCGACTTCGCCGTCTTGAGCTGGTCGGCGAAGGTCGTGAAGTACGGGTCGATCGCGGCCTGCTTGGAGGCGAAGGCCGGGACCACGGTCATCTGGCCGGTCTTGGCCATCTCGATCTGGAACTTCTCGGACTGGGTGAAGCGGATGAACTTCTCCGCCGCGGCCTGGTTCTTCGAGGAGGCCGTGAGCACGATGTCCTCGCCGCCGACCACGCTGGTCGACGCGCCGTCGCCCTTGGGCACCGGGGCGTAGATCGGCTGGAAGTCCTTGTACTGTCCCGCCCAGATCGCCTTCATCCACGGCCCGTCGAGGATGGTCGCGTACTTCCCGGTCGGCAGGCCGTCCGACGTGGAGGTCGCGCCCTGGTTGCCGGTGATCAGGTTCGGGATCTGGCCCTCCTTGTAGAGGTCGACCAGGAACTGGATCGCCGCGACCGACTTGGCTCCGTCGAGGTACCCGCTGGCCTTGGTCAGGCTCGCGTTGGTGATCTCGCCGCCGTTGGACCAGATCCACGGGAAGATGTTCCACCCGCCGAGGCCGCCGTCGGCGAAGACGGAGACGCCGGTGCCCTTGAGCTTGGCCGCCATCTGCTTGACCTGGTCGAAGGTCGACGGCGGCGTGCTCATGCCCGCGGCGTCGAGGGCCTTCTGCGAGGTGATGAGCACGCGGGTGTTGGTGTCCAGAGGCAGGCCGTAGTACGTGCCCTTGTACTTGTTCGTCGTCAGCGTCCCCGGGTAGACCGCCTTGGAGAGCGTGCCGAAGTCGGACATCGACTGGGACAGCGGGGTGAGGACGCCGAGCTGGGCGAGCTGCGGCACCCAGCCGATGTCGGAGCGGACCAGGTCGGGGAGGGTGCCGCCGGCGGCGCTGGTGGTCAGCTTCTGGTGGAGGCTGTCGTAGGGGATGTCGACGTAGTTGATCGTGATGCCCGGGTTCGCCTTCTCGAAGGCGGGGATGAGGGTCTTGTTCAGCGCGTCCTGCTGGGCCGAGTTGCCGCCGTTGCCGTAGGAGCCCCAGAAGGTCAGCGTGACCGGGTGGCTGGAGGAGCCGTCGGAGGATCCGGACGACGAGGCGGAGCATCCACTGGCGACCAGTGCGATGGATGCCGCGAGCGCCGCCGTCGCGGCCAGTGCGGTGGAACGCTTCATTGCAGTTCTCCTGTCGGAAGGGGGCGCTCGGTGCGGGCCCCGCGGTGTGGAGTTATTTCTATGACAAAAACAACCCGCTGTCAACAATGACTTACCGGGCCGATTTTCGACCGAGTTGGTTGATTGACGAAACAATCCCGATATGCAAAAGTGTGTTCACGAGACCTGAGGGGGATGCGTGACGATCACTGCACCGACGTGGACGCCGGACACCGGCGCATCGAGGTCCGTCGCGCTCGAAGTCCTCCTCAACGGCCCGCTGTCCCGCAGCGAGATCGCCCGCCGGCTCGACCTCTCCCCCGGGTCGCTCACCCGGCTCAGCGCGCCGCTCATCGAGTCGGGGCTCCTGGTCGAGACGGGCGAGCTGGCCGAGGGCCGGACGGGACGCCCCTCCCGCCCCCTCGACGTCGTCTCCGGCTCACGCCACTTCATCGGCATGAAGCTGATGGCCGACCGGGTGCAGGGCGTCACCACCGACCTGCGCGCCAACGTCATCGCCACCGACATGGTCGAGTTCGGCTCCCGCGACCCCCGGACCGTCGCGGACGCCATCGGCGTGCTGGCCGAGCGGCTCTCCCGCGACGTGCCCCCGGTGACCGCCCTCGGCGTCGGCCTCGGCGGCCGCATCGCCGACAACTCGCGTGTCGCGAGCGCCGCGTTCCTGGAGTGGGAGGACGTGCCGCTGGTCGAGATGATCGAGCAGCGCACCGGCATCTCCACCGTGATCGAGAACGACGTCGTCGCCTTCACCGAGGCGGAGCACTGGTTCGGCTACGGCCGCGGCCTGGACCGCTTCGCCGTGATCACCCTCGGCGCCGGCGTGGGCTACGGCCTGGTCATCCACGACGGGATCGTGGCCGACGACGACGCCGGCATCGGCCTCATCGGCCACTGGCCGCTCGACCCGTACGGCCCGCTCTGCCCGGCTGGCCACCGCGGCTGCGCCCGCAGCGTCCTCACCCAGGAGGCCATCGTCCACGAGGTCGGCACCGCACTGGGGCACGACGTGAGCTACGACGAGGCCCTGACCCTGGCGGCCGCCGGCGAGCCCGCCGCACGCCGGGTCGTCGATGACGCCGGCCGCGGCCTCGGCCGCCTGCTGGCCGCCGTGGCCAACCTCACGATGCCCGAGCGCATCGTGCTCGGCGGGGAGGGAGTCCGCCTCGTGGAGGTCGCCCGCGAGGCCATCGACCAGGGCGTCGCCGCCGACCGCGACCCGCGCGCCAAGACGCTCGACCTGATCACGACCCCCGGCGACAACCTGGAGTGGTGCCGGGGCGCGGCGGTGATCGCCATCCAGACCTACGTGCTCGGCACGCACCCGGGGTCGGCGGGGAGCTGAGTCCCGCTCGAACAGAGTCCTGCTGGGCTCAAAGCCCGTCGAACGTGTCGTCGTCGATGCTCGACTCCGACACCTCCGCGCCGTCGGCCTCCGGAATCGCGTCGCCTCCGACGTCGATCTGGCTCCAGACCACCGGCATGCCCGGCGAGAACAGGATGTCGATGCCGGGGCCGGAGCGCAGCGGCGGGATGTTCACGTAGTCGCCGCCCGCCTGGATCGCGTTCTTGATCTTCTCGCGCAGCTCCGTCACCGATCCCGGCAGGAAGTAGTCCTTGCCATCGACGGTCAGCCTGTTGACGATCACTCTTCATCCATTCGGTCGGTCTTGCTCTGGGCCTGCGCCGGCGACTCTACGCCCGCGCCGGGTTCGTCGACGATGCGGAGTCCGGAGACGCTGTTGGCCGTGCGCACCAGCGCCTCGACCCACGCCCGGTTGATCGGCTCGCGCGTGTGGGTGGGATAGGTGAAGCGGAGGCCGACGGTCGGGGAGATCCAGACCGAGTTGGAGCCGCTTCCCGCCGCGGCCGCGACGTCCCACGAGAAGACGAAGCTCTCGCTCCGCCGCAGCTTCGTGACGATCGCGAGCTGCAGGTGCGCGAGGAGGCGGTCGTCGAACTCGACCGACGACGCGGCGTCGCCGTAGAAGAGCGTGCCCATCAGTGCGCCGGAGGCTCGGGGACGACGCGCAGACCGCCGACGCTGTTGGCGGCGTCCATCAGCGCTTCGGTCCACGCCCGGTTGAGCGCGGGGCGGCGGCTGCCCACGTACTGGAAGTGCACCGGGACGGACGGGTTGATCCAGATCGCGGTCCGGCCGCGCGAGTACGCCTCGTCGTGGTCCCACTCGAAGAGGAACTGCTCGTTGCGGCGCAGCTTCGACGTGATGACGAGCTGGAGGTGGGCCAGCAGGCGGTCGTCGATGTCGATCTTCGCGCCGGTGCCGTAAATCAGAGTGCCCAACCGGTGGTCTCCTTCCGAGGGCGTGCGCCGGCGCGGGTCACGCCGGCCTGTCGATCATATGCTGCCCGGTCTGCCGATCCCGGGCTCACGCGGGCTCGTGTTCCCGCTGTGCCCGGAGGGCTCCCCGCGCGGCCTCCGCGACGTCCGCCGCGGTCGGGCGGTCGGCGGCGTGGGCCTGCGTCATCCAGGCGATGAGCTCCCGCCACGACTCGGGGACCGTGTCGGGCAGCTCGGGGTCGCGGTCCAGCCGGGCGAGCGCCGACTCGACCGCCGAGCCGGGGAAGGCGATGGATCCGGTGAAGCATTCGAGCAGGACGAGCCCGAGCGAGTAGATGTCGGAGGCCGGCGTCAGGTTCTGGCTGCGGACCTGCTCGGGACTGAGGTAGGCCGCGGTGCCGAAGGTCGCCTCGGCGGCCTCCTGAGGGCCGGTCGCGTGGATGGCGATGCCGAAGTCCGTCAGCCGCGCCCGCGGACGCGAGAACCGGGTGCCGTAGTCGACGATCATAATGTTCGCCGGGGTCACGTCGCGATGGATGACGCCGCGCGCGTGGACGTATTCGAGCGTCTCGGCCACCTCGAACGCGACCTCCCCGATCTGGCGCGTCGACAGGGTGCCCGCGTTCAGCAGCCCGCGGAGCGTGTCGCCCTCGACCAGCTCGATGACCAGGAACGGACGCGGGTCCTTCGGCGAGGAGTCGTCGACTCCGGCGTCGAGGATCGACACCACGCCGTGATGGTGGAGGCGGGCGAGCACACCCACCTCGGCCCGGAACCGTGCGAGGTCGCCCGGGCCTCCCGACGAGAACAGCTTGACGGCGACATCGCGGCCGAGGTTCTCGTCGCGCGCGCGGAAGACCATCGCCGAACCGCCGCGTGCGAGCAGCCGCTGCGGCCGGTACCGTCCGAGCAGGAGGGGGACCGGGGTGTCGGGTGCACTCACGTCCACATTCTCCGGCATTCCGGAATTCCCCGCGCCCCGGTAGACCCGGGCGTCCATCCCTGGTATTGCGTGCGTCCGCTAGCGCCCGGCCCCGTAGACGACGGCCTGGTCGCCGCCACCGCGCTTCGCCGCGTACATCGCCTGGTCCGCGAGCCGGATGAGGTGGTCGATCGACTGGCCCGCGACATCGTCCGTGATGGCGATGCCCACGCTGGCCGTGATGTTCAGCTCGCGAGGGATGCCGGCGAAGTCCTCCGCGATGGCGGCCCTGGCCCGGTCGGCGAGTTCGAGCGCGTCGGTCGTGTCGGCGACCTGCAGCGCGGCGATGAACTCGTCTCCGCCGTAGCGCGCGATCATGTCCTCCTGGCGGAAGACCCGGCTCAGCCGGTCCGCGACCTCCTTGAGCACGCGGTCGCCCGAGGCATGCCCCAGGGTGTCGTTGATGGCCTTGAAGCCGTCGAGGTCGACGAAGAGCACCGCGACCTGGTCCGCGTGGGCGCGCTCGGTGTGGTGCAGGTTCTCGTCGAACAGCCGCCGGTTCGGCAGGCCCGTGACCTCGTCCAGCATCGCCGCCCGGCGCAGTCGCGCCTCCAGGCGCAGTCGTACGAGGACCTGCCCGGCCAGCTGGGCCAGCGCCTCGGCCAGCGGCACGGCCTGGTCGTCGAAGGCGCGGGGCTGGTCGAAGTAGCAGGCGAACGCGCCGTAGAGGACGTCGTCCTCGATGATCGGCACACCGATGATCGCGGAGACGCCCGACCGTTCGAAGACGCCGCTCAACCCGAGGCCCGGTGCCACGACGTCGGCTTCGGCGGGCGATTGGATCGTCACCACGCTCCCGAGCTGCACGCTCTCATCCCTGGCGTCCTCCGGCCACTCCGCCTCCAGCAGGTTCTCCCCCGCCACGAGCGCGTAGTTGCCCGGTTCGCCGGTGTGCACGCTGCACGCCGTCGCGTTGAACGCCCGGCGGGCGGTCTCCGACAGCAGCTCGCCGAGCTCCTCCTCGGTCCGCGTCTTCGCGAACGCGACGGACGCCGCCAGCAGCAGCTGGAGCCGGTCGCTCTCGCGTCGTCCGAGCGCCACCGTGCGCTCGCCGACCGCGGCCAGCTCCGGGTCGAAGGCGACGATCGTGTGGCCGCCGGAGATGCGCACGGCGCGGATCACCACCGAGCTCCGCGTCTCCTGATACCCGTGGGCCGTCGACGCCAGGCGGATGCCGCCGGGGTTGCCGGTGGCCAGCGCCGCGGACAGCTCGTCGCCGTCGACGCCGAGCACCGTGGCGAGGGGCATGCCGACCAGGTTGTCGTGCTGGCGGCTGGCCCAGACCTCCAGCGCCTGGTTGGCGTCGACGATGGTGTGGGATCGGTCCACAAGGGCTCGAGGGAAGGGCTGCATGCGCGCGACCTCGTCGCGCACATCGGGCCTCAAATGCGTGACCGGTCGAAGTGCATGTGTTGAGAGTGACTGGTCGCGAGGCAAACGTCAAGTTGCCACACGTCAATCATTTGAGCGGGAGGCCTCCGGCGCCGACCAGGAGGCTGTCCACATCCGCTTTCGTCGTCGGCCGCGACAGCAGGTACCCCTGGCCGCGATCGCAGTGGAGCGCGCGGACCCGGGCGAGCTGCGCCTCCGTCTCGATGCCCTCCGCGACCAGGCGCATCCCCTGCGATTTGCCGAACTCGACGGCACGCGCCAGGTCCTCGCTGTGCGGGCCCTGGGTCTCCTGCACGAGGGACTGGTCCACTTTGAGCTCGATCGCCTGCAGCGCGATGACCTGCTCGCGCGACGCGTAGGCCGCGCCGAAATCATCGACGGAGATGTTCACGCCGAGTTCACTCAGCCGGTGGACGGTGTCGATCGCCTCCGGGACCTGGGTCACCGGAGTGGTCTCGGTCACCTCCAGCGTCAGCAGCCGGGGGCGGAGGGAGAACTCGTCGAGCAGTCCGGCGATCGTGTCGACGATCGCGGACGTCCGCAGCTGGAGGATCGAGACGTTGACGGCGACCTCGATCGGGTGGCCCTGGTCCTGCCAGTCGCGGGCGGCGTGGCAGCCGAGCCGCAGCATGACATCCCCGACCCCGCCGACGAGCCCCAGGCGCTCGGCCATCGGGATGAACTCGCCCGGAGCGATCAGACCGAACTGCGGGTGGATCCACCGGGCCAGCGCCTCCGCGCCGACGACCTCGCCGGTCTCCAGCGAGAACTGCGGCTGGAACAGGGCGATGATCTCGCCGCGGCTCGCGGCGTCCGGGAGGTCGCGCTCCAGCCGGGCGCGGCGGTCGTCAGCAGGCACGTCTCACCTCCCAGCTCCTGTTGTTCGCTTCAGTGTGTCGTATCGACGGCAAAACCCGGGACCATTGCTCGATCGCGGACAACGCCCTATAATCCGCGCCGGTCTCGCGCTGTGCCACCGGCTTCAGCGCTCGTCGCCTGCCACGGACCAGTGGCTGCACACCGCCGTCTGCGCGTCGGAGCGCGCCGCGAACACCCCCAGGTCGTGACCGTCGAAGCCGGTAGCGACGTACCCGTCGAGGTTGCGGTCCACCATCCCCACGTACTCGGTCGGCGTCCCGGCGACCCAGAGCCACCGGGCCGGCGTGCTCCACGACACGGTCTCGGTCGCTGTGCCCGGCGCGAGCGCGTCCCCGGCCATCCGATCGGCTTCGGGGCGGTCCATGGCGATCGTCATCACTGACTCCTTCTGTCGAGAGCGCGGCCGGAAGTGCCGTCCGCTGTGCTCGAAACTAAGTCAGATCGGAGCCGAGGCTCGGGGGATTGACGAGGGCGCGGGCGCGGTATAGCTACGCCGGGTACGGGCGCTTCTCGTCGCAGAACGCGCACACCAGGTGCCCGTTCGTGTACTCCCAGACGTGGGCGTGAGGGGCTGCGAAGTACGCGCAGCGGTCCGTGACGGTGGCTGTGTCGATGGTCTCTGTGGCAGGCATTTCGGGGTCGGCTTTCTGCGGCGGGGGTCGGCGCGTTGAGCGTCTTCGTTGGTGTTACATCGGAATCAGTATCCGGGCGGGCGCCTGACACCCGAAATACCTAGTACTGGTGCCGCCTGATGGGGGCACACGCGCCGGCCGCCACCCCTCAGTCGCCGAGCCCCTCCCACAGCGCGGTCGAGATGTACCGCTCGCCGGTGTCGGCGACGATCGCCACGACGGTCTTGCCCGCGTTCTCCGGCCGCTTGGCGACCTCCAAGGCGGCCCAGACGATCGCACCGGAGGAGATGCCCGCGAGGATGCCCTCCTCGGACGCCAGCCGCTTGGCGACGTCGAGGGAGTCCTCGAACGACACGTCGATGACCTCGTCGTAGACGGAGGTGTCCAGGATCTCCGGGACGAAGTTCGCCCCCATGCCCTGGATCTTGTGCGGGCCCGGCTTGCCGCCGTTGAGGATCGGGGAGTCGATCGGCTCGACCGCGATCACCTGCACGCCCGGGTTGCGCTCCTTCAGCACCTGCCCGACACCGGTGATGGTGCCGCCGGTGCCGATCCCGGAGACGAAGATGTCCACACCGCCGTCGGTGTCCGCCCAGATCTCCTCGGCCGTGGTGGCCCGGTGGACGGCCGGGTTGGCCTCGTTGGCGAACTGCTGCGCCCAGATCGCGTTGTCACTCTCGGCGACGATCTGCTTCGCCGCCTCGACCGCTCCGCGCATCCCATCCGGGCCGGGGGTGAGGACGATCTCGGCGCCGAACGCGCGCAGCAGCACCCGCCGCTCCTTCGACATCGTCTCCGGCATGGTCAGGATCACCTTGTACCCGCGGGCCGCGCCGACCATCGCCAGGGCGATGCCGGTGTTGCCGCTGGTGCCCTCCACGATCGTCCCACCCGGGCGCAGCGCCCCGGACTTCTCGGCCGCGTCGATGATCGCGACACCGATGCGGTCCTTCACGCTCCCCGCCGGGTTGAAGAACTCCAGCTTCGCCAGCACGGTCGCGCCGGCGTCGGCGGCGAGCCGGTTCAGCGTGACCAGCGGGGTGCGGCCGACAGCGGCGGTGATGTTGTCGTAGACGTTGGTGGGCATGGCTCTCTCTCGTGTTCGTGACGGGTGGAGGTGCGGGGTCAGGTGAGGATCCGGCTGAGCGCGGAGGCGGCCTGGACCTGGAGGTCGGCGACGATGGCGGCCGCGGTGCGCGCGCCGGTGCCGGCGGCGATGATCATTTGCTGCGGACCGGGAGCGGCGACGTCGCCGGCGGCGTACAGCCCCGGGACCGAGGTCCGGCCCTCGTCGTCCGTGAGGAGGAAGCCGTCGGCCGACTGCTCGGGGCGGAGGCCGTCGATGAAGCCGGTCGCGATCGTCCAGGTGGGCCGGATGAACCCCCCGTCGATCGGGATCGACCGGCCGTCCTCCAGCAGCACGGAGCGGACGGTTCCGCGCTCCCCGTCGAGGTCCGCGATCGTGGTCCGCTCGACCCGGAAGCCGAGTGCGTCGAGGGCGGTCTCCTCCTCGGCGGTGACGGCCGCGGACCCGTTCGTGAAGACGGTGAGGTCGGTCGTCCAGCGCGCCAGGTGCACCGCGCGGCGGGCGAGGTCCGGCGTCTCACCGATGAGGGCAAGCCGCTGGCCGCGCAGGTCCCAGGCGTCGCACGCGACGCAGCTGAACACGCTCATCCCGTAGAACGAGCGGATGCTCGGGAGCGCGGGGAGGGTTTCGGTCAGCCCGGTCGTGAGGAGGACCGTCCTGGCCGAGACCGAGTGGCTCTCGTCCGGCGTCCGGCCGGCGATCTCGACCACGAACCCGTCGCCGTCCGCGCGCACCGAGGCGACCGACCGCCGCTCCAGGTGCTCGACGTTCTCGTACGCCGCGAGTTCGGCCTTGGCGAGGGCGCGCAGCTCGGTCGGGCGGATGCCGTCGCGGGTGAGGAACCCGTGCGAGCGCAGCGTCGCGGCGTTCCGGGGCCGGCTGGCGTCCACCAGCACGACGTCGACCAGCGCCCGCGCGAGGTTGAGGGTGGCGGACAGCCCGGCCGGGCCGCCGCCGATGACGACGACCTCAGGCATGCACCGCCTCCTGCGGCGGCAGCGCGGCGATCAGCGGGTGGTCGAACGGCTGCGGGCCGACCTTGGAGGCGCCGCCCGGATTCCCGAGCTCGGTGAAGAACTCCACGTTCGCCGCGTGGTAGTCGGCCCACTCCTCCGGGAGGTCGTCCTCGTAGTAGATCGCCTCGACCGGGCAGACCGGCTCGCACGCGCCGCAGTCGACGCACTCCTCGACGTTGATGTAGAGCGAGCGCTCGCCCTCGTAGATGCAGTCGACGGGACACTCGTCGATGCAGGCGCGGTCCTTCACATCCACGCACGGCAGCGCGATCACGTAGGTCATCGGACGATCACCTCGCGGTTGGAGATCGCGACCTGCTCCTCGCGCGGCACGACCTTGACCCGCTCGCGGACCACGTCGCCGGCGAAGCCGTCGCCCAGCGCGCGCTCGTGCGCGTCGAGGGCGAGCCAGCCCTCCCACGTCGTGTAGCGGACGCCGCGCGACTCCAGGAAGGACAGCACGGTGTCCTCCCCCGGGCGCTCGGCGTCGGCCAAGGCGGGGTGGTCCTCCAGCAGCTTCTCGATGGTCTCGCCGGCGTCGCCCTTGGTGTGGCCGATCAGGCCGACCGGGCCGCGCTTGATCCAGCCGGTCGCGTAGAGGCCGCGCACCGGCTCGCCGCCGTCGAGGACGCGGCCGCCGTCGTTGGGGATGACCCCGGCGGCCTCGTCGAACGGGAGGTCGCGCACGGGGGTCCCGCGGTAGCCGATCGCCCGGTAGACGGCCTGCACGTCGTAGTCGGCGAACGCTCCGGTGCCGCGGATGCCGCCCTCGCCGTCCGGCTCGGTGCGCTCGAAGCGGATGCCGGTCACGGCCTCCTCGCCGAGCAGCTCGACCGGCCGGTGCCAGAAGTGCAGGTGCAGGCGGCGCGGGGCGCTGCCCGGCTCGCGGTCGCGCCACGACTGCAGGATGCGCGCCATGACCTTGGCCTGGTTGCCCGCAGCGCGGCGCTCCCCCGTCACGGCGTCCGCGCGGTCGAAGTCCTCGTCGTACAGGACGATGTCGACGCCGGGCACCTCGCCGAGCTCGCGCAGCTCGATCGGGGTGAACTTGATGTCCTCCGGGCCGCGGCGGCCGAAGACGTGCACGTCGGTGATCGGCGAGGCGGCCAGCCCCGCGTGCACGTTGTCCGGGATGTCGGTGGTCAGCAGGTCGGCCGGGTGCTTGGCCAGCACGCGCGCCACGTCCAGGGCGACGTTGCCGTTGCCCAGCACCGCGACCTCGGTGGCCTCCAGCGGCCAGTGCCGCGGCACGTCGGGGTGGCCGTCGTACCAGGAGACGAAGTCCGCGGCGCCGAAGCTGCCCGGGAGGTCGAGGCCGGGGAGGCCGACCACGGCGTCGCGCTGCGCGCCGGTCGCGAAGATCACCGCGTGATAGAGGGACTGGAGCTCGTCCACGGTGATGTCGGCGCCGACCTCCACGTTGCCGATCAGCCGCACGGACCCGTCGGCGAGCATGTCGTGCAGCGACGTGACGATCCCCTTGATGCGAGGGTGGTCGGGGGCGACGCCGTAGCGGATGAGGCCGTACGGCGCGGGCAGGGACTCGAACAGGTCGATCCGGGCGTCGATGCCGGCCTCGGCGGCGCGGGTGCGCAGGATGTTGCCGGCGTAGATGCCGGCGGGTCCGGCGCCGACGACGGCCACGCGGAACGGTCGGGTCATTGATGGGCCTCTCTGTACGGTGCAGTGCTGTGGGCTGCGGGGATGGGGAGGAGGTCGGGGTCGGCCAGCCGGACCACGTCGCCGACGATGATCACGGCCGGCGACTGCACGCCGCGCACGGCGGCCTCCGCGGCGATGGTGCCGAGGGTGCCGACCGTCACACGCTGGCCGTCGCCGTAGCCGTCCTCCACGATGGCGACCGGGCAGTCCGCGCCGCGGCGGCCGGCGGCGAGGGTCGCGGCGGTGCTCGCGAGCCCGGAGACGCCCATGAGCAGGATGACGGTGTGCTCCGGCCCGCCCGGCACCTGGTCGATGTCGGTGTGCGCCGACAGCACGGTGAACCCGGCGGCGACCCCGCGGTGAGTGACCGGGATGCCGGCGATGGACGGCACGGCGATGGCGCTGGTCACGCCGGGGACGACCTCCACCGGGACACCGGCGGCGCGGCAGAACTCGGCCTCCTCGCCGCCGCGTCCGAAGACGAACGGGTCGCCGCCCTTCAGCCGCACGACGCGCTTGCCCGCGCGGGCGTGCTCGACCAGGAGCTCGTTGATCTGCGACTGGGGCACCGGGTGGTGGTGCGGGCGCTTGCCGACGTCGATGACCTCCACGCCGGGCGCGAGGTCGTCCAGCAGGGCGCGCGGGCCGAGCCGGTCGGCGATCACGACATCGGCTGCGGTCAGCAGCTGACGCCCGCGGACGGTGATGAGGTCCGGATGGCCGGGGCCGCCCCCGACCAGGGCGACGGAGCCGCGGCGTTGTTCGTTCATCGGGTCGCTCCCGTCAGTCCGCGGCGGCGCAGCAGCGTGCGCTCGACCGGTGCGAAGAAGGCCAGCTCGATCACGATGCCGACGACGAGGATCGTCAGGGTGGTGGCGAGCACACTGGGCAGGTCAGCGAGCACGCGGCTCTGCTCCAGCATCGAGCCCAGGCCGAAGCCGAGCGAGCCCGCGATGATCTCGGCCGCCATCAGCGACCGCCACGCGAACGCCCAGCCCTGGCGGAGCCCCGCGACGTAGCCGGGCAGCGCGGCCGGGAAGAGGATGCGGGTCTGCAGCTGCCGCCGGTTCGCGCCGAGGACGACGCCGACCCGGCGCAGCTGCGGCGGCACCTGGTCGATCCCGGCGAGGAGCCCGTTGACGATCGAGGGGACGGCGCCGAGCAGCACGACGAAGTACACGGCAGCGTCGGTCAGCCCGAACCAGAGGATCGCCGCGGGCACCCACGCCACCGAGGGCAGCACCTGGAGGCCGGAGAGGATCGGCCCGACCGCCCGGCGCAGCCAGCGCACCTCGGCCAGCAGCAGCCCGAGCGGCGTCGCGATCAGGATCGCGAGCAGGAAGCCGAAACCGCCGCGGCCGAGGCTGGTCGCGATCGCCGTTGCGAGGTGGCCGGAGGCCGCGGCGCTGCCGAGCGCGCCGAGCACGTCCGCCGGGCCCGGGTAGAGGTCCGGGCGCGGGTGGGCGATGACGATGTAGAGCTGCCAGGCGAGGACGGCGGCGAGCACGAAGACGATGGGCGGGACGACGGACCGCGCGAGGCGGCGCGCGCGGCTCGGCCCGGCATCCCGGACGGTCTGCAGCGAGTCCAGGCCGGACTCCAGTGCGCGGAGCTCGGAGGTCCCGGCCTCCACGCGGGCGGGCGAAGGCGCGGACGCGATCGTCGGGGTTGCGGTGGCTTCAGGCGGCATTGCGGATCAGCTCCTCTCGCAGCCGGCGGGTGATCTGGTCGTCCAGCCGGGCGGTCTCCACCGGGTCGGCCCCGGCCCGGACGTCGGCCGGCACCTCCCATTCGACGGCGACCCGGCCGGGACGCGAGCTGAGCAGTACGATCCGCTTGCCGAGGCGCAGCGCCTCCCGGACGTTGTGGGTGACGAAGACGATGGTGCGGCCGGTCTGCCGCCAGATCCGCTCCAGCTCGACGTGCAGGAGGTCGCGGGTGATCGCGTCGACCGCCGCGAACGGCTCGTCCATCAGGAGCACGTGGCGGTCCTGCGCGAGCGCGCGGGCGAGGGCGACGCGCTGCCGCATCCCCCCGGAGAGCTCGTGCGGCCGGCGGTCGGCGGCGTGCGAGAGCGAGACGAGCTCCAGGAGCTCGTCGACGCGGGCCCGGCGCTCGTCGCGCGGCGCTCCGCCGAGGTCCAGGGCGAGCTCGACGTTGCGGCGGGCGGTCAGCCAGGGCAGCAGCGCGGCATCCTGGAACATCATCGCGACCGCGCCGCTGGGCACCGCGACCTCGCCGGTGGTCGGCTGTTCGAGTCCCGCGATCAGGTTCAGGATGGTGGACTTGCCGCACCCGGACGCCCCGAGCAGACAGACGAACTCGCCGTCGCCCACCCGGAGGTCCACGTCGTCGAGCACGACGGGTGCGTGTGCGCCGAAGCGCTTGCTCACTCCCGTCAGCGTGACGGCGGTGCGGTCGAGGTCGCTCACGGTGTCACCCCAGGCTCCCGGCGGAGGCCTTGGGCTGCCCGGCGGCCGTGCGGACGGCGTTCAGGGCGGTCAGGTCGAACAGCCCCTTCAGCGAGCCCTTGGTGCCGAGGCCGACCGCGGTGGCGTGCTGGACGAGGGTCGGGAACGCTGCAGCATCCGGGTCGGTGTCGAAGGCGACGTGGTCGAGCGCCCGCGCGAGCACGCCGGTCGCCAGGGTCTTGCCGGTGTCGGCCTTCAGCTGCGCGTTGATGTCGCTCGCGGCCTTCGCCGGGTTCTTCAGGGCGGCGACCGCGTCGGCGTTGCCCTTCACGAGCGCCTTCACCGTCTGCGGGTGCGCCTTCAGGAACGACGCGGAGACGGCGAGGACGGTGGTCGGGAACTTTCCGCCCGGCCACAGGGACGCCTCGTCCACGAGCACCTTCGCGTTGCCGTCGAGCACGAACCGGGACACCCACGGCTCCGGCACCCAGGCGCCGTCGATCTTGCCCGCCTGGAACGCCGTCAACGCCTGCGCGTTGTCGGTCGGGGCGATCGTGAGGTCTCCCCCTCCGGTGGTGGACGTGTGCAGGCCCTGCTTGCTGAGCCAGTAGCGGAGTGCGACGTCCTGCGTGTTGCCGAGCTGCGGGGTGGCGATGGTCTTGCCCTTCAACTGCTCGGGCGAGGTGATGTCGCTCTTCACGACGAGGGCAGCGCCGCCGACGGCGACGCCGGAGACGATCTTCAGCGACTGGCCTGCGCTCTTCAGGTAGGAGTTGATCGCGGGGCTCGGGCCGATGTAGGCGGCGTCGATCGCGCCGGCGCTGAGCGCCTCGACCTCGGCGGGACCGGCGTTGAACTGGGTGGTCTTCAGCGCGGTCTTGCCGAGCGCCTTCTGCAGCAGCCCGTCGTGGATGCCGACCAGCGCGGGCGCGTGGGTCACGTTGTCGAAGTAGCCGACGCGGATGGCCGCGGCCGGGGTGGGTTCGGCGCTGACGGCGGAGGCCGCGCAGCCGGTGAGTGCGGCGGTGGCCGCGGCGAGCGCGAGGACGGCGACGGTGCGGAGCGGGGTGCGCATGCGGGGTCCTTTCAGGAGACGATGCCGGCGGCGAGGGTCGCGCCGGATTGCGGGTCGATGAGGAGGAAGGCTCCGGTCTGCCGGTTGACCGCGTACGGTTCGACCGGCAGCGCCTCGGCGAGCTGGAGGGTGACGTGACCGATGTCGTTGACCTCCAGCGCCCCCGCGGGGACGACCTGGAGCGTTGTGAGGTCCCGGCGGCCCTCGATCGCGGTGAGCCGCGCCTGGACGGTCGCGGTTCCCCACTTGAGCAGCACCCGGGCGCCGGGGAGGCCGCGGGAGGCGTCCAGCCAGAACACCTCGGCGGTCAGCGTCGAGCGCGGGTCGGGCAGCGTGCCGGCCGCGCCGATCAGCGCGCCGCGGGCGAGGTCGAGGTCGTCCGCGAGACTCACGGCGACGGACTGCGGCGCGACCGCGGACTCCACGCTGCGCCCGGCGACGTCGATGCGGGTCACGACCGTGGTCGTGCCCGCGGGGTGGACGCTGACCCGGTCGCCGACCGCGATGCCGCCCGAGGCGATGCGCCCGGCGGCCGAGCGGTAGTCCCGGTACGCGGTCGCGTCGAGCCCGGGAGCGAGCGCTCCCTGCGGGCGGAGCACGAGCTGCACCGGGAGGCGAAGGTCCTCGGTGGGCGTCTCGAGCTGGTCGGCGCTCGGCAGCGCCTCCAGCAGTTCGAGCAGCGCCGGCCCGTCGTACCAGGGCGTGCGGGCCGACCGATCGGCGACGTTGTCCCCGTCGACGGCGCACACCGGCACGATGTGGAGGTCGCGGATGCCGAGCTCCTCGGTCACCGCGACCAGTTCCTCCGTCACCTGGCGCACCCGCTCGGCGTCGAACCCGATCAGGTCGATCTTGTTGATCGCCACGATCACGTGCGGCACCCGCAGCAGGCTGATGACCGCGAGGTGGCGGCGGGTCTGCTCCGGCACGCCGTTGCGAGCGTCGACCAGCAGCACGACCGCGTCGGCGGTGGTGGCGCCGGTGACCATGTTGCGCGTGTACTGCACGTGCCCCGGGCAGTCGGCGAGGATGAACGAGCGCGCGTCCGTCGCGAAGTAGCGGTAGGCGACGTCGATGGTGATGCCCTGCTCGCGCTCGGCGCGGAGTCCGTCGGTCAGCAGCGCGAGGTCGAGGCCGCCGGCCTCGCCGCCGAAGCCGCGCTCCCGGGAGGTGCGCTCGACCGCGGCGAGGTGGTCGGCAAGGATCGCCTTGGAGTCGTGCAGCAGCCGACCGACCAGGGTCGACTTGCCGTCGTCCACCGAGCCGGCGGTCGCGAAGCGGAACAGCGTCCCGCGGGTCGGCGCGGAGGCCGCGGCCGCCGGTCGGGTCGTGTCGTCGAGGAGCGTCATCAGAAGTATCCCTGTCGTTTCCGGTCTTCCATCGCGGCCTCGGAGATGCGGTCGTCCGCCCGGGTCGCGCCGCGCTCGCTGAGCGTGGAGGCCGCGACCTCCCGCACCACCGCGGTCACGTCGCGCGCGTCGGACTCGACCGCGCCCGTGCAGCTCATGTCGCCGACCGTGCGGTAGCGCACCAGCCGGCGCTCGACGGTCTCGCCGCGGTCGGCGGGCGAGACCGGGCCGACCGCCCGCCACATCCCGTCGCGGGCGAACACGTCGCGCTCATGTGCGTAATAGAGAGGAGGCAGCTCGATGCCCTCGCGCTCGATGTAGCGCCAGACGTCGAGCTCGGTCCAGTTGCTGATCGGGAACGCGCGCACGTGCTGACCGGGCGTGTGCCGGCCGTTGTACAGACTCCACAGCTCGGGCCGCTGGTTGCGCGGGTCCCACTGGCCGAAGCCGTCGCGCAGCGAGAGGATGCGCTCCTTCGCCCGGGCTTTGTCCTCGTCGCGGCGCGCGCCGCCGAAGACCGCGTCGTGCCGTCCCGCCTCGATCGCGTCCAGCAGCGGCACGGTCTGCAGCGGGTTGCGCGTGCCGTCCGCGCGCTCGGTGAGCCGGCCGTCGTCGATGTAGTCCTGCACCCGGGCCACGGCCAGCGGGATGCCGAACCGCTCGGCGGTCGCGTCGCGGAAGTCGAGGACCTCCGGGAAGTTGTGCCCGGTGTCCACGTGCAGCAGCGAGAACGGGATGCGCGCCGGCCAGAACGCCTTCGCCGCCAGGTGGAGGACGACCACGGAGTCCTTGCCGCCCGAGAACAGCAGCACGGGCCGCTCGAACTCGGCGACGACCTCCCGGATGATGTGGATGGACTCGCTCTCCAGCTGGTCGATGAGGTCGAGCGCCGGCGCGGCCGTCAGAGTCGTGTCGGTCATTCGTGCAACCCGCATTCCGTCTTGGCGAGCCCGGCCCACCGGCCCGAGCGCGGGTCCTCCCCCTCCGCCACCGGCTTGGTGCACGGCTCGCAGCCGATCGAGGGATACCCGTTGGACAGCAGCAGGTTCAGCGGCACCGCGTTCGCCGTGGCGTAGTCGAGCAGCTCGTCGAACGTCCACGCCGCCAGCGGGTTGACCTTCACCAGCCCGTTCTTCTCGTCCCAGCTGATGAACGGCGTCGCGGTGCGCGTGGGAGCCTCCTCGCGGCGGACCCCGGTGAACCAGAGCTCGTAGCCGGTCAGCGACCGCTGTAGCGGCTCGACCTTGCGGCGGGCGCAGCACAGGTTGGGGTCGCGGGCGAACAGCTCCGCGCCGAACTCGGCGTCCTGCTCGGCGACGGTCTGCTTCGGCTTCACATCCACCACCCGCACGTCCAGCGCCCTGGCGACCTCGTCGCGGGTCACGTAGGTCTCCACGAAGTGGTAGCCGGTGTCGAGGAACAGCACGTCCACTCCCGGCAGCGCGGCCGCGACGACGTGCGGGAGGACGGCGTCGGCCATCGAGCAGGCGACGGCCGTGCGCTCCACGGCGAAGTTGTCGGCCACCCAGCGGACGATCTGCTCCGCGGTCGCGTCCTCCAGCTCCCGCGCGCCGCGCTCGGCCAGCGCGCGAAGTTCGTCCACCGGCCGCAGCTCGGCGGGTCGCACGGGCAGGCTGCCCAGGTTGGTCGCGCTCACTGAAGGGCCTCCTCGTCGGCTCGGTGCGCCCATTCGGCGAACGTCTCGGTGTCGGTGCGGTCGGCCAGGAACCGGGTCACGACGCGCTCGACGTAGTCCGCGATCCCGTCGGCGGTCACCTTCAGGCCGCGCACGGTGCGGCCGAGCCCGGCCTCGTCGCGGTCGCGGGAGGCGAGGCCACCGCCGAGGTGCACCTGGAAGCCGGGCACCTGGCCGCCGTTCCCGTCCGGGAGCAGCTGACCCTTCAAGCCGATGTCGGCGGTCTGGATGCGCGCGCACGAGTTCGGACAGCCGTTGACGTGGAGGCTCAGCGGCGCCGGGAGGTCGAGCCCCGCCAGCCGCTCCTCCAGCTGCTGCACGGCGGCGGTCGCGGTGACCTTGGTCTCCACGATCGCGAGCTTGCAGAACTCGATGCCGGTGCAGGCGATCGTCCCGCGGCGGAAGACGCTCGGCTTGGCGCTCAGCCCGATGTCGTCCAGTTCGGCGACGACCTGCTCGACGTCCGCCTCGGGGATGTCGAGGGCGAGGATCTTCTGGTGCGGGGTCGTCCGCAGGCGGGTCGAGCCGTGCCGCTCCAGGAGGTCGGCGAGGGCGCCGAGCGTCGTGCCGGAGACCCGGCCCACGAACGGGGTGACGCCGATGAAGTAGCGGCCGTCCTTCTGCTTGTGGACGCCCACGTGGTCGCCGGTCGTCGTGGGCGCGGCCGGGGCCGGGCCGTCCGCGAGCGGCTCGTCCAGGTACTCGTCCTCCAGCACCTGGCGGAACTTCTCCACACCCCAGTCGGCGAGCAGGAACTTCAGCCGGGCCTTGTTGCGGAGGCGGCGGTAGCCGTAGTCGCGGAAGATCTGCACGACCCCGTGCCACACCTCCGGCACCCGCTCGGCCGGCACGAACGCGCCCAGCCGCTCGGCCAGCCGCGGCGTCGTCGAAAGCCCGCCGCCGACCCACAGGTCGAAGCCGACGCCGAGTTCGGGATGCTCGACCACGACGAACGACACGTCGTTGATCTCGTGGACGACATCCTGGCTCGGGTGCCCGCTGATCGCGGTCTTGAACTTGCGCGGGAGGTTGGCGAGCTCCGGGTCGCCGAGGAACCGGTCGGCGATCTCCTGGATCAGCGGCGTCGGGTCGATCAGCTCGTCCGCGGCGATCCCCGCGACCGGCGAGCCGAGGAACACGCGCGGCACGTCGCCGCAGGCCTCCGTCGTGGACAGGCCCACGGCCTCCAGCCGCCGCCAGATCTCCGGCACGTCCTCCACGCGGATCCAGTGCAGCTGGATGTTCTGCCGGTCGGTCAGGTCGGCGGTGTCGCGGCCGAACTCGGTCGAGATGCCCGCGATCGTCCGCAGCTGCTCGGTGGTCAGCTGACCGCCGTCGATGCGGACCCGCAGCATGAAGAACTCGTCCTCCAGCTCGTGCGGCTCCAGCGTCGCGGTCTTGCCGCCGTCGATGCCGGGCTTGCGCTGCGTGTAGAGGCCCCACCAGCGGAACCGCCCGTGCAGGTCGGTCGGGTCGATGGAGGCGAACCCGCCGTCGGCGTAGACGCGCTCGATGCGCTCCCGGACGGCGAGACCGCCGTCCTCCTGCTTCCACGCCTCGTTCGCGTTCAGCGGCGCCTTCCCGTCGACCGCCCACTGGCCGTTCGGCCGGGCGTCGGTGCGGCGTGGCCGGGCGGCCGCCGTCCGTGCGGTGTGCTGTTCCGAGATCGTCACAGGAATTCCCTCCTCCGCTGCGGGGCGGATCGAGTAGGGAACCTAGGCCGGATGCGGAGCGCGACGGAAGGGCGACGGTAATAAACAGACGCAATCCACAAAGGCTGTACGGCTGCTCAGGCATCCTGGACCGACCGGCTGCACGCGGTCGACCGACCCCATCCCGACCCTCATCGAGAGCCCCATGATCGCCATCCTCACCGTCTCGCACGGCACCTCCGACCCGCTGGGCCAGCAGGCCATCGGGGCCTACGCCGAGGCGATCCACGCCGCCGTGGATGCGGACGTGGCGGCCCACGCCTTCGTGGACGTCCAGCAGCCCGATGTGCCGACCGCACTCGCGGCGCTCCCGCCGGAGGCGACGATCGTCATCGTGCCGCTGCTGCTCTCCCGCGGCTACCACCTCGGCCACGACCTCCCCCTCGCGGCGGCGCCGCTCGGCAAGCGCGCGATCGTCGCGGACGCGCTCGGCCCCGACCACCGCATCGCGCAGGTGCTCCGCCGCCGCCTCACCGAGGCCGGCGCCGACCCGGACGATCGGCTCATCCTCGCGGCCGCCGGCTCCAGCGATCATGCCGGCGTCGAGGACGCGCTCCAGACCGGGCTCCTCCTGGAGGCCGTGACCCGGCGCCCCGTCACCGTCGGCTTCCTCAGCGCCGCCGCCCCCCGGCTCCACGAGGCCATCGCCCGGCACCGCTCGAACGACGGCGCCCGCGTCGCCGTGGCGAGCTACCTGCTCGCCCCCGGCTTCTTCCACGACCGCACCCGCACCTGCGCGGCCGACATCGTCACCGCCCCGCTGCTGACCCCCGACGCGCCTCCCGCCCCCGAACTGGTCGCCGTCGCGCGCGACCGCTACTCGACCGCGCTGTCCGCGTCCGCCGGCTCGGCGTCGGCCGCGACCCGCGGACCGCGCACGAAGGCCACCGACGACGCCACCACCCCGTAGGCCGCCCCGATCAGGAGCAGGTAAGCCGTCACCGTGACGCCCGCGTTGGCCTGCGGCTGGGGCAGCACCAGGCTGACGACGGCCACGACGCCGAGCAGCACGCTCACGACCCCGAGGAAGACGAGCGCACGCCTGCGCTCCCTCACGCTCTCGGACATCCGGACCTCGTCTCCTGCCGCCGGCCGTCCGGGAGTGGACGAGCCGATCCGGGGAAGGATAGGCGCGACCGGGAGGGCACGGCCAGCGACCGTTACGGAGTGTGAACCGCGCGACGCGGGAACCCACCCCTTCCGGAGCCGACTGCCGGTGGCGTTGAATGTCGCCTGTGTTCGATTGGGTTCTCATCGCCGACCTCGGCACCGCTGTGGGGACCACCGCGCTGGCGGTCGCGACCTTCTCCTCGACGCGCTCCGCCAACCGGTCCGCCCGCGTCGCCGAACGGGCGCTCCTGGAGGGCATCCGCCCCATCCTGCTCCCCTCCAACTGGTCCGACCCACCCCAGAAGGTGCGGTTCGCCGACGGCAGATGGCTGACGGCGCAGGGCGGCCGGGCGGCCCTGGAGATCACCGCTGAGGCCGTCTACCTGGTGATGTCCGTGCGCAACGCCGGGGCCGGCGTCGCGATCCTGCACGGCTGGCGCCTCACAGCGGACGCCCGGGCGCCCCTTCCTCCCGTCGACGGGTTCCACCGGCTCACCCGCGACATCTACGTGCCGACGAACGACCCGGGTTTCTGCCAGGTGGCCATCCGCGAACCCGGCTCGACGGACTTCGAGGTTGCCCGCTCCGGGGCTTCAGGCGAGGGCTTCTGCGTCGACGTGCTCTACGGGGATGCCGAGGGCTCGCAGCGCGTGGTGTCCCGCTTCTTCATCTCGCACGGGCCGCCGGGGCATGGTGAGCGCGACGAGGAATGGATCATCGTCGTCTCCCGCCACTGGAACCTCGACCTTCCCGACCCCCGCTAGGCGGAGCGGTCGGCCGATCGCCCTCGCCGCGATGTGAGCCTTCACCTCCTCGGAGAGCCCCGCCAGGTCCGAGTGCTGGAAGGAGTGCACACCCCGTCGCCCAATGGGGTCGGTCGTGAGGCGTAGCTAAGCTCGGCGGCAACGAGAGATAGGGAGGCCGTCGCTAACCCGTCGAGGATGCCTTCCCGACGAGCGGGCCGGTCAAGGACGGGGAGGGTACCTGATATTTCCGGGGGTACCGATTAGCTGCCGTGAACAGTGGATCAGATGCATCGACGCTGCGATCTCGACTCCCTCCCGAGGCCGGACTGAGTTGCTGGCTTCTCGCGGGCGAGGCGCTAGGTTCACATCATGCCAAGTCCTCGTCAACCGACTACCCCGCGAACCCGTCTCAAGCTCGTGGTGGTCGCCGTCGCCGTTGTGATTGGTCTCGCCTGCGTCCCTGCGCTGGCAAATGCGCTGTTCAACACCCCGCCGCGGGGCGTCGTACCCGGCAAGAACGCATCGCTGTCCGCGGTAGCCCACACGTACATGGAGGCCGCGAAAAGCCAGGACTGCGGCATGACGCGCGCGCTCACGTCGGCGAACACCTGGGCGTGGTGCGACGACCCGCGATTACTTTCCTACCAGGGGGGTGGCCCGACCCCCAGCGACGACAAATGCATCGCATATATGGTCACGATCACGGCCAGCAGTGACGGTTCGATGCACGCAGGAACCGAGCCGTGGTCGTTGTGCTTCCGCCAGACGGATTCTGGCTGGCGGCTGTGGGACCAGGGTCAGGGTTAGCAGCCCTAAAGCTTCAGCTCGCCACCCCCGGATGCGGGTCATTTGGCCCCGGAATAAGTGGTGATCAAGTGGTGACTGACGCACGAGAACCCGGACCGAAATGGCCCGGGTTCCCAGCGTTTCAACGATTTTGTAGCGAGGGCGGGACTCGAACCCGCGACACCACGATTATGAGCCGTGTGCTCTAGTTGGCACAGCCAAAGGGCTGGTAGCGCAGTCAAATTCCGCGGAATTCCAGGAGATTCCGCGCAATCGTCATCACGGTCATCACCTGCTTTGCGAACCAGTTGTGGGCAAAATGTGGGCAAAGACGATTGATCCGTTGTCAGCACGGCAGCGGTTCCGAGCGTCGCGAACATGGCATAGACAAGTCATAGGTGGCGTGCAGAACTCCTTCAGCCCACGTAAGAATGCACCAAGATTCCACAAAGATCGTGGAACACATGCAGCAAACCATGACCGTGCCACTACCCGCGGTGAAGCCGGGTCCTCGACCTCACCTCGCACGTCGCCCCGGATCCGCAACAGTGCGCCTCGCGATCGCGGGAAGCATCATCGCCGTGCTGATGATGTGGTGGTTCGCCGTCCCTACTGCATTCGCGTCGACCCCAGCCAACGCGTTCACCTCCCTCGGCGAGCTGAGCGGCATGGTCGGGGGTCTCCTGGTCTGCGCGCAGCTGCTGCTGATCGCCCGCGTGCCGTGGTTCGAGAATGCGGTCGGGCTCGACAAGCTGGTGTCCTGGCACCGGTCGCTGGGCACATCCGTGATCTTCCTGATCGTCGCCCACGTCGTGCTGCTGGTCATCGGGGGCGAGCTGGTCGACAAGAACCCGCCGTGGACGGAGTTCCTGTCCGAGCTGCAGAACTACCCCGACATGATCACGGCGCTGATCGGCACGATCGTCTTCCTCGCCGTCGGGCTGTCCAGCGCCAAGCTGATCCGGGCGAAGCTGTCCTACGAGGTCTGGTACTGGCTTCACGTGACCACCTACGTGGCGATCTTCCTCACGTTCTTCCACCAGCTCAGCGGCGGAGCCCACTTCGTCTCCGACCCGCTCAACCGCATCCTCTGGATCACGCTCTACCTCGGCACCGCTGCCGCCGTGCTGACCTGGCGGTTCATCCTGCCGACCGCGGCAGCGTGGCGGGGCCGGATGCGGGTCGCCGCGGTGATCCGCGAGAGCGACGGGGTCCACAGCGTCTGGATGAGCGGACGACACATCGACCAGCTCGGCGTCCGTGCAGGCAACTTCCTGCTCTTCCGCTTCCTGGCGCGCGGCCACCTGGGCACCGCCCACCCGTACTCGGTTTCGGCCGTACCGAAGGACGGTCATCTGCGCATCACCGTCGGCGCACTCGGCGAGCACTCCCGCCGCCTCGCGCGACTAAAGCGCGGAACCCTCGTGTTCGCCGAGGGACCGTTCGGGCACTTCACCGCCGACAAAGCCAGCCGCAGCAAAATCCTTCTCGTCGCCGGCGGCGCCGGCATCGGCCCGATCCGCGCACTCGCGGAGGAGCTTGTCGCCCGCGGCGCCCGACCCGTCGTCCTCTGCCGGGTCAGCTCGGCCGACCAGCTCGCACTGTTGGACGAGCTGAAGGCGATGCGGACCGTGACTGTGATCCCGCTGGTTGGACGCCGGGCGGATCTCGGCTACGACCCCCTCTCCCCCGCCGCCCTCAGCCGGACCATCCCGGACCTCCACGACTGGGAGGCGTTCATCTGCGACCCGGAAGGGATGGCCGAGCAGGTCGAATCCTCGCTCTGCGAACTGCGCACCCCCAAGCGATTCATCCACCGAGAAGAACTGAGCATGTCATGAGCACCAAATCCTGGCGCGGAACCGTCCTCTTCACCGTGATCCTCGTGGTCATGGGCGCGACTGTCGGCCTCAAACTCTACGGAGTCGGCGAGACGGCCACAGCGGCGACCTCCATCCACGCGACCACCGCGACCGGATCATCCACGTCGACCAGCACGCCGAGCGCGACCGCGACTCCCACGCCGACGAGCTCTGCGACGGCATCGGCATCCGCCTCCGCTGCGTCCACGACCAAGACCGTCGCCGGTACCCCCGTCGACACCCGCTACGGCGTCGTCCAGGTGAAGGTCACCTTCCAGGGCACCACGATCACCGCCGTGGACACCATCCAGTCGCCGAACAGCAACGGCCGCGACATCGAGATCAACCAGCAGGCGTTGCCGATCCTCCAGCAGGAAGCCCTCGCCTCCCAGTCGGCGAAGATCGACTCCGTTTCCGGTGCCAGCTACACCTCCGCCGGATATATCCAGTCGTTGCAGTCCGCCATCGACCAGCGCTGAGCGAAGGAGAACACCCATGCGGAAGTTCCTGATCGGACTCGTCGTCTCCGGACTCGTGGCGTTGGGCGGCTGGTACTCGCTCGGTCTCATCAAGACCGTGCCGACCGCGGCCGCATCGACTGCAACCGCCGTCACCTGTCCGGCCGCTGCCCCCGTCACGGTGGGAACCATCGTCGTCCCCGCCGGACCGGTCGCCGGCTTCTGCCAGGCCGAACTCGTCAACGCCGCCCACATCATGAACGCCGCCCGCGACCTCGGTCTCGGCACCCACACCCAAGCTGTCGGCGTCATGACAGCCATCGGCGAATCCGGACTCCAGAACCTCGACCACGGCGACGCCGCCGGCACCGACAGCCGCGGCCTCTTCCAGCAGCGCGACAACGGAGCCTGGGGAACCCTCGCCGACCGCATGGACCCCTACACCGCAGCCACGAACTTCTTCGACAAGCTCACCACCATCGACGGCTGGCAGACGATGACGCCCACCGACCTCGCCCACGCCGTCCAGGTCAACGCCGACGCGAACTACTACGCGCAGTATTGGGGCCAGGCACAGACGGTCGTGCGCGCCTTGCACAACACAGGGTGAGCTCTGACGTGGAGTCGGCCGCGGGGCATCCGCGGAGCGCCTGGATTCGAACTCCATCTGGGGCCCGTTACCACCTCAATGCTGGCGAACATCCCCGGAAAATCAACGATCTGCGCACTTGCCCGAGCCACTACGACCGCACCCGACCTCAGCGAGGTGCGCGCAAAATCTGCCACGGCTGGCCGCGACTGGAGTTTCGGACGCCTCGTATGCGTTCCTAACACTCGCGCTCGCAACACCGTGATGAGCAACCTCGACGAAGCTGCGGACTACGACCCCATCGCCAAGGCCTCCGCCGTCGATCTGCTGACCCGGCTCGCACAAAGGAGGCGGCGCTCACCGCTAATGGTTGGTCGATTCGGACCATAAACTTCGCCCGCGCTCTTGACAGTGTTTAATTTTGTCTTCGTACAATGTGGACAAATCACTGACGAGGAGGTCGGATGAAGATCGTCATCGTGGGCGCCGGTATCGGCGGCCTCGCCACAGCCCTTAGCCTGAAACGAGCGGGGTTCGAAGACATCAAAGTGTACGAGCGCGCGCCGGAGCTCCGTCCGCTTGGGGTCGGCATCAACCTCCTCCCGCACGCTGTACGCGAGCTCACGGAGCTGGGGCTTCGTGACCGCTTGAGCGCACTCGGCACCGCACCCCAAGCGCTGCAGTACTACAACCGTTTCGGTCAGCTCATCTGGTCAGAACCTCGCGGGACGGCTGCCGGTTATCGCTGGCCGCAGTTCTCCGTCCACCGCGGGCGACTGCAGATGATGCTCGCGGAAGCGGTAATCGAGTCGTGCGGATCTGACGTCCTCCGGCTGGGCCATCATCTGGACGCTGTGAAGTTCGGAGACGGACGCGCCCAGGCCGTGTTCGACTGTGACGGCGAGACGGTCACCGAAGACGCCGACGTGCTGATCGGCGCCGACGGCATCCACTCGGCCGTGCGCCGCACTTTCCATCCGAACGAAGGCGCGCCGATCTGGAACGGCCTGACACTGTGGCGCGGCACGGCGAGGGTTCCTGCATTCTTGAACGGACGCACCATGATCATGGCCGGCGACGACCAGCTCAAGTTCGTGGCATATCCTCTCAGCGAAATCGGCGACGACGGAGCCATGACGGTCAACTTCATCGCCGAGCAGCGGACAGACGGTTCTCGGAAAGAGACAGTCGACTGGAACCGTGCGGTCGCTATCCCGCCGCTGGCAGATCTGTTTCGCGAGTGGAACTTCAGTTGGCTCGATGTGCCGAGTGTCATCGCCTCCGCCGACGAGATCCTCGAGTACCCGATGGTGGACCGCGACCCGCTCGATCACTGGACTCACGGGCGGATCACCCTCCTCGGCGATGCCGCCCACGCCATGTACCCCAACGGGTCTAACGGGGCGTCACAGGCCATACTTGATGCTCGGACACTCGCCTACCACGTCGCTACCGCCGAGTCGCCCGACGACGCACTCGCCCGCTTTGAGGCAGATCGTCGCCCACCGACGACCGCCCTTGTCGCGGCGAACCGACGGCAGGGGCCGGAACAGGTGATGGCCATCGCCCGGGAACGAGCCCCGCATGGATTCGATAAGGTGCACGACGTGATCCCGGAAACCGAGCTTCGCGCGATCGCCTCCGAATACAAGAAGGCCGCAGGATTCGACCCGGAGATCCTGAACACACGGGACTCGCTCACCCCGGCGGCGCGATGACCGAGTCCGAGGGCCGCCGACTGGCTGCGGTCATCTCGCCGCTGCGACGCATCCTCCTCCGCAGGTCACGTGCCACAGAACACCTCCCGGATCTTCCGGACTCGCACATTGAGGTACTGCGCGCCCTTCCCCGGGGGACCGTGCTGACGGCCTCGGACCTCGCTCGTCGCATCGACCTCCGGCCGTCGACCCTGAGCAACCTCCTCGTCGCCATGGAGTCGGCCGGCCTGGTCGCCCGACGCCAGGACGAGACGGATCGCCGCCGCGTCCTGATCCTCGCCACTCCATGGGCCCTCACCCTGTTCGAACGCTACGACACGGCGAGCGCAGCGCTCATCGAGACCGCGACGCACACCCTCACAGAACAGCATCAGCGAGCTCTGTCCGCGGCGATTCCTGCGCTGGAGAAGCTCGAAGTCGCCCTACGTGATCAGAAACCACCATCGATCGACAGAAACCCCGAGTGATGCACCCTCTGCCTATCCCTGAGCTAATCCCAGCCCTCCGCGTGATCGTCGAACTCGGAGAGCTCGAGGACCACGGCCGAACCGTCACCGGGCACAGGCGCGTCGTGCCCATAACCGGCGGGAGTGTCGAAGGCGACTTCACCGGCCGCATCCTCACTGGTGGCGCGGACTGGCAGATCGTTCGGGACGACGGAACGATCGAGATCGACTCGCGGTATTCGGCGGTCAGCTCCGACGGCGACCTGCTGCACATCAGAGCAGCTGGCATCCGAACCGGCGAGCCTGGCGTACTCGCAGCACTGGGACGTGGCGAGGAACTCGACCCCTCGTCGTACTACTTCCGCACCAACATCCAACTCGAGTCATCCGATCCGGAATTGGCGAATCGGCTGTACATCGGCGCCTGCGCCCGCCATCGAAGCCGCGTGGTCTATACGGCCTACCGCGTCACCTGACGCATTGGACACCAGTCGCGAGAGTGTCGCCAGGATGTCCGATCATTCGACTCTGTGCGCGGCTCCGGTGCGTGGCCAATTATGTATGCGCGCGCTGGCTCAGAAGGCGAAGTCCTCTTGGTGGATGCGGTTGCGCGGTACTCCGGCTGCGTCGAGGGCAGTCCTGACGGCCGCGGAGAATCGTTGCGAAGCACAGATGTATACGTCGCGGTTGCTGAGCCCGGGAACGGCGACGGAGAGTCGCTCGGCGGTGATGCGGGTCGACGGGTCACTGGAGCGACCGACCACGTAGAGCAGGTGCGCCCCGCGTTCGGCTGCGATGTGCTCAAGCTCGTCCTTGAAGAGGATTTCCGCAGGTGTCGATGCACGGTAGAGCAGCGTGAGCTGTCTGCCCTCGACGGGTAGGGTTTCAAACAGCGCTCGCATCGGCGTTATCCCGACACCGCCGGCGATCAGCAGGACGCCCCGGCCGGCGCGCCGGCGGTCGGTCATCGCGCCGTAAGGACCCTGTGCGAACACGCGCGTGCCCGGCTTGAGACGGCGCAGCGCAGTCGTGGTGTCGCCGGCTGCCTTAACCGTGAGCCGGAGGTAGGTGTCCGTCGGCGGCGCCGAGAGCGAGAACGGGTTGGCGCTGCGCCAGGTGCTCCGGGTGAGGAATCGCCACCGGAAGAACTGTCCCGATTCGGCGCGGAGCTCGTCGAGATGACGGCCGCGGATCACGATGCTCACGACATCGGGGCCCTCGGCGATGACTGCATCGACGTGCATTCGATGGCGCAGTGTCCGCAGCAGCGGGTCGAGCACGCGGTATCGAAGGAGCAACCCGAATGCGGCGGCGTACAGGAGGCTCCAGGCCACCTGAACGACTGGCAAGCCGGCGAGATCGGGACCGCCGAGTTCATGGGCGAAGCTCAGCCCCACCGCGACGTACGTCATCAGGTGAGCGAGATGCCAGGTCTCGTAGGAGAACCGCCGACGCGCCGCCCTGGCCGAGAGAATCCCAACTGCGACGAACAGCGCCGTGGCGACAGTCGCCGCCACCAAACCGGGAAACTGCAGCACCTGCCACGTCGCGGCGACGGCATCGACCTTCTGCACCTGCATCCAGGCAGCGGTCGCCGCGACCCCATGCACCAGCATCAGCGTCACGACCAGCCGCCCGCCGCGGCCGTGCCAGCGGGCCAGCCGGTCCGCGCCGACGTCGCGCTCTAGCACGGGTACCCGCGCCATCAGGATGAGCATCACCGCAACGCCGTATCCGGCCAGAAGTCCGGTGGTGTGCGCGAGAAGGGCGACATCTGCGATGACCGGCTGTGGGGCGCTCACGAGCGCGAGCGCAGCCGCGACCGCGGCGCCCAGCACGATCAGGAACACCGTCGTCGACGCCGTGCGCCTCACCGATCGCCCCGATCGTCGTTGTGCTCGTGATGCCCGCCATGGGGAGCCGAGACCATCTGAACAGCCGAGTCCTGCGTCGCGGTCGAGGGTGCGGCCGTGGCCGCCGGAGCCGGCGCTGCAACCGGAGAGACCGCTGGCCCGGCGCCACCGACGTTGACTCCCACGACGATGGCGACGACCGCCACGCCGGCAGAAACGCTGCCGTACAGGGCTCGCCATCGTCGATGCGAACTGTCGCGCGCTGACGAACTTTTCTCCCGGTTCCTCCTTCCGGTTTCGCGCCCATGCTGATCCATTCTTCGACCTCCCCTGGCCGTGCTGGCCCATCGACTAGACAGTTAGCGAACCGCTCGCGGCTGGACAACGACTTTCTCGCCGCTGACACCGAACCTGAGATCAGCTATGCGCTTTCTGGTTGAAGACGGCGCAAATGCTTTCGACACCTTGTGAGATTCGAAGAGGCCTCCGCGGGACGAAACGGTTCGGAACCTCGAGAAAGTCGGACACCGGCGAGCCGGTTGTACGCGAGCGTTCGCCCAATGGCCCGGCGCATCCCCGGGGACTTGATGTCGTGCTCGGTCTCGTACTCGTCGGCGACGGCGCCACTGCGCGGGTGCGCCCGCGTCAGCTGACCGTGATCAAGACGACGGCTCGGCCGTACAGAACGCCAACCAACCGAGGGCGCCCCGTCGAGGTCTACACCGGAGCCCGATGGTCGCAGCGGCCCGGCAGACCAGCGCGAGCAGCATGGACGGGACGCCGGCGGCAGCCGGTCACAGCGAGCACGCCTCTGAGCTGCGCTTGTGGCAGCCGAGCGGCAGGCGGTGCCAGGACCAGCATCTGGATCTCGGTCGGCGCCCAGAGCCGCCACGCCAACTGGACACTTACTCTTCGCGTTTCGGCGCGCCTACGTCAGCCTGCGTGCGACTCTTAACCGCGTCGGCGAATGCCCGGGCACTTGGCTTCGCGGTTCGCACGAAGGTCTCCCGATCGACGGAGTGAAGGCCAAGTTTGGCAGAGTAGCCGGAGATCCATTCGAAGTTGTCCACAAGCGACCAGTGGCAATATCCAAGCACGGGCACTCCCCCGGACATTGCCCTCTCCAACCCGTCGAGCGCAGGCTCGAGTAGCGCGACGCGCTGCGAGTCGTCGTGCGTACTGATCCCATGCTCGCTCACGAGGATCGGCACACCGGCGACGGAGTACGCGTACTCGACCGCACCACGTAGGGAGTCCGGGTCAACATTTGGTTCAAACCCGTCGATCGGTCCTGCTGGCGGCGCTACGCGCCCGTCTGCGTCATAGTAGAAGCGCTCGTAGTTCTGCACCCCGACGAAGTCGTCGGCACGCGCAAGTTTCAGCCAGTGCTCGTAGACCTCGCGCCGCTTGAGATCGCGAAGACGCTCGCCTCCTGCGACTGCAATGTCATCGATGACAGCGAGGGAGAGACCTACGGGTAGGTCCGGCCTACGCGATTTGATAGCGTTCTTGGCTGCCAGGTGCGCCCGGCTGAGTCCATCGCGCATGCCGTCGTAATCCTCGGGAAGTACGACGTTGCCGGCGCGGTACGCCGGCACTCCCGACGCTCGACTCGCCGCTTCGAGCGTCGAGCGTTCGAGCTCGGCGACAAAAGGCGGAAGGTCCGACCAGCTGAGCATCCTTGGCAGGTTCGGTTCGTTGAAGGTTAGTGCGACGGCGATCAGATCGCCGAGCCGGTCCATTACGACGCCGCAGTAGCGCGCGAACAAATCAGCGCTGTCATCACACAACCAGGCTCCGCCCTTGGCGAACCAATGTGGCGCCGTGAAGTGGCTGAACGTCACGATGGGGACAATCTCCCTTTTGAGACAGCCAAGCAGCAGATTTTCGTAGTGTGCCAGGGCGCTCTCAGAGAACTGGCCTTCGTCGGGTTCGACGCGCGCCCATTCAATCGAGAAACGGTAGGCGTTGAGCCCCATGGCCGTGACCAGCTCGAGATCCTCCTCCCAGAGCTCCCAGGAGTTGCACGCCCGGCCAGATGGCTCGGCGAAGATAGTGGGGTTCACCGACTCCAGAAACCATGTGTCGGAGGCGGTGTTGTCACCTTCGATCTGATGGCCGGCGGTTGCGGTTCCCCACAAAAACTGGGTCGGAAAGTTATGAGTCATTTGTCTCCCCTTGAGGCATCAATATAGGCTGCGCGCCGTTGGTTTGCTGGCGGCGGTACAGGCGGGCGTGCGCCCCGTAGGCGTCGTCCCAGCGGCACGTCAGCGCACGCTCACGCGCGACGGCTCGTACCGCACCGGCGCGTAGTTGCGCGCCACCAGCGCGCGCAGCGTCTCGAGGTCGCCCGAGACGAGCCCGACGGCGCGGGCCTGGACGAGCGCGTTGCCGAGCGCCGTGGCCTCCACCGGGCCGGCCAGCACGGGCACGCCCACCCGGTCGGCCGTCGCCTGGCAGAGCAGGGCGTTGCGCGCTCCCCCGCCGACGATGTGCACCGTCTCGACGGGGACACCGGACAGTTCGGAGGCGGCGCGAACGGAGGCCGCGAACGCCTCCGCAAGGCTCTCCACGATGACCCGCACCATCCCGGCCGGGCTCGCCGGGGGACGGAGGCCGCGCTCGGCGAACCAGTCCGCGATGCGCGACGGGAGGTCGCCCGGCGCCATGAAGCGCGGGTCGTCCGCGTCGAACAGGTCGGCCGGCCGCGGCAGTTCCGCGGCTTCGGCGAGCAGGCTCTCCAGGGTCACCGGGAGGCCGCGCCGCTGCCATTCGCGGATGGACTCGCTCAGCAGCCACAGCCCCATGACGTTGTGGAGATAGCGGACGCGCCCGTCCACGCCGCCCTCGTTGGTGAAGTTGGCGGCGCGGCCCGCGTCGCTGACGACCCGGCCCTCCAGTTCGACGCCGACCAGGCCCCAGGTCCCGCAGGAGATGTAGGCGGCGCGGGTGGCGTCCATCGGCACGGCGACGACGGCGGACGCGGTGTCGTGCGAGCCGACTGCCGTGACCGCGGGACCGGCCCCGGCGAACGGGAGGCCGAGCGACGGCAGCAGGGAGCCCACGGCCGTGCCTGCGTCCACCAGCGCCGGGAACAGCGAGCGCCGCAGGCCCAGCCGCTCGATGAGCGCATCGTTCCACGACCCATCGGCGGTGAGCAGCCCGGTGGTGGAGGCGTTGGTGCGCTCGACGACGGACTGCCCGCTCAGCCAGTACGTGATCAGGTCCGGAACCAGCAGGAGCCGGTCAGCGGCCTCCAGCGCCCCCGACTCCTGGTCGACCGCGAGCTGGTAGAGCGAGTTGAACGGCAGGAACTGGAGGCCGCCCTCGCGGTACAGCTCCTCGGGCGCGACGCGCGCGTGCACGAGCTCGACGCCCGCCGCGGTGCGCTCGTCGCGGTAGTGGTACGGCTCGCCGAGCAGGCGGCCGGCGCGCAGCAGGCCGTAGTCGACGGCCCACGCGTCCACGCCGACGCTCCGGAGACCGGGATCGGCGTGTGCGACCGCGCGGAGGCCGTCGAGCACGTGGGCGTAGAGCCCGGTCAGGTCCCAGTGCAGCGCCTCGCGGCCGTCCTCCTGGACCCGCACGGGCGTGTTCGGGAAGCGCGCCGCCTCGGTCAGCTCGAGCGTGTTCGCGCCGACGCGGGCGTGCATCACCCGGCCGCTGGTCGCGCCGAGGTCGACCGCGGCGACCGCGCCCGCCCGCATCGTGCTCATCGCAGGGCCCCGTTCATCGCAGGAAGGCCGCCGCGACGCCCGCGTCGACGGGGATGTGGAGTCCGGTGGTGTGGTCGAGGTCGCTGGAGGTGAGCACCGCGACCGCGTTGGCGACGTTCTCCGGCAGCACCTCGCGCTTGAGCAGGGTGCGCTGCGCGTAGTACTTGCCCAGCTCCTCCTCCGGCACGCCGTAGACCGCGGCGCGCTTGGCGCCCCAGCCGCCGGCGAAGATGCCGGAGCCGCGGACTACGCCGTCGGGGTTGATGCCGTTGACCTTCACTCCGTAGTCGCCGAGTTCCGCGGCCAGCAGCCGCACCTGGTGGGCCTGGTCGGCCTTGGTCGCCGAGTACGCGATGTTGTTCGGCCCCGCGAACACCGAGTTCTTGGAGGAGATGTAGACGATGTCGCCGCCGAGGCCCTGCTCGATGAGGACCTTCGCTGCCGCCTTGGAGACCAGGAACGACCCCTTGGCCATGACGTCGTGCTGCAGGTCCCAGTCGGCCTCGGTGGTCTCCAGCAGCGGCTTCGAGATGGACAGGCCGGCGTTGTTGACGATCAGATCGAGGCCGCCGAACTGCAGCAGCGCCTCCTGGATGCCCGCCTGGATGTCGGCCTCGCTGGTGACGTTCGCGGCCACCCCGATCGCGACGTCCGTGCCGCCGAGCTCCGCCGCGGCGGCCTGCGCCTTCGCGAGGTCGAGGTCGGCGATGACGACGCACGCGCCCTCTGCCGCCAGCCGGGTGGCGATCGCCTTCCCGATGCCGGAGGCCGCGCCCGTGACGAGCGCGATGCGGCCGGCGTGCGACTTGGGCTTCGGGAGGCGCTGGAGCTTGGCCTCCTCCAGCGACCAGTACTCGATGTTGAACTTCTCCGCGTCGGAAATCGGCGCGTAGGTCGAGAGGGCCTCGGCGCCACGCATCACGTTGATCGCATTGATGTAGAACTCGCCCGCGACCCTCGCGGTCTGCTTGTCCTTGCCGTAGGAGAACATCCCGACGCCGGGGATGAGCACGATCGCCGGGTCCGCGCCGCGCATGGCCGGGGACTCGGGCGTCGCGTACCGCTCGTAGTACGCGGTGTACTCCGCCCGGTACTGCTCGTGCAGCTCCTTCAGGCGGGCGATCGAGTCCTCGATGGAGGCGTCCGCCGGGAGGTCGAGGATGAGCGGCTTGACCTTCGTGCGCAGGAAATGGTCGGGGCAGGAGGTGCCGAGCGCGCCGAGCCGGGTGTGCTCGGAGGACGCGAGGAAGTCGAGCACCACGTCGTCATCGGTGAACGAGCCGACCTGCGGCTTGTCCGTCGACGCCAGCCCGCGGATCGTCGGCGCCAGCGCCGCCGCCTTCGCCCGGCGCTCGGCCGAGGCCAGCGGCTCGTTCGCCGCGATGCGCGCGCCGAACGGCTCCGGACGGCCGTTGGCCTCGATGTAGTCGGCGGCGGTCTGGATGATCCACAGCGAGTTGGCCTCGGCCTCCTCGCTGGTGTCGCCCCACGCCGTGATGCCGTGCCCGCCGAGGACCGTGCCGATCGCATCCGGGTTCGCCGCCTTGATCGCGGCGATGTCGAGCCCGAGCTGGAAGCCGGGACGACGCCACGGCACCCACACCACGCGACCGCCGAAGATGGTCGACGTCAGCGCCTCCCCGTCCGCCGCGGTCGCGATAGCGATCCCGGAGTCCGGGTGCAGGTGGTCCACGTGCGCCGCATCCACGAGGCCGTGCATGGCCGTGTCGATCGAGGGGGCCGCGCCACCCTTGCCGTGCAGCGTGTAGTCGAACGCGGCGACCATCTCATCCTCGCGGTCCACACCGGGGTAGACGTTCTGAAGGGCGCGCAGCCGGTCGAGCCGCAGCACCGCCAGGCCCGACTCCTTCAGCGTGCCGAGGTCGCCGCCGGAGCCCTTGACCCACAGCAGCTCGACCGGCTCCCCGGTCACCGGGTCGGTCTCCGTGCCCTTGGCGGACGTGTTGCCCCCGGCGTAGTTCGTGTTCTTCGGGTCGGCGCCGAGGCGGTTCGACCGGGCCAGGAGGGCCGCGACGGTCTCGTTATTTTGCATGTCTAGATCTCTTTCACCGGGGAGGATTCCTCGCACAGTCACCTGCACGTAGAGGTCGGAATTCACGTCGCTAAGTGCACGCTGAATGACTGTGGACGCTTCTCGACAGAGGAGAAGCGATCTCACATCTCGGCACGCCAAGTCGAGACGCAATGCCGAAGTGAGATCACCAACTGCCCATGCGAGTATTGCGCTTAGGGCAGGTAACGCCTTCGAACGGTCCAGGACTGCAATCGACTGAAGATTGCCCAGGTCCATATCCGCTCGACTATCGGCGTGTTCGGGTCGAATCGAGAAGTCATCCCAAAAGACCGAGACAACAAGTTGCTCAGGCAGCTGTCCCGCAGGCCGATTGACCCGCAACTTGAGCGGGTCGATTGCACCGGCAGCGACATACTGAAGCATGGCGGACGCTCAGGCGCCCCAGCCGGCCTGGGTGCCGCCGACGCGCTCGGTCTCGATCTTCTGCTGGTAGCCGGAGGCCTTGTAGGCGGCCATCGGGTCGGCGGGGAGGCCGCGCGACTCCCGCCAGGCGGCGAGGTCGGCGCGGACGTCCGTGTTGAAGGCGTCCATGAACACCGTGTTGGCGGCGAGCACGTCCCCCGCGGCCTGCGCGGCGGCGAGCGCCTCGGTGTCGACCAGCAGCGCCTTGGCCGTGGCCTCCTGGACGTTCAGCACCGAGCGGATCTGGCCCGGGATCTTCGCCTCCAGGTTGTGGCACTGGTCGAGCATGAACGCGACGTCCGGGTTGGCGTACCCGCCGCCGCGGATCACCTCGAACACGATCCGGAACAGCTGGAACGGGTCGGCGGCGCCCACGATCAGGTCGTCGTCGGCGTAGAACCGGCTGTTGAAGTCGAACGACCCGAGCTTCCCGAGGCGCAGCAGCTGCATCACGATGAACTCGATGTTCGTGCCCGGCGCGTGGTGGCCCGTGTCCAGGCATACCATCGCCCGCTCGCCGAGCGCCGCGGTCTGCACGTAGCTCGTGCCCCAGTCCGGAACGTCCGTGTGGTAGAACGCCGGCTCGAAGAACTTGTACTCCAGCACCAGGCGCTGGCCCTCGCCGATCCGCTCATAGATCTTCTGGAGGCTGTCCGCCAGCCGGTCCTGCCGCGCCCGCATCGAGTCCTGACCCGGGTAGTTGGTGCCGTCCGCGAGCCAGATCTTCAGGTCGCGCGACCCGGTCTCGTTCATGATGTCGATGCACTCGAAGTGGTGGTCGATCGCCTTCTGGCGGATCCGGTCGTCCCAATGGGTGACCGACCCGAACTTGTAGTCGTCGTCCTGGAACGTGTTCGAGTTGACCGTGCCGAGCTCGACGCCGTTGTCCTCCGCGTGCTTCTTGAGGTCGGCGTAGGAGTCCACCTTGTCCCACGGGATGTGCAGGGCGACCGAGGGCGCGAGACCGGTGTGCTTGTTCACCTGCGCCGCGTCCGAGATCTTCTCGAACGGGTCGCGCGCAGTGCCCGGCGTGCCGAACACCCGGAAGCGCGTGCCCGAGTTGCCGAACGCCCAGGAGGGCAGCTCGATCGCCTGCAGCGCGAGCTGCAAACGGATGTCGTCGGTGAGGGTCATCAAGAATCTCTCTGTGGTTGGCGGTCGTCCTGCACCTGGTGCAGGCCAGGTCAGTCGTGGTCTTCGATGCGCCACTCGTCATGCCAGTCGATGATTACGTCGTCGCCATCGAACCGAATAGGAAGCCACACGTAGTCTGCAATCGACGTGTCAGGGTCGGTGATCGGAACCGTGCCCCAGTCGTGATGCTCCGCTCCTGGCGCGAAGACGCGCTCGAAAAGCGCTGGGATGTCGGGCAGGTCGGCAGGCGGATTCACGACCCAGCGATCGCCGAGCGCGATGTAGAGGTCCTTCTTGTGGGGATGTTTGAAGATCGATGACAGCTGTGACCGATAGGACGTGTTGGTTTCGTCACCGGGATGGGGGTTGCCGATCACACGCCACGGGCCGTGGTAGCTATCGGCGACAGCAGATTCCGACTGATTGGGGAAATAGCCTGTAGTGCCGGAGGTGATCAGATAGTGCTTACCATTTCGCCGGAAATACGCCGGTGCCTCGCGAACAAAGGGAGGCTGCAACCGCGGAAAGTGGGTCGAGTAGTAGCCGGTTACATCCGTGTAGTCGTCGGTGAGGTCGGCGCAGATGAGCTCGCTGTGCACCCGCTCAAAGTAGTAATAGGCCTTACCGTCCGAAGGGTCGACGACGAGATCGAAATCGCCCGCGTTCATCCCGAGGGGGCGAACGCCGCTTCGCACAAGTTCGTACGGGCCGAGGATGTCGTCAGCGGTGTAGACGCTGGACAGCTGACCCCCGTCGCGCTGCATCACCTTGATCCAGCACACGTACTTCCCTGTCCGGCTGTTGTAAATGATGTGCGGGCGGTCGGCGAACTGGGCGGGATGCATCGGATCGCTGGTGTCTTCGGCGACAGGAGGGATGATCAAGCCCCTGTCCTCCCAGTTGTAGAGATCGGTGGATGAATAGCAGCGCATCCCCCAGTGCCAAATACCGTTGCCTGGAGAGGTGCGCTCCTTGTTCTCGCCGTACCAGTAGAAGACCCCGTCGACGTAGAGGATTGATCCTCCATGGGCCTGAATGCGCTTCCCGTTCGTGTCGAGCCAGGGTTGTCCGGGGATGATGGACTGCTGCACGGAGTGGTTTCCTTTCGTCAAATGGATGGTGCGTTTGCGAGAATCGCCGAACGAGGGCCGCTCACCAGCGACGTGGCGACGGCTTTCGCGGATCGTCGGAAGCGTCTCGGAACGTGGACTGGAATGTGTGGCTTCCCGCCCCGACCGTGAACGTGCCGCCCCCCTCCGGAAGTACGACCGTCGCGGTCGCACCGGGCGGAACCAGCACGTTTGCAGTGAAGTGGCGACCCACGCGATTCCAGGAGGAGGAAGCTGGGCCCAGCGGCGTGAGATGGGATGCGGAAGCATGGGTAAGGCCGCCGCCGGGCCTGGGCTCGATACGCAGCGTCCGCCAGCCCGGTTCGGCTGAATCAAGACCCGCAACTACCCGGTGCAAGAAGCCGGCAACGGCCCCAAGTGCGTAATGGTTGAACGACGTCATGTCTCCGGGGTTGATGGTTCCATCCGGCAGCATGCTGTCCCACCGCTCCCAAATGGTCGTCGCGCCCATCGACACGGGGTACAACCACGACGGCAACTCCTCCTGGAGAAGCAGATGATAGGCGGCATCCAGCTCACCAACCCTGACCAGCGCATCGCAGATGATCGGCGTACCGACGAAGCCTGTGCTGATTCGAAAGTCGCTTGCCTCGACGAGCTGCCCCAAGCGTCGACCGGCCACTCGGAGCTGATCTTCGTTTGCGAATAGATCGAAGGCGATGGCGAGTGCGATCGAGGTGACTGTGTCGCTGACCACGCGACCGTGAGGAGAGATGAATTCCGCCTGAAAGGCCACGACGGCCCGATCGGCGATTGAGCGATAGCGTGCCGCGTCGACGGTTTTGCCGAGCAGTTCAGCTGTAGCGGCGAGGATCTGTGACGTGCGCACGTGGTACGCGGTTGCTACCAAACTCTTGTCAGTATGAGACTCGCCCGGGTTGTCCGGCGGCGCTGCGGGATCGAGCCAATCTCCGAGCTGAAAACCTGTATTCCACAATCCGGTGTGACCGGATAGACGGTCGACGAGGTCCACCCACCCACGCATGCTGTCGTACTGGTCTCTGAGAACACGAAGGTCGCCATCATGTTGATACATCTCCCAAGGCACGATGACGGCCGCGTCTCCCCACGCCGCCGTCGGGTGGTTGGGAAAACCGCATTCAATCCACGGCACGAAGTTGGGCACATGCCCCTGATCACCCTGTTCGTATGCGACGTCCCGCAACCACCCCTTGAGCGTTCCATGAGCGCCGAACAGGCGCAGCGCTGTGGGTGCGAACACTTGGATGTCACCGGTCCAACCGAGACGCTCATCTCGTTGCGGGCAGTCGGTCGGGAGATCTACGAAGTTGTCGCGCATACTCCACACGACATTCTCGTGGAGCCGATTCAGACCGGGGTGGGAGCTTTCGAACCAGCCCGTCCGTTGCATATCCGTGTGCACGACCAGAGCCTCGACGTCAAGAGTCTCAATGGCTCCCGGCCAGTTCTCGATCTCGGCAAAGCGGAACCCGTGCACCGTAAATCGTGGAGTCCACTCCTCGACTCCGTTACCCGACAGCGTGTATCGATCGATGGAGACAGCGGATCGAAGCGGCCTGACCCCGAGCGCACCATCCTCTAGGACCTCCGCGTGATGGAGGGTTACGGTGTGCCCGGCCGGCCCGTTTACACGGATTCGAAGTTTTCCGGCGATATTCTGCCCGAAGTCGAGCCGGATCCGGGAACCGGCGATTGCCTCCACATTGATCGGTTTCAGCACCTCAGTGACACGAACGGGCGGTCCCGTCGGCGCCTCCAGCTTCGCCGAAAAGTCGGACAGGTCGAGGAGCGTCGGCGTCTGCCAGGTTGAATCATCGAAGCCAGGGGCGCTGAAGCCCTCGGGCAGCAGCCGGCTGTCGTAGCTCTCGCCCTCGTAGAGGGCAGCGGCAGTAACAGGTGAGGCGTGTGAACGCCACCCGTCGGTCAACGGAACGTCAACGACCGACCCATCCTCCAGCGTCAGCTCCAATTGGAGAAGCACGGCAACGTCGTTGCCATAGACGTCCCAGAGGCCACCGTCGAAACCGATTCGACCCCGGTACCAGCCATCGGCCAGCCAGACACCGATGGCGTTGCGGCCAGACTGCAGGATGTCTGTTACGTCATGCGTCTGGTATCGCAGTCGGTGCGAATAGCTGGTCCAGCCTGGCGAAAGGAGGTCATCTGAGACGCTGCGACCGTTGAGTTCGAGCTCGTAGACACCGTGTGCTGTCGAATAGATCCGTGCGCGTTGGACCTTTGTCACATCGACGCCCAAATCGACGTTGTCCCATTCAGCGCGTAACAGGTGGCCGGGGCGGACCGCGCCCTGCGGGGCGCTTGCCGACGGTGATACGAACGGTACCGCCCAGTCCTCGCGGTCAAGCAGGCCGGCCTCTATCGCGAGGGGTGCGCTCCAATCGCTTGGTCCGGCGAAACCTTCCTCGTCGTTGAAGCGAAGCCTCAGCGTCACGGCTTCACGCGACGTCAAGGGTGCGAATGGCCAGTCGATGAGCCGCTGGGCGCCCCCATGACTTATGTGGCGCTCGACCGTCCCCTTGTCACGCGTGAGTTCCAGCTCCACCGCGTCATCTGGGGAGGGCGAATCCGCGGTCCATGCAATTCGCGGAGCGGATTCGTCGATACCAAGCGCACTCCCCGCCCTCCGGTTTTCGAGCCACACAGAATCGACAGTGGCGCGTGAGTCGGCCGAGGTGGTCTTCATTCGCATTACCCCTTGACCGATCCGGCCGTGAGGCCCTTCATCACCTGTTGGTTGAGGAACAGGTAAATCGCCAGTGTTCCGAAGACATTGACCGCGATCGCTGCGAACGTCGGGCCGTATTGCACGGCCCCGTATTGACCTGTGAAATTCAGCAGTCCGACCTGGATAGTTCGGAGCGAGTCGTTGTTGGTGAACGTGAGCGCGATGAGCAGGTCGTTCCAGAAGAAGAAGAACTGGACCAGTCCGACGGTGAAGATCGCGTTTTTGACCAGCGGCAGGCCAACGGCCCAGAAGGAGCGCAGGATGCTTGCACCGTCGAGTGTGGACGCCTCGAAGATCTCTCGGGGCACGTTGCGGAAGAAGGTTGCCATCATGAAGACCGTCAACGGAAGGCCTGTAGCGATATAGGTGAGAATCATCGGCCAGTACGTGCCGGTGAGACCGGTGCGGAAATAGATCGTAAAGAGCGGCAGCAGGATCATCTGCGTCGGCACCATGATCCCAGCGAGGAAGAGAAGAAGGACGGGCCCCCGGCCCTTCCAAACGAGCACCTCCAGAGCAAATCCGGCCGCGACTCCCACGATCAACACGACGGCGAGCGAGGGGAACACCACGATGATGCTGTTCACGATGTAGTGACCGAAGCCGCTCTCGAAGACCGACACGTAGTTGGTGAACGACCACGACTGGGGCAACGTCCAGAACGGCTCGTTCAGAAACTCCGACTGCGTTTTGAACGACCCGAGCAGCATCCAGAACATCGGGTAGATCTCGACGATCAACAGGATGGTGATGAGAATCCGAACCGGCAGGCGGCGGAAGAATCGCGTCGGAGTATGACGTGGACGGCGAGGAACTCGCGTCTTGGACGTGCTGGTCGAACGTGCGTTCGTGAGAGTTGAGGTGGACATCGTTGTCAGCCCTTCGTGAGGTCGCGGCGCGTTGACCGGAAGATGAAGACCGTGAACAACAAGCAGAGGATCGCGAGCATCAGCGCGATCGTCGACCCATAGCCGTATTCGCCGTAGGTGAAGGAGGTCTGGAACATGTACAGCGTCAGCGGAGTGGTTGCATTGCCAGGACCGCCGTTCGTCAGTGCGATAACGCTGTCGAAGACTTTCAGGGTGCCGTTGATGCTGAAGATCAGCGACGACAGCAGCACGGGAAGAGACAGCGGAAGCACGATCGTCCGCGTGAGCTTCCAACCGCTTGCGCCGTCAAGTCGAGCTGACTCGAGCAGTTCCTCCGGGATCTCGATCACGCCTGCATAGAGCAGAACGCCGTAGAACCCCATCGACTGCCACAACCCCATGAGGATGATGACCCAAAACGATGCCTCTGGAGTACCGAACCAATCGATCGAGTGGATGCCGAATGCGTTCAACACCGCATTGACCGGGCCGGTAGTCGGCGCGGCCTCGAAAAGCCGTTGAAAGAGCAGGGCCACAGCAACTGTAGGCAGAACCAACGGGAAGAAGACGATGGTTCGAACGGTCGACGAGGCCTTCTTGAGCCAGAAGACGTACAGGAGCGCCAGCAGGTAGCCGAACCCAACCTGCAGAATCGTCATGACCACCGCGAACCGGAGACTGAACCAGACCGCGCTCCACGCCGCCGGGTCGTTGAAGAACTTCACAAAGTTGCTGAAACCGGTGAATGTGAAGCCCGTGACCGCGTTGCCGTCGAAGAGCGTGTATCCGAGCGACCACACGATCGGGATGAGCATGATCGCCGAATACAGTACGAGGGCGGGTCCGAGAAGGATGAAGATGGCGCGCTTGTCGCCGAGCACTCTGTCCATGGTTCAACTTACTGTCGGCTGCAAATGAATGCAGCGGTGATGCACGGGGTCGCGGCGCACACGGCCGCGACCCCGTGTCTCGGTGGTTGAAGGTCAGCCCGCCGCGTTGGCGTCCTGAACGAGCTTCATGAAGTCAGCGCCGGAAAGGGTTCCGCTGCCGAGGCCGCCGCCGTTGGTCTGGCTGACGCTGGTGCCCTTCGAGCTGAAGAGGGCCTCAAACCAGAGGATGCTTGACGAGGACTTCTTGATGGTGTCCTGGACCACCTGCGTGGTCGCGGGCAGGTTGGCCGGGGGCGACGTCAGCTTGAATCCAGAAACGACGCCGCCGTTGTTCATGACCTGATCGCCGTAGTTGTTGACGATGCACTTCAGCCACGCGGCCTGCTTGTCGCCGAAGTCCTTCTTGGCGAACATGACCGGGACGCCGACGTTGGCGGGCACCTGATCGATGCTGCCCTTGCCGCCCGACACGGCGGGGAAGGGAGCGAACCCGATGTTGTCAGCGCCGATCTGGTTCTGGGTAGCGTCGTTGAAGTTGGCGAGTGCCCAGCTGCCCATGTAGAAGAAGGCGGACTTGCCCGTGAGGAACTGGTTGATCGCCGCGTTGTAGTCGACCGAACCGACTGCCTCGCCGAAGTAGCCGGCCTTGCCGAGAGCGGAGACTGCGTCTGCAGCCTTCACGTACTTCGAATCGGTCAGTTTGGCTTTGCCGTCGGCGACGTCTTTGAGAGCTGTCGGTCCGAGGTCACGCAGGATGTAATCCCCGACGAGGCGAGTGATGGGCCAGCCGTCCTTGCCGTCCGCGGAGAAGGGCTGGACTCCGGCACTCTTCAGCTTGCCTGCCGCGGTGACAAGCTCGTCCCACGTCTTCGGCGCAGTGATGCCATTCTCGGAGAGGATCTTCTTGTTGTACCAGAAGCCTTCGATGTTGAACTCGGTCGGGAGGGAGTACAGGTCGGACTGGCCGTACAGCGCCTTGATCGTTGAGGCAGCCGCGGGGAGGATCTTGTCAGCGACGCCGAGCTTGTTCAGCTCGGTGCTCAAATCCACCACCTGACCTGCCTTGATGAACTGCTTCATGAGGGACGGGGTGCCAGCCGCCATCGACATGTTCGGAAGCGCGTCTTGTCCTGCGAGAAGCTGAAGCTTCTGGTCGAACTGTGCGCCAGCAGACTTATCGGTGCTGAGAGGTGCAGCCTTGTCCTCTGCCGTGCACTGGTTCTTCGACATCGCGGTCAGGGCGCCCACGATCGTGGTGTTCTCGGTCTGGCCGAGGTAGTTGAACTTGGCGCTACCTGCCCCACTGCTGCTGTTTGCCGGGCCGCAGCCAGTGAGTGCGAGGGCTCCCGCCCCCAGGACGGCCACAAGCGGCATTAGACGCCGCATGTGGAATTTACGTGCTGTGGTCACTATTCCTCCTTGAATGGCGAAGCCTCGATTTGAAGCGTTTCATTTGCAAGTTACACGCTTCACTTGGGCAATGTCAACCGCACACTGCACATACGTGACGCGCTTCATCAAATCGTTGCATAAGCTCTTTCCTAGGAAGCGATCAGGCTCGAAGCGGGGACAGTCTCGGCGGCCGCAACTGCGGGGGCTTCACCGCCGATGCCGAGGTCCGCTTTATGCCGGCGCAACCAAGTTGGGAAACGATTCGGACAGTCGGCGATTGACCGCCCGGGACGGCGGGTAAGGGCCATACGCAGCACCGATATCGGCCCAATTGAGGCGGCCAAATCTCACGCCCGGCCACCCATTAAACGCAGGAACGAGTGTCCTGCGATACTGACCCTGGAGGACAGCAGATGCCCGAGGAAACGCAACGACGAGTAACCGCGGAGGACGTGGCCAGGGAAGCGGGCGTCTCGCGAGCTGCCGTAAGCTACGCCCTCAATGGTGATCCAAACGGGCGTCTTCGTGCAGCCACGAGGCAAAGAGTTCTCGATGCCGCCCGACGTCTCGAATATCACCCCACTGCCGCTGCACGGCATCTGAGTGGAGCCAAGAGCCGCAGCGTCCTCTTTCTTACCCCCCCCGAAGATGGTTTCGAACCTCTACTGACCCAATACATCGTGCAACTGGCCCACGAGCTGGGTTCACTCGGATTGGGGCTACTTTGGCAAATGGGCGTCTCGGGTGCACCCAGACCGGTTGGCGAGTTGTCACCCGCCCTGGTCTTGACCTCGCCGACTCAAGAGGACTCTGAATTCTCATCACTCGCACTCGGATTTAGCGTTCCGGTGATCACAGCGTTCCCAGGTCGCGACGAGTTCATAGCCTCCGCAGGACGCACGCAGGTCGAGTTCCTGGTCAGCCGCGGCTATCAAGAGCTCGTCTTCATTCGGTCGACGGGCGAACACGACGCGCGGATGAACGCGCTGCGAGAGCACGCCGCGACGCAAACGGCCGCGCGATCCGGTGTGCTGATATCGACAGTCACGTGGCCAGACGATCCGAAACTTGCAACGAGACTCGTGGCCTCCCTAGGGGCCCGTTCCGGGGGAGGCATTGGCGTCTGCGCATACAACGACACGATCGCGGTTCAAGTCATCGCGGCGGCAGCAGCAGCCGGTGTATCGATCCCTGAAAACCTCGGGGTAATCGGAGTCGACGACACGTTCGCGGGCCAATTTCTCCAACCGCCGCTCACCAGCGTCTCCTCGGATCTCTCGACCTTCATTCCCGAGTTTGCCAACTACGTCGCCGCCCTCGTCGATGGCAAGAAAGTCGAGGAAGCGAAGATTCCGGTAGACCGAAAAGTTACTGTACGCAACAGCACCGCATAGGACCGCGAAGACAAGGGTTGGCGACGGCGGTATCAGTCTCAACCCCACAGGGCTGTCTGTGATTGGCCGTTCAGCGTGGTGGAGATGCGGAGCCAATTCGTGCCCTCCCGCTCACGCACGTGCTGAATGTGGGCTCTAAGGCAGCCCGGCAGAGCGTGGGCGCGATCCTGACGGGCACAGACCTGGTGGAGCTGCACGCGCCTTGCGGCTCATTTGGGTTGTGCGTCTGCCTGGCCGTTGATCGTAGTTCGCTCCCGCGGGCTGCGTTCCGGGCTTTCGCGGCATATCCTCACTCGCTGCGCTCCCTGCGGTATTCCACGACCCGGCACTCCGCACCGCCCCCGCTCACCCTCGATCCCCTTGCCAGACAGGCGAACAAGAACAGTTGAAGGGAAACAGAGCAATGAGCGACACCACCACTGGTCCGGGCACCATCGAACACCTCGACCCGCACACCCTGGCCGTCGAAACCAACGTGCGACCCTCCGCACCCATCACCCCTGCGTTCATACAGAGCATCAAGGAGAACGGGGTCCTCACGCCTGTACTCGGACATTGCAGCGACGACGGCCAGGTGAGGGTCCGTGCTGGACAGCGTCGGGTCTTCGCTGCTCGGGAAGCAGGGCTCGCCACTATCCCCGTCTACCTGGTGACGGCGGACGAAGTGACGGCGGAACGGATCGTGCAGCAGATGGTCGAGAACGACCAGCGCGAAGCACTCACCGACGGCGACCGTGCCGCCGCGTTCCAGCAACTCGCGTTCGAAGGACTCTCCGTGACCGCGATCGCCCGCCGCACCGGCACCAAGGCGAAGGAGGTCAAGACCGCACTTGCGGTGGTCGAGAACGAGGTGGCGTCGTCCGCGATCCAGAAGCACCAGCTGACGCTAGATCAGGCGGCCGTACTGATCGAGTTCGACGGTGACGACGAGGTCCGTGTCGACCTGATCCAGGTCGCCACTAACGACCCCACCCAGTTCGCGCACGCGGCCCAGCGGGCACGCGACGAGAAAGCGCGGGCCAAGACCAAGGCGGACACCGAAGCCGACCTGGCGGGACGCGGCTACCTGACCCTCGACAGCGATCCCGGCTACTACGACACGGAGTACACGCGCATCGGCGACCTCCTCACGCCAGACGACCAGCGGGTCACCGTCGAGCACATCGAGAACATCGACGGACGCGCAGTCCACGTGCGCGTCTACGCCGACGGCGACGCGAACGTGACGTACTTCGTGCGCGACGCGAAAGCGGCCGGGTTCCACCCCTACGGCGGAAGTCAGTCCAAATCCGGGCCGATGACCGAGGAGGAGAAGGCCGAACGGCGCACTCTGATCGCCAACAACAAGGCGTGGGCGTCCGACGAGATCGTCCGTCGCGAATGGCTCACCGAACTGCTCTCCCGCAAGAGCCTGCCCAAGGACGCGGGCGCCGTGATCGCCAAGGGCCTCACCATCCATCGGCAGGCAATCAGCACCGCCACCAGGGAGGGCAACGAACTCGCCCACCGGCTGCTCGGACTCGAACCCTCGGGATACTTCGAGAGCGACAAGCTCGCCGCTCTCATCGATCAGACCCCCGGCAAGTCGCAGCACATTGCGCTCGCGATCGTGCTCGGAGCGTGCGAGTCCGTCACCAGCAAGCAGACCTGGCGGTATCCCTCCCCCACCGACACCGCCTACTTCACCCAGCTCGCCGCCTGGGGCTACAACCTCAGCGACGTCGAACAAATCGTCACCGCCTCGAGGATCACAGGGGCAGAAGCAACCAATCCCCAATCCACCGCTGAGCAGGGCGCAAAAGGTTGAGCCATAAGGGAAGCGGACCCGTACACCTGGGTCCGCTTCCCTTACGGATTCAGGACAGTTCGCGAGCCGCAGCTCCAAGCCTCAACGCCCCGATCACCGGGCCACCCCGCTGGTCCACGCGGTGAAAGGCGAGGAATGGCACGCATGCCGTCTCTGCTGTGAGCGCCGCGAGCTGCCCGATCGGAGTTAGCGGGTCCGCCGCGATCGCCCACCCGTCAACCGCGTACCGGCTCACCATTTCCACGCACTCCCTCTTCTCCTCTGCTGTCGGGTTGGGCGAGCCGACCACCCCGATGAGTCCGCCCTGCAGTTCCGGGCCCATGTTTCTGGTGTCGATGATGAATACCCGCATCCTGATCACTCCCCTGCGTCAACAGTTTTTGTTGCCTTTCCGGCGGAGAGATCGATGGCGAGTGGGAGGGGCGCAGTGCCGGGACCGTGGAATACCGCAGCGAGCGCAGCGAGCGCAGCGAGCGAGGATATGCCGCGAAAGCCCGGCACGAAGCACCGGGAACGAGCTACGATCGGCCCGCGGAAAGACAACAAAACCAAGAAGTCAGCGCCGCCCGCGGCGGCTCCGCTATGGACCTCCCGTTGCACGAGAGAGGACGCCTGCCCGTGTCAGGGCAGGCGTCCTCGAGGGTGGCGTGAACTCCTACTTTGCCACGAGCTGCCAGTCCTGCGAGCCGACACCGTTGTCAGAAGGCTTAAGCGTGAGTGTTGCCCCGGCCGACGAGCCGGTGAGATAGAGCGACGGGTTCTGCACACTCTGGAAGTACACGTAGCCGTTGCTCTTCGTCACCATTTTGAAGAGACCGTTGGTGGCGTTGTCGACCCACTGACCGATCTGCTGGCCTTGTGTCGCGTTGCCGGTCCAGATCTCAGCCGCGCGGCCTCCTGACTTGTTCAGCGTGACGTTTCCATCGGGCTTGGTCGTGATGTGCCACAGCTGTGTCCGGATTACCTGCCGATCCTGCAGTCTCCAAGCGGACGTCCAGGAGGTCACCATTCCCGATGTTGGCATCGGTGGTGTTGTTCGTCGTCCCGATCACCTGCCCAGTGAGCTTGTTCACGATCTGGTAATACGTGCCGGCAGAGTGGCCGAAGTCGATGTCGGCATTGATGATCGTTGACGTGCCCTGATCGGCGAGGATGACTACGTGACCAGTCGTTGCGTCGTAGGTGAGGTTGCGGCTGTACGTGCCAGGAACCGTAGTCTGATACGCGGTCCAGGTTCCAACGCTGCTGCCCGTCGAGTTCATCCAGACGTTGCCGCTCGCCTTTGCCTCAACCGATAGTGCCCGGAGCGTTTTTGAGCGGACCGACTTCGGGGTCCCCGTCTTGATTGCTAGCGAGGCCGAAGACCTCGAGCCTGGGGAACATCTCGACGAGCCTGGCATGGGAGCAGTGGTCTCCCACCTCGTACCGCTTGGCCACAAGCGACTACTGCATATCGCTGGACCGGCGACTTGGTCGGCCGCTCGCAACCGGCAACGAGTATTCGCGGCGGCGGTGGCACGCCACGGCCTCCATCCCGCGGGAATCCTTCACGGCGACTGGTCTGCGCGATCTGGGCATGACGCCGTGGTGTCGCTGTCTGCAGATTCGCTTCCCACGGCAATCGTCGCTGCCAACGATCAGATGGCGCTTGGTGCAATCCACGCCCTTGTGGCGCGCGGGCTGAAGGTCCCGGACGACATCAGCGTCACGGGTGTCGACGACACCCCGGAAGCGCCGTACTTCACGCCGTCGCTGACGACGATCCGACTCGACTTCAGGCCTCAAGGACGAGATGCGGTCGCATCGCTTCTTGCTCAGCTCGAACAGACCGATGGCACTCGGCCGACCCGCCCAGAACCGCAGTTGATCGTGCGTGAATCCACCGCCGTTCCATCGCGGGCGTGACCCCGAGCATCGAGTCGGACGCTAACGGGTCGAGTGGCGCAGCGCTCAATCGCCCAGCGAAGGCGATTGCCCCAGAAGCAGCGGGTGAGCGGACGGGAGCGCAAACGTGTGGGTGGAGATCCCGGAGTCGAGCGGGATGCGACGTCCGGCGACGGCGAGCTCGGCGGTGATGCCATACGGCACCTCGACCCTGATCTGCGCGGCGCCCGGGGCGTCTTCCGAGCGAGCCCAGTGAACCGCGAGCCGGCCGTATGGCGTCGTCACATGGGCCGAGACGACATCGACTCCGGCCTCCAGGTCGGGCTGAATCGCGGCGCGACGATACCCGGGCGCTGTGGCTGTCAGCCCGGCGACACGCCGGTACAGCCAGTCGTCAACGCAGCCGAACGCATAGTGGTTGAGGGAGGTCGCACGGGTGGTGCCGTCCGGCGTCACTGCGTCCCAGTTCTCCCAGATCGTCGTGGCGCCGTGATCGACCTCGTACAGCCAGGACGGCTGCGCGGGCTGCCAGAGCACGCGGCGGGCGAGCTCCGGATAGCCGTGGTCCCATAAGACATCGAGCAGGTAGGGCACCGAGAGGAACCCGGTGTCGAGGCGGTAGCCGCGCTCCTCCACCAGCCCCGCGAGGCGGGCGGCAGCGCTCGGGATGCGGTCGTTCGGCACCATGTCGAAGGCAAGCGCCAGCGTGTACACGCCTTGCAGCTCAACAGGGAGGCCTCCGTCTGAGGCCACGTTCTCGGCTGCGAACCTCGCTCTCACGGCGGCGGCGCGCGATGCGAGGTCGCGCGCCTCCGCCGGCCGCCCGAGCACGTCGGCGATCACGGCGGCGATGGTGAGTGTCTTCGCCTGGAACATCGGCGCGATCAAGGCGCCGGTCAGAGCGGGGGCGATGCCAATCGCCTCGTGGAACGGTTTTCCCTCCAGGGTGCTCGGTGCGAGCCAGTCACCGAAATGGTCACCGCCGGAGTAGGCGCTGGTCGCCTGATAGTCGATCCAATGCAGGATCGCCGGGAACGCATCTTCCAGCACGCGCGCGTCGCCATAGCGCTGGTACAGGGTCCACGGCACGAACGCTATCGCGTCGCCCCAGCCGGCGGCGGCGACGATCGCGCCGATCCCCTGGGCGGCCGCGGCCGACTCTTCGTCGAAGTGCGAGCGCGGCGACACGATCGGCACTCGGCCGTCGGCGAGCTGGTCGGCGCGCAGGTTCTGCAGCCAGCGGCCGAGGAATGGCGCGATCATCGCATTGTTCGTCGCGGCCGGTGCGAAGACCTGGATGTCGCCGGTCCAGCCGGCGCGCTCCCGCTGCGGGCAGTCGGTGGGGATGGAGACGAAATTTCCGCGTTGGCTCCATACGACGTTCTCATGGAGCCGGTTCAGCCGCGCATCGGAGGTGACGAACGACCCGGTCTGCTCCAGATCGCTCGCGAGCACAACGGCGACGACGTCGTCCGCACCCGGGGCTTCACGCAACCCGCGCAGGCGCGCGTACCGGAAGCCGTGGAAGGTGAAGGTCGGCTCCCAAGTGTCCTCCTCCGGGCCGGCTGCGACATAGACGTCGGTCTGCTCGGTGTTGATCCCCAGAATGTTGACGAACCAGGAGCCGTCCGCGGCGAGCGCCTCGGTGTGTTCGATCACGACCTCGGTGCCGGCCTCCAGTCCGCGGACGGTCATGCGCACGCGGCCGGCGATCACTTGGCCGAAGTCGACGATCCAGCCGTCCCCGTCGGGATCGGCGGCCACCGAGGCCGCCGCCAAGGTACACACGCGGCGCACGGGCTCCCCCTCGAACGGCACCAGCACCGTCGGGTCGGCTGGTTTGGCCTCTACCGGTGTCCATGAGGTGTCATCGAAGGCGACGGCTGTCCAACCGGTGTCGAGGAGGCGGCGGTCGTAGCGCTCACCGACGAACAGGTCGGCGTACACCCACGGCCCCGTCGCGCTCACCACGTCGGCGTCGCTGGCGACGACCGTTCGGCTGCCGTCGGCGTGGTCGAGGTGCAGCTGCCAAAGTGCCGAGATGGTGTCACCGTATTGGGCGCTCGACCCGGTGATTCCGATGCGCCCTGCCCACCAGCCGTCGGCGAGCGCGAGTGAGAGGACGTTCTCGCCGGGATGGATCAGATCCGTCACGTCGTAGGCTTGGACCGAGATCCGGTGACGGTAGGAGTCCGACCCCGGCGCCAGCACCTGGTCGCCGACGACGACGCCGTTGAGGTGCGGGACATAGACGCCGCGGGCTGTGGCGTGAAGACGGGCGCGCACGACGTCATCGCCCGCGGTAAAACGCTGGCGCAGTAGCTGAGCGGGCTGCAACCGCTCCGTCGGGCCGCCCTCGGGCTGCGCGCCGCGGATCCAGTCCAACAAGGTCCAGCGCTCGATCGCGGTTGGCCGCTGGCGTGGAGTGACCCACGAGGTCGTCCAGGTGACGGGGTCGAGGAGAGCGGTCTCGAAACGGGACTCGGCGAATCGTTCCGACCCGTCGGCGGCGCGGCTCAGGACCGTCCAGATGTAGGCGGCGTCGGAGCCGAGGGAGGCGCCCGCGTATGCCACCAACGCGGTCTCGGCACTTTCGACCATCCCGGAGTCCCAGGCCGTGCCACCATCGGCCACCGCGACGACCACCAGGCGGTAGGCGGTCTGGTCGTGGTCGGCAATCCAGGAGAATCGCGGGCGTGCGGTGGCGACTGCGGTGGGTTCGTGGAGGTACTCCACCCGCAGGTCACGGCATCGTCCCTCATTCACTGCGTCGGTGCGCCGTCGGTAGCTGCACGAACAGGCGCCTCCGCGGCAGTCGCGGTATCTCCGTGCGAGCGCGCCACCTCGCCGAGCCAGTAGGCGCTCGGTTTTGGGGTGCGTTCCTGGGTCGCGCGGTCGACCGCGATCAGCCCGAACTTGGGCCCGTAGCCGAAGACCCACTCGAAGTTGTCGAACGCCGTCCAGGCGATGTAGCCGCGCACGTCGATCCCGTCTGCAAGGCAGGCGCGGACACCGGCGATGGCGGCGCGCAGGTAGTCGATCCGCAGGGCGTCGTCGTCGGTCGCGAGACCGTTCTCCGTCACGTAGACCGGGATGCCCGCGATCGCGGCAGCCTGCCGGATGGTGGCCTCCAGCGCCTGCGGGTAGATCTCCTCGCCCATGTGGTTCACGATTGCGCCGGCCGGCGCGGGGGCCAGCCCGTCCTCGTCGAACACCGTGCGCCCGTAGGTCTGGATGCCGACGAAGTCGTCGCCGCGGGAGGCCTCCAGGAAGCGCTCGTTCACCTCGCGGCGCACCCGGTCGGCCCGCTCCTCGCCCCCGGGGGCCGCCTGGATGTCGGAGTTCGCGAGCGTCCAGCCGACCGGGATGCCGGGCTTGGCCGCCCGGATCGCGTCCCGGCCGAGCCGGTGTGCGGCGAGCTTCACCTCGAAACCGGCGTCCGACACCGTGAACTGGGAGGGCGCGACGCGCGCCGGCTCGATGCCCAGCCGCTCGGCCGCCGCCGCCCAGAGCGGGACGGCCGCGCGCTGCTCCGGCTCCTCGCCGCCGAACCCGAAGGAGCGCAGCAGCCAGGGCAGGTTCGGCTCGTTGAGCGTGCAGGCGACGTCGATCAGGTCGCCGAGGTGAGCCATGACGCGCTCGCAGTACCGGGCGAACCGGGCGGGCGTCTCCGCGTCCTCCCAGCCGCCGGCGGCGAGCAGCCAGCGCGGGCTGACGAAGTGGTTGAAGGTCACCACGGTGGCGAGCCCGTGCTCGCGGCACGCCTCCAGCATCCGCCGGTAGTGGTCGAGCTCCGCGGTCGAGAACCGGCCCTCCTCCGGCTCGATGCGCGCCCACTCCAGCGAGAAGCGGTACGCGCCGAAGCCGAGCTCGGCGATCAGCCGGATGTCGTCGCGGTAGCGGTGGTAGTGGTCGATCGCGTCGCCGGAGGGCTCGGCGAAGATGGTGCCGGGCAGGTGCTCGAGGAACCAGACGTCGCTGTTGACGTTGTTGCCCTCGACCTGGTGCCCGGCGGTGGCGACTCCCCACAGGAAGCCGTCGGGGAAGTCCGTGGTGTCCGCGCTCATGCGTTGCTCCGTTCCGTGAATCGTGTGGTGATGCTGCCGACGCCTTCGATGGTCGAGACGAGGGTCTCCCCCGCGCGCAGGAAGCGCTTCGGGGTCCGTGCGTTGCCGATGCCCGAGGGCGTGCCGGTGAAGATCAGGTCGCCGGGCAGCAGGGTCACCACGGCGGACAGCCGGGCGACGAGCTCCGGGAGGTCGTAGATCATCCGGGAGGTGCGGGAGTCCTGCAGCACCTCCCCGTCGAGTGCGCACGAGATGGCGAGGTCGGCCGGGTCGGCGAGTTCGTCGGGCGTCACCAGCCACGGTCCCGTCGGCGAGAACCCGGGGTGCGACTTCGCCAGGGAGAACTGCGGCCGGGTGCCTTCCAGCTGCGCGGCGCGCTCGGACAGGTCCTGGCCGACGGTGACGCCGGCGATGCGCGGCCAGGCCTCGTCGCGCGGGATGCGGTGGCCGCCGACGCCGATCGCGACCACCAGCTCGACCTCCCAGTCGACGTCGCCGTCCGGCAGCTCGACGGTCGCGTCCGCGCCGGTGAGGCTGCTCGGGAACTTGGTGAACGTCACCGGGAGGCTGTCCGGCGGGTAGCCGGCCTCGTCGGCGTGCTCGCGGTAGTTGACGCCGATCGCGAAGACCTGGGGAGGGCGCGGCACGGGTGGGCCGAGACGGGCCGGGTCGACGGCGACCGGGCCCACCCCGTCGAGCGTCGACGCCCACGACCGGAAGGCCTCCCACTCGGAGAAGGCCGCCATCGGGTCCGGCCCGAACCGCCCTTCCGACGCCGTCGCGACGTCCGTCGCCGTTCCGTCGGCGTGGACGACCGTCGACCGCCCGTCGAGATTCGCCAGCCTCACCAGTCGACCTTCGCCGGCGCGGGCACGCCGTGGGCGTCCTGCCAGCTCACGACCGGGTTGCGCAGTGTCCCGACGCCCTGGATCTCGGCCTCCACCACGTCGCCGGGGCGCAGGTAGAAGTCGAACGGGTTCTGCTGGATGGCCGCCACCCCGGAGATGGTGCCCGTCGTGATGAGGTCGCCCGCGCTGAAGATCTGCGGCGAGTGATAGGCGACCAGGTGCGGCAGGGTGACCAGCATCTGATCGGTGTTGCCGCGCTGGCGGACCTCCCCGTTGACGCGCAGCTCCATCGCGAGCTTCTGCGGGTCGTCGATCTCGTCCTTGGTGACGATCCACGGGCCGATCGGGCAGAAGGTGTCGATGCCCTTGCTGAACGAGAAGACGCCGGACTTCATCTCGCGGCGCTGGATGTCGCGCGCGGTGATGTCGTTGAACACGGTGAAGCCGGCGATGTGGTCCCAGGCCTCCTCCGGGCTGAAGAACTTGCCCGGCTTGCCGAGGACGACGGCGAGCTCCAGCTCGTAGTCCAGCTCCGAGGTGAGGTGCTCCGGGTAGACGATCGGGTCGTCCGGGCCGATGATCGCGTCCACGTTCTGGAAGAACACGATGCCCTTGTGCACCGGGTGCGACCAGTTGACCTTCTGCAGCTCCTCGTGGTGCGCGGCGAAGTTGCCGGCGGTGTGGAAGAACTTCTTGGGGACGATGGGCGCGCGCAGCCGCACGTCCGCCAGCGGGAGGACCGCGCCGGTCTCGCCGACGCGGCCCTCGGCCTCGAAGAACGCCTTGGTGGAGGGGATGTCGAGCTCGACGACGTCGTCGCCGTCGATGCGGCCGACCCGCCCCTCGTCGAAGGTGATGAGCTTCATGGGAACTGTTCCTTATCTCTGAAGGGAGTGCCGGCGGGTCAGGCGCCGACCATGTTGAAGCCGCCGTCGGCGAGCATGTACGCGCCCGTGATGTGGGACGCGTCGTCGCTGGCGAGGAAGAGCGCGGTGCCGGCCACGACCTCCGGGGCCGGGATGGTGCCGAGCGGGGTCTGCGAGATGAGCTTCTCGCGGCGGCCGCCCTGCCAGTCCGGCCGGGCGAGCGTGGCCTCCGTCTCCATGAAGCCGGGCGCGAAGATGTTCACCCGCACCGCGGGCGCGAGCGCGGCCGCATAGGACTTGGTGATGCCCAGGAGGGCGTACTTCCCGGCGGCGTACACCGGGGCGCGGGCGCTGCCGCGCACGATGACCGTCGAGCCGATGTTGACGATGGCGCCGTGGCCTTGCTCGACCATGCGGCCGCCGAACTCGTGGACCATCGTGAGCGTGCCCTTGACGTCCACGTCGACGACCCGGTCGAGCGTCTCCGGGGTGAGGTCGCGCCACGACATCAGGTCGGTGGCGACGTCGCCGACGTTGTTGACGAGCACGTCGAGCGTGCCGACCGTCTCGAACACCTCGTCGCGCAGTCGCTTGACCTCCTCCCAGTCGGAGATGTCGGCCTGGACGACGAACGCCTCCCCGCCCAGGGCCGCGATGCGCTCGGCGGTCCTCCGCGCGCCGGCCTCCGACCGGTTGTAGTGCACGCCGACGCGCGCGCCCTCCTGGGCGGCCCGGACGGCGATCTCGGCGCCGAAGCCGGTGCCGGCGCCGGTGACCAGGACGGTCTGCCCGGCGAAGCGGGGGAAGATCTGTGCGTTCATGCGATGTCCTTTCCGTGGGCGCCGGCTCAGACGAGCGTGCGGCCGCCGTCGATGTAGAGCACGTGGCCGGTGATGAAGCCGGCCTGGCGGGAGGCGAGGAAGAGCACGGGACCGGCGATCTCGTCGGGAGTGCCGAGCCGGCCCGCGGGAACCTGGAGCTCGAGCTTCTCCCGGTTGCCGCCCTCGGCGAGGTGGCCGCTCGTGAGCGGCGTCTCGACGTAACCGGGTGCGACGGCGTTGACGGTCACGCCGTCCTTCGCCCACTCCCGCGCCATCACCCGGATCAGCTGGTTGATGCCGCCCTTGGAGGCCGCGTACGGCCCGTGGTTCTCGTGCGCCAGCAGGCCGGAGACGCTGGAGAGCGCGACGATGCGGCCGTGGCCCTGCTCCGTCATCCAGCGCCCCGCCGCCTGGCCGAGCGCGAAGAGCGTCGTCAGGTTGACGTCGATGATGCGCTGCCACTCGTCGTCGCTGAAGTCGAGCAGCGGGCGGCGGTCGTTGATCCCGACGCTGTGCAGCACGATGTCGAGGCCGCCGAGGGTCTCGACCGCGTCGGCGACGACGCCGGCCGCGGCGCCGTGCGCGGTCAGGTCGGCGGCGAGGGTGCGGCCGCCGCGACCGCCGAAGGCAGGGTCGCCGGCGAGCTCGGCGAGCCGGCGCTCGTCGCGGTCCACGACGATCACGCGCGCCCCGGCGTCGAGGAACCGCAACGCGCAGGTGGTCCCGATTCCGCCGGCGCCCGCGACGACGACTCGCGCGCCGTCGAGCCCGAGCCAGTCGGACGCGGTGTCGTGCAGTTCGCGGACGGTGGTGCTCTGAAGAGACATCATCGCCTCCCTCACTTCATTGTATAAAAGTTACTTTCGTGGAATGAATGTAGACGCTAGCATCAGATCGTGTCAATGCGCATCCCTCTCCTCCATCCGGTCGACCTCGACGCCGAGCAGCGCGCCCTCTACGAGCGCATCGCGGGAGGTCCTCGCGCGTCGGGTCCGCAGCACTTCGCGCTCACGACTCCGGAGGGCGCCCTGCGCGGGCCCTTCAACGCGTTCCTCCTCGCCCCAGAGCTCGGCGACGCCGTGCAGAACCTCGGGTCGACCCTCCGCTACTCCGGAGCCCTCCACGACCGCGCACGGGAGATCCTGATCCTGTTGGTGGCCCAGCACTGGGACAGCGCGTTCGAGCAAGAGGCCCATGAGCGCGTCGGCCGGGCCGCCGGGCTCGGCGACGACGAGCTGACCGCACTGCGCGACGGCCGGATCGACGGGTTCGAGGGGGCGGAAGGCGTGGTCGCGCGGGTGACCGTTGCACTGCTCGCCGGCGATCTCGACGACGTCGGCTGGCAAGAGGCCGAGGCCACAATCGGTGCGGCCAGGGTCTTCGAGGTCAGCGCGCTCGTCGGCTACTACGCGATGCTGGCACTGCAGCTGCGGGCCTTCCGGGTCGACTGATCGAAGCGTCCGGCTTGCGCTAGCCAACCCCCTGAGATACGGTTTCGCTCCATGAAAGCCCCGGACGGCAACCGCTATCGCATTGAGGCCCTCGCTAAGGGCCTCGACGTGCTCAGCCTCTTCGACGAGACCACGACGTCGCTCAAGCTGCGCGACATCTGCGAGCGCACCGGCATCCCGATGCCGACCGCGTTCCGCGTCGTGGCGACGCTGGAAGAGGGCGGTTATCTGGAGCGATCGGCCGACGGCGTGATTCAGCCCGGCGTCGCGGTGCTCACGCTCGGCTCGGCGGCGCTGCGCGGCTCGAGCCTGGTGCAGCTGAGCGAGCAGCCGTTGCGGCAGCTGGCCGAAGCCACCGGCGAGACGGTGAACCTGGGCGTGCTGCTGCGCGACCAGGTGCTCTACCTGGCGCGCATCCGCAACACCGACCTGGTGACTGCGAACATCCAGGTCGGCTCGACGCTGCCAGCGGCCTTCACCTCGATGGGCAAGCTGCTGCTCTCGTACCTCGATGCCGGCGAGCTGCGCGACCTGTACGCCAACGCCGAGCTCGCGGGCGGCGGCCCCAACGCCGCGCACTCGGTGGGCGAGCTGGAAGCCCGGCTCGCTACCATCCGCCAACAGGGCTATGCGCTGCAGGACGAGGAGGTCGCGCCCGGGCTCCGCTCGGTATCCGTACCAGTATTCGGCAGGGACGCCCGCCCGGCCGCCGCGATCAACATCGCCGTCAACACGACCCGTCACGACCTGCCCGCCCTGCGCGGCACCCTCCTGGAGCGCGCCCGCGCGACTGCCGCCGACATCTCGCTCCGGCTTCGCTCGGCCTGATCCGATCGCGCTCACAGCGGCAGCCGTCAGCCGAGCACGCGCGTGCAAAAGGCGATCGCCGCGCTCAACAGCGCTCCTCGATCCACGTCGCCCTGCCAGAGGTGCCCGGCGCCCGGGACGAGCGTCAACTCCACAGATGCGCCCACCCCGGTCAGCGTCGCCGCGAACAGCTCGCTCTGCGAGTGCGGGACCGCCTCATCGGCGAGGCCGTGCGCGATGAGCGTCGGCAGCGCCCCGGGCCGCACCTGGTGGCGGGGACTCGCCGCACGCGCGCGCTCCGGGTCGGCGGAGACCGCGTGGCCGAGCCAGCCGGCCTCCCTCGTCGCTGGATCGTCGCTCTGCCCGAGGGAAGCGGCGAGCGCCTCCAGATCGGATGGTCCGTACCAGTCGATCAGCCCGCGGACGGCGGAGCCCGGTTCAAGCGCGACAAGGGCCGCGACCGTCGCCCCGGCCGATTCGCCCCAGAGCACGACGCGGGAGGCGTCGACACCGAGCTCGCCCGCGCCCGCGCGCAACCAGGTCAGCGCGGCCCGCACATCCTTCACCTGCGCTGGGAAGACCGCCTCGCCGCTCAGCCGGTAGTCGACAGAGGCGACGGCGATGCCCGCCTCCGCAATCCGCTGGAACGGACTCGGCTCCGGCGCCTCAGAGTTGAGGCCCATTGTCGGCACGAACGTTCCGCGGTCGCCGGCCCGCCAGCCGCCGCCGTGCACGAAGACGACCAGCGGAGGCGGCGATCCAAGCTCGCTCACCGCCTCTGGCAGATGCAGGTCGAGCCTCAGCCCGTGGTCGTCGTAGACGTACTCGTGAACCACGGCTCAGTCGTCGAGGAACTTGTAGTCCGGCCGGAACACCGTGCCGTACAACTCGCCCGCCGCCCGCATCTGGTCGAACGACGGAGCGTAGAACTCCGACGGCTGCGGGATGCCCGGCTTAGTCGTCGGCGTGCCCATCGCGTGGAAGAATCGCGCGAAGCCTCCGGTGCTCACCCCGAGCACACGAGCGGTGGACTCGATCCGGAACGCGTGGATGGTCCCCTTCGGCACAAAGCCGAACGCGCCGGCCCGCAGCACGCTGTCGTCCTTGAAGCCCTTCTCGTCGTCCATCCAGAGGTGCACGGCGCCGTCGATCACAAAGAAGATCTCGTGCGTGTACGGGTGGATATGGGCCGGGATGATGTCCCCCGCGTTCCCCTCAGTGGTGAAGACGTCGAACTGCCCGTCGGTCTCGTTGCCCGTGAGCAGGACCGTAAAGAGCGTGTCGAATACGACGCTCTTCTCGCCCTCCCCCCTGTTGAGGAAGAACGGTTCGGAGGCGCCGGGGAGAATCCCAGCGTGGGGGTGGGAATCGGGCCATGTGGTTTCGTCCAGTGACATAGGTCAACCTCCTCGTTGAGTTGCGTCGTGAACAGCCTCAGCGTTAGCGGAGCGGAAAGCCAGTACGTCTTCCCTACCCTGCGATAGGCCCAACCTCATCCACTATCACTTCACAGGGGCTACACCCGCTGTCAGGCACGAGCCGCCCGGGCCTCGGCCTGCACAACCTCCACGAACGCGGCGACGACCGGCTCGCGGCGGCGGCGCGTGCAGAGCAAGATGGTTGCGGGCTCGATGTCGGCGATCGGCACGAATGCGAGTTCAGAGCGACGATAGTGGGTCGCCGCCGACGCCGCTGCGATGTTAACACCCATCCCCGCCCCGACCAGCGCAAGGATACCGTCGATGTCCTGGGCCACCGGCCCCACCCGCGGGTGGCTGCCATCCGGACGGGGGTCGACAAGCCACCATGCCACCGCGCGGGGATCGCCGCCCGAAACAGCCACGAAGATCTCATCGCGCGTCTCGTCGATCCCGATGGACTCCCGTCGCGCAAGCCGATGATCAGCTGGCGTGACCAGCACTCGCTGCTCGGTCCAGAGCGGCGCTGCGGTCACGACCTTCTCATCAACATGCAGCGGAGCGGGCGCAAACACGGCGTCCACACGTCCTGCGGACAACTCGGCCTGAGGGTCGAAGAAGCCGACCTTACGCATCTCCAACCGAAGGCCGGGAATCCGCTGTACGGCGCTCGCGATCGCCCGGGACGTCAGCGGGCCGGCGCCCGCGGCGACGATGCCGATTCGTAGCACAGGGGCGGCCGCGCGGTTCCGCTCGGTGATCCAGTCAACGACATCCTGGTGCGCCTCCACCGCGCGGCGAGCGTGCGGAAGCAACTGCTCACCCGCCTCGGTCAGCTCCACCGCACGGGATGTGCGTTCAAACAGTGCCTCCCCCACAGCCGTCTCAAGGCGAGCGATCTGCTGACTAAGCGACGGCGGCGCGATATTGAGCCGCGCCGCCGCAGCAGCGAAATGCAGCTCCTCTGCGAGGACGCAGAAGTAGCGAAGGGTATGAATTGCTACGTCCATGAGGGCCCTCCGCGGCTGTGAATCGGTTTACGACCATCTTCCCGCGGTTTGCAGACCCCAGCGTGCATACGGTATCTGCACCGATCCCGCCGGAGAGAGCAGAGCATGATGTGTTCGAGATGGGAGCCTAAAGGGCACCTCTCATCGCTGTGGAGATTCGACCTCAAGCCTCACGGAATCGACCTCCATGTCGGAACGGACGGTCACGACGATCTGTCCGGGACCGGTGGGCCGTATGACAGCGAGTGCCCGGCCATCGAAGGTGTGGCCCGTTCCCGACCGGTAGCGATCCATCGTTGCGGGATCGGCGCCGCCGAATCCTTGCAGCTCGCCGGCACCGGCGACCTCGACCGTCACCTCGCGTCGCAGTTGAGTCGCCACCACACCTGCGTCGTCTTCGAGTGTCACGTGGATGAACGCCAAGTCACCGTCGTCGTCCTCCAGCAACGCGCGCTCGGCGCGCGCCCGCAAGCGCACGGAATCCCCAGCGGTTCTCAATGACGACGCTGTGCGTCTTCCGTCGGCCCCGATACCTGTCGCGACGATCTCTCCGGGCTCCCAACTGGCTTCGAAGTGAGCGCGAAAGTCGTTGTCCGGTCCACTTGGTTGCACGCCAACGGACTCTCCATTGATGAAGAGCTCCACCGCGGGGTCCGAGCTGTAGACCTCGATCGTCAGCGGCGAGCCCACTGGCATGGCCCAATTCCAGGTCGACACGGAGTCAGTCCACGACCACGGTGTGCCATGGTGCGCTAATCCGTGGTGCTCAGGGCGTTGAACAGCTATGTAGGGTTCATCGCGGATACCGAAGACGATCTCCCGGTAGTAGGACGCCGGGCGCCGATACCCAGTGATGTCGATGTCCCCACACCATGCAAGCAGCCACGGGTAGCCCGCAGCGAAGCCGCCATCGTTGCCGTCGCCGTGTTGGACCCGCCCAATGCCCGCTTCGCCGAGGTAGTCCCATCCCGTCCACGTGAAATCGCCGATGACATGGTCTTGGGCAAGCACCAGCCGCCAGTTGTCCGCAATCTTGGTTGGAAATGTCTCGCTTCCAACGATGACCCGGTTTGGGAAGACCTCGCGGTCACGTTCGTACCGGCTGTCGCCGTAGTTGATTCCCGCAACATCGACAACGGCGAACGACTCTGCGGTGCGTTGCGCTGCGAGGTCCGAGCCAGCGAGTTCCTGCATCAGCGCACCCATCGAGCTCATCATCTCGTTCGCATTGCCGACGGTCGAGGCGTGCTCGAGAGCGGCGGTGCCGAGCTCGGGCATGACGGCGAGCACGGCGTTGATTGAGTTCGTCAGGAATCGATGCGGGTCCTGCACCCGAAACCGTTCGGCTACTCGTCTGCCCCACCCGGAGCCCAACGGCGAGCTGGTCTCAGGGATCTCGTTGCCGATCGAATACATGATCACACTCGGGTGATTGAAATCCTTGGCGATGAGGGAGTCGACATCTCGTTCGAACCACTCGGCGAAGGCCAGAGAGTAGTCGTGCGGAGTCTTCGCTTGCGTCCAAACGTCGAAGGTTTCGTCGATGACGAGCATCCCCAGCCGGTCGCACGCGTCGAGCATGGCCGGGCTAATGGGATTGTGCGCGCTGCGAATCGCGTTGAACCCAGCTTCCTTGAGCAGTTCGACACGACGCTCGTCGGCCCGCCTGATCGCCGCGGAACCGATGATGCCGTTGTCGTGGTGGATGCATGCCCCCCGCAACTTGACCGACTGCCCATTGATTCGAAGGCCACGCTCCACGTCGAGCTGCAATGAACGGATCCCGAATGTCGTCGATTCACTGTCGATCGGGTGGAGCGCATCTTCGGCTGACGTCAGTTCGACCTCTGCTCGGTACAGATTAGGTTCTGACACACTCCACAGCAGAGGATCTCGCACGAGCATTCTGCTACGCACCGCCACCGTCGTACCTGACCTGAGCGTCGCGGGCGCGATGTCCTCCGCGACGATTGCTCCGGTAGGAGCGATCACCCTGGTGAGTACCGAAACAGTTCGCGTTCGGGTGTCCGAATTCGCAATCCGTACTTCAGTGGAGACGAGCGCTCGGTCGGGTTCGATGTCGGGAGTGGTGACTCGGAGGCCATCGGCTTCGACATGGATGAGGCCGCCGACCAGCATCCGCACGTCGCGGTGGATACCGAGGCCCGAATACCACCTCGAGTCGTCGTGGACCCGCGAAACGACGATGATCTCGTTAGATTCCCCGTACCGGAGAAACGGATCAGCAGCGACTCGAAATTGGCTGTACCCGTTGGGACGCTGACCGGCGAAATCACCATTGATGAATACCATCGCGTCGCGGTAGACACCGTCGAATTCGAAACTCACGCGCCGGTCGACATACTCGGCCGGCACAGCGAAGGTCTTGGCGTACGAAGCAGTGGCAGCCGGAAAGTACCCCGTGTGCGAGGTTCCTTCGGAGGAACGATCAAAGTCCAGGAGCCTGTCGTGGGGCAAGCGAACCGCCTGCGGACTTGTTCCTGGTCCCTGTGCCGAATCGAACGGACCGGTTGCATCCCGCACCGTCCAGCCATCGTTGAACGAGGAGCGTATCATCGCGAATCTGCTTGCTGAGTCGCGCCGGCAGACTCGCGATCAAACTGCCTCTGAAGGAAGTCGACCGCACGCAGAATCAGCGGCGCCGGGTCGACACCGACAAACGTGTGATCGGCGCCTGGCACTCGCACAAGCTCTGCTTCCACGCCTGCCGCGTGCAGAGCAGTAACAAATTCCTCGCTTTGACTAATGGGAACCAGACCGTCCTCTACGCCGTGCACGAGAAGGAAGGGCGGAGTGTTCGAGTCCACATGATGCACCGGCGAGACCAGTCGTCTCGCAGTTTCACGAGGAAACGGAGTCTCGGCTAGGAGTACATCGATCGGTTCCGGCGGCGCGTCGCCCCCAGCGCGCCTCAACTCGTCAATCCATTCTTGCGGCATCGTTTCGAGAAACGAGGGCATCGTGTCGACATCCGCGACGCCGTAGAAGGACACGGCTGCGCTGACCGCGCTGCTTGGACCGACGACCCCCTCTACGCCTTCGAGCTCGGGGGCGCGAACCGTGGCCAATAGCGCAGCGAGATGGCCGCCGGCGGAGTCGCCCCAAACGGCGATCCGCTCCGGGTCGATGCCGAGTTCGCTCGCGAATTTCCGTAGATACCGAACCGCCGCCTTGGCGTCATGGAGTTGCGCCGGGAACGATGCCTCGCGCGAGTGACGGTAGTCAATCGCCGCCACCGCTAGACCAGCATTTATCGCTGTCTGAAAGAGAAGTGCGTCGTCCCAGTTATCCGGCATGAACTCCTTGCCGCCGAACAACCATGCACCTCCGTGTATCCACACGACACACGGCACAGCTGCCTCAGCGTCCGAAGGCACATAGACGTCCAGGTGAAGTTCGCGGTATCCGTTCAGACAGGCGTAGGTAAGGCCGTCGTGGACAGTCGCGCCAAGCGGATGCTGCTTCTGACGGTCTCCCGGGGCATGAAAGGCAGGCGGCTCGGCCGGTGGCGTCTCCCGCACTGAAGGAAGGGCCTCAAAAGCATCTGTCACAATCGCCTCCTAGCGAAACGGTTTTTGGTATCGGACGGATAGTTACGTGGTCGGGACCCCACGGAGCGCCGTAGCTTGTTCGGCGTGGTGACAAGCAACAACGGTGCCCACAACGTGGCGAAGCGGCGGACGTTCGACTTGGCAGACTTCCGTCGCCAATGGGCAGCGCGGAGCGAACGGACATCCGGACGCAGATGGCTGCGCAGATCCGGCCGAACCTATCCCGAGCGCCTCGCGGGCGGCCCGACGCGCGACTTGCTCAGCTGGGCGCGGGACAGGCGCGGCCATCGTCAACGCGACCGAGTACGGGTGTCGCGGATTCCCCGCCACGGCGTCGACTGTTCCTTCCTCCATGATCTGACCACGGTAGAGGACCACTGTGCGCTGGGCGAGAAAGCGAACAACTCCGAGGTCGTGCGCGATGAAAAGAAACGCCAGCCCGCGTTCATCCCGCAGATCGGCGAGAAGGTTGAGCACAGTCGCCTGCGTTGAGAGGTCGAGAGCGCTGACTGGCTCATCGAGCACCACTACCTTCGGGTCGCAGACGAGCGCGCGCGCGATCGCAATACGCTGGCGCTGACCGCCCGAGAACTGCTCGGGGTACCGGTCGACAACATCAGCGGGCAGTCCAACGGACTCCAGCCCTAGGCGAGCGCGCCGGACCGCCTCAGATGGTCTTACTCCGAGAAGCCGCAGCGGCTCCGCCAAGGTCTGCCCGATCGTTCGGGCCGGGTTCAACGACGAGTACGGATCCTGAAAGACGAAACGGAGATCGACCGCGAGCGTCTTTCGCTCCTTAAGGGACGCAGACGTGATGTCGCGACCGTTCAAGAAGATCGCCCCGGACGACGGCTGCTGCAGACCGAGGACCGCCCTGCCGATGGTCGTCTTGCCCGAACCGGATTCACCCACAAGTCCCAACGTCTCGCCTGAAGCGATCGAGAAGCTGACGTCGTCGATAGCCGCGGGTGCCTGGCGAGCCTTTCGGCCCGCTCCATAACGGACGATGAGGTTCTTCACCTCCAGCGCGGGCACGGGAGGGGATGACGTCCCGGAATTGTCGACCGTCGCTGCGAAGTCGATCGAACGCAGTCTGCTCATACGGGCACCTCGGAGGATTCGATGAATGTGAGCGGCTCGATGCCTGCCAGCTCCCTTACGCGCACACAACGCACTACTCCGTCACCATGTGCGGGGACCGCCTCGAAGCCCTCGCGACATTGTGCCTGGGCGAACGGGCACCGGTTCGCGAAGCGGCACCCCCGCGGCCACGACCCTGGCGACGGAACCGTTCCGGGGATGGACGCCAGCCGCGCGGGTACCGGTTGTCCTTCCGGAACGTGCGGGTTTGCACCAAGCAGCGCAATCGTGTACGGGTGCTCCGGATGGGCAAGCGCTTCGGAGGTCGCACCCGACTCCACCACTTCGCCGGCGTACATCACGGCCATGTCGTCGCAGATGTCGGCGACGACGCCTAGGTCGTGACTGACGAGCACCATCCCGAGGTCCGTCTCGCTCACCAGCCGGCGCAGGAGGCTCAGGATCTCGGACTGCACGGTCACGTCGAGCGCGGTCGTCGGCTCATCCGCGATGAGGAGCTTCGGCTGCCCGGTGAGCGCGAGGGCGATCGCCACGCGCTGTGCCATGCCACCGGACAGCTGGTGCGCGTAGCTGTGGAGCACACGCTCGACGTCGACAATGCCGACCTGCTCGAGCAACTCGGCTGCGATTCGGCGAGCCGCGCGCCGACCGACCGAACGAAACCGTCGGATTGGTCCGGTCAGCTGGTATTCCACGCTGAACAAGGGGTCTAACGCGACCATCGGCTCCTGGGAGATCATTGCGATCTCACGCCCGCGGATGCGGTTCAACTCTCGTTCGGGCAGACCGGAGATGCTGCGCCCCTGCCAGAGGATCGACCCTGAGGTGACAGCGACGCCCTCGGGAAGGAGACCGATGAGCGAGCGCGCGGTCATGGTCTTGCCACAGCCCGACTCGCCGACGAGGCCAATAACCGTCCCCGGCCGCAACGTGAACGAGACTCCGGAGACGAGCGCAGGGCCGCCGTCAACGGACACAGTGAGGTCGCACACCTCGAGCACGGCTGCTGGGTCCTTCGGCGTTACGCGTGGAGGAACGATGGCCGGCGACACAGGCGAGACTCGCGACGGCGAGTGGCGGCGCGGGTTCGCGGGCTTAGGGGTGCCAAGGGCAGCGATGCTGTCCGCCAGCGCGTTGGCGGCGACAACAGTCAGCGCCAGCACGAGGCCGGAGGGCACCATGAGCCACGGATCGTCGTACACATGCTGGGAGGCGTCATTGATCATGAGGCCCCAGCTCGGCTGCGGCTCTGCAGGTCCGAATCCAAGGAACGCGAGGCCGGACACGATCAGCAGTCCGATGCCGAACAACTGGGCCGCCTGGATGGCGATGACTGTCGCCATGGCTGGGAGGACGTGGACCACATTGACCCGAAGAGAACCGAGACCGTTGACGCGCGCCGCATCGATGTAGAGCCGCTGGCGCACGGACTGTGCAACGCCGAGCATGATCCGGTAAACAGCAGCCGATAACAGCACGCCGAGGACGACCATTACCAGGTAGGTCTGCGGTCCGATGACACCGATTACTGCCAGAAGGATGATCGTGGCCGGAAGAGCCAGCAGAACCTCAGTCGAACGACTGAGGCTACGCTCTGCCAGGCGGCCGCGCTCGGCGGCGACCAATGCGAGGGGCACACCCACCGCGAAGGCGACGACAACCATCACGACCGAAGCGAGCAGCGGCTCGGCTCCGGCGGTGAAAAGCCGAGAAAGAATGTCGCGTCCCAATTTGTCGGTGCCGAGCCAGTGCGCTGCCGACGGAAGCGCGAACCGGTTGGCCAGATCCTGCTGATCCACAGCGAAAGGACGCCAGAGCGGTGCGGTGAACGAAAGCACGAGCACGAGCACGAGCCAACCCCCCGCGAACATGGTGCCAGGACGAAGAAGACTTCTCCCGATGCCTCGGCGGTGCGGGACGGTGACTGCCTCCGCCGTCTCAACGGGCGACGGTTCAAGAGGTAGGACACTCATGCTGTTCTCAACTTCGGGTCGAGGGCTGCCACGGCGAGGTCGAGCAGCAGATTGACGATGACCACGACTACGGTCGCAGCGATGACGACGGCGATCAGCGCGGGGAAGTCGTGCGAGGAGACTGCCGCCTGGCTGGCCTGGCCGATCCCCGGCAGAGCGAAGAGGGTCTCGATGATTACCGACCCGCCGAAGAGCGCAATGAACTGGATACCCAGGACCGAGACGACTGGGAGGCTGGCGAGGCGGAGCGCGTGGATGTAGCGGATTCGCCAGGGAGCGGTGCCAAGTGCGCGCAGAGTGCGCATATGTTCCTGTCGTAGCGCCGCCTGCATTCCGGCGCACGCCGTTCGGGCGACGATCGCCGCGCCGCCGAGAGTGAGAGTAAGCACGGGGAGAACAAGGCTCTTCGCCCAGCCCAAGGGGTCATCTGCGAAGGAGACATACCCGGTCGCCGGCAGGAGATTCAGTTGGATAGAGAAGAAGTAGACGAGCAAGATCCCCACCCAAAAGGCTGGCAGCGAGATCATGACGGCGCTGCCGGAGTTGACCAGACGGCTCAGCCATCCTTGGCGGACGGCGGCAGTGACCCCGAGGACGATGCCGAAGGCCCCCGAGAAGATCGTTGCAAACAACGCGATCGCCGTGGTGACGGGTAGCCGGGTAGCCATGTCCGCCGCAATCGAGTGCCCGTCGATGAGGGAGGTGCCGAGGTCACCCCGAAACAGGCCGCCCACGTACTTAAAGAATTGAATGACAAGCGGCTGGTCCCAGCCGAGCTCATGGTTCTTCGCCGCGATCTCGGCCGGAGTGCCGCTCGGCCCCAGCACGACCGCCCCGGGGCTTCCCGGGGCGGCGTGCACGAGCAGGAAGCTGATCAGCACGGCAGCGAACACGGTGATTAGCGCGAATGCCAACCGGCGCCCGATGTAGAAGACCATGATCTGCTTCCTTTGATTCTGCTTAGCTTCTCGGCTGAGGAGCGCGTTACTTTGCTGGCTTCAGACTCGAGAGCAGAAGATACCCGTTGGTGCCCGAGTAGACGGGCGCCGCCACCTTGCTGGGGTTGTAGCCGTAGGAGATGTAGCTCTCGTAGAGAGGGATGTACCAGCCCTGGTCGGTGATCGCCGCATTCAGCGCCTTCAGGGCTACGTCCTGAGCGGCTCCAGTGGTACCAAGCGCGGCGCCCAACGGCTGCTCGATGGCGGGATCGGTCGCCTTCTGAAGGTTCATGAACCCGCCGTAGACGACACCGGCGATGAAGCCGGCCGGGTTGGCACCGACACCGAACGGGCCGAAAAGCAACGGCTGGGTCCGTACGGCCGCGAACGCAGCGTCGGTAGAAGTCACCGACTTGAAGTTCATCGTCACGCCGATCTTCTGCCACTGCTTCTGCACAGCGATCTCGTCATCCGACGGCTGGCCCAGCACAGCGAGGTCGATGCTGAAGCCGTTCGGATAGCCCGCTTGTGCGAGCAGCGCCTTCGCTTTCGCCGGATCGTACGCGTACTTCGTGTTGATCGCGGCGTCGTACCCCTTTGCTTCTACCGGAAACAACTGTGCGGTCGCCTTGGCAGTCGGATGCAGATCCTTTACGAGGGTGGCGCGGTCCGTTCCGTAGTTCAGCGCCTGGCGTACGAGGGTGCTGGCGAAGGCCTTATTGGTCAGCCCGAGCTTGTCCGCGACCGGGAATCCCATGATCGTGCCGCCATCTTGCGCCACCTTCTGACGTGACTGAACCAGCGAAACCGTGGAACTGTCCAGCTGCCCCGCGACGTCGACCTGGCCGGAGACCACCGCGTTGGCGAGCGCCTGCGGGTTCGTGATGACTTTGAAGACCACGGCAGAGAACGGATAGGCGGAGGCATGCCAAGACTTCGTACTCTTGCTGAATGTGTAAGTGGCGCTCTTCGTGGTTTTCGCCGTGTCGAGCGAATAGGGTCCCGAACCGTCCGGGTTGGTCTTGAGCCCAGCCACATCGGCAATACCGTGGGGTCCGACGATCATGCCGGTCTCGTCCATAAGATTGTTCTGCCCGGTGGCCTGAGGCTGTGCCCAGGTGATCACTACCGTCTTGTTGTCGGGTGTCGCCACCTGGCTGATTTCGGCCGCACCGCCGGTGGCGAGGGCTCCGTACGCGACGAGGGACTTGTCAGTCCTGCGGTCGAGGTTCGCCTTCACCACCGCGGAGTCGAGCTTCGAGCCGTCGGTGAACGTCACGCCTGTCCGAAGCGTCAGCGTCAAGGTCTTGTTGTCCGGGCTTGTGGTGAAGCTGGAGACGAGGCTGGGCTGCGCGACACCATCCTTGTCCGTGGTGAAAAGGGAGTCGTAGAGGCCGCTAAAGAATGTTGACTGGCCGGCGGCGTACAGCATGGGGTCGTACCCATTGGGCGCGTTGTCGGCGCTGATTCCGAACGTCAGGGTGTTGGTGGCTGACGAGCCGGTGCCACCACTGCAGGCAGTGAGAGCGACCGTCATGACGAGGCCGAGCACTGCGGCGAGAGAACGGCCCATTCGTCCGGGCCGAGCGGATGTCTTCATGTCACGGGCACCTTTGCTTCGTGGCCGGCCACAGCGCCGGCGCTAGTCGTTGAATCGTGACAACCTGACGCAATCATGGTCCAACACCTTTCCATTGAATGGCGAACCACTGTTTTCGGGTGCACACTGGTTCGGTGAGTGAGACACCCGATGTCCCGGCAACTCCGCGCGTGCGGGGCAAGAAGCCACCACACAGCGAGCCGGTGATCGACCGCGCCCTGTCGTTGCTCGGAGTGTTCTCAGATCGCCGACGCTCGCTGACTTTGTCCGATCTCGCTCGCCACTCCGGGATGCCCATCTCAACGACGCTGCGCTTGGCGGACCGACTCGTCGCGTGGGGAGCGCTCGAGCGTACCGACGACGGCAGGTACATAGTCGGAGTGCGCCTCTGGGAAGTTGCGTCTCTTGCTCCTCGCGGTCATGGTGTGCGTGAGATCGCCCTCCCGTATCTCGGGGACCTGCACGATGTAACGCGCCAGCACGTGCTTCTCGCAGTCAGAGACGGCGCCCAGGCGGTCTTGATCGAGCGGCTGTCCTCCCGGTCGGCCCCGCAGGTTGCGTACCGTGTCGGCGGACGCGTGCCCTTGCGGTCAACCGCGGTCGGCTTGGTTCTGTTGGCGGGAGCCGGGGCTGCCGTACAGGAACAGTTGTTAGCGGCGCCCGAAGAGATCGAGGAAGGGGTGGACCAGGTCTCTGCTGCCGCGCTGCGACGGACACTTGGAGAGGTGGCGCGCACGGGTTACGCCGTCATCCGCCGCTCGAGGCCGTCAAAGACTGTGTCGGTGGCCGCACCGATCCGCGATGGGAGCGGAGCCGTGGTGGCGGCGGTCTCTGTGCTCGTCACGGATGGTGGGGCTTCGCCGCACACTTACACTCCCGTCGTGCGAGCGACCGCTCGGTCGATCTCACGCGGCCTCGGCTACGCAACCTAGGCAAACTTTCCATTCAATGGCATATTCCTACTTCGAGCGGTCACGCGACCGCCAGAGTTGACACTGCTATTGACTGCCTGACTCGCACCGCCGCGACCCGCGTGAGACGCCGCGACGGTCGATTCCGTCGTTAGGTTTCCGATGAAAATCGTCACGATCGACCCCCCCACCCGCTGGACCACCCCCCGCGTGACGGCAGACGTGCGCGTCCCACAAGGGATACCGAGCGAGGCTGGTCGAGTCTTCGCTTCTTGTGAAGGTGCAGCTCCAGCCGCATTGGAGCCCTCGTGACCCCGAGCGGCGACCCTGTGCGCCACGATGGGCCGGAGGTTGCTCCCATCTACGTCCGAGACCCGCCGGCAGTCCCCCGCCAAATACCCGTCGTCATCGTTGGCGGTGGCCCCAGTGGACTTTACCTGTCGCTCGATCTCGCCTCGCGAGGCATCCGTAGTATCGTCGTCGAGCCGCGCGTCGAGGTCGACGTCACCCGACCGCGCGCGAAGACCGCCAATGCGCGCACCATGACCTTTCTACGCCGCCTTGGCCTCGCGGACCGGCTCCGAGATGCGGCCCCGCTCTCAGCCGAGTACTCCGAGGACGTCATCTTTTGCTCGAGCCTGGTAGGCCATGAGGTCTCACGCTTCCACAACGCCTTCCAAGTCGTGCGAGGACGGTACGACCCGCAGCCGGAGGCAGGTCAGCAGGTGCCGCAACCCGTCGTCGAGAATGTTTTGCGCGAAGCACTTGACGAGGTAGAGGAGGCCACGCTTCTTCTCGGGGCGCGTGCGGTCGAGCTCGACCTCGAACCCTCGCGCCCACGCGTATTGATCGTTGACGAAAACGGACAGTCCCACTGGATCCAATGCGACTACATCGTCGGTGCCGATGGCAGCGGTTCGCTCGTGCGAACCACGCTCGGTATCGCGCTCGAGGGAAGCTCCGAATCAAGGCAGAACCTCAATGTCCTCTTTCGCTCGGAGCAACTCGCCGACATCGTGGCCCTCGACCCGGCAATACAATATTGGGTGCTCAACCCGGAGTCATCGGGAATGGTCGGCAGGTTCGACCTGGACCTGACCTGGTGGGCGATCATACAAGGGATCGACACTGATGCGGATCCCGATCCCGTCTCCCTTGTCCAAGGCCTTATCGGGGCACCTATCGAGGTTGATACAGTCGCCGCCGATATGTGGACCGCACGGATGCTGCTCGCGTCCTCCTATGGTGGGGGCCGTGTCTTTCTCGTCGGCGACGCCGCTCATCTCAACCCGCCCTGGGGCGGCCACGGATTCAATACCTGCATTGGTGATGCGGCGAATCTGGCGTGGAAGCTCGCGGCGTCATTCGGCAGTTGGGCCGGCCCCGGCCTCCTTTCGAGCTACGAAGCGGAGCGTCGACCCGTCGCGGCCCGAACTATTCGCGATGCAGCCGCAAATGGATCATCCCTCGCATACGACTTCGCCGATCCCCTGCTCGCAGAGGGCTCCGTGCGAGGCGAAGCCGCGCGACACGCTACTGCCGACGCACTCAAAGTCAAAACCTCCGAGTTCTCATCGCTCGGGCTCGTCCTGGGCTACCACTATGCTGACTCGCCGATCGTCGTCAACGATGGGGCGCCGCCGCCTATCGAAGACCCCATTCAATACACGCCATCATCGAGCGCTGGCTCGCTCCTGCCACACGTTTGGCTGCCCGACGGGCGCTCCCTCTACGACCGGCTCGGCTCCGACTTCACCCTGCTGGTCGATCCGGCAGGGCCAGCGGCAGCTCGATTCGCACAGGAGGCGGCTGCTCTGTCAGCGGCCTACCGAATACCTCTGCAGATCCTCGAAGTGAATTTGCTCCATGACTTGGGGCCAAGCCACGCCATACTTGTGCGACCCGACCAACATGTCGCGTGGCGGGGCGACGATCCGGCAGCACTAGGTGACGTCCTCCTCGCCACAACCGGCTGGCAGGTTACGCACCTCGAGGACGTGCTGCCGACTGAAGCAACTCGCGTCTTCGGAGATCGACCCTGAATGACGTGGAGTGTATGGAGCACGTGACGATTTATCGGCCATGTCATCTCGGTGCTCTGTCGTATCGGCCTCCTATGATCGAGGGCGAGGAGGTACAGGGATGGCAACACCGAGTACCGCGACTCCGACCTCCACGACCCGGAGCTCGCCGTCGACGCCGCGCCGACGCGCTACGGGTGGCACGTGACCGTTCAGGCGAAGCACTTGGCCCGCGACGTCACCCTGCTAGTCGACAAGATCGACCCGGAGGCAGTGGCCGACGATGCGCTTGTCACGCTGCTCCCCGGGGAGAGCGCGACGTTCACGATCACCGGCGCCGTCGGCGCGGAGCCGGCTCAGTTCGCCGACCCGCGAGTCTGCGCACGGCGAACCATCTCGTGAGGTAGTTCTTCCTAGACCAACTTGATCGCTAACCCAGATTTCGGTCCCTCGGCTGGCGCAGCTCGGCGGCCCGCGGCGTGGCATTCGTAAGAGCGACAACGGCGACTCTCCGCTGAGCCAACCGGTTGAGCGCGAGGAATGGCACGGATGCCGTCTCTGCAGTGTGCGCCGCGAGCTGCCCGATCGGAGTTAGCGGGTCCGCCGCGATCGCCCACCCGTCAACCGCGTACCGGCTCACCATTTCCACGCACTCCCTCTTCTCCTCTGCTGTCGGGTTGGGCGAGCCGACCACCCCGATGAGTCCGCCCTGCAGTTCCGGGCCCATGTTTCTGGTGTCGATGATGAATACCCGCATCCTGATCACTCCCCTGCGTCAACAGTTTTTGTTGCCTTTCCGGCGGAGAGATCGATGGCGAGTGGGAGGGGCGCAGTGCCGGGACCGTGGAATACCGCAGCGAGCGCAGCGAGCGCAGCGAGCGAGGATATGCCGCGAAAGCCCGGCACGAAGCACCGGGAACGAGCTACGATCGG